>NZ_CP048914.1:0-1200000 GCF_014023125.1 Candidatus Xianfuyuplasma coldseepsis
CACCCTGACCGATTCCGACAATTTCTACCAATGGTTTTAAGTTGTATTTATCTACCGCTTCTTCACTTGCAACCAACATGAAACTAGCGCCATCATTAATACCTGATGCATTACCAGCTGTCACACTTCCGTCTTTTTTAAACGCTGGGCGTAAATGACCTAATTTTTCCAAGTTGGTGCGACGATTTGGATATTCGTCTGTATCAAACAATATCGTTTCTCGTCGTAATTTCACTTCAACTGGGACAATTTCGTCTTTGAATTTTCCAGCATCTACTGCCGCAATGGCTTTTTCTTGTGATGCAATCGCAAATTGATCTTGTTGTTCTCGCGATAGTTTGTAAAGATCCACAATATTTTCTGCAGTAATCCCCATATGATAATTGTTAAACACATCCATAAGAGCATCATCAATCATGTGATCTTTCACTGTAAACTGTCCAAATTTCAAACCTGAACGTGCTTTATCTGGGATAATATAAGGTGCTTTACTCATCGACTCCGTTCCACCAGCAATAACAAGATGATGGAATCCAGCTTTTATACTGGTATACGCATTCATAATGGTTTTCATACCACTACCACACACCATATTCACCGTGTAAGCTGGTACTTCCGCTGGGATTCCCGCATGAATCGATACTTGACGAGCAATTCCTTGTCCTAATCCAGCAGGAAGAATATTTCCCACAATAACCTCATCAAGATCATTAGCTGGAACCTTCGTCTCTTGTAAAATCGCTTTCACAACATCACTACCAAATTGTGCAGGATGAACGGTACTCAATGACCCCAAAAAGCTTCCTATTGGTGTCCGTTTTGCTGAAACAATAAATACTTTACTCATGATTCTCCTCCGTTTTAAAAATTAGTTTAAATCCTTTTGTTTCTTGCTTTTTTATGTTTTATTCGTTATACTTATTGTGTTCTGTAGTTTCGTATTATGAAGATATATTCATAATATGAAGACCCATTCAGTATTATAACATAAAGCGTTTTCACTGTCAACGCCATTTCGATACTATAGGAGGTTTCTAATGGAACCAGAAATTAAAATTCCGAGAACTCGTAACGGAAAAGCAACATTTCAACTGATCATTGATACAACGATTGATTTATTTTACAAACAAGGGTATTTTAATACAACGATAACAGATATCACACAGAAAGCTGGAATTGCTGCTGGTACTTTTTATTTGTACTTTCCGAATAAATTGAGTTTGTATAAGTATATATTGATGGAATTTCAACACGAAATTCGTCAACAAATTGCCATCAAGGTTTCTGCAGTTGAAGGTCGTTTTGAAAAAGAGAAAGCTGGTATAAAAACCTTCATCCGCTACGCACTACAAAACCCTCATGCATACAACATCATTTGGGAATCACTCTATATTGACAAGCAACTATTTATCGATTACTACGATGGATTTGCAAAACG
The DNA here is from genome assembly GCF_014023125.1 of Candidatus Xianfuyuplasma coldseepsis. Lineage (GTDB taxonomy): Bacteria > Bacillota_I > Bacilli_A > Izemoplasmatales > Izemoplasmataceae > Xianfuyuplasma > Xianfuyuplasma coldseepsis. Next base: position 1,439 of record NZ_CP048914.1, read on the forward strand.
ATACGAACGCGGTCTCAAACAGTCGATTAAAGACGGTGAAATGCACGACGTAAATACGGAACTTGTCTCATACATATTTATGGGGGTCTCCAATTTTGTCGGTCTCAAAATTTTGCTTAATTTGGGGAATAATAATGATGATGTCGATGCGATTGTTGATGAAGTCATGGACATTATTCGAACGGGAATATTTAAGTAATATTATATATAGAAAGAAAAAAAATAGACTATCCATTAAAGGATGGTCTATTTTCAAGTGCTAATCGGTTTAAATCACCATCGTTTGCTAACTCGATGAACAATTCTACTAATCCGGGATCAAACTGTGTTCCAGCGTTCTTCTTCAGTTCAAAGACAGCTTGTTCTAATGATAACCCTTTTCGATAAGGACGATCAGTTGTCATTGCATCAAAAGCATCGGCAATACAGATGACTCGTCCTAAGAGGGGAATATTCTCCCCTTTGATTCCTCGAGGATAACCTTTTCCGTCGTAGCGTTCGTGATGACTAATGACTACTGGTACCGTATCAATCAGATTGGGGATGTGCTTGATGATATTAATTGATTGAACCACATGACCTTTCATGATTTCATATTCTTCATCATTTAAGAACCCTGGTTTCGACAAGACACTTTCAGGAATTCCCACTTTTCCAATGTCATGGAGTAATCCTGCATTGCGAACAATATCGATTTTATCTTCATTGACTCCCGCTTTGCGAGCCAATGCCTCTGATAAAACCGCAACATTATTGGAATGTCCATAGGTATAGTGGTCTTTCGCATCAATCGTTGCCGCAAGCGCATAAATACTACTAACAAATGCATCCTTAATCTTATCTTGAACCGATGCGTTTTGTTCACTAGGTTCATCCGTTGCATTGTAGGTAATCGTCTTATTTCGTCCGGATTGTTTCCCTTGTAGTACAGCATGATCAGCCTTGGTAATTAATTCTTCAAGAGTATCACCATCAATATCGTAATTGCTGATACCTACGGTAACGGTTAGAAACTCTCGAATATCGGCACTGAGTAAAAATTCATGTTCCACTGTGCTGCGAATCCGCTCTGCTTGCACAAACACTTCTTCAGGAGATAAATTGGGGTACAGAACAACAAATTCTTCCCCGCCAAAACGAACCAATAACTCATTTTCTGTGGTCACGCTCTTGATGATTTGAGCAATCCGTTTTAAAGCAATATCACCACTTGCATGTCCGTATAAGTCATTGTATATTTTGAATTGGTCGATATCGATGATTGCCAAACCAAAACTGGTGTATCTACGTTCTCGTATCCATAGATTCGCTATTTCTTGAAAATGACGATGATTGTGAAATTTAGTTAGTTCATCGGTGATGGATTGTAATTGCATCATTTCCATTGTTTTTGCGTTTTCAATAATGGCAGCGGCATTGTTAAGAATCGTTTCTAAAAATTCGGTTTCCTCCACGCTATATGGTGTATCATCAATTCGACTGGAGATGATAATCATCCCAAGTAAGGTATCCGAATAGCGTATCGGGGCAATAATTTCAGTGTTCAACCATTTTATCAATGCTTTTTCCGAATCCCACATCCCTTTAAACAAAACATGATTATCTAGGTGTGTTTTTAATAATATTCCCGATTCACGTAAAAACCACTTAATAACGGGATGGTTCAATTTGAAGATGATATTGGCTTTGTTATGGATCACTTTTGTCGACGATTGCAAGTAGTATTTATTTGTGTTTCGTAGTAACAGGTGGACTTCTTTCGCATCCAATGCTTCTTTGATTGCATGGATTAATGAATCGGTAATCGTATCAAGTTCTAGTGACGAATTGATCAGTTCACTAAACTGTTTTAAAACGATTTGACGATCCACCGTTTTTCGATAGAATATGTGTTCAACCAATCGCAGTAATCCAATCCGAATCGGTTCCATTAGTAAGAATATTGGGACTAAAATCAAGACGACAGTCGATACGTCAGTAACCCCGAAATTAATCGTAATAATATCATATGCAAAAATCACAATGACAGCATAGACTGTAAACAAAATGATGTTATAAACCGACAGTGATAATCCGCGTTTGACAATCAAGTTAATTTCTAAGAACTTGTTACGGTAGATGGCATACGTAATCAATAAGGCATTAATGGTATTGAATAGAATATCAATTCCATACTTTCCAATTGTCTCATTGATGTTTAATGCCCCGCCTATAACGACCATGGCAAACCCAATTAAGACCAATCCAACTTTGCGCAAAGCAACCTCGCGCAAATACACTTTTTTAACTAAGATTGCAAATCCTAAACCAGAGTAAAATAACCCGATAACAGCAACAAAATAAGCTCCCCACGTAATTTTATAGACAAACTCATCGTTGATGTATTCCGCATAATAAATGATTTGATCGGTATAAGCTAAGACAATTTGAAAGACGATTAAAATATAACCAAGACGAATAATAAATCGTTTATCTGTATCTTCGGAAATTACGTAACTAAATCGTAATAACAATACCGGCACACTGACAAATCCAATTTGGAGGAGTTTATTCCAAAAAAGACTGTTCGGTGGGACATTGGTTTTCATGAGGAAGGATCCTAATGACCACACCATCATTGCGATTATATATAGCGAAAAAGCACGGGACATGCGCGTGCGATTCGATGTTAAGATTAGTACCAAAATAATACCATATAACACAAATGATATTAATGGTATGATATTGTATTGCGTAAGTACAATCATCTGACCCACCTCATATGATCTTCCTTATCCAAGTAGTGTGGACAATTCTTCCTTAGTTGGATTAATGTGTGAAATTGTCGTTCCTTGTTGTTCTTTATAACGATCAAATGCTCCAGTTTCAATTTGTTCGATTAATAAGGGATCGTATCCAAGCATCACATGGACATCGCGATAATCGGAATCTAGTCGCATAAGTTTTTCATTGATTTTTTCCTGCATAGTTTTTACATCTATTGTATTGTTCTCAATGTATAGTTTGATATAGGGTTGGTTTTCGCCATATTCCTTACAAGCGGTCCAGTGTTTCACGGGAAGCTCGGATAATTTAATGGCATCCCCCAGTATTTGCTTCGTGATTCGGGTAAAACCAGCGAGATCGATAATATTATTGACGCGATCAAGATATTTCACTTGCGGTAATCGAATACGATCCTCTGTATTCTCCAATCCAATGCAGCGTAACACATCACCGATGCGATAACGAACAAACGCACCACCACGTAATTTGGTAATAACCAACTCATAGACCTGTCCCTCTTGTATTTCGTTGAGTAAGACCGTTCGTGGCTGATATCCAACTTGTTCTTGTTCTTTTTTCATCTCATCCTCAGGAATAAACTCCAAAAAATTTACATCTGGGAAGAACGTTAACCCATTGCGACTCCATGTTTCCGTTGCAACCCCAGCACTCTCGGTACCACCGAAAATTTCAAGAGGGGTTGTCCCATACAAATATTCAATTTGACTCTTGTATGTATCGGAATCTGTACCACCACATACAATCCCTTTAAACTCAAATAAATCTTTTGGTAATAACGGTTGCTTCTTGATGTTTTTCTTCCACCATGCTCGGATTAATTTGATCGCTTGTTTCGGATTACTAGGCATGATGAATCCACCTTCATGACTTGTCCCGTTAGCAAACGATTCCCCCATTTTCACCAAGACACTCGAGACCCCATAAAACAGATCTGCACCCTTTTTAATCGCCAACTTAAAGCCAACGACATTCCGTTCCTTAAAACCGAGTTTTTCCGCTTGATTCGTATCGGGTAAATACTCAAAATCGACTTCATGTTTTAAAATGTATGGCGCATAACCTGTTAAATATGGTCGTGGTGCCATACCATACAAAAATTTATCATAATTTCGCAAGGTGAAATGTCCTCGACCTTTTGATGTGGACAAGATCAATGTTGCCATAAACATTTTTGTATTTTCCTCTACCATGCTTCGTGAATAGGGTGCTAATTTTATCGAATTCGACCCACCCTTCCAAGTTGTTTGAACCCAATGTAATGGTTCACTCGGAAGGTCTTCACTTCTCTTATTCAACAATGTGTCCGCATAATCATCATACGTCGTTAATGGGACATAATTGCGAAATTCTTGGACAGTTTTTATGCTGCGACGTCCAAGCAACTTCTTACCTAGCGTTGATTTTTTTAACAGATCGATTTGCTCTAATAAAAGCCTATTTTGAATTTCCATAAACTCATCGATCGATAAGTCCAAAAATCCTAAATAAGCTTTCCAGATCCGTTCGTAGTCTTGATCTCGAAGTAAATCACGCAGTGTTTTCATTCTTTCCTCCAAATCGTAGATGTCATAAATTTTCGTAAGCTTTGAATGTTGGGAATTACCATCGGTGTTGTTAATGTGTATCGATCATATTCTTGAAAAATCTTCCGTAAGACGATTCGTTCTTGAAACATGATGTATAAAGTGTTGACAAATGTCCACACAAACGCCGTAATCAAAAGTTCCGTGTTCATGAAGACTATACTGAGAAAGAAATACAGTAAGAATAACCAGATTACACCCGGATGCCGTACCAGGGAATACGTTCCGTCCGTAACGAGTTCATGATGCGCTACTTTCTTGTATGTTTTAATGCCAACTTCAATGAAAACGGAGTAAATCAGTAATCCAAAAAACACTACGGACAATCCAAACGCGACAATTCGCGCCCCACTTGATACCAAAAACGATGGTGCTAAGTATGCCATTTGAACGGTACTCCACACCATTAAAGAAATTCCAATCACGATGAACACATACTTCACAAAACTCCATTTTTTCATGGATGAAATGTCAAATAACAGAAAACTGACAAAACCAATCATACCGATAACCATGTAAACCATATACTCACCTCATTATACTTACGTAGTATTATAATAATATATATATATTATTTCGAAAGGTCATATATGACCCATTTGTGATACAATGGTAGTAGTTTAGCAGTTTAAATTGTTTAATTATCCCTAATTTAAGCCGTTAATAAGGTGTTCTAATTTTCTTATTTGAATGGTTGTAGTGTAAACGCTATCATGTTATAATGTAGTCGTGTTTTAAATACCACATCAAGGAGGATTCATATGCATCGCATCTTAGCCATAAACCCCGGTAGTACATCTACCAAAATTACGATCTATGAAGACGAACAATTACAATATAAAAACAGTATAAAACACCCTGCGGAAGAACTCCAAAAATTTCCGCATGTATACGACCAGTTTTCTTATCGCAAGCAAACCATACTCGATGCTATCGCCGATTCACCATACACCCTAGATCAAATGGATGCAATTGTCGGGCGAGGCGGTATGTTAAAGCCTATTGAAGGCGGTACTTATACGGTAAACAATGCGATGATCGAATACATGAAACAAGCTCCACGTGGAGAACATGCCAGTAATCTAGGTTGTGTAATCGCCAAAGATTTAGCAGCACAAATCAACGTTCCTGCCTACATCGTCGATCCAGTTGCGGTAGATGAAATGGACGATATCGCCCGTTATACTGGGATGCCTCAAATTAAACGACAAAGTTTATTCCACGCCCTCAATCAAAAAGCCGTTGCCTTAAAAGCTTCTGATGATCTGGGAATTCCCTATCAAAAAGCACGCTTAATTGTCGCCCATCTCGGTGGTGGAATCAGCGTTGGTGTTCATAAAAACGGTCGTGTCATTGATGTCAACAATGCCCTCGATGGCGACGGTCCGATGTCCCCTGAACGCAGTGGTAGTGTTCCGCTTGGTCCACTGTATAAAATGGCATTTTCTGGGGACTATACACTGGCTGAAATCAAACGGATGAATTACGGTAATGGTGGACTTTTAGCCTACCTTGGTACCAATGATGGTTTTACCATCAGTAAACGGATTGAAGCCGGGGATGAAGAGGCCAAATTCTTAGTCGAAGTCATGTGTTACCAAATCGCTAAAGAAATCGGAAGTTGTGCCACTGTATTAGAGGGTCAGATTGATGCAATCGTACTGACTGGAGGACTTGCGAAAGATCCCTTTATTGTCGAAGAAATTTCAAAACGAGTTCGGTTTCTAGGAACTATACTACTCTTCCCCGGTGAGGATGAAATGGAAGCACTAACGTATGGTGCCCTTCGTGTTCTACGAGGGTTGGAACTACCGAAAACTTATTTGTAGGAGGATATTGATATGATTCACACTATGCATGCTTTGGTTGAACAAGCTAAAACCAATACACCACCGACATTAGTTGTCGCGTGTGCGGCCGATGAACACGTACTTACGGCGGTCCATAAAGCAGCTGAATTATCGATTGTCACACCGATACTCATCGGTGACAAAGAAGCAATTCAGTCATTATTACAATCGATGGACATTACCAATCACTATGACATTATTGATGAAGGTGATGACAAGGCAGCCTGTGAAAAAGCGGTACGACTGGTCCATGATCATCCACATTATGTGCTAATGAAAGGACTCGTCGCAACGAGTACCATTCTTCGAGCTGCATTGGATAAAGAGTTCGGCCTCCGTACGCGTAATCGGATATCGCATGTATCCCTTATCGAAGTTCCAGATTATCCTAAACTTCTGATGATGAGTGATGGGGCTATGAATATTGCGCCGACCCTGGATGAGAAACGACAAATCATTGAAAACGCAGTCGGGATCGCACATGCAATTGGATTGGAACAACCTCATGTTGGTATCATCGGTGCAGTTGAAAAGGTCAATCCCCAAATGAACGCGACTTTGGACGCTGAAAAACTCGTTCAAATGAATCAAGAAGGAACCATCAAAAACTGTATTGTTGGCGGTCCATTTGCAATCGACAACGCCGTTAATAAAGAAGCTGCTCTTCACAAAGGAATCACTGATCCTATTGCTGGAGAGGTTGATATACTAATCATGCCTCGTATCGAAGCTGGAAATGTTTTTTACAAAACATTGATGTTTTTAGGAAAAGCTAAAAGTGCTAGTGTTATCGCTGGAGCAACACATCCTATTGTGTTGACCAGTCGTGCAGATTCTGCAGAAAGTAAATTGTATTCCATCGCCTTGGCAGCATTGGTGGTGACCCACTAATGGCTACAAAAAGCAATTTGTCAAAGGATGAAATCGGCAAATCAAACCCCCATTTGTTTCATCGAATTCGAACCACTATTGAGACCGCATTTTATCGCAACAATGTGGTCCGTATCACATCCCTAGTGCAGGCATATGAACTAGCGAAAAATGCACCAGGTACAATCATATCCGACTTACCTGTGCATCGGGCAAGCGAACTCGGTTTACCCGAAGACGCAAAGGTATTATTATTCAATGATGGAATCATAACCGGACGCCAAGCAAAGGTTCGTAAGTTAATAAACCTTCATAATATGGAAGATTATGCAAATCTACTGCGAAATGCTGTTTTCGAAAGCAATCACAAGCGTATGTACCATGCGACCACCTATGTTGGGTTGCATCCTGATTTTATGGTGAAAGCCCATTTGTTAATCCCTGAAGGATATGAAAACACACTCTATTCCTGGATGCTGAATTTTCAACATCAAACGTATGAATTTGATACGATGTACAAATCCTCTACCCTGATTAATGAAGGGGATGTATTCTTATACTCTGACCCCGACTTTTACCCACCTGGTTTTCAAGATGGATTGAGTTTATTTGATCACACTCATAACGTTGGGGCACTATTTGGTATGCGGTATTTTGGTGAACATAAAAAAGCGACGTTAACAATGAGTTGGTCAGTCGCTTCTCGATTTAATTATACAGCATGTCATGGTGGCCAAAAACGCTTTGTGTTACCCAATGATAAAACCTTTGTTGCTGGAGTCTTCGGACTAAGTGGTAGTGGAAAAAGCACCATCACCCATGCCTCTCATGGTGGAAAATATGACATCACGGTTCTTCACGATGATGCGTTCATCATTTCGAATGAAGACGGTTCGAGTATTTCCTTAGAACCAGCGTACTTCGACAAAGTTCAAGATTATCCTACGAACAGTCCGGATAACAAATTCCTATTAACAATGCAGAATGTCGGTGCAACTATTGATCAAAACAACCATGTTGTTCCGGTTACCGAAGACATACGTAATGGCAATGGACGAGCTCTTAAATCTCGATTTTGGACACCAAAACGTGTGTTTAAATTCGATTCAAAGGTGAACGCGATATTCTGGATTATGAAAGATGAAACCCTTCCTCCAATTTTACGAGTTAACTCCAGTGTTCTAGCGAGTACTTTAGGTGCAACTTTAGCAACAAAACGCTCTAGTGCCGAGCATGGTGCCGTGACCACCAAACTCGTTATTGAACCGTATGCAAATCCATTCCGTTTATACCCACTTCGTAACGATTATTTGAAGTTTAAGGACTTGTTTGAAAATCACAATGTGACCTGCTATGTGATTAATACGGGCTTCTTCTTGGATTCCAATATCACTCCGTCCATTACGCTTAATCTTATTGAACAAATCGTTGAAGGAACTCTAGAATTCGCTCCATTTGGAGGATTAGAGGAATTATCGTATACTATAATTAAAGGATACAATCCCGACTTTACCAATAACGAGTACCTCAATCTATTCAAAGAACGAATGCAATCAAGAATCCATTTTATCGAACATTTATATTCCCATGATATATTGCCTTCTGAAGCGAAAAAAAGTTTACAAAACATCATAGATAAGCTATAAAAAAGAGTGATTCAATCACTCTTTTGTTTTATTCCATCCAATGATTACATCGCTATATGAGAATGTCATCTTTAATTGATGTACTCCGGTTGCAAAGAAGAAAATCGCTCTTGATTTGGTAATTTTCCATTCGGCAATAACTGCATTTTCCAAGAACTCAGGAAGTGTGTCCAATGTTCGATCACATTTTTTATCTGGAACATTTGCATCATGCGTATTTTGTAAAATCATGGACTCTATTTCTACTTTTTGGAAGATGGCAATACAATCCATTGCATCAATCGAGTCAAACTTGGTATTTTCCGGATGACCTTCTTTGACTTCAAAACGATCGATATGGAGTGCAAAACATTGTTGATCGTTAAGCACTTCTACTTTCTTAACATTACTATTTCTGAAGATAATGTAGTCGATGAATCCAGGTGTAAGCATCATATACTTATTACTGAATTGTTCATATAGATCATCAAGATCAGTCCGTACACTGATATCTCGTAAACGTATGTGATTGTCTTTAATGATGATTTCAACAGGGCGAATCATATAGTCTTTTTCTGGTTCAAAGGTTTTTCCTTTTGCTTCTAAGATATCGATTATCTGATCGATCTCTTCACGTGACAAGTTGAGGCCCAGCATAATTTTCTTTTGTTTTGATTCAATTCGAATCCCTTTATCGGTTAGTTTGAACGATGTGATTTCATCAAAATCAATCGCAACAAAATCATCCTTGGACTGTTGTTCAATCAAGTAGACTGGTGTGACGACAATCGATTGATATTTATTCCCTTTTTTCAGGGCTAATGGAAGCACAACGAGTACCACAAAAGCAATAATTAAAACAACATAGTTCACAACGTTCCATGAAAATATTAAATCAAGAAGAAATACGAGAAACACAATTACAAATAGGCTAAGTGAAAGGGGCAACCAATTGGTTCGTCGATAGGTTGTGTCAAAATATGCATAATCCGTTAACTCATAATGATGGTTGGTTCTCATAAATTCTTTTAAATTCTCTAACATCGAATCACCTCTTATACATATTTTATCATAGAACGTAAAATATACAAATAATAATAAGTGATTTGTACTGTTTTATGAATAGCATCAAAAAGTACTGCATAAAGCGGTAAAAAATGGTATAATGATACCAAATAAATTCAATGATTACAGGTGATATTATGTCCTTCTTAAACTCCCATAGTGATGGCAAAAAAATGGTTGATAAAGTTTTTAAAGCTGCGGTAAAAGCAAAGCAAGCAAAACTGGAAGTTGGTGATGATGCGGTTGTCGATGCAACCTTGGGAACGTTATTCGATGAACACGGTACATTTGTCGCCTTTGATAGTGTGTGGAATTCATTTCAATCATTATCCAATATTCAAAAAGCGAAGTACGCTGCTGGCATTCAAGGCAACCCCACATTTCGTAAAGCAGTTTATACCTGGTTGTTTGGTGATACGGACATTCCGTGTGAAATCATTGCAACTCCTGGTGGTGCCGGTGCGGTTAGCAGCACGATTAAAAACGTGCTAAATCCTGGGGATACACTAGTCAAACCACACATCGCTTGGGGACCATACAATACGATGGCAAACGAGTTTCAAGTCAATACCATGAACTATGAACTATTTGATGGTGATCAGTTTAATTGTGGCAGTTTTCTAGCGACATGCCAACAAGTCATGAATGAACAAGGCAAGGTACTAGCCATTATTAACGATCCTTGTCACAATCCTTCGGGCTACACCATGACAAGCGATGAATGGGATACCATATTACATGGATTAACCCAACTCAGTCATCAAGGACCCGTTATTATTCTTCACGATATCGCCTATGTGGACTTCTCTACGACACCTGAATGGAAATCCCATTTTCAAAAATATCAACAGTTATCACACAACATGATGGTGGTTATCGCGTTTTCATTATCCAAAACATTTACCGCCTATGGCATGCGAGTTGGTGCTGCAGTCGCGATTTCATCAAACATGGAGGAACTCGTTAAGTTCCGCGATGCGGAAATTTATTCAGCTCGAAGTATTTGGTCGACGGTAAACAATTCTGTAATGGACTTGTTTACGATGATTACGACCACCCCATCCATGCGGGAGGAGTACCTTGCCGAAAAGACTACTTATGTCGACATAATCAAACAACGGGCCGATATTTTTATTGAGGAAGCCAAGGACGTTGGATTGCCCCTATATCCATATAAGGAAGGTTTCTTTGCTACCATCAAAGTTGCTCAAGATCAGGTGGAGTATCTCGGTGAACAACTCCAAAAACATCATATTTACACCGTAGAAGTGGCACATGGTTTACGCATTGCATTATGCAGTGTGCCCAAGCATAAACTCTATGGCCTTGCACAGCGAATTAAAACCATTATCGAGCAATAGAAAAGGACTCTATCTGAGTCCTTTTTTTTATAGTTGTACTTCGTAAATCCAACCCTCAGGTGCTTCAATGTCACCATAGTAAATACCGAGTAATAAATCATAGAGTTTCTTAATCGTGGGTCCGACTTTTCCATCACCAAATTGGTGTCGTTTATCCTTGTGAGTAATGGCTTTGATCGGTGTAATAATTGCTGCGGTACCACATGCTCCTGCTTCTTTGAACTCTTGAATATTATCAATGAAGCATTCGCGTTCTTCGACTTTCATACCCAAAACGTGTTCTGCTAAATACAAAATCGATTTTCGGGTGATACTTGGAAGAATACTGGAACTTTTTGGTGTTACAAGAACATTATCATGGGTTACACCAAAGAAGTTTGCAGCACCAACTTCATCAATTTTGGTATGCGTTGCTGGATCTAAATAGATGACACCGGCATATCCAGCGTCTTTGGCAAGTTGTCGTGGATATAAGCTCGAACCATAATTACCAGCGAATTTAACTTGTCCCATACCATTTGTGGCGGCACGATCATACTGTGTTGTCACAAACTCTAGTGCTTCCAATCCACCTTTAAAGTAGGTTCCTACTGGGGCACAAAATACACTAAACAAATACTCATCGGATGGTTTGACACCAAGGTTCATCCCATGACCAATAACAAACGGTCTGATGTACAATGATTGTTGGGTTCCATACTCCGGTATATCATCAACATTGGATTTGACAATTTGTTCAATCGCTTCAAAGAACAATTCTCTTGGCATCGTTGGTCCAACGATCCGTTGCAGCCCACTTTGGAGACGTTCGTAATTCATTTCTGGACGGAATAATACAACTTTTCCGTCTTTTTGTTTATACGCTTTGAGTCCCTCAAATAACGCTTGTCCATAATGAAATACATTCGATCCTTCATGGATTGTTATGGTCTTATCGGTTGTTAAATCCCCCGTTGTCCACACCCCATTTTTGGTCCAAGCACGATAACTGTATGTTGTTTCTTTTAAAGCATAGCCCATCAAATCACTCCTTTGTTGTTTAATAAATACCTTGGGCAATCATCGCATCTGCGACTTTTACAAATCCGGCAATGTTGGCGCCAGCAATTAAATCATAGCCAAATCCGTAACGACTACTAGCACGGACACAGCTGTTGTAGATGTTTTTCATAATTTTGCGTAATCGTTCGTCGACTTCTTCCGCCGTCCAACTCATCCGCATACTGTTTTGTGACATTTCAAGGGCACTTGTTGCCACCCCACCAGCATTGGCAGCTTTACCAGGTCCAATGATAACACCAGCATCTTGCAGCATCGCAATCGCTTCATTGGTCGTCGGCATGTTGGCTCCCTCTACTATATATTTTACACCATTTTCAATGATTTGTTTGGCATCTTGCGGATAAATCTCATTTTGTGTCGCACATGGCATAATAATATCGACTTCGCGTTCCCATGGTTTTTTGCCCGGGAAGAACTCAACACCAAACTTGTCCGCATAATCTTGAATCTTACCATTGGTATTGGCACGCATTTCCAACATAAAATCTATTTTTTCTTGAGTGCTAATACCATCGGGGTCATAGATGTATCCTTCAGGTCCACTCAATGTGACAACTTTTCCACCTAAATCCCGTACTTTTTTACAAACTCCCCATGCAACGTTCCCAAATCCGCTCACTGCGACGGTTTTGTTTTTAAAGCTTAGATTATCGTGTTTTAACATTTGATGTGCGTAATAAGTCGCACCATATCCGGTTGCTTCAGGACGAATTAATGATCCACCGTACTCCAATCCTTTTCCGGTGAGGACACCATTTTCAAACGCACCACGAATGCGACGATATTGTCCAAATAAGTATCCTATTTCACGACCACCAACACCAATGTCTCCTGCAGGTACATCGACATCCGGTCCAATGTGACGATAGAGTTCGGTCATAAAGCTTTCAGCAAAACGACGAATTTCTTCATTGCTTTTCCCTAGTGGGTTAAAATCACTTCCACCTTTTCCCCCACCAATGGGAAGTCCGGTTAGACTATTCTTGAAGATTTGTTCAAATCCAAGAAATTTGATTAATCCCAAGTACACCGATGGATGGAATCGTAATCCACCTTTGTATGGGCCGATTGCCCCATTAAATTGCACACGGAATCCACGATTTACTTGGATACTACCTTCGTCATCCACCCATGGTACACGAAACTGGATTGCCCGTTCCGGTTCCACAATGCGTTCCAAAATATTGTTTTCAATGTATTCCGGATGTTGTTCCAAAACGGGACCTAAACTATGAAGTACTTCCGTAACTGCTTGAACAAATTCAGTTTGATTTCCATCTTTGGAACGGACATTGTCCAGTACTTGTTCGATGTATTCTTTGGTACGAGACGATACTTTTCCGTCGGTCTCGGTTGTATGCGCAAAACTGTCAAACTTATGAACAAACAGTCCACTGCGTAGTTTTGGTTCAAACCATGTGGATTTCGCCGGCATGATCAATCCAGCATCGGCTACCTCCATGATTTCTTGCATGGTTACTGGGAACATAGCAAAGCCTACACCATTTAACTCATCGGTTTTTTCTTTTAATCCTTTTAATCCTCGAATTCCACCAACAAAACTGATCCGTGATGAATTACGCAAATTGCGAATTCCAAGAATATCGTTCAATACATATTGTTCTAAGATGGCTGCATCAATGTTTTCTAAGACGTTATCAACATCAACAAATCCATCTTTCAAGGTTAATTTATACCACGTATTATTCACATACATCCCAAATGTATTACGTTTTACTGGTTTGTACGGATGGGTGTGTTTTTCAACCGTAAAGGTTGGTTCTAGTAGTTTCAAAAATTCATCTACTGTTAATCCATTCAAATCATGAACAACACGATTGTACGGCATAATGTTCAGTGTCGATTCTGGGAAGATGACGCTCATAAAGAAGTTGAATTCTTCTTCACCGGTATAGTTTGGAAACTCACTGCGTCGTTTGAGTGCAACTTTTGCAGCAGAAGCCGAACGGTGATGTCCATCGGCTATATACAAACTATTAATCGATTGAAACTCATCTTGAATTTCTTGAACAATATCCAAATCATTGATTGTCCATACCGAATGTCCAACACCATCATCGGTCACCATATCAAAATCTGGGTCGTGGTCCGTTGTCCATGAAGTCAAGATTTCTTGGAGACGATTTTGATCCCGATAAGTTAAGAAAATTGGTGCTGTGTTGGCATCACAGCGATCAAAATGGTCGAGACGATCTTTTTCTTTACTTAAAATCGTTAACTCGTGCTTTTTAATGATGTTGTTGACATAATCATCCACGGATGTACAAGCGACAAATCCAGTTTGTTCCATCCCGTTCATCACTTGACGATAAATGTAAATCATTGGTACTTCATCTTGTACCATAATTCCGTCATCTTCAAAGATCTTTAGGTTCTTCTGTGCTTTCTTGTACACTTTAATATCATACGGATCGGTCGATGATGGAAAATCAATCTCCGAACGAATGATGTGGAGGAAACTATAGGGGTTTCCTTTTGCCATTAATTTTGCTTCTTTACGATCCATTACATCATATGGCAATGATGCAACGCGTTCCACTAAGTCTGGTCGTGGTCTTAGTGCTTTAAAAGGTCTTACTACAGCCATTTTTTTCGTATCCTCCTACGATAGTATTTCTTGAATAACGGCAATGGTTTCCAGGCCGATTCTAGCTTGAGCTTCTATTGTTGACGCACCAATATGTGGAGTCAATGAGATGCGTTCATGCGTATAAATTCGTTCATTTTTTGTGGGTTCTTCTTCGTACACATCAAGTGCAGCAAATGCGACAGTATGATTATCGAGTGCATTCAGTAATGCAGTTTCATCAACAACACCACCACGTGCCGTATGAACGATATACATACCAGGTTTCATTTTAGAGAATTCTTCTTCTCCAAGATAGGGCCCCATCTCTGGTTTAAATGGAATGTGCAAACTTATGAAATCGGATTGTTGGAGTAGGTCGTCCTTACAGACTTCTTTGCATTGTGGTAGGACCTCTTGTTGTCCCCGAATATCGTTGTAGATAACCTTCATTCCAAGCGCCATCGCCTTTTCAGCAACCTTTTGCGCAATTCGGCCAAAACCAACCAAACCGAGGGTCTTGCCTGAAAGTTCGATGCCTTTGTACTGTTTTTTATGCCATTGTCCTTGACGCATCGTGACATTCGCGTGATAGATGTGACGAGCGATGGCAAACATGTGTCCAATGGCTAGTTCGGCCACCGCATCACTACTAGAGTTCGGTGTATTGCGAACAAGGATTCCATGATTTTCCGCATATTCATGATCGATATTATCAATCCCAACGCCAGCACGAATAATCAATCGTAATTTTTTTGTGAGCAATGCTTGATCGATATCCACAGTACGAATTTTCGTAGCGGATCGTACAATGATACAATCAACTTGTTGCAATTGCTCATGTAATTCAGCTCCGTCATAATGGGTTGTATCGACTACATAACCTAAGGATTCTAATTCTAATTTCGCATTGTGGTCAATACCGTCATTTGCAAGAATTTTAATCATCATATCACCTACAAATTCCAGATTTCTTCGATGATTGACAACAAATCTAATAAATCGTCTTCTTGCCGATCAGCCATATGGGCAATGCGGAACGCTTTTTCCTTTAATGATCCATATCCATTGGATATCATATAGCCACGTTCCATTAACGCTTGATTAAGTTCTGCAACACTATATCCTTTGGTATTTAAAATGGTGGTTACCGTATGCGAACGAAATCCATCTTCCGCATATAAATCAAAATGTTTTAACGCCCACTTTTGGACGATGTTTGCTAGTTTTTCATGACGAGCAAACCGGTGGTCTAATCCTTCTTGTTCCAAGATTTTATCTAGTTTATAATCCAGTGCCCACATCAACGGTGTAACTGGTGTGGTTGGATATTGATAGTTCTTTTTGACACGATCGACGACATTGACTAAATCCAAATAATATCCACGATAAGGAACGTCTTTAGCACGGTTGTATGCTCGTTCACTTACTGACGCAACGCTTAATCCTGGAGGAAGACCCAAACACTTTTGAGTGGACGTTAAGCAGATATCAATTCCGCATTTGTCCACTTCGATTTTGGCCCCACCCAGGCTGCTTACTGCATCTACTAAGTAGAGTACATCTGGATACTGTTTGACAACTTCGCCAATCGTATCAACTGGATTCATAATTCCGGATGACGTTTCATTGTGTGTGATGGTAACCACATCGTATTTTCCTGTTTTTAAAACGTCTTCAACCATTTCTGGTCGTACTCCTTTACCGGGTTCAGGAGTAAAGATATCAGCAGGTATATTATTGCGTTTCGCCATATCAAACCAACGATTACCAAACGCCCCTACACTAAAAACAGCTGCACGTTTTTGTGTACAAGAACGAATCGCCATTTCCATAATTCCGCTCCCTGATGAGGTCGATAAAATAATCGTATTATCGGTATACATCAGTTTCTGCAATTTTTCAGAAATTCGTTTTTGTAACTCCGTCGCTGTTTTTGATCGGTGTCCAATTTGTGTTGTTGCTAGTTGTTGCAATACATCTGGTTCCACATCAGTAGGACCAGGAATAAATAGTTTAATAGACATAGGAATCTCCTTTCAATGAAGAATACTTCAACACATTAGCATTTTAACAATTCACGAAGCGAATTACAAGCGTTTTCATTAAAAATTCTAAAGTTTTTTACTATTTCCTTAAAATGGCTATTTTTAGCCTTTTTAAATTTATATTTTCATGAATTTTCACGTTTTTTTAATGAAAATATTTTCATCTATTTTTGTAACATCAAATATTTATGGTTTGCATATATACATATCATTACTATTACTTCTGGAAGTATTGATTTTGGGTATTCTAAGTGATACAATATAGTTGATTTTAGGAAAGAGGGAATACGATGAAACTATCCGATCGAATACAAGCGATGCAAGCATCTCCTGTACGTAAGCTAGTGCCCTATGCTACAAAGGCAAAGAAAGCTGGTAAAAAAGTGTATCATTTGAATATTGGTCAACCCGATATTCAGACTCCTTCTGTCTTCATGGAAGCCATCAATGCCTATGATACAGAAGTCATAAAATATTCATTCAGCCAAGGTGAACCAATTTTAATCGATGCCATCTGCGATTATTTTAGACGTGATGACATCCATTTTGAACCAGAAGATATTCTTATTACCAACGGTGGTAGCGAAGCGATTACCTTTGCTGCAATTGCCATTTGCAATCCTGGTGATGAACTATTGGTTCCCGAACCATTTTATACAAACTATAATGGATTTACCGGAGAAGTAAATGTCAATATCGTACCGATTACGACCAAAGCCGAAGACGGATTCCATCTTCCTTCTGAAAAGGAAATTGAAGCACTAATCACCCCTAAAACAAAGGGGATTCTATTTAGTAATCCCGGGAATCCTACAGGAACCATACTTCGATCTGACGAAATGGAGATGATTGCGCGAATTGCAATTAAGCACCATCTTTTCATTATTAGTGATGAAGTATATCGCGGAATGGCATTTGACGGATTAGAAGCCCAGTCCATGGCATCCATTAAAGGGATTGAAGATCATTTAATCATAACAGAAAGCGTATCAAAACGATACAGTGCCTGTGGTGCCCGAATTGGTGCCATCTGTTCTCATAACAAAGATCTGATGAAAAATATCCTTAAATTAGGACAAGCCCGACTATGTGTTGCTACACTTGAGCAAATTGGTGCAGCTGCCTTATATCGGTTACCCGACTCCTATACCAAAGAAATACGTGACGAGTATCAAGCACGCCGTGACATTGTGTTTGATGCACTACAACAAATCCCTGGAGTTCTTGTACAAAAACCAACTGGAGCTTTTTATATGGTCGTTAAACTACCCGTAGACGATGCTGAAAAGTTCATCATTTGGATGCTTGAACACTTTGATGTAAATGGAGAAACCATTATGCTTTCTCCTGCCGAGGGCTTCTATGCTACCAAAGGGCTTGGAAAAGATGAAGCGCGCATTGCATATGTTTTGAATAAAGACGACATGCAAAAAGCAATGAAGATTTTACAAGCTGGATTACTTGCTTATAATAATCAATAACTGAGGATTTCCTCAGTTTTTTAGGAGGTTTTACTATGTTTTTCGATGCCCATGCTGATATTCTAACTGACATGTATCAAGAGCATCTAAAAGGAGACTCATCCTCATTCAAAACCCGTCATCTAACTGCATACAAAACAGCCGGTATTACCCACTCCATTTTCGTTAACTGGACGGATCCTACTACTACTGATGCATCATTATTTGATACAATATTTAATTATGCTTTTCAAGAATTAGATAATCACCAAGATATCTTTCATGTCATTAAAAATGTTTGTGATATTGATGAATCAGCTTCTTTAAATAAGATTGGTGTTATTATAGGAATGGAAGGTATACATCAATTACGAGATGTCAATCATCTACGTGAATTGTATCAAAAAGGTGTCCGTCATGCAGGTTTAACCTGGAATGAAGTCAATCGATATGCCGCCGGTCTCTCAAGTGAAACCGAAGGACTAACCATCCATGGACAAGACATACTGCATGAGATGGAACAACTGGGAATGATTATCGACTTAGCTCATGCAAATGAACGAACTTTTCAGGATATTTTTAATCACACCACGCAACCACTCATTATTTCTCATGGAAATACCAAGTCGGTTTGTGATCACATACGCAATTACACGGATAGTCAATTGATTCAATTACAACAACGCGGCGGTGTCATCGGTGTATGTGGAATCAAGCAATTTATCTCATCGGAGCCATCCGGACAAACGGTTGAAGGGATGGTCGATCACATTGATTATATTGTAAGCAAAATCGGAATTAACCACGTTGGTTTAGGTCTTGACATATGTTACTATCTGCGTGATATTAACGTAAGCAATGGTGTTGATGGACTACAGACCATAGCCGATGCTCCAAATATAATAATTGAACTGAAGAAACGCGGATACTCGGATACCGAAATAGAGAAAATTACATATGGCAATTTCATGCGTGTCATACGAACCATTTTGAGGTGATAATATGAGTTTTGAACAATATAAACATTCCAGTCCTACCATTGCATCTACTGCAAAAATATTCGATAGTGCCGTCATAGCCGGTGATGTCACCATTAAAGATTATGTGAATATTTGGTTTAATGTTAGTATTCGGGGAGATATGGCTCCTGTTACTATTGGTGAAAATACCAATATACAAGATAATGCTGTTGTCCATACAAACACAAACCTTCCAACAGTTATCGGTCGAAATGTTACAGTCGGTCACGGCGCAATCATTCATGCTTGTACCGTTGAGGATAACTGTTTAATCGGAATGGGCAGCATCCTATTGGATGGATGCATAATTGGTACAGATACTCTAATCGGTGCCGGGGCACTTATTCCACCTGGTAAACACATCCCAAGTGGTGTGTTAGTCGTTGGTAATCCCATGCGAATTGTTCGGGATTTAACCATCCAAGAAAAAGAGGCGATGAAAGCCAATAAGGATGCCTATATTACCTTGATGAAGAACTACATCTAACCCTAAGAGCGCTTTTGCTAAAAGCGCTCTTTTTTGTTATACTGAAAGTACAAGGGAGTGATTTCATGAGTCCAAACATCGAATCGATACGACGATCGGATGAACTACAGGAAAAAACAACCCAATATCTTCAATTCAAATCCAATATCCACCAAAAAATAATGAATAGCGAGGACGAATATACCAAGCGAAAACAACGCTTACTGGATTACTTTAATGGTACTGAAGACGACTGGGAAAACTGGCATTGGCAAATGAAAAACCGGATCCAAGATGTGGCCACATTATCATTGTTTGTCGACCTATCTACTACAGATTACAACGAGATTGCACGCGTCGTAAAACACAATCGATTTGCGATTGTTCCTTATTATGTAGCTATTGCCTCAAGAGATATCCATCATCCAGTGAATATGCTCAGTATTCCACGGGTTGCTGAAATTGTAGATACTACCGGATATGATGACCCCATGGCAGAGGAGTTTACCAATCCAGCTGGGAGTATTACCAGACGTTATCCCGATCGCCTAATTATCAACGTCACCAACATTTGTGCGATGTATTGTCGTCATTGTCAACGTCGTCGCCTTATCGGGGAGAGTGATCATCATACACCAGTTGAAATCATCAATGAATCCATCGAATTTATACGCAATCATCCTGAAATACGAGATGTTTTGCTAACAGGAGGAGACGCCTTACTATTATCAGATCATCAGCTGGAATCGATCTTACAGCAACTACGAGCAATCCCCCATGTGGAAATTATTCGTATTGGCAGTCGCACACCTGTAACCATGCCGATGCGAATCACACCAGAATTAGTACAGATGATAAAGCAGTATCATCCCGTCTATCTTAACACCCACTATAATCACCCATATGAACTAACCACTCGAAGCATGAAAGCATGTGAAGTCTTAGCAAACCATGGTATCGTTGTTGGCAATCAAGCCGTTCTACTGCGTGGCATTAATGACGATCCCTACATCATGACCTATTTGAATCAACGCTTATTACAAGCACGAGTACGACCGTACTATTTATTCCATGCCAAAAGCGTAAAAGGTACATCCCATTTCATTCCATCCCTTTCAAGAGGATTGGAGATTATGGACTTCATGCGTGGTTTTACAAGTGGTCTTGCCATCCCAACCTACATTATGAATGCTCCTGGTGGTCTAGGCAAGGTTCCTCTATTGCCACAATACATTGTCAACAAATCAAAAAACACCTATACAATCCGTACTTGGGAAGACAAAACATTTGAGTACGCGGATAGCGAGTATTAAATACTCGCTTTTTTTTTGGGGTTCACAAGTTATTCACAATATCCAGTTTGTAATATTCTATAATTAAACTGGATAATTATATAGAAGGAGGGTTTCTATGAAACGATTGTTATTACTCTTCACCACGTTATTGGCGATGATTGCATTAAGTGCTTGCGATTTTTTTACACCGGATGTCGTCGAAGAACTCAGTGAAGAATACTGTCGGGAAAATCCCAGCAGTGAAATTTGTACAGGTGATGCCGTTGGCGAATTGACAACGGAATACATCATAAACATTTTTAACACGATTCTAAATGAATACAACGATGCTACTAACACTACTTTTTGTGATGATTACTTCTCACTAAGTAATCTTACCCTACTCGACTCTTGTCGCGCAAATCGGGATGGACTGTTCCCTGAGGATGTCTCTAGTTATACCATACTCAGTGTCGATAGCGTCCTTGATTTTGGTACACAAGATGAATATGAAATGGTGGTCGCAAGTCCCGACGGACTAACTCAATACACCTTTACCATTGGATTAACGAAGTTGGACGGGGACATCTTATTACAAGAATGGTCCTATGTTCAAGACCCAGTAGATCCAACAACGATTGCCGTAATTATGGAAGTTGCTATCCCATATTTTGAGCAGTTTATTGATGATTACACAAACGATAACATTCAATCATCTACCGTTTGTCAAACCTACTTCCCAGATCAGGAATTAAATGACTGCGAAGCCGAACGGGATGAAGCGATTGCTGCAAATTTAACCGCTACAATCATCAGGTTTGATGAAGTAGCAGAAGGGTTCTCGGTGACTCTATCACTTACCGATGATAGTGGATCAAAAACCGAAGTACTATTGTTAACCTTCGCATATGATAGCAACGCAAACATCATTATGACTTGGCCTGAGGACAACGGTATGTCCGACGAAGAAACCTGTCGTGAAAATCCTGACGATCCTATTTGCACAGGTGCAGAAGCCAATATGAATACCGAGGATCTCCTCACGTTATTCCAACAAGCTGCTATCGATTTTGATGATGAAACGATAACGGATTTTTGTGATGTTTATTTTGGCATCTCCAATATCCCATTACTCGACGAATGTCGCGCTGATCGCACAAGTCTATTCCCGACAGATATTTCAACCTATGACATTGATTCGATTACGGTTGTTGGAACCGATTTATATGAGATTGATGTAGTGAACCCCGCTCAACCGTTAACGCACTACGTATTCAAAGTGGGCGTCACATCAATCCAATCAACCGTAGTCTTTGATGAATGGTCCTATGTTATCGAAACCATTGATCCAGCGACACTCACCGTTCCACTTGAAGATGCCGAACTATATTTTATAGGCTTTATCGACGCCTATACAAACGGTAATCTTGATTCTGAATCGGTTTGTTCAAACTACCTAGGATCAATGGATCAAACAGAATGTACCGAGCAGCGAGACAATGATTTGCTCAATGAACTTACTGTCGAATTACTTGATTTTGTTCCAGTGGATGACGTCGTTCATGTAACCATGAAAATGACCTCCATCGAGGGCGTAAAAGATCAAACCATCATCGTCAAGTTCTACTACGACTTTGGCTTATTCATTCAAATGGATATCCTAGGTGACCTATACAATTTAGATTATGATACGTTATGGAATTTCACCGTAGATCTGTTTAACGATTTCTTCTTCAGTACAATCCCTGCTGAGACCGTTTGTATGACCTATTTCGATGAAGACCAATACGAGTTCTGTATGGAAGGGTACGCGGAAAAAGAAGCGTCTGGTTATACCCAAACACCAATCAACCTTGAAGAATACGACGATCATTATCTGATTACCCTAGAAACATGGAGTGAAGGACAACTGCAACACACAATGACCATCCAAGCGTGGTTCTTCTATGTGGGCAACGAACTAAAAATCCACATTGATCCCGAGTCTGGTAATAATTCCGATTATGAGTTCTACCACAACTTCTTCAAACAAATGATTCTAGATTATCACACGACATCCATTGATGATGAAACCTTCTGTAGCACATACTTCGAAGCGGAACACTATGATATGTGTGTCAGTGATCGTAGTCAAGATGATTTTGATTATGAATGGAGCATTGAACTCTTTGAACAATTAATGAATCCAAACGAGTTTCATGTCATTCTCTATTGGGATAATGGCTCAGATAACTATACCGAAGACTTATTAGTAACCTTCTATGATGTCGACGGTCATACAAAAATCAAAATGGATGGTTTCACCAATGACGACTATACCTATTATTATGATTTGATGCAAACCTTTATCGCTCAGTGGAATGATGAATACAACACCAGTGAGTGGGTTTGTACTACATTCATGGCTGGTGAAAGTTACCAAGGATGTATGGATAATCGCGAACAATTTCGTCCATTGGGATATACCATCTCGATCCTACAGTTCGAAGCCCCATATGACAATCATAGTTGGATGACATCTCTCTTGTATGACAACGGTGACGATTCCTTCGTCCTACATGCAGAAATATACTTTGTCGAACTCAGTGGCGAAACATTCATCGATTTTGTAAATGTCTGGATTGAAGATGAGCGAATTGATCAGTTATTCATCAATTTCATTAATGATTTCAACAATGACACAATCGATGATGAAACGCTGTGTACCTCCTACTTCCGTTTTGAGGAAGACAAACAAAAATGTTATGACATGCGTGCTGGAGACCTGGGCGAAACCTTTGTCCGCTTAGATCATATCGAAGCTCTAGAACCTGGATTCTTTGCCCTTCACCTTACCCTTGAATACATGGGCAATACGTGGAACGAAACCTGGTTGTTTATGACATTTGAGGAAGATGGACAGTGGTTCCTAACCTTTGAAGATGACCCTTACCATGAGGACATCATTGCACTCTTTACCATGTATGTCGAAG
Source organism: Candidatus Xianfuyuplasma coldseepsis (assembly GCF_014023125.1). GTDB lineage: Bacteria > Bacillota_I > Bacilli_A > Izemoplasmatales > Izemoplasmataceae > Xianfuyuplasma > Xianfuyuplasma coldseepsis. The sequence continues at coordinate 25,468 of NZ_CP048914.1, forward strand.
AACTCATGAATCCGGATATCCCAGACGATGAATTCTGTCACAAATACTTTAGTATGGAAGAAGCAACGCAATGTATCACACAACGTACTGCATTTGATTATAGTTATGTTGTCGAAATATCCTACATGATGCAAGTAGATGAGATGAATTTACAAGTACAACTCCACTTCTACAATAATGACAACGACTATTTCGAAGACTTCTTTGTCCAGTTCTACTATGATGAAAACAATGAGTTAAGCATGCATTTCATGCCACTTGATGATACCTATGAACAAGATTTACAATTCTTCAATCAAATGATTACCGACTATCACAACATGGACTTTACCAACGAAGAATTCTGTAGTATGTACTTCGAAGCCGACTTGTATACCCAATGTATCAATGATCGCAGCAACGACGATTTCACGTATGCATTAACCATTCAACAGTTTGCACCGTTAATGGGTGATCGTGAATACCACGCCATCCTCTATTGGGACAACGGAGTGGATAGCTATACCGAAGACCTACGAATTATATTCTACATTGTCGAAGGATCCACAAAAATAATCATGGAACCCTTCAACAACAATCCTGATATCGGATCCTTCATCGAAGGATTTATGCAGCAACTACTCGACTCATCGATTAGTGATGATGCCTTCTGTAACGCATTCTTTATCGATTCAACCGATCCCCAGTGTTATGATTTACGCAATGCATACATCAATGGCTTCTGGATTGATTGGTACGAGTTCTATCCCCATAACGAATATTGGGTGATGACGATTGGCTTTACTGATGGATTTGATTACTTTGACGAAGAATTCGCCTTTGTTGTAGAACCGCAACATGATGGTAGTTATCGCCTGAAATTTATCGATGCGACCATCATTGATTTCGATGCGATATGGAATCGCCTTTATGAATTTGTTGACGATTTCAATGATTACAGCATGATAACCGATGATATCGCTGCAATCTATCTCGTCCCCAATACATCTTTTGACATTATTAACTTACGGGAAATGACCCGCGAAAACAATATCTATATCAATTACTACAGTCTCTTTGAAGAGTATGGAAACTATAGTATCCAACTCGATTTTGATGATGGTACTAGTTACCGCTATACACTGTATGTTCATGAAATGAACGGACACCTATTCTTTGAATTGTTCGAAGACTTTAGCGGTATTGACATCACCGAAGGGGACGTCTCCGGTGTTGCGTATTCCATTTTCTGGGATTTGGCCAATGGGTATACCATCGATGATATTTGCAACAACTACTTCGCCTATCATCAACACGAAATGTGTGCAACGATGCTTAGTGGCTTCCAATCATCGGACATCACTGTTGAAGTATCCAATGTGTGGTTCAATGTTGATCACTTTGAAATCGAACTTCGATACATCTATTCCGATATGACGGAAGAATATTATTACTGGAATGTATACGCATTCTATGACAGTGATGATTTATTGAAATTAGAATTTACCGAAGATGACTACATACCACGTGAAGATAAAGATATCTTTATGCAAAACTTTATAACGGATTTCAACGATAATTCATTTGATGCCGATGTCCTCTGTAATTTATACATGGCACCGGACTCCTATGATTTATGTACCGAGATCTACACAACCCTCTCAACTAACAACTACATGCTGAACTGGTATACATATGATTTATGGAATGAACCAAATTGGGTTGAATTTGGTGTCTATGATAGCACGTATCAAATGATTCATTACTTCTTCTATGTTCAAGTCGAGTTTCGTCTCGATGAGTTCAATAATATGACGATCTCGTTATGGGATTATACCGAATATCAACGAGTTAGTGAAGCCCAAGCAATTGCCGCCATTGATGGTATATTTGCAGCGCTTCATGACCTTACAATCACCGATGATGAATTCTGCAATGAGTGGGGCTACATCTTTAATGACTGTTATGGATTACGCCAACTAATTCGTGATGAAGGTGGTACTTTACTTCGCGGAGAAACCAATGTGGAAGACGAACTGCAATATTACGTGCAAGCAACTCTAACTACAAATAGTTATACCGAAGAATACTACTTCCACTTCTATGTTAAAAGTGATTTACAAGGATTCGTGTATGTCGATGGTTATCAAGAAGATCACAGCTACATGGTTCCATTATCCGTCGCAACGGAGTTTATCACAGCATTCTTTACAGATTACCTTGATCCGTCGATTCTAGAACCCGACTTCATAGCGTTATACAATGATAACTACTGGGTTCCAGGAGTCGAAGATCGACAACGTTATCTCGATCAAGGTTACGGTATTACCGTGACTGATGTGCGACTTGCGCTGTACGACGGATACTATATCTTTGAAGCTGATTTGGCCGTATTTAATGGTACTGATACGTACTATTACACAATGCCAATCGATGTCTATTACAAAGACAACAATGAACTAGCAATTGGACCGCGTATGGACTATTTAAGTGCGGGAACCGACTATATGACTACGTTAGCTCAAGGATTCTATGATGGACTCCTTGACGATACAGTCGACGATATCACCTTCTGTACCGACTTGTTTGGACCAGACGGAGAATATCCTTGTGCCGATATCCGACGTCAATTAATCGATTCCAATTACACCTTAGATTTAGTCGACATCAGTGCCGATGACTACAATGCAATGTTAATCATCGATGTCTATAGTGGTACAAACTTAGTCACTACATTTGATTGGACAATTTATTCCTATTCAACCCTCTTAGGAGAAATGAAGTTTCATTTAGAAATCTGGTCCGATGAAATAGCAGCTGAAAGTCTTGCATTATGGGTCGAACAATTCACAACAACCTATGCTGTTGGTTATTCCATCACCGACATCTGTGCATTGGACAACATCGATTGCAATGGTATATGGATTGATGAAGGACAAGTCATTGATTCAATTTACTTCCAAGAGTTCTATCACAATTACGAAGATGTCCTCGGTCTTGAATTTGAACTAAATATCATGTTCTTCTATACCGATGGTAGCGAACAATCGATTGGATTTAATGTAACATACGCAGTCAACGAAAACGGCGTGTACACCTGGTACTTCGTAGTAGAACGACTAAAAGCACCACTGCCGGATGATGCAATGGCATTACCACTAACAGTTGTTGAAGTAGTCCTTGATCAATTTATGCTTGACATCAAAGACGGAAGCATCGATGCAAGAACATTCTGCGATACGTACTTCGGTGGTAATTTCGAGAATCCTGATTGCTTGGAAGGACGACCTGAAATCATCCTAACCAATCCAACGATAACTCGTTCGGATATCGGAACAACCGTCATTGACAATGTCACATATTACACGGTAACCTTCTATATTGATAATGGTGTAAATGTGGAAGAACAATTTGTCACTCTGCGTATCTTCCAGATTGCAGAAAACCAGTTTTTTATTCAATTTTATGACGACATGCCAAATAATATGTAATAAATAAAAGAATCTTCTCACGAAGATTCTTTTTTTGGGCGCATGTAATCGACAATACTGTGATTGTGATGTTCCTTGGGATTGTACCCCAATATGGCAAAATAACCCTGAATCATATAGCCAGAAGCAACGACCACAATCGCGGTTCCAATAAAGACGTCGCCACCCATTAAATACCCAAGCAATAAGACAATAAACTCAACCCCAAGTTTCACATATTTTACTGGGATAGGAGTTGTCCGTGCAATTCCAATAAATAGTCCATCTCTAGGTCCTTGTCCTAAATTGCTTGATATGTATAATGCGCGGCCAAAGGTCATACAGATAAAACCAAGAAGAAACACGACAATATCACGAAAGAGCGTATGATGTATTTCATCAACAATGAGACGAAGGAGTTCAATAAACGGTCCGACAAGGAGTACATTGAGGATCGTTGCAATGCCGACTTTCGTCCGAAACACGATGATTGAAAACACCAATACAATCACGCCAACAATCAGTGTATTGTAGCCAAATGGTACTTGTAACGATTGTTCAATCCCGTCATGTAGAACCGCCCATGGTGGTAATCCAAACGATGATAATCGAATCGTGTGAATACCAAGACCAAGCAATAATAATCCGGCGATAAGACGCGGTACATGTTTGATGTCATGACGAAGCAATTCCATACTATCACTCTTTTCCACTGCAATTATACCACTTTTTTTAATTTTTTGAGCACCTATCTACACAAAAACACATTTCTTTCATATAATAGTAAAGAGGTGATTATATGATTCACGCCATCAAAAAAGAAGCAACTACAAAATACAATCTCATCATGTTTGGAGCCTTATTCGTGATATTCATGAGTCTTTATGTTTTTTTAGACTTTGAAGGGAACACCAACTACATCATCATGACGAATAATTTCGGACTGGGTATTACGCTTATTCATATCCTAATCAACGGTATCATTGCCGTATTAACATCGATTATGGTAGGCTTCTCCATTATCAACTACAAACTTACCAATGTCGAACCAGTTGGATCTAATGCGATTCCATTTGTAACCTTTATATTCGGGATTCTAACCTTTGGTTGTACATCCTGCGTGGTCGCCTTTCTCGGAGCTATCGGGATTGCCTTTACACCTCTGATTCTTCCCAATGGGAATCTGTTATGGAAAGTCCTTGCCCTTCTCATTGTTGTGCTTGGTTTTATATGGATTATGTACTCCATCCAACATTCAAAATGTAAAATTAAACAATAAGCTTCGGCTTATTTTTTTCTTTTTATTACGAGATTATTATACTATAATAGATACGAGGTGTTCCCTATGAAAACTGTTGACTTTCAAGTTCTCCATACATCCGATATTCATGGTTACGTGTATCCGTATCACTATGCGACAATGGAAGCCGCCAATATCGGATTGGCAAAATTATCGACGTTAATTAAACAACGTGCCAAACACAATCATCTATTAATCGATACCGGTGACACAATCCAAGGCAGCCCCTTGACGTATTATTATGCAAGGCAATGTGACAAAACAGTTCACCCTATGACTACGGTCATGAATGCCCTTGGCTATGACTATGTTGCCATTGGTAATCACGAGTTTAATTACGGTCTCGACAATCTTCATAGCTATCTTGATCATCTTGATGCGACCATTCTCAATGCGAACTTATTGGATGATCTAACAACGAATCCATTTGTCGGTGTATCGCACGCGATTACGTCGTTTGACAATGGACCTACTGTGGGAATTATCGGTGTAACAACCCACTACATTCCCAACTGGGAACAACCATCTCATATTGCACATCTACACTTTCAAGATGCCTTTGAAACCACGAAAAGATTAGTCGGTGAACTACGCAATCACGTCGATTATCTCATCGTCAATTATCACGGTGGATTTGAACGAGATTTGACAACGTTTGAATTGTCCACCGATGATACCGGTGAAAACCAAGGAGCCAAAATGCTGCAAGAGATTGACGGCATCGATTTACTACTTACCGGTCACCAACATCGATTACTCACAGGTTCACACAAGAATACATTCTACAGTCAACCAGGATTCAACGCGCAACACCTAGTAGAAATCAATATTCGTGCTACATACGATAATGGATGGACCTTTCACCATGAAGCAACGATCCATGATACCAAAGGAATCGCTGCGGATAATCATATCCTCAACTTACTCCATGATGTGGAATCAAATACACAAGCATATTTGGATACAACGGTTGGATATCTCGATCAACCTTACTTGATTACCGATCAACTTCAAGCACGTCTACATAAACACCCCTTGGTATCGTTTATCAATCAGGTGCAACTGGAATATACCAATGCGGATATCTCCTCCTGCAGTCTTGGTAATAGTGTATCAGGCTTTAATCAACACATCACCATCCGTGATATCATCAGCACCTACATCTTTCCCAATACACTTGTTGTCAAAGAGTGCACTGGTAAAGAGTTACGAAAAGCCCTTGAAAAAACGGCTACATTCTTTGATATCGATGGTGATGACATCATCATTTCATCGGAGTACAATGATCCGAAACTCCAACTGTACGCCTATGACATGTACGATCCGATTCACTACACCATCAACGTTTCGAAACCCCATGGTTCTCGCGTTGAAAACCTAACATTCCATAATCAACCAATCAACGATACGGATGTGTTTTCAATCGTCATGAACAATTATCGCGCCAGTGGTGGCGGCGAATATACATTTATCAAGGACTGTCCTGTACTGAACGATACCCAAATGGAAGTCATTGAAATCCTCATTGATTACATCCAAGAACATCCCCAGTTATCGATTAACCATACAAAAAACATTACCGTTACAAAATAGAGGTTGCGAAACGTCCCTATCTTTTGTACAATGAACTGTTATGAGGTGACCCTATGAAACGACTATTTATCCTATTTTCAATGCTTATCATAATTGGAACATTATCCGCTTGTATACAGACCACCGTTGAACCGGGTGACGATGTAGTTGAGACTCCGGTAGAATCTGAAATTGAAGCTTTCTTAAAGGAATACTTTAATGGTGCCGAATCCGCGATAAGCGTTACCGAGAACATCACTCTACCAACATCGTATAACGGAACAACCGTTATCTGGTTTTCCCCCAACCAAGATGTTATCAATAGCACCGGAACCATCCATCGACCATTGTATGGCGAGGATGCGGTTGAAGTAACCTTAAGTTTTACGATGTACGGTGATACCAATACCTACAGTGGCAATGTGACTTTTTTGGTTCTTCCAGAAGAGGAACCCATTGAAAACTGGGGCTACTATGAAGGGGCCCAATCCTTGACAGGAGAATCATTAAAATCGTTCTTGCATGAGTTGATTGATGATCATGATGAACTTACATACGGTGAACTATGGGAAGCATTAGCCGATACCGATGAAGATCCCAATAATTCGAATAATGTTCTTTTACTATACAGTGAAGTTAGTATCTCAAAAGATTCGATATGCAGTGTCACTTGTCCCTCAACGACCTCGTGGAATCGTGAGCATGTGTGGCCTAAATCCCATGGTGGTTTTGACACAAGTGATATTGAAGGAACCGATTTACACCATATACGCCCATCACTAGTTGTCGTCAATAGTGGCCGTGGAAATCTTGACTTTGATGATGGTGGATCATTACAGGACTATACAACAGATAGTTTTAAAGATGGAGATTCCTTTGAACCCGCAGACAGCGTCAAGGGCGATGTCGCTCGAATGATTTTCTACATGGCTGTACGCTATGAAGGGGATTCAGGAGAACTGGATTTGGAATTGAATAATCTCGTGAACAACAGTGGTCCTTATGTTGGAAAACTAAGTGTTTTACTCGAATGGCATTTAAACGATTTACCCGATGCCTTTGAAATCGAACGTAACAATCGTATTTATGAAAAACAAGGTAATCGGAATCCGTTTATCGACCATCCCGAATTTGTTGAACTGATTTGGACATCATAAGAAAAAGGAGCTGAAAGGCTCCTTTTATTGTGTAGGTGTATGCTACATATTTATTCTTCGATTTCTTCTTCGATTTCAATCTCGACATCTTCGTCGATGTCTATTGGATCAAAATCACGCATTTTTACAACGACTTTATACAAATCCGTCTCAATTTTGTAGACATCAATGTGGTGACCTTTTTCACCCAGTTCGTTGACATATTGCACTAGTTCTTCTCTACTTGTTAATAGCTTTGTGATGGTTTTTCCAAACGGTCTGTGAGGCCGTTTCATAATGTGTACATGTTTCTGTTTCCGGTCGCGATCACGATCATGACGATCCCGATGGAAACGAAACTCTTTTTCAAATCGCTTACGGAACTCATCCTCATCAAAATAACGATGATGGCGATCCTCGTGTTTTCTCTTATTGTCCATGTGTTTTCTCTCTCACTCTCTCACACACCTACACCTATAGCATATCACTCGTTGTTTTTCTCGTCAATATCCAATGAAAACCCTTTACAAAAACAGCACATTGTTATAAAATGAAAGGTCCCACTAGGAGGTGGCACCATGTTTACTATCCATATTAATGATGACACGAAAACATTCGACAGCGCAATCACCTTGCGCGATGTGGTTATGGACCCAAACAAGGAATTTCCAGTAGCACGCGTCAATAATCGGTTGCGCGAAATGTCGTATAAATTCGCTTATGATGCAGAAGTTGTTCCACTGACACTTGATCATACTGAGGTGGTTCATGTCTATGAAGCCAGTCTACGGTACTTGATTGCGATGGCTTTTTCACGCGTTTATCCAACCTATAATATAAAATTTAAATATTCTGTTTCGCGAGCAATTTTTTGTTATATAACAAATGTAGAACAACCAAATATAGAAGACATCATTCAACATGTAACCGCAGAAATGAAGACTTTAGTTGAAGCGGATTTACCCTTTGAACGGATCACGACAACCGTGGAGGAAGCCAAAGAGTTTTACCGGGAGAACAATTATCAAGACCGCAATGATATTCTGCAATACCGTCCCGAAAAAACGGTTCACTTCTACCGTTGCGATTCGTACCAAAACTACATGTACAGTTATATGGTACCCAGCACAGGATATCTGTCCAAGTTTCATATGTTCCCATTTGATATTGGTTTTCTTATTCAATATCCACGTAGTGAAACCAATCGAGAAATCCCACCGTATCAAGGAGCACCCAAATATATTGATACATTGCGCAAAGCAAGTGTATGGGCTCATATTGTTGAAGCGGACTATATCAGTAATTTGAATTCAAAAATTCACAATCAACATACCGTTGATTTCATCCATATGTGTGAAGCCAAGCACAATGCGATGCTTACCGAGTTAGGTGATCGCATCGCCGATAACAAACATCAAATACGGTTGATTGCGATTGCAGGACCATCCAGTTCCGGGAAAACAACGTTTGCCAATCGCCTCCGAATCGAACTGATGACGCGTGGTCTACGACCAATCCGAATCAGCCTCGATGATTACTATCTCAATCGCGAAGACATTCCAGTTGAACCCGATGGATCAATCGATTTGGAATCCATCAACGCACTCGATGTTGCACTATTCAATGCGAATATGAAAGATCTCATCGCTGGTAAAACGGTTGAATTGCCAGTATTCGATTTCGCTTCGAAGAAACGCGGTGGTTATCGGACGATGCACGTTACGGAGGATAATCCCATCATCATTGAAGGGATTCACGCTCTCAATGATCTAATGACTAGCAGTATTCACAAAAATCAAACCTACAAGATATACATCTCACCACAATTACAACTAAATCTTGATAATCACAATCCAATCAGCATTACGAATCTTCGTTTATTGCGACGTATTGTACGCGATAAACAATTTCGAAACGCTAGCGCTCTGCGAACCTTGTCAATGTGGCAAAGCGTACGAAACGGAGAATTCAAATGGATTTATCCCAACCAAGAACATGCGGACTATGTGTACAACTCCGGACTACAGTATGAACTGAACGTCTTAAAGAAATACGCATTGCCTACACTACAAGAAATTCCAAATGATAGTGAATACTACATGATGGCAAACCGCTTAATTAAATTCTTGAAATACTTCAAGGACATTAACGATGATCTCGTACCAAACAATAGTTTACTCCGTGAATTTATTGGTGGTAGTTGTTTCCATGAAGAATAGCACACAGATGTGTGCTTTTTTTTATGAACTATTCGACAAAAAAAAGAGGACATCAGTCCTCTTGTGCAAATTTTTTCAACTCTTCGCCATCCATGCGGAATGGAATCCACCCTCGCAATGGTTTTGCCCCGAGGTTTTCATAGAACCGAATCGATGGTTTGTTCCATTCAAGACAGTCCCACTCAAACCGCAAACAATGATTTTCTAGTGCGGTTTTTGCCAAGTACTTCAATACCATTTTCCCGTATCCTTTTCCACGTTCTTCATCACTGACAAAGAAATCTTCTAGATGCAGTGTCGGACGAGCTAAAAAGGTCGAAAATTTGTAGAAGTATACGGCAAATCCAATTGGTTTTTCATCGCGGCGTAAGAAAATGACTTCGGCACGATTCATATCGAAAATATTGCGTTCTATATCTTCCACGCTTGCTTTTACATATTTTCGCATCCGTTCATATTTTGCCAATCCTTTGATAAATTCCAGTATGATTGGTGCTTCTTCTCGTTTTGCTTTTGAAATGGTTACATCATTCATATGGTCACTCCTTCTTTGTAATTGATAATCCTTACACTAATATTGTATCATAGAACCGAAAAAATCAATATCATTTGATTTAAAAAAAAGAGCCATGGCTCTATTTTTTAGATTGAATTCGATTTAAATACTGAATAATTTTTTGGCGATCATTAATTGTAAATTGATGCGAACTGTCTTTTTGAAATTCAATCACTTTCGCTTCTTCTAAAACTTTATATACCGCTTTGAATTTTTTAAATTTCGTTTGCGATAGATTTAAATTGTCATCAATTTGACGAAATCGATTGTTTGTATCAAGGGTCGTATAAACCTTTTCTTCTTGATAGGAACGCATAACTTTCAAAATACCTGCAACTGCTCGAATATTAAGATCCGTTGTTAAATACGGCTTGATTTTCATAAAATCAGTGGTCTTACGCTTGGTTGTTGTTGCTGTCGTTGTTGTTTTCTTCGTTGGTTTTGGTGTTGGAATCACTTTGAAATCATCCATGATTAGAATTTTATCCGTCGATGATTTGAACACTGTTCGTTGCGAGTCTTCTGGTGTCGCAACCAACCATACTTGACGATTGAACTTACGCAGCGTATTCATTACAATCGAATAATCGGAATCACTTGTTAAGAATACAAACAAGTCAAATTCGGGATTACCGACATGCAGTTTTTCGAGTGCATCAACACTAATCATTAAATCCGCTCGATTTTTCTTATTAGCGATGTGCGGTGCGTCTTCAATCGTGAAATTAAGTTCACTTAACTGATTGCGGAATCGCTTTAAGTTATTCGAATCTCCAATTGCTTTTTTTAGTCCAAATACTGCTTTATCTACGTCATCAAACTCATTACTTACTTGCAAGCGAATATCATCAAGTAAGTCTTCAAAACTGATCATACCTTGAATATTCTCAACATCTAAATAGATGGCTATTGATATTTGTTTCATGTGTACCTCCTTCTATATGTACGCTAGTATTATAACACACTTATTGATTGGGACAAAGAGTACAAAAAAAACTCATTTCTGAGTTTAGTTTGCTAATTCTTCACGTTCTAATTTTTTCAAGAAATCATGCAATGGTTTTTCAGGAACAAACCCAACGTTTTGACCCAATACTTCTTGCCCATTAAAGAACAATAATGTTGGTACGCTAGACACACCATATTGATAGGCCTGTGGATGTTCATTGGCATCCGCTGCGATAAATACAACATCTTGTAAGTCTTCATTCGTAGCCAATTTTTCAAAGATTGGTTTTAACATTTTACATGGTGGACATGTTGTAGTTGCAAATTTAACAATCCCAATTTTTCCATCTTGCAAGTAATCTTGAACGGTTTCGTTCGCTTTTAGTTCAACAAACATGTGAATCACACTCCTTTTATATTTACGTAGATATTGTACTCTTATTTGCATCTTTTTTCAAATAGTTTGCTCACAAACCAAAAATCGATAAATTCAATCCGATATCATGGTATAATAAGCTGAGGTGGTTCGATGGAAACCAATGTAAATCAATACGTTCATCAGGTCTTACAATCGCATATAACTCCCAGTACAGTTGCCATTGATGCGACATGTGGGAATGGTCACGATACGCTCTTTTTAGCCAATCACTGTCTCCACGTTCACGCGTTTGACATTCAAGCACAAGCAATCCAGGCTACCAAAAACAAGATACCAACAAAGAATGTTACCTTTTATCATCAGTCCCATGATACGTTCTTGACACTATTTAAACCGCAGTCCATTGATCTTATCGTATACAACTTAGGTTACTTACCAGGAACGGATCATGCCATTACCACAACCCCACAAACCACCCTTACGTCACTCCAACAAGCTCTTGATATCCTATCGATTCACGGTCTAATATCATTGACAATCTATATTGGACATGCGGGGGGAAAACAGGAAGCTGAAACAATAGAAAATTTTCTTTGTACACTCGACAAACATGACTACACGATTCAAAAAGTCACCTACTTTAATCGAAAACAATCCCCGTATGTAGTTTTTATTCAAAAAGAGAAATAAATCGTTCACAACGTCATTTTTATGGTACAATATTGTGTTACACGAAAGGTGATATATATGAAAAAAATAGTTTCAGTAATGCTGCTATTAATTACGTCTCTCATTCTAACAGCCTGCACCAAAGAAGACCCGATAGTATGTAAGAACGGGTACATCCTTGAAGAGGATACTTGTGTCTTAGAGTCAGATTATATCGACATTTATTACATTAACGATTTTCATGGTGCGTTGCTTCCAACGACTGAGCAAATCGGAATCAGTTATATTGCAAACTTAATCAACACTCGAAAAATTGAGAATCCGGATCAAGTATTGTTTTTAGCTGGGGGAGACATTCTCCAGGGAAGCGCATTGTCGAACTACTACAACGGATTATCGACAATTAATCTCCTGAATTTATCCTCATTGGATGCATTCACAATAGGAAATCATGAATTTGATTGGGGAATCGATGTCGTCACCCAATACGCTGATGGAAACATCGATAATGGCGAAGCTGATTTTCCATTCTTAGGAGCGAATATCTACTTGGACGGAACAACCACCATCCCCGATGGTATTGAACCGTATACGATCATTGAAAAAGGAGAACACAAAATCGGTATTATCGGTACCATTGGATATGGACTAGAATATTCGATCGCGACCTCTAAAATTGAAGGATATTACTTCGGTTCACCAACCGATGCTGTCGAAGAATACGCGACTCTTTTACGAACGGAACATCAGTGCGATACAGTCATCGTTATTGCTCATGATACAGGTACACTAAATAATACCGTGACCCAACTAACTGGTGATGCTCGCGTCGATGCCATTTTCAACGGTCACTCCCATAGTGATTACACGACAACCATCAATGGTATTCCGGTCATGCAATCCGGTGCTAGTGGTGAGTTTGTCGGACAACTACGATTAAATTATGAAAACGGACAAATCACCAGTACCCAAACGCGAAATTTAACCAGTGCTGATGATGACTTGTTACTATATGAAGACACAACAGTACAAGCATTGCTTCAAGAATATATTGATGAAACTGATCCCTTATTTAACACCCCAATCATTACATCGGAAGCCCGATTCTCCAGTTATGATTTAACCGATTGGATTGCTCAATTAATCCGTATCAAAACCGGCAGTGATATTGCATTCCATAATTATGGTGGTACACGTACCGATGTCGCTAGTGGTGAGGTACTTTCTCTCGGTAAGTTGTATGAAATATGGCCATTTGATAATGTCATTAAAACAGTTGAACTAACCGGCACAGAAGTAAACTGGTTAATCAGTAGTGGTGGTTTAGGGTACAATACAACCATCACAACATTTAATCCAAGTAGTACGTATCTCGTTGCGACAAATGATTATGTTTTTGATAAAGATTCGAATCCATTCTTAGATGGTGAGAACATCAATAACACGGGTCTGCTCCTACGAGACCTCGCTGAAGCGGAACTACTACTTCAATCCGAGACCTATGATCTATTTAATACGAGCAACACAATATTAAGCACATCCGAATAAAAAAGAGGACAGCGTCCTCTTTTTAGTTACCCATGTCAAATACAATTGTCCATTGATTACTGATTTTTCGCCATACATTGACATACTTACCATGTTGTTTTTTGGTTTCCCCATTGGTGAGATAGGTACGTTCATACAATCCAGTTGTGACACCCAAAGAGTTGTCGCCACTAACAAATGCATATGTGGGTGACCATGTGAAGATTACATGATCCAAACTATATAACTCTTGTAGTGATGGTTCGATAGACGACCATCCCTCTACATACGGATTGTGTTCACTTGTTGCCATAAGGACATCATCGGCACAATAACGTCTCCATGCAAAGACCCCTTCTGTTTGCGCTAATCGTGCAAATTGACGATCGATTTCTAATAATTGTTCTTCCTTTGTCATATGTCTTCACCTCAATTTGATTGTACCACGACACAACGAAACATGAAACAGGTTTCGCATTCATTATCAAGTCTCGTTTTTATCACACAATATGATATACTATATGTGAGGTGTTTCCCATGAAAAAATTAGTAATCATACTATCATTCACACTACTTATTATCGGGTTATCCGCATGTACAGAGGAACCTGATTATTCTATATTCGTAAACCTAGAAGATGGACATACCATCGAGCAATACGTTGGTGAAGAGTCGATTCAACTAGAGGATATCACGGTAACCGATGCAGATGACAACGTTCTTGAAGCAACGTTAAGTTGGGAAGGTACCTACGATTTACAAGTTGTCGGTTCCTACGCATTAACCCTCAGTATTGTGGTAGATGAAAATCGACAAACATCACGGCAAATGACACTCAATGTCATTCCCGAAACCTGTGAAATGAACCCCAATCAAGAACAATGTGTAATACCTGTTGCAGGGGTTTCATATCGTGCATCAACCTTAAGTATGAGTTCCATCTACATTGGTGATTTCGTTCTCCTTCAATGGGACGTTACGCCACTCAATGCTGATAATACTGATGTTACTTTTTCCTCAAGTAATCCATTGGTTGCAGAAGTTAATGACTTTGGTTATGTTTTTGCAAAGCTAGAAGGTACTGTCGATATCACCATTACTACGGTTGACGGTTCGTATACAGCAACTCATACATTTAGTATTATCGAGAAATCATGTGAGGTGGATCCTCTGCAAGACAAATGCGTCAACATCTTCTTAGATGATGACAGTCGTATTGTTGATTTAAGTGATGGCTACGTCTCTCAAACCAACTATGATGCAATCTATCCGAACAACAAGATCTACTATGAGATTTTTGTTCGACGCTTCGCTGATACCGATGGCGACTACACCGGTGACTTGAATGGGATTATTGAGAACATTCCGTATCTAGAAATGCTTGGTGTCGGTGGACTATGGTTGATGCCAATTATGGAAACCACTAGTGATCACGGCTATGATATCAGCGACTATTACAGTATTAATCCTGAATATGGAACAATGAGTGATTTTGACGATTTAATCACGGCGACTTCCGCTGCAAATATCGATGTCATTATCGACCTTGTTGTCAATCATATGGGGGCTCACAACAACATCTTTCAAGATGTCCTTAAATATGGCACATCAAGTGATTATTACGATTGGTTCACCTGGGCTAGTTTAGGAGATGGTGTCATCAATCAAACCGGTAGTTGGGGACAGCCCATTTGGTATAACCCGAATGACTCAACATGGTGGCTGAAAGCCTCCAGTTTCAACATTCATGAGTCTTTGGATGACAAGTATTACTTTGGCTACTTCTCCGATTGGATGCCAGACTTAAACTTGGAGAATCCCGATGTTGTTGACTACATCTATGATGTCGCTGAGTTTTGGTTAAACAAAGGCGTTACTGGATTTCGTATGGATGCGACAAGCCATCTATATGCCCTTCATGAACATCCCGATATTATCGATCGTGATCAAGCAAACATTGACTTTCTAACTGGTTTCAATCAACATGTTACATCGATAAATAATGATGCATTCGTGGTCATAGAAGCATGGGAATCCTATAGTGTCTTGGATTATTACCAATCCGGAAACAGCGTTTTTAACTTCCCGTTTAATTATGGCATCAAAGATATCGTTCGGGGATACAATACCGAAAGTTTATTGGATTCCATGAATTCCACCTACGATGTCATCTATGGTTACAATAGTGATGCTGTCGATTCCACATTTATTTCCAACCATGATATGGATCGTGCAGCAACACAGTTATCCGATGAACAAATACGACAAGCCTCCGAGCTACTACTGACAATTCCGAGTAATCCATTTATTTACTATGGCGATGAGATTGGTATGCTTGGAACAAGGACCAATATGGTTTGGGGTAGTTATTTTTCAGGACTGGCTACCAACAGTGCGGATTATAGTGTCGATAGTGTTGCCGTTCAACTAAACGATGACGAGTCCCTTCTTAACACTTACATTCAAATTGGTGAACTCCGAAACAATAGCTTAGCATTACAATACGGAGATTTTACTCCTTATCACAACCAACAACTACACGGATATTTCCGTTACTTTGAAAACGGTGAGGATGCACAACTGGTTCTCGTATTATTCAATTTCTCTAGTTCATCATCCTACCCAATCCCATCGGAGTTTACGAGTTATGAAATATTGTATTCCTCAACACCATCCAATCTCGGTGGTCTATCTCCTGAATCAACCATGATTCTCCAGTTACCACTCGATTTGTTAGATGATGTATTGCAATAGAAAAGGTCTGAAAATTTCAGACCTTTTTTTATTGTTTTATTCGCCAGCGATTCCGGATTTATCAATACTTTCAATAAAGTATCGTTGCACAAATCCGTACATGATGACGAGGGGAATAATTGACAATATTGTACCGGCAAAGGATTTTGCTTCGGTAAAGTCAACCTCGGTATAATCACTACCAACACTGTAGTCGGCCACCGCTCCCCACTGGGCTTGTAAGTTTTGCAAGTTCATCGGTATCGTTTTGATATAACCATCCAAATACGCATTGGATAAGAACAATTCATTCCAGTTTACTGCGAATCCATAGGTTAGGGCAATAACAAATGCCGGCAATGCCATCGGAATCGCAATCTTGACGAATATATTGAAGCTGTTCGCACCATCCAAGAAGGCACTTTCCTCAATTTGAGCCGGAATCATGCGGAAGAATTGGAAGAAAATCAAGATGAAGAATGTTGCTTGAACACCTTGTCCAAAAAATGCCGGTAACCAGAGGGCTAATATCGTTCCACGGATACCCAAGTTGGTATAAATCAACCACCGTGGGATGAACAATAACATCTTCGGTAAGATGTAAATCAAAATCATCATCGCAAAGATAAATCCTTTTCCTTTGAATGAGAAACGAGCTAAACCGTAGCCAATGAAGGCGCTACTGATGACGGTTACCAAGGTTGTCGTTCCTGCCAAGTAAATACTATTGACATAACTTACAGGTAAGATCATGACAAAGGCGACAAACAATACCGTTACACCTAAAATCTTTCCAGGTTCTTTGGTGTATATACTACCAAACAATGTTACCGTAATCGGTAAGGTAATAAAGAAGAAAAACTTACGTAATTCAACGCCTACTGGAGCTTCTAATGCCGTTAATTCCAGTAATTCTTCTGGTGTCGCATTAATCGCTTGGAAGGTTTCACTCACCACTTGATAATACGGTATGTGTAGTTTTAATCCCCGTAAACTAAACAAATAGTTGTTCCAATAGATTTTTGATGGAATCCAGAGAATCGTACTATCCACCAAATCGGTATTGGACATCAAACTGATCATAAACATATAGAAAATCGGATAGATAAAGACAAAGGAGAATGTAATACTTAGGAAATAGATAATGATGTAATACAATAATCCTTTCCGACCTCCACTACCTAGTAAACGTGCTCGATAGGACGGCCAATGCGTCCGCATATGTTTCATAAATGATTGCCATCTATTCATGATTACGCCCTACCTTTCTGTGGTTTTTGACGGGCAATGAAATAGAGTACTGTAATGACCACTATTTGGACAAAGCTATAGATTAGTGCCATCGCACTAGCGTATCCTTCACGCCTTGATCCGTCTCGATTGGAACTCAGGATAATACCGTTGATTGGATTCCCATCGAAGTTTGCCAAGAAGACCACAATAAAGATAATCGATACGGTAATCGCTGGTCGAATAATCGGTAATGTGATTTTCCAGAAAATACTCCACGCATTTGCCCCATCAATACTCGCTGCTTCGTACAAGCTGCGATCGATTTTTTGTAGCATTGCTAAGAAGATTAGGATCGGAACACCGGTATACCACAGAATTTCCACAATGTACGCAAACATCTCAATGAAGATTGATACCATACTTCGTGGAACAATCGTTGTGATGATATCAAGAACAAAGAAACTAATCTCAATATCCATTCCCCCGTAATCACTCATATTTTGCAACAATTCACCATTTAAAATGATGATTGGCAAGAAGAATATCATCCGGAAGAATCCTTTTCCTTTGATGCTTTGGTTTAATAACATCGCTATAATAATCGCAAGTGTAATAATGACAGGGGTGTATAACAATACACGGACAACGAAATTTTGGACTTCAATCACAAAGTCGATATCTTCAAATAGAATCCGACGATAATTGTCAAAATTCACCCATGCGTATTCATACTCACCCTGATTTAAGAATACATTGTTAAAACTCATAAATACAATTTGTCCAAACGGGTACAACACCAATCCGACAAACCCAATAATCCACGGCAAGACAAAGAGATAACCTGTATGTGCTTTTCGTTGGGCCATTGTCACCCTTGAGGACGATAACTTTTTCTGTTTTGTGCTTTCTCCTGTATAAGGATGTTTTTCTTGATACGTTTGCATCAGCTTTTTAAAGGGATAGGAAACACCAAAGATGATGTAATCCATACCTTTGAAATACACCGATACCACTGCAGTTGCGGCTCGCTTAATCGCGTCACCGACTCGACGGAGGAATTGTTTCATGATCCCACCACATAACTGGATGCCTCAATCGTCAGTGTATCCACGGTGACATCCGTTGTATTGTAATTCAATATAATGTAGGTTCCATCCGCATAATCAACACGAACAACACCGGTATCTAAGAAGGTGTGGTCAACCATTTCATTATCAATGGTAGCTGTTAATCCTTCATCGATAAAATCATAGTAGGTTGCAATCCGTGATTCTAAGACATCATACTCACTGATATAGATATTGCTAGAGTTCGTATGTTTTAAATCATAGGTAGAACCACCGGTTAATACATACGATGGGAATACCCCAAACTCGACCATTCGCATTAACGAATACGTTTCATCAGAGATGAAGTTTAAATACGGAGAATACATATCCACATAGCCACCAATAACCAACTGTAGGAATGGTATGGAAGCGGCTGATATTTGATAATCACTCGATGATATCGGTGCATCATAATAGGTATCCATATAGCCATACAAATAGGCATCTGGGTTGTATAATCCTGTTGTTATACCTTGATTATTGAATTGCGCTAGTACATTTTGCACATCGGTCATATTCCGTGATGAATAGACAACACCGCGATCATGACTCGTATAAATAGAGCGATCAAAACCATTGAAGGAAACGCCATCAATACCATACTTGGTCAAATCCTCAATATCATTCTCAGCGAACTCGGAATAATACTCGGTATCATTGACGAGATGCGCAAAGAACATCCGTGTTAATTCAATATGATAGATGTTGCGTTTACTCAACGTTTGCGCGTGTTGTTTTGAAAAATCATCATAACTGCGGACATAATCCAAATAGTAACTAAAATCAATATTATGGTCGTCCATGTAGGCTATCATTTCACGGAAGTCGTTACGGCCACCAAGAGCACGATAGACATCAAATCGATAGCCCCATTCGTCTTTATTAAATGTTTTGAGTGATAAAACTAGATCACTATAACCATCTTGTTGCATCACTTTTACCATATCCGTAATTTCTTGATAGGTAGTTATTTCTTTGGTTTTCAAGCGTAAAATACCTTCAATGATTTCCGCACCAATCACATCCACATGCGTTGGTGTCCCGGCAAAGGTTTTCCGTCTTGAAGGTCCTAATTGTGAGCTTTCTAGTAAATCTTGTTGGTACCGTTTGGCGACCCCAACATAACTCGCTTCTGCTCCACTTAGGAACGTATATCGCGTTGTCACGTCATAATCATTGACATCATCTTGGAACGAAATCCGATACTGATCTTCATTGGTTCTAGATTGATATTGTTCGTAACTTTGACGATAACGGAAACTAAAATAGGTGTTGTAATAATCATTGATAACACCGGTAGATTTAAAGTTTAGTACCGCATAGTTAGCCCCTTGTTCATTTACTACATAGAATCCGGTATTATCGACATCATGAATCATCGCATAAAGGGGCATCGTCACTCGTGCTGGAGCTTTGGTACTGATCGTACGTTGTGGTGTAACGTTGGACATATAACCCGGGTCGGATCCATAGACATTTAAGCTAAACGATGCTTTTTCAAGCGGAGCACTGTCCAGTGTGATTAGGGCCCCACTTCCATCCGGTATAATCACGTATCCATCGGTTTCCTGCTTCGTCGATCCAAAGTATGGGAAGAGGACAATATTCCGTAGAATATAGTATTGTTCTTGCGAGTTCCATATTTTTTCGTTGTACTCAATGACGGAATCCGCGGGTACATTAACCAATACTTGATCGTCTTCAATCGTTACATAGAGATCAAACTTGATTTTTAAGAACTCATGATTAAAATCAATCGCCGCTTTGAAACCATTGGTTTGTGAAGTAATCGTAGCCTCAGCAACATCGATGTCTTCCCCTAAATCATTGGCTAATGTATCTAAGAACGACACACTTGTTGGGGTTGTTTCTTTGTATAAATCAATCGTTACACCCGATTTTATCGGATTGACAACAGCCGCTGCCTTACCTGCAAAGGAATCACTGTAATTATAGGATGAATACACATATCCATTTTCTTTGACACGTACAGCAATCGCTAACGTTTCTTCTTCTAAATACAGTTCTAACGCTTCATTTTCGGCCATTTTGTCAAACGATGCCGGAATGAATTCCAGATATGTCTTCTCAATTTTATCCGGTTCTTCTATATACACGTTTGAATCGTAGGTTATATCACTTAGCTGATTGCCAAGTGCAAGATCATAATTAAGTTCTTCTTTAGCAACAATATCCGCGACGCTGATGATCATGAAGAATACTGCGGGGAGCAGTAATAGAGCAATTAATTTTTTCATCATCGTTCCAACAACTCCCTTGAAATCTCGAGAGAAACCCGAAAGATTTGTGAATTTAATGAATAGATTACAAAGAGGAAAATACCCATAATCAACATCGTAAACATGCTGACAAAGATAACACTAAATGTTTCTCCTACTTCATAATTGTGAATTTCTTTAATCATAAAGAAGAAATAAATCGTTACCCAAATAAAGGTAAAGGTCAATGGCACACTATAAAATACCATTTCTTGATAGGTTAATACATTGCTTAATACCGTGACAACTGGCACCACCAACAACAGTGGTGTAAAACTCATTGCCGTTGCCACAAAGACATTTTTAAACGATCCTTCCCCATCACGAATCAAACAGACAAAGTAGTTCGCTACGACCCATAATGTGAGAATCAATCCTAAAATAATCAATCGATACAAGACATTAATATTAGGATCAGCTAAGAAGATATCATTGGTTACTTCAATATAAAAGACATACAATGCAGCTAATAAGATGTAAACAACGCCAGCCGTCTTGACACTAACACGGTTGTGTCGTTTGATTTCATAATAACCATCCAGTGGATGTTTAATGAAAGTTGGAATATAACTTAGTTCATCAATCACTGACACATTTTTTCGCAGATTGCGATACCATGTTTCGAGTCCTTTGGTATAATGATATTTCTTGTTCAGCAACCGTAAGAACCATCGAACAATCATCAGTAACAACAACCCGAGTATGACGGTATCCAAATGTTGTTCCATCCAGTCTTGACGAACTTGCCAATACGTATCACTAATACCCTCGTTATAGGCTGCTAAGCTGTACTCGCGCAGCGCTCCTTCATAATCGTCCTGACGAACCAATGCATTTCCGAGACCTTCATGGGCAATATCAAATACGGTCGCATATTTTAAACTATACGTCCAGAGTTCTTTGGCGAGATCTTCATCACCATCCTGATAAGCTTGTAACGCACTGTGTATGGCATTGGTAAATTCTGTT
Source organism: Candidatus Xianfuyuplasma coldseepsis (assembly GCF_014023125.1). Classification (GTDB taxonomy): domain Bacteria; phylum Bacillota_I; class Bacilli_A; order Izemoplasmatales; family Izemoplasmataceae; genus Xianfuyuplasma; species Xianfuyuplasma coldseepsis. The sequence continues at coordinate 47,546 of NZ_CP048914.1, forward strand.
GGTTCATATACTTGTAATAAACGGTTTCCACTATCGACTATAAACAAGCGATCATTGGAATCCGCAGCAATGGACTTCGGCAAGGCCAGTAACCCAGCACGATCGACACCACGATCGGCTACATTAAAGGTAAAAATAAGTTCCCCATTTGCCGAGTATTCCGTAACCCAACCATACTCTTCAACAATAAAGACATTGCCGTAATTACCAACCCATAAATCCGTTGCTCCAGGGAATCCTGGGGCATCACTGTTAAAGTAGTTGGTACCCGATACGTTGAATTTTTTAATAACTTGTTCTTCTAACGTTGAGGTTACGGTATAGACAAATCCTTTTTCATCGATTGCAACACTACTGATGTAATCGATGTAAATATCGGAATCTTCCCGTAATTCTTCTTTTTGAACTTCGGTTAATAACAACGAACGAATTTGATCAATCAACGGCGTTCTCAGTGGATTTCCACCAAAGAATGTCATAAACTCACCATCTTCATTCAACATGATCAATCCATTGGAACTCCGAGCTCCAACGATATACATATTGCCGCGTTTATCGACAACAAGGCGTTGTGGTGCAAACGTATACCCGATTTCATCCTCACTACCTTGGAAAACGGGGGCACTCGGTTTGGATATGACTTGAATCGGTTCAATTGTTTCGGCTAGTACCGACAACTTATACACCGTTGTTTCGTCATAATCCGCCGTTGTCCACGCAAATACTTTACCAAACATTTCTTCGGTTAATGTTTTTTGGAAGACGAGTTCATCGGTAGCGATATCGACAAAGCCTATAATATCATTATTGGAAGAACTCTTACCGAGTTTTTCAATATAGTATACCGCTTCTCCAATTGGTTCATCGGTATCGGCGTCGGCAAGATATACCAAATCGCCATCACTGAGTGTTAGATTATCATTGGTTGCGCCACTTTGATCGGTGTCTGCAAACCACAGACTGTAATCACTTTCGAGTAAGTCACGATTTAACACAACTTCACGATCAAAGATGTACACGACAGCACTAAAACTATCGGCAACATAGACTTTGTCTTCGGTGACGTACACACTATTGACAGCAAAGAATGGATCGATACCTGCTTCATCGTTCCCATCGTATTCCAGTTCATCAATATAGTTTAATTGATTATCAAAAATAAACACTTTCTCATGCCCGCTATCGGTCATATACACATAATCCTCATGATCGATATAGACATATTCTAAGTTCCGGAATGGTTCCCCATCAATCTCGCTAATGGAAATACTTGGTGTATACGAGTCCGAGGTTTTAATCCATCCGTTTTCATTATCGGTTGTCCACGTATTGAACGGTGTAGCTGTTGCAAATACGCTCGTTGTCGCACTGATGAGCACTAACAGTACAACAACCCCAAACATCATCATCGTCGCGATGGATAATAATTTCTTTTTCATTATTTAATACCTGATGTTGCCATCGATGCCATCACTTTGTTTTGCATGATGATAAAAATGAGTAGATTTGGAATAAACATAATCAAGTTGGCGGCAGCACCAATCCCTGCCGTCACAACAATGTTTCCTTGTTGACTAATAACTGTGCTCATATAAAATGGTAAATTACGCAAGGCTTCCTGATCGATATAGAGATTTGATCCATCTTGGAAAGCCCATGACATTTGAAATGCTAAAATCGCCACAGTAACGAGTGCGGGACTGACAAGTGGAATCGCAATATTCCACCAAATTCGCCAGTTTCCGGCCCCATCAATTTTGGCTGCTTCGAGTAATTCTTGAGGAACATTTGTGTCCATAAATTGTTTCACTAGGAACAAGCCAACCGGCATTGCTAGTAGTGGTAAAATATGGGCCCAATAGGTATTGTATATCCCAATGTTAATCAAAATCAAGAATCGTGGAATCGCCACAGCGATTGGGACAAACATCAAACTGTATTGATTGATTTTATTCAATACATATTTTCCTTTAAATTCCAGTTTACTTAACGCGAATGCTGCTAAACTACTCAACATAATCGACAATACTACAACCGCAATTGTGGTGTAGACACTGTTGAAGATGTAGCGGCTAATTGGAATCCCTGATTCTTGAGAAAACGCAATCAATCTCGTAAAGTTTTCCAAGGTCGGATTGCGAACAAAGAAACGAGGGGGATACATAAAGAGTTCACTAAAGGGCTTAAATGCGTGATTGAATAAGAAGACAATCGGTGAACCCATGAAGATACTCAGGATAATCAAGAAGGCATGAAAGCCATTTTGGTCTTTGTTATAACGGTCTGGGTTAAACGTTATTCCGCTGCGTGCCATACGATCAATCCCTTTCTCCAAAGAGTTTGTATGAAATTTGGTTAAACATCACTACAATCAACAGCAAAATCACCGTAATTGCTGATGCATACCCCATTTCAAAGCGGGTAAATCCAAAGTCGTTGGCATGGTCGACAATCAACCATCCCGCATATTGTGGTGGTGCAGTACCACCGGCTAGCGCTGCTGCAAGCCCTGCACTATTAAAGGTACCGATGATTGCCATAACCGCTCCAAAGAGCATTTGTGGTTTCATCGATGGAATCGTAATGTAGAAGATTTCTTGCCAACGATTGCGCATTCCATCAATCGCTGCTGCTTCATATAAACTACGATCAATATTGAGTACCCCTGCTAACATCGCTAAGAACCCAAGACCCATACTACTCCATAGCGATACAACAATCATGATTGGGAACAACCAATCGGCGTCCTGCATAAATTGAATCGGGGTATCAATAATACCAAATACATTCATTAATAAATTGTTTAAATGACCGGTTTCATCCCCACTGAACAAGATGCGCCAGACATTGGCCATCATAATCGGGCCAGTGATTGAGGGGGAATAAATAATTACGGCATATATGGTTCGTGCTTTATGTGGTACTTGTGCCAGCATCCATGCCAAGACAAAACTAAGCATGTATCCAATCGGGCCGACAACAACACTGAATAAAATCGTATTCGATAGCGCTTTTTGTAAGAAGACCGAGTCTCCAGTAAAAATATCAACATAGTTCTTCAAACCGATAAAAACCGGTGCTTGAATCGTATTAAAATAGGTAAAACTGAGGAACATTGCTACCAAAACGGGTAATGCAATCAAAAGAATGAATAATAATGCATAGGGTGCGACAAATGTATACGGCGATTGCAACCATTTTTTAACGCCTTTCTCATTCATTGCTATCGCCTCCTTCTACCATCCACTGATCGATGTTTTCAAACGTCGGAATGATAAATGGTTTCACGAGTTCACCATCTTGATAATATCCAAATTCTTCAAGTTTCCGGCGCAGCTCACGATTCATAATAACCACTGCGTCATCAATCGCAACCCGTGGATTGGTACCATCATTGACAACAGTATTCCATGCATTGGATAATTCCCGTTCAACAAGATAATCTCCGGGAACTTTACCAGTTGTACGAACCCACTCCCATTGTTCCAATACTTGGTACTTACTATCGCTTGGCCAGGCACTGGTACGGAACGCTTCGACATTAGCCGTCATATGCAAAAACTCATCACCGAGTAACGATTGCAGTTGATAGGTGAATTCGCTTTGAACATCGCTGCTAAACCACCATTTGTAGTATTCCCACACTTTGTCAATCTTCGAACTATCGTTGAAGATGACACTACTGGTTCCATAGGTTGGATCCCATCGTTCAATACAGACCCCATCGGTGAGTGGTCCGGGACAATCATCGGGATCATCGTATTCATATTCAATTCCTGGAATCGGCATGACTTCCCATTGTCCAGCAAGTTCTGGAGCCGCATATTTTAGCTGAATATACATGTTCCCATCGCCAATCCCAATCGGACTAATTCCATCACGGAATTTTTGGAAGAAATTTGATGTTGTAATTGGGACATTGTATACACTAAACAAATCGGTCATAAACTCAAAGGCATCGTAAGCACCAGCTTCATCCAGTACCACTTTGTCACCTGTATCGTTATAAATTACACCTTGATGTTGATAGATAAACGGTGTGGTTTCACCAAAGGTTTTAAACGCTAAATCGCCACCAAGCGGTGTATAGAAATAATAGTTATATTTTTGCATGACCGGAATCAAACTGACAACTTCTTCCCATGTTTGGGGTGGTTCAACCCCAAGAAATTCTAAGACATCAGTCCGGTAGAACAACAACTTCACATCCATGGTTTCGGGGATGGAATACACCCCATCTTCATAGATGAAGGGGATAAAACTGTTTTTGTTAAATTCACTGGTGACATCGTAGAATCCATCGAGTGTTTTTAGATCTACAACCATGTCACGAATCGCAAATTCAAACGGGCGTGTTACACTGAGACCCATCGCCGCATCCGGTGTCGTATTGGCCGCATTTGCCAAAACGATTTTTTGTTCATCCGGCATAACGGATAGTTGTACTTTAATGCCGCTATCCTCGGTAAAATCATCATCGATCATCCGCTGCATAACCTGAATATACAGCCGTGATTGACGCACCCAGATTTCCACAGTATCGTCATCAATTTCATCGATGTCGTTGTATTTCGGATCAAAGAAAGAATAGACAAATGAACGAACACTTTCCCACATCCGGACAAAGACACTCGCATTGGCTTTTGGTAATTCATATGCTTGATCATGAAGCATAATTGTATCGAGTTGTAGCGGTGCATCGACTAAGAATGGCAAATTCTTATTGATGATTCCGTAAATACTTTGGTCTCCCTCGTTAAATCGCGATTTAAAGGGAGGAATCTCATCGGGATCTTCAATAAATTCACCCAAATAGCGTTGCGCCAATTCCAAATCATTGATAATGGCCATATCATTGTCGTCATAAATGTCGATGATTGCTTGTTTTGACAGTTCAATTTGTTCATCAATCAACTGCAAATCATCCACTAAATTCGGAATATATAGATCCAGTTTATAATCGCGATACCGGTCGGTTAATCCCCCGGTAATTTTATTAATTTCACGTGCTAAATCATCAATGATTTCTAACACGCCAACAAGGGTGTGATAGACGTCACGGATTTCACTATTGATAACTGCCATTTCCAGCGTATGCGTTCCCGCATCCAAATAGATTTCATAGGCTTCGCCATTCTCACCTAGTGTGATGTTGTCCCAGCGTCTCGTAAATGGGAAGGCAAAACTTTCCAATTCTTTAAACGGGATTTCATCATCAATACGGATCGTTCGATAACTGGATAATTCATCGTTTTCAAATTGTTGATACTTAAAGGAAAACTGATAATACCCTGCTGTTTCAACGGTAAAGGTATAAGAAATACTATCCCCCGCTTTACGGTAAGACGTTTGATCCACCACGTTTAACACCCGGTTCTTATACGTATATGGTGTTAACGAGGGGTCACGCACAAATTTCGAACGAATATTTTGACGGCTCTCTAACTGATACCGCTCGGCATCCAAGGTAATTAGTGGTACGTCACTTGTTGCTGTGGGTTGATTATCCAGATACTCCGTATAGGGCACAGGATCTGTGTATAGATTACCAACGGTAATATCACCAAATAAGACATAGCCTTCATTGATGGTGATGTCAATTGTGTTCTCCCCTTCAGCAAGATAAATTTTTAATGGCTCCACAAAGAAATAGTTCGGATCGGATAATCCAAAATTACTCCATTCAGAGAACAACTGACTATTGGGTGTCAACTCATCTCCGTAGCGATCATAAACCGGTTCATCGTCAATTTCCCATTTAATTGGAATCTCCAAGTTTGCCATCTCATTGTACTGAAACTCGTTATTCACTTTGAATTCAATCGCTGGGCGAAGTTTGGTGTCGTCCAATAGGTAATAGTCAAAATAGAACTCATAGAGTCCTGCTTCCGATACATCGACAACGAATGTCATTGTATCATTAGGATTAAACTGGCGTACGGATGTATCATAGCCGAAACTATCTGCCGTATCAACAACCTCACCTCCGGTAACAAAATCCGGTGTGATGGTGTAGGTGCCTTGCGGCAGTTCTTCACCAATACTCATCCAGTTGTTATATACACCATAATAACTACTACTTTCATCATATGCTTCAATGTAGGTTATACTATCGGACATCAAGTCACTCAGCTTCATGTCAGATAACAAGTCATCCTCTTCGGCAGCTCGAATGGTGTAACTGTCGACGAAAATACTTATTATAAAAACAAATGATAGAAGCAGTGGTAATATGAGGATTTTCTTCATAATATCACTCCTTAATAAGAATAAACCAACAACCCTTCAACTAGTGTTGAAGAGTCATTGGTCGTTTACATGCTGCGCTTAAACTAGTCGTTTACTTAGAATATTGTTGTAAGAATTTATCAACATCTTCGTTCAATGTTGCTTCAATTTCTGGTGCAATGTTTTCCCAACTTAAACTTAAATCGCGCATATCATCTTTAATATCCCATGGTTCAAAATCGTTGGCGACACTAGCAAATGCCGGAATTTGTCGTGGATATGGATTGGCGTTTGACATTTGAAATTGGAATTCAGGTAAGTTGAACGCCTCAAATTCATAACGATCTAATCCACCACTGTTTTCTCCAAAGCCAGCAACGAGGGGATGGATTGCCATAACATTCGGATTCGATGTAATTGGCCATCCTTGGATGAAGTCCATCAAATAACGGTCACCAGTAATGAATGGTGATACAAATGCTCCAAGTTCAGGATCATCTAGTAATGCGAGTTCATGTGCGTCACGTGCTTCTTCATTGATTTCATCAATTAAGCCCCAGCGTGACTCCAATCCTTCTTCACCATAGGTTAACCACTTGACAAGCTCATATGCTGCTTGTGCGCGTACCCAATCTTCATCAGCTTCTAGTTTTTTCGATAAACTGTAATAATCATGATAGGTATAGGTTGCTGTTGTTCCACCTTCAGGTGCAACTGGATAAGGATAAATATCAATTTCTTGGCCTTTGGTAACCATCGAGTTTACTTCGGCATTGAATGCCCATAAGTAAATCGTATTGATTCCGCGGCGACCATCGGTCCACGAGTTGGTAATGTCTTCACAACCTTGAAGTCCATCAAGAATCGCTTGTCCACCAGGCATAACGGTTAAGTCGTACCAGTGAAGTCCAGCTTTGGCTTCTGCAGCTACTTCTTGTAACCAATTACCATAATTGGTGGCGCCGGCAAAATCAAAATACCCAGTATCAATATTGTATCCACGATATCCATTTGGTACACTGTCAAAGTAGTTAGCTCCAAAGTAACTGAAGTCGATGACTCCAGGGAATACGCATTGTCCAAACTCGTTAATCGCAGCAATGCGGTCACGAAGTTCTTCGTACTCTTCGTAGGTCCAGTCATATCCAGGCAGGTTGTCATTATCAGGGTCAGTGGGATTATAAATACCCAATTCTTCTAATAACGTCAAGTTGATGGCAGTGATTGGTCCAACCCCTTGCCATGGAATACCCCAAATTTCACTGTTGTCGTACGTTCTCATACCAGTGAGCGCATTTGGTGTAATGTATTGAGCTTCCTCATCGGTCTCAATGTACATTGATAAATCAAGAGTCATCCCTTTGTCGAAGGTTTCGGCACCTTTGGGATTGAAGAAAATCTCAGGTAGTTCACCTGACTGCGATGCGGCGATTTGAATTTCTAATAAACCGTCATCGCCATCTTCCCAACCACTGGTAAAGGTTGGATTACGCGTAACAGAGATGTTTGGATATTTTTCCATGAATTTTTGTACATTCATCCAAACTGCATTGGTTGCATCATCTGCTCCATAATAGCTGAATCCCATATCAAGTTCAATGGTATCTTCTTGCCAGTCTGGAACATCATTGTTGTTGTCATCGACATTATATTTCCCTAATGCTTCGTACATTTCAGCCGCTTTTTCAGCATCGGATTTACAGATTTCTTGATCGGGATTTTCCTCACAAGTTTCCGCACGAACACTCAATTTAATTGGGAGTGAGATCGTGAATCCGTCCGCATCTTTCGCACGTAATGAAACATCGTACTCATCGATAACGTTGATGTCATAAAATCCGATGATGGTGATTGTTAATTCATTACCATCTTTATCGGTTGCGGTGATTGCCCCTAAATCGACTTGTTCACCGACTTTAACTTCCAAGGTTTGACCCTCGGATATTCCACTAATCGTTGGCGGCGTGGTGTCCGTCGAACATCCGAAAAGGATGAACGACAGAACCATTGCAACGCTAACTAATGCTAATTTTTTCATAGTTTGTCCTCCTATTTATTTCTTGCGGACAAAGAATAATACGGCTCCACCTAATACTGCGGTAATCATAATCAATGAGCTACCTAATGAGAAGCTTGAGAAGCATCCTGTTTCAGGTGCAGCTTCAATGGTTACTTCTAGTGTATGAGTCGCTGTATTACCAGCTTCATCAACAGCAGAGAATAATACGAAGAATGTTCCTTCAGTATCCATATCTACTTGGTCGGTGTTAACACTTAGTGTTCCACCTTCAACCGTTACATAATCTTCCCATGTAGGTTCTGCATCACCAGCGGTAAATGTGACTTCGGTATCACCAGTAATAACAGGATCCCAAATATCGATTACGTCAATAACGATTTCAAAGGTACCTTTGTTACCCCATGAATCGGTTGCGCTAATGACAACGGTTTGTTCACCAGGTGTAGTGGCATCAAGATTGGTATCAATCGTGTATTCTAATACACCGTCACGGTTATCGATGAATCGTAAGACAGTGTAATAATCCATTATGTCAAATGCATCACCACTAGGATCATAAGTGAAGGTTACACCAACAACTTCTTTTTGATCAATTGCAGGAGCTTGATTGTCAATTAATAATGGAATGCTTACTTCAAATCCGCTTCCATCCATAAAGACTAATTCATATTCTCCATCTTTGGTAAATGCGTCTGCAGTAGCAACACTGATAAAGTGCATATAATCAACATCCGCAGCACTTTGTCCTTCAACAACCAATACATGATCGCCGTTTGCGAAGTTGAATAAGATGTTACCAGGTGTGATTTCAGGGTCAGATGAACCATCCCATGTGAATCCATCACCAGCGGTATCAAACTTCACTTTAAACTCTCCAGAAGGAGCTGCAAGTGCATGTTCACCAAGACCATCAAAGGTATTTTGTTCTGCTACGACCCATTCACTTGGATCAAATACAGGGTTACCAGAGGCTACGTTTGATGCACGATATAGTGTATGTTCACCAGTTGATCCGTCACCTACAGGCCAGTTTGATCCTGGATCTTCACCAACGAGTCCAATAATATCAATGACAACACCGTCTTTTTTCAAGACAACTGCATCGTCACCATTGAAGTAGGTAATGGTTGAATCAATATCACCAACATCAAGAATTGCTTGGTCAGCGCCAGAGTTATAGATTACAAATGTTCCGCCAGCAGGAATCACTTGTCCTGTAAGGTCTAAACTGTTTGTAACTTCTGTACTACCATTATTATAAGCTTCAACGGTATAGCCAGTTAAATCAATTTCTGCATCCGTTGGGTTGAATAACTCAACAGCTTTGTTGCTGCTTGATCCTTCGATATATTCACTAATGAATACTTCATCACCAGCAATATCTGGGACACAAACTTCAAATACAACATTTCCTTTAGAATCCAATCCTGTAGGAGCTAATGATCCACCGACATCCCATCCATTGATGGTTCCAACAATACCAAACTTCGTTAAGTCGGTTGTATCGTATGTACGAGTATCTACATGGACAGTAAGCAATAAATTACCAGCATCACATGTTACAGTTGATGTATAATCACCAACCATTGCAGCGGTCATGTATGTATCCATTAAGATCTCAGTTCCATCCGTCATTTGAAGCATTAAGCCTTCCATTGGAAGAACTGCATTTTCAAAGACTACTTGGATGTTTTCTTGATCGATTGCGAATGTTCCAGTACCTTCAACGAAGTTTCCTTCAACGAAGTTATTGTCGAGGATAACTGGTACATTTTCAAACATAATTTCGCTTATAGCTGTCGAACTTGACAACGTAGCTTCTAAAATTTCAAATTGTCCTGATACATTATCGGTTCCAGGAGCACCAAAGATTAATAACCATGTAAAGGCATCTTCAGTCCATGTATGAGTAACTGGTTCATCACCAAATGTAACCCATTCTTCAATTGCACTGTTATCATTTGGTTTAATGATTACTTGTTCACCACTAGGTCCATCAACGGTAACCGTTAAGGTATCCATACCAGCAACCGTGTCAGCGTCAAAGTTTACTTTAATGAAAGCCCAACCTTGACCAATTCCTTTTGTAAAATCAACAGTGGTGATATCGGTATATGTAAAGTCGTATACATTACCATCATTGTCTACCCACATTTGATTGATATCATATGGAGGAATATCTTCATAATAAACGGTATATGCACCATCAAACATAAAGGCTTCATCCGCAAACATTAAGGTTACAGAGCTTGCTACATATTCACTTATGTCTGCACCTAAATCAGTAAATGTCATTGCCATTTCAGCATCAATGGTCGCAAGTTGAACTAATGTTGCATCTCCACCTAGATCGAATGCGATATTGTCATTTCCAGAAATTTTGTCATCCCAGTCAAATCCAGATTCATCTACTTCTGTAGTTGCAGGATCATCTACTTCATCATCGTATACTATGGCGTATTCACCAGTTTTTGAATTTAATTCTACATCAAAGATATAATGTCCAAAGGCATCCATTTTATTTGCTAAGATTGGATTTTCAACATCCCATCCATTAACCGTACCAACAAGACCTAATTTAGTTGGATCAAGATCGCCTTCAATATCAACGTATACACTTAAGCGATAAATAGATGTAGCAGTTAAGGTAGGAGTATAGGCATTTAGATGTGTTACAGGAGCATCAATCAAGTGTGCAATTTCTCCACCTGTAGTTCCATCTCCAAAGTCTAATGCAACATTTGCACGAACTAATTCAGGATCTACAGTTGAATCCCAAATCCATCCATCTCCATCTGGATCATACAATACTTTGTATTCAAACGATGTACCTGTTGCACATACTTCAAATACAACTTCTCCACCATCAGTAACTCCGGTAGACATAATCGGTGTTGCAGGTGTCCATGGAGTAGCTTCTTGGATAGAACCAACTAATCCAATTTTTGCAGGATCAAGTTCTGTATCTAAGAATAATGTGAATAAGTTTTCTTCAGCAGCGCAGGTTACGCCTGATGTATATGTGAAGTTTGCAATATCTACATCTTGAGGAGCTAACTCAGAAACAGTAGCTGTATCAGTAGCATCATCAATTACAACTTCAATCGTTCCACCAGCACTTAAATCAACAACGACATTGTCGTTTCCACTAACACTTGTGTCTCCCCAGTCAAATCCGACATCTTCTACTACCCAATCGGTAGCAGGATCATCGGTTTGTACGTCATCGGTTAAGATTTTGAATTCGGCAACAGCATCAAAACTAGTAAATTCAAATACTGCATAACCATTGACATCACCAAAAGATAAGATGGCATTTTCAGGAGCCCATCCTTGCATACTTCCAACAAGTCCTAAGTTCGTGTGATCCACTTCGGTATCCAAATAGACAACCACTAGGGTTTCTGTTTGTACAACAACACCACTTTCATATGCCCCAATTGCCATACCTGGATAGTCAATTCCAGTAACAGGAATATCATTACCATCGGCATCGGTAACACGGAAACGATCTGCTAATAATTCATCGTATGGTTTTGCCATTAACATGGACACTTCCATTTCGTTTGGAGCAACAATTTGTGTACCTTCAACTAAGCGGTTTCCAGAGTTGATTTCAAATTGTGTTGCCACATTTCCGATGAATGTTGCATAATCTGGTGCAAAATCACATGCACCATGTTCATAATACACAACTTGTGCTTTCCCATCGGCAGCTAGTAAATCATTGGTGCTAAAGTACATATTGTCGGCACATGATTTTTCATCACCTTTATGAGCGATAAATCCAGCATCACCAACAGCTGACACACCAACTTCTAGCATTCCTAAACGTGCGGGAATCCATCCAACAGAACTTTCAAGTTCCATTTCGATTTCGTATTGCAATGGATTTTCTCCCCAGTCAACGTCTGGTTGGTCATTGTTCCATGTATGCATTCCCCAACCGTCATAAACCATATCATCAGCGGCTACTTCTGGGTTTGCATATACATTGAAGAACATACCATTTACAGGAGTTCCTTCAACAACATAAAAATCTTTTGCACCTTCTACATAATATGCATGTAGTTCTGTTTCAGAACCATCTTTTAATGCAGTAACATCAAGGAACACTTTCCCCTCGATACTGTCTGGTGCTAAATAGTTCATGTTTGCTGCTAATCCACCTTCAAGAGTGTTGTCATCATTGTTGACATTTCTTGTCGGCTTGAACTCTACTAAGTCCGCAACAGCATTGATTTCAGCAGCAGTATAATTTTTGACAATTACTGCTCCAAAATCATCAACAGAAGATTGTACATCGTTCCAATCATTCCACGTTACACCATCCCAAATACCGGTACCAGTATTGGTATAGTCACCATCAAATTGGTGGACGTGTAATGTAATTGTCACAGCTTCGGTTGCTTCTGCTTGTAAAACGTCAGTAGTTGCAACAACAAACAGTGACAGGACGAAAATAAGCATAACACTTAAAATCTTTTTCATTCTTTCTTCTCTCCATTCTTAGAATATTTAAAACGCTTACATTTTTTACTATGTTTATTGTACTATTTTTGGAATTATTAGTCAACGTATAGATACAAATGTGATAGCGGTTCCACATTGTAAAATAGGCCATTTCGAACGCTTTAGCTAATCAAAGTACAACCATTTATAATTAAAAAATACCACCGTGTGGCCATCCCCTTTGGTTTTGTATGTAAGTGGTTACATTTATTTATAAATATAAATAAAAAAGTGCAGAAATCTGCACTTTATTGTTTTTTACGAAGTAGATACAAGCCAATCGCCCCAGAAAGGGAGGTTATAATGATGACTGAACTCGGGATGATAGCTCGAGAGAAACATCCTGAATCTACTGGTTTATCATCGATTTTAACACATTCTGTCCCACTGATTACATATCCTTCTTCACAAGTGAGAACATCCGATACACATTCGGTTCCTTCTTGATGATAGCCTTCATCACAGGTTAGCGGAGTCAACACGCACTCGGTTCCCTCTTGGTGATACCCCTCATCACAAGTCAGAACATCTAGGACACAATCATCGCCTTCTAAATGGTAGCCTTCATCACAAGTGATCGGATCGTTTTCCAAGACGGTTATCGTAAATGGTTCACTTTCTGAGCCATACATGTCTTGGATACGAATGTCATATGTTCCTGGCGTCAAACCCTCGATATCAACCGATGAGAGATGCGTATTGTTTGGTACGAACGCACCACCATTTATGCTGTAGGCGTAAATATCTGTGGTTGAGTTAATTGTATAACTTTGACCTTCATATGTAATACCAAAACGATTGGTTATGATTGGTTGTAAACGTGGTGATTCGATTACATCTGCTTCATCGCCACGGACAAATACCAGGGTTTCGGCTTCGTAGATTGGATAGCGCGTTGCATAGGTTCCAAGGCCATCTAATCCCGCTTCATCACGGTCGGATAAAAGTTTCCATGCACCAGCTGGTAACGTAATATCATTGTCATATGCCCCACCATTGTGATACACGAGAATGTCTTCACCGTTTTTTGTTAATCGATACCCAATCATTCCAAATCCAGGTGGATTGAGGAAATCTAAATTGGCTTCAATATCGGCTTTGTCAACCATTTTGAAACTATCGTATTCTTTACGGATTTCAATAATGCCCTTGTAGTATTCAAAGGAATCCACATATTTCGCTTTACGACTCCAATCCAATTGGTTAACCGAATCGCTCGCACTGTAGCTGTTATGATCTCCATATTTTGTACGAAGGAAATCCACCCCAGCATGCAAGAATGGTGTCCCTTGTGAAAACATCACAATCGAATTGGCAAGGCGTGCTTCATAATCGACATCTAGTGGGACATTGAGATAGTATGTATTACTATCCAAACCTTTTGTCTTCAATAGTTTATCGATTAGTGTCAAATTATCATGGGCACTGACATAATTAACGGATTGTGCCGAATTTGGGAAGCCCCAGTTGATACTACCTTCAATTCCTCGCATGATATCTGTGATTCCGGTTCCGGTTGAAATATATCCAGGATCATCACCATCAGGGGATCCTTTGATTGCATTTCGGATTTGATCGTTAAATGCGGCGATAAGAGGCATCCGGTACAAGTTTTGTTTTCCTGCTTGAAGACTATAATCAATCGCGATTGCGCCACCACCCCATGGTTCACCATAGACAAAGATGTCTGGATCAATCGCCTCGACTGCATTGGCGACATTGTTCATGTTGTGGTAATCATGGACTGCCATCAAATCAAAACGGAATCCATCAATATGATACTCTTCCGCCCAGTAGGTAACACTATCAACAATAAATTTATCTACCATATAGCGTTCGGTAGCCGTTTCGTTTCCGACACCAGTTCCATTACTGAAACTACCATCGCTGTTAAAACGATAGAAGTAATTTGGAACAATGCGATTAAAACTATACGACGCACCTGGTCCAGTGTGGTTATAGACTACATCGTTAATCACATTGATACCATTACTATGTAACGCCATTACCATTTGTTTGTATTCGTTTACTCGGACAGCGCCATCATAGGGATCGGTGGAGTATCCACCTTCAGGACTATTGTAATTTTGAGGATTATATCCCCAGTTGAATTGGAAGTCACGTTCGTCATTCCAATCTTGATCATAGGTTGGCAACAAATGGACATGGGTGATTCCAAGTTCAATTAAGTGGTCCAGCCCAGTACTAACGGAAACCCCCGTATTGGAATTTGTATAAGATGTTCCTGCTACGGTGAATCCCATGTACAATCCCGCATATTCATCCGGACCATTCCAACCACCATCACTGGTTAAATCACGTACATGCAATTCATAAATAATCGCTTCATTGGGATTGGTAAATCCATCAACTCCACTGTCGGTATCCCATCCCTCAGGATCGGTACTATCCAAATCAAGGACCATTGCCCGTTGTCCATTCAAACCAAATGTAACACCATACGGATCTTGAATATCAATGACTTTCGATCCACTATTCACAACATTATACGTATAATACACACCATTCAAATCACCATCAACGCTTGCTTCCCAGACCCCTTCACCAATGTACTCCATTGGGATCGTATCGTAGGGATCATTCGCTCCATCACTACGCATCGAAAGGGGGTGTCCCTCTTCATAGAGATTGACTTCAGCGGCACTAGAAAGGGGAGCCCACACACGGAATGTTGTACCAGTGGCTGAATAATCAAAACCTAGCCAGCCATCATAGTGATACGCATCCGCAAAGAGCGATGACTCAAAGGCGGCATCGATACGGATTACTTGTTGTACGACGGTATCTCCATACTGCACTTCCATCATATACGTGTTGCTTACATTCACAGTCGTGTCTAGTGCCAAGGTTCCCGTTGTTCCACTGATAAATCCTGTAAAACCAACAGGTACATCATTTTCTAATATTGTTATATCTGCCGCATCTATGCTATCCGTCGCCAGAAAATTCACATCCAAACTGGTATCAAAATAGGCATCTAATATCCCCGTAGAGAGTTCTTGTGCACACAAAAACGGATCGAGATTATCACGATCACATCCGACTTCGTCGGTCGCAACATAACTGATAAACTCCACACCTTGCAAGACATATGCATGGACTTCTCCACTTAGATTGGGACTTGAGATATCAAGATATCGATCCATATCAATATCTTTAATCCATGCGCCACCACCATCCGGTATTTGCGCGACGATAATTCCAATGTCCATACCGAGATTGAAGTTGTTTGCAACCAGATCCACGGTAACGAATTTACCGTATTCATCTTCTCCGGTAAAGTCCACTTCGATTCCTTGGATTCCATCTTGCCAAAGCCAGACAGACCATTCATCATAGCTTCCATCGTAACGATGATAATGGACAACCAGATCATTGGCATCGGCACTTAATAAGTTTGTATAATTAACTCCTAGTAGGATCACAATAAACAATAAGATACTGCTCATCACACGTATTCGTTTCATAATCTACCTCCAGTTCATTCTTATTGTACAAGATTCTGTCGGAGAATGCTACAAAGAAGATTTCTCTCATGATCACAAAAAAACGACTCAATAGCCGTTTCTTATGTAATAAAGCGATTCATCAATTTGTTGAAACCCTTTACATCTTTTTACAGTGCATAGAGGAACACGAGACCCATACCGAGAAACGTTCCAACAGCATACCCTATACTACCGACAATTAAACCTGGAGCAGTTAAATCATCGTTTTTGATTTGTTTCGTAATCGCCGGAACAAAGGCCGGACCATACACCCCTGCAGTTAGTGTAATCATTGTACAATCGACATCAATATTCAAGAATTTACTGATGATGGTATGGAGAATAAATACCCCAACCGTGACGGTTCCATATAAAATCAATGTTGATGTAAAGATCGATTGCAACTGGGTAAAATCAATACTACTTGCCAAGGCAAAACTAAAGATGAGGATTAAATACTGGCCAATAACATTCATCCCTTCGGTTTCACGGATGGATTTGTTAAAGGAACCCACAATACCAAGAATGGTTACGGTAATCATCATAGTCGGCACCAACAAATCAATCATTTTCCCATCTTCCATACCCAGTAATATCCACACAAGAATACCGAATAATGCACCAAGGACAGCAATTCCAAATCCTAGAATAACACGCTTCCATAACGTTTTTGTTAATGTGAACTGGCGCATATCAATTTCTTCAAAGTTAATGATGCTAGAATCTTCTGTAAGGTAGTTCTCATCGGATCGATTTCGTAAGAATCGTGATAACAATGGTTTCGCTAACAACAATAAAAATACATAGAACAACGCCCCAATAATCATATCAGACAAATTAGCACTTAAAATGATATTTTGTTCTAATCCAAAAATATTGGCAATCGCATTGAGGTTTGGTGTTCCACCGGTATAGACACCAATCGCCATACCACTTAACACATCACCATCGGCTAGCGTATAAGCATACGCATAAAAGACAATACTGGAGACCACAACCGCACTAATTAAAAGCGATGCAAAACTCTTTAATACGGTTTTTGATAACTTCTTCGCTTCTTTTAAGTTCGCGGAAAACAACAACAACGGAATGGCAATACTGATCGCCAAGTGACTTCCAATTTCACCAACATCCTTATTGGGAACAATATTCACTCCCAAACGATTCAATAGATAGATGAGTACACTTAGTGTGATTCCCGCTAAATATGCAGTACCAATCGAACCGAACCATTTGGTTAAGATGAACTTGTCATTGCGGATAATAAACAGGGGAACTAGAATAATCAGCGAGAGCTGTATGATCGCTACAACAATATTCATCGTTAATCAATATCCTTTCCATACAGACGATAGATTTTAATAATGTCACCACCGAATTTTTTAAAGGCATTGATAGGTTTCGGGTTGTCTTCCATCATTGTACCTGCTTCAAATTCATTGATACCAATCCGTTCAAATTCATCATATATGACCTTAAACATATGACCAATCAGTCCTGTATTTTGATAATCCTCAACAATGTATTGCATCATCCCACGCGCTTTTGTAATATGTTTTTTAGCTCGCAAGAGAGTCCATAATTTCAATCGTCCTCTGGTTTTTTTGAACACTTGATTATAATCTGGTAATACCAAACAAAATCCAAGCGGTCGGTTGGTTTCATTTTCTCTTGCAATCCGGATTAAATTGGGATTAATAAACGATTTTAATTGTTTTGCGGCGTTTTCAATCATATCCATCGTTGGTGCGTCTTGATAGATAATATCATTTGTCGCATCATCTAATATCTCTTTGATATCCTTCATATCCCGATCGAGATCTTTAAAATTTAATGGATCTACACGAACATCATGACTTCGTAAAAAATACTTGGAAACGGTGGATAATCGTTTCTTTGATTTTTCACTATATTCCGCATCTAACAAAACGGTATCAATTGCTTTATAACATCCAATACTTTCTAACAGTGGTCCATAGTACTCATAATTATAACTGGTGAAAATGACGGGATCACTGTCAAACCCTTTGACTAAAATTCCACGACGAGTATCGGGGTCATATGGTGCAAATGTCCCTTCAACATAATCGATTCCTTTGGCTTTTAAATCCGTCTCCATAGCGGTAAAAATCTCTTTCGCAACGTCCTGATCATCAATCGCATCAAAAAACGAGAAATACCCTATGTCTTTGCCTTGTTTTTTTGAAGCATCAATCGTGTACATGATCCGTCCAACAACCTGGTTCTCCCGATAACAGAGTAAGGCAGTATAGTCTTTTTTACGTAAAATCTCGTCGTTTAACTCCTTCATTAAAAAGAAAAAAATCGGATATACTTGATGACTTGATTCAGGATATAATTCTTTTATGAAATAGACAAACTGTTTTAAATCTTGCTTTGTACGGACTTGTTTGATCATATCAATACCTCCTATTACATACTACTCATTGTACCACATTAACACTTCTTCGAACATAAAAAAATGACTCGTATATAATGAGTCATTTCGATATTGATTGTTTATATTCCTCAATAAATTGTTTGTATTCAGTAAAGGATTTAGGGGCAATACTGCGGTGAAACAATAGATAATCCAAGTGCTGCCGTATCGTATGCAAAATGGCAAAATCCGAATCATCCCAATGATCTTTAATCTCATCAATTGTAATATCAATTGCTTTAAGAATCCGGGATGCTTCGACATCTTTAAATGCTTTATTTGATAAAGACTCCACATCAATATGATGTCCCTTTTTAGCCTCTTCTAGTAAGTATTTGGTATGTCCTATTAAACAGTGTTTTCCAATACAAGTTCCACAATACTCTTCTCCTAAACAAAGAATGTCCAAGGCTTGATCCATTGCTTGATAATACTCTTTTAGATGTTGGGCAACGCGTTGAAAAGTTGTTTGAGGTGTAGATCGATATTGTTGATAACTAATGTACAACATACTCAAATATCCAATCAAAGAAAGCCCGACAATCACCAGCATCCATACGGAACTCAAGTTTGATGATTGATATCCACTTCCTAATTTGATCACACCGTATACAAAGAACAGTACGCTTGAAGCAATCCTGATATAGTAATCTGGAACACGCTCTCCGAGACGTTTCCCAACAACAATTCCCACATATGATACCGCAAGCATCGCCGAAACAGTACCAATCAAGATCATATACGGATGATCACTTTCACTGCTCAATGCAAAGGTTGCAAGTTGTGTTTTATCTCCAAGTTCACCAACAAAAAAAGCCATCGCGATTACCACTATCGGGGTTGCCATTTGGCGGACTGAGGGTGTGTCATCATCCCCGCGATCAAGCAGACTCAGATAGGCAAAGACAATGAAGATAAATGCAACAATGTAGGCAATTTGATATCCGAAGAACAACGAACCAGCAAATGTTCCAATCAATACAGCGAGTACATGATTCACAAGAATTCCAATAAAGACACCGATAACAACATCTCGCGTCTTGTATTTCGTTGCAAAAGACATGGCTAAAATCTGCGATTTATCGCCTAATTCAGCAATGAATATAATAACAAACGCTGTCAATATTTCAAGAAACATGTAATCACCTCTTGCGGTTTATTATTGTATCAAAAAGCGAACTCCTTATCAACAAAAAAAAGGCATTTCTGCCTTTTTTGTTATTCATCTTCTTTTGTATACTCAGCGATCACGGCATCCATCATGTGTGATGGAAGTTCTTCATATCGTACGAATTCACGTTTGAATACACCCGTACCTTGTGTCATTGCTTTTAAGTCAATCGTATAGCTGATGATCTCAGACTCTGCAACTTCGGCAACGATTTTTTGTTTTCCACCGGGTAGTGGTTCCATTCCTTGTACTTGACCACGTCGTTTGTTGATGTCACCCATAACATCACCAACATACTCATCACGAACCGTTACTTCAATTTTCATAATCGGTTCAAGAATGGTTGGTTTCGCATCTTTCAATGCGTTCTTAAATGCGAGTGCAGCCGCTAACTTGAATGAAATTTCATTGGAGTCAACGCTGTGGTATTGGCCGTCGTATAATACCGCACGAACACCGATTACAGGGAATCCTGCAAGGGGTCCTTCTTGGAAGTGTTCAATCAATCCTTTTTCTACAGCTGGCCAGTATCCACGCGGTACAGAACCACCATGGATTTCTTCGGCAAATTCAAAATCTTTCTCGTTTGGATCCATTGGTTCAAAGCGGATTTTAACGACACCAAATTGTCCTGATCCACCGGATTGTTTCTTATGTCGACCTTCAGCTTCTGCTTTGCGTTTAATTGTTTCGCGATAGACGATTTTCGGTTCCGATTGATCGACTTCAACTTTGTAAACGTTGAGTAGTTTTTCAAGGATAAATCCAATATGAGCCATACCTTGACCACCTATTAATAATTGAGCGGTTTCACGGTTGCGTTTAAACTCAAATGAGGGATCCTCAATGGCTAATTTATGTAACGCGGTTGAAATTTTATCTTCATCGCGTTTGTTCCGTGGATGAATTGCCGTATAAATAGTGGCTTTTGGAATCTCTGGTCCTTCAATAATAACCGGTTGTTTTGAATCCGCTAGCGTACATCCAGTAAACACTTCTTCAATTTTGGTTATGATTCCGATATCACCCGCATGTAGTTTCTCAACATCAACGAGTTCTTTACCACGCATCAATGCTAGTTGATTGATCTTAATGGTTTCTTCCGAGTTGGCTACGTCAACACGTTGGCCACTTTCCAATGTTCCACTAAAGACTTTGATAAAACTGATGGTTCCAATAAATGGGTCGACAACGGTTTTGAAACAGTAGGCACTCAGTGGTGCGTCATCGCTTGTTTCCCGTTCACAAACCTCATCACTTTTCGGTTTTTTCGCTTGGATTGGTTTCAAGTCATTTGGTGCTGGCATATATTTTTCAATAATTTCTAGTAAATCCAAAATTCCAATGTTTTTCAGTGCTGATCCCACAACAACAGGCATTAGATTTCCACTTAAAACACCACTACGTAACCCACCGATGATTTCATCACGAGTTAGTTCTTCGCCACCGAAATATTTATCTAGAAGGTCTTCACTGGTTTCAGCAACACCTTCAATAATGCTTTCACGTAAATCTTCAACTTCTGCTTGCAACTCTGGAGACACTTCTTTTTCAACAACTTTTCCGTTTTCTAAAACGCGGGTTTTCATATCGACTAAGTCAACATAACCTTGGAAGTCTTCTCCTTTAAGAATCGGCCATAAGAATGGAACAACTTTGTTTCCTAAAATATCTTTTAATTTCGCAATTAATTGATCAAACTTTACATTTTCCTTATCCATTTTATTCAAATAGATGATGGTTGGGAATCCGGCTTCACCCAAATCCGCTAGAAATTGTTCGCTACCTACATCAATCCCTTTACTACCATCAATCATAACGATAGCACCCTTCACAACGGATAACGCCTGATCGACTTCACTAATTAACTCACGATTCCCCGGAGTGTCTAAAAAGTTAATTTTAAATCCGTTGTACTCCACAGGAATAATACTTGTTGAAATCGAAGATTGATGATCCTTTTCTTCATTCAAATAATCGGATACGGTATTCTTACTTTCTATAGAACCTTTTTTTTCAATCGCTCCAGTCTTGAAGAGAACGGATTCCATAAACGTTGTCTTCCCGGACCCTGGGGCCCCTACAACGGCTAAAGCGCGCAATTTTTCAGTATTGTACTGTTTCATAAATGCATTCCTCCATACGGTATATTTTTACAAACTTTTGAAAGCCTTTACTCTATTATAGCAAAAACCCCTTTTAAACGTAAGGTATTTTCATAAAAAATCAGGATTATCACCACCACCACTTTTGGGTCTCATTGTATCACCTAAAAATAACCGGACAATTATATTGAATCTACCGCTTCGATTTCATATAATATAGTATCGTTAGGAGGCTTTTATGAGTACAAATGAAAAGCGAAGTATGTTTGCCTTTATCTGGCATGGATTTTTCTTAGCATTGACGATGGCTATGTTGGATTTGAATACCGTATTTCCAACACTAATCAATACCTTATCAACCAATAAATTCATCTTTGGTGCCCTGTATTCCATCATGCTTGGTACCCCGCTTATTTTCAATATTTTATTTAGCCATTATTTAAGCAGTAAACCCTTCAAGAAAAAGTATTTATTACTTGGGATGTATATACGCAGTCTCTCGTTTTTGGGTATGGGATTATTTACCTATTTATTAAGTGAGCAATATTCGAATATTGTTCTATATAGCTTCTTTGTCTTTGTGTTTTTATTCAGTGTAAGTGCTGGCTTTGCCGGACTTTCCTACAGTGATTTAGTGGCGAAAACAATCAAGGATTCTCGCCGTACAAGATTGTTTAGTATGAAACAATTCTCTGGATCGTTGGCCAGTTTGTTTGGTGGTTTTATCATTGCTCGCATCTTTGCTCTTGGGATTGCTTTTCCACTGAACTACACTCTTAGTTTGGTCATTGGCTTTATTGGTTTAATCATTGCTTCAGCAGGATTTTACTTCATGCATGAACCACCATCAGAAGCTATGAAACAGCGCCCATCATTAGTCGCGTACATTCGTAATATTCCAAATATATTACGTAAAGATTCCTCATTTCGATACTACATCATTGTCGAAAACTTAAGTAGTTTCAGTGTGATGATATTACCGTTTTATATCGTCTATGCAAAAGAGGTTATTACAGTGGATAATTCATTTATCGGAGTCTATCTTATCGTTCAAATATCAGGAACGATATTCAGTAATATTATTTGGGGAATCATCGGTGAACGGTTCAATGCGAAAACCATTGTCCGATTCTGTATTTTACTTGGTGTTCTAAATCCAATCCTAGCGATAACTCTTGGCCAATTTGGAGCCTATCCTTTTGCGGTTGTATTCTTTATTATGGGCTTTATGATTAGTGGACGACGCATCGGATTTGAACCGACATTACTCGATATCACTCCTCATGAACAACGGATGGAGTACTTAGGGATTCGTGGAACCCTGAACATCGCCATTATTATTCTTCCATTAGTTGGCGCACTATTGATTGAAACCATCGGCTATATCGTTGCCTTTTCCACGGTATCCGTGGTGATGATGATTGCTTTCTTCTTGCTTGCAAAAGTATCGGATAAACAAGTAGAAGCTTATTGCCAATAAAAAAACACCACAAGGTGTTTTTTTATTTCGCGTTCGTAATGTTGTGCAGTTCAATCGATTGCAGATATTTGATTTCTTGCTGGTAGCGGCCCACTTTAACAAGATTGTAAATCGCATACGCCCAACAAACCATCAAGACGGGGAAAACAAAAGCCATTGTAATCCCTTGTGTTTGTGCTGGTGGTTGAAACGTGTCGAGTAGCACCAAACTAAGTGCAAATGTAAGCGATCCAATGGAACCAACGATAATTGCTTTGATATTGGTCGTTTGTCGCTTTTGCTTTAGTTCGGCCATATAGGTAGATTCTCCTCCTTTTACAGCCGTACCCAAAACCAATTGATCCAATGACACATGGAATAAACGTGCGATGGCAACGGCGTTGTACACATCAGGTAAGGTATCGCCTGTCTCCCATTTACTCACTGTTTGTCGACTGACATTTAACACCGCAGCGAGTTCTTCTTGTGACATATTGCGCTCTTTACGAAATCCGCTAATGCGTTCTCCTATTTTATGCATCATTATGCTCACCTCCTGATTTCATGGTACAACCATATTGCTCCATAAACCACCCATCCCGATTGACATCCTGTCGTTTTTGATTTACATTGTTGTCAACTTGATAATTACAATATCATTTTACCACATACAATCACTTTTTTCATGATATACTAGACATGTAGATTTTTTTATTAAAGGAGTGCATTATGAAAAAACCAAAAAGTATTATTGGACTACTAATCGTATTCATTGGTGCCGCATTTTATGTATCACAAACATTCCTGGGAATCGACTTGTTGGGATTCATTATCCCCGATACTGAAGCACCAACAATTGATGTCAGTAGTTTACCTGAAACGGTAACGTTAAATGGCACCTATGATCTGTCGGGTATCACCTGTGATGACAATCGGGATTTCGACTGTGAATTTGTTATAGAAGGAACGATTGATACTACCACACTAGGTGAACAAACCATTACCATTCGTGCAGTTGACATCGCAGGGAATATTGAAGAGATCGTTGTTACAGTTGACGTCGTGGAAGGATTGGTTACCACAATCTATGTCCCTGATGGCTACTATGATGATGCATCCGGATTATCCGGTGAATTACTGAAAAACGCGCTTAATGACATTATCACAAATCACACAGAGTATCCATATACCGATAGTGATCCCGAAGATATTGATGTCTGGAAAATGTTACGTGCTGCTGATGAAGACCCTGATAACGCCGACAATGTAATCATGTTCTATAGTGGGTTTAGTTGGTACAAAGAATGTCAAGATACATCCACTCAATATCTACCAGACTACTGCTATCAAACCGAAGGTACCGAAGAGATTCAAGTCGAGTGGAACCGCGAACACATTTGGTCAAAATCCCATGGTGATTTTGATGAAGATCCTGATATGTACTTAGGGTACTCTATGGGAGCTCATAACGATGCTCACCATCTGGTCGCAGCGGAACGTCGAATGAACTCAACAAAGAACAATCGCTTCTTTGATGACTGTCATGATGGTATCGATGATACCGATGTTGAAGATGTAGGTTTTGGCAATTACACCTGTGGTGAATGGTTCTTTGAACCTCGAGATGAAGTCAAAGGTGATGTTGCTCGAATGCTATTCTATATGGCTACAAGATATGAAGGTGAAGACGGTGATTTTGTGGATTTGGAATTAGCTGTCGATATCAAATCCTTGGCTCCAGAACTCCATTTAAAAGACAATCATTTACCCTACTACAGTAATTTAGCTACGTTACTACGCTGGCATTTGGAAGATCCCGTTGATGAATGGGAATTAGAACGTAACGAAACCGTCTATTCATTCCAAGGCAATCGCAATCCGTTTATCGATCATCCCGAATATGTCGAGTTGATATGGGGAACTGCCGATAACCCCATTCTGTACACAAGTATTTCAGATTAAACAAAAAAAGCACATTATTGTGCTTTTTTTGTTCTCCATTTACGAATCCATGGAACCCATGTCGGAAACGACATCAGGAACCATACAGGAGTGTAGTATAAGATTAATCCTGGGTATAGATAAATAACTGGAATTGGTCGACTGACTTCCTCTCCTAACACAGTTGTTGTATAGCGCAAGAATGGTGCTACATTCTCAAAAACGCGATATACCGTATCAAATCCACCCCAGATACCCATATAATTGTAATATCGATTCTCGATTCCTGATCGAACCAATAAGTTGGATAAATAGAAATTATAGAGGGCTCCGACAGAGATATACGCAATTAGATAAGGATACGACTTGATCGATGGTTTATGTAGTTTCCATGAAACCATCAATACAGGAACAGCCACTAAAATAAGATGTGCAAAGAAAAAGCGGATGGTATTAAAATATAAAATGGGATCGCCTTCAATATTATTGGGATAAAACAAGCTGTGAGAAGCAAACAAGGCTGCAACAAAGAACATAATATCTTTAGATACTCTATTCTTTGAGGTAATTAAGAATGGGAATAGCATGGTGTTAAAGCCACATAAATCCTCGAAAAAGATCATCCTCGTTGTTACATCAGGATCGAGCCAGATTCGCGAAAAATGTAGTACCCAAGCAAAGATGGTAAAAGAAAATAACAGACGCCATTGAAACTGTGCAGAACGATGTCGAAACGCAAAATATAATCCGACAACACTTGCAATTGCTGAAAACGACCAGACAAAATAAACAAACGAGAAAATATCGAGCATAATTACACATCCTTCTACTATTAATTATACTGATTTTTTTGATATTGTATAGATGTTGTCTTTGAAAAGATCTATAATAAAGGTGAGGTGATACGATGGATGATCTCTATATCTACTTCTCCGGAACAGGCAATACTAAGTATGTGATGGAACAGTTCGCAGCTGAATTGTCTTCTTCATATGCGATACACTCTATTGAAGAAAAGAATCTTGATTTTACTACGTTAATCCATAAGGCAGATACAATTACGATTGGTTATCCCATTTATGAAAGTATGATGCCCCATATTATGGAAGATTTTCTAGTAGAACATCAAAATGCCTTTGAACTCAAAACTATTTCTGTCATCGTTACTCAAATGTTATTTAGTGGCGATGGTGCTAACTTAGCCTGCAAATTGTTAAAGCATCAAGATATTAAAGTGGAACACACTATCCATATCAATATGCCAAACAATCTTACCGACCTACGTATTTTTCCTGTGAAAACACATTCTGAAGCGAGTGCAAAGATTGAGAAAGCACACAATAAAATCATCGCCATAGTCGATCAAATCAAACGTGGGAAAAACATAAAAAGTGGACGAATGTGGTATTCATGGATTTTAGGTTTTTTCGTACAACGATTATATGCAAGAATGATGGATAAAGCAATGCGAAAACGCTTATACATAAACCATAAAGAATGTAGTAAGTGCAGAATATGTGTAGGTCTTTGTCCAGTTGATAATTTAGAATTTAAAGATAACAGAATTATCACAATGAACCAATGTACTCTCTGTTATCGTTGTATCAATTCATGTCCTGAACAAGCAATAAGCCTGTTTACCAAGAAAGGACCCAAAAAGCAATATATCCGTCCAGACTATAGATAAAAAGCATGTGTCAGTTCATGCTTTTTTTATAGATACTTATACATTACAATCTCATGATCTTTCTGTTCTACTTCGACAAACCCATTCTTCTTGTAAGCCTTAAAGGCTGCAATATTGTCTTTTTCTACTGTCAACTGTACATAGTCTTGGTCATAATCATATCGCCAAACCGCAAAATTGATTCCTGCATCAATAAAATCATTACTAAAACCTTTACCAACATAATCCGGATGGATTGCAAGACCAAGTTCAATGATTGGTCCCTTAAGATAGTATTCAAACAGTCCAAACAATGTGTTCTCTACGAATACAGCGTAACCATCACATTGTTCCGGTCCTATAATCTTGTTCGTTTTTGCATAATTGTCAATATAGGGTTGCATATAGATTGATTTCATGAATCCGTCGTAACGCCATAAGGAAATTGCTGTCACGTCGTCCATGGTTAGTGGTTTAAATGTGAAGTTCATTATCTTCCCCCATTTCACTTGTATTATATCAAAAAAAAAAGAGTTTTGACAGATATCAAAGACCCTTTCGCACCATAACATTGGCGTTTTTTTTATACATGTCTTGTCATTATGGACTTTATCACTGTTTTTGATAACCTCTAGACTAACTTTACTACAACCTCTAGACTAACTTTACTATAAATAATGCTGAAAGTTCATATTTTGATAAGTCATAACGATATAACTGATTATTACAATTATACTATAAAAACAGCATAGTTATTTGTCCAATTAGGTTTGTCCATTTTCCGTCACTTTCAATAATATGCTGTCTCATTCAATCTGGCTTGAGCGGAAGTTATAGCTGTCAAATACTAGTAATCAAAATATTTTTATCAGAAGTTCTCTTTGTGAGAACATATCCACTGTGGGCTTTCGTGTGTGGGAAGATATCAACGACATTATAACTTGGTAACTGTATCCTTTACCGTAGATGACATTAACCAGCATCTGATATCATTAAAACCAAACTTATTCCCTCTTATTTTATAAAGCTTTTACTTGAGATTTTATAACTTCATATCCTAATTTATCAATGGTATTTTCAATATCTTTTATAGATACTTTTTCATCATCATATTCCACTCTTACTTTACTTGAATTAAATAGCACCTTTATGCTTTTTTTGTCTACTCCATCTAATGATTTAACTCCATTTTCTATTTTTTGCATACATGATGGACATGTTAATGTTTCTAATTGAATTGTTGCTTTTTGCATTTTTCATCTCTCCTTTAGTTTATGTTAATTGTATTATATACTATTATTATCTATAATAAATTGATTTACATCAAGAATTTTATTTATTTTTATTTTCTTAATTTATAGCGAAGAAGTCTCATACCATTTAAAATCACTACTAATATACTTGCTTCATGTACTAACATACCGATTGACATGTTCATCCATTCACTAAAGAATACGCTGGCAAGAAGGACTAATACAACCCCTACTGCAATAATAATATTTTGAAGCATGTTATTAGCGGTTGCTTTTGTTAAACCTAATGCATATGGCAAGCGGCTGAAATCTGAATTCATTAAAACAACATCTGAAGTTTCGATTGCTACATCTGTTCCATTTCCCATAGCAATTCCAATTTGTGCTAGAGCTAGTGAAGGACTATCATTTACTCCATCTCCAACAAATGCCACGATTTGACCTTTTTCTTGTAACTCTTTAATATATGTTGCTTTATCTTCTGGCAACATATGTCCATGAGCTTCTGTAAGTCCTAGTTCACGTGCTACTAAATCAACTGTTCCTTGGTTATCACCAGAAAGAACTACTAGATTTTTAACACCAAGTTTTTTCAACTTTTTAAGATCATCTTTTACACCCGGGCGAATTTGATCACGAATACCCATCAATGCTTTTAATTCACCATCAACTGATGTTAAAACAAGTGAATTTCCGTTTTTCTCAAATCTGGCAATATCTGCACGAGCTTTTTCACTTAAAAGAATATTTTCTTGCTCCATTAGTGCCACATTACCGACTGCAACTTTATGACCTTCTACATGAGCTACAATTCCTCCACCTTTTACAACATCTGTTTTTTCAACTGTATATAATTTTATATCTCCAATATATTCTACAACTGCTTTTGCTAATGGATGATCTGATTCCTTTTCAACACTTGCTAGATACCCTAATACTTCATATACATTATCTGCATAAATTTCTTTATCAGCTACTTTAGGATTTCCTATTGTTAATGTACCTGTTTTGTCAAATACCATGGTATCTAGTCTGCTAAAGTCACTAATAACCTCGCTACCTTTTAGAAGGACTCCATGACGTGCTCCATTGCCAATCCCCGCGACGTTTGAAACCGGTACACCGATTACCAATGCTCCTGGACATCCTAAAACTAATATTGTAATTGCAAGTTCAATATCCCTTGAAAATATCCATACAATAAAAGAGAGAACTAAAACAGCTGGTGTGTAGTATTTAGAAAATCTATCAATGAAACGTTCTGCTTCTGATTTTGAATCCTGTGCTTCTTCAACCAACTCAATGATTTTACCAAAAGTAGTATCCTCACCTACACGATCAGCAGTGATTTGAATAGTTCCATTTTCTAAAATTGTTCCGGCATATACCCCCGAATCTTTCTTTTTACTTACAGGAACCGCTTCTCCTGTAATACTTGCTTCATTAATATGCCCTTCTCCTGTTAACACTGTACCGTCAACTGGGATTTTTGCACCCGTTTTAACAAGCAAAATATCTCCTACATCAACTTCATCTATTTCTACTTCTTCAAACTCACCATTTTCCACTTGTTTTAAGGCACTTTCTGGTGCCATTTGAGTTAATTCTTTAATTGCAGAACGTGTTTTATTAAGTGTCCTTTGTTCTAGATAAGCTCCAAATAGAAATAAAAATGTAACAATTGCTGATTCTTCGTAGTTTCTAACTATAAAGGCTCCGATAACTGCAATGGTAACTAAAACATCAATACTAACTACTTTGACTTTTAATGCTTGATACGCTTGAATCGCAATAGGTGAAACTCCCAAAATTGAAGCAATTACTAATGCCCATATGGCTATTTGTTCGTTTTCGAAGCCTAATTTACTAACAAATGCAATTATTATTAAAATTGCACTTACTATTGTAATATGGTTTTTTCTTCCTAATATAAATTTTTGCATATTCATACTCCTCCCTATTAGATTATTTATATCTTTTCATTGCTTTGTTTATTTTCTTTTATGCTTCATATGCTTTATCTAATTCTGCTAACATGTTATATACTGCTTCATAACTTTCGCATACATCACCTGGAACTGTATAATTATCTGTGATTTCACGTAATTTTACAAACTCCTCTTTTAAGTCCGGCTTTTCTACTCCCGCATCTTTTGCTTTCTTTGCAAGTTCATCATATACTTTACGAACCTGGTAGAATTCTGGATGATTTCCTCCATGAACTTTTGCTACAACTGGAACATATTGTGCTAATGTTTTTAAATGAGTTTCCTTTACTTGATTAAAATTTAATTGTCTTGACATATTTTTTCCCTTCTTTCTTGTTTTATTTTTTCTTTATCTTGATTATATAATACTATAGATTGAACGAAATTAAATTGATCTAAATCAAGTTTAGTCTTTTTTAAATGTTTTAATAATTTTTACTACTATTTTACTTTATATTATCACATCTATACCAACAACAATCCATCTAAATCCAAAATCTCAATCTTTCTACCTGATTTTTGTTTTATATATCCTTCATTTTCAAGGTCAGCTAACTTTCTACTAATAGTTTCTGGAGTAGTTCCTAGATAAGAGGCTAAATCCTTTTTACTCATTGGCAATTCAATTTCCATTGGACCATCTCCGCTTTCCATGCATTCTGCAAGAAACAGTGCTAATCTAGTATCTACCTTCTCTGTGGCAAATCTAGTTGTTTGTTTTTCTGATGTTTCTAATCGGTTAGAGAATTCCGATAAAATCTTCAAAGATATAGTAGGGTACTTTAATAAAAATTCTTGCAAATCATTTCTACTAATCATACATACATCGGTATCACTCATTGCTTCTGCATATGCTTCCTGAATTGATTCGCGAAACAAGGCAAGCTCTCCAGTGAAATCGCCTGGATTTAATATTCTCACTAATTGTTCTTTTCCTGATTCAGACAAACGGTAAATTCGAATTTTCCCTTTACTTACAATATATAACAAGTCGGATATATCTCCCTCTCGGTAAATTACTTCACCCTTTTTAAAAGAGGTCGATTTCGTTACTTTCATAATTTCCTCCATCTGTTCTCCTTCTAAATGATTAAAGATGGGAACTACAGTGATACATGAAGCGTGTGAAGCTGACTCATGTCCTTGATGATGAGTGTGAGTAACATCGTGATACCCTTGTTTTTCTATATATTGATTTTTAATTTCATGCATCAAATCCTTTTTTTTCATTTGAATGCCCCTTTCATATTCTCTCTTAAGGTCTCTTTAGCTTTTTCCAAGTACCCACGAGTCCAGTAAATGCAGGTAAACTTATCCGGATGAATAATTGCGTTATCATCATAGTCAGGATTTTCGAGTGTACTTTTTAGACGTCCTATTTCTTGCTTAAGTCCTCGGATGGCGGTCATTATTTCTTCCTTTGTCTTTCCTTTGAGATACTCTTCATAGTAACTTTCCGGACTAATCATCATATTAGACTGCCTCCTTTAATCATTAGATATTTTTATTTCATCTCCATCAGGTAAAATAAATGCCTGCTCAAACCTGACACCCAGTACATCTGCGATGGCTTTCAACTCCTTTGTATAACTATTATACATTATGTTCTATTATGTGGTACCTATGTGTCCCACTTTTTCATAGCAGAGCATTTCTAATGCTATTTTCTTTGTGTCAAAATGGGGTCTTTCACTATAGTTTAGAATCGTTTGTAAAAATAGTGCTACTGTTATAATTATCATTAAGTGTAATGTCGTATCTACTTGCTAGGTCTTTCATACCTGTAGCTTTATAAACTCTTTTCACCATAGAACTTACAAATGGTCCACCAGGACTATCGGCTATAGTTACTTTACATCCATGATCTAAAAATATGTTTACTAAAGCTTCAACAAAAACAGGATGAGTAGTAGCAGCTTGTTCTGGTTTTTTAATTGTTAATAAGTTAACTTTAAGTAAAACTGATTCCCCAGGTTTTACATATTTATCTAATCCTCCTAAGTTTTCTAACGAAGATTTAATGCTATCAGTAACTAGTGTAAGGTTATAATCATTACATTTTATTAGTATAACTTTGTTCATTATTTCACCTCTCGTATAATATGTGTATAAGATCGTAATGATTTTATACACTTTTATTTTTTAAATCTTTTAAGCTTTATTTATTAGAAGGTCCTAGTGCTATAATGAAGATAGATATAGCTAAGGAAAGTGCTGTCACCCCTTGCGGTCAAACCGCTTGTAAAGCGTGCAAACCTGCTTATCATATGTAATTCTTTACCCGGTTGTTGTTTGAATGTCCACTACTCATTGAATCCACGTGGCCAGGAAATTCTTATGTGCGAGGCTGGAACCGTATGATAAGGCTAGGACCTTTTTATATCTAATTTATTCGATTGGCGGTGATAATAATATGACTCAAGAATTATCAACTTTATATGTCGGTATAGACGTATCTAAAGAATCAAATTATGTCTATATTACAGACTTTCATCAATCTTTTCACCAATCATTTAATACCGTGAATAATATTCATGGTGCTGAGTTAATTGAAACGAAATTACTAGAAATTCTTTATGATTCGGATTACTCGAATATCACTTGTGTACTCGAATCAACTGGAATCTATTCTGCTCACATTGCGACGTACTTATCTGCTTCTGAGAAACTCTTTAGGTATAATGTCTTGGTATACTGTATTAATCCTAAGATATCTCGTAATTATCGTGCTAGTTTTTCTGATATGGATAAAACAGATCCAAAAGACTCTTATATCCTAGCGGACATCGCAAGGGTCGGTAGAACCAAGGGTCTCACGCCTTTTAAAGGTTCTCAAAAACTTGCGCTTCAACGTCTTACACGACATCGAGTCCATCTTGCTGAGTTACTTTCAAAAGAGAAAACTTATGTATTAACCAACATCTATTTGAAATTCTCAGAATTTGGTAAACCGGATGCCAAGTTTACTTCTAATAATTGGAGTAATACTGCCTTATCTGTCTTAGAAGAATTCTCTTCACCTGAAGAAATTGTGAATACTTCTTTAGAGGATTTGGTTGCCTTCATCATGAAGTCTTCAAAAAACCGTTTCTCTAACCCTGAGGACGTTGCGACACTCTTAAAGAAAGCAGCTAGAGCTTCTTATCGACTTGACAAAGTTGCTTATGAACCAATCAATTACGCCATCTCTTCTAGTTTGATTATCATTCGTACTTATGAAACTGAAATCAAGAAGATTAATCAGTCAATAGAAGAATTAATGAGAGGTTTTGCCATTAATGAGTACATATCTTTACGTTCTATTCCCGGTATTGGACCAGTATATGCGGCAGGTATTCTTTCTGAAATAGGATCTATTCATCAGTTTAAAAACGAAGAATCTCTCGCGAAATACGCTGGAATTACCTGGCGTAAGAATCAATCAGGAAAATTTGAAGCGGATGATACTTCTATGACTAAAACAGGTAACCACTATCTTCGTTACTATTTAATTGAGGCTACCAATCTAGTTAAAAACTACGTGAGTTCCTACAATACCTATTATCAAAAGAAATATAACGAGGTGAATAATCATCAACACAAACGCGCACTCGCACTCACTACCCGTAAACTTATAAGGTTGATCTATGGATTAATGAGTAATGGTCAACTGTTCAATAAGAATTACTAACCGTTACCAATATTTTGTGAACCACCTAACCCCGTTAGGTCTTTTGATTATGCCTAGATTAAAAAATCTAGCTTTTTTTATTTATTTTCTCTCTTGACATCATTACCGGTTGCTTTATAAATTATATCATAGATATTATTGAAAAAAAGATAAATGTTTGGTAACATATGTTACATCAATATGTTTAAATAGTTGTATAATATAAATAGAGAGGTGTATGCTATGAGTGTTTTAAGTAATTTAGAAAAGTTTGAGACTGATGCGAGTACTAACCAGAGGATAATTACTTTAATTGATAAACTAAAGGAAGTACGCCGACTTGAGAGGGAAGAATATTTGTATATATTAAATAATACCTCCCAAAAAGAGTTGGAGTACTTACGTAAGTCAGCTGATAGTATCAGACTGGAAAATTATGGTACAAGCGTTTACATGAGAGGACTGATTGAGTTCTCTAACTTTTGTACTAGATCTTGTAATTATTGTGGGATTAGGAGACAAAATCAAAACATTGATCGATATCGTTTAGATAAGGATACTATTCTATCTTGTTGTGAAGAAGGCTATAACTTAGGTTATCGTACTTTTGTCTTACAATCAGGTGAAGATAAGTATTTTAGTGATGATATAATATGTGATATCGTTAATTCTATTAAGAAAAAATTTCCTGATACTGCAGTTACTTTATCAATTGGGGAAAAGAGTAAGGAAAGTTATCAAAGATATTTTGATTCAGGTGCTGATAGATATTTACTAAGACATGAGACTGCTTCAAGAAAACTTTACGAACACCTACATCCTAATGATATGAGTTTTGATACTAGAATGCAATGTCTACAAGATTTAAAAGAGATTGGTTATCAAGTTGGTTGTGGGTTTATGGTCAATTCACCTACACAAACTAATGAGGACTTAGTTGAAGATCTACTTTTTATAGAAAAGTTACAACCCCATATGGTAGGGATCGGACCTTATTTATCACACAGTGAAACACCTTTTTCTGGTTTAGAAAGTGGAAACTTATTACAGACAATAACTATGGTGAGTTTAGTGAGATTAATACTACCTGATGTTTTACTACCATCAACAACAGCACTAGGAACATTGAACAGTAAAGGAAGAGAAGAAGCACTAAAAAGCGGAGCTAATGTAGTTATGCCTAATCTATCACCAACAGAACATCGTGAGAAGTATGAAATATATGAAAACAAGATATGCACTGGTGATGAGGCAGCTCATTGCAGAGGGTGTATTGAAACAAGAATTATTTTTGCTGGATATGAAGTTGATATGAGTGTTGGACATCATAAAACTAGGGGGATAAATAATGGAATGGTTAGATCATAAATTAATATATGATACTTTAGAAAAAGGGCAAAATCCTACAACCGATGAAGTAGAATCCATACTAGATAAAGCTTATAAAAGAGAGCAATTATCTTTACTTGAAGTCGCTAAATTACTAAATGCCGCAGATGAAAATCAGATAAAAAATATTTTTAATATTGCTGGAAAAATAAAGGACGAGATATATGGTAAAAGAGTTGTGACTTTTGCACCTTTATATGTATCAAATAAGTGTGTAAATAACTGTAAATACTGTGGATATCGTCGTGATAACAAGTTCGACCGTAAGAAAAAATGAACTTATCAAATCTAAAAATGATTTGCAATCAGAATATATAACATACAAGAATAAGATCTTAACATCCCACAATATTTCTAACATTATTCGAACAGTTAAATTACTTTTAAAATCTTATGATAGACCAATAGAGTCCATAAACGATTTTCCTTTTAAAGAACTATTTACAAAAGTCATCGCTCATAGTAGATACGAGATTGAGTTTGTTATTGATATATTTAATTCTGGATCAAGTGAACCGATGTATGCTTTTAGAAGAATGTCGACACCGTTCATGATTAGAAAAACAGAGCATGTTGCAAAAAGTCGAGTTGTGATTTATTAGTAGATCCCAAAAGGATATCCTTTGGTAATAAAACTATTAGGAAGTATAATAGAGACTAGAGGTGACAAATTATGGAAACTAAAAGTGTATTAACATGCCCACATTGTGGACACAAAGAAGAATTGACTATGCCAACAGAAACATGCCAGTTTTTTTATACTTGTTCTAACTGTAAAAAAACAATAAGACCTAAAGATGGAGATTGTTGTGTATTTTGTTCTTATGGAACAAATCCATGCCCTTCGATTCAAGAAGCGCGTCAGTAAGAGCAATAACATTTGTATCAATTTACGCTTCTAGCGCATTGTAAACGTACAAAGATTATGCTATATTTAAAGTGCGACTTAGTCGCAACTTATCCCTTACATAGCATGTGTGTATTTACACACACATCCCCTTCCTAAAGATTGCTGAGAAGCAATCTTTTTCATTTTACAATATTCCTTAAATATCAACTTTTTTGACTAACAAAGCCAACCATCTATAAACCGCTATATTTATATGAAAACCGTATATTATGATATATACTTACAACTCCCCTCAACTCCACGATTTTTCATGATTTTGCAAAAGTTCAACACCCCTCTGCTCTTGAAACACGTTTTTTAATAAAATACTCTTAAAAATGCAAAAAAACAGGCAAAATATGCCTGTTTTCTGCTTATTTATGAAACAAGTTAATATGCTTTAAACGTCTTTATTTAGCGCTTAAACGGCATAAATAAACTTGATATAATCAAGATGTGTTGTCATTACTAAGTTTATGCCGATTTTAAGGGTTAACGACCTAAGTTTACTATGGTGTCAGACCTAAGTTTACTTTCTTATACGCAATTAAGAAAAAATATAAAATCTAGCTTCTATAGTATTAATTCTTCAAAACAAACACTTTAATCAGTCTCACATTAAATCATATTAATCTTTGGAAAAGCAATCAGTATGTTCTTGTTCGAAATCAATTTCAATAGTAACATGCTCAAAATCTTGCTTCTTCGTAATCATATGAGCTTCACGTTTTATTCTGTTAATATCTTTCAAATCAGAAGATGACT
The DNA here is from genome assembly GCF_014023125.1 of Candidatus Xianfuyuplasma coldseepsis. GTDB lineage: Bacteria > Bacillota_I > Bacilli_A > Izemoplasmatales > Izemoplasmataceae > Xianfuyuplasma > Xianfuyuplasma coldseepsis. Next base: position 84,530 of record NZ_CP048914.1, read on the forward strand.
TAATGATAAGGTGTGTTGTTAAAACGTGATGTTCACTATCTAAAGACCAAACATGAGTGTGTTGAACATCTTGTACATTTTTAATGTCTTTGAACATCTCATCAAGTTTATTAATGTTGATATCTTCTGGTACAGCTTGTAAAAAAAGTAAAATCGTTTTTCTAAAGTTAATAAAGACATTATATAAAATGTATACCGTGAATACAATAGCGAGAATAGGGTCCAATATATGGATATCTTTGACAAACATTATCAGTCCAACAATAAGTACACCAATCCATCCAAGAACATCTTCGAGCAAGTGCCAACTTATTACTTTTTCATTTAACGTTTTTCCTTTTTTAGTTTTCAATACTGCAAAACCATTTACCATAATCCCAATGATAGCAAACCCTATCATTCCCTTTGCATTCGCATGTACAGGATCAAGTAATCTAGGAACAGCATTCCATAAGACAATAAAAGAGCCAACAATCAAAACAATTGTATTAATCAATGCAGCTAAAAGAGAATATCTTTTATAACCATAAGTGAATTGCTCATTATGATCTTTTTGAGATAATTTACCAAATACCCATGCTAACCCCAAAGATATGCTGTCGCCTAAATCATGAAGGGCATCTGATAAGATTGCCATACTATTAAATAATATACCACCAATCAATTCAAGTACTGTGAAAAAGAAATTTAACAAAAAGGCAACTTTGATATTAGAAACACTATGATTGTGACTATGCGATGATTTCTCTTTCATAAACTAACCCTCTCTATTCTTTTGGCATCTCATTATTGCATTATGAGACGTCTTAATTTTATAAATTAATTAATATGTTATTTGTCTAAAATAATTTCATATCTTTGTTGCATACACAAATGCATCATCATATGTATCCTAATTTTATCACAGTCAGCATTATCCCTCAATCAAAAGATTGAAAGTATCCAAATGATTTAGCGGTTTTATAAAAAAAATTTGGAATGGATGTCAGACCTAACAACCATTCCAAAGAAATTAATATAATATAAAACTTTACAAGTTTTTTGAGATGAGCGGTCACACTAGAATCTATTCATATGCAATATTTCCAAGAGAAACTGCTTCATAAAAGTTCGTTATTTCAGTTGTTCCAACGAAATAATCTACCAAACTATTGTTTTTATATATTAGTAGCGTTGGTGTAGAATTTAAACTATTACCATTCAAATTAATATCACTCCGGTTACCTGTAGTTCTTTGAGCATCCATCATGAATAAATCAATTTTCAAGTTATTATTTGTTCCAAATTGAAAGGTTTCTTCTTTAATAGATATGCATGCTCCACAAGTCTCACTATAAAAGTATACTCCATATAATTCATTTTCTTGTCTGCTAGCCTCTGAATATTCTATAATCCTTGTAAAATCTGAATAAGAGTCTTTTAATTCTGAATCATTGTTTACAATCACTAAGGTGAGTGTTATCAACACGAAAACTCCTGCAAATCCAATTAATATGTTTCTTATAAAATGATCTTTTTTAGTCATATTGTTTAAACTCCTTCACTCATAGCGCAACTCTTATGTTCTTGGGCTAATTTCAGGATTGACTTAATATGATTATCAGCAATTTTAAATTTTGTTACGCCATTTTCAGGAATCTTAACTACAATTTTTAAATCTAATAGTTTTTTTAATTTTTTCATTAAAAATCCTGAAGATTTTTTTAATGTTTTATTTAGTTCGCTTAAAGTGCATTCTTTTTGATAAAGTGTGTCTAACATACTTAGCATAGTTGCATCACTGAGTACATTGAATAATTGTTCTCTATATTTATTATCAACGTGAGCATTCTTACCAAATATAATACGTAGAGAATTCAAGACTGCAATTAATGAGATACCTACATCAGCAAAGATAGCTGCTAACATTGAACTCATACCTAATGAAGCTAAACCAAGTACAATGAATTTTACCCCCAAGGTTAGAACAATATTTTGGATTACAATTCTGCGAGTTTTTGAAGCAATTGAAAATGATTTACTAAGTTTTGTTAAATCATTATCCATAATTATGATGTCTGCGACATCTATGGCTAACTCTGATCCTTCACCCATAGCTACACCGATATCAGCCTGTTTTAATAGAGGCGCATCGTTGATTCCATCGCCGACAAACATTTTATACCCATTAGAAGATATATTTTCAAATTTTGAAATCTTTTCTTGTGGTAGTAATGAACTGTAATATGACATTCCTCCAAGTTCATTGGACACACTTTTTGCTGTTGATTCATTGTCACCTGTTAACATCGTAAAATTCAGATTTGAATGATTGTTAAAAAATAAGTAAGAACTATCTTTAATTTCGTCTTTGATGGTTAAATTTCCTATATACTTATTGTTCTTTGCCACATATATAATTGTTCCTATTTCATTTGAACTGTCATAATCAATTTGGTTATCATCTAAAAGTTTATGGTTCCCAACTAATACAATTTCACCATCAAGTGTTCCTTTTATCCCTTTTCCTGGTACCTCAATAATATCTGCCATTTTGTAGAGGTTATCTTCACTCTTTGCCAACACTGATTTTGCAATTGGATGAGTTGAATATTTTTCTAAAGAGGCTGCTAATTTCAACGTTTCTTCACTAGTGTATGAATCAACCGCAAAATTTCCTTTGGTGATTGTACCAGTTTTATCTAGAGCAACTTGATCAACATGCAAGATCATATCTAAAAATGAATGCTCTGCTACGAAAAAGTGGGACACATAGGTACCACACAAACAAACATAATGTATAATAAATATACAAAGGAGTTGAAAGCCAATGAATCAGTACAGTGTAGACTTTAAACTAAAGATTGTGAAGATGATATTAAAAGAACATATTAGTAAAAAATCAATAATGAGAGAATATAATGTCGCAACAAAAACACAAAGGCAGTGGGTACATAAGTATCAGACAGAGGGAATAAGTGGATTAGTTAGTAAAAGAAAAATTAGGGACAAAATACCAACCAATCAGGAAGAAGAATCAGTAGAATCTTTGAAACATGAAATCCTAATGCTTAAGGTAGAAATTGAAAGACTTAAAAGAGGGTATTCCAATGAAGATGCGAAATACGTAAAAAAAAAGAAATCCTGAATTATGAATATACATTGGTTCATAAATTCAGACTTAAATATTATATAAATGATTTATGTGAATACATGGAAATCAGCAGATCTGGATATTATAGATGGCTAAGAAGAAGAGAGAATAAAACACAGAGACAAGAAACAAAAGAAACGCTTAAAATGCTTATAAAAAATTATCATACCATCCATCCTGAAAAAGGATATAGAGCATTAAGAAAAGATATCATAAATGAAACAGGATGGCTTGTATCTTATTACTTAATGTATCAATGTTTCAGAGAAATGGGAATCTACTCTAGAGCCCGTAGAAGAGCGTTTAGAAGACCTAAAGGAGTTAGTGATAGGTTTCCTAACTTAATCAACGGAGATTGGAGTACTACAAGACCATTTGAGAAAGTGTGTAGTGATACAACAATGCTTAAACACGATGGAAAGAAATATGATTTAAACCTACATGTAGATGTATTTAATAACGAAATAGTTGGATATGATTGTGCGAACTATAATCACGGAAACGGAGTTATGAATCATCTAAGAAGCTTAAATGATTTCTTGCGAATTAAAGAAGAAAGAGGATATGGAGAAGACCATACCATCTTACATAGTGATCAAGGAAGAGTTTACTCATCAGTGAAGTTTGAAAAAGCACATAAAAATTATCCAATATCGCGCTCTATGTCACGAGCAGGAACTCCAACAGATAATCCAGTAATCGAATCACTAATTGGCTGGATAAAAGGTGATCTAAAACACTATATCAAAATGCATGACTTCAAAGACATTAACACCGCAATTGAATTATACATAAATTATTTCAATCACCACAGAGTAGCTTATCGATTAGATTACTTAACACCAGTTGAATATAGAACAATGAACGGATTTACTTAAACCCAAAATAATGATAAAATAATAGCAACAAAGGAAAGTTGCATGTCGCTATTTTTATATCTAGGGTGGTACCTATGTGTCCTAGAAAATCATAGCAGTGCACGACCTCAAAAAACGGCTATTTTTGGCAAAAGTTCAAATCCGGTCACGAGAACTTGCAAATCAACCCGTATCAGAGTATAAAAAAAGAGTAAAATCAATGAAAAATCACTGATTTTACCCTAAAAAATACAAAAAGTTGCTTTCTTCAAAATCGCTATAAACGTCTTTATTTAGCCGTTAAACGATAAAAAGCAACTTGGTATAATTAACCTGGCGGAGGAAAGGGGATTTGAACCCCTGCACCGTCTCCGATCTACACGCTTTCCAAGCGTGCCTCTTCAGCCACTTGAGTATTCCTCCATTGGCGCACCCGACATGATTCGAACATGCGACCTTGACCTTCGGAGGGTCACACTCTATCCAACTGAGCTACGGGTGCGTGCATAAAATATTCTACCACATCTGGTTTACATTTTCATTGAAAAAAACATCTTTTTTTCGAAGATTCTTTATTTCTCTGTAAATTCCTTGCGAAGGATAGAAAAAATCTCAAAATCACAGATACGATTTCGATACTCATACCCTTGACGAAGCGTTCCTTCGTGAACGAATCCACATTTTTTTGCAAGACCGAGACTTTCGGTGTTTTCGCTTGCAATCCGCAATGTACAACGTCGTACTTGTTCAAACTCATGAAACACGTATGTGACGAATAGTTGAAGAGCTTCTGTCATATATCCTTTGTGACGATACTTTGAGTGCAATATTCGGTATCCAATGTGATAATCATAGTCTTCAATCTTGGTATATCCGATGGATCCAATGAAGTTGTTATCTTCATTTAAGATACGAAAGTGTCCAAAATTCTCAGATTGAAATCCATGTTTATCGAAATGATGAAGTTGTTGCATCAAATCAGATGTTTCAACATGATCGTGCACTGTCCGTTCTTCAAGATTATTATATAGAGTAACGTACTCTTGTACTTCTTGTTTTGTTCGATATGGAACGATTGTTATTCGGGAACCTGTCATCATACAATTACATCTCTACTTTCCAATAAAAAAGAACGCTACGCTCTTTTTTATAACGTTCTATGTGTTCCGTCACAATATGGCTTATTACCAGATTGTTTACAAGTACACAACTTTCTTGTTACGGTTTCTGGCACAGTAACAAGCATTGGTTCACAGAAGTATGCTTCATGTGAGCCATCACAAAATGGTTGATTTTTACTGTGTCCACACTGACACCAGTAATATAGCTTATCTTTCTTTAGTTCAACCGCGATTGGTTTAAATTGTTTTTTGTCCATTGATATCACTCTCCCTATCCATATTATATCATACTTATATTTGGCTTACGTTAATTTTTGTAACGTTGTAATCCAGTTTCAATGATCGTCCAAAACTTTTCAACATCAATTGCAGTGGCAACGAGGGTGTTTCCTGATTTCTTACCGTAGTTTAAAACATCACAGTTTGTGCGTCCCCCACTTGGACCGTGGGAAATGTCAATTTCACAGTGCATATTCGTTAGGGTTACAACACTTGGATCTATTAGGTACGCAATCGTAAGTGGATCATGTAGTGGTCCTCCATCAAGTCCAAAAACACGTTTTTGATTCACATTATAAACTACCATTAACTTTTCAAACAGTTCCGATGCTTTATTGTGCAATCTTGCCATTCGCTCGATAATTTCTGGTAATACCAAGACTTGTCTTGTGACATCCAATCCAAACATTTTGAGCGGTAATCCCGAAGTAAAAATGATATGGGCAGCCTCAGGATCTGCGAGGATATTAAATTCTGCTGCCGGTGTTACATTCCCATAGGTATAAGAACCACCCATAAACACAATCTCCTTGATATGTTGTTTAATTCGAGGTTCTTTTCTCATTGCAAGGGCAAGATTCGTCATGGGGCCAGTGGTTACCATCGTGATTTTACGAGTACTATTCAACAATGTTTCAATCATAAAATCAACCGCATGACGTGGGTCTGCTTGTCTTATTAGTGGTGGGAAATCGAAGCCATCCAACCCCGTCTCCCCATGAATTTCAGGAGCAACTCGAACCGGGCGTACCAACGGTTCTTCAACACCCAAACAAACCGGAACATCGATGTCTAAATATTGAACAAGGTTTAACGCGTTTCGGCTCGTTTTGGGTAACGTTTGATTACCACAGGTGACGGTAATACCCAATAACTCGATTGACGGATTCGACCCTGCCAGTAAGATGGCTATCGCGTCATCATGTCCAGGATCACAATCTAATATTATTGGAGTTTTATTCATTTATGTCACGTCCTTTTGTAAGAATTCATGTACCGCTTGCTTCGTTGGTATCGACGGTTGAGCACCGTATGATTGGATTGATAATGCAGCACAAGCACTTGCGTATTGTAGTGCTTGTTGTATCGTTTGTTGTTTCACTATTTGCGCGATATATCCGCCAATAAAAGTATCACCAGCAGCTGTTGTATCCACAACAGCTACGTTATAGGCTGGTTGTTCATATCGGTTTTGTTGATCGTGATAAATACAACCCTCTGCACCTCTTGTCACGAGAATCGCTGGTACAATGGTAAGCAACTCCTCTATTGCACGATCAATTTCCTGTTTTGATGTGGTTGGTTTTTCAGATAACATCTTCAGTTCAATTTCATTCACAATCAATACATCAATTACCTGCATTAACGATGGTGGTAGTTTCTTTGCTGGTGCGGCATTTACAATCACTTGCATGCCTAGTTTTTTAGCGATGATACACACTCTCTCAATGACATCCATCGGGATTTCAAGCTGACACAACAAAATATCCTCTTCTGTTGCATTTTTCTGGATTATATGAGTAATCTGTTCAATATTTTGGGAGCTATTTGCTCCACCATTTATAATGATGCGATTATCACTTTTCTCTAGAATAATTCCTGCAACACCTGTATGCTCATCTGGTCGGACATTAATCCCCTCACAGAACACACCAGCTTCTTGTAACGATGTTAGCGCTCTAGAGGATAATGCATCATTGCCAATACTGCCAAGCATCCATGTCGACAGCCCTTGCTTTGCACAAGCAACCGCTTGATTTGCTCCTTTTCCACCTGGTGCCATGAAAAAGCCATGTCCTTCAATGGTTTCTCCCTGTCTTGGAATGGAATCTACTGAAAACACAAGATCTATGTTAATGCTCCCTAGAACAAATACGTTTTTCATAATCCACCTCGTTGCTTCATAATCTATTTATAGTATACCATATGGAACTACCCGTGATAATAAAAAATCAGTGAAATGAATTCACTGATTGTATTGATTCTTATTGGATTATTTGGATTGGATTGTGACTTATGAAGCAAGATAGATTAGAACGCCAATTAGCAAGGTTAGAATGAACGATAAAATCGTATATGCTAGTGTTTTGGAGTAACCTTTTGGTTCAATCTTTCCTTCCTCATCTAATTTAAGAAGAATCGGATATAATGTAATATAAAACATAAATGTAGAAAATATGAGCGCGAGTGCAGCGTGAAGCTGGACGACTTCATTCCCAAATATGACAATCGTAATGCCAAGTGCAACAAAGATAAATTTGGCATTCGCAATCCAGTTTGTTAAGTACCGGATTAACTGATGATAGTTATGATCCTGGTCAAGTTCTTCAAAATCAGTAAAAATACCGACACCGTTCCCTTGTTTCATCCCTGGTTTTCGATATAAAACAATTATATTTAAGATTTCTAAGAACAAGAAAACCGATATCACTATTTGTAGAATATTCATCGAACATCACCTCTTTTTCATTGTATCATGCCTGATAATGGATAACGATCACTATTTCGAAACAACCTGGTTCCGACCATTCACTTTTGCCTGATACATCCTTGAATCTGCCTGTTTGATAAACGCTTCTTTAGACAGTCCTTGTTGATAAAAACTTGCACCAATAGAGACGGTAACCTGAATCAATGATTCATCGTTGATTTCTGTAGTTGTATTACGAATTAGCGTTCGTAGTTTTTCAGCAACATTGTGCATTTCTATTTCGTTGACGTCACGTAAAATCACAATAAACTCTTCCCCACCATAGCGTCCTACATAATCTTCACGACGGAGGTTAAGCGCAATTGTTCGAGCAACGGTTTTTAATACATTATCTCCTACATCATGACCATATGTATCATTTACCTGTTTAAAATGATCAATATCGATGAACAGCACCCCAAGAGGAGTTCCAAACGTGGAATATTCTTGAATACAAGTTATCAATTGATACTCGATAAATTGGCGGTTAAATACTTGTGTAAGTTCATCGGTCATTGCATTTTTCTTCAATGCTCGATTTTCCTGATAGATTTTTGCTTCTTCGATGTAATCTGTGAAAATTTCAATACCCATACGTTTACTCGTATCTTCGTCAACAAACGGTATTGTTCGTACTTTGACAGGTACACGATACCCTTTTTTATGATGGAGGTATACTTTTGCTGTATTGATTCGATCGTGCATTACAGTATCCTGCAACGGACATCCATTATGACATAATTGAACACCCGATTCCGTCACGTGACGCAAAATATTATCATAACAATGTTTGCCGACAATCTCATCTTGAGAAAAACCGGTGATTTTCTCAAACACCGAATTACAATATACAATGGTACGTTCTTCATCGACAATATATGCTGCTTCAAATAATTGGTCTAATAACTCTAAAGCATTCAATAGTGTTCCTCCTACCATAAACTCCAAGTATGTTTCGTTAGTTTTATTTTATCCTAGAAAAACAGATATTGCTAGACTATATCAAAAATTGAACCGTCAAGATGACGGTTTAATCATTAATCGATAACAATTTCAACAATATCAGAATCCAATTTACTACGCTTCACTTCAATTAAATGGAGTCGCGACATTCCATCAAGACATGCTAAAGTATTGGTTCGATGGCGTATGGTTACACCAACGTCATCACCATCATAATGGTATCGATATTTGTTTTTGCATGAATCACTGTCGTATACACGGAATACTAAGAATTGACTGTCAAAGAAGGTTTCATCGTAGTCCGCATCAATGTTTGTTAATACAAGCAAATCAAGATACTCTTCATAGGTATCAATACTGTTTTCATATGTGTACTGCAACGCAACATTACCAACCAATACAGGATATGACGTATAGTTCAAGCTGAAGACGTTTAGATTCTGTAGTACAACAATTACCAAGACCACAACCACAAGAATTGGTCCATATATTTTTTTATTCATAATTCCTTATCCACTCCCCGTCTTTCTACTGTCCGGCTCATTCGTGTTTTTTCTTTTTACATAGATATAAATCTTTATCAGCAAGGGTCAGAATATCTTCAGTCGTCACAATGTCTTTTGACATACACTGGATACCATAACAGAAATCAATGAAGTACTTGCGCAAACTAGAATCTTGTTTGACTTCCTCTTGCAAGGATTTCAGTAGCAAAACGATATCATCCTTGATGTGATTTCCTAAAATCAAAGCAAACTCATCGCCACCATATCGATAAAATGCATCGACTTTGCGAATGCGATTCATAATAATTTCGGAAAACTTCATTAATACTTTATCACCAGCAACATGTCCATAGGTATCATTAATGTATTTAAATCCATCTAAATCGATCATAGTCAGAGAAAAATCATTTCCGTAACGGTGATATGCATCAATCCGACGTTCTAAGTCGGAATGTAAACGTCGCCGATTGTAAGCATTTGTTAAAGAATCGTATTCGGATGTTCGTAATAGTTGTTGATTTTCGACTAATTGCACCAAATCCATCTCGATAATATCCTTAAACAACAACATTAATTGTCGATATTCATCAGCGAATTCATTTGTTTTCGAATCCAACGCACAAATCGTTCCGAAAAAAGTACCATCATGCCACTTAATTGGTAATCCATAATAGGAAATCATATTTAGTGCAACATCCGGATTATCTTTCCACGCCTCAAGGTGTAAGCTATTCTCAATGTGGAGCGCTTCATCCGTACCAATGACCGTTTCACAATACAACCCATGTGATAATGTGTCTTTCCCATCACTGGGATATGGATTATCTTCGTTTTCACTTCGCAGAAAGACTTCCATATGCGTGTCGGTAATCTGCATGATTAATCCTGCAGGAACATTTAAGAGACTGGCTACTAAGTTGATCAGTTTCTGCCATTTTTCAACCAATACTTTCTCAACGACTGGTTTATTCTCATCCCGAATTTGAACCTCAACCTTCTCTTGCGTTTCTCGTAGTAATACATTTGTTTTCATTTCATCACCACCGAAAAGAATAGTTTCTACTATAACTATATCATACAGAATGAAACTGCTCAACTCAAGCTGTATAAACTTATAATATTTACATTTTAGTTATTCACCTAGATGCTCTATTGATCTATCGAGTCATGCAAACTAAAAAACGAGAATTCATAAAAGCCATATTGAGCCATTATTTTCTCGTTTTATGTACTAATGATGGAGTTGAGAGTCCCTAATCAATCCCCTCATCCCTGCCAAAAATTACAAATTAAAAGGTACCTTATTACATCAGTTTGCAAAAGCTACAACAAGCCACTAGAAGGCAATTACTGTATTCTATTGAACTTTCTTCTTCTAATGGTAATAACTATGATTATCACTATTACAAGAGTTAAAAATAATCCATATATACCAAACATCAATAAGGGCATATAGTTCATTGGGTTAGACCATCCAGCGCATCCATTCCCAATAGCCTCTTCTCCAAACTCTTCAGTAGTTTCATCAAAAGTATGAGCTACAGAACCAAAATCTTCACCTTCACCATAGTATCCAAAATCATCTTTGTTGTATATTGATGAAACTTTGATTACCTTACCATCATCATCAAAAACTATGATTTTATACTCTTGAATGGTGTTTTCACTCATAGCAATAAACTCATGATTCCAACCAGATTCCCAAACATCTATATCGCCTGAGTAATGAGCTTTATAACTTACCCAATCACCTTCTTCTAAAAATGCAAACGTTTCATAACTTGGATGTTCCATAATAAACTGATTATTCACAGTCTCTTGGTAATATCCGGGATAGTCTACTTTATTGAATAGCAAGTCATAGAAATACTCAGGAGAATTATCAAACTCATCTCCATCAACTGTGATTAATGTTGTATCTCGATATATAACAGGGCTACATGCACATACATTTGTTAAATCAACTCTAGTCAATACCATAAATATCCCTACCAAAACTAACAGTGTTCTGTTATTCCACATCTGCATCACCTCTGACTCATATTATATCATATCAAAGACTATAATTATTTTGAAATCAAGCCAACTAAAAAAGTTTTATTCCAAACAAAAACCGAAGAATCAATACACAGCTATATTAGCTGATAAACTCCTCGGTATAGTGTACTATTGGTGGAGTTGAGTTTGGATCAACCACTGTCACCTTTCATTTAAACACTGTAAATACTTGATAACTCGACATTGTTCGAAATTTTCATAAAGTCTTAACAAGTTCACGAGCAGTATCACAAATAAATCCAACTAATGACATACGATGCATAGCAAAGAGGTAAATCTATATATTGTTTATTCTTTTAATTGATCTATACTTATTGTATAATCAATAAAGGGGTTGGTTTAAATGAGAAGAGTAATAACCTTGGTACTTCTTTCATTCATTATATTGGTAATTTCTGCATGTGGGTTAGGAACAGAAATTAATAAACCCGACTTATGTGGTTCAATTGATTTGGAAGAAAATCAAGAATGTTTTGATGAAATTGTATATAACCCTCACTATGAAGGTTTAGATTTTGTCATATACAAATTAGATGTACTTCCTACAGTAGGAACTGATGATATAGTTGATATGGGCGAATATGATGGCAAATCGTATTATTTCAGTTCAGGTACACATTACCAGTTTTATAAAGCAGTAAAAGAAGGAGTTACAATTGATTTATTACAAGCTATTATGGATGGATGGTTCACACTAGAAGATATTGTCAATGATTTTAATATTGAAGAATTGCAGTCTCAAGAAATTGTAAATATTGAATGTGATAATCCTAGAGAAACATACTACGAAGGTGTTTGTCAAATTGTAGTGGATGAAGAATTATTATTTAAAGTTCAAGAAATAAAAAATGCTATGCTAGGAGAAACTTCTGAATTATCAATAATTTCTTCACCAGTGCTACTTGGTAATTCATCTTTGTATGGTAGAATATATTCAGCTCCTAGAGTTGAATTATTATCAGCCATTAAACCATTTGATAATGATGCTGAATGGATTCATATACAAGCAAAACATTACGAACTTTTAGAAGAAATTGTTCTTAATGGGTATCAGTCAGGAAACTATGAAAACCCAATGGATTTTATTACAAATGCAGAAGATTTAGTGCAATGGTTTAATTTTGAAGGAAGCCAGGAACTTAATTTAATTATTGATACTCAAGAAGAAACACTGTTCTCACGAATTATTGAGTACTCAGATATTGAATTAACAGATGCTGTACATGTTGAGACTGTTTATACTGAGTTAAATAGTGAAAATGAGATTTATTTAGAACGATATCTACAAAATTTAAAAGTTGACAGCGTAGATGCTGAAGTATTTTATGAAAATTATGGGTTATTTACTTTTGGTTATGAATCAAATGATATTGCATTTAATAAATATCAAGGAAGTTTATTAGATGCCAATACATCTGTTTTATTTACAGAAAATTATAATCTTTATAGTTATAGAATTAGATTCTTTAACGATCAGGAACAGGTGTATTTAGAAGGAACTATAAATGATTTAAATGGTCCAAAGAAAAATGTTGTATCTAGATTTAATGAGTTAACATTGCAAAGTAGTCTAACAAATAGTGATATAGCTGAAATGTTAACATTATCATACTATGCTAGTAAATATTACCTTGGAGATAATGCAGAGATTATCACAGGAACTACTTTAAGATTAGATACTACTAAACTTGATTCTCTCTTTTCAGTAATTCCTGATATTAAATACCATATTAGTAGACTCAATAGCACACCGAGTAGTCAAAAGAATGCGTTAGAACACTTAAACAATGTAGAGATTAACGGAGAGTTCTTTGATCTTATTAATGATAATAATGAGTTAGATCTTACCAACTTCAAATATCAATACTTAATAGCATCTAGAAATGCTCAGGAAGATTACGATAGATATAAAGAAAGATTACAAAATTATGAAGAAACCGGAAATTTTACATATTTAAGAGATTTGCTAACTTCAATTTATGACTTAAGATATGCTATTAACCAAGATCCTACTCTAGTGAATGTAGTTACAGATGATACTTTAGAATATTCTATTCTCCAGCCAGAACTAACAATAGAGTATATTTATTATACTGATAATGCTGGACCAAATGATATTGAGAATGTAGCAAGTATCATAATGAATGAACTGAATGTTAGATATGATTATATTATCAATAACGAAAATACGATTTTTAATTTAAATTTTATGGGACAACCAATATATTTTATGGATTCGGGAGAGTTCTTGCTATTAATTGAATCAAGATTATATGTAGATTAAAGATAAGACTAACCTTGAACTAGTTTGTTAAAAACAGACACCATTAAGGATATTCAGAAGAGCTTACTTCCGATAGACAATCGGTGGTAGCTCTTTTAATTTTTCTTGCAATCGGTTGTAATTGTAACAGTATATGTACTCAGATACTATAGAAATCGTCATGAGCATCAATTAATTATTAAAAAAAATTATCTACACACTATTCTTTAGTACTTTTTTGCACTTTATTTGTAATATATTCAAAACAAATAAAAAGCCGAGGAATCTATAAACGGCTTATTTAAGCCATTAAATTCCTCGGACGCGGGTACTATTGGTGGAGTTGAGTTTGGATCAACCACTGTCAGCAATAGCTATTGTTCAACATCTTTATTGTATAAGCAACCCTGTTTAACATCTTCAAATGACACTTGAAACTCATATTCTTCATTCAATAGATGAAATTGATTTCGTTCAAGAATTTTCTTAGTGTATACATCATCACAAAAAATTATTGATTGGTAAATTGCTACATTGTAATGTAATTGAATATAGTCAATCATTAATGTAATCAACACATCAATTTGATTATCATCGATTAGTCTTTTCTCATAAACTTCGAGAGTTATGATTGATTTATTGTCAGAAACACTAAAACCAAATGTACCAACTTCATTTTCTTCAACAACAATCATAAATAAATGTGAAAACTTCGTTATTGAATGTGAAACGAAGACTTCTATACTTTCAATATCTAGACCTTGCTCATTATAACTGTAATTTGTAAATCGATTAAACCATTGATTCAACAGATTAACATCTGTCCATCTAATGCTTCTAACTAATACATCATTTTTGCTAATAAGTACTTCCTGTTCTTCCAACTGATTGCTTCTAAGATAATCAATTAAATTATTCTCACTTGTTATGGTAAATAAATGTCCTTTCTCATTTGTATAGACATCTGTAACCATCCCATTTAAAAGTTCCACAATTGATTCTCCATAGAATTCAGGATGTGGATAATGCTTTTTCACTAATACTCTTGGTACAATAACTTCGATACTTTTCATGGTATCCTCCTGGCGTTTGCCAATTTAATTTACAGGTTTTACCTGCATTACCCAAGTACCAAGTATGATATTAATTTCTCTAGTTAGCTTCAATTGCTAATTTTTCTACTTCACTTAAAACTTCTGGTAACTCATCTTTGATTTGGAACAACTCTTTTTCCAATTTTTTTGGAACTTTAACTTTTCCCTTTTCGATTGTGTCAACAATATCTAAAAATGCTTTTCTCGCTGCAGGTTTATGCTCTAGAGCTTTAACAATTACAACTCTAAGTGCTGTAGGACCGTTTTCTAGCACAATCTGTTTTACAGCAGGATACATTTTATTATCAAACCATTCACTAAAATCACTTCGGTTTTTATACAATACTATACCACTTGTTGCTCCAGCAATGAATGCGGTGCCAATTGCTGCAGAGAATGCCATAATCACTTTCGAGTCTACTTTTAAAATCATTTCAATTATCTCCTTTCAATACCCTATTTTTTTCACCTTCAATATTAGAAGTTACCATATAACATTTTTAGTTACTATTATATCCAAATGGCGAGTTTATTGTGTTCATTACTCGTTTCCAGTATTGCTCTCTATGAATCACAGTATCTTTATGAGAGTTAAATGGTAAAACTTCAAGAATTGTATAGTTGAAGTTCTTTTCAATATACTTCATTCCTTTTTCCGGGTCATTTACTATTCGTTTTAGTTGCTTATTTGGATAATAAATTCCAGATTCCTCTTCCGAAGCATCAAACCCATTTTCTAAATATGCTTTCCAACGTCCATAAATGCCTTGTGATCCATATGCAGATCCGATATACTTTTTCCCATTAGAAGAGTCAAATATCATATAAACTCCATTTACTGAGGACAATGGGTACATCCATTCATCGTAATCAATATTTCGTTTTAATGTATTAAAGTCAAAACTTGCATTATCATAGCCTGGAAATGGTGTAGTACCATATTCTGTCTGCAGAATTTGAACTACTATACACTTTCCAATATACCTAGATAAATTAAATACATATCGTGCAAATGCATTCCCTTTTTCAACTTCAATAATTAATCTACCTAAAAATCCATTATATTCCTCTAAGGGCTCATAATCACAATGAGCATAGTCCGGAACATGTGTGATTTTACTTACAGTTATAAGTAGGTATCTATTATTATAGCCATTTAGTCTGGCAAATCCAAAGACAATATTGCCCTCTCTAAAATTCTTCTGTTTACCATAGTTAGACCAGAACGTAAACTCTACATTTCTATTGTTTCTATCACTTTTCAACCAAGCGTCTATACATGATTCCTTCCCTTTACCAAGAGTCATATTAAGTACTATTTTTGAGTTTGGTATTATTTCTGGATCAATACGTAATACATCTTTCAAAAAAATCTCTTTTGACATAAAATCCCCTTCTTTCATAAAAACACTCAAAAACTATTATCACGATAGTGACATTAAATGCTAATTCCAATTTTATCACAATCTCTGTTTGTATTCAATCTTGATAATGCAGTTCAGTTTACTGTAACAATTTAAAAAACATCGATACACTATCGTTCGGTACTTTTTTACCTATTATTCGTAATTTCTACAAAATAAATAAAAAACCGAGGAATCTATAAACGGCTTAATTTAGCCATTAAATTCCTCGGACGCGGGTACAATTGGTGGAGTTGAGTTTGGACCAACCCCTTTCCCAATAATAAAGAGCAATCCTTAGGCTTGCTCTTTTTGATTTTTTTTCCTTTTTTATTAATCTTGTCCATTTGATACTATATCTTCTATTGAATAGAGCAACAGCGCACCTTGGTATGTGTTATACCTTTCAGCATGTACAATTAGATAATCACCTTCTGTATTGATTCCTGAGCCAAAGTAACTACCATCCACTTTTGCTATGAGAATAATATCTTGAGATAAATCACTACTTGTACTACTAAGATTAACTACACCAATAGCACCAGCTCTATAAGACGCAATTATTAAGTAGTTATTATAAATATCGTATCTTAAGTATTCCAAGAAATCAGAACTAACTGAAAGAGTTTTATTATTACTCTCATCTACGAGATCAAATATTTCAAAGACAGTACTAGTGTCATGATCACCTGAAACAATTATTAGTTTGTTTTCCTCGATTCGAATATCGCTGTATGAATAGGTTAGAGTGATTGATTTCTTATAAGAGTTGTCATCAAACTTATAAAGATCAACCGATGTAAAGTCATCATAATATTCAGATCGATATCTGTACATAACAAGTATATAATTATCAAATATATTGTAATGCTGATATATTGTTTCTCCATTAATCATTTGTGATTCTAGTGGTATGATTTTTACATTTTCTTGATTCATAATATCAAACATATAAATTGAGCCTCCTGTAAATACAGTAAGATTTTCACCTTTGAGAATCACTCCATTTAAAAACTCATTTTCAAGATTCACACTGAAAGTTTTCACAAATAACTCATCATCATATCTCCTCAATGTTACAACACCATCTCTGTCAGCAACTGAAAAATATCCATTTTCTAAATTATGAAATTCAGGAGTGTAAAAATTGTTGTTCTCATCTTGCATGTTTGGAATTTGATATTCATAGTTTGAATCGTCAAGCTTATAAATATACATATTCTCATTGAACTGTTCTTTGTAAGTCACGACAAAGTAGTTTTCATAAAAATAACCAGCATTTATTTCAGTTTTTGCAGATATGCCATCATAGTTTATTGTCCTCTTGTACTCTTCATCACTCATCTTATATATGTTGAGTTCTGCTTTACCCGTTATTTCATTAAACTCTGATGCAAAAATGTAATCATCATGAGTATTAAACGATTTTGCAATAAATATTCTCTCATAACTCGCATCGTTCAGATCATACACATAATATCTAGTATACTTCTCATTTCCAAAATATACTTCACTATCAGAATACACTACTATATAGTTATTGATCGATAAAAGGCTCTTTCCAAAATGTGAGCCATCATCTTGTAATGGATTACTGATTATTCTTTCGTAATTACTATCACTGAATTTATAAACGTATACCGAACCAACATTATTTAAATAAAAAGGAGCACTCGTAATTAAATAATCATCGTATACTAAAACATCTCTCCCAAATACATCTCGAGGATATAGATTTGAGCCTGTAATCAATCTTTCAGGTATAAATTCTGCATAGATATTGATGTCATAATTAGGCATAATATCTGGCAACATTTCGCTCCATCCAGTAAACACATGATTTTCTAAAGCAGGTAATGTTATTTCACTCGTACCAAAATCATAGTAAATATAAAACTCGTCCCCAATTTCGACACCATGATTCTCACCTGATGAAAAGTTTTCTGTATATAACACTTCATCTTCAAAGCCAAATATTGTAAGACTATAACTATTTAACTCACACAAAACCGTATACTCTAAATCATTTCCAGGCATTGTTGGTGGAAGATTAAATTCAACCTTTTGTGTGTAATCTTCACCACATAGACCATTAGGTATCATCTCATATTCCAAGATACTTCCAAACTCATAGCTAACTTTACTTAAAAGGTCTCCTTCTAAACTAATATATGATATCTCAAATACACCTATCTCATATATAGCCTTCAGAGTTACATCCTCATATACTGAAACTTCATCCAAAGTAACATCCCAACCAATAAACACATATCCATCCTTTTCTGGATTACTAGGATACTGAGAGTTCTGTAGTTCCTCCAAAGTGTACACTTCAATATTTTCAATAATTCTCTCATCATAATCTAAAAAAGTTATTGTCTTCATATTATCTTCACGATTCACACATGAACCATCTACATATACCTGTTCGACAGAACACTCACCAAAATCATCTTTGCTTTCACATCCTATCAATGTGATTGAAACTACTAATAATATTGCTACAAAATATATCTTCTTCATTATTACCCACCCCATTTTTTGTTTAACATATTATATCATATTCTTACAACTCCCTCAAATCCCACTGTTTATCGGCACAAATGAGTTTATTTTGGAAGCGGGTTTAGGTCGTCAAAAATTGCACCAAACACTATTGCAATAGGGTTGGAACGAAAAAACGGCTGATTCGACCCTCAAAAACACCTATATTTTTGGATAAAATAAAAACCGAGAATTCTGATAACGGCTATATATAGCCATCCTAAAATTCTCGGACGCGGGTACTATTGGTGGAGTTGAGGGGATTTGAACCCCTGTCCAAAATAGCCGAATCTACATTTTCTACATGCTTAGTTTGTCCAATTGTTTAATGGGCAACCCGGGAACAAACAACCGTATCACACACGAGTCTTATTAAATTCTATCGATCGCTTAAGACGGCAGCAATTGAGTATATCCTAGATCAGCTGATCTCGACGCCTAACACTCTAGGCAGTGCAAGGTGGAGAACGCGCTATTTATTAAGCAGCGTAAGCTATATTTTGGTTTCCGGTTATATTTAACCTAGTGTTTTTACAGCCACAACGCTGGCATGCTTATCTAGTCCTAAACTACCCTGTCGAATCCATAAACAACCCCACAGTTTATAAGAAGAATAGTGCGATGACAATGAATAATACGCCAAAAAAGCTGTACATGATTTTGGCATTGGTGTCCCCGATACGATCCGCCCAACGACGGCCACGTGGTAATTTACTCATAATGCCTGTCCACGCAAGAACAATATCCAAGATACCAATTACAAGAAAGGTTATTGCTTCGGGTGACATATCATCATCTCCTCATTACTATTATACAATATTGATCAATAGTTCTTCAAGTTTTTCTCAATCGAACGTTTGGCATCTTTTTCTCGTAAGGCTTGGCGTTTATCGTACTGTTTCTTTCCTTTGGCAATGGCAATCTCTACTTTACAAAGGCCTTGTTCCAAATAAACTTTCGTCGGGATAATCGTTAAATTCTCACCTTGAATTTTATTGAAAATACGGATAATTTCCTTTTTATGAAGCAACAACTTACGTGTTCTTGTCTCATTATGGTTGAAGATGTTTCCTTCTTTGTACTTGGCAATATGCATATTAATAATAAACATCTCTTCATCCCGAATCAAACAATACGAATCTTTGATGTTGACTTTATTCGCTCGAACGCTTTTAATCTCAGTCCCATGCAGAACAATACCTGCTTCATAGGTATCCAGAAGAAAGTAGTCGTGTTGAGCTTTTTTATTGCGCGCGATGATTTTCATTGGAATCACCTCGTTTTATAATCTTAAAATCAATCTCTCCATCGATGATATTGGCATTCATCACTTGAATTGTGACATGATCACCAACACGATACATCGTTTTTGTTCGTTCACCAATGAGCATCATCAATGGATCGGAATAATGATAAAAATCATCATCGAGTTGTGAGATATGAACCAATCCTTCCACAGTGTTGGGAAGTGTCACGTATAAACCAAAACTTGTCACACTACTTATTATACCATCAAAGCGTTTATTGATATAGCCAGAAATATATTCCGCTTTTTTCATATCGATGACTTCTCGTTCCAAGAAGACGGCATTCCGTTCAGTTTCACTGCTTCTTGCCGCAATACTGGTCATTTTGTGACGATAGTAGTCAATCGTATCAAGCGATTTATTTTGCTCAAACAAGAAGGTACGTAATAAACGATGAACAATCAAATCTGGATAGCGTCTAATTGGACTCGTAAAATGGGTGTAAAACTTGAAACTAAGCCCGTAATGTCCAAGGTTTATATCGCTATATATTGCCTTTTGCATACTTCGAAGCATCAATAGATTGATTCCTTTTTCGGCTTCGGTTCCATGAACTTGATCGAGAAGCTTCTGAAGTTCTAAATGACTGACTTCACTCTTGCCTTTGATCCGATACCCCAGGGCACTTGCCATGTTGATTAAGCGTGATAATTTCTCTTCGGTCGGTTTTTCATGGATCCGATAGATGAACGGTAAATCCAACCAATGCATGTGTTCGGCAACGGTTTGATTGGCTTTCAACATAAACTCTTCGATGATGTGTTCACTAATTCCTCGTTCCCTCGGAAATACGTCCACAGCTTTTCCATTCTCATCCAAAACAAAATAGGATTCTTCAGTCTCAAAATTGATTGATCCAAACTGTTCCCGATGTTTTTTCAAGATTTTTGCGAGGTTCCGCATTTGATAGAACATGCCAACAAAATCGACATATTCTTCCGCTAGCTTTTCATCCCCATGGAAGATTTGATTAATTTTATTATAGGTCATTCGTTTGTGTGAATGAATCACACTCGGATAGATGTCATAGGTTTTCACTTTTCCACTGGACGTTACTTCCATTTCGCAAGTGATGGTTAATCGATCTTGTCCTTCCACTAAACTACATAGATTATTACTAAGTGCTTCGGGTAGCATCGGTATCACACGGTCTGGTAAGTAGATACTTGTTCCCCGATGGAACGCTTCTTTATCTAATAATGAGTCTTTCGTTACGTAATGACTAACATCCGCAATGGAGACCCCAAGTTTGTAGTTTCCATTGTGTAATTGTTCCACATAAACCGCATCATCAAAGTCTTTCGCATCATCACCATCGATGGTGATATACGGAATATCTCGTAAGTCTTTACGACTCTCTACATCCGATTCAGTGACATCGGTAAATGCTTCAGCTTCGGCAATGACTTCTGGTGGAAAAATCGGATCGATGTTGTATTTTAAGATTTTACTTAACACATCAACACCTTTGTCACTCATATTTCCAAGGACATCGGTAACGACACATTCAATTTTCCCTTTAAAGGAGTAATTGATGATTTTAGCACGGACTTTATCGTATTTCTTTGCACCGTTTAAGTTCTCACGGCGAATGATGATGTCTTGGGTAATGGTCTTATCATCACTGAGTAATTTACCCATCCCGTTTTGAAAGATAACCGTCCCGATTATATGCGTATATTTACGTTCTAACACACGGGTAATCATCCCTTCTTGACGGGCACCATAGCCAAATGGTGACACTTGAACCAACACGCGATCTTTATTCATCGCTCCATTGATTCCCTCTTTGGGAACAAACACATCGTTCAAACTCGGATCATCAGGGATAACAAATCCAAAACCACGGATTTTTAAATCCAAATGACCAGTAACATAGTTGGTATTTTTGATTAAGGTAAACTCACGTTTCTTGTTTTCGATGATAACAGCATCATCTAGAAGTTCGTTAACGGTTTTCACAAGTGCGGTGAGTTCTTGGCTCGTTGAAACATGAAGGACTTCACGAAGTTCTTCAATCGTTGTTTTCTTATTTTGTTCGCTTGTTAAAAATGATAGTATTTTATCTCTCATGTTTCTCACCACCTTTCGTAAAAAAAGAACACTACAAAGTGTTCTTTACAAAGCAAGGGCTAAAATGCTAGTAACGATAAAGAATACGCTGACAACAAGGGTCGTGATATTCATAATCAGTTCAAAACCACGTTGTTTCTGATTGTTGAACAATTCGCTTTTTTCACCACTAAATGCATTGGCTGCATTGTCTTTTGAACTTTGTAATACAACAATTGTAATTAATAATAACGATAAAATTAATAATACGATGTCGATTCCTCTCATGATTCATACCTCCTAAACACTTAATCCGATGTATACAAGGTACGCAATCAAGATGAGTACGCTTGGTAATACATAGGTAATTTTATTTATAGAACGTTTCCGTAATAAAGCTAACATTAATATTATAGAGTTAATAAGCCCTAAAATCAAGAGGTAAGATACATTTTCTCTTGCCTCGGTATTGGTGACGAGTTCATTGAAGATATCATCATTCACATTAAGAATATCTACAACGCTGATAATCGTCATATTAAAGACGTTACTACCGATAATATTTCCAAGGGCTGCTTCATGATTTCGCAGTTTCATTAACGTCATAACGGCAGTTAATTCAGGTAAACTTGTTGCGACACCAAGGAAGATCGCTCCGGCAAAGCTAGCTCCTAAATTTAAGGCATCCCCAAGCTGATCAGCAACAATGGTAACAAAGTAACTTGATAAGACGACTACAACAGCCCATAAGAAGAACATAAGACCAATTTTCTTATAGGTCAAATCGCTACCTTCTTCACTCTGTTCGGTTTCATCGTTGTTCATCGACCGAATACTGAATACATATAATATCACAATTAGCAGCGAAATCAAGTTAAATGTCAACAAAATGTTTAATGTAAACGATCCATAATCCAATCCTGTAAACCCACTAATAAGTAACGGGAACATAAAGATGATGTACATGACAATGACAAACGCATTGGTTGTCCGTTGGGTTTTCACTTTGTTAAAGAACATTTGTTTCAAGAATAACAAATCTGCCACAGCCAAAATTACGACATTGAAAATATTACTACCAAAAACATTACCAAACGCCAAACTTGGTTCGTTCAGTGCCATCGTTGATGTAATACTCGTAATAAACTCTGGCATCGAGGTGATAGTCGCCAATAAAACCCCACCAATTAGCGCTCCGCTAATATGGGTTTTTTTATCCAGTTCATCCACATAATACGATAATTTACTAGTCGCATAAATCACCACAAATGCAAGTAAAACATATTGTCCAATGATTAGTAACATGTCATCACCTCAAGCTTGTACTATTATATAATATTTAACCACAAAAAGATACAAAAAACGAACAATTTCTTGTTCGTTTTGATGTTTATAACTCGCGAACGTATTTGTTTCTCAAAGCGAGGATTGCTGTTGCCCACATGGCAATTGCTGCAACGTAGAATAACACACGAAGACCTAGGAAGTCTATCGCAACACCACCTAAGGCAATTGCGATTGGTGTTAAACCATTGGAAATAATTCCGATTGTTGTCACGACTCGACCCAACATTTGTTTTTTAATGGTTTTCATAATCGCAACATTGAATGGTATGTTAATGAAGCCATTAAAGAACCCCATGACAATTAACGAGATTGCTGAAATCACCATATACCATGTAAAGGATAAGGTACCATCTAGTAAAAAGTGAAGTGCTGCAGCTGTAAATAAGAACATTGATGCCATTCCAACCAATCCACGATAGATCAATGGACTAACTCGTTCTCGTTGAATTGATACAGCTAGGACAACACTAACTATGACTATTCCGATGGTAAATGAGGAATTGAGAATTGCCAAAAAATAAGCCTCTTTCTCAATTTCAATTTCAAATAAGTATGGTAGTCCATTAACCACAACTGGTACGGTGAAGAAATTTAACATTGATGCAATGATTACCAACCATAAGATTGGTTTTAACGTAAACACGTATTGCAATCCCTCTTTAATATCAACAAGGGTTTGTTTAAATGTAATATCGTGAACCTCTCCTTCTTCTAGTGTTTTCGTCTTAATAAAGGTTTCACTAACACCACTAAAGAAGAATGTTAATCCGTTAAATATAAAGATTACGCCGATGGGAACAAAGGAATAGAGAACTCCTCCAAGCATTGCACCGATGATTCCATAAATCGCAAACATCCCTTGAGAGATACTACTGTGTTGCTGCAGTTGATTTTCTTGTAGGATATGCGGAGGTAAGGAACTCGCTGCAGGATTAAAGAGTGCTCCGTTTACTCCCATAATGATGGTTACCACAAAAAGAATTACGATTATGGTTGTATTACTCAATCCAAAGAATAGCAAAGACCCTGTTATGAGAATTAGTATTCCATTAATAAAGTCGGTTGTATATACAACGCGCACTTTCTCCAACCGATCGACAATAGCCCCACCAAACAACGCAAATCCAAAATATATCATTCCACCCGTGGCCATATATATTCCAGCCAGTGTTGCATTCCCATCGGTAAGGACGAGAATATACAGGGATATTGCGAAGTTGTATATATGGGTTCCTAAATTCGATACCATTTGTCCAAAAAAGAGTAAACGATAATCACGATTCTTAAAGATGCTTTCGGCTTTTACCGGCTGATTATTATCAATGGATTCGATATCCTGATTCATGTCATCGGTCATATTGTCACCAACTTTGTTCAAAATTATGTATCATCATATCAATAATATCACTTTACTGTGTAAAACACAATAATTATTTTTTCATAAAAAAAAGACTCTTTCGAGTCTCTTTATTTGATGTTGTAGAACGATCCAAGTCCGTTATAGACAGATACATCGCCAAGTTCATCTTCAATTCGTAATAGTTGATTGTATTTTGCAATACGATCGGTACGAGATAATGAACCGGTCTTAATTTGTCCAGCGTTGGTTGCAACCGCGATATCAGCAATGGTAGAATCTTCTGTTTCACCACTACGGTGCGATACAACAGCTGTATATCCAGCTTTTTTTGCCATTTCAATGGCTTGGAATGTTTCTGTTAATGAACCAATTTGGTTTACTTTAATTAAAATACTGTTCGCAATACCTTCTTTGATACCGCGTCCTAAACGCTCGGTGTTGGTTACGAATAAATCGTCTCCAACCAATTGGATTTTTTTACCAAGTTTACTGGTTAGTACTTTCCATCCATCCCAGTCATTTTCATCCAAACCGTCTTCGATTGAAATAATTGGATATTTTTCACATAGTTCAACATAGAAATCAGCCAATTCTTCACTGGTTAATTCTTTTCCACCTTCACCAGCTAATACATAGACACCTTTTTCTTTGTTATAGAACTCGCTAGACGCAACATCCATTGCTAACATGATGTCTTTACCGGGTTCATAACCAGCTTTTTTGATGGCTTCAAGAATCACTTGTAATGCTTCTTCATTGCTGCCTAAGTTTGGTGCAAATCCACCTTCATCACCAACTGCAGTATTGTATCCTTTACCTTTTAAAACAGCTTTTAACGCATGAAATACTTCGGCTCCAGTACGTAACGCTTCTTTAAATGTAGGAGCCCCAACAGGCATGATCATAAACTCTTGGAAGTCCACGTTGTTGTCAGCATGACTACCACCATTGATAATGTTCATCATTGGAGTTGGTAACTCTTTGGCGTTAAATCCACCTAAGTATAAATACAGTGGTAACCCAACAAAGTCCGCTGCGGCGCGAGCGCACGCCATTGAAACACCTAAAATCGCATTGGCTCCTAATTTCCCTTTGTTTTTCGTTCCATCTAAGTCAATCATGATGTTATCCAGTAATACTTGTTGTGTTACATCAAGTCCTAAGATTTCCGGTGCGATGACTTCGTTAACGTTTTTAACGGCATTTTCGACACCTTTTCCTAAATATCTTGATTTTACACCATCGCGTAATTCGACAGCTTCATGTTCACCGGTTGATGCTCCACTTGGTACTAATGCGCGTCCAAAGGCACCACTATCGGTATACACTTCTACTTCAACGGTAGGGTTACCGCGTGAATCTAATACTTCTCGTGCGTATACATCTGTAATGTATGGCATTTTTATTACATCTCCTTTATGGTTAAAATAGTTAAAATCTACCAACAATATTATAGAACAAATACGTCTTCTTTACAAATGAAATCCATAAATGAAAACACTTTCAAGTACAAAAAAAGCACTTGTTCAAGTGCTTTATTTTTTTGTCACTAGACTTTGTCCAGTCATTTCACTCGGTTGGTCGATACCAAGGTACTGTAACATTGTTGGAGCAACATCAGCCAAGATACCGCCTTCTCGCAATTTGACGTTTTTATCCGTCACAATTAATGGTACTATACTGGTCGTATGTGCGGTGAATGGATTTCCGTTTTCATCGAGCATTTTTTCCGCATTACCATGATCGGCTGTAACAATTGCGACGCCACCTTTATCCAAGATCGCATCGACAACTTTACCGACACATTCGTCAACGGTTTCAACTGCTTTTACAGCTGCTGGAATGACACCCGTATGACCAACCATATCACAGTTTGCAAAGTTCAAGATGATCGTATCATGCTCATCTTTGGCAATTTCATCCAAGACTTTATCCGTAACGATGTACGCACTCATTTCTGGTTGCAAGTCATAGGTCGCTACTTTCGGACTGTTGACAAGAACTCTTGTAGACCCCTCAATTTCTTTATCCATACCACCATCAAAGAAGAATGTAACGTGGGCATATTTTTCCGTTTCGGCAATACGCAACTGTTTTTTTCCAGCTCTGCTGATGACATCACCATACATATTATCCAGTTTTTGTAACCCAAAGGCAATCTCACCTTGTACATTTTCACTGTATGACATCGTACTAACAAATGTAAGATTATGTGGCCCTTTGCTGTAATCTAATCCACTTTTTGTCGGATTGGATAACGCTGTTCCAATTTGAATCGCACGGTCAGGACGGAAGTTCGCAAAAATGACACTGTCTCCATCCTTCATTGTTCCTTCAGGAACGACATTAAATGGCATGACAAACTCGTCAAATACACCTGCTTTATACGATGCTTTAATGCCATCTATTGCACTACTTGCGGATGGTCCTTTTGCTTGGGTAAATACATCATAATGAATTTGCACTCGGTCCCAGTTTTTATCACGATCCATACCGTAATAACGTCCACCAACACTCGCTATTTTTCCGTAGTTGATTTCCGCCATATACGCTTCTAATTCTTGGACATATAATACTCCACTATCAGGAGGCGTATCTCGTCCATCTAAAAACGCGTGGAAGTATGTAGTTGGTACTCCTTGGTCTTTGGCTAATTTAAAGAATGCTTTAATGTGATTGATGTGGCTGTGAACACCACCATCACTCAAGAGACCCATAATGTGGAGAACACTGTTGTTCTCTTTAACGTTTTTAATCGCATTTAAATATGCTTGGTTTGTAAAGAATTCGCCATCTTCAATGGCTTTGTTGATTCGTGTCAGTGATTGGTACACGATGCGTCCCGCACCTAAGTTTAGATGTCCCACTTCACTATTTCCCATTTGGCCATCGGGTAAACCTACCGCTAGGCCACTTGCATTTAAGTAACTGGTTGGATATTCGTTCATCAATAATTCGATGTTTGGTGTTTTTGCCATATGAACCGCATTTCCGGTATCATCATTACGCAAACCATATCCATCCATTACAATTAAAGCTACTGGTCGTTTCATTTTTATCACCTCTACCATGCACATTATACTGTATTTTCATTAATTTTCATAGTAATTTGACTTATAAGGTAGCGTTTTCACATTTGTGCAATAGTATTTATTTTTATATAAATTTATACTATAATATGGACAAGAAAGGTTGATGCATATGGCCACACTAAAATTGGAAAAATTATTACAAGCATTACAACAAACAACCGATACAACAATATACAACTATACGGTTCCTGATGTATGGAACTGTTTTGACTATAATCCTGACAAGCTCATTGAAGCTCCCCATAATGAGTTGATGGTGGATCCCTATGATTTTTATGCTAGTGTAATCGCTGATTATATCCTACCAAACAAAGAAGATGACAAAGATTATACCAATGCCATATCGTTTGGTCTAAAACGTCCCAAGCGAAACTACAGCGGTGGTGATTGGATAAAAGAATCTGTTGTCTACTCGACGATGATTCGAACCAGTGCTGCGTGGGATCATGATCGCAGTGGTAAACTCGACCTCTATAATATCTATCACATGCCGGAAACTGGAACGTTTGTCAAGATGTTAGCACTACTTCCATTACTACAAAAAATGGGGGTTAATGTTGTCTATATGTTACCAATCTCCAAATTCAGTTTAAAAGATAAAAAAGGAGACTTAGGTAGTCCCTATGGTGTCTCCAATTTTGACAAGTTGGATCCCAATTTAAAAGATCCCTTAGTTGGGGATGCATTAACCTTAGAAGAAGAATTCCAAGCCTTTGTCGAAGCATGCCACATTCTCGATATGCGTGTAATGATTGATATTATTCCACGTACCAATAGCGTTGATAGCGAACTCATTCGTGAACATCCCGAGTGGTTCTATTGGATTAAAGCAAGCGAATATGATCAATACAAAGTCCCTCATGTACCCGAACTTGGTGAAACCGCCATCCCGGATGTAGAAAATCTTGAAATTGCCTATCAATCACCGGATGTATTGCGACATATCAATATGTTCCAGTACAATCCCAAAGCTCAAGATGAATCACTCTGGAACAAAGTAAAGAAATCAAAAAACCTAGCAAAAGCAATTGAACAGCATTTTGATTTACGCGTTGCTCCGGCGTTTAGTGATTATATTAATGACCCCCAACCGCCATGGACTGACGTTACCTTCTTCCGCTTATTTTTAGACATTCCAACAGAAACGCGTCCGTTTGTCGATACGACGGATCGTCCCCCATACATCTTATTTGATACAATCAAAGCCAACATGTATTTTGGCGATCAACCAAATATGGAATTATGGCAAAAACTAGCCGACATTGTTCCAAGTTATCAACGGCGTTTTGGAATTGATGGGGCGCGAATTGACATGGGCCATGCACTACCAAAACCACTACTTGATATGATTATCAACAAAGCCCGAGACATCGATCCGGATTTCTGTTTTATTGCCGAAGAACTACAACCAAAACTCGCCCAAAAAGCCAAAGACAATGGCTATAATATGATTATTGGAAATGGATTTGTTATGGAACCACGCGTTTGGGAAGGCAAACTACAAGAGTTTATGTACGATTCAATCGAACTACCGCTTCCCACTTTTGCCTGTGGTGAAACCCATGATACCCCCCGTCTTGCGGCACGAGATGGTGGCGAATCACTTGCGAAATTACTCACCGTGTTAAACATGTTTATGCCCAATGGGGTACCATTTATTAACAGTGGCCAAGAAGTCTATGAAACCCAACCGATGAATACGGGACTGGATGCAAGACCAAATGAACTCTATATGCTCGATCCTAGTGATCCGTATTACAAAAAACTCGCATTGTTTGATTTGTATCAATTTCATTACACCAATCCGCGTCGATGGGAACTACCCAATATTTTAGAAGCACTGAAACCAATCCGCAAAAAGTTCAAAAAGCAACTGCTTGACAAACACTCGTTTATGCCATTATATGCCCATTATGATAATCAAAATTTCATTGGTTTCTCGTATTTCAAAACAACGAAAAGCAATAAAGAAAATATGCTCTTTGTCCTTGGGAATGCGGATACGTGGCACGAACATTATATTCGAATAGATATCCGATTATTGCGTCACACGACCAACAATCATGAAATGACAGGCAAATTACTCTTTAGTACTCATGAAGCTCCTCGACCATTCACTCAATTCATCGACAACAACACTCTCGATATCCATCTTGGTCCTGGTGAAGTAAAAATTGTTGAACTATAAAAAAAGCGCTATAATTAGCGCTTTTTCTATGCTTTTTGTAATTTTAAATGCGGTTCCACAACCCGATCATATAGCTGTTCAATGAGGTATACTTGCAGTGGCACCTTAATTACTAATAGACCAACCCGATACGGCAAGGTTGCAAGTAGACTTCCCATTCCCTCGTACTGATAAATTCCATAGGAGTTCAAACCAAACGTCAGGACACCTGTCACTACCAAACAAATAATCAGTGGTGTTCGTTTTATGGGACGTTGGAAAAAGAATAATCCCGGGATGATTCCCCAGAGCATATTCGATACGGTAAACACATTAAAGGTGTATGCCCAGGGACTAAACAAAATGTGGACAAAATCAACGACAAACCCGAGTAACCCGCCAACAATTGGACCAAAGGTTACACCGATGAATACCATTGGAATTTCATACATCGTTATTCGTAAATTTCCTGTTTCAATCACGAGCAAACTCTTCAAAATAATGGCCATCGCAACAAAGGATGCGGCAAGGGTAATCCCCCTTGTCGTAAAACGTGGTACTTTAAACATAATAAAAAACCTCCGACAAATGTTCTAGAGGTCCACACAAAAAATGAAAATTTTCAGCGGACGCGCCATATTACCGCCACAGTATGATGTGTTCGTCATTACCCAACTTCCCATGGTAAAGCACTTAACGCAATATAGCTACTCTGATAGTATTATTGTACTGAATAAGCAGAAAAAACACAAGAGAAAAACACGGAAGATTCCGTGCTTAGGTAATCGTAAAATCGATAGGCTCTCGTTGATTTTTAATAAGGAATTGATTAATTTTGGAAAACATCCGACTACCAAAAAATGAATACCGTGCACTAAGTGGAGACGGATGACTTGACGATAGTATTAAATGGTTGGGATTGGTGATAAAGCGACGTTTCTGTTTGGCATTATTCCCCCACAAAACAAACACTTTTGGTGCGGGATCATCATTCAATAATTGAATGATACGATCGGTAAATTGATCCCATCCAATCAATTTATGAGATAGTGGTTTATGCGCTTCGACGGTTAATATAGTGTTTAACAACAACACTCCTTGTTGTGCCCAAGACGTTAATTCACCATGATTTGGAATGGGTACACCTAGATCCTCGTGAAGTTCTTTGTAGATATTCTTCAATGATGGTGGAACAGGATTTCCTTTTTTGACACTAAATGCTAAGCCGTGAGCTTGATTGACATTGTGATAGGGATCTTGGCCAATAATAACAACTTTGACATTATCATATTCACATAGCTTAAACGCATTGAAAATGTCATCCAAGGGAGGATAGATTGTTTTATTTCGATATTCATCCAACACCCGTTTCGTAATCTCTTTAAAATACGGTTGTTTTTTTTCGCGATCAATAATCTCTTTCCACATAGTATCACCTAGTACAAGTATACAAAAAAAAGCACTGTTTTCACAGTGCTTTTATGATTTATTTACGGTTGTTTAATTCCGCTTGTGCAGCTGCAATAATTGCGACTGGGATACGGAATGGTGAACAAGATACGTAGTTTAATCCAGCTCGATGGAAGAAGTCGATTGAACTTGGTTCTCCACCATGTTCTCCACAAACACCAACAATAATGTCTTTGTTCGCGGATTTCGCTTCTTTCGTAGCAAGTTCAACTAAACGTCCAACACCTGTTTGGTCAACAGCTGCGAATGGGTCGTTTGGTAAGATACCTTTTTCTTTGTATTCTTTTAAGAATTTACCAGCATCGTCGCGACTAAATCCAAAGGTCATTTGGGTTAAGTCATTGGTTCCGTAAGAAATAAATTCAGCTTCCGCACCAATTTGAGCAGCGGTTAATGCTGCACGAGGTGTTTCAACCATGGTTCCAACTTTATAATCAAGTTCGATACCAGCATCTGCGATTAATTGATCCGCAGTTTCTTTAATGAATGCTTTCAAGTAGGTTAACTCTTCAATCGTTGAAACAAGTGGTACCATGATTTCAGGTTTCACTACTTTACCTTGTTTTGCCACTTCAATCGCAGCCATAATAATGGCTTTTGCTTGCATCACACTAATTTCGGGGTAGGTCACAGCAAGGCGGCATCCACGATGTCCTAACATCGGGTTGAATTCATGTAATGATTCGAGTGCACGGTGTAATTTTTCGGCACCGATACCTAAATCTTTCGCCACTTCATCGACTTCGTCTTCTTGTGGTAAGAATTCATGTAGTGGTGGGTCTAATAAACGGATACATACTGTTTTACCTTCCATTGCGGTAAAGATTTCTTTGAAGTCTTTTAATTGGTGAGGTAAGATTTTTTCCAATGCAGCTTCGCGTGATTCTTTATCTTCTGCGATAATCATACGACGAACGTCTAAGATCCGTTCATCATCAAAGAACATATGTTCTGTACGGCAAAGTCCAATACCTTCCGCACCAAATTTAAGGGCTTGTAAGCTATCGCGTTCGTTATCCGCATTGGCTTTGACACCTAAGCGTTTGATTTCTTTTGCCCATTCTAAGATGGTTTGAAATTCTTCGGAGAATTCAGGTGCTTTGGTTTCAATGGTACCAGCATATACATTTCCGGTTGTCCCATCAATACTAAATGGTGTTAATTCTGGATATTTTTTACCATTAATCGTCATGTATCCAGCTTCTTCATTGATGCTTAATTCACCACAACCAGAAACACAGCATTTACCCATACCGCGTGCAACAACAGCAGCATGCGATGTCATTCCACCAAGTTGGGTTACGAATCCTTCACAGACGATCATCCCTTCGATGTCTTCTGGTGAGGTTTCTTTACGGAATAACAATAATTTTTCACCGGTTTCTTCTTTGATTTGTGCAGCTTTTTCACTACTAAATACAATTTTACCAGATGCAGCACCAGGGCTTGCAGCTAAACCAGTTGTAAGAACTTCTGCAGCATCTAATGAATCTTGATTAAAGACTGGGTGTAACAATTGATCAATGGCATTGACATCAATGCGGCGTACCGCTTCTTCCTTATCAATTAATCCCTCTTTCACCATATCAACTGCAATTTTCACAGCTGCAGCAGCAGTACGTTTACCAGTACGTGTTTGAAGCAAGAATAATGTTCCGTCTTCGATGGTAAACTCAACGTCTTGCATCTCTTTGTAATGATCTTCTAAGTTGTCCAAAATGTCAGTTAATTCTTTATAAATTGTTGGTTCAACTTCTGCGAAATCATCCAATTCTAATGGCGTACGGATACCAGCGACGATATCTTCTCCTTGTGCATTGAATAAGAATTCACCAAAGATGTGTTTTTCACCTGTTTTTGGGTTACGGGTGAATAATACACCTGTACCAGATTTGTCTCCAGTGTTCCCAAATACCATTTGTTGTACGTTAACAGCAGTACCCCAAGAATGATCGATTCCGTTGTGATCTCGATAAATTCTTGCTCGAGGTGTATCCCATGATTCAAATACAGCATTAACAGCCATTTCTAATTGAACTTTAGGATCTTGTGGGAATGGTTTCCCGGTTTCTTTTTCCACGATTTTTAAGAATTCTTCACTAACAAATTTCCAATCATCCGCGGTTAAATCCAAATCGCCTTTGTAATTGTTTTTTTCTTTGACATGATCGAGCACGTCTTCGAATAAATCAAATTCTACTCCTTGTACAACTTCCGCAAACATTTGAATGAAGCGACGATAAATGTCATACACGAATTTAGGATTACCCGTTTTTTCAACCATACCTTTAACGGCTTTGTTGGTTAATCCAAGGTTCAAAATGGTATCCATCATACCAGGCATTGATACCCGGGCACCAGAACGAACACTGACAAGTAATGGATCGGTATCACTACCAAATTTCTTACCTGTTTCTTCTTCTAAACGTTTGGTATATGTGTCCAAATCAGCTAATAATTCTTTGGAGTTTTTACCACCGTTTTTGTAGTACTCTGTACACATCTCAGTTGTAATAGTGAATCCTGCAGGAACAGGAACACCAAGTGTTTTCATTTCCGATAAATTCGCACCTTTACCACCAAGTAAATTCTTTTGCTCTTTGGTACCTTCACCAAACATATAAATTCTTTTCACTGTGACTCACCTTTCTATATCATATATTTTCTAAAAAACCGGTTGTATTATATCACTTACATCCTCAAAATTCAACTAAAAGGGCTGAAAAAATACCTCCTGAGAACGCTTTACAGATGATAACGTTTTCAAAGCTGTAAAACAAAAAAGTAGACCGCTGTCTACTTTTTAATTTGAATGATACTTCCGTCTTTATTTGGATGGTCTTTTAGGTATGCTAAGATCGGATCATAATGCTCATCTTTTCCAGGTTTACAATCACTTAATGCCTCAACTTCACCATTGACAATTCCTTCGGCAAATCCACTACAACCAGGATACCCACAGGCACCACAGTTATAACCAGGAAGTAGTTTTTCCACTTCTTCTAAGCGTGTGTCTACTTCCACTTTGAAGACATCGGCTGCAAAGGCAAGTCCAAGTCCTAAGACAAGACCCATAATTGCTAACGTAATTGTCGCTGCCATTACGCACCTCCATGATGTCCGCAAGAGACATTGTTACATGCGGTGCAAGCCGCTTTTTGTTCATCCGTTAAAGTGGATAACGGTGCTGGTGTACGTTTGTTAAGTAGGTAGGACAAAATGAAGATTACCACGAGTCCTCCAACCACTAAAATGGGTACGAGTTCCATGTTAAATCACCCCAACCAATCCGACAAATGCCAAGGACATGATTCCCGCAACCAACAAACTAATGGGAACGCCTTTCCAAGCTTCAGGGATGTTCAATCCATCCATTCGTTCGCGAATACTACTGAACGCAAAGATAATCAATCCAAATCCAAGCCCAGTACCAATCGCTGTAGACAACGCAATAAAGAGTCCTTCTCCATACGGCATCGTTTCTGTCCAAATATTGGCTATGTTTCCTTCACTAACTCCAAGAATAGCACAGTTGGTGGTGATTAACGGTAAGTAAATACCTAAACTTTTATACAACGGTGTACTGTATCGTTTGATGACCATTTCAACAAATTGAACCAAACTAGCGATAACAAGAATAAAGGCAATTGTCGAAATATAGGGTATATTAAATTCATATAAAACCAAATCATATAAGGTATAGGTCACGGCACTCGCAATGACCATAACAAACAATACGGCAGCACTCATTCCAATCGCACTACTACTGCGTTTGGATACGCCTAAAAAGGGACAAACACCTAAGAATTGCATCAAGATTACATTGTTAATCAGCATGGCACTGATGATGGCTGTTGCAAATACAGCAAAACTCATGCTTGTTCACCTGCCTTTTTCATTGCCGCTGCTTTCTTTTTCTCTAAGGCAATGCGTTTTTTCTCTTCAATTAATCGTTTCTTTTCTTCCTCTTTACGACGTTCATCTTTTACTTTTTTGTTTTGGAACAATGCAAGAATAATACCTAATGTAATAAATGCTCCAGGTGCTAAACTAAACATCGGTAACATATAGTCCTGGATATTAAAATTCGGAATCATAAAGAAGAGCCAATCCAAATTAAACCATACAACTTCAGATTCGACAAAGAATGGTAAATAGACACCATACATTAACGTCCCCGTTGCAATTAATTCACGACTGATTCCAATCACGAGTAATGCCATGGTGAATCCAAGCCCCATACCGAGACCATCAATCGCACTATCGACGACATTGTTTTTCGAGGCAAATGCTTCCGCACGCCCTAAGATGAGACAGTTTACCACGATCAACGGAATGAATACCCCAAGCGCATTATACAGATCAAATGCATAACTTTGAGTTAACATCCTCACCAATGTTACAAATGTTGCGATAATAACAATATATGCGGGTGTTCGAACATCACTTGGTATGAAGTTACGAAACAAACTAACGACGATATTACTACTCGTCAAGACAAATATAACAAGGATTCCCATTCCCAGACTGGTTTCGAACGTTGCGGTAACAGCCAGTGCCGGACACATCCCCAGCAAGAACACAAAGATGGGATTTTCTTGAATAAATCCCTTTAGAAAATTCTCTTTCTTAGTCATTTGCCCCACCTCGATTCGTTTCAAAATAAGTCACCGCAGCATCGACGATTTTCTCGACACTACCATAGGTGAACGATGCGCCAGTCCGTTCGTCATAGGTGACATTACTCACATCTTGTCCTATAAACGGCGTTACATAGTCGCCTTCGATTTTTTTGACAAAAATCGGCGTGTTACTCGAATCGGAAATGACGACTTGTTGTATCGTACCATTGGTGGTAATACCAACCAATACGGTGACATCGCCATAACTGTTTTTATCACTACCTCGATAGATATATCCAGCAAAGTTCCCATCGCCGTCAAACAATTCTAATTCAACCTCTAATGGTCCATCTAATGGTGTTTCGACGACATCCTCTTCGGCAGGAATCGCATCCAAATCAAACATCTCGGCGTAATACCCAAACTCTTGATTCCGGATGTTCTCTTCAATGCGGTCTTCAGTGAGGAGGTTTGTTCCAAAGATTAAGGCACCACTGACTGCCCCAATCACAACGAGAACCAATGCTGTTTTCAATTTATCCAACATAGGAAACACCTACCAATACAACCGCAATTGCCGCAACAACGACACCCGCAAAGATAACGGATCCTTTTGTCGTAAACCGCGGATTACTCCATTTAAAGTAATCGAATGCAGAGACAAACATATTCATGATTAATATACTAAACACAACGCCTTCTGGAAGGGCTCCGAACAGACGAATAATAAACGTAACAAATCCCAGTGCGAATGCAAAATAAATTCGTCCCGGTTTCGTGATGGGTGACGTGATTGGATCGGTTGCCATGAACACTGCACCAAACATAACACCACCGCTAAATACATGCATGAGTGGATACCAGATACCCAGTCCTTGGTACACTGCTACCGCACTTGCTAACCCAAATACCGTTGCGATAAACACCACGGGAATCCGGACTTCAAAACTATGTCGCAAAGCAAGATATAGTCCACCAACAATAATCAATAAGGCACTTACTTCTCCCAAACTACCAGGAACCCCGATACCAGTAAATAATTGCCATAATGGGATATGATTCAAAATATCCGCATTAAATAAATTACCCGATTCATTTAAGGTTTGGAGGACTGTCGCACCAGCTTCTCCATCAATGATGGGAATGTTGGCTTGATAGGTACTCAATGTTGCAAAATTCACCGCCACTAAGACACGTGCTAAAGCAGCCGGATTAAAGATGTTCTGACCAAGGCCACCAAAGAATAACTTCGCCATTAAGATCCCGAGAACACCGGTAATCACAACAACCCAAATCGGGGTGTTGTCGGCAAGTGTCAACCCAAAGATTAATCCACTCACTACTGCACTATAATTACTCAAGGTAAAGGCGGTTTCACCTTTTGGGGATGTAATCCAATAATAGATTGCTTCGGTTAGTGTCATCGATAACGTACTCGCTAATAAAATCCATACCGCAGACCATCCAAAGCTATAGATGGCAAAAATAATAACTGGGATTAAGGCAATGACAACATCGCTCATCATCCGTGATACTTTCGCTTGAGGACGTCGGAGATAAGGACTGGTTTTTCGTATGACTTGAGGCATATGTTCCATTCGAATCACCCTATTAGACGCTTCGCTTTACGAACATAGTCTGTCACATGAATCTTACTTGTACAAACATATGCACATAAACCACATTCGATACACTTGTATGCGCCTAGTCCTTTCATTACGTCTTTATCGTTTCGTTTTACCGCATTCATAATCTGAACCGGTTCTAAATGCGCGGGACAGCTGTAGACACAACTACCACAGCGCACGCATGGCTGTTCTTCATAATCGGTATCTTGTAAGACAATAACCGAAGTCGTTGTTTTTGAGACAATGACATCACAACTAACCGTTGATACCCCCATCATTGGTCCACCCATAATGATGTTTACTTTATCGTAATCCTCTTTGAATCCATCGGATAATTCAATCAACTTCTTCACACTTGTTCCGACTTTAACACGGTAATTTTGCGGATATTTAATCGCATCTCCGGTTAATGTGAAATACCGTTTGGTTACCGGTAAATTGTGCTTGATTGCATCGTAGACACCAGCTGCTGTCGATACGTTGAAACCAATCACACCGTACTTCATTGGTAGTTCACCATGGGGAACATCAATACCTAAGGCATTACGAAATACTTCAATTTCCCATCCTTGGGGATAATAATCACCAAGTTTGACAACTTGGATGTCATACTCCGGAAATTTTCCCTTGATGACTTGTGTCAATACTTGATACAGCGGGTCCTTACTCTTTTTAATCGCAATGATTCCCGTTTTAACATGTAGTGCTTGCATGATATAAGTCATCCCCGCAATAACACGACGTGGATGTTCCAAAATCAAACGATAATCACTACTTAAATAGGGTTCGCATTCCACCGCATTTATCACGACTGTATCAATTTTTTCTTTGGTTGCTAATTTTATATACGACGGGAACCCACTACCACCAAGTCCAACCAGTGATTTTTCTTTTAAGATTTGAACCATGTCATCTTGTGTTAATTCGGCGATTGCCTGATCGGTTCGATCCACTATCGATTCATGGTACGTTTCTTTAAAATCATTGCGGATTTCAACGCAATCGACTTTTCGTCCCGTACGATGGAGTTTCTTACTAACCGTTCCTACTGTACCACTCACAGTCGCGTGAATCGGTTGTTCAAAGAATCCCCCGTGGCGGATTCCTATCACTTCTCCTAGTTTGACATAATCGCCTTCTTTCACATATAAATCATACGTTTTACAGCGACCATTTTGAAGGTGTATATAAACACTTTCTGGTTCTAGGAATCGCATCGTTGGTAATGCTTTTGTAAGTTCCTTGTAGTCCCTTACCTTCCGAGATTTCTTAATCATAAAGTCACTTCCTATGTCAATTAGATACGTTCAATAATGGATAATACAATGTCTTTAATCTGTTGATTTTTTGTTTGTGATTGAGCTAGTGAATCACCAAGTACTCCGATATAAATTTTCAGTTTGGGTTCGGTACCACTAGGACGCAAAACAAACCAACTTCCATCGTCCAATAGAAACTTCAGTACATTGGATGTTGGTAAATCAATATCTTCCGTTGTATCTCCAATATATCGTGTACCAACTAAATAATCCTCTACTGTTATAACATTGTATGGCCCAATTTGCAATGGTTTATTGTCACGAATTGTTGCCATAATTTGTTTGATTTTTGCTTCTCCCACCGCGCCTTCTAGCACGATATTCACCAAATCTTCCACATAATAGCCATATGTTTCATATAAAAATAATAAATAATCGTATAAGGTTTTACCGGTTTGTTTACCAACATTGGCCACCTCACTGATTAACAACAATGCTTGAATACTATCTTTGTCACGGACAAAATCTTTGATGACATACCCATAACTTTCTTCATAACCAAACATAAATTCTGTATCCGTAGCTTCAATTGTTTTGGCTTGTTCACCAATGAATTTAAAGCCTGTTAACGTGCTTTTTACACCCATGCCAAATGCTTTGGCAATCGTTGCTCCAAATTCACTTGTCACCACCGTATTGTAAACCATTCCTTGTTTAGGGAGCGTCCCTTGTTGCTCTCTGGTGTGCAAAATATAATGCACTAGAATGGCTCCGGTTTGATTTCCTGTTAGTAATTTGTACTCACCGTCATGCCATACGGCAACACCCAATCGATCCGCATCGGGATCGGTCGCAATCAAAATATCCGCGTTATGTTTTGTCCCATAACGAATGGCATATTCAAACGCTTCTTTATTTTCCGGATTTGGACTTTTTACGGTACTAAAATTCGGATCTGCCACCATTTGTTCTTCAACCGGAATCACATGATAGCCATTTCGTTGTAATGCTTTTGTTCCGATCATTGCACTTGTGCCATGAAGCGGTGTAAAGACTATATCTACGATCTTTGGTACATCATTTCGTAGTTGCACGGTATCCACCATATCGAGATATGCTTTGTCAATGTCCTCGCCAATCCATGTAATCATACCATTTTGCTCTGCTTCATTAAAATCAACGACGTCAATATCAAATACATCGTCAACAGCATCGACAAGCGCAATTACCTGATCGGCATATTTCGGTACCAGTTGGCAACCATCTTCGTCGTATATTTTATACCCGTTATATTTCGGTGGGTTATGACTTGCAGTAACAACAATTCCACCGATGGCATTCAGATGCCGCACCGCAAAACTTAACTCCGGTGTTGGTCGCAATGCTTCAAAAATATAGGATGTAATCCCAAATGTCGCCAAAACCTTGGCACTTTCTTTGGCAAATTCAACACTTTTATTACGATTGTCATGAGCAATCACGACTCCGCGTTTGACATCGTCATGATAGAGGTTCTTCAAGTAGGTTCCAAAGCCGACATTTGCTTTACGAATCGTATAGATGTTCATCCGGTTTGTACCAGCACCTATGATACCGCGCATTCCCCCTGTACCAAATTCAAGGGATCGGTAAAACGCATCTCTCTTCGCCGTTTCATCCATCCCTTGTAGTTCTTGTAAAAGCTCTTCTTCAAGCCCTTTTTGATTCATCCATTTCTCGTACTCAGCTTGTACCATTACCGTCACACCTTTCATCGAAAAAACATCGAAACCATTATAACAAAAAAAGACTTATTTTACAATGTAAAATAGTCTTTATAATGTATAACTGGATTTGATTTTACAAGAAGTCTTCTCCGGGGAACCATCCACAAGGAACCATTTCACCTTTTGCTTCATTTTGGAATACTTCCAATGTCCGCAATACTTCTTCCACATTACGTCCCCCTTCACCATGGTTGACATATGCCGCTTTCAAAATACCTTCTGGGTTAATGACAAATGTCCCGCGCCATGCAACCCCTTTTTCATCATCCAAGATACCGTATGCTTCACTGACTTCATGATTGTTATCGGATGCGTGAATATGATTGAGACGTCCTAAACTACTGTGATCTTGCCATGCTAAGTGACTGTGGCAACTATCGGTTGACGCAGCAACCAATACAGCACCTTTTTCTTCGAATGTCTTGTTTAAAGCATTAAATTTTTGAATCTCTGTTGGACATACAAAGGTAAAATCAAGGGGATAGAAATAGAGTACTACCCATTTTCCTTGTTCCAATAAGTCATCGAGGTTGACTGTCCCAAAACGATCCAACCCTTCACCTTCCGGCATGATTGCTTCCATTTCAAATTTCGGTGCTGGTTTTCCAACTTTTGCACCTGTTACGTAAAATTCATTATCAAATTTCATTTTCTTCCTCCATAAATAGTTTCGTTTTTACCATAAATATTGTATCACATTTGGATACTTTGGCAAATCATATCCTTTGCTTTTGCACAATCATTCTCCTGTTGCAAGAACGGTATATCCAACGTTCATCTTTGTTGTAAAAAAAAAGACGCAATGTTATGCGTCTAATTCATATTCAGTGCTGGTTTTAATGCATTGTACGTTGCATAGAACACTGCCATGATGATTCCACCTTTAATCAAATTAAATGGAATGTATACACTGAGAATCGTTGTGATATACGTCGGATTGAAAATATTGGGGAATACTTCTCCAGCCAACGCAATACCAAACAACGGAGTGATGAATAACCAGTTTGCAAATGTCATTAGTAACGACATAAAGACAACACTGAACACCATACTCAGCAATACCTTCAGATTTAATTTGTTAGTCGCAAAGTAGAACCCACCAATATACGCAGCACTTGCAAGAAATGCAGCCAACTCACCAACACCTGCGGTGTAATTCGTTCCCGGGAATACGAAATGGATGGATGATTTTACAAATGCAACCAGCAATCCCTCTTTCGCTCCGAAAAAGATAAACACCAACAACACCACAACGTCACTCAAATCAATCCGTAAGAAATTGTAAAATACGAACGGAAGTTCCAAATACATTAACGCTGTCGCTAATGCGGATAATACACCCAAAGCGGTTAATCTTTGTGTTTGTGATAATGATTGAATTGATGTCATATTGATTTCCTCCTTTAAAATAAAAAACTAACGAATTAAATCTTCGTTAGGCAGTTGAAAGGATTCAATAAACACAAAAAAATCTATTGAAATCATCTTCTTTCATCTAGACTATACTATCGGTATTGGAATTGCACCAATTCATGCGTTCTCACGCTCGCGGACTATACCGCCGGTCGGGAATTTCACCCTGCCCTGAAGATTAATTCATGTGTATTATAGTGCAGTTTGAAATGAATGTCAAATAATACTACATAGTTTTTGTATAAAACTTGTTCTATTCATATTTTTTCTAAAAAAAGAGCGATTTCTTGTGAAATCACTCCTCATCAAAGGTAATTTTTCCGTCTTTGTAATCATCCAACAATTTTTGAATATTACGCTTCATTTGATCGGTCCCCGGCTTGCATTTTGTAACCGGATATCCATTCATAACAACTTCTTCGGCCATGGCCATGCATCCTGGTGTACCACAACCCCCACAGTTAAAATGCGGTAACATATCATAGACTTGTTGCACCATTGGATGGGCTTTGACTTCGAGGTACTTATTCGCAATACCGATGGCAACCCCAAGTACCAATCCGATGGCACCAATGTATAAGATCGCATTTAACATTATATCAACCCCACAAAGCCTTTAAATAATAGGGACATAATCGCAGCCGCGATCAATCCACTTGGAATCCCTTTAAATCCTTCTGGAATCGGCGCTTTATGCATTTGTTCACGGATGTAACTAAAGACGACAATAATCGCTGTATAACCAAGTGATGTAAAGGCACTAAAGGTAATCGTTTCTACAAACGTGAAATTGTTTTGGATATTTAATATCGCAACCCCTAATACGGCACAGTTGGTTGTAATCAGTGGTAAGTAAACACCAAGTGCACTATATAAATTCTTATTGAATTTCTTAATCGCCATTTCCAAGATTTGAACCATTCCTGCAATCACTAAGATAAAGACGATAGTTCGCATAAAGGTAATCTCACCAGGAACCAAGATGTAGTAATAAATCGTCCACGTTAGCATACTACTTAACGTAATAACAACAAATACGGCGACGCCCATACCAATCGCTTTGGAACGTTTATTTGATACGCCAAGGAAGGAACAAATTCCTAAGAATTGACTTAAAATAATGTTCTGAACTAAGAACGAAGTAAACGCTAATGAAATTAAATCTTGCATCTAATTCGCCCCCTTCAAGTTCATCTCAGGCTTGACGGTAGGAACTTCTTTTTTTGCGGCTTCTTCCGCGGCTTTTTTCGCAGCTTCTTTGGCGGCTTTTTTCGCCAATGCAGCTTTAATTTTAGCATCTAAAATCGCTTTTTTCTTTTTCTCACGATCAATGCGAACGGTATTGATGACTCCAATAATTAATCCCAAGGTCAAGAATGCCCCGGTTGGTTGAATCAAGAAACTCGCTGCACTGTTCGCATCAAAGAAGGTAAATCCTAATACTGAACCGGTACCAAGCAACTCACGGACAAAGGCCAATGTGGATAATCCAAGGGTAAACCCTAGACCCATACCCATACCATCAAAGATACTGTCCTTTACCGTATTGTCCGATGCGTACGCTTCAGCTCGTCCTAAGACGATACAGTTCACGACAATCAATGGTAAGTACACACCAAGTCCATCATACAATAGCGGTAAGTTTGCTTCAATAAACCATTCGATTAAGGTAACGACTAATGCAATCACAGTAATGTATACAGGAATCCGAATTTCTGGTGGTACGATTTTACGAATTGATGCGATTATCGCATTGGTGACCATCAATACAAATAATACACTGACACCCATCCCAAATCCATTGGATAACGATGTGGTTGTCCCAAGTGTTGGACACATACCAAGGATTAACACAAACGTTGGATTTTCTTTTATTAATCCTTTAATAATGTTTTGTTTTGGCGTCAAACGTTTATTCTTACTCATTGATGTTCACCTCCTTGTTGTAATGTTCATATAGTTTATCATACATTGTTTCGAGTGCATTCCATGTTGTAGTTGCTCCTGCTAATTGATCCACATCCACATCAGCAATCGATTGACCAACTAATTTTTCAATCTCTTCATCACGGGTGTATTTCTCACCGAGGTTTGGTGTCTCAGCATGATCATAATAGGTGACACCGATAATCGTTTCGGTGAATGGATCAACAGCAACCAATCCGTAAATAACATCATTACGTCCTTGAATATTCATATCATAGATCAATGCAAACAATTCATCATCTTGATCCAGTACTTCATAAATGTCGGTTATCGAACTATATTCCGAGCTATCTTGACGATACTTATTATCGGCTTGATCATCATTCTTTTTATATCCCTCTTCTGGATCAAACAACAACGCGATATTATCACTAATCTTTTTATTGGTATTGGCAATAATAATTGGTTGTGTATAGTTGTATCCAAGATATGCAATCAAGGTAACAATCATTCCCAATACAGCTAAGTAGATAGCGAAATAAGCAGTCTTTTTCATGCTTTAGCACCTGCCTTTTTCACAGGAGCTTTGCGTTTTTCTTTAAACACTTCGTTTAATAGTGGCGTTAGCATACTCATAAACAAGACAGCAAAGATGACCCCTTCTTCATGGGTCCCTGCCAAGCGAATAAACACCGTTAAGGCTCCAACAACAACGCCAAATACAATCTTACCTTTAAATGGCATTGGTGTTGTAATCGGATCAGTCATAACAAAGATTG
The DNA here is from genome assembly GCF_014023125.1 of Candidatus Xianfuyuplasma coldseepsis. Taxonomy (GTDB): domain Bacteria; phylum Bacillota_I; class Bacilli_A; order Izemoplasmatales; family Izemoplasmataceae; genus Xianfuyuplasma; species Xianfuyuplasma coldseepsis. The sequence goes on from NZ_CP048914.1 coordinate 129,409, forward strand.
CGACAAATAAGAACGAGCCACTAAATAAGTGATACAGTGGATAGACAAGTTCTTGTTGTTGTACAAGACCAACAATCCATGCCGTAAGCACAAATGTTGCAGTAGCAATAACAGGTATTTTCCAATCAATAACTTTTTTAACCACAAAATACACAAACATTAACAACAATACCAGCGCACTACCAACAACACCAGGATTCAGTCCGACAAACAACTCACCGATTGCGTAAAACGGAACCGTTTCATCCGTTAACGCCGCTAACGCATTTGCCGCTGTAGCTGGATCGTAATTGCCACCAATGGCCAACGTATTGTTAAAGAAGGAATTGTCAAACAATAACTCTAAAATATAATTATCAAATGACGTCATAAACGCAACACCATCAACAATTTGACTCCAACCAAGTGTAACCACAATCACCCCTACTAACGAGGAATGGAATACCATGTGATGAAATCCACCAAACAGCAATTTACCAAGTAACGTCGCCAATGCGGCACCAAGTCCGACCAACCATAATGGTGTGCCCACAGGAATCAACAACGCATAAATCATTGCGGTTACTTCGGGATAGGATTTCTTGATCAAGTCTTTCGCTGTTTGCCGATCAATATCTTTATCATGGGTATAGAATAAAATCTCGGTTTCCCGGGTAACAATAATCGATAGCACAACCATCAACAGCAACTTAACGGCATACATAAACGCAAACAAATAGTAATATTGAAGGACCATGAAAATCGTTAACACCCATAAAGCTTGCATAAGAATCTTCATATTGCCATCTTTAACGAACTTGCTTCGTGCAGACGGCCATAACATTATTTTTTTCGTAGCCATCACATCACCCCTATTCAAAATCCTTTGCTAATTTTGTTGCAAATTTCTTATATTTCCATACCTGATATCCAATGATAACAGGGAATGCTACAACCGCTACGATAAAGATGATTTGTCCACTTTTTACTTGGGTAACAACGTCATGGATGATCATACTGGATGATGGATCGACGTTGGACGGTACGATTTCAGGAAACATACCTACGAACCCCACAATAACAAACATCGCCATAGTTAATAAACTAAAAATGAACAATTTCTTATGATCCTGTTGAAGTCCAAAATAAAGGACTAGCATCGCACATGCAAATGCTATGAAAGGTAGGATAAATAAGACCGGATATGCGGTAAACAACTCACCAACAAATAAGCGATCGGCAACATTGTATCCCATAAAGACTAACAATAATAATACGGGTACCATAATATTAAATCCAATTTTTTTCACAAACGCTAATCCTCGTTGTCCGAGTTCTCCTTCTGTTGTCAAGGCAATCCACGCGGCACCAGCGGTTACACTTAAGGCAAAAAACAACAACCCACCGGCAATTGACGTGACACTGAATATACTAAAGAAACTACCGGTTAATCCCGTACTTTCAAGCGGGAATCCATAGAACCAGTTGGTGATATATACCCCAAATAAGAAGATAATCAATGCGCTCGAAATCGCCCATGCTCTGGCATTCCATTTGACCCAGATAGGACTATCCATTTTATACAATGTTTCAATCACAATTCCGCGAGTGATTAACGCATACAGAAGCAAATAAAACACCACATATAAATACGTATAGGTCATCGCAAATGCTTGCGGAAACGCACCTAGTAAAATCGTTACCGAGGCGATGAACCAGACTTCAATTCCATCCCAATGTAAACCCGATGAATATTGAATTTGCTTTCGTTCTTGTTCGTCTTTTGCTAAGACAAGATTTAATGCACTAGAACCCGTAATAAACACTTCTTGAATCAGATACATTACCCACGTGAAGCCAATGATGATATAGAGTGCATTCGCTAGAAATAGACTACTCATGGTTCACACCTCCATCACGGGGCAAAATGCCTTTTTTAATTCGGGAAATGGTTAATACATAATCTAGGATAAACAAAATCGCATAGAATAACGTGATCGTAATAATCGAGAACCACACTTGAGCAACCGGTACATCCGATACTCCTGCACTGGTTTCCATGATGTTATAAATAATCCACGGTTGACGCCCAAGTTCAGTGACAATCCAACCTGTAATAATTGCAATGTACGGTAGTGGTACTAATTTTACATACAGAGATTGGAGGGTTGGTGATGCCTCGTATTTCTTGCGGAAAATTACGGTATACATACCAAATCCCAAGAATAAGAATCCAAGTCCAACCATGATATGGAAACTAATCCGAACAACTGCTTCAAGCGTTCCCGTTTGCAACCCTTGAATCATATTAATCTTTGTCGGTTGAACTTCGGTAATCAGCCCCATATAACTATTTCCTATCAGTGGTAATAAAATCGCCGTAATCAAGATCGTCCAGCTACCATATCGAGCGGCAATCTTGAAGATCTCTTTATCTTCTTCTTTTCCTTTTAAAAGGTGCCAGGAACTAATTGCCAAAACCACAAATCCACTGAGTAGAATTGCACTGATGTGATTATGGAAGAACATATACCATGCATACGGATTAAACACGAGCTCTGCAAAACTATTCAACACCATCTGTGTTCCATCCCATGTCGCACCAACAGGGTTGTGCATAAACCCGTTTACGGTGATAATCCAGACAGCACTAAGCGTCGTACCAATGGTGATCATTGATACCACGATCAACCGCAATTTTTTCGTCAGTTGATTTTTACGGAAGAACCAAATCCCATTGAATGTCGATTCCAAGAAGAACGCCAATATCGCTTCGAGGACTAGTGGCGAACCGAAAATCTCACCCATGACAACGGTAAAATTCCCCCAGTTGGTTCCAAATTGAACCGTCATGGCAATCCCAGTAACAATCCCAAACGCGTAGTTAATTAAGAAAATATCGCTAAAATAATTGGATAATATTTTAAACCGCTGGTCATCGCTTCGATAATACTTGATTTCGAACACCAACACCAAAATAATTAATCCAACCGTTAATGGAACAAAAATAAAATGAAATGCAATGGTTAATGCAAATTGTAATCTCGATAATATTTCTACCATATTACGACCTCCGATACTATAAATGTATTATATCACGATTCTGATGGCTTACGAATAAGTAACAGAATAAAAACAACAACCGCAACAACGGTAGCAACGATTCCACCGGTAACATGTGCATAAAACGTATTGGTCCACTCAAACACCCGCATCGCTACTGCAATCAAAACGTACAAACCAATAAACGTGATTCCGGCATAAATCATACTTTCGATAAGTTTCATTTTGAAAACTCCTTCAACAACTTATTATTGACATACAAAATCAACAACATTCCGTATATCACTTTATCAAACCACTCGCCAACCCATAATAGATGAGCAAACAATGCGAGATAAATAATGTACGCTGCCTTTTGAACCAATAACCAATCCTTTGGTTTAATTTCCCGTTTGATGATTTGAAACGATATAATCGTCAAGGGAACCATCAAGACATACGCAACAATACCAAACAGATTAATACCGTCAAATACTTCAAATACATGTAATACAGCGTGCGGACTAATCAGGATAAACCCCATAATCGACAATGTCCCGCGACGTTTTTTGATATGGCGACTTACCGTCCATTTATTGGGGAGTACACCAACCATCATCACCACAAAGAGTATCGCATAGGGGAGATATCCCCTTGTGACGTAGTCCATCCATTCTTCGGTGTGAAAGATGACTGCAAGTACCGCTAGTACAAGCGACAGAAAATACCATAGTATCCGCGCTTGAAATAGATGTGGCCATTTATATAACAATGCAGTCAACATTCCTGCCACAGCAAGAATGTTTAACGAGACACTCATCACGTCTACAATCAACAACATCAACAGCACCAAGATAACTCCAATCATCGTTTCACCTCCTAAAATTCACTAAAATATATTATACCATATAAGTACTATTGTACTTATTGAAACGCTAAAAAAACACAGCAAAAAAACAGCTTGATTCAAGCTGTTTATTTTAATGGTTCAATGTTCCATATTTCTTCGGCATACTGACGAATGGTGCGGTCGCTGCTGAAGTATCCACTTTTCGCAATGTTGATGATGCTGGCTTTAAACCATGCTTCTTCGTCTTTATAGAGCTCATTCGCCCGTTCGTGCGCTTGCCGATAACTTTCAAAATCTTCCAATACAAAGTAATGATCTTGTTGTAATAAACGATCAGAGATTTCTCGGAATTCCTCTTTGTCAACATCCTCAAAGAATCCATTGGTTAACTGATCAATGACCAACCGCAAATCGACATGGTTATGATAGACATCAAGCGGTTGATACCCTCCGTTTTCATAACGAGAATTTACTTCATCGCTTGTCAAACCAAACAAGACAATATTGTCTTCTCCGACCAGTTCCGCAATTTCCACATTCGCTCCATCTAGAGTTCCAATGGTAATCGCACCATTCATCATAAACTTCATATTTCCAGTCCCACTTGCTTCTTTCGATGCCGTTGATATTTGCTCACTAAGATCACACGCTGGCATAATACTTTCGGCATAGGTAACGTTGTAGTTTTCAACAAATACAACCTTCAGCAATTCATTGGTATCGGGATCTTGATTGACTTTATGGGCAATGGTATTGATCAACTTAATAACTTTCTTCGCAAAGTAATACCCACTCGCTGCTTTTGCTCCAAAAATGAAACTGTGAGGGACGTAATTCGCTTTAAAATCCGCATCGCTTTTTAATTTATTGTAGACATACATAATGTGCAATGCATTCATTAATTGGCGTTTGTATTCATGGAGACGTTTTACCTGAATATCAAAGATGCTACTAGGATCAAGTTCAATACCTTGTTCATCGTAAATTCGCTCTGCAAGTGCTTTTTTCTTTGCCAATTTCATTTTTTTAATTAATGCACGATATTTTTTCGTCGTTGCTTTTTTTACTAATTTCTGTAGTTCCATCGGATCGTATACCCAGTTGTCAGAAACCATATCCAAAATCGCACTCAACTCTGGATTCGAATGCAACAACCAGCGACGATGGGTAATTCCGTTGGTTTTATTGTTGAATTTTTCTGGATATAACGTATTAAAATCACGCATTTCAATATTCTTTAAGATATCCGTATGAAGCGCTGCAACACCATTGACACTAAACGATCCAACAATCGCTAAGTGTGCCATTTTAACGACACCATCGGCGATAATGGCCAATTTCGTGACAGTTTCTTGTGGATAGTTGCTATCCAATAATCCCTTGCAGAAACGACGATTAATTTCTTCGATGATTTGGTAAATCCGAGGCAATACTGGTTCAAAGATATCCACGGGCCATTTTTCAAGTGCTTCAGCTAATATCGTGTGATTGGTATAGGCACACGTATTGGTTGTAATTGTCCACGCTTGTTCCCAGTCGATATGATAATCATCAACGAGTAATCGCATTAATTCAGCAATTACTAGTGACGGATGCGTGTCATTAATTTGAATCACGATTTTATCTGGTAATGTAGATAGATCATTGTATTTTGCCATGTGTTTGCGAACAATGTTTTGTACCCCCGCAGCACTGAAGAAGTATTGCTGTTTAATTCGTAACACTTTTCCTTCTCGTGTTGCATCATCGGGATATAAAAATCCACTTATACGACGAATTTCGGTATCGTATTCAAAGGCATTCAAATGCGGAGGACGTTTATCGGTTGGTTCGGCATTCCATAACCGCAAACTGGTGACCATGCCATTGTGATTGCCGACAACGGGGACATCGTATGGTACGGCATGAATTTGTTCGTCTGGGTAATACACGGCATTTCCGTCCTCAAACGACACATACCCACCAAAGGGAATCAAGACCGCTTCTTCTTCTTTGCGAACTTCCCATACATATCCTTCTTTTAGCCAGTCATCTGGCTTCTCGACTTGGTATCCATCTTCGATTTTTTGCTCAAACAATCCGTAGCGATAACGAATTCCGTTACCAAAACCGGGATACCCCATTGATGCGATCGAATCCAAGAAACAAGCCGCAAGACGACCAAGCCCACCATTTCCAAGACCCGCATCACTTTCATAGTGTTCAATTGCATTGAGATCCAAATCTTCCATCGCAAATGCTTTTTCAATCGTGTCGCGTAATCCGAGATTCATTATGTTGTTGGTGATTAAACGACCCATCAGAAACTCCATGGAGAAGTAATACACTTCTTTATGGTCGATGTCGTGTAATTCCAAATTGGTTTCCAACCAGTTCTTTGCAATCACTTCCGACACCATTTCTCCAAGCACATGGTATTTTTGCCGAATACTGGCGTCTTTTAATTCTATAATATAACGTCTTTCAAGTCGAGATTTAAACTCGCTGAGAAACGTATATTCATCCGTAAAATAATTACTCATATAATCCACTCCTATTTGTACTACTTCATTATAACAAAGAAGAACGTTCACGATAGCGTGAAACCGTTCTCTTATTTTTAATTTTCGATAATAACCCGGTACAGTTCCATGTAACGTGACGCACTTCGCTTCAAACTATTGTCCAATTTCATTGCGCGAACCATGAGTTGATTCCAAATCGTCCGATTATTTTGATACAGATTAAGTGCAGACAAAATGGTCTGTTTGCATTCATTTGCATCGTAATTAAAGAACTTAAACCCATTTCCACGGCGAGTAATTGGATCGTATTTCATGACAGTATCAGCCAATCCACCAGTATCGCGCACAATTGGCAATGTTCCATACCTAAGGGCAATCATCTGACCCAGTCCACATGGTTCATAACGACTCGGCATTAAGAAGGCATCACACCCGGCATATATGTAATTTGGCACAGTTGCATCATAGCCTAAATTGAGTTTGATTTTATCTGGATATCGCGATTCTAGTTTTTTTAACTCTTGCTCGTACTTAATATCTCCCGTTCCCAGTAATACAAATTGAATGTTATGGTGGGCAAATAAATCATCAAAACTATGCAAGATCAAATCAAATCCTTTTTGTTCAACAATACGCGTTACCATGCCAATCATAAACCGCTCCGGATTCACTTCTAAGTTCATGATTTCTTGAAGATAGGTTTTATTGGCAACCTTTAGTTCTGGGGATTGCAACGTATAGTTGGTGTGAATCAATTTGTCTTTTCCTGGATTCCAGCTACTGGAAATCCCATTCAAAATCCCATAAAAATCCCGTTCTCGTCGCAGTAATGCATACGTTAGATTTTTACCATAATATTCATATTTCAACTCTTCTTTATATGTGGGCGAAACCGTCGATAATTTCGTTGCCATGTTGATTCCAACTTCTAAGCAATTGAAATATTCATCTCTCATCGTTGGTTCATCGATGTCGAGTTTGTCCAAAATCGAGCGATGAGTAAATCCTTGATAATCCACATTGTGGATTGTCAATAAGGTTTTTAACCCACGTAATGAAGAATGCTCAATAAGAAGCGGCATTAAGGCTGTATGCCAATCATGAACATGAACAACGTCAAATGGTTCAGCTTGTTCAATCAACATCAAGGCAGCTTTGTTAAAGAAGGCAAAACGCTCGACATCATCCTCGTAGTTATACACTTGTTTCCGATCAAAATAGTCATGACTTTCCACGAAATAGTACTGTACTTTTTTATAGGTATAACTGTATTTACGGAAGTAAACTTTCTCCGAACCAAACGTCATCGAAAATCCGTCTTCACGTTTCAGTGATTCACTAAAGGAATCCTTGATTTTTTTATACAGTGGGATAATAACCGTAACATCTTCTCCCAAACGCGCCAAGTTGCGTGACAGTGAACCGATGACATCGGCTAACCCACCCGTCTTAATAAATGGATAGGACTCACTGGCAACCATACAAATACGTTGTCGTTTTTGATTGGTGATGATTTGCTCTTTTTGCGTAATAAATGGACGGCGCAATGTACCGGTAATCATCGTATTATCTTTAACGACGGTTTGTTTATCGGTAATCGCAAATTCAATGTGGGCATTTTCCTCGATGAAACAACCACTCATAACATAGGAATTTTTGACAATTGCCCCACGTCGAATGATGACATCGCGACCAATTATACTGTTGATTACAGTTCCATCGACAACGCTACCACTGGACACCATCGAGTTTTCAATTCGCGCATTTTGTCCGTATTTTGCAGGTGGAGCAGTCTTCTCTTTTGAGAAGATTGGTCGGTCCTCGCGGAAGACATTGCGTCCCGTATCAAACCGCAGCATATCCAAGTTACTTTTCAAGTAATTGAAGGCATCCGTAATCGTTCGGGTATACCCTTGGTGTTTATAAATGTGAACTTTGATATTCGGCGCTTTTTCAACTAAATCAAGCATATTTCGATATTCCAAAGTATCATAGGTAAGAATGTATTCCAATAACAGTTTTTTGGAAATCACAAATGTCTTAAGGCGGATATTCTGATGCATAACTTCGGTAATATCTGCGCCTTCTTCAATATGGTTGGTCAATACCTTTCTAAAGTCAATATTCCAGACAATATTCGGTGCGGTAATAACCGCATATTCTTGGTTGGAACGTCGGAAATATTCAATGTGTTCATACATCCGTTGGAACGAGATCATATTCCCAGGAATAATGTTTAAATTCTTCGGAGGAAGAATAAATAATCCGTCGCGACGACGGTCCAAATCCCACCGTTTTCCACTTCCAATATGATCCTGTAAACTCCGATAATTTCCATACGGAAAAATCGCGACATTTGTGATGCCACTGTTGCGCATATTACTCAAGGTAAAATCAATCAGTCGGAATTTTCCAGCAAAAGGTAATGCACCGGGCATCCGATGTAAGGTCAGTTGATCAAGGTTTTCTTTAAAGGTTGCATCAATCACTGCAAGGATACTTTTATTCATGTTGGTACCCCTCCTGTTTTAGGTAATCTTCATCGATTACCTTGACCTTGTCACATTCAATTCTTGTGTATGGAGGAATTCTCGTATGATCCAATATGATGACATTTTTTAGTACACTTCCCGTTCCAATATGAACGTGTTCATAAATAATGCAATCACGTATTAACGCCCCATCTTCAACAACGATCGAACTGGATAATACACTGTGATAGATATCACCAAGAATCAGGCATCCATCACTGATGAGTGTATTGTGGATGATGGATTGTTTGCCGATATGATGTGGCGGTAAGTTTGAGGACTTTGTATATACAGGTGAATCAACGTATTCATGTAGTTTTAATAGTTGCGGATTATCAATCAATTCCATATTGGCCTTGAATAGACTGTTGATGGTTCCAACATCACGGAAATACCCGTTAAAACGATAGACATGAATCCGTTTGTTCTTGTGTATGGCAAGGGGAATGATATCGTGTCCAAAATCAACATTCTCCTGCTCATTTTCCGCTAATAGTTGACGCAACACTTCACGTTTAAAGACATAGATTCCCATCGATGCTAGATTCGATTTCGGATGATCTGGTTTTTCTTCGAAATTCGTCACCCATCCATCATTTGTCGCCGTGATAATGCCAAATCGCGATGCATTTTTCGATGCGTGAAATGCACCAATGGTGACATCAGCATCTACGGCAATGTGATCCTCAATCATCTGTGTATAGTTCATTTTGTATATATGATCTCCACTGAGGATAAGGACATAATCCGCTTGGTATTGATCAATGTAGCGAAAATGTTGTTTGATCGCATGGGCCGTCCCTTTTTGCCATAAGTCTCCATCCATACTTGTGTACGGCGTCAAAAAGCTGATTCCACCATCATTAATATCCAAGTCCCATGTACTACCATGGCCGATATAGCTCATTAATTCATGGGGTTCATATTGGGTAATAATACCGGCTGTGTCAATGTTCGAATTGGATAAATTACTCAATACAAAATCAATCAGTTTGTATTTCCCAGCAAAAGCAACCGCTGGTTTTGCGGTTTTCTTTGTGATGTTTTCCAATCGACTTCCACGACCCCCAACAAGGACCATGGCAATGACACGTTTTTTCATATTATTCCTCCCGTTTTAAGATCGTAACGGATAATGGAGCGACCACCATTTGCAAGGATTGTTCAAATCCATGCATGGGGATATCTTCGGTAAACATGGTGTCTCCGTTATAGATATTACTACCACCATAAATATCTTTATCACTGTTGATAACTTCCGCAAAGGATCCTGCTTGCGGTACACCGATACGGAAATTGTGATGGACTAGTGGTGTCATATTGATAATGACACATACAAAATCATTTGAATCTTTGGCGTAACGAACAAAGCTAAAGATGCTTTGATCCGAGTTCGAGGCATCAATCCACGCAAATCCCATAGGTTGATGATCGAGCTCATAAAGCGGTTTGTGATATTTTACAACGCGGTTCATATCATGTACGAATCGCTGTGCTGCTCGATGCAATGGGTATTGCAATAAATGCCAGTCCAACTCCTCATAATCTTTCCATTCATGCATTTGGGCAAACTCACCACCCATGAAGAGTAAGGTCTTACCAGGATGGGTAAAGAACATCCCCATCAACACTCGATAGTTGGCAAATTTTTGCCAGTAATCCCCAGGCATCTTATTCACCAATGATTTCTTTCCATGGACGACTTCGTCATGGGATAGTGGTAACACGTAGTTTTCACTGAACGCATAGCTTAAACCAAACGTAATATTATTGTGATGGTATTTTCGGTAAATCGGATCTTTTTCAAAGTATTCCAATGTATCGTTCATCCAACCCATATTCCATTTGTAGTTGAATCCCAAACCACCCTGATCGACAGGATGCGTTACTTTGGGATATGCAGTGGAGTCCTCAGCAATTAATAACGCATTGGGAAACTCTTGAAAAATCTGGGTTGACAGGTTCCGTAAAAAAGTCAATGCGCCATGGTTTTCCCCATTTCTTGAATCGCCAAGAAAATAGATGATATTGCTCACGGCATCAATCCGAAATCCATCGACATGGAAGTATTTCATCCAAAACAAGGCGTTACTTATCAAGAAACTTTGTACTTCACCTCGCCCTAGATCAAGATTGGCTGTTCCCCAAACGACATTTTCCCGCTTCCACTCTTCACTGTATTCATAAAGTGGTTCACCATCAAACATATACAGTCCGTGTTCATCACGGTTGATGTGTCCTGGGACCCAGTCCAAAATGACTTTAATACCATGTTGATGACATCGATCGACTAAATACATAAAATCCTTTGGCACACCATACCGTGCGGTTGCACTGTAGTATCCAACACCTTGGTATCCCCATGATTGATCAAGAGGATGCTCGATTACCGGCATGAGTTCCAGATGCGTAAACCCGTTATCGAGAAGATATGGTATCAATAAATCAACGACTTCATTGTATTTATGATAACTGCCATCTGGTTTTGTCATCCACGTACCAAGATGGCACTCGTATATGCTCATTTGATGATCATAGGGAGCTTCATTATTGCGATGATTCATATACTCACCATCGTTCCAATAATACCCATCCAGATCATAGATTTTGGACATTTGCTCCGGTCGTTCTGCACTAAAATATCCATAGGGATCAACTTTGTATAAAGTGCGTCCATCCCATGTCTTAATTTCATACTTGTATTGATGCCATTCCTTTGCACTATCGATAAACAAGCTCCAAATACCGACATCATCGACTTTGCTTAAGTTGTGAACCCAAGCTTGGAATCCATTAAATTCACCAAGTACCGATACTTCTTTCGCATGGGGTGCCCATACGGTAAACTCGGTACCGAGGATAGTCCCTTTTTTATCTTTTTTCAAATGCGCACCAAAAATGCGATAGGCATCGTATAGTTGTCCTTGATTAAAGAAGTATAAGTCGTCTTTTAACATGGTGATTCCTCCTCAAGCAGTTCCTTTATTCGGTCGTAATTAAATCCTTTGCGTAATAATTTTTGTATCAGTTTTTGGCGATCATCATAGTGATCAATATCATGTGTTTTTCGTAGGAAGCAGTACTCTTTTTGAAGTAGTTCACGATCATCGATTTGTTCTAGGATATCATCCTTAAACGATACAATTGCGCTGTCGATGACATGTAGATGAAAGCCACGATTTATCGCTTTTCGTTTTAGTGATTCAATATACTTTCGGTACGGTTTTTTGATGGTATAACGAATATCTTTGCGAATAAAATCTTCCATTTTTGCATATTCAAGGGTCTCGGTATACCGTTGTAACTCGGAATCAATCAAATCGTAGTGAATCCCTTTTTGAATCAATTTTTCTTTGATTTTTATGGGGCCGATGATATCGTATTCCAACTTCTCGGATACGTACTCTTTGACGTAGGTTGCATCGTTTATATAGTGATCCTTTTTCAATCGATCAACGATTGTTTGAATCACGGATTCATCGCTGGTAGATTTACCAAGATGTTTTTTGACTTCACTGATGGTTCGCATTTGGTAGGAGATAAAATGTAACGCTTTGTTGTAGAGTTGATCGTACTCATTCTCCTGAACCAGTTGACGATAAAACGCTGTGGGTAATTCTTGTCCAATTTCAAGATGATGGGTATAAATGAAATGCATCGAGACAACATGGTGATGTGTCACCTGGTTCTCTTGTACCTCTAACACCGCTTGTTCTTGTTTGGCCGAGGTGATGTTGGTGATTTTAATCACGGTCGGGATGGTCTACCAAATACTCAATGGCTGCTAACAACTGAGAGTCATCCATTGGATTATCTTGAAACTCATCAAGGGCATCATTCAAGATTGCCAAGACATCATTGTCCACAATTCCATTCACCGTCAACCCATTGTTGGTTTGAATGTCGATAATGGCTGTTTGCGTCGCCATATCAAAATACCCATCTTGACGGACAACATAGCCCATTACATGAAGGATGTATTGCATGTTTTCAATCCGCTCGTCAACTTGATCAAAGACAAAGGTTTCATCATCAAACAAGAACATTTTATACGCGGTCTCGTACACCGATTGTTCCACGACAATATCCGGTGTAATGCCATCGGTACCACCGTTGAAATGAACCCAGTTTCCATCACTGGTAAACCATTTACCTAAGGATAGGTGGAGTCGATCGCTTCCAGTTGTCTGAATGATCGGATTGGTCTGCATTGTTCCTTTGCCATAGGTTGTTGTTCCAATCAATGTATAGTTTCCGTGCTCTTGCATCGCCGAAGCAAACACTTCCGATGCACTGGCACTACCACCATTGACAAGGGTGACAATATTGTATGCTTTATATTCATCCCTTGTTCCATAGTAATCATCATGATAAAACGTACCGTTGTAATAGTACTCGGTATAGAACATCGGGTATTGATCACGTACTAAAAATTCTTGGAGCATACTTGTTACTGTTGGTAAGTACCCACCACCATTATTGCGTAAATCAATGATCATGCTATCGATGTTTTGGGCTTCTAAGGCTTCGATTGCATCGGCAAACTTTTCTGTGGTTTCATCACCAAATTGATTTACTTGAATGTATCCGATGAGCTGTCCATTTTCTTCATAGGTTGTATAAACAACACTGCTGTTATTGATGACAGCACGGGTTAACTCTTTGGTTATGATTTCATCTTCACCTGCTCGTACAATTCCGATTGTAAGAGTTGTTCCTTCATCACCAAGAATCATAGCTAAGATGTTGTACATATCGTCTCCACGTACATCAATTCCATCGACAAAGGCAATAATATCGTTCGGTTGCATACCGGCATCATGAGCTGGGCTTCCAGGGAATACATCTTCAATGATGAGTAATCCATTCACCATAGTGACACGAACGCCAATGCCAACATAGGATTCTCCAAAACCAGCTTGAAAGTTTGCATAGGCCTCACCATCAATATAATACGTGTGAGGATCTTCTAACGATGAGATCATGCCATCAATCATCCCTTGGTATAGTTCTTCTTCGGTTGGCTGTGAATAGTGGTCTTCCATCAACTTGTCCATCACTTCTAAAACCACTGCATCTTCTAGTTCTGTTGGTCCAGTATATCCTTCATCAACGGTTAATTGTCCAACATAAAAACTTGCTCCTATCGCTATAATAAAGGCCAGTACGGCAACAATTCGTTTCATCATTATGCATCACTCTCACTTTCGATAAAATCCCCATGTATTTCCGTAGCTGGGGTTACATAGACAAAGGCTTCATCATCAATCGATGCAATGATATTACGGATGAGATAATATTCTCTTCTCGTGATGACTGTTACCAGCATGATTTTATCATGTCCAGTATACCCACCTTTGATATTCATAACAGTAACACCGCGTGAAACCGAAGCAAAGATTGCTTCTTTGATTTCATCGGGATGATTGGTAATAATTTGCATTGCTTTTTTCGAGTTGCTTCCGACAACAACGACATCGGCTAGACGACCACTGATATAAATTGATATCAAAGCGTAAAGTCCAACAACTAGACCGTTACTATTCAAGAAGGCAAGAATCCCGATACTGACAATTATGCCGTCAAATAGATAGACACTCGTGCTAATCGGGACATTGAATTTCTTGTTCAAGATTTTTACAGGAATATCCGTTCCACCACTTGTTCCACCGTATTTCAGCATGAGGCCAAATCCAATTCCGACCAACGCCCCACCAAACACGGTACCGATGACGTAATCCCCTTGAAGATCGACTACTGGAACAAAGCGTTCCAAGAGTAATAGTACCGTGGGAAACAAGATACTACCATAGATACTGCGTAAGAATATCCGTTTTCCGAGTACTAGTAGTCCCAGTATCAACAAGAACCCATTCAAGATATAGACAAAAATCGAGACATCCCACTCAAACCAATGTTCAAGGACAATCCCAAGTCCGGTGACACCACCGGCGACCAATCGCAGTGGAATTAAAAAGAAATGAAATCCAGCTGCCATGAGAATAATCCCAAGGCTAATCATACTATATTGTTCGACTTTTGTTATCTGTCGTAAGGGGGTGTGTTTTTTCATGTTAATCCTCTTGTACTTGATGTTTTAAATATGCTTGAATAAACGGCATGACATCGCCGTCCATTACTTTTTGAACATTTCCCGTTTCTTCGTTGGTACGATGATCTTTCACCATCGAATAGGGATGCATGACATAACTGCGTATTTGAGACCCAAAGGCATTGGCTTGATCGCTGCGATAACTGGACAATTCTTCTTGTTTTTTTGCCAGCTCCATCATATATAATTTCCCTTTTAATATGTTTAAGGCGGTTTCTCGATTTTTGATTTGAGACCGTTCATTTTGAACGGTAACAACGGTGCCCGTCGGGATATGTGTCACACGTACGGCACTATCGGTTGTATTCACCGATTGTCCTCCTGCACCACTGCTGCGATACGTATCAATTTTGAGTTCATTCTCTAGTAATTCCACTTCAACCGAATCATCAATTTCCGGAATAACGGTGACGCTGGCAAAACTCGTGTGACGACGTCCACCGGAATCAAATGGACTGATGCGAACCAATCGGTGCACCCCGTGTTCCGCTTTTAAATACCCAAAACTATTGGTTCCACGAATCGCGAATGTTACCCGTTTAATTCCAGCTTCTTCACCGGCTAAATAATCAAGCAATTCAAAGGTAAATCCATTACTTTCTGCAAATCGCATATACATCCGATAGAGCATACTCGCCCAATCTTGGCTTTCGGTACCACCGGCACCTGGATGAATCTCAAGGATGGCGTCCAAGCCATCGTTTTCACCATTTAACAACAGTTCAATCCGTAGTTCTTCAGCTTGTTTTTTTAAAGTTACTGTCTGATCTTCAAATTCATCAAGCATCGATTCTCCTGACTGAATGAATTCGTAGAGAACTTCGATATCTTCAAACAAGCTGACAAAGTCTGCTAATCGATCATATCGTTGTTTTAATCCTTTGAGTCGTTTGATGGTCTTATTGGCTTTGGCAACATCACTCCAAAAATCCTGATCGTACGTTTGACGATCAAGATGATCTACTTCGTGCTTTAAAGCATCGATGGATACCATTGATGTAATGTCTTCCACCAATCGAGATACTTCTAAAAATATCGGTTTCACTTCATTTATTTGCATCTTGTTCACCTATATCCAAAAACCCCTATATAGGGGCTTTTATCTGTTTATTTACCGTGACAGTGTTTGTATTTCTTACCGCTTCCACACGGACAAGGATCGTTTCGTCCAACTTTGCTAACCGTCCGCGGTTTGCGTTTGGTTTCTTCTTTTCCACTACTGGTATGTGTGGGTTTCGCAATTTGAACCCGCTGGATATTATCGCGGATTTGCGCACGAAGAACATAACGAGATACGTCCCTTTCGATGGATTCAATCATTTCATTGAACATCCGGAATCCGGTATCTTGATACTCACGTAAAGGATTCATCTGGGCGTAACTTTGCAATCCAATACCTTGGCGCAACTCACTCATTTGATCGATATGTTGAACCCAGTAGGTATCGACGACGCGCAAAATGACAGCTTTTAGGAACTCGTTAAATTTTGCCGATTCCATTTGCTCTTGACGTGACGTAAATTCATGATTCACTAGTTCAAGGACATATTCCTGAACACGTTCAGGGGAATCGTTTAAACGCGATTTCGATACAACATTTGGTGCGAAATATCGTCCTAGTAATACTTTATATAGTTCATCACCATTGACGAGTGGTGTCTTCGATTCTTCTTGTAAATACTGATAAACGAGATTGGTCATCGTCCGTTCAATCATGCCGGTGGCAATGTCATTGACATCATCGTGGAACAGAATATCGCGGCGCTGTTGATAAATAACTTCCCGTTGTTTTCGATTCACTTCATCATATTGTAAAACGGTTTTCCGACGATCGAAGTTGTTCCCTTCAATCTGACGTTGCGCTCGTTCTACGATACGAGAAAAGAACTTCATCTCAATCGGTGACTCATCATCACTACCCCTTGTTTGGGTGAGCATTGATAGTCTTGCTTTGAAGGTGTCACCACCAAAACGGCGTAATAAATCGTCTTCGGCGCTGAGGTAGAATCGTGTGTAACCAGGATCTCCTTGCCGTCCTGAACGTCCACGCAACTGATTATCTATCCGTCGTGATTCATGACGTTCGGTTCCAATAACAGCAAGTCCACCAAGTTCAACAACACCCTCACCGAGTTTGATGTCGGTCCCACGACCAGCCATGTTGGTTGCAATCGTAACCGATCCTTGTTGCCCAGCATTCTCAACGATATCCGCTTCACGTTCGTGTTGTTTCGCGTTCAATACATCATGCCGTATTCCGCGTCGTTTTAATAATTTGCTTAAGTATTCTGATGTCTCAATCGAAATCGTCCCGACCAAGATGGGTTGTCCTAGTGTATGACGGCGTTTAATCTCTTCCGCAATCGCTTTGTATTTTGCTTTCATCGTTGCAAAAATCAAATCATTGGCATCGTCACGAACAATGGGTTTATTGGTTGGGATTTCGATAACCAACATATTGTAGATATTGCGGAATTCTTCTTCCTCCGTTTTTGCTGTCCCGGTCATCCCCGATAATTTCGTGTACATCCGGAAGTAGTTTTGGAAGGTTATGGTTGCCAAGGTTGTGGTTTCTTTTTTGATTTCAACCCCTTCTTTTGCTTCCAATGCCTGGTGCAATCCTTCACTAAACTGACGACCATGCATCAACCGTCCGGTAAAACTATCCACGATGATTACTTTGTTATCTTGAACAACGTAATCGACATCGCGATCCATCGTATAATTCGCTTTTATCGCATTTGTAATACTATGCAAAATACTTACATTATTGACATCATATAAGTTGTCTAAGCTAAAGTAGTTTTCAGCACGAGAGATTCCGTTTTCGGTTAATGTAATGTTTTTCGTTTTAATTTCAATGTCGTAATCCTCTTCACTCAGATTACGGGCAAACGCTTGCGCTTGCAAATACAGACTACTGGTATTTTTAGCTCCACCACTAATGATTAATGGGGTTCGCGCTTCATCGATTAAGATCGAGTCAATCTCATCAATAATCGCATAGTTCAATGGTCGTTGGACCATTTGTTCTTTGTAGATCACCATATGATCACGTAAATAATCAAATCCGAGTTCATTATTGGTTGAGTACAAAATATCCTTGTTGTAGGCTTCGCGTTTTTCCTCTTTGGTTAAATCGCGAATGTTTAACCCAACACTGAGTCCCAACCATTCAAAGAGTTCCCCGATTTCACCTTCGGCTTCACGAGAAGCTAAGTATTCATTCACGGTAACAATGTGAACGCCAAGTCCAGGTATCGCATTTAAATAGGCTGGCATAACACTGGTTAAGGTTTTCCCTTCACCGGTTTTCATTTCCGCAATGTTTCCTTCGTGAATGGCACATGCACCCATTACTTGCACGAAAAATGGTGTCATATGCAGTACTCGTGTAGAGGCTTCGCGTACTGTCGCAAATGCTTCGACCAACATACTGTCCAATGACGCACCATTTTGATATCGTTCTTTAAACTCGGATGTCTTTGCTTGTAGCTGCTCATCTGTAAGCTTTTTATAGTCTTCTTCTAAGGCAAATACTTGATGTGCGATTTTTTCATAACGCTTTAAATCTTTTCTACTTGGATCAAATAATCGTTTGATCATGTTACCACCTCTTTATAGTCATATATATCATATCACAAAGGCTAGATTTTTTAAAATTAAATATATTATATTTATTTTAAAAGAAAGCCAAAAAAAATGCGCCGAAGCGCATTTTGTTACTGGGTTTGTATAATACCGTATTTTCCATCGTTTCGCAAATATACAACATGGACTTGTTTCGTCAAATCGTTCTTGTAAACAAAGAAATCATGGCCTAACATTTCTAGTGCTGTAATAGCTTCTTCATCGGACAGTTCATCCAACTCAATCAGTTTCGTTCGAACCGGTTGATGAACAAGTTCACGTTCCAATGCTTCGATGTCTAAATCTTCATGGAAGATGTCTTTTACACCATCTCTCTTCTGAAGACTACGCGTAATTTTTGCCTTGTGTTTTCGAATCTGTGATTCCAGTTTATCGATTGTTAAATCGATTGCGCCATACATGTCGGGATTCCCAACTTCAGCACGCATTGTGTAATACTTAGTAGGGATTGTTACTTCTACCTTGTGGTGATCATTGTAGACTTTACAAACCACATATGCATCCAATTCTTCGCGGAAGTACCGTTCGATTTTTTCGAGTTTATCCACGGCGTATTGTTCAATTGCTCTTGTGACTTGAAATCCATTTTTACCACGTACTTGAACTCTCATAATTTCACTCCCTTATTTCTTAATTTGATGATACTTTATTATAACACAATTTCGATAAAAAAATATGAAAATAACGATGTAATTTTTTTAGTCTCTTACATCGGTTTCTACAAGATACTTCTCAAACAAACCAATTAGCCATAAATCACCATTAAGGAGTGGTTCGATCATATGTAGCATCTGATACTGGTTCATATCATCAATGAATAACACAATTGACCAATTACGATTATTTATGATTTTCTCAACAATATGATGTCCACATTTTAAAAACAAGAACTCTTCATCACTCGCTTCATATCCTACTGGAAACA
This sequence comes from Candidatus Xianfuyuplasma coldseepsis, assembly GCF_014023125.1. Taxonomy (GTDB): domain Bacteria; phylum Bacillota_I; class Bacilli_A; order Izemoplasmatales; family Izemoplasmataceae; genus Xianfuyuplasma; species Xianfuyuplasma coldseepsis. The sequence goes on from NZ_CP048914.1 coordinate 149,003, forward strand.
AATACCATACATGACACTGAAATCGACCAAATGGATACGATGTGTATTGATCCATATGAAATGTGGCAAGACACGAATCATGTATCCAGTAGTCCCAACGAAACAATGTAGAAAAAGTCAGTTCCTTATACAAATGTTCTCCGCATAACTTACAATACATAAAAACACCTCACTGATATCATACCAGTGAGATGGTTGTTTATCGTTTTAACAGTTCTAAATACACGTAGTGTGTCGCATACACATCACTTAATGCTCGGTGCGCATCCTCGTTTTTAATATTGAAGATTCGGCATAAAGCTGCGAGTGAATAACTGCGTAATCCTTTGATTTTACTTCGAGCAAACCAGACCGTATCCTTCACCACAAATGGATTGAATTTTACAAAGTGTCGATCAAACTCACTTTGTAAAAATGGATAGTCAAATCGCTTTGCATTATGTCCTACCAAATACTCGGTATCCTTAATAAATTCATGGAAGCGATACAGGACTTCTCCGGGCAATTTCGCATCGGCAACCATGTTGTCATATATGTTGTTAATCGCGGATACATTCGCGGGAATTGGCACACCTGGATTGATTAACATGTTAAACTCTTCGATAACTTGACCACCCTCTACTTTTACTGCTCCAATTTCAATAATTCGGTCATTCCATGTATCCAGTCCAGTGGTCTCAATATCAAATACTACATAACTCATGCAAATCACCTCATTCCTATTGTACCACACATTCACACGTTTTTTTCATGTCCTATGGTATAATAGTTGTAGGTGATTTATATGAATACATTTGCGTTTCAAAACAAGAAGAAAAAGAACTATTTTGAAGGATGGTATTACCGCATTACTGATGCTGAGAACAACATCAATATTGCGGTTATTTTTGCATTGACGAAAGATAAAAAACACCCGCATAGTTTTATCCAGTTTTATGATGGTCATCAGAAAAAAGCGTATTATTATACGTTTGATATAAATGATTTTTACTATGATGATGCCAATGATACTGTGCGGATCGGCCAAAATGAACTATCGGTGCATCATCTTTTGTTACATACCGATGATGTTCACATCGAAGCTACTAATCATGAAGTGGTACCATTGCAGATCTACAATGGACATCAAAGTGCGATGGGGTACTTATCGAATGCACCTTTAGAGTGTTTTCAAGAGGTTTTATTTATGACAAGTGATGTGACTTTCACCCTCAACAATTCGCCCCATAAAGGTACTTCCTACATGGAGAAAACGTATGGAACTAATTTTCCATCGCAATGGATTTGGCTCCAAAGCAACCATTCAAAAAACGGAAGTCTAATCAGTTTTAGTGTTGGCAAAGTACCAGTCTTATTTTTTGAAGTCAAAGGATTCTTCTTGATTCTAAACATCAATGGAAAGGAACAACGGTATGGATCGTATAATTTCTCAAAGATAAAAATCGATGCCGTCAGCGATACCCATACAACATTCAGTATTCGCAAAGGAACAACAACCATTATTATCACGGCGAAAACAAATCATCCTGTTGAACTTGTTGGTCCACGAAAAAATGGAACCATGGATCTCGCCGTTCACGAATCTTTAAACGCTACCGCGACGATTAAAGTATTCAATCATAATGACATCATCTTCGAGGATGAGTATGAACATGTTGGATTGGAACTAATGTACTAAAAAAGCACTCAAACGAGTGCTTTTTTTAATACGTACGAATCGTAATCAATCCTTGTTCCAGTTGTTGTAAGTTGTAGTTTAATGCTTCCATTTCACCTTCACCAGGATAGACGATAATGTTTCCCATGTGTTCTAAATACTCCGTCAACGGGTTAATCACATCGTCATTATACGCCAATCCGCCCGTAAGAATAATCGCATCTAATTTACCTCTTGTAACAGCGTAGAGTGCCCCAATTTCTTTCGCAATTTGATACACCATCGCTTTCATTACACGTTTGGCTAATACATGGCCATCAGCAATCATTTTACTGACTTCCATCGCATCGTTTGTACCGAGGTACGATACAAGTCCTCCATATCCATGATTCAATTTCCTAAATTGTTCAATACTATATTGACCACCATAAGCTAATTCATAGACGCTACCCACCGGTAGTCCACCGGTTCGTTCTGGTGTGAATGGGCCATCACCATCAAGGGCATTATTCACATCGGTGACCCGACCTTGTTTGTGTAATCCAACACTAATTCCCCCACCTAAATGGGCGACAATCAACACCGATTGATCGTATGTTTTTTTGGTGGTTTCACAATATTTTTTGGCAACGGCTTTTTGATTTAAAGCGTGCCACAAGGGACGTCGCTGAATCCCATTTAATCCTGATATCTTTGCGACACTACTCATCTCATCAACAACAACAGGATCGGCAATATAGGCTTTTTTATGAAATTGATCGGCGAACTCTTTTGCTAAAATACCTCCTAAATTAGAAGCATGTTCACCGTATTTACAAGTTGCCATATCGGTAACCATCTGGGCATTTACTTCATAGATTCCGGATTTTACTGGTTTCATTAATCCACCCCGACCAATGAATCCATCAATTTCTTCGATTGGTATTTCACAAGAATCTAAGAAGGTTTGAATCATTTGTTTTCGAAATGGTAGTTGTTCAATCAACTCATCAAATTTTTTCAAATCTTTTGCACGGTGTCTTATGGTTTCCTTACAGACCTTTTTGTCGCCGTCAAATACGGCAACTTTAGTCGAAGTACTTCCCGGATTTATAACGAGTGTTTTCATAGAATATCCGTACTGACCACAGCAAGTGCAATCGAATATAATTTGGATTTATATGAGTCACTTCTTGATGTTAGAACAATCGGGTTGGATGCTCCTAAAATGATACCTACTGGTGTCGAATTTGCAAAGAATGTTGTCGATTTATAAAAGGTATTCCCTGCTTCGATATTGGGGAAAATCAATACATCTGCATCCCCAGCAACCACGTGCTTAATGCCTTTTGTTTCAGCTGCTTCATGACTAACGGCAATGTCGATGCTCATCGGTCCACCGATGTAAAAACGTTCATCATCACGTAGTTGTTCGACAATGTTTTTTGCTTCGACGGTAGATTGAATTTCTTCATGTACCGTTTCAAACGCACTAACAAGTGCAATTTTCGGTTTAAAGATACCTAAGCTCGTGACGAATTCGAGGGTGTTATTGATGATTTTGATTTTCTCCTCTTCATTAGGAGAAATATTGAATGCCGCATCACTGATAAATAGTAATTTGTGATAGGCTGGAATATCAATAACACCAAGATGACTTAAAAAATCACCTGTGAGTAACCCGTGTTCTTTGTCGTGCACTTCATCGAGTAGTGTAATGGTATCGATGAGGCCTTTCATTAGAATCGAGTTTTCTTGTTTGCTGACGAGTTTTACACTCATCAACGCTGCATCTTTTTTATCCTTTGCATTATATATTTCATATCCTGCTTTACTGATACCCAGTTCCATAAATAGATCGAGAATTTTCTTCTTATCTCCGACCAAAACAGGTCGAATTAATCCCATTTGAAAGGCATCATTAATGGCGATTAAAATCGAGGTGTCTTCGGGACTGGCTACAATCAAATCTTTTGTTTCGAGACTTCTGGCGTAATCGACAACTTGTGTGAAATTTCGAAACATATCATCATCTCCCTTACTGGATTACGGCGTTTTTACCGACTTCTAGTGCTTGTCGATTGATGTCAATTAATTTTGCTTTAGTACCGGTAAACTTGTGTTCTAATACACTGATTACATCATCAAAGGTAAAGATTTTGGTGATGGCTAAGTACGCGCCCAACATGACCATGTTGGCGACTTTCAAGTTCCCGAGTTGTAACGCTAGATCATTCGCAGGAACCTGATATATTGTAACATCGTCGCGATAGGCTTCATCAATCACTAAACTGGAATTCACAAAACAGAGACCGCCTTGTTTCAGTTTTGGTTGGAATTTCGCCAAGGATGGTTTATTCATAATAATGATCGAGTCCGGTGTGGAAATAACAGGACTATTTACATATTCTTCACTAATGGTAACACTGCAGTTGGCAGTTCCTCCACGGGTTTCTGGACCATAGGATGGAAACCATAACGTATTCACATCTTTTTCGGTGGCACAGTACGATAGGATTTGTCCCATCAACATCACACCTTGCCCACCAAAACCGGCAATAATCACTTTTTCGTTAATCATTGGCTTGTTCCTCCTTTGTCCGATCTTTATAGACCCCTAAAGGATAATACGGAATCATGTGTTCAACCGCCCAATCGACGGCATCTTTTGGTGTCATACCCCAGTTTACGGGACAGGTTGATACAAATTCGATTAAACTGAATCCTTGTTTTTTATCTTGAATATCAAATGCTTTCTTCAAGGCTTTTTTCGCTTTGTTTACATGTTGTGGATTGTGAACACTAACGCGTTCTACATAAGTTGCACCCGGAATGGTTGCCATCATTTCACTAATTTTCAGAGGCAATCCTGTTTCTTTTGCATCGCGTCCATCCGGTGATGTCGTGGTTTTTTGGCCAATCAATGTTGTTGGAGCCATTTGTCCACCCGTCATTCCATAGATGGCATTATTGACAAAGATAATCGTAATGTTTTCACTGCGGTGGGCTGCATGGATGGCTTCGGCAATTCCGATACTAGCCAAATCTCCATCCCCTTGATAGGTAAATAGGATTGCATTGTCGCGAACGCGTTTGATTCCTGTTGCAACTGCTGGTGCTCGTCCATGCGCAACTTGAACCATGTCGCAGGAAAAGAAATCGTAGTTTAACGCACTACAACCAACACTACTGATTCCAATAGATCGTTCCAATAACCCCAGTTCTTCCAAACTTTGGGCGACTAATTTATGAATGATTCCATGGGTACAACCGGGACAATAGGTTAATGGTACATCGGTTAACCCTGCACTCTTTTGATATACAATTTTACTTGTTGGCATTATTTTGCACCTCCAACAATATTCATAACCTGTTCAACAATTTCTTCAGCTTCTGGGACAACGCCTCCAACACGTCCATAGAAATGAACGTTATGACGGAACTGATCGGCAAGACGAACATCATCCACCATTTGTCCTGTATTCATTTCAACAACCAAAATGTCTTGTACCTTTTGAGGAATCTCCTCAAATGCTTTGGTTGGGAATGGGAAAATCGTAATGGGTCGGATAATACCGCATTCAATCCCATTTTCTTTTAAGATTTCCACGCTTGTACGGGCAATTCGCGAGGTCGATCCAAATGCACAAATCACGACTTCAGCCTTGTCCATGTTGATCATTTCATAGCGTTGATGATCGCGTTTCATCTCATCGTATTTTGCTTTTAATTTTAGATTATGCTGTTCTAGAACCAACGGATCCAGGTATAAACTATTGACAATGTTTTTCTCCCGTCCGTTTGAACGATTTCCATCCGCTGCCCATGTTTTGGGTTCTAGTGTCCATTTTGGAACGTCGTGATCAAAATCAACAGGCTCCATCATTTGGCCAATCAAACCATCTACGGCAATCATTACCGGATTACGGAAATAATCGGCAATATCAAAGGATTCTTTGATCAAATCAACAGCTTCTTGTAGGCTTTCTGGTGCTAAACTATACAGGTAGTAATCCCCATTTCCACCACCACGAGTGATTTGTTTATAATCTCCTTGTGATGGTTGGATACCACCAAGACCAGGTCCGCCACGCATAACATTGATAATGACAGCAGGTAATTCGGAACCAGCGATATAACTAATGCCTTCTTGTTTCAAGGCAATACCTGGACTACTCGAACTTGTCAAAACCCGAGCACCAGCCGCGGCTGCTCCATAGACCATATTGATTGCAGCAACTTCGCTTTCGCTCTGGACAAACACCCGATCATTCTCATGCATATGCTTACTCATGTATTCGGGAAGCTCATTTTGAGGGGTGATAGGATATCCATAGAATGCCTCACAACCCGCCTTAATTGCGGCAAGAGCCATTGCTTCATTCCCTTTCATTAATACTTTAGCCATTATCTCGCCTCCTTGATAAACCGCTCTACGGTAATAACAGAATCCGGACACATCGTCGCACAGAAACCACAGGCGATGCACTTATCGGGATCGGTAACCATGAGTGGTGTATATCCTTTCTTGTTGGTTCTGGATTCATCCAATTGTAAGATGTTTACGGGGCAATAAAACGTGCACAAACTGCATCCTTTGCAAACATCTTCTGCAATAATAATTCGACCTTTTGCCATATTCGTCCTCCTATAGCCATTTTTGCGCTACTAAGCGCTCTATTATAATCGTCTCTCCTGCGAAGGAGCGGGTAATTCCCGTAGTTTTTTCAACCGTAGTGTAGACAATTGGGATGTGTAACGTGTCACTCACTTCGTTGCATAGAGTTTCCCCATCCAAAATATCCTCCACCGTTGTATGTTGCATCAAATTGGTATTGTTTATCAAACCGGTAACGTTTAACTGCGCTTCACTTTCCAGTTCTTTGATCGCATTGATAACTTTTTTTGCTGAATCATTTTCCGGTCGATATTTATTAACAACATACAAGAAGTCGATATCATCCGTTGTCTTAATCCGATCACGAAACTGAATCAAGACACGTCCTCCGTTTTTCGTTCCCCCTAAATCGTATATTGCGCGAATTGTTGGGTTCACAAACGGTACCGCTGCTTCACCGGATACATAGGGCATGTCACTATTGAGTTTTCCTTTAATTGTCGACTCAATCACATGGATTCCGCGTTCTTCAAACTCAGCGGTTAATGCTCGACTACGAAAATAAGGATTGATGATGTCTAGATCTACAATCGTATCAATACCTTTTTGAAATGCCAAATTGGTACTTATCTCGCTCTTCCCGCTTCCATAATGTCCTGCTATAATGGTAATTCGTTTCATCATTCCACCTACACAAAAAAAATCAGGAAATTTAGTATCCTATCATTGGTGCAAGAATGAAAGCGTTTTTACACCAACGTTATTATACCAAATATAACGTGTATATTCAACACGCGAACCGGATTTTTAACATTTTTCTACTTAAATACAAAATGGCTTTACTAAGCCATTTATTATTATGAAAACAATGTAAAAACCGATTATCTTCGTGAAACTATTTTCACAAGAAAAATAGACAACACCAAATGAACCCCAATTAGAATCACAATCATACTGATTAATCCAACGATTCCAACATCGGTAACTTGGAAAAACGGATACAAATAATCATTGGTAATCAATCCATGGGTTAGTACAAATATCAAGTACAAAATGGGATAGATAAACCAGCTAATAATATCTTTTTGTTCAAAGAGATATTGTTTGCGGTAATAGATATAATAAGCAACGATAACAATGGGATTGATGTAATGTAAACAAGCATTTCCAATCATATCCAATACACTTTGATCGTACGTTCCCTCAAGAAGAATCGCATAAATTACAAATGTAATCGTCTCGTATATCACAATACCACCAAGAAAATGATCAAAGGATTGCGATCGCATTTGCAGTCGCATGGAGTACATCATCCAAAAATACGTTACGGCGAGGACACTCGTTACTATCGTAAAATACTTAAATAATCGCACTGCACCAAGCGGATTGGTGAGTTCGCTAAAGAACGCATCATCGATAAAATAGGACAACAATCCTACGGTTCCAATAATTACAATACCTAATTGCCACCATCGTTTCATATTTATCACCGCTTATATTATAGCACACGAAATGGCTTCTATAAACGATATATCGCGTTTAGAACTAAATTTTAGTAAAATCCATTAAAATACAAAAACGTCTGCAAACATTTGTCTACAGACGTTTATTTTAACTTACAACAAGATTCACTAGTTTGTTGGGTACGTAAATTTCTTTCCGAATTGTTTTACCGTCGATGAAGGATTGAACCTTCTCTAATTCTTTTGCTTTCGCTAAGATTGTTGCTTTATCGGTATCGACAGGAACTTCCATACGATCCCGAACTTTACCATTAACGCTGACAACGATTGTCATCGAAGTTTCCACCATTTTGGATTCGTCATAGACTGGCCATGGTGCATAGACCATATCTTCTGTATGACCAAGCAGTTGCCACAATTCTTCGGCGATATGGGGTGCAAATGGGTAGACTAGTTTGAGAAGAATCTCGTAATCTGCAGTTGCAACATGATTGGCTTTGGACAATTCATTGACAAGCGTCATTAGTTTCGCAATAGCGGTGTTGAACTTGACGTTCTCGATATCTTCTTCGACACCTTGTATCGTTTTATGGAGAATCATTTGATAGTCCTCATTTGGTTTGTCTTCTACTTTTTCTTCCAAACGAGCGAGTTTATCCAAGAAGCGGCGAGCTCCTTTAACCCCATTTGGATTCCACGGTGTCGCTTGTTCATAATCACCGATAAAGAGAATGTATAGACGCAAGGTATCCGCGCCAAACTCATCAATGATTACATAGGGGTCGACGGTATTTTGAAGCGATTTGCTCATCTTTTCGCCATCTTCACCAAGAATCATTCCTTGAGCAGTTCGTTTTTTATACGGCTCTTTGGTTGGTACTACACCAATATCATACAAGAATTGATGCCAGAAACGAGAGTAAATAACATGGCGTGTTACATGTTCCATTCCCCCATTGTACCAATCGACTGGTAACCAATATTTCAATTTATCATAGGCCGCAAGCTCGTTGTCATTGTGGGGATCGGTATAGCGCAAGAAATACCAACTAGACCCTGCCCATTGTGGCATGGTGTCGGTCTCCCGATGTGCCGGTCCACCACATTTTGGACATGTTGTGTGCACAAATTCGTCAATATTCGCTAGTGGACTTTGTCCATCTTCACCCGGCTCAAATTGATCTACTTCTGGTAGTAGTAAGGGCAAGTCTTTCTCATCAAGTGCTACCATGCCACAGTTGTCACAGTGAACAATAGGAATTGGTTCTCCCCAGTATCGTTGGCGATTAAACGCCCAATCTTTCATTTTATAGTTGATGGCTTTGTGGCCAATACCTTCTTTTTCGAGATGGTCGATAATGGCAACTTTGGCTTCAGCAACACTCAAATCATTAAGGAAATCACTATTGACCAATATTCCTTCATCGGTATCTGTATACGCTTCTTTGGCAATATCTCCACCCGCGATAACTTCGATGATGTCACAACCAAATTTTTGTGCGAATTCATAGTCTCTTGTATCGTGTCCAGGAACGGCCATAATCGCACCTGTACCATACCCGATCATAACATAGTCAGCAACAAAGATGGGAATGGATTTTCCCGTTAGTAGATTGGTTGCAGTTAAGCCATCAATCTCAACTCCAGTTTTATCTTTTGCTAGTTCAACACGTTCAAATTCTGTTTTTTTGCGCGCTTCTACTTGATACGCTTTAATCGCATCTAAGTTATTAATTTTATCCGCTTGACGAACCAGTATTTCATGCTCTGGAGCAATGACCATAAATGTTGCTCCAAACAAGGTATCCGGGCGGGTAGTATAGACTTGTAGGACTTCATCTGTATTATTGACCGGGAAGTCTACATGTGCGCCTGTTGATTTTCCAATCCAGTTCTCTTGTTCAATCCGAATCCGTGGTAACGTTTCAAGATCTTTTAATCCTTCTAAGAGTCGTTCGGCGTATTCGGTAATCCGTAAGAACCACACATCTTTCTCTTTTTGAATAACTGGTGTCTCACAACGATCACATTTTCCACCTTGTGAGTCTTCATTACTGAGCACAACTTTACAACTCGGACAATAGTTGACATAGGTTTTATCACGGAAAGCAAGACCTTTGTTAAAGAGTTGGACAAAGATCCACTGTGTCCATTTGTAGTAGTTGGGATCGGTTGTGTCGACATTCCGACTAAAATCAAAGCTGAACCCAGCTTGTTTTAGTTGCGATAAGAAGGTTTTAATATTGGTATCGGTAACTTCTCGTGGGTGGGTATTGGTTTTAATCGCATAGTTTTCGGTTGGTAAACCAAACGCATCAAATCCCATTGGGAATAATACGTTGTATCCCTCCATTCGTCGTTTCCGACTAATAATTTCCAAACTTGAATAGGCACGAATATGACCAACGTGCATTCCTACCCCACTGGGGTATGGGAATTCAACAAGGGCGTAGTATTTCGGTTTGTCACTGAAATCTTCTGCGTGAAAACGATCATTGTCATACCAGTGCTGTTGCCATTTTGCTTCAATGGCTTTGTGATTGTATTCCATATGAATACTCCTTTCTATAAAAAAAGTCCATCCTAAAATAAGGACGAACATAATATCCGCGGTACCACCTTGGTTCTTCTTGCGAAGCACTTAATTCGTTAACGCCGAATGACGAAACAGGCTCCCGTGTTGCACCTGTTTAACTCCCTAGACTAATTCGTATTTATCCATTCCTAATTTCCACCACCATTAGGTCGCTGTAAATCGTATAAATACTACTACTTCTAGTTCCTCGTTATACTTAGATATAATATCATATGCCTATTTTATTATCAAGGCTTTTTCTCTAATCGACGGACAATTTCCATACTGAGTTGATTGTTTTGTCGAAACGCGAAAATCAGCAATAAAACAACCAGTAACATATTCAAGTTATATAAGCTGTTTAAAATGAGGATGACATACAAACCAGTGGATGAATACACGGTCATGGTAAAGAAATGACGGAAAGGGACAATTTTAAAGCGTAGTCGCAACATCCATGCACTAACGAGAATGAAAAACATGAACAAGAGAAAACCACTTAAGAAATCGATTGCAATCATCATGGTTCCCCAAACCGTCTTGTACGACATCATATAGTCATCTACTGCGGTAAAAATCCGATCATTAAACGCGCGTTCGTCGGTTGTTTGAAGACTAAAATCAAGATTGGTAAAATCACCAGCAATGTCTCCTAAGAGTTCTTGATACAATACTTGATTATTAAACAGAAATACGACAGAATCCCCCTGTACGACAATACTATATTGACTATCGTAATTGTTGTATTGCAACTCTTCTGCGGTCTCGACGTAGAAGTTAACGACTTGATCTTGATAAAACAACATTGTCTGTTCGGTATCACAATAGACTTCTGTATCATTGATACCACAATTAGGATCCAAATCTTCAAATCCATCAGCAACTTCAGTCTTTCGTGCTTCTGTTAGTCCATCATAGGTGATGACATCAATAACGGTTCTCGTACTTAACAAGACGGTAAACAACAATAAATATAGAAAAACCCACAGCAAATGATCATTGCGGTAGTCGAGTAATTTCTTTGGATTTACAATGCTATTTAAAAATCGTTCATACATGTGTCTCACCTTGAACAATTATACCATATATTTTGAAAAAGTGTGATAAAATGTCTATGAGGTGACACGATGAATTACAGGACTGCTGAAAAACCATACAATACCCTAAACGCCTATTACCGCCATACATATGGTAAGAAGGTTTTTAAAGTGTCGCTTAACGGGGATTTTACATGTCCCAATAAAGACGGGACGAGTGGTGTTGGAGGATGCACGTTCTGCTCGCAAAGCGGCTCTGGTGATTTTGCTGGAGATAAAAAGCTCCCCCTCGCACAACAATTCCAAACAATCAAAGCGATGATGCATCAAAAATGGGATGACGCATACTACATTGCTTACTTTCAAGCAAATACAAATACATACGCTGATGTGACTCGGTTAAAAACGCTGTATGATGAAGCCCTCTCACTTGATTCGAACATTGTCGGTTTAAGCATTGCCACACGTTGTGATGCCTTGGATGATACGATTTATGATTTGCTCGAAACATACCACAATCAAACGGATTTAATTGTAGAACTCGGTTTACAATCGATCCACGATAAAACCGCAGAATACATCAATCGCGGACACGATCTAGACTGTTTCACTAAAGCCGTTACAGAACTGCGCAAGCGAGGTATTGCAGTTGTGGTTCACATTATTAATGGCTTTAAAACTGAAACCAAAGAAGACATGTTACAAACGATCGATTATATCAATACCCTCGATGTTCAAGGGATTAAAATTCATTTATTACACATTATGAAACATACAGCGATGGGACGCGAGTATCAAAGGAATCCGTTTCCGATATTATCGCGTGAGGCGTATGTGGATATTGTCTGTGATCAAATTGAACGACTCCATCCCGATATCATCATTCACCGTCTTACCGGGGACAGTCCCAAAGATGTACTACTTGCACCATTGTGGAGTCTTAAAAAATTCGTCGTGATGAACGAAATTGACAAAGAATTACGTCACCGCGGTACGTATCAAGGAATATATTATAAAGATCCGAACTAATTCGGATCTTTTTTTGTTTTACCAGGGGGTGTGTTTGGTTGTAATATACTGATCGTACAACGCTTCAAGTTGCGCCTTTGTCACGTCATCCATGGTATCGTCTTGACTCTGAACGTTGGATGTTAATTGGGCCAACGAGCGAACACCGGGTATCACAGCTGTAACTGCATCAAAGGATAAGATAAATCGCAATGCATCTTGCGCTAGATCATCGCTTGGACAAATGGCTTTGATTCGTTGTACAATATCGAGTCGTGTCTCTTTAACTTCGGTTGTCCACCGCGAGCGGATGCCTTGAAAGGTTGTATCCTTTGTATATTTACCACTGAGCCATCCGGAATCAAGGGGAACTTTAATCAACAGCATAATACCTTTGTTCTGCACCTCATCAAACAATGTTTTTGGGGATTGATGAATGATATTGAACATGATTTCAATGATGTCGACATCATTTTGATGGAGTACAATATCCAATTCTTCGACAGTGTCGATACTAACGCCAAAATGGCGTATGATTCCTTGTTTTTTATATTCACGTAACGCTTGATATAAGGGTTGATCACCGTGAAGTAAATCACGTCCGGGATTGTGCAGAATTACACCATCTAAATAGGTCGTTTGGAGTCGTTGTAAACTACTTTCTACCATTTCATGAAGTCCATCGACACTGAAGTCAGTACGACCATCTGCGGTATGTCCAAATTTGGTGTTGATGAAGACATTGCTCCGGTCATCATGAAGTCCAATTCCGAGTAGTCGTTCACTGTTTCCACTACCGTATCCAGGAGCAGTATCAAAGATATTAATCCCTTGTCTCACTGCTTCTTTCACTAGGGATAATGCGTGTTCATCTGTCATTTCGCCAAAGAATGCTTTGTTTCCTAATTGCCAAGCTCCAAACCCAATTTCTGAAATCGGGCGATTGATTTTTTTTGGTGTGCGATAATTCATGTAGCAACCTCCTAATCGTGTTTTAATAAATGTTTGATTTGTTCGTAGATGATTTTTAGGACGAGCAAGTCGGCACTTCCTCCAGGAGAAATACATTGTTGTTTATAGGTATCACTCAAATGAATGAATGATTCTTTGTTCTCCAAATAACCGCCATTATCGAGAAATTGCTGCACCTCTTGTTGGACTGTTCGTAATGTCTTTATTGAGGTTTTATGGACAATGGTTGTATCGTCGATAACAGCCATCAAACGCAGTAAATATCCATGATGGGTCACATCGTCATCATGATGCACAATCGTTGGGATATCAAAGATGCATTGGAAGCCGCGGCAGGCTTCACCCCGTATTCCTTTTAATCCATGCTCGAGATAGATGTAATCTCCGTGAGACGTTGCGGTCTCTTCTGTCAACTGTTCGTAATAAGAACCAACGATTGCTCGAGATAATTCTTGTATATCTTGAATGAATTGCGCTTCGTTGTTGTGTTGGATAATGTTCTTCGTCAAGACTGGAAGAAATACCCCCAGCGCAAATATCAATCCTTTTTGGGTATTTATTCCAGCGGTCACCTGAAACATCTTCGCTTCTGCTTGTTGGCCAATTTGTTGTAATTTTTTGGGGTTGATATTGTCGTTACACCCTTCTTCAATATAGCGACTGATGAATGGTTTTAAGGCAAACGTACTACGGATGAACGTCTCATAGTTCATGTCTAGATGACAGCCATTATCCCGATGAGAAACGAGGCCAAATTTGGGGTATAATTCTAGTTCACTGTAGATTGCCTTGATGGTAATATTGGTGAGATAATCAATTAAGAAATCACAGGTAATCTCTTGAATTTTCTGATGGATTTCATCGTCGCTGTGGGTTTTATTTCGACTACAGATATGGGCGAAATTGTCACACAGTAGACAAGTTCTTGTTGCACATTGTAAATCTTGTCGAGATATCGGTTTTTTATAATATACGTCAAGATCAATTAATCGTCCTATCGAGTTGTATTCTTCCAACTCAATTGTTCGTTCTTTGACTAAAGTACCGACTTCATTAATTACGTAGAAACAGTAATTTCCATCAGCGCTTTCTTGCCGACCATGCAATTGGATTTTTGCACCAAAGGTGCGGTGTACCAAGTCATTGAAAAACGAACAAATAAATCGCATATGAACCGGATTCTTGTTCGTTCCAACAACATTTGTTTTAAGAATCACCACCGAACAATCGGGGTATTGACGCATCAATTGTTGTACATGCTCGTGGCGCGCTTCTCGCGCTTGTAAAATGGGATTCATTTAGTGTCGTCCTAACGTGTGAGATTGAATCAATGAGATAATCTTTTGTCCCTTTTCACTGTGTAGATAATCATAGGTTGCCTGGGGGACATAGGATTTGATTTTTTCGACTTTACCAGCTTTTATCATCTTCCGTACCAGCGATGCACTAATTGGTTTCTTATGATGTTCCTTACGGGGAATAATCTGGATGTGTTGGCCAAGATGATCTTGCAATACTTGATTGTATTTGTTTGTATTATAGCTATATGGTTCATCACCGAGGTAACGCTTCTTAATATTAAATATCTTTGTATAATATGTTTTATACACCAAGACGTCAACCAACGTTTGTTCGTCTTTAATGAGTTGATCTTCTTTTAAGAAATACTTGGGGAATGTAATCTTACTTACAAGATAACTAAGTGTCGGTACAACCGTGACATTAAGAAGATGTTCGGTCGCATGTTGGATGATTTCAAAGCGATCAACAAACGGGAAACTTGACAAATCTTCACTGACAACAAAAACGAGAACTTGTTTGTTTTCTCGTGCTGCAGTTTCGATTAAATAGAGATGCCCATTGGTCATTGGATTGGCGTTGATGATTACGGCTGCTTTGGGTGAATCATCAATCTTGTATGTGGTTTTTAACTCAGTCAAGACGTCATTGA
This sequence comes from Candidatus Xianfuyuplasma coldseepsis, assembly GCF_014023125.1. Taxonomy (GTDB): domain Bacteria; phylum Bacillota_I; class Bacilli_A; order Izemoplasmatales; family Izemoplasmataceae; genus Xianfuyuplasma; species Xianfuyuplasma coldseepsis. The sequence continues at coordinate 164,263 of NZ_CP048914.1, forward strand.
TATAGCGTCCACCTTCCAGTAAGACCGTATTCATCGTCTGCACAACTCGTTTCATGTGTAAACTACGGAATACTGATTCATTCTGTGGTAACGTAAAAACAAAGTAATGATCCACACCACGTTTTTCTAGTATATGAACCATATGATGAAACATCATGTTGGTGATGTTTTGTTGCTGGTAGTTTGGTGCAACCAAAAAACACTTCATGATGTTGTTCGCCAATGATCCGGTTGCGATAATCGTGTCCTTATCGTAGACCAATATCGAATAGGTGATATCAAACTCATAATCGAGATTATAGCGATGTAAGAAACGAATTAACTGTTGTTTTTCTTCTTCCAATATAACTTCTTTTATAGTAAACATTGTATTCCTCCTATTGTGGTCTCCAACATTATTATACACCCAAGTCAAAAAGAAAGACAAACGAGTTGTCTATTTCTTTTGATATAAGGTATCAATAATGTCATACGTTCGATCTTCAATGACACCAATTGGGGTTGTTGTCCGTTTGATATCCCGGGGTGTACCGGTTAATCGGTATGCCCGTTGTTGCAGTTCCTGGATCTCGAAAATCGGTAATGAGGAATGCGCCAGTTGTTGCCGTAAATCGGTTCGCTGAGGATGTATGGCAATCCCTCGTTCAGTAACCAGTATATCCACATGTTGTCCTAGGGTTGTAATCGTTGTAACGCGATCTTTGATCAAGGGTAACCGTCCCCGAAGTAATGGTGATACAATCACAGTGATGGAACTATCACTTGCGGTATCACTATGACCACCACTTCCTCCAATAATGGTCTGATGGGAGTCAGTTGTTACGTTCACATTGAAGTCACAATCTATTTCGGTGGCTCCTAGAATGACAATATCGAGATCCTTTGTAATATGCATTGGATCTTGGGGATTGGCATAGCGTGAAGCGCTGATGGCGATGTGATTGGGATTGGTTGCAATTGAATCGACCGCGTCCAAATCAAAACATTGGACATCGTATAGGCGTTCAACGAGACCTTCTTCTAACATCCTCACATGGTGCGTTGTGATTCCACCACTAAAGAAAGATGCTGTGATCTGATGTTCTTTCATGTAATCCCCAATGTGTTTGGTGACACGAAGACTGATTCCTCCCGCACCACTTTGATATGAAAATCCATTGGTTATCGCTCCCAGTTCAATCAGTGTTTGCGTTGCTAAACGCGCTATTTTTACACCAATGGGGTTGGTAGTTATATTTGTTGTGCCACTGACAATTCCAGCGGGATTACCGATGTGATCGACAACAATCACACCGTCTACGTCGGTTCCTATTATTTCGGGTTGTTCCAGTTTGTCTTCAATGAGATGATCGGTAATCAATATGGTTTTTTTCGCGTGAATACTGTCCGCAATCGCATAGCCTAATGAACCGCATTTACTGGGTCCTAAGTAGCCGACACCATTACCGGATGAATCGACTGTTGGACAGGCAATATAGGCAACATCAATTACTTGTTTTCCTTCGATAATACTCCGCGCTCGACCCCCATGGGTCTGCATTGTTAATTGCCCCGGTAGTCCATGGGTGCTAAGATAGTCACCGACGGGACCATTGATGTAATTGGTGGTAATATGGTCGATTTGGTTGTGTTCCAACAACGTCATAATCGATGTATACGAAGGAAAGATTGAGCTCGGAAATAAATGGAGATGTTGGACGTTGTGATCGATATAGTAGGCTAAAACATCATTGATCACAAAATCACCGTTTCGAAGGTGATGATGAAACGATATGTTTTTGTGGGTGTGAATGTCGAACTCTTGAAAAAAATGATCCAATGATGCATAGATTGTTGGTGCCATAGTATCACCTAGATTATCTTGTATTCGTGTGCAAGCTGTAGTAGTTTTTTTGCTTTTTCAATAATGGGGCGATCCACCATTTTACCATCTAGACTAAATGCCCCTTTTTTGGTCTCTTCCGCTTTTTTCACAATTCTCATGGCTTCATTAATCGCCGCTTGGGATGGTGTAAATATGGTATTAATGCAATCAATATGATTCGGATGAATCGCGGCTTTACCTGTACATCCAAATTGCTTTGCCGTCTCTGTATCCGCTTCTAAACCAATGACATCCTCTTTATCAATCCATGGTGTATCGATTGCTTCAATATCATAAGCACGACATACAATCGCAAGGTATTGGCGAACGTATTCAATTTCCAATCCATCAGGTGTACGCTGAATATTCATCTCTTTGCTAAAATCCTCTGCTCCGAGCAACAACCCTTGTACCTGAGGATGTTGTGCCATTTCTTTTGATTCGAGAACGCCCCGTGGTGATTCGATTATGGGGATCAGTGGTTTATCAGTATATTGCATGAGTTGCTTGATGGTTGAGAGCGATGCTTTGGGCAAGACAAACCCACAGATTTTTGTTGCGGAAAGCTGTGTCACATCATCGATAAAATGCGGTGAAGATGGATCGTTTATCCGAACAAAGACATCGACATTTTGTGGTTGTACGTGACGCAAGAACTCATCGACCAATATTCGAGCGGCATCTTTTTCATATTCGACAACACTGTCTTCTAAATCAAGAATTACCGCATCGCTGTCGAACACATCGACATTTTGAATCATCGACGGGGTATTTCCAGGAATAAATAAGTAGCTTCTATTCAATATAACCACCTCGTTTTAAGGCTGTGATGACGCGACTGCGAATCGTATAGTCCAGGGCTCCCTTATCAAAGCATTCTACTTTCATATCCGTGATGTTATGTTCCTGTAAAACCGTTGAAATCACCGCGTATATCTGATCACCAAACTGATCGAAAACAATGCTTTCGATTTGGATTTGTATTCCTTCACTAGGAGATACGTGTATACGGCAATCACTGGACTCGGTTGTTCCGGCAGTATGAATCATGATATCACCCTTTGTGTTGAATTCGTGCTAGAGTACGATTCATGAAGTTATTCACAATCATAATTCCCTCATCGGTTCCCATACCTGGTTTGGCTAAGCACTGTGTTGCGTCACAGGCAATGGCAATAGCAGTCGTCACTTCAGCACTAATATTGGTTTCATTGCAGGTCCCACCACTATACGCACCAATGCCTTTGTCCTTGCAGTAGAGTAACGCTTCAATAATATTGTTGACACCGCCTAAATCCGGTGTTTTTACTTGCAACATATGACCCGCTTGATGATCGGCAAAATACTTGACATCATCCAGGGTATTACACCATTCATCCGCGACGATTTCTATCGAGCGATGATCGGCATTGATCCGTTTTGTGAGTGCCTGAAGATGCATCATTGTCTCGTGCCGGTTTCCTGCATCTACAGGTCCTTCAATCCGCAACGTAAACGGGGATGCAATTGCTTCTAACTCACATAAGTACTGATACATTTGATCGATGTCATTATCAAAAATAATCCCAATTGTTCCATATACATCAATGTGAAAGATGGGGTGGTAATCATCCCGCGTCCGTAGTTGTAGGACGCGTCCGCGTAACCAAGACACATACTCTTGCAAAATTTCACCGTGATGACCTAACTTAGTATCAATATTGTTGATTAATGCATGTGGCATTACATCGACTTCTTTGATAATCATCTTATCCACATTGGTGTAACGGTCATCTCCGGTTTGCGCAAATAACGGGATGCGACGATAGATTGTATCTTGTATATTGTACTCGTTACGGACAACTTCACTCATGGTGCAGTGTTGTGCTTTCGCTGTTGCATCGAGTAGTGCTTGAGTAATACCATAGCGTAATGCCGTATGAAGTTGCCGTCCATCGATGATGAGACGATCGATTTGCTCCGCGATGGGACGAAAAGATTCAACTTGTAATCCAATCAGTAATGGCGCAATATGTGTTGTAATAATCTCTTTTGCCTCAGACGCAATAAATAAGGGATCGCGTCCTCCAGCTCCACTGTATTGTACGGCAGCAGCATCACCGTATGCTATCTGGCCATCATCCAACACCAACATGATACTAAGGGCTTCCCCTTTTTGACGAATGTGTTCAAACTTATCGGTTTCAGGATCTCCCAAATAGGTGAATCCATCTTGGATGGCACCGTGTTTGATTGCTTGTTGATCGTCGAAATAAAATCCGGTTAAACTTTCACTGCAAATGATGTCGATGATTTTCACTGTTCTTCTCCTTGAAATCCAACCAAATGTCCATCGCTGACAGCATAAATGTCGTCGATGACCATTTGGATACTAAATTCACGATGTTGTTTGTTGGCACGTTCTTGTAGTTTCTGATGATGAAATGTTTTGATGTCATCGTTGAATGCGAGATTACCAAACTCCAAAATTCGAATTTTTCCCTCAATATCACGAGCCGGTAATACTTTTCCATGATTGAGTTCGCTAGGAGCAAACGGTATATCAAGGATTCCTCGTTTAAAAGCATTGACAACGCCTTGAGCCACATCGCCTTTTCCCGCTTCGACCACAGCATGAAGTAAGGCATCGACTTCGCGTTTTATTTGATTGATTTCCATGTCTAATTCGGCACTATTTGGAACTTGTTGATCTTTTAACAAATGTGTCAAATAGCGCGACGTACGAAGCGCATTGGCATTGGCTTCTTTTGTCGGAACCCCATACGATTCATGTGTTGTTTTGGTAATCATTTTCGTTGCTTTCCCTAACGCAGCAACGGTACTGGCATACCCAATCAACGCCATGGCTTCACTCTCATTTGCTGGGAAACCACCCATCCATTGATGGAAGACCGTGGTCACAAAGACATCGTTATAGCCAAAGAGCTTTAAATAATGGTTGGTTTGTTCTTCTAAGCTACGTAAGGCGGCAATATCTTGGATCATATTCCCTCCTTGGCCATAGCCGACGGTAATATTTTTTACACCTTGTTCGGCTGCTAATAGTGCTTCGATAATCGCAACTGTATTCCCAATTGATGGGGGTACGAGGGTTCCGGTTAAGGGACCAAACGGTTCACGGTTCAACTCAACACCATGTTCTTGGTAATAGCCAACCAAGCGGTCACAATATTGCCAGTAACGCAGGGTATCTTCTAAACTGATGTTTTTCGCATAGGGAATGTTGTAACTGATGCCGCCACCTTCATTGGATGTCCAGCCAGAGGCGTGAATAATTTCACTTAGTAGCCGGGCATCGGGTGTTCCATGGCGAGCTTGAAGAGGTACATTGATACTATCAAGTACCTTTGTACATCCATCAACGCCATAGTTTACGGCGGGAAAACCATTTAATAAACTACGACCTTGTTTTTCGGATTCTTTGATACCGTCCTCAGCATTATTATATCGATTGTGACGTGTATACGAATCAATTGTCGAGGGTAACACGTCCGCTTTTCCTTCATTTTGTAAGTATTGTAATAGTTCTATATGTTTATCAATCGGGGCCATACCAGCACGTGGTTGAACCAAGGTAATACCACGTTTTTTTGCTTGTCGTAAGACATGCGAAAACTGTTTTTCCTGTGGTACTTGTTTTAGTTTTTCAACAGCCTTTTTCAAATCCAAATCCGGATGATTCCCAGTTGGCCAAGCACGTAAAACGTCCTGTCGAATCGACAGGAATTCTGCTTCGGTTAATCGTTTGTTTGTAATCATGGTATCGCCTCTACATTAAGTATTGTTTAAGCAGCTTCAGTGCTACCTTAGGGTATTTCTGACTTAATAATCCCATTGCTGACATGATGTAGCTCTTGTCGATTAAAATCGATGGATTTGTCGGTCGTAATTCTAAGGCTTTGTTCGATTTTTTGTTCACTTGCTTTAAGATTTTTTTCGCTTCTTTATTGTTGATTAATACACCACCTGTACCAATGACATATTGAATTCCAGTCAGGTCTTTCCCGGTTTGGTAATACATGTCACCTAAGGGAGTGTGTACGACTTCAACGTGACCAACGTGACGACTCATCGACACATCACAACAGATTTTTGCAATCGCTTTGTCAAATTCTTCTTCATCTTTGGTTTTGGGGATAAAGTCGACGTGACTACTGCGACGATTGAGTGATTTTTCAATATTGTGATTACAGGTGTCATCCTCTTCAAAGTAGCGCTTAAATTCATAATCAGAGACCAAACTCAGTAAGGCGTTTGCACTGTAGCGCATCCCGAGATCACCTTCAACGGTACGTTTTGCGAAGGGTTCTTCTAGTCCTTTTAAAATGACTTCAGTTCGTTTGGGGAATCCTTCCCCAATGGTATGGACATCGGTGGTTGCACCACCAATGTCAATCACGATTAGTTCTCCATATCCTGCTTCGTCTTCATAGCCTTTACTTAAGAGTTCTGCAGCAAGTAATACGGCTTCAGGGGTAGGCATGATAATCTCCCCGATCCGTTCTTCGGCTTTTTTAATACCTTTGGCTTCAATGATTTTATCGATGAAGATTTTACGGATTGCGTGTTTAGCTTCACTAACATCGAGTTTTTTTAGTTGTGGCATAACGTTGTTGACGAAGTAGTATTCGATATTGGATTCTTGGAATTGTTCCTCGATTTCATCATAGGCATCCTTATTCCCAGCAACAATCACCGGAACGCGAATGCCGAATTGTTTGATTTTCCTAGCGTTATGAAGGATGCATTCCTTGTTCCCACCATTGGTTCCACCGGCGAGTAAAACAATATCAATGTCCGCATCTTTCAGTTCTTGTGCTTCTTTGTTGGTCATATGGTGTGAATAGACTTTGGTAACAATGGCTCCCGCACCCAGACAAGCGCGTTTGGCGGCTTCCACGGTTAACTCTTCGACGAGACCAATTGCGGCCATTTTCAATCCACCTGCGGCACTACTACATGCAGAAATACCAGAGATGTGTTTAATCTCTGGGTGATCACTGATGAGGTATTTAAAGGCTTTGTCATAGCCATCTAAAACATCGGTTTCCACGGTTGTTGGTGCTTTCGCTGTCCCGATGATGTATTCGTTCTCTAAATCGACGCAGGTGAGTTTGGTGTAGGTTGATCCGAAATCTACTAGGAGATAAGGATTCATTGAACCATCAGATCGTGACGTAAGTCCTTCAGGGCGTCTTCGATCTTTTGCCCTGGTGCATACACACGATCAAATCCCATGTCCTTAAAGCGTTTTTCGACTTCTGTGAAGTCTTGTTTCCCCACCACAATGTTTCCACCTACGTACAGTTTTACGTGGTCTAACCCAGCTTCCACGCATTTCTCTTTGAAATATCGACAGTCCATTTCACCATGGCCATATAGACTCGATACCAAGATTGCTTTGGCATCGGTTTCAATGGCGGCATTAATAAAATCTTCTTGACTCGACAACACACCAATGTTAACAACATTGAATCCATTTTCACTGAGTACATAGTCAATGATTTTATTACCGACGGCATGGACGTCTGCTCCGATGACACCTATTACGACTGTATTCATCGATACTCCTCCTATAATAACAAAAGGACAGTCTCTAAAAAGAGTGCTATCCTTTGATTTTTTCGTCACGAATAAACAGTGGTCGTTTTTCTGATAAAACGGCTGGTTTTCGAACTATTTTTCCGTTCATTTGACTGTTTGGAATCATGTCTCGATACCTCTATTTATTCAGAGTTAGTCTGTAAAACATTATATATATTATACTAGTATGTTGTATAAATCAAGTGTTTTTGTGTTTTTTTTGTAAGCGTTTGTATAAATGACTTGTTTTTCATCATATTTTTCAATTTTCATTCATTTTCATGCGTAATGGTCAAATGAAAATATTTTCAAAGAAAAAAAGCACAATTTGTGCTTTATCCAAAATATTCTTTTAGTTCAAGGTTCATCCGTAGGGCAAGATATCTCGTTGGAAAGACACTGATGGTTTGATTGTAGATCAGAACTTTCGAGTTGTATATCCGCCGGATTTTTTGAAGGTTGTCGTATTCCTCTTTCATAATGATGTATTCTGGTTCATCGTGTTCGTCCACTTCATCATAGAGGAGATTGATCGAGTTATATAAATCTTGGCGCGTATTTAAAAGCAACGAGCGAATTCGCTTTTTTCGATAACGTCGAACCATGCGGACACATTCGAGATTGTCCTCGGTCTTGACAAGATCAAGATGTTCATAAAACAAGCGATGCACTTTTTCTAGTTGACGATAGAATGCCACTTCATCTTTCGTTACTTCATTCCATAATCGAAGTAATCGCTTGCGTTGATAGACGATGATGACCCACACAATTGCTGCGAGTACAACGATGATGAGTAAATCCCATAACCAGTTCATCTAATCACTCCTTACAAGTATTGTTTCAATGCCTCAACTTTGTCTAATTTTTCCCATGGTAAATCAAGATCAGAACGTCCAAAATGTCCATAAGCTGCTGTTTGTTTGTAGATGGGTCGTTTCAGATCCAGTTCTTTAATAATGGCTTTTGGATGGAGGTTAAACTGGTCTTCAATCGCTTGGACAATTACCTCATCCGATACATGTCCCGTATTAAATGTTTCGACATAAATATTCATTGGATGGGGGATTCCAATCGCATAGGATACTTGCACTTCACACTTGTCAGCAAGCCCTGCAGCAACGACATTTTTGGCGACATAACGGGCCGCATAAGCAGCACTTCGATCGACTTTCGATGGATCTTTTCCACTGAATGCTCCTCCACCATGGCGGCCAACACCACCATACGTATCGACGATAATCTTCCGTCCGGTTAACCCCGCATCTCCTTGGGGTCCACCAATGACAAAGCTACCGGTCGGATTAATGTAGTATTTCGTATGTTCATCGAGTAAATTGGGATCAATAACAGCATCAATAACATGTGTTTTAATATCCGCATGAATCTGCGATTGGGCAATCTCTGGAGAATGTTGTGTGGAGATGACAATACTATCAATTCGCTGCGGTTGATTGTCATCATCAAACTCCATTGTCACCTGCGTTTTTCCATCCGGACGTAAGTATGCGAGGGTTCCATTTTTACGAACTTCGCTCATTTTCCGAGCGAGTTTATGGGCTAAGTGAATGGTGATTGGCATATATTCATCCGTCTCATTGGTTGCATATCCAAACATAATCCCTTGGTCGCCAGCACCTTGTTCGTGTTCAAGTGAATCATCCACGCCCATCGCAATATCAGGTGATTGGGGATCAATCGCCACCAAAACCGCAAGATTTTCGGAATCAAAACCATATTTCCCTCGATCATACCCGATTTCTTTAACGGTATTACGAACGATTTCTTGAACGTTGATGTAGGTGGTTGTAGTTATTTCACCACTGACTAGTACTAACCCGGTTGTGACACTGGTTTCGACGGCCACTCGAGCATCGGGATCATCGGTTAATATCGCATCTAAAATCGCATCGCTGATTTGATCGCAAATTTTATCAGGATGGCCTTCTGTTACACTTTCGGATGTAAAAAATCGTTTCATTCTGCTTCACCTAATTCTGAGTATTTATATTTCTCATAAAACGCTTCAAATTCCATTTGATATTTTAAGAATCGATCCAAAATGTAGGGTTCGAAGTACTCTTTGAACTCTAGCTGTAGTAAATCGATCGCGCGTTTATGTTTTAATTCACTTTTGTAATTTCTCTCTTGACGTAAGATATCATAAATTTCAGCAAGAAGGATAATCTGTCCTTCTTGTGAGCGTTGAATCCGTTTCATTTTCTCGACAAGGTTGGGATCCACGGTTTTCTCAAAGTGCATTCGAACAATGTCTTCTGATTTCTGATTGAGTTGCAATCGTTTGATAACAACACTACCAAGTACCGTTTTTTCACGAATGACACCGTAGTCTTTTTCCGTAAGCGTATCTTTGCCTTCGTATTGTAAGATGGACAAATCGGTAACGCGATCAATATGAATCACGGAATAATTATAAATTTCGGAACATACACGTGACGAGAGGCCTAAGATGTTCGCTAGGCGACTTGCCATTTCCGCAACGCGGTGAACATCGGCTTTGTTCTGATTGATGGTATGCGAGTTAAACACACTGATAACATCAAATACATCCCCGACAACCGCCGTAAAGTCCTGTTCCATTTCGCGACGTTTTATCATTTCTTCTTTCCGTTTGTTATTCATCATCTGGCCAATCGATACACTGGAGTAAAGGGCAATGTAGAACACCACCAGCGTTACGGTTCTTAGGACAATGTCAATTGTAATATTGACATTGGTGACAAATAAGTAATCGTATAACTCTTGGAAGCTTGCTGCATGATCGTATAACGGATACATGATTAAAATATGGACGATGAACATAAATCCAAAGACCCAGCGGAATAAGATTCGAAGTAAGGTTGCATCTTGATACAAACTAATTACGATCAACGAGAAATAGATTAATAAATATCCCGCTTGAGATATTGAAATATCAGTAATATAGGTCGTGATCCGCGCGTCATTTCCAAGTTGAACCAAATCGCCGATAACGACATTCCCTGCGGACCACCGCAGTTTGATGTAGACCCCAATTGAGGCCATTAATATGTAGACACTACCGATGTACATCGCCATTTGTTGTTTCAGTAAAGTACGTGGTTTTTCATTGATGATTTTCCGCAAGGTACGTGAAATAATCAACATCAATACGGCAAATGCAGCAATGACGATATAGTTAGGTCGTTGATTACCAATAAACCCAAAAAACAGAATGAAAATCGCATTGATGATGAATAAGATTCGGCGATTAACTTTATTCCGTTGGAAAAGGACCGATGTATTGTCCAAGATATCGACATCGGCTTCAAAGTTGAAGAGTTCGATGAATTTTTGAACAACAAATCGATAATATACTTTTATTTTATGGCGTAAGCCAGATGGTTTCTCAACGACTTCTGTTTTCGGTTTTTCTTTTTTGTATAATATTTCTACTCGTGAGACCAAGTTTCTAAAGAAGATGGCTACTTTATCGGTAACGGTTAGTTTGTTTGGATCGATACCCTTGTTTAAATCTTCATAGTACTTCTTCAGTTCTTCGGGTTCAGACGTAGGTTTTTGAAAGAAATCGTCAAGGCGTTTATAGTCCTTAGCCATGGACCTCACTCCCTATACGTCTAAATCGAGTTTGATTTCCTCTACATTGGGATCTTTATGCGCTTCTATTTCATTTAGCATTTGGGCAACACGTGTCGAGGCTGCTGCTGCAAGAGCACCCACGATATCATCCATAAACGTATGACACATACCACCGTGTTTACCTTCACCGTTCAGACGATCGATAACCAGTGGTTTGTTGACATCAATATCGCCAAAGTTGGTTTTGCCGATGGTGCCGTACAAACCAGCTAATTCAAGACCAAACAACTCATCGATACCAAACATGCCTAAGTCGATTTTCAAGATGTCTTGAATCGGACCTTTGAATAAACCAGCATCGGTTAATCGATCAATTTCTGCACCGAGTTGCAAGATGTGGAAAACATCACGTAAACTCAAGATTTTTTCCACGCTATCAATGCAATCAGCCATTGAGACTTGATCACTCCATTTTGCCTGTTGACGATACGCCACTTCGGCGATTTCTTCAACGGTAACGGTACGTTCTTTTAGCGTTTGAATATTTAACTCAAGCATCTCATCACGAGAATATAATCCGGTTGGTTTCAATTGCATCACCTCTAATATTATATTATACCACAACTGTACATTATTGAAATACTTTGTATAACTTAATCATGTTCCGTCCGGAACCGTTCATGAAGGTCTTTACATCTTGTTTTGTTTTCCCCTCTAATTGAACGGTAAAGACTTTTATAACACCATCTTCTGCTTTGACACCAAAGTACTCTTTTTGGACTTCGACAATGGTTCCATTCTGATATTGATCAAAGGTAGTATTCTTTGGATAAGTGCATGGTTGTACCTCAAGGATTTTTAGTCGTTTATTATCAAGGATACTATAGCACTGTGGTTCCGGAGTAAACGCGCGAATATGGGCATCAATTTCTTCACACGAACGACCCCAGTTAATGTGTTCCTCATCACGCTTTAAGTTATATGCATACGTGACCAGCGACTCATCTTGCGGCGTCCGTGAATTGGTTCCCGCTACAATGTCAGGTAACGTATCCATCAATAAATCCCGTCCAAGCACACTCAGTTTTTCAAACAATGTACCAGAGGTATCATACGGTTGAATCGTAATCGAACGTTGTGAAATAATATCGCCACTATCCATTTGCTGGGCCATATACATGATCGTGATTCCCGTAGTAACATAGAGCCGCTGAATCGCACGTTGGATTGGTGCCCCTCCACGTAACTGGGGAAGCAAACTACCATGGACATTGATGCATCCTAACCGTGGCGCATCCAACACTTCATTCGGAATAATTTGGCCGTACGCAGCGGTAATGATCAAGTCTGGTTTGGTGTCTAATATCACGTCAAAATCCTGTTTAATCCGACGTGGTTGAAACACGGGAATCTTGAGTTCCAATGCTTTTTCTTTGATGGGGCTATAGGTTAAAACTCGTTTCCGACCCACACGTTTATCGGGTTGCGTCACCACCAAGGTGACACCATATTTGTCGTGTACAGCTTCTAATATCCGTACACTAAACTGTGGTGTTCCCATAAATACAATATTCATAATACAACCTCCTATAAGAGTTGTGGATGTTTATCAATTGCCATCATAATCGTTTCGTTGTATGTATTATAGAGTTCTTTTAGGACTCGATCAATCGATGGTGACTGTTGGTGCTTAATGATGATTTGAGCTCGATAGTAATTATTAATTCGAGCCACTTTCGGTAGTACAGGACCGAGAACAATGACATCATCTTCCAGTTCTTTACGACACTGCATAACGATTGATGTTCCGATTTTTAACACCCGTTTCACATCTTTATCACGTATCAAAATCTGGACAATGTTGTAATACGGAGTATAACCACCAAGCTGACGGATCTTCATTTCGGTTTTATAAAACGATTCATAATCATGATCTTTGGCGTACAAAATCGCATAATGGTCTGGATTGTATGTTTGTATCACAACTTCTCCTTCGAGTTCATGACGGCCAGCCCGTCCTGAGACTTGCGTCAATAATTGGAAAGTTCGTTCTACCGCTTGATAATCTGGAAGATTTAACGACATATCAGCAGCCAATACACCAACCAGTGTTACATTGGGGAAATCCAAACCTTTGGCAATCATTTGGGTACCAATTAAGATGTCTCCTTCATGTTCAAATTGATAGAGGAGTTCTTCATGGGCATTTTTGGAAGTCGTTGTATCGGTATCCATGCGAATCACTTTAGCTTCCGGATACATCTCTTTGACGGTTTCTTCGACTTTCTCAGTACCAATCCCCATGTAGCGTATATGGGGACTTCCACAATAGGGACAATTGGTTGGATTTTGTTCATCGTGACCACAATAATGACACCGCAATGTATCATTGCGCTCATGGTACGTTAAGGAAATATCACAGTTGGGACACATGATGACTTCACCACAGTTACGGCACATCACAAATGTCGAATGTCCGCGGCGATTTAGAAGAAGCATGATTTGTTGTTTCTTGGCTAAACGATCATCAATCAACGCTTTTAAGCGTTTGGAGAAAATCGAACGGTTACCACCTTGGAACTCATAACGCATATCTTCGATATAAACATCGGGTAATGTTGTTTGATTGGCACGTTCCTCCATGGTAAGCATCGTATATCGACCCTCAAGTGCTTCAAAATAACTGTCTACCGAAGGGGTTGCACTCCCCAAGATTAGTGGTATATCATAGTACTCAGCACGCATCATAGCGACGTCTTTTGCATGATACGTTGGCAAGGTATCTTGTTTGTAACTATCGGTATGTTCTTCGTCGATAATGATAACACCCAGATGTTCAAACGGCGCAAAAATCGCACTTCGTGCCCCGACAACAACATCCACTTCTTTGCGACGAATTTTTCGCCATTCATCGTATTTTTCACCAATCGACAATCGACTATGCAGCAAGGCTACTTTTTCACCAAAACGCCCTTTGAATCGGGATACCATCATCGGTGTTAAGGAAATCTCGGGAACCAACATAATCGCTTGCTTCCCTTGAGTGACAACATCTTCGATAATGTTTAAATAAATCTCCGTTTTTCCACTGCCAGTGACTCCTTTTAACAAAAAGGTCTGATGTTGGTTGAGATTTTGATGAATCGCATCGTATGCAACTTGTTGTTCAGCGGTAAAGGTGACGCATTTATTTAACGCATCATATCGATGCTGAATCTGACGATATGTCTCTTCTTCGATCTCCGTAACGATACCTTTCTCAAGTAAAGACTTGATGGTTGAATGGGATGCCTTGGTTGCCATCAATACTTGTCGTTTTAATTGCGGTTCGTCATAGTCCGCTAAATACTTGATTATTGCTTGTTGTTTGGCTCCACGGACAGGGAAATCAGGTTGTTCAAGCGCAAGATATGTAATGTATTTTTTATGTCCTCGTTGTTGTATCGTATGTCGAATTTCAATGACGCCTTGTTGGATATATTGCTTGATAGCAGGTAAAAATGGAATAATACTGTCATTATAGGGTGCTTCTTGATAACGATTGAACAAACCTGCTACATCACTATCCAGTTTGGTTATATCATGACAAACCAATGTTTTCTTGTATTTGGATTGTAAGGCGCGTGGTAACATTGCGTGATAAATACTTACTAGTGGACTAGTTGTTGTAAACTGCATCGTTTTACCTAGTTCTAAAAGTTCTCTTGTTAGTGATGGAACAAGGTCCATCACCCCTTTAATTGCTTTGAGTCCTTGCACCTCTGTTGTTTCTTTCAGCTGAAGCACATATCCCATAATGAAACGAGGACCAAAGGGTACTTGCACCCGTTGTCCCATTTCAATAATCGATTCAAATGCAGCAGGTACTGCATAATCAAAGGTTCGATCTACCGCTTTAGCTGGTACATCTACAAGAACTTCTGCAATCATATTTTCACCTAAATTCGGCGTAGATAATTCTGATAATCGTTTAAGAAATGTTTCGTAAATTGCACCGACTCAATGTCCTCATATGCAATGGGAGTGATTCCATCATCTGTAAACTCATATATTATAGCACCTTCTAATGCCATTAGGATCGGTGAATGGGTTGCTAGAATAATTTGTGATCCGCTCCGTGCTAAATCAGTTAATAAAACCAGTAACTGATATTGGTTGAGGGGACTAAGAGGAGTCTCCGGTTCATCAAGTAAATATACTCCTTGTTGATGCATCCGTGCTTTGAAGAAGGTTAAGAAACCTTCTCCATGAGAGCGTTTATTAAGTTCCCCGTCATACGTCTCATGTAATTGATGCAACTGGCTAGCAATCGGTCCAAGAGCTAGGGAACGAACATATTCACTCTTATTCTTAAACTCGTCCGCAACTTCTTGATATTCAGCTTCAAGTTGCTGTTTCATTGTTTTTAAATGGTTGATGTAGGTAATGAAGTCTTCTCCACTAAAGAAAAATCCTTTGCGGGTTTGTACATCATGCGATAGTATCATCGACTTGGCTAGACGATGAACATCTTTATAATACGGACTATGTAAATCATTCTTACTAACATTTATCGAGTTATTCTTATAAGCAATGGCTTGTAGAAGTGTTGATTTACCACTTCCATTGTCGCCGACAAAGATCGTAATTGGTTGGTTAAGTGATAATGTTGATGTATGCTTCAGTGACGGAATATTAAATGGATAGTCTGATTGGTTTTTTTGCGAAAGACGTAGTTTCTTAATCATCGATAAATCCCAGTTTGACCAGTGCTTTATATAGCCCATCATTTTTTATATCGTCCGTCACATAAGTTGCATGTTTTTTTGCCAATTCACTTGCATTTCCCATGGCAACACTATTGGGTATATAATCCAGCATTTCAATATCATTATCGCCATCACCAAATGCATATGCATTCTCTATTGGAATATTTTCAAGTTCTAAGATCTTCTTAATTCCCTCTTTTTTACTCATACCTTTGCTTAAAATATCGAAGCCACCACCCAACCAGCGTACCAAATCCATATTATCCAACTGGTCACGGAAGAATTGATGTTTTTTTCGGTCGCAAAATGCCCACATTTGAAATATATCATTTTCTAAATAGAAATTCGGGTCAACTCTTGGTAGTTTCATGTCAACCAGCTCAAAAGCTTCTTTTCCCTTTTCATCAACGATGTTTAATGTCTCATCAAACTCACCTAAGAACCCATATTTCATATTGTGATCCTCGAGCGTTTGGACAATCTTAAGTACTTTATCCTTTGGAATCGGATTGCGATATATCGTTTCTCCATTCTTCATAATGATTTGTCCATTTATTAAAATGAAGATATTTATGAAGGGTTTGATTTCTTCAATATTATGCAACATATAATACGCCCGACCAGTTGCAATAGCTATCTCAATATTCGGATTATTATGTAGTTGTTTTAATGCGCGAATGGTACTACGAGGTATCGATCTCGTATCTGGATCATAGAGGGTGCGATCAATATCAAAAAAGAGAATTTTCATACTCATCGAACCACCTCATTTCTATGTTTCTTAGTTTTATCATATTATACCATAAAAAAGGGCTTAAAATAAGCAAGATAAAAACATTTTCATAACATATTCTTTCCGATTACATTAGTTATTTGGTATAATTAATATAGAAGATAACGATTCAGTTAGGAGGACTTCTATTAATGCAAAACAATTTATTGAAAAAGAATGAAGTCGGTGTGTTTGCATTAGGTGGTCTTGGCGAAGTAGGTAAAAACATGTATGTCGTCGAATATCAAGACGAAATTCTTGTTATTGATTCGGGTATATTGTTCCCAGAGGACCATTTACTCGGTATTGATTACGTCATACCAGATTACACGTATTTATTTGAAAACCAGGATAAAATTAAAGCACTTATTATTACACACGGACACGAAGATCATATCGGCGGTATCCCGTACTTGCTGCGTCAAGTAAAGGTACCAAAAATCTATGCCAGTGGTATAGCTGTAGGCTTAATTAAAAACAAACTAGAGAAACACAAAGGATTTAGAGTACCAATTATCGAGTATCAAGAGTATGAAAAAATCGTACTCGGTAAACTATCGATTAGTTTTTTTAGAACCAATCATAGTATTCCTGATTCGTATGGTATTGCAATTCACACACCTGAAGGTGTGATTGTTCATACTGGGGATTTTAAGTTTGATTTCACCCCAACTGGACCGGATGCATCATATCATAGAATCGCTGATTTAGGCCGTAAAGGAGTATTGTTATTGCTCAGTGATTCAACCAATGCAGAACTTACAGATTTCACAAAGAGCGAATCGGTTGTATCGGAAAATATCAAAGATATCTTTACCAAGATCGATGGTCGAATCATTGTGGCAACTTTTGCCTCCAATGTTCATCGGGTACAACAAATCGTTGAAGCTAGTGTTGCTACCAATCGGAAGGTTGCTGTTTATGGACGCAGCATGCTACGAACACTTGAAGTAGGTCGTGACATGGGTTACATAAAAGCACCCCAAGGAACGTTCATTGATCCACATCATTTGAAGCGATACCCTAATGAACAGATGACGATTATCTGCACCGGTTCACAAGGTGAACCGATGGCTGCATTAAGCCGTATTGCAGCAGGTACACATCGTCAGATTTCACTTCAAAATGGGGATACCGTCATCTTTAGTTCTAGCCCCATACCTGGAAATCAAGAGGGTGTTAGTAAAACGATTAACATGCTATTCCGTCGTGGTGCAAATGTAATTACCAACTCACCACTTACAGACACTCATACGTCTGGGCATGCTGGACAAGAAGAACAAAAGCTCATGTTAAAATTGATTAAGCCTAAGTTCTTTATGCCAATCCATGGTGAATACCGGATGTTGAAGATTCACTCTAAAATCGGAATTAACACCGGTGTACGAAAAGGAAACGAGTTTGTTCTAGACAATGGAGACGTTCTCGCCGTAACAAGGCGCAGCGCTCGAGTTGCTGGAAAAGTTCAAGCTGGTAGCGTCTATATCGATGGATCAGGAATTGGTGACATTGGAAGTGTTGTTATTCGTGATCGTAAACTACTAAGTGAGGATGGACTACTAAGCGCAATTGTTACTGTTGATAAAGAAACTATGAAACTAGTTGGACAACCAGTTATTACATCTAGAGGATTCATTTACATGCGTGAGCATGAAGAGTTAACGTCTGAAATGAGCCAATTAGTGGGAACGGAAGTTCAAAACAAGTTGTCTAATTCTACAACAATTAACATCTCATACTTAAAGAAAACGATGACAAGAGTTTTAAGCAAATATATTTACGACAAAACCGAACGTAATCCAATGATTATGCCTGTTATTATGATTGTAAACAACTAAAAAGAGTGCCTTATGCACTCTCTTTTTTTTGTCGCAGTTCTTCTACAAAGAATGAAGCAACATCTTCAGCGAACTTTTTCGGTCCAAATCCTGCATCAAACCCCAATTCTTTTGCTAATTCATGGGAAATTCGAGGCCCTCCAATAATCACTATGAAACGCTCTCGCAGGTGCTCTGCCTCCAATAACTCAATGAAGTGTACGAGGTTATGAATATGAACGTCTTTTTGTGTAACCGTTTGACTGATCAATATCACATCTGCATTCACATCCAATGCTTTTCGTATTAGCTCTTCATTGGATATTTGGCTGCCTAAGTTGTATGTAAGGATATTACGATATCTCTCTAATCCATAATGTCCCCCAAAACCTTTCATATTCATTATTGCATCAATTCCAACGGTGTGTGCATCGGTTCCTGTAGATGCTCCTACAACGACAATCTCTCGTCCAATATAATCATCGATATATTGCTCGATTTCATCGCGGTTCATTACAGGTGTATCGACCGTTTTGACATGGATGGATGTATAGTCTATGACATGATTGACCGAACCATATATTATGTACATAGTATATGTATCTTCGATTGAAATTGCTTCTGCAATTAAGGGATCTGATAGGCCCATTTTTCGAGCTAATTGCCGGGCAGCTTCTTGACCTTTTTCATCATTCTGAATAGGTAACGTGAAACTAAGCTGCACTTTACCGTCGTTCATAGTATCGCCGTATGGTTTTACTTTTTTGAGATCAAGCTCTTTATCATATTGCTTTTTATTCAAATCGTAGCTCATACGGATCCCTCCCGTAGTTCTTGTATCATTGCATCAAGTACAGGATTTACATACGATTCATGTTTTTTTACAACTCCATCCAAGCCTTTACCACCTGTTTTTTCGCGTTTAATACCCGCGAAAATTCCTTGTTCAATTGTTTCAAAGATCCCGATATTCGCGATTTTCTGAAGCAAGTTCGTTGCATCATCAAGAACTTGGTGTGCTCGTTGCACAATAATACCATCTTTACGAAATTGAATTTCATTGCGGATGTCTTTCATCGTAGTATTGATATAAGAGGCGTTTTCAATTGCTAAGTATCGATCACTCATAAACGGTGTATGAACAGCCTCCGTTAACATACCCAGTAAATGGATTCGCTGATTTGTTACTTTTGTCACTATATTAAATAAGGTGTTTTGCACATGTCCTTTGAATATATTCCCAGTCATATATTTTGTTGGTGGCATATATTTTAATGGCGCTTTTGGGAAAATCTCACGAGCCATTTCAGCTTGGGCTAATTCATATAGGAAGCCGTTCTCAACATTTGGATCAATTTCGAACGCGTGCCCTAAACCCATTTGTTCTTCTTTCATGTAAGCAAGTTTGGCAAATTGCTCATTAATAAATTGGGAAGCTAAAACCGTATGTGCTTCCGTAACTGCATCACTCGTTGTTAAATAGTTGTCTTCTCCAGTATTAATGATAATTCCAGAATAGGCATTAATAACACGGGAAAAATACTGATCAACAAACGTCCGTTGCTCATTAATATCACGAAACAAGATTCCATACAATGAATCATTCAACATCATATCAAGTCGTTCAATAGCTCCCATCGCAGCGATTTCTGGCATACATAATCCGGAAGCATAATTTACAAGCATGATGTAACGATTTAGTTCCTCACCAATTTCATCCAATGCTTCTCGCATGATACGGAAGTTTTCCTGAGTAGCGTAAGTACCCCCAAATCCTTCTGTGGTAGGACCGTAAGGAACAAAATCCAGTAAACTTTGACCAGTTGAGCGTATTACAGCAATAATGTCTGCTCCTGCTTTGGCAGCAGCTTTTGCTTGCACAACGTCCTCATAAATATTACCAGTTGCAACGATTACGTATAGCAATGGTCCTTCCTTTTGTGGATATTTCAACATAAATGAAGTTCTACTAGAAGCATTTTCTTTAATCTTAATAAGTATACTATCAATAAACATCTGTAATGTACTGTATACTTGTTTTTCATTAATATCAGGATATTTTGTAATATCAATCTTATCATTCGAAATTAATTCACCAAGCTCAGAAATATCATAATTTGTGTGGAAAAGTGCCCCGGCAATATACCGAGCTACCCCTCGATCAAGTTTTCCAGCCTGTAAGACTTGATCAACAATGATGTTTGGATATGGTACACCCAAATCATTTACTCCATCAACACCCAATAATCGACAAACTGTCCGTTCTACAGATACAGTTGTGTGTTGATCAATAAACTTTTGCGTATCTAAAGCTACTTGTAGCGCGTAGTTGCGGGCTTTATTTATTTTTTCTTCATCTAAATATAGTAGATTCATAAGATATAATCACTCCAAATCTTGTAAAACATTTATCGGTTCAAATCCTATTGCGGCTCTTAGTTTAGACTTAAACTCATTATTATCAAAAGAATAACCGTAAGGTGAGATAGGATTGTATGCAACAAAGATTATGTCGATTGGATTCAGGACACTAATTTTTATACCGATTTTTGACAATTTTGCCAATGTTTGTGGTTTTAGTAAGATATAAGTTGCATCTTGTACGATAATTTTAAATTGTGTTAACTTATTTTTGTTCGATAAAATAACTTCAACTATTTTTTCATTTAGTGATCTTGGTAAGTATAGAACTCTAGTTTCTTCTGTTAAAAATTGTTCTAAAATGTGTTCTTTATCGATAATATTATCCTTTGTTACCGTTTTAATCGCCTTATTTTCAAATATAATTATATTGTTTTCATTTGTTTTTACATTGATTTTCAGCGATTGTTCTACAGCTTTTATACTATAGTGGTCAATTGTTATTTTTGTATCATTAATAACCTTATCTATATTTGATGAATAACTTGCTCCTGTAACAAAGATTATCCCATCAACAAGTTCTCTTGACGCAATGGATTTTCGAAACAATGCTCCATCAAATAGAATTTTGTACGGTTCATATTTTGTAATTATGGATTTTAGTTTTTTCATTTTATTTCGACTCGAAGGTCCTGCAACTAATATAAGTCCCGCTCTAATTACTTCACAGATCACCACAGTTCCTAAGGCGGTTCGGATATTTGTATTTTCGTGAATTACATACGTAATGGTTGATTGATCTAAACACTCTTTTGTTGTTGCGATAATCATACCTGGGTATACTTGTATCCGTGGTTTATTCTGATTGGTTATTGTATCGATTTCTTCACCATCTAATCCGACGGAGCTAATAGCAAGTCGTTTGGTTTTATGCGCACTGATAATGGTGTTTAAAACGGTTGTTTTCCCAGCATTTTTTGCCATTCCGATAATGGAAATACTGTGATAGGGCTCTACATACTTCTCAATCGATTTAATGATTGTTTTTTCGCTTTCGATGAACATTATATTGATCTAACCGGATTGTCGATGTTAATTCCGGATCAAACACACCTTCTCGAGCGGCGACACAGTCTTCGCACTCACATTCATTATCGTAATGTGTAGGGCCATAATAGGTTGTAATCATACCTTCATAATTACGCAGAATCGTTCTCCCAGGAGCTTGTGAGATAATATAGTTCGGCATTACTGGGATTTTTCCACCACCACCGGGTGCATCTACAACAAATGTTGGAACTGCAATTCCACTTATATGTCCTCGTAAACCTTCTATGATTTCAATACCTTTTGTAACTGGAGTTCTAAAGTGAGCAATTCCTTTCGATAAATCACATTGATAGATATAGTATGGCCGTACGCGTAACTGGATTAACCGTTTGACAAGTTTCTTCATTATATTCACACAATCATTCACACCTTTAAGTAATACCGATTGATTGCCTAAAGGAATCCCAGCGTTTGCCATCCGTGCTAACGCTGCTTGAACATCCGGTGTCAACTCTTTGGAGTGATTAAAGTGCGTATTTACCCAAATCGGGTGATACTTTTGTAGCATATCAACGAGTTCCTGAGTAATTCGTTGGGGCATTACAACTGGTGTTCTACTACCAATTCGAATAACGCCTACATGTTCAATTTTACGTAACTCGCTGATGATGTATTCTAGACGAGCATCACTGACCAAAAAAGCATCTCCACCACTTAGTAGCACATCATTTACTTCGGGATGATTGCGGATGTATTCCAATGCTTTGTCAACATAATCCATCTTTGATCCAGAATCTTGTTGGCCAGCAAATCGACGTCTGGTACAATGACGACAGTACATACTACACATATCCGTAATCAAGAATAATACGCGATCAGGATAGCGATGTGTCAATCCAGGAACAACCATATCCCCATCTTCATGAAGGGGATCATCCAAATCATGAAGTCCAACGTACATTTCATCTACTGCAGGTACTGCTTGTAAGCGTACGGGATCTTTTTTGTTATCCGGGTTGATTAATGTTAGGTAATAGGGTGTAATTGCCATGCGAAACTGTCCTAAAACACTGGCAATAACGTCTTTTTCCTTTTTATCTAATGGAAAATACTGCTCCAACTCTTCAACACTAGTGATTCGATTACGTACCTGCCAGTGCCAGTCATTCCACTCTGCATCTGTAACATGGGGAAAGTATTGTTGACGACGAGCAAGATGTTTCGTATATAGTTTAACAGCCATATGAACCTCCTAGGTATACAAGCGTTCAAACAACGCTTTTATTTTTGGAGCATGTTGAATTAAGTCCAATGTTAGTTCTGCGTGACCCTTGGTATATCCATTTCCAATAATCATCGTTACATCACTACCAATACCTTCAGCACCAAGTGCAGCTTTGGTAAATGATGTTGCCATACTAAAGAAATAGACAATGCCAGTGTCTTTCGTACTTAATACACAACTCATTTCCGTATTAGGCACATTCACTACATTAATGGTAACATCGCATAGTTCAGGTACAATATCTTGGACCTTGTGATATACCTCCATCGCTTTTGTTGCATCTGCAAGAATTATGGCATCACACAACCCAAGTTCTTGAAGTAAAGCTATTTGAGATTCCTCATTAACCAATCCGATAACACGACCAGTTGGACCGACTTTTTGTTTCGCTTGATATGCACAAAGCACACCAGATTTTCCTGCAGCACCCACAATTAATACGGTATCGCCATTTTTAACAAGCTTATCTACTTGTGCCGGAGCCCCAGCTACATCAAGAGCTGCTAACACAAGATGCTGATCCATATTTTCTGGTATAACTGCATAAATTCCAGACTCAAACAAAATCGCTTCTCCTGTAATATGAACTTGATCATTCTCGATACTAATGGAGTGGATAGTTTCGATTTTGAGCGGTGTAAGCGATAAGGACACAAGGGTAGCAATCGTTTGACCAATATCTAATTCTTGATTAGGAAAATCCTTTCCAATCTTCTTAACTTTGCCAATCAACATCCCACCACTACCAGTGACCGGATTCTGCATTTTACCTCGTTGATGAACAATTTCTTCAATCATCGTTTTCATCCGCTCTAAATCATTATCACATGCTTGTTTTATCTGAGTAAACGACGCGCTATCGATATTCAAAGTAATCACATCAATCAATAACTCATTATCCTGAATCCTCATCTCATTATTGATTTTCAGTGCTGCTTGTGGCAACACGCCGAGGGGTTCAATCACACGATGTGTTCCATATTTACATGGTGTCATGATGTTTCTCCTTTATTCCAAGTATTTGTCGTGCTTCATTTGGTGATGCAATATCTCGGTTGTATTCCTTGGCTATAGCAACAATCTGTTGTACTAATTCACCATTCCCTTGTGCTAATATACCCTTTGATATATATAAGTTATCTTCCAATCCAACCCGTACATGTCCTCCGTGTTTGATCGCTAGTTTTGCAAGAGGAAACTCATATCGTCCGATTCCAGCAACACTAAATGTCGCATCTTCAGGAATCGACTCTCGTAAGAAATGAAAATCTCGTTCCATTCCTGTTTGTCCTCCAGGAACACCGAGAACAAAACTAAAATGGAGGGGCTTTTTAAGGTGCCCTTTTTGATGCAATCTCAGCACCTGGTCAATATGGGATTTACCGAAACATTCCAATTCAGGAAAAATATTCTTTTCATAAATTTTTTCACTGAAATAAATGATGTCAGCTTCGGTATTGATGAATACTTCATCACCACCAAAGTTTACACTTCCACAATCTAGCGTACACATTTCGGGATACAACTCCGTCGGTTGTAAGCGTTCGTCTCTAGACATCCCTACTGCTCCGCCTGTTGAGGGTTGAATAATAACATCTGGACATGCTTTTTTTATCGCTTCAATTGCTTCAAGAAAGCGATCCTTTGATTGCGTAGGTGTGCCATCATCGTCACGTACATGAAGATGGATGATACTCGCTCCCTGATCATATGCAGATTTCGCCTCACGTACTAACTCATCAATTGTATAAGGAACCATAGGATTCTGTTCTTTAGTAACCTCGGCTCCACAAATTGCACAGGTAATAATTAATTTATCCATGATAGCGCTGTTTATCTTTCGGTACAATGCAAGTTCCTGTTGCTTTAGCTACAAATACTCGTTCATGTAATACTTCTGCAGCTGATTCACTAATATCAGGAAGAGCTTGTATAACTTTGTAGGCAGTGAACGACATCGCTCTAGATGTTGTTCCTATTTTCGTAATTTCACCCTCAACTTCGATATAATCTCCAGCGTATAAGGGAGCCAAAAACTCAACATTGTCGTACGCTCTGAACAAGCCTTCATCACCATCATTACGAATCAACAACTCCGTAGCGACATCACCAAATAATTGCATTACAAATGCACCATCAACAAGATTACCTCCATAGTGCGCATGATGCGCACTAAGTCTCATTCGAATAAATGCTTTTTCCATGATTATACCTCCATCTCCATTGGTTTTGGATGATTGATGATTAGCGTTGCTTCAGTCGCTTCAACAATCTCATCAATCGAAAACTCAGGATTATACTCAATCAGGTGTAGTCCGTCTTCTCTAACGTCAAAAACACCCATCTCTGTAATAATTAAATCAACTTGGTTTTTAGCAGTTAACGGCAACGTACAGCGTTTTAAGATCTTTGGTTTTCCTTTGTTTGTATGAGTCATTGCAATAATGACTTTTTTCGCACCCGTCACTAAATCCATTGCACCACCCATACCAGGCACCATCTTTCCAGGAATAATCCAATTGGCTAAGCTACCTGTTTCATCAACTTGTAGACTACCTAATACTGTGACATCAACGTGGCCACCACGAATGATACCGAATGATGTCGCACTATCAAAGTACATTCCTCCAGGGAGTAGTGTTACCGGTTGACCACCTGCATTAGTTATATCTTTATCGATCGCATTATCGTCCGGCTTTGGTCCAAGTCCGATTAATCCGTTTTCACTTTGTAAAAATATCTCTACATCATCTGGAACAAAATTACCGACGAGTGTTGGTAATCCAATACCTAAATTTACGACATCACCATCATGTAATTCACGGGCAACACGTCGTGCGATAAAGTTTTTTACAGCCATTTTATCCATGTTGCACCTCCTGAATAACATAATCAACAAAAATATGGGGGGTCAATACATGATCAGGGTTAATCGAGTCAACGATTTTGCGCGCTTGACAGATAACCACCTTTGACGCAGTTGCCATTAATGGGTTAAAATTGCGGGATGTCTTTGTATATGTGACATTCCCATAAGTATCCACTTCATACCCATCAATCAGGGATAGGTCAGCCGTTAATGCAGGTTCCAAAATGTACTGTTTGCCCCCTTGAGAGAGAACTTGTTTCCCCTCTTCGACAACGGTACCAATCCCAGTTGGAGTTAATATCCCACCCAAACCAGCACCGCCTGCTCGAATTTGTTCTGCCAAAGTTCCTTGAGGTACCAAGGTTACCTTCATTTCTCCTGAACTCATCAACTGTCCTGCCATTGGATTTAGCCCAATGTGAGATGCGATTAAATGAGACACTTGACCATTTGCGATTAACTTACCCACACCACGATCAACAAATCCGGCATCATTGCATATAATTGTCAAGTCTTTTACGTTGATTCGAACCAGTTCATCAATCAATCCTTCTGGTGTGCCAACTGCCATGAATCCACCAACCATAATCGACATTCCATCAAACACATGATTGTTTAATTGTTCCAGTGGTATTTTCTTTTTCATTGATCCATCTCCTTGTTCGGTGGCATCATTTCCGCAGTACCTGTAATAACTACCTCACCGTGTTGGTTTGTGGCAACACAATCAAAGAATACACGATTTCGCTCTTCGTTCTTATCCGTGACAATGACTTTAGCAGTGATTGTATCATCAATATATACCGGTCGTTTAAATCGTAAACTTTGGCTGATATAAATCGTACCTTCTCCCGGTAGTTGCATACCGAACACTTTGCTAAATAGCGATCCAATATACATACCATGGGCAATACGGTGTTTAAATATCGTCTTTTGTGCATACTCCTCGTTAAAATGCACAGGATTTACATCATTGGTGATTTCACCAAAGACCTCAATCTTACTCGCTTCGATTAACACCGTCTGTTCTGCGTGATCACCAATGGCAATTTGATCAATTGTTTTGTATGTCATCGTATCCTCCTTTTCAAAATAAAAAGCCGTTTATGATTTCTCATAAACAGCTCATCATATACATGACAATGAATCCGGCGTTCCCGGAATCATCAAACGCTACATTGTGAACGAATGCATCGTTTTCGGCGTTTTTGTCCTTCAATGAAATGATTCAGTGTTCATCCCGTTAACACATTCCATTTACACGCAAATACGCTCCTCTGTTTTTGTCCCTTAACGTAGTAATTATACTGTACGATGTAAGCGCTTGTCAATTCATTTTTAGAATCTTTTTCAATTAAAAAAACAGGGAAGAATTTTCCCTGTTTAGATAATTGTAATGTTCACAGACTTCGTTTTAAAACGAGCGGATGAAATATGGAGAGTTCCTTCCCCTTTTTGCAACATCGATTTAACGTATATCGCAAGGACACCGCCTGTTAAAGGGACGAGCTTTGGACCTATGATTTCAATAGGACCGTTGGTCGACAATTGGAGAACTTCGTTACTATAGCGCTTGATTGTACCGTGATGATCCATGTGTCGAACCACAATTCGTGACGTTTCGTACGTCGAGGATTCGGTAATGGTTGAATTATCGACGGTCACATCAAGTATTTCTTCATGTGAAGTACCCACGGTTTTTGAAACGACAAGTAACTGATCGTTATAGCCATCGAATCGATAAGTTAATGATTCCAAGCCCCATTTTCCAACATACGTTTCATACAGTTTCGCTGCCTGCGCATAGCTGAGTTTGTATTTGTACATAACCCAAGCCATTTGTAATTTCTTTCGTAGTGGTAAACGAAAACCATGTTTCATAATGTAGAGTAAGATGGATTTAATCGTATCCGCATCTTTTGCGGAGAACGACTCGTGTTCGTGAATCAATTGTCCAATGAAGTCATCAATAATAATGGGTGGATGAGGTAGGGCTTTATACTCATGAGATGGTGTGTATTCACCAATATATTCATCATTGATATAGAACTTGATGAGATCGAGATTTGTAAGAATCATCACCTCTTTGATTTCACTGGCTTCACGATCGCCGATATGTAGGGCAGATGTGATGTGCATAAACGGTTCCTTACGTCCGATACTCGCGTACACATAGGCCGCATCTTTTTCAATACGGAACATGTCCATAACACCGTGGTAACAAACACGATCACCGCTACCAAAATCCTTATGCGTATTGTAATCGTTCATACACCAGCCAATCGCTCCTGAAATATGAACATTTGAAAAGTTTGCCTCTTGCACAGTTAAATGGCGTTTTACGTGTTCAATCCGATGTGCTTCATCATCAAAGGATTTTGTTGGGAACATATGACCGTTGTATTCGGTGACCAAATACGGGTGGGATTTCTTCGTAATTTTATGCGGTTGTTCAAGACCTTGATTATCCCCATGGTGTACGAAATCATTGTAGGTATACACGTCTTCTAAGAACTCACTCTTAGCGAAATTGCGCACACCTCCCGTTGCTCGATAGGGATCGAGTTCTTTGGCTATTTGATTGGTCGTTGTATACAACTCATGATCATCACCGGATTCATTGATTCGAACCCCCCAAATGATAATGGAAGGATGATTGTAATGATGGAGTATCATATCGCGTACATCTTGTTCTACTTGTTGTTTCCATTGGTCATCGCCAATGTATTGCCACCCGGGAATCTCACAGAAAACAAGTAATCCCAGTTCATCACAGCGGTCTAGAAAGTGGCGACTTGGTGGATAGTGACTACTGCGGACAATATTCACACCGAGACGCTCCTTCAACATTTCTGCATCACGCTTTTGCTCCGTCGATGGCATCGCATATCCGACATACGGATACGCTTGATGACGGTTTAAACCAACAAGTTTGATTGGTGTATTGTTTAATGAAAATCCATTCGTTGCAAAAACAGCTGTACGGTTCGCAAACGTGCTGCGATAAACGACCTCTTCTTCAACAACAATTTCCAACTCGTAAAGGTGTGGTTCTTCCAGACTCCATTCGTCGAGATAGACCTTTTCCTTGACGATAATATCGTTTTTTTGCAGATTGTATTCCCGTTCAAAGAAATAAACAAGCTGTTTGTCTTTGTAAATATTAAATGCAAATACCGTGTCTTTCGCTTGTTTCACATCGAGTAACAACCGTACTTGAAGCTGATCGTCGACGACGTCAATTAACGCATATTCAATGTAGTTTTGTGGTTGTTCTTCTAGATACACTTCACGGTAAATACCACCGTACGTTAAAAAGTCTACAACATTCCCATAGGGTGGTATATTATTGCTTTCACGGCTATCGACACGAACTACGATCTCATTCTCACCACTCTTCAATTGTGCTGTCACATCAACATGAAATGCGGTGTAACCACCTTGATGGGTACAGACATGCGTCTTATTCACATAGACATCACAACTATTCATCACCCCTTCAAAATGTAAGATATAGCGTTTTTGTCGTTTTTTTGATAGGGTGAACTGGTTGTGATAGGCACTGATGAATTGATATTCTTTTTCACTAAAATTATTGAGCGGTAAAACCGTATTCGTATGAGGAATATGAACCATTTCGCCCTCGGGAAATTGAGACACGAAGGACTCCTCAAACGATGGTACATACGTCCAATGATCGTTCAGAAACGTTGTATGAATCAACTCTTTACCCATCAAATCACCTCTCTTCTACTTCCATCATAGCACACATCGAGCATATTGTGTTTAGTCATTGATTTTTTCAAACCGATATAAGCGCGAACCAAAATCTTCTAGTATCATATCATGTTCACCATGATCGGTCCCCGTAAAGGGATGGGGCAGAATGAATCCTTGTTCTTCTAGTTGAATCGAATCCACCGTGCAGTCCACGGTTTCAATTGGGAAGAGATAGCGATTCGCAATCGCATTGTGCAACCACGAGTTCACGCGTAAATGAATCGGTAATGCACGATTCACTAGACTACCGAAATGGCGAATATTCATCGCTTGTTCCCGGTTGGTAATACGGTATTTTCCTGATTCAAGTCCAGTAACACGAATCACATCGATGCGATCATTAGGTCGAAACAACTGCTGAAAATACAACACCTGTGCATCATCTTCATTATCAACCATCCACACGGTATGATTTTGATCCTGTAAACTGTGTAATCGTGAAAACCGTCCGAATTGAAACAACGTGCGGTGTTCTTTGTAATACTCAATTTGTCGCGTAATTAACCGTCGTTCAAACGGTGTCAATGCCGTCACATCCAGTTCATATCCCAAAATCCCAAAACAAGCCACATTGAATCGGCTTTCAAGCGGTACATGACGGAAGGTTTGATGCGAGCGATTGCCACTGACATGATTGCTTATTGTTGACAGTGGATAAAGCAAACTCGTCCCTTCTTGAATCGTGGTGCGTTCATACGCATCGGTGTTGTCACTGGTCCATGTTTGTGGCATATAATAGAGCATCCCCAAATCAAAACGATTACCACCACTACTACAACTTTCAAACAATATCGTTGGAAATGTGGTTTTTAAGTGGTCTAACACATGGTACAAACCACAGATGTAATCATGGTGAAAACGACCTTGTTCATCGGCTTTATAATGCGGGGAATAGACATCGCTAATATTGCGATTCATATCCCACTTCACATAGGTTATATTCGCACTTTGAAACAAGGTGGTTAATGTTGATTTGAGATGTTCGACCACGTCCGGATTGGTTAAATCGAGCATCCATTGGTGACGTCCTTGAGAAGGTTCATGATGTGGTGTGCGAATCACCCAAGATGGATGCGCACGATACATTTCACTGTTCTCACTCACCATCTCCGGTTCTACCCAGAGACCAAAATCAAGTCCAATCTTATTGATTTTAGATGCCAATGATTGAAGTCCATGTTTGATTTTTTTGGGATTGTATGTCCAATCGCCTAGCGATGACGTATCATCGTCTCGATTGCCAAACCAGCCATCGTCTAGGCACAACAGTTCAATCCCTAACCGTTTTGCTTGTTTCGCGATGGCGAGGAGCTTTTTTTCATTGAAATCAAAATACGTCGCTTCCCAATTATTTATCACAATCGGGCGTTCTTTATATCGAAATTCTTTGCTAACAATATGATCGTTAATGCATTGATGAAATTGTTGAGTTAGTTGATTTAACCCTTTGTTGGAGTAGGTTAATAACACTTCTGGGGTGATAAAACTACGTCCTGCTTCAACCTTATAACGGAAATCAAACGAGTTGATTCCCATATTGATACGAAGCATGTCATGGGGATTAATTTCGACCGATGTTTCGTAGTTACCGCTATAGATCAATGCGGCTCCATAGGCACGACCAAACTCATCTGTTGTATGCGGTTCTTTTAACACAAAGAACGGATTATGATTGCTACTGGACACTCCTTTTTTACTGTCGAAACGAACGGTTCCATACAGTAATGGTGTATCATGGATATGACGTTCGCGTATCCACGCTCCATCGAGTTTTGACAGGAGATAGGAATTGTTGGGCATATCAAGATTCATACTAAGGATTTTGTCCAATATGATTGGAGAATCATTACGGTTGTACAGTCGCATGTTACGGACAATCATATTCGATGCTTCAAGCACTGTATAAAATAGTTCTAGCTCAATGTTCGTTGTTTTGTCTTCAAGGGTAATCACTAACGTCTCATCTTTATCGGCTTGGGGAAGACCTTGGAAGGATAAACTCTTCGCAATGCTGTGACGTACATAGGTTAAATCCACAGTCCTTGAACCATCCGGTAATTCGAGATGAATCGTCGGTTCACGGTAATCACCTTTGCCGTACGAAGATACTTCAAGCGGTTTTTCATTGAGCATGACACCTCTGGTTTCTTTGCTGTAAGATGTTGCGCTACCATATTCAAAATCAGATTGAAAACGAAGGGTGTTATAGTCGATGGTTTCGTCTAATTTTGCACCGTAATACAGATGCTCCAAATGACCTTGTTCATCGATCATGAAACCATAGGTTGTATCCATTGAATCTAGAAAAAAGACACGATCTTTTATACGAATCATCGAATCACTCCTCTACGGAAAATGCAAATATGGTTTTGTGATAATACCGCTCATGGGGTCGTAAAATACTGGATTCAACACCCTCGACATAGATTCCATTGGGCGGATTCTGTGTTTCAAAACAAACCCCCATATGAAGCACATTATCCCGATCAAACGCCAGTGCATCATCTTGTGGAAAATTATCGGTATAGCAAACAACACAAGGATAGGTTGTATACACATCTAGCCGTCGTTTACTCACCGGGTCTTGTACGGTTGCGGCAATGGTATCTAGACCAACGTGATCCAACATATAGGGATCATCAATCCCTGGGAATCCCGGTTTTTGGATTGGCTGCATATCTGTATAATCGTAGATGGTATCGGTTATCGATTCCACTGCGTAGGGAATCATCTCATCATCCAATGCCAACTTTGTGGATGCATGAATCTGCATCTCGTGATTCATAATCGTCGAACGAAGATTTCCACTGAGATTGAAATACGCATGATTCGTCAAGTTAATCACCGTTGGTGTATCGGTTTTAGCGATAAATTCAATGGTGATGTTCAGTCCTTCTATTGTATACACAATCTCGTATTCTTGATTGCCTGGATACTGTTGAAAATATTGTTTCTTGACCGTTTTAAAAGTCACTTGAACCCGTTCTTCCTCCTCCAATAGTTCAAAATCAAAGAACGTATAACTAAGCGCATCAACCCCACCGTGAAGAGTGTGCTTTTTTAAGAAGTTTTGATCCAGTTGAATCGTGGTATCATCAATGGTATATACACCGTTTTGGATACGACCTGCGGTCGGACCAATGGATGCGTTTAGATGCCGTTTATTTTCAAGGTATTGCTGCATATTTTGATATTGCAATACCACGGTTTCTTTGTGTCCATCTTTATCCGGGACTTGTAGATCGTATATTGCTGCCCCGTAATCGATGAATGAAATATCTAATTGTGGGGTGTTCACGGTAATCATTGTTAGTACTTGATCACCGACGGGGATTTTCTTTATGGAATACATCTCGTACCTCCTTGAAAAATTGATCAAATGCGGCTTGACCTTGTGAGGTTTGTTTAAAGACACCCGCATCTTCTAATACTTTGGTGAATTTTAACGCTACTTGTTCCTCGACAAACTGATCGATGTCATCATAGGTTTGTTGTTGTAAAAAGGTAAACCATTCCTGATGTAATTTGTACTGTTTAGGCAACTCGTTATTGGATTGTAAAGCATCTTTGATTGCATCAAGTTCTCCTTGAAGACGAGCCGGTAAAACGGCAAGCCCCATCACTTCAATTAAGCCAATGTTCTCTTTTTTTATGTGATGGTGTGATGGGTGGGGATGAAATATTCCAAGCGGGAAGTCCGACGATGTGCGGTTGTTACGAAGGGTGATATCAAGCTCATACACCTCTCCTTTTTTCCGGGCGATGGGTGTGATGGCGTTATGCGGGGTTGTGTCAGTTGTGGCGTAAATCTCGCAATCGGCATTGTTATAGGTCACCCAGTAGTTGTATAAGTCCATGGCTTTTCGGACTAACTCCCTTCTATTTTTCGAGCGAAGACGGATGACTGAAAGGGGCCAATAAAGTTGCTCAACAGTGATCCCGTTGTGCTCAAAGGAATGGAGTACTTTGGCCTGTTCAATCGGAAATTGATAGCGTCCTCCTTGATAGTGTTCATGAGCTAAAATACTTCCGCCGACAATTGGTAATCCAGCGTTACTTCCAAGGAAATAATGGGGAAACTGATCCACAAAATCAAACAACCGTTGAAATGTTTTTTCACTGACGTTCATAGGGATGTGTTCTTCATGTAGTACGATGCAATGTTCGTTGTAATAGACATAGGGCGAATACTGAAAGTAAAATGGTTCATTGTTTAATGTCAAGGGAATTATCCGGTGATTGGTTCGGCCAATCCCTGTCGAAGCCCCATTGTATCCGACGTTTTCTTTGCAGAGCAAGCATTTTGGATATTTCACGCTTGTTTGGCTTCCTTGCAAGATAATATCTTTGGGATCTTTTTCGGGTTTGCTAAGATTTATTGTTATGTCCATCTCACCATATGGCGTTGGAGCATGATAGACAATATTCTTATTGGTTCGACTAGTCTTGATGTAATTGGTTTGTTTGGAAAAATGATAGAAAAAGTTGGTTTTATATAAGGGGTTGTCAATCGCTTGAAACTGGTGAATTACTTCTTGGGGTCGTGGAATGACAATATCCATGATTTTCGCTTCAAATAGATCGCGTTGTTTTACCGTATCAACAGCAATTAATCCTTTTGCGACCGCCTCATCTAACAGCGGTTGTAAGATGATACTAGGTTCTTCTGGTATATCTGTAACGGACGGTTGGTTACAGGTGTCGATTTGCAACAAATCATGTAATTTATTATAGGCATAATCTTCATCATATGGTGCGAGCAACTGATGGGCTTTCGCATACGCAATCAAGGTGTGAATCGCATCGCATGTCGTCATATTAATACCCCTCCTTATGGGATTGATGGAACACCCATGCACTGCGAATAATATCTTCTACATTGGGATACTTTCTACTCCACCCTAGGGTTGCTTCAATTTTGGTACTTGAGGCAATCAATCTCGCCGGATCCCCAGCTCTTCGCGGTGCTACTTTTGCAGGAATTGGGTGTCCGGTTACACGACGTGCCGCCTCAATCATTTCTTTGACACTATATCCGGAACCGCTACCGAGATTAAAGACATCACTTTGCCGATGTTCAATCAGATGAATCATCGCTAAAATATGCGCTTCAATCAAGTCTTCTATGTGGATGTAATCACGAATGCATGTGCCATCTGGTGTATCATAATCATCCCCAAATATATGGATGAATTCCCGTTGGTTATTAGGAACTTGTAAAATCAGTGGAATCAAGTGCGTTTCGGGATTGTGAGCTTCTCCGATCACTCCACTTGCATGAGCTCCAGCAACGTTAAAATATCTCAGTGCGATGTATTTTACACCATGGGCTTGATCCACCCATTTCATCATTTGTTCCATTGCCAATTTCGTTTGGCCATAGGTATTGGTGGGTTCCTCTGCATACGCTTCGGTGATTGGCATCGTTTCATGTTCACCGTATACCGCAGCTGTACTGCTAAATACAATCGACTTGACATTGGCTTCCACCATCGCATCTAGTAGGACTTTGGTTCCATATACGTTATTGTCATAGTATTTTAACGGGCGTTTCATACTCTCCCCAACGAGGCTGAATGCGGCGAAATGAATCACAACTTCGATTGCTTGTTGCTTCAAAATCGAGACGAGTTGTTCTTTGTTTTTGATATCCCCTTTATAGAATGTTGCTCTCGCATCGACGGCCGCTTCATATCCGGTGGATAAGTTATCGATTACCGTCACGCTATATCCACGATCAAGTAAGATTCTCGTGCAGTGGCTTCCAATGTAGCCCGCCCCTCCGGTTACTAAGATTTTCATACAAGTACCTCCTTTGTGATTTCATGTGTACCATCACTGGTTTCACAAATGTAAAATGCTGGTTGATAAGTAGTATTGGATTGATAGGTTGTTTGCACTGTATCAATAATCGCTGAGACGTTCTCTTTGGCAACAATCGCAACAACGCATCCACCAAAGCCCGCTCCTGTCATTCGCGCTCCTTTTGCTCCGGCATCAACGAACGCTTGAGCCATAACATCCAGTTCACGACACGATACTTCATAATCATCACGCAAGGATTGATGCGATGCATTGAGCAACTCACCAAAGCGCATTAAATCCTGTTTTTCTAAAGCCTGAACAGCCTCTTCGGTCCGTTGTTGTTCATGTACGGCATGATGAACGCGGCGATAAATAATATGATTGTCAAACGATGACTGTATCCGTTCTAACTGTTCTGATGTGACCTCACAAAGCGCTGAAATATCAGGGTAGTGTTCTTGGACAATCCGTAATCCAATATCACATTCTTTGCGTCGTTGATTGTATTGACTATCGGCTAGTGATCGCTTTTTATTAGTGTTGGCAATAACAATCACATCGTTTTGCAATTCCAGTGGTACCAACTTATATTCAAGGGTATTGGTATTCAGATAGATTGCATGATTGTTTTGTCCCATACCCACTGCGAATTGATCCATAATGCCACAGTGGACACCAATGTATTCATTTTCAACTCGCTGTGCCATTTGAACCAGTTCAACTCGCTGGATGGGGTGGTGATATACTGTCTCAATGACAACCCCCATCAATACTTCCAAACTTGCGCTAGAAGACAATCCAGCTCCATTGGGCAATGTACCATAAATCAACACATTTAGCCCGAAAGGATAGGTCACTCCCCGTTTCGCAAAAGCTTCCAGCATCCCGACGGGATAGTTCGCCCAATTGCGTTCTTCTTTATATTCAAGATCATCCGCTTGCACAATCTTTGGTGCAAACTGCGAAAAATTATCGGATAAAAAGTGAAATTCTCGATCCTCACGTATCGTTACAAATGCGTACGTCCCTAAACTGATCGCGGTGGGAAATACATTCCCTCCTAAATAATCAATATGTTCACCAATTAAATTTACTCGTCCGGGAGAAAAGAATATTTGTGGTGTCTTTTGAAGGAACGTTTGATGCTTTTTAATTATTTTTTGAAGAGTCATATTATCACCTACTAATTTTTTACTAAATACTATCTCTTTTTACTAGTGTTGTTGGGATTATTTTTTTTAATGCTATATGACGACCATTGGTTTGTTCAATCATACTTAGAAGTGCTTGTTCCCCCATGAATTCAGTAAATACTCTTACTGTTGTAAGCGGTGGAAATGTATAGGCACTATTGGGATGATCGTTAAATCCAACTAGGGCAATATCGCCTGGTATATCAAGCCCAGCTTCACGTATGGCACGCATTGCGCCAAAGGCGATGGAATCGTTGGCACAGAAGTATGCATCAGCATGGTCTTTTTTACCCAATGCATCTTTCATTAACTGATACCCACTCTCGACAGAAAAGCTACCAACATGTATGTATTTTGTATGTAATTTATTTCGTTGGTAGAGAAAATCACGAAATACAAGCTCACGTCGTTCACCTAAACGGATATGTTTACTCACATATTCCACTCCACCAAGGTAGCCAATCTTGTTGTAACCTTCTTGAAGCAGTAATTGCAATACTTCTCTAACCGCTGAATGAAAGTCTATAACAATACTATCATACAACTCTTCTTCAGGAGATGAATCGACAAATACTAAGTGATTGGTCAAACGATTAAACTGTTCAATTTGAGCACTGGAGAACTTACCTACACAAATTAATCCATCAACTTTTCCAAGAGTTTGAATGCGATATTCATCTTGATTTCTATATAATAGTACGGTTTCAATTTCGGATTTCATTGCCAGTTGTTCGATACCACGACGAATCTGCATATAATATGGATCATCGATTTCTTCTTGTACGTCATACCACATGATAATTCCGATTCGAAGTTTCTTTTTGACGGTAACTTTGGACCGATTTCGTGGTGTTTTATAGTGTAATTTTTGAGCTACCTCAAAAATTTTCCGTCGTAAATCATCGGAAATAGATAAACTTTTGTCATAGTTTAGCACGCGTGAAACGGTGGTTATTGATGTCTCTGCTTGACGAGCAATATCTTTCATCGTTGCCATGGAATCACCTCATAAAAAATCTTCAGTAAAATTATACTATATTTTCACTGAAGATTAAAGGTTTTTTACTTATATTTTTTCGTATCAACACGACGCTTGTGATTGACAACATCTCGAAATCCCTTAAATATTTTGAAGGTCGCAAGGGCATCTTCGTAAGCATTGTGCGCTTGATCTTTCTCTGTTGGATAATACAGATTTAACGCATTGAATAATCCAAGGTCGTTTTTGAGATTGTAATAATTTTTATGTAGTTTTAGTAGATTGATATAACGAGTTTTTCGATCTAAATTGGGTAACTTGTTAAATCGATACGCATCACGTAACGCTAAAAAGTCATTTCTACCCCATACGATGATTGCTGGATTGTACATGTTAAGGACATTATGGAAATGCTCATAAAAATCATGGAATGATAATCCATTGTCAACATCCTCTTGTGACAAGTCAAGGAATCTTGTGGTTCGTTTGGTAAGGCGTTTGTGAATTGTCGGTTGAATCACTTGATCGTATGTTTCTATGATCGTATCATTCTTATCTACTAGGATATAGCCTACTTGAATAATTTCTTGCTTAAAGGATTTGTCGACTTTATAAGGATGCATCGACATTTCTAAATCCAAAAACATTTTGTTATCCAGATTGTTAATCAGGTGTTTCGTTCCACGCTTAATATTTTTGATATCATAATAGATGATATTTTTACGATAACGAATTTCCATAATCTTCACGATGTAATCAATGGTGTGGACTTTGTGTCGTTTATAGATGCGGATTTCATTGGTTACGGTAAACTGGATAAATCGATTAATTTCAATGTACTTACTGATTCGATTTAATAAGGATCGTTGGATATAGAAATATCGGATACGATCACGGCACCGAATCGTTATGATACGTAGGGTTTCATCATATGTCAGAATGCGACCGGATACAATGGTCATCATAAAATCACCTGTCTTTGGATAAGTATTCGAGTAAATTTTGAGCTTGGATATCGGTTAATCCTAACTCTTTTAGTTCTTCAAGTGGTGCCAATTTCATTAATTGAACCGACTTGTATTTCTGCAGTAGTTTCTGTTTTGTTACAGGACCAATTTTTGGAATGTCATCCAGGATCGAATGAAACAGTCCTTTGGATCGAACTTGCTTATGATAATTTATGGCAAAGCGATGCGCTTCATCTTGAATTCGAGTAATGAAATGGAACACATCGGATGTCTTATCGAGTTCGATCTCTTGAAGATCTTTTGTGAGTAAGTGATTGGTATTGTGCTTGGTATCTTTAACAAGCCCTGCTAGAGGAATAT
The DNA here is from genome assembly GCF_014023125.1 of Candidatus Xianfuyuplasma coldseepsis. Taxonomy (GTDB): domain Bacteria; phylum Bacillota_I; class Bacilli_A; order Izemoplasmatales; family Izemoplasmataceae; genus Xianfuyuplasma; species Xianfuyuplasma coldseepsis. The sequence continues at coordinate 203,273 of NZ_CP048914.1, forward strand.
CTAAGTCCAATGAATCAAGAACTTCGTTTGCGGCGTTTATTTGTTGTAAACCACCATCGACTAATATTAATCCTGGGTGGTCCAAATTATCCATTAATACACGATAATAACGACGATATAGAATTTCCTTCATCGTGTGGTAATCAGAGGCTTTGTTATCCAGCGTTTTCACCTTGAATTTGCGATATTCTTTTCGTGCCGGTTTTCCATTGATAAAGACCACCATCGAGCTAACGGCATTTTCACCAAATAGATTCGAGTTATCAAAGGCTTCAATACGGTATGGTGTGCTAATGTTAAGCAACTCACCAAGAGTCTCCATACTAACCGTCGTTCGCTCAATATCACGTTTGACAATTTCCGTTTTCTCTTGCAGGGATTGTTCGGCATTTAAAATGGCCAAATTAAGTAGTTTACGCTTTGCACCACGTTGCGGTTTGACGATGTTTGTATCAAGATATCGATGGAGTACATCCCCATGAAGTTCTTCCTGTACGAAAATCTCTTTCGGTACAGGTTCCTTACTATAAAACTGCGCCAAGTAATTTTCAACGGTTTCTGCAGGATCATCGTAATATTCAAATAATTTCTGATGACGAGCACTGATCTTCCCATTGCGAATGAAAAAGATTTCAATCGATAATAGATAGTCATTATAATAGAATCCAATGATATCACGATCTTTCATATCATTCAGATTAATCTTTTGACGATTGGTAGTTGTCTTGATGCTTTCAATCGTTTTTTTATATTCCTGGGCCCGTTCAAACTCCAGTCGTTCACTCGCCATCAACATCTGTTCCTCTAGTTGTGTAATCGTATGACTAATATCCCCACGTAAGAATTGTTTGATTTGTTGAATAATCGGCGCATAATCCTCTTTGGTAATCGACTTAATACATGGTGCGAGACATTGGCCCATGTGATAATACAAACACGCTTGTTTTGGCATTGTATCGCATTTCCTGAGAGGATAAATCTTATTCAATAATTTGACGGTATCACGTGCTGCTTTTACATTAGGATATGGACCAAATAGAGCCCTCGATTTCTTTTTAATATTTCGTGTTACGACCACTTTGGGGTGTCGTTCATTGGTAATTTCTATGTAGGGATACGTTTTATCATCTGTAAGCATGATATTGTATCGTGGATTGTATTTTTTAATCAGATTTAGTTCCAGTAACAACGCATCGAGTTCACTCGATGTCACAATGTATTCAATATCGGCTATATTCATGATTAAACGCGATGTCTTCGTATCATGGGAACCCGTGAAATACGACGACACTCGTTTTTTTAAACTCTTCGCTTTTCCGACATAGATGACAACACCATTCTTATCTTTAAACTGGTAAGAGCCAGGTGCATCCGGCATCATCTTAACTTTGTCTTTGAATGACATAACGTTCACCTACAATAAACTACGATCCTCAAACAAGGCAATATATACACTACGGAATGCACTGAGATAAATGCGGACAAGTTGCGTTGCCGATTCTTCTTTGCCACTGCGGTGCCACCGTGATAATAACGTCCAAGTACTACTCGCCATAATGTCAATGATGTAATCTTCGGTTTTTTTATTGGTTTTTAGTAATTGATAGAACCGTTCCTTATAATATTCTATAATCTGAACAATGCCCTCTACCATGGTATATTCTAAATTGGTTTTAATGACTGTGTCAATGACTTTTTCTTCTTCATCAATCTTTTTAAAAAAAGCCTGGATCAGATAAATTTCATCCGTCGTTGCCGGATCATCAAACGCATCCACCAAATCCTGATGAAATTCTTGAAACATCATTCGCACTTTGATGATGACAATATCATCTTTATTTTTGAAATTACGATAAAATGTCGCCCGAGAGATTCCGGCTTTGGCAATAATTTCCGATATCTTGATTTGGTTATAGGGGGTGTGTTCCAGCAGTTTACTCAACGCCTCAAACGTCCACTCTCTAGTGTACTTCACACGCATATCTATTTTCTCATTATGCAACATAACCGGCCTCCTTGTATCATTACTTTTAAAACAATTGTATCAAAACTATATTCATTATATCATAAAGGTAGAAGTGAAACAATTGTATCATATTTATATTTTTGTCACAAAAAAGGTGATGTCTATGAAGTTCTTTTTAGAGCAATTATTTTTACGCAAAAAGCTCTTCTTAATGTTGAGTGTATTTTTATTTATCTGGGGAATCTATAGCTATCTTGTCATTCCAAAACAGGATATGCCCCAAATCGATACCCCGTATATGGCAATCAGTGTAATCTCTCCTGGATCCTCTGCATCGTTTATCCAAGATCATGCGGTGGTCGCCATCGAGAACGTTGTCTTACCGTATGAAGATGTTATGGAAGTCCGTAGTTATGTCTATGATAACTACGCACTTATTTATACCGTGTTTTCATATTCCAGTGACGATCCAGATGCCTTAAGTGAGGATATCTATTCCAAGATTCAATCCTTATCGTTTGATGAGAGCATCACCGATATTACCTATTCGTCTGGTTTCGATGATCCACATATCATCTTTAGTGTTCATAGTGATACCTTGACACCAACACAGCTAGAGCAAGTTGCCGCTTCATTCCAAAACACATTATATACAATTGATGAAATTCAATCGGTAGAAATAAATACCGCCTTCTCCGACGAGGTGGTTATTACATTGAATCAAACACTACTGTCAACCTATCAATTAACGATACTGGACATCTATCAGTACCTTTATGCAAATAGTTACAATATTCCTCTTGGTGGAATCAATACGGACGATGGTACAATTACCATCTCTGGCTATCATGTCTACTCGTCCTTTGAGGAACTTCAGGAACTCATCATTATCCCCTCATCCCCATTGTTGCCAATGGATGTTACATTGGGTGACATCGCTACCATCGACCTTGTGGACACTGCAGATAAAACGTATCTATTCGATGATGAACAGGCCGTTTTTCTTAGTGTTCAGTTTCATAAAGATATTGATTTTACGACACTCGGAGATGAAGTACTTGCTGTCAAGCAGGAGTTTTTATCCACAACCGATGCGAGTATTGATGAAATGCTCTTCTTACCCGATTACGTCAACGCTCAAATCAACAGTGTCTTTTACAGTTTACTGCTCGCCATCGGGATTGTCATGGTCGTCGTCCTCATCGGAATTGGTTTCCGCAATAGTTTACTCGTTGTCATGACCATACCAGTCATCGTATTTGGTACACTTGGAATCTTATTTATCGCCAATTTTGAGTTGCATAAAATGACGATTGTCGGATTGATCATCTCGATTGGGATGATTGTCGACAACAGCATCGTCATCACCGAAGGCATCAAGCACAATATCGATTATGGGATGGAGAAAATCAGTGGTGCCAAACAAGCTATTAAAGAGAATATTTTTCCCATCTTAACCTCATCATTAACGACGATGGCAGCCTTCTTTGTTATTGTCTTACTGCCTGGATTCTTAGGTCGTATTGTCAGTAGTATGCCGATTACGGTAATTATTACATTATCGCTTAGTTTCTTGACAAGTATGATTCTATCTCCTATTCTCGCCGTCTTATTCCTCAAACCAAGCAAACGATTAAAAGTACTCCCATCCATTCATTCTCAGCGGATATCACAGATGATTGCCAATACGATTCGATTTCCGTATATATGGATTGCATTCAGTATCCTTGTTACAGCAGTATGTACCTACATCGCATTTACCACACAACCGATTGATATGTACCCCAATGATGAACGAGCGATGCTTTATGTCGATATTGAGAATGATGTTGTAAATGACAAAACATCAACCCAAGAGATTGTTGCCGATATCACCGCATTCATTGAAACCAATGCTCAGACCACTCATATTGCCAGCAGTGTTGGTGGCGATCTACCTCACTTTCATTTCAGTGCCCCATGGGTTACAACGTTGCCTCAATTTGCCCGTATTTTTGTCTCTCTTGATGCAACCGAACAAGAACTACTAGATTATGTCGACGCGCTTGAAATCGCCTTAGAGGATATCACAGATGTGAAAACAGCCGTTCACATCTTAGAACTAAGTCCTCCCACACCGCCTTTGCGCGTGATGATTTCAGGGGATGACATCGACGAAGTCACCACAACGAGCGCATCTCTTTTTGCGGAATTACAAACGTTAGAAGAAGTCAAATCGGATCTAGTTGTTGCCAACGACACCACAGATAAATACGTCGTGGTTTATGATACCGAGGAAATGGCCCGTTCCTATCTCACCAAAGCAGAAATTGATGGGTTTATTGCCGCCAATGTGAACGGTCTTGATCTTGCTGCATACGAATCCAATGATGATATTGTAAACATTCATTTATCAACGTCTTTAACCTCCATTGAAGCATTGCTTCAGCTATCGATCCAAAGCCGTATTACAGATGAATGGATCGTACTAGATAACCTGGTTGATATCAACACGATCACCGATTATCATATCATAACACGATACAATGGTGACATTGTCTCGTACATCGATTTATACAATACCAATGATGCTTCTATCGATCAACTTCACACCGCAGTGAACGACGTGATTAATGAGACCGATATCAATGGACTTACCATCTCGTACAGTGGTGAGAATGATTTATTCCGTGATATTCAAGGAGACTTGATTCAAGCCGCCTTAATCGCTTTATTACTCATTTTCATTATCTTATTTATTCAGTTTAACAATATCGTGAAACCACTCATCGTATTAACAACGATCCCTCTATCCTTTTGTGGTAGTTTCTTGTTCTTGCTTATTTTCAATGTTCCGATTACCGCAACCAGTTTAATTGGTATGATCAGTTTAATGGGGGTCACCGTAAACACCGGGATTCTCCTCGTCGAGTACATCAGTCGGTTTCACGCCAAGGGATATAGCGTTACCGATGCCTGCGTCCATGCAGTATTACGTCGTTTCCGACCGATTATGCTCACCAGCATGACGACAATATTGGGATTAATTCCATTATTAATCACTGGCGGTAACTTCTTCCAACCGATGGCCATTACCTTTATGGGGGGAATGATTACCTCAACCTTAATTACGATTTTCTTTGTTCCGAGTTTATATACGCTTTTATATCACAAAAAAGACGCCTAAGCGTCTTCACCATTTATGGAACTCTGGATGATATTTCGCAATGATATCCTCTCCTTTAAAGAAGGTTTCAATCACATCTTTTACGGTTTCAATATCGTAAAAAACAGCTTGATAGGATCCTTCTTTTTTCGGATCTGGAATATCCATTACAATATCGGTGCTGTAGCCATCGTTTGCGAACTGAATCACTTGTCGCTCATTATCCAGTCCACAAAAGTTATCGGTGCTATTATCGTAGATTTGCTCGATGACAGTGAAGATTTGGTCCTTGTTGGCTTTGATGGCTTGATCGGTTGGGATTATCATATTAATCGAAGGCATACTCACATAGAAATATACGTCACTGGATACATCACCCTCTAGATACGGTGCATCCGCAATCCGTTGTTGGCGCCTCGCTTCTTCATGTTGTGGAAGATGCGTAAACGACAGCAATTTGTTCCCATGATACCGTAAATCCCCATACATCCCTTGAATCAAACGATACAAGTCTTTTTGCTTTACATTGAGTTTAATGTACTGATCTTTATCCGTATGAAAAATGATACTTAAACGACTCGCTCCGAGATGATGGGGATCATAGATTTGTGCTCCTTCTGGCAGTTGTCCCTGTTCTCCGATGACTTCTGCACGAATCGTGACGGGTTCAATTGCATTGATTTTTGAACTGTTTTTCATCATAACAACGACCGCAATCATCACCGCTGCGATACTCACAATGAAGACAAAACCAGCAAGATATAATAACCACATATCAATCACATCCTTCATGATTTATTATACGCTATTTTAATTTCTTTTTAAAATTGTTTCTAATTAGTTTACAAAGATTTTATCAGTGTTATAATTATGTATTGAAAGAGGTACTGCTTATGACGACTGATGATAAAAAACGATATTTGATATTAAAAGACCCGAATATAGTAAAAGGGATTCTTTTGCTATCCTTACCGTTAATGATTAATAATTTTATGCGTGTCTTCCATGATCTGGTAGATACGTATTTTGTTGGAAAAATTCCGGGTTATTCAGCGGAAGCAATTAGTTCGATTAGTGCAACCTTTCCGATTACATTTACCTATGTTGCCCTTGGTATTGGTCTTAGTATTGCTGGAACGGCACTCATTTCCCAGTATTATGGGAATGGCCAATTTGATACAGCTCGAAAATATGCGACAAACCTACTCGTTATTAGCTTAGGTATCGGTTTATTCTTAAATGTTGTATCGTACTTCTTGGCTCCCTACATCTTTGATTGGATGGGGACAACCGGTTATGTCTACGACAATTCGGTAAAATACATCCAAATTCGATCGTTTGAGTTGGTGCCAATCTTTATCTTTTTTGCCTTTCGTGCAATTCGTCAAGCGAGTGGTGATACGATTATTCCGACGTATCTCGGAGTTAGCGCAATTGTTCTAAATATCATTTTGACACCCATACTGGTACTCGATCAAATTTCGTTGTTTGATAGTTTAACGATAACTGGAGCTGGTTTAGGTGTTCCTGGAGCTGCATACGCAACGTTAATCGCCAATACGTTATTACTTCCAATTGGAATTGTCATCTTGTTCAAATCCAAAACAGGTGTAACGATTACGATGCAGTATGCAATTCCCGAACGCTTGGCTTCCAAAGACATTATTACCACGGCAATTCCTGCTTCCTTAGGACAGGCATTGACAGCGATTGGGTTTGCTGTGTTAAATACCTTTATTATCGATTATGGGGTCAATACCTATTCCGCCTTTAGTGTTGGTAACCGGATCAGTAGTCTCTTCTTGATGCCGGTTATGGCCATCGGTGGAATCATGAGTAGTTACATCGGCCAAAATATCGGGAACTTCAATCCCGAACGAGCAAAAAAAGCATTCCGTCAGGGAATGCTGGCCTCGATTATCATTATGGCTGTGCTTAGTGTCATTGGCTTAACAATACGAAGTACAATGGTCTCTTGGTTCTTAGCCGAAGAACCAGAAGCCATGGCATTATCCATCGAGTATACACTATACTTGTTTATGGGTCTACCGTTGATGGCGATTTTCCAAGCATACATCGGTTTATACAATGGATCAGGATTAACCATCTATACGTTACTAATTGGGATTTCTCGATTATGGGGTTTGCGGATTCCATTCATTGTCTTGTTCAAAAACTTCACCGACTTAGGTCCGAGTGGAATCTGGTATGCAATGTTACTCAGTAATTTGTTTATCGCCTTTATTGGATACTTCTTTATGAAACGAATCAAATACGAACCAAAAATTCGAGCTGCAGTTACCTAACCCACAAATGTGGGTTTTTTTATTGGGTGTAATTCAGTTTTCTGTGATATAATAAAGGGAAATCGGAGGTGAATCCAATGTTTTTTGAAACGTTTTTCGGACATGATATTGACTTTAGTAAGGCAGCAACAATGTTTTCCATTCACCATGCGATTTATATGTTTTCTGCAGTATTGACGATTGTCTTTATTAAAAAGTATGCGAAGAAAATTAGAAATCATCCAAGAGAACCACAAATTCGCAAGATAGTTGTATGGTTCTTGATTTTCATGGAAATCGTCTATCATCTCCATAATTGGAGTTATCCACGATTTAGTATCCCTCTGCACATCTGTAGTTTTGCGGTGTTCATGAGTATTTATGTCCTTAATACCAACAGTAAAAAAGTGTATAACTACTTATTCTTCTTTGGAACACTTGGTGGGATTATGGCCCTCACATTCCCTAATTCATGGGGCTATACGTATCTGAATTTTCGTTATTATCATTTCTTAATCTTACATAATGTATTAATCGGTGTATCGCTCTATTACTATTTTGCCTATGATTATCGTATTACCTATCGCACGTTACTTAATGTCTATCGAACGGTATTGATTCTTGCTATATTCATTCATTTATTCAATCTCACATTTATTCATTTCGGGTATGATTCGAACTACTGGTTCATTACCTATATCCCTCAAGTTGTCGATGGATTCTTTACCAATTATCCCGTCTACATACTCACATTTTTATCGGCTGTTTTTGTATCGATGAACATATTATTCTTTGTCACCCATCAAGATCAAATTCCCTTATTATTCCAAAAAAAATCACTCGACGAGTGATTTTTATTTTTTTAGAACGTTTTTTAATCCTTGTTCAATACGATTCCCATACTCCAATGATTCATCATACTTGAACATCAATTCCGGTACTTTGCGCATCTTAACTCTTTGCGCCAATTTGGAACGGACAAAGCCTTTGGAGCGTTCTAACGCTTTATGTGCCGCTTGTTTCTTTTCGTCTTTTCCTAAGATTGTATAGTAGATTGTTAAGTAACTATAATCATTGGTTAAGCGTACTTCGGTAATCGTCATGAAGCCAATGGCGTCATCTTTTACTTCTCGCCGATAAATATCGGTTAAACTGCGAAGGATTGTGGTTTGTAGATGTTCGAGTTTACTCACTTACGAGGAATCTCTCGTTCAACCGATGCCTCAATGACATCGCCGACTTTTACGTCGTTGAATTTTTCAATCATGATTCCACATTCATATCCTTCACGTACTTCTTTGACATCATCTTTAAATCGTTTTAAGGATGACATTTGGCCTTCAAAGATAACCACTCCATCACGCAGAACACGGACTAAACTATTGCGTTCAATCGTACCATCGGTGACGTAACATCCAGCGACGGTTCCGACTTTCGATATTTTAAACGTATCGCGAACTTCCGCTTGTCCGGTAACCACTTCTTCAAAGATGGGATCGAGCATACCTGTTAGTGCGGCCTCAACTTCTTCTAAGGCTTTATATATAATATTGTACAGGCGAATGTCGACGCCTTTTTCTTTGGCTAAATCACGGACACTTGAGCGTGGACGCACATTGAATCCCATAATGATAGCGTTACTCGCAAGAGCAAGCGTGACATCGGTTTCTGTGATGGTTCCAACACTACTGCGGATAATATCAATTTTAGCACCCTCTACTTCAATTTTTTCAAGGGAAGCTTTTAAGGCTTCAATACTTCCGTGGGTGTCTCCTTTAATGACGATCCGCAATTCTTTTAAGTCGCCTTCACTCATTTGACTGAAAAGTTCTTCTAAGGATACGGCTTTTCCGACACCGCGTTCTTCGGCCCATGCACGATGCGTTCTCTCTTCCGAAATCAAGCGAGCGCGACGTTCATCTTGGAATACCATGAACGAGTCTCCCGCCTGGGGAACATCGTTTAGTCCAGTAACCTCAACGGCTTTACTTGGCATCGCCACATCCATTCGGACATTTTGATCGTCCACCATTGCCCGAACACGACCATAGGTATTTCCGGCCACTAAAATGTCGCCAACTTTCAATGATCCATTGGCAACCAATAACGTTGCGACCGGTCCTTTTCCTTTATCGAGTTTGGATTCGATAACGGTACCGCTTGCTAAGCGATTCGGATTGGCTTTGTATTCTTCCATCTCCGCGGTTAATTGAATCATCTCAAGCAGATTATCGACACCTTCACCTGTCAAGGCGGATAAATTACAGAATATCGTTTCTCCTCCCCATTCTTCAGGGACAAGGTTGTATTCGGTTAACTCTTGTTTGACTTTGTCGGGGTTGACACCGACTTTGTCGATTTTATTAACAGCAACAATGATCGGAACATCCGCTGCTTTGGCATGGTCGATGGCTTCTTTGGTTTGTGGCATCACACCATCATCTGCAGCAACGACTAAAATCGTTATATCGGTAACCTGGGCACCGCGTGCACGCATTTCGGTAAATGCCGCATGTCCTGGGGTATCAATAAACGTAATTAACTTGCCATTTTTCTTGACTTGATATGCTCCAATATGTTGAGTAATCCCACCCGCTTCACCTTCGGTAACACGGCTGTTTCGGATGGTATCTAATAATGTCGTTTTCCCATGGTCTACATGTCCCATGATGGTAACAACAGGAGGTCTCTCAACGAGATCCTCTTCGGTATCGACGATGTCGATTTCATCAAAACGAGTTAAGTCCGTTACTTGTTCGTCTTCGAGTTCACGTCCGAACTCAATTGCGAGTAATTCTACGGTTTCTCGATCGACAGTTTGGGTTTGATTAGCCATAATCCCCGCCATCATAAGTTTCTTGATGACAGCAGATGTTTTTACGCCCAACCCTTCCGCGATATCGGCAACCGTCATATCCGGTGAATAATATAGTACACCTTCTGTTTTTTCCTGCGTAGCAACCGGTATGTTCGATTTACGCGAATCTTGTTTTTTTGACTTTCTAGCCATACAAACACCTCTTTTTCTTTATCACATTAGGTAGTCCTTACACGTGTTGCTAAATCCCTTGTCAGTAATCAGTACAACTTTGACATGCTCTTTCCCCAATGCTTGTGACAAGGCATCCGAATCAACTGATTGAACAATCGTCAATCCGAAACTCGTTGCCTTATTGGTAATCTTTTTCGTAATATTTTCCCCGGCATCACTGGCGAGAAATACAACATTGCCAGGATGTTTATGACAGGCAGGTAGAACCAGGTTCTCCCCAACCAGTAATTTTCGTGCCCGAAGTGCGAGTCCGAGCAGGTTCAACAGCTTATTGTTGTTCAATAATCTGGAGTAGTTCGTCGTAGATCTCTTCGGGGACGGAGACCTCTAAATGACGATCTAATTTTTTCGTTTTCTTTGCCTTTAGAATGACTTGCTTGGTTTTACTAACATAAGCCCCACGGCCATTTTTCTTTCCTGTCAAATCCACTTCAACCTGTCCTTCTGGAGTGCGGACAACACGAATCAGTTCCTTTTTGGGAACACGTTCATTGGTAATCACACACTTGCGAAGTGGTATTTTACGCTGTTTCATCGATCCGACGGTAACGAATACCTTTTTCTTTGGCTTCGGATAATGGGACGATGTCAATTTTCCAACCGATGGCGTGGGATGCCAATTTTACATTTTGTCCCCGGACACCAATGGCACTGGTTAAATCTTTATCGTAGACAATAACCGTTGCTTCTTTTTTCTTTTTATTGGGATTGACAGCAAGAATTTTCGCTGGGTTTAGTGAGTTCACAATCAAATCAATTGGTTCTTTTGACCATTCAAATACGTCAATTTTTTCACCTTGCAAGGCATCCAAGACTTCCATGATCCGTGATCCTTTGTATCCAACAACCGATCCAATCGGATCGACGTTTTCATCATGAGAATATACTGCAATCTTACAACGATCACCTGGATCGCGTGAGATTCCCATAATTTCGACGGTACCATCTTGAATTTCTGGACATACTTGTTCAACGAGACGTTTGACAAGATTTTTATCGGTCCGTGAGACAAATACTTTCGGTCCTTTGGTCGTCATATCGACTTTTGTGATATAGACACGAAGGCGTGCCCCTTCATAAACTTCATCGCTTTTTAATAATTCTTTTCGTGGTAAGCTGGTTTCCATGTTGTGACCGAGGTCCAAGGTGACGAAATCACGATTATACGATACGATTTCCGTATTGATCATTTCGTTTTCACGACCTTTAAATTCCTCGTAGGCTTTTTCACGTTCCAGTTGTTTAAGTCCCTGGGTGAGAATTTGCTTCGCACTACTGACGGCAATCCGACCAAATTCCTTAGGTGATTCTTTCATCGTAATCGTATCACCAATCTTAATCGTTTTCCGTTTTTTACGGGCATCTTTTAATGAGATTTCACCAGGATTCTCCACGGTTTCTACCACAAGATAATCGGCGGATAATTGAATCTCATTTTTTTCGGTATTGAACTCAATTTTCGCATTATCACTTGTGTAATGATCCTTTTTGTAAGCATTTAGGATTCCGCGTCCCATAACATCTAGAATCTTTTCTTTGTCGATCCCGCGTTCTTCAGCAAGAACTTCAAGGGCACGGAAAAAATCTTTACTAATCATTATTTGTCCTCCTATAGAACGACTGTCAATCGGATGTGATTGATGTCCATTTCATTAATCGTTGTCGTTTTTTTGTTTTTAAAATGCAAGGTTAGTTCCCCGTTTTTATAGGCTAAAAGCTTCGCTGTCAACTTCTGTTCAAAGGTCTCGATGTAGACCCATTTATTAATGGCACGGGCAATTTCATCTGCTGTCCGTAGTTCCCGCTCCGCACCGGCACTAGTAACCTCTAAATTATAGGGGTCGGTAAACGGATCATCTTGGTCCAACATCTCACCAATTTTATGACTGACTATGACACAATCATCCAAGGTGATTTCGGTATCATTATCAATCAAAATCCGCAACACTTGTTCACCGTGTTCTTTGACGTATTCCATATCGTATAAATAATACTTTAACTCCGTTAACAATGTTTCGATTCGTTGACGTAATTTATCCATATTATGCTCCTTTTATCAAACAAAAGAGTGGGGGTTGACCCACTCTCTAACTCATATGCATTAGTATTGTATCATATGAAAAATGAAAAATCAAGCACAATAGATACGTTTATTAGGATAATTTCTTCTGTAATTCATACATGATAATACTACCGGCAACACCAACGTTTAAACTTTCAGTTTGAATCATCGGAATCGTAATATTTTTCGTCGTTTTCCGAAGGATATGTTCATTCACTCCTGCGCCTTCATTTCCGAGGATTATACCGAAAGGTGGCATGGTGGAAAACGCTTGGATAGGTACCCCAGTCATTGCTGTTCCATAATAGAGAATCCAGTTGTATTTCTCCATAAACTCAAGGATGGAGGAATGAATGAAATTCAACTTAAAAATGGCTCCCTGGGTACTACGTAATACTTTGTCGTTATACACATCAACCGTATTATCGAGTACAATTGTCGTAAAGCCAAACGCCAAGGCACTGCGCAACAACGTTCCGAGATTTCCTGGATCTTGTATGTGATCCAATAGAAGAATTTGATCACTTGGTTCTTGTGCATCCACTTTCTGACAAACAGTAACAACTCCCTGGGGGTTTTTCGCATCCGATAGTTTCTGCAGAACAGCTTCATTAACGTAGATGACATCCTCGCCAACAATCGCATGATCTGTAGTAAACACTTGAACAACATTGCCAACCGTTCGTGCTTCTTCATAGAGGTGATATCCTTCCACGAGAAAATGACCAAACTGATCGCGATATTTCTTTTGATGCAGTTTCGTGGTCTCTTTTATTAGTTTATTTTGGACGCTTGTAATCTCCATAGTATCACCTCGTTTATCATTATACCGTAATTACAGATGAAACAAAATAAAAACAGAGAAACTATACGGTTTCTCCGTCCCATCCTTGAATACCTTTGGTTACATTATAGACTTCCGTAAATCCTTCTTTGACAAAAATCTCTGCTGCACTCGCACTCCGATTTCCACTGTTACACATAATAATAACCGGTCGTGAACGATCGAGATCATCAAGCATACTGTAATCCTCTTCTAAATGGTAGTAATCGATATTCATTGTAAATTCTTCGATGTGTTCTTCGTAATATTCTTTTGATGTACGTACATCGATATAGTAGTAATTAACATCACTGTCAAACATCTCACGTAATTCGTCGTTGGAGATATTTGTATACCCTTTATCCGTGTTACATGCAGCTAGGGCAAAGATCATCACAACAGCAGAAATTACGACAGCTACTCGCTTCATTCTATCACCTCGAATACAGTATACTAAATTGTTAGTTCGTTTACAAACATTTTACTCCTTGGGAATGGTTAACTTCGGAGGTATTTCCGCGATTGTAAATCCTTCTAAGGTTATGTCTCGAGACGATCCTGCTTCAATCACAAATGTTTTGGTGTCCCTGACGGCCTTATCAATAATGGGCTTATAATCAAACAATGTTTCATAATACTCACAGCGATATACTTTCGGTGAAGTGGTTGGTTTTTTTGGTACATAGACAGTACAACAATCTTCAAACGGTTTGACACTAATATCATAGCAATCAATCTTGTTTGAAATGTCGATGATATCTAGTTTATCATACGTCACTAAAGGACGTAATACCGGCATCGTCGTTACATCGTTGATCGCGACCATACTTTGGAGTGTTTGCGATGCAACTTGGCCTACACTCTCCCCATTGATGAGAACGAGACATCTGTGTTTTGCCGCAATTTGTTCACTGATACGATACATCATGCGTCGCATGATCGTAATATTATATGCTTCTGGTACGTATTCCAATAATTGCTCGTGTAATTCTTTGAACGGTACCATATGTAAATTGATTTTATTTTTTGGAGCAAAATGACTTAATTTTTCGGTTAAATCAATGACTTTTTGTGCCGATTCGATACTTGTTAAAGGTGTCGATTCAAAATGAATACACTCGATTTCAATACCTTGCTTCATCGCTAAGAATCCCGCCACCGGAGAATCAATTCCACCACTCATCATCAACAATCCTTTTCCGGCTACACCAACTGGAAATCCACCCATTCCTTTCATCTTATTACAATATAAATACGCCCCGTGATGACGGACTTCGATAAATAATGTTAACTCGGGATTATGGACATCCACAAGCAACGTTTCCGTATTCCGTAACACATGACCGGCGATTTCTTTGGAAATCTCTGGAGACTGTAATGGATAGGTCTTATCAGCTCGTTTCGTTTCGACTTTAAACGTCACGACTTTATCGCCTAGCTCCCCTTGAACAACCTCCAAAGCTTTGGCTTTGATGCTTTCCATGTCACGACTTGTTTTCGAGATAAAACTATAACTTGAAAGACCACTTACTTTGTCCAAACTAGCAATAATCTCTTCGTGATGTTCACCATTTAAGACAATGTATAAGCGATCATGATTTTTCTCATATTTGACATGTGGGTTATTGACTTTTTCCCGAATCAATTGATTCACTCGTTCGACAAACACCTTTTTGTTTTTTCCTTTTAAGGTTAAATCACCATATCGAACCAATATACGTTCATACATAGAACCACTCCTAATCAACGTTATCATACCACAAATGGTTCAAAAATTCATTATAGAATGAAAATAATCAATCCTTTTGCACCACTAGGTCTCTTATGCTATACTAGGAGTACCAAAAATAGGGGGGTTATCCCATGTTTACAGAAATTCCCAAAGGTCAATCCAAAGGTGAAAACTATCAACTCTTATTACAACATCTTGATCACTTCTTGGTGAAAGATGACGCACTGATTACAAGCTTAAGCAATCTCAGCGCCTATTTAAACTACTTTCTAGATGATATCAACTGGGTTGGGTTTTATCTATATGACGGAGAAAAGCTCTTCTTAGGACCCTTTCAAGGTCTTCCAGCTTGTACGACAATCGCCTTCGGTAGTGGTGTCTGTGGCACCGCAGCGAAGACTCGTAAAACCATTGTAGTCGAGGATGTCGATCAATTCGAAGGACACATTGCTTGTGACGCCAACAGCAAGTCGGAAATCGTTGTTCCAATCATCAACAATACCCTATTATTTGGCGTTTTAGATATCGATTCTCCCGTACCTTCTCGGTTCGATCAAACGGACCATTATTACTTAGAGGAAGTAATCAACAAATTTGTTGACATTGTACTGTAGTTTCTATATAATATACATTGCGCATGTGTAATAATGGCAGCTAAATAATGAGTTTCATTACCTTTAGAATGTTCCGCAACCAGGGTTGTTAGTAGTCTTTGCTGACAAGGTGAACACATTAAAACATTCGAACTAATAAATCATTATTACTCACGTAAATTTAATAAAGGAGGAATACACAATGGCACGTTATACAGGACCTAGTTGGAAAATTTCAAGACGTTTAAAATACTCAATCAGCGAAAGTGGTAAGGAACTTGGAAAACGCCCTTACGCACCAGGACAACACGGACAACGTCGTGGAAAATTAAGTGAATACGGAATCCAACTTCATGAAAAACAAAAAGTACGTTTCACCTATGGTGTAAACGAAAAACAATTCCGTAAAACCTTCAACGAAGCGAAAAAAATGCCTGGTAAACAAGGTGAAAACTTCTTGTTCTTATTAGAATCAAGATTAGACAACCTCGTTTTCCGCGCTGGATTAGCACGTACTCGTCGTCAAGCTCGTCAGCTTGTCAACCATGGACATGTTTATGTCGACAAAAAACGTACGGACATCCCATCTTATCGCGTCGTCCCTGGACAACTCATTACCTTAAGCGAAAAAGCTCAAAAATTTGACATCGTCAAAGATGCGCTTGAAGCATTGGTTACCCGTCCAGAATTCGTTAGCTTTGATGACAACAAATTTGAAGTCACATACGTTCGTTTACCTGAACGCGGTGAAATCTTATCTGAAATCAAAGAAAACCTCATCGTTGAATATTACAACAGATAACAATCAAAACCACCAAACGGTGGTTTTTTGTTTACCCATAGCATTCCTCATTATGATATAATAGATGCAAGGTGGTGAAATGATGGTAAAAAGCACACGATCGGACGAACGCGTAACGCCTTCTATGGCAATCCTCAATGGACTTGCCAAAGATGGCGGACTCTATGTCTTTGAATCCATTCCAAAAATCGACATCAAACAACTTACTAATGCATCGTATACCGATGTGGCAAAAGTTGTATTTGGTCTATTGCTAGATGATTTTTCACAAGAGCGTTTGAATGATATCATCGATCAAACATACAACTCAAACCTGTTTCATCCAGCCCCCATCACCATGACACACCACAAGAACCACTCCTATTTAAATCTCTATCATGGCGAAACCCTCGCCTTTAAAGATATGGCATTATCAATATTGCCAAAATTGATTCAAGAAGCCAAACAGATTAACGGTATTGACAAACCAAGTATTGTCTTAACCGCAACCAGTGGTGATACCGGTAGTGCGGCCTTGGCAGGCTTTCAACAAAACAAAGACGATTATGTGTTTGTTCTCTATCCGACACAAGGTGTATCGTCCTTTCAAGAAAAGCAAATGAATCAACTCCAAAACGACCAATGTACCGTATATGCAATTGATGGTAATTTTGACGATTGTCAAACCATTGTTAAAACACTATTTCAATCCATTACGTTAACAAACACAACGCTCGTCAGTGCAAACTCGATTAATATTGGGCGTTTGGTTCCGCAGATAACATACTACGTCTATGCCTATACTAAATTGGTTCAAGATCACGTCATCCCACAACTAGAACCCATCGATGTCGTTGTTCCAACCGGAAATTTCGGTAACATTTACGCGGCATATATCGCCAAACAAATGGGTGTACCGTTTGATACATTGACGATTGCATCCAATACCAATAACGTTCTTCACGATTTCTTCCAAACCGGAAGTTATACCATCAAAAGACCCTTATACAAAACGATATCACCAAGTATGGACATCATCATCTCGTCCAACCTAGAACGGTACTTATATACATTATTCAATCATGATGCATCGGCTTTACAGCAAGCAATGACAACCCTACAGTCCACAGGTGAATTACATATCGATGTCGTTAAACATCAAACCACCTTTGATTCTGGTATGGCTACCGAACAAGAAACTTTACAAACCATTAAGGATACCTTTCTCAATCAAGGTACTGTGATTGATCCTCACACTGCAGTTGGTACCTATGTCTACCATCATACACCCCACAATCATCACACGATTATCGTTGCTACTGCATCCCCATTCAAGTTCATCGATGCAATGGAAGATGCATTGGATATAGAACCTTCAGGTGATTTGCAATCACGATTACAACGATTCGCTGGTCATGTACACATTCCCTTTCCAGCACGAATCAACCACATAGCATCCTATACCTTGGAACAGAAACAGATACTCACAAAAGATGAGGCGATGACTATTATCCGCCAGAAAGTTGGTATTATTGATGAAAATTAGTGTCCCGGCCACATCGGCTAATCTCGGGATTGGCTTTGACGCCATTGGATTATCCCTTAGTCTATACAATACATTTAGCTTTACCAAGAGTCGAAACGATCACATTGTGAGCTACAGTGGGGAACTCGACGATCACCTAGTATATCAAGCTTATAAGGCATTCTTTACCTACCATAGACGCCCTCATTTACCAATCACAATCGAAGTCGAGCAACAAGAGATTCCCATCTCCAGAGGACTTGGTAGTAGTGCAGCGTGTATACTAGCCGGCGTGTTTGCGGCCAATACACTCGGTCATTTAAACGCTTCATTCGACGAATGCGTTGCTTTTAGCGCATCGCTAGAAGGACATCCTGACAACATCTATCCAGCAGCTTACGGTGGATTGGTGGCCACCTACCAAGACAACGATATCTATTATCACCAATCATTTCCAGTTCATTCATCGTTACAATTTACTCTTCTCATTCCGGACCAACACACCTCAACAAGTGATCTGCGTAATGCGATTCCCACGACGATTAAACATCAGGATGCTGTCCATAATGTCGCTCGGGTTCTTCATTTACCCAGTGCGTTTAAAACAGGCAATCTCCAAACATTGCGCCGGATATTGAACGACAAACTACATGAACCCTATCGTTATCCATTTATTCCAAAATCCAATGAAATACTCACCTTAAAGCGTCACAAAGAACTCGCGATTGTAATCAGTGGGTCTGGTAGTTCATTGTTGTTTATCTCAAAAAAACCAATTGATGCATATTTAACCGATTCCATTAAAAGCGTCTACCGTGTTGTACCTGTGCAGCCCGAGGCAAAACTAACAATGGATAAAAAAACGATCTGAAATCAGATCGTTTTATATTAATCAATATTGACGTCTTCACCAAGCTGGAAATACTCATGAATGCGATTAATTGCGACGTCCACATCTTTGTTTTCAACAATACAGGAAATCTTAATTTCCGATGTACTGATCATCTGGATATTGATCCCGGACTCGTACAACGCTTTAAAGAATAAGGAGGCAACTTTGCTTCCACCAGCCATGCCAATCCCGACAATCGAGAGTTTGACAACATTGTTGTCGACTGCAACCTTACCTGTGTGAATGTCTTTGACATACACCTGACATGCATCTAAGGTTTGATCCAAGTCTTTTGCATGAACGGTAAACGAGATATCATTGACATTTTCTCGTCCAATCGATTGAATAATCATATCAATGGAGACATTACGCTCAGCCAGTAAATCAAATAGATGAAATGCAATTCCTGGTTTATCGGGAACTTCCACAATTGATACCTTAACAATATCTTGATCGTGTGTGACACCACGAACCACTACTTTTTCAATCATATTTGCCTCCTTAATCACCGTTCCAGGCCCTTCAATGAAGGTCGATTTTATTGTCAATTTAACGTTGTATTTTTTCGCGAGTTCGATACTTCTAGGGTGCATCACTCCCGCTCCTAAATGAGACAACTCCAGCATCTCATCATAGCTGATTTCATCCCATCGTTTCGCAGATGAAACAATACGTGGATCGGCGGTATAGACCCCCTCAACATCGGTATATATATCACATCGTTCAGCTCGTAATACCGCACTTAACGCTACTGCTGTAGTGTCGCTTCCACCACGACCAAGTGTGGTGATATCCAGTGTTGTTGTCAGACCTTGAAAACCAGGGATAACGACAATTTTGTGATTCGCCAACTCCTGTTTTAAACGTTTGGCATTCACTTTAATAATTCGTGCATCGTTGTAGATGTCATCGGTAATGATTCCAGTTTGTGTCGAAGATAATGCGATTGCCTCCTCACCGGCTTCTTGTAACGCCATTGTGAGTAAACTAATCGACATCTGTTCACCGGTTGCAAGCAGTAAATCCATTTCTCGTTTTTGAGGAATCCGACTGATTTTTTGTGCCATTTCGACCAACTCATCCGTACGTTTTCCCATCGCACTAACAACAACGACAACATCGTTTCCTTGTTGCTTGGTATCAATGATTTTTTGTGCAACATGTTTGATATTATCCAATGATCCGACCGAGGTTCCCCCGAACTTCATGACAATCAAATTGCGAGGGTTCGATGTGAATGTGTGCGAATATGCACCGTCCTCTATCCGGATATAAATCGCATATTTCGGATGAAAAACAGACATAAAATCGCGCATAACAGAGGCTGCTACAACGTCGGTAATAATAACTAATTGATTGGTCCGATATACAACATCATAGGTCAATCCCGACGCATCAAACTTCTGTAAGATTTGATCTTCCTGATAGTTATTTAGGTTGAATCGACAATAATACATACCAGATACGTAGTCATCGGATTGATAGGACATTGATTGATGTTGATGTAAACGAATCGGTTGTACACCTGAAAGGATATCGACGATATCAGAAACCATCGAGTTACCGGTTGATAATTTCCCTGCTCCCGGTCCATAAAACTGTAATTCGCCAACATGATTACCAGTGATACTGACAATATTATTCGATAGTTGGACGGTATTATATATGGATTGTTCACTGAACAAAACCGGCTCAACACTTGCAGTGATTCCGTCTTTGGTTGTCAAACTGATTCCGATTAGTTTGGGAATCAAGTGGAGATCCTTGATATAATCCATATCCTCTTTTGTAATATTTGATATTCCGCGACAAGGAATATCATCCTCCTCGATTCTTGTTCTATACGCCAAATTTGATAGAATAACAAGTTTCCGTAATGCATCATATCCTTCAACATCATCGGTTGGATCATGTTCTGCATACCCTATCTCTTGTGCAAGTGTAAGTGCATCTTTATAGGAGGATCTATCAGTATACATTTTAGAAAGAATATAGTTCGTTGTTCCATTGAGTATTGCATTAATCTTGGTTATCTGATTCGTCTGTAATACTTGCAACATCGGTTTGATTATAGGGACTCCACCAGCCACAGTTGCTTCGACGTAAAGTCCACAATTATTGGTTTCGGCAAGAGTAAATAATTCCGTATAGTATTTTGAAATCACTGCTTTGGATGCAGTGACAACGTTAATACCACGCGAAAGTGCACGCGTAATAATCATATATGCTTGGTCGGTATTGGTAATCGCTTCTGCAATGATATCAAAATCATGTGTAAAAAAGTCGTCTACATCATCGGTAAACAAGGTCTTTGAAACCCTTGGATCTCGTGGCTTATTAATGTTATTAATGAGGATTTTTGTAATCCGTACATCATCGTTTGCGACTGCATCTAAATGATGTTTTCGCATTGTAACAATTTCATATACACCGGAGTTCACCATTCCAAATCCTACTAGACCAATTGTAATCACGCTACTCACCTCCCAAGCTGTTTTCTATATTGTATCACAAAACCAATTAAAAAAAATCCAAATTTCCGTCAAATTGATATTCACAAATACCCGAATTATGATATAATGATACTACTTGGAGGGTTAGCTCAGTAGGGAGAGCACTTGCTTGACGTGCAAGGGGTCGCTGGTTCGAGCCCAGTACTCTCCACCATTTTAGTCCGTATCCCGAGAATTTGAGAGGTTTTATATACCTACAATCAATTCTCGGGTTTTTGTATGCTTATAATTCGGAAAAATCAACACAATTTAAAATTCATCAGACATGTCGTAATAGGGATTTCTTGACAACTTAGAAAATAATTTACATGCATCTTTCTTTATGTTTTATAAATGATTTTTCAAGTGTCGGTGTATTAATGACCGTAATTACTGTTAAGTAACGATAAGTGTCTAGGATATCGTTTGTGAATGTGCTATATTATATTCAAGAGGTGATGAGAATGAGTGTCGGTGAAAATATCAAACAGTTACGATTACAAAATAATTTGACACAAGAGGAATTGGCTTCCAAAATTTTTGTAACGAGAAATGCAGTTTCTAAATGGGAAACGAACAAAGGAATTCCAAGTATAGATAATCTAAAACAACTAGCTTCTCTGTTTAAAGTATCTTTAGACCAAATTGTAAATGAGGAGGATAGAATCATCATGGCTATGGTAAACACTGAGAAAATTCAAAGTTTCAGGGATGTGCTATCAAGTATAGGAATATTTCTAACCTATACTACAAATGGAATATTAATCCCTTATATTTTTCTAAATATTGATGAATTTAATGAAACTGCAATTAACTATATTTTGTTACCATTTATCTATATGCTTTTTGGTCTATTTACAGTATTAGGAGATATTCCGAGAAAGTATTTTCTTATTGGATCTTCTCTTGCGCTTATTCCAATCTATGTACTATATGATGTTTTGTTGCCTGAATATACATTGGGATTAATTGGTATACTGCATTATACCCTATTTGTTCTTTCATACTTCTTGTTAAATTTATTTATCAAGTTTTTATATCACTTCGAGCCAATTAAACTACAGAAAATATTTATGTATCTTGCGGTGCTGATAACAATCATTTATATCCTACATACAACAATCGCTTCCATATCACTTTATAATTGTGTTGTTTGTAGTGCACCGTGGTATCTTGAAATCGTAGTGAATACTATTCTATATGCAATACCAATTGCAATACCAACAATACTTTATTTTCACTTTAAAAAGAGTACATTCTAGTAAAAAATACACTTACATTAAAGGAACATTCGTGTTCCTTTTTCAGTTAATTAATCTGTTGTAGAAAGAATATCGATTACGACATTCTTCTTGTATTACCACTCATTGGGTGGTATAATAATATGCAAGGTGATATTATGGAATTTAAAATTAAAGAAGCTAGAGCAGAGTATCATGTTACACAAAAGGAACTCAGTGAAATCACTGAAATTCCTTTGCGTACCATTGAAAACTGGGAATCAGGCAAGAGAAAACCTAGCCCATGGGTTGAAAAACTGATAGATTCTCACTTAAAACAATTCCCAAAAAATGAGCGTGGAATCATCACTATGCGTAAAAACACGTATAATATAGATCAGATAAAAGAAGCTGTTTTACCTGTTACATTGAAATATGATATCAATCGTATTATCCTGTTTGGTTCTTATTCAAAAGGAATTGAGGATGAATTAAGCGATATCGATATTGCCGTTGATACAAACGCGCGAGGTCTTACATTCTTAGGAATTGTAGATGAAATTTGTACAGCATTAGTAAAGGATGTAGATGTGATTAATTTTCGTGATATCGTTAAAGATTCTGATTTTATGAAGGATGTATTAAAAGGAGTCGTTCTATATGAACGATAGAGATCAAAAGACCTTACGTAAAATCATGACTCATATTAAACGAATTAGAATGTATCTGAAAGATTTAGATTCACTTGATGATTTTGAGAATGACGATAAGACAAAGGATGCAATTGTCTTCAACTTATTACAAATAGGTGAGTTATCCAATCACAAGCTTACTAATACCTTTAAAAAGTCTTATACAGCCATACCATGGCAGAAAATATATGGCTTACGCAATCGAATTGTTCATGATTATGACAATATTCATTCATCTTGGGTTTATCAAATTATCAAAGAAGATCTTATAGACTTATATGATGAGATTACAATATTACAAAATGAATAATATGAACATTTTAGCGTTAATCTGTCCATAAAACTTGCACCCTGCCTAAAAACCTCAGAACAGCTCAGTTAAAGTCCGTAAATCCATTTTCGAAAAGCAAAAGGATACGGGTAAACTTCGAGGTGGGTACTCTCCACCATTTTAGTCCGTATCCGGAGAAGAATGCAGATTGTCTTACCACTGCGATATTCTCCGGTTTTTTGTTAGCAAAAAAGTGCTCTTTTCAACTTTTTTTTAATGATAATTTGTACCCTTAGAGCATGTTCTAATAGGAAAACCCTATTGAGACTGCAAATGGAATTTTGAGATTTCGTTGTACGGGAGGAGTTAGGGCTTTTACTATGCCATTATTGTCCACTCAACATAGCTTTACACATTCACCCAAAACTAGCGTTTGTTATTCATAACTTCAAATGGTAAAATATATGGATAATACATTCTTGGCTACGAAAGTCATTTTTTGTAATGAAATGTATGATTATTGTGAAAAAATGTGAATAGATTACAATAAAGTTCGTGAAATCTGGACAGCTGATCCTCGCATAGGAAAAAGTCATATATTTGTATATAAAGACAAACGAGGATATGGGAGAAGCTGTTTGCCCAAAGACATATCATCTCTCGAGAGACAAGCTCAAGAAATTGGATCAGATACCTCATTGATTTCTTTAGTAATCAGCAAAAACAAAGTTTATAAGAAGTAGACTATTACTTTATTCAATAATTTTGAGGTAGCAAAGGTAGTAAAGGTAGAATAACGAACTCGCTTTTCTTGAAAATGGAACTATGATATAATTTCTATATGTATGAATGGATGTTTTCAGGTTTACAAGACTTTTCATTCTACTTGTTTCTTTATGACGAACTATATTATAAAAATATATAAGATTGGATTGATGTATATGAATGAGATTTCTAGAAGTCAATTAAACGAAGCACGTGAAAAGATAGTTTTTTCTAAAAAGGAAGCTTTGAAGAGCTTAATTGTATTTTTACCACTTGCCACATTAAGTTTCTTATCTTTTTTTGGAGTAATTGGCATACATGGTTTTTTTCTTGTCATACTCGTACTTGGAATGATATTCTTTGGGATTGTATTTTCAGCACTTCTGTATAAATATAAAACTAGAGTAAAAGAATACAACTCAATGCAAGCAGATTTAGAGTATCAAAATACTGATGACTATAAGATAAGAAAACAAAAAGAATTTCAGAAAGCAATTGATGCCCAAAAGAGAGCTGAAGAAGCTGAAATAGAAAAGAAAAACAACAATATTAAAAGCTTCAGGAGTGAAGTTGAGAGTCAAAGAGATAGTCAAAACTACTTATACATTTACAAAAAAGAAGAGTATTTAAAACAAGACTCACTTGATTTTATTAGAGAAGGCATTCAGAATCGTTCAATAAATTATGATAACATCGACGTAGAAATAATTGATTATGTTTCAGAACTTACACTTATTGAAACTGATAATATATTGATTGAGAATGATATGAAAAACTATGGTGTAGTCGAAATATCTAGGACTACAAACGTGAACATTGATGCGGATACTTACTTCTATGTATTAGAAAATGATGGCACATTTAAATTAATGAAAGCACCATTTGTAAATGATCAAGTACAGATTGGTGATAAACTCTATCACTATATCGCATTCGACAAAACTAAATATGAAGAGGCAATAAAAAGCAAGGTAGTTATCGATTCAAAACAAATAAGAGACTACACAGTTTTCGGTACTGAGTTGATGGAAACTAGTATATCTATTTCAAAAACACAAGAGCACATGGGAAACAATGTAGATGATTTAAAATCGGATAGCATAAATAAAGTTTCAATTTCTGGTGCGTTTTTCTCAGAATTATTTTTTGGACAATCTTACACAATGCTAAAAGGTGTAAATAATATGGTTAAAGGTATAACCGATAAACTAGTTGAAGGAAATAACAGAATCGTAAACTCCATCAAAGACTCTTTTACTGCTTTGAATGAAACCCTAAGTAGTTTAAGCTCCAATCACAGAATAGTAGATACAAGACTTATACAGGTAATATTTGATGACTCAACGGATATTGAACTTGTGGGTGTATCAATTATATACGAGTTCAATCGTAAAATTGGTTCAAAGAGACGAAATGAAACGAAAAAAGTAATCGAACAACCTGTTCATTTAAAGGAGCATAAAAACAGCTATATCGAAGAGTTAAAACAACTTAAGGAACTACTTGATGCTGGTATTATTTCTGAGGAAGAGTTCAATGCCAAAAAAACGAAGTTGCTTGATTTATAGACATTTCATATTCAAAGTACAAAAAACTTGTATCCTTACATAAAACCCCATAACAACACACCTAAGGTCTGTAAGCCCATTTTAGAAAGGCAAAAGGATACGGGTAAACTTCGGGGTGGGTACTCTCCACTAAAACAACAACACACATTGAATCAACAAATCATGGACTAGTGCAATAATTGCGTATATGAATATTATAAATATGCAATTTTTGCATTTTTTATTTTCATTAATATGCAAAACGTGTTATAATTGAGTAGGTGGTGATACTATGTCTATTAAAGAATTACGTAAATCATTAGATTTAACACAAAAACAAGTTTCCGAATTGGTGAAAATACCTTTGAGAACATATTTGAATTATGAAAATGATGAAACCAAAAAAGGTACTATTAAATATAACTATATTATGGATAAGTTAGAGGAATATGGTTATATTGATGAAGAACACGGATTGTTAACGATTGAAAAAATAAAAACAATAGTTTCATCTGTACTATCTAAGTATGAAGCAGAGTACTGTTATTTGTTTGGATCATATGCGAAAGAAACTGCTACAGAAAAAAGTGATGTTGATTTATTGTTATCATCTTCTGTTACTGGGATGAAGTTCTATGGACTAGTAGAGGAACTTAGAGAGCAACTCAAAAAGAAGGTAGAAGTTATCCCAGTTTCTTCATTAGAAGGTAATGTAGAGTTACTTAATGAGATACTAAAGGATGGGATAAAGATATATGGATAATAAGAAGAACAATGAGTACTATATTAATAAGATTCTCGTAGATTTAGAATTTTTAATCAAACATACAAAAGGTATATCAAAAGACGAGTTTGGGAATAATGAATTACTACTAGATTCGATTATGTTTCGTTTTATTCAAATATCAGAACACATAAAAAAATTATCAATAGCTTTTAGGAATGAACATCCAAATATTCCATGGAGAGATATTATAGGGTTAAGAAATCGTATTGTACATGAGTATGGGAATGTTGATTTAGAGATCATTTATGATGCTGTTAAAGAGGATATTTATATTATTGAAAAGCTATTTAGATCAATTGATTAAATAGCCTTTTTTATTACTATGTTTTATATTGTTTGGATACGAGGTAATTTGGTGTAGACACTCTCCACCATTATGAGTCGCGACTTTACTTCGGGGACAATACTCTCCACCATTTCAGTTTGCATCTGATGAAGAATGCAGTTGAGCTTACTACGTCGATATTCTCGGTTTATTTTGCAAAAAGTTTAACTTTTTTTAGCAGTTTTTCATTTTTTTGAACCCTCAGATATTGTTGTAATAAGGGTTTTGCACGAGCTCGAAAAATTGAAATTTTCTAGTTATCCGTATTTGTTTGCGAAAGACAGTAACTCAATTCTAAATCAACTAATCTATAAAGAAAGACCAGTGAAAACCTCATAGAAAAATATCATTGTATCATTATGAATCTCAAATAGTACATAGTATAATGATGTTGGTGATACTATGAAGAAATATTGTAAACATTGTATATATGAGACAATAATGCATGGTGTAGTTACATTTCGTCAAGGACAACAAATATTTTTAGAGGGTTCTTCTTTAACAAGTGTTTATCGTATACGAAAGGGTCTTGTAAAAATCAATCGGATTCATCACAGTGGTGATGAAAAGATTTTTGATATTTTAGGACCCGATGACTACATAGCACTTCTCGCGGTGCTACAAGGTAAGAATGAGTATGTAGCTAGTGCAATCGCATTAACTGAAGTTACAGTAACTCAAATGAGTACATCAGATGTCCTCCAAGCTTATCAGTCCAACAATATTTTTCAAGCAACCTGTTTACAGTGTGCTGTAACAAGATCTACGATGTTTCAAGATAAATTGTTTCACACCACAAATATTGATATTGAAGAAAAAATACTCGCAACTTTGCAACTCCTAGCTAAAAAATTTGGTACTATTGAAAAGGGGAGCGTCTTACTCAAACTTCCATTTACCAAAACAGTTTTAGCAAGTATTGTTGGCATTCGAAGAGAAACACTATCTAGAAAATTATCTGATATGCAACATAAAAATATTATTCAAGTTGACAAAAACATTTATAAATTTGATCGTTTGTGATTTCAATCACAGACGATTTTTTATTTTCATGAGATACTATACCTGAAAACAAGGAGGTATCACAATGAGTGAATTAATAAACAATAGACAAGAGCAGTTAAAAGCAATTATAAAACAAATCCATAATGGGTTACCACTAGATCAAGCTAAATCAATCTTTAAAGAGCAGTTTGGTACGGTTACTACCGAAGAAATCACGTCAATGGAGCATTCCCTCATTGAAGAAGGAATGGACATCGCAGAAGTTCAAAAATTATGTGATGTACACGCTGCTGTGTTTGATGGGGCGATTTCAGATATCCATAAAGCACAAGATATTACGGACATTCCTGGTCATCCGGCGCAGGTTTTACGTGAGGAAAACGACCAAATTCAAACCGTATTAGAAGTTGAAATCAAGCCATATCTAGACAAATTAGATAAAACGTCAATTCTGATGCTTTCCATTGGTTTTGAGCGTTTAAGTGAAATTAACAATCACTACACACGAAAGGAAAATCTGTTCTTCCCAGGCTTAGAAAAAAGAGGTGTTACATCGATTCCAAAAGTAATGTGGGGTGTTGATAATGAAATACGTTTAGCTATTAAAAATGTTCTCTCACAATTACGTTCTACTCAACGAATAGATGATAATGAACTCCAGCTCTTAATGAAATCAACCGTTTCACGTGTAGAGGACATGATTGTTAAAGAAAACAATATCCTTTTACCGTTATTATCTGACACACTTTCTTTGTATGATTGGATTTTAGCTGATGAAGGCTCTGAAGAAATTGGTTACTTTTTGGAAAAACCTAGTACTTCCTGGAAACAAATCTCAGTGAAACCCGTTCCTGAACAAGACACAAACACAGAAATTCAATCCGTTCAATTTGATGCCGGAGAGCTGTTACCCCAGGAATTAAATGCCATTCTAAATACCGTTCCATTTGACATGACCTTCATTGATAAAGATGGACACGTTAAATACTTTACTCAAGGTAAAGAACGAATCTTTGATCGACCTAAAACAATCCTTGGTCGACACGTCAATATGTGTCACCCACCACAAAGTGTTCATATCGTAGATGCTATCGTAAACAGTTTTAAAGATGGCTCAAAGGACCAAGAAGATTTTTGGATTGATTTCCACAAGATGTTTGTCCACATACGATATTATGCAATACGTGACAAAAACGGTGAATACTTAGGCACACTTGAAGTCACGCAAGATGTTAAACCAATTCGGGAATTACAAGGTGAGAAACGATTGATGGATCAATGAGAGAACTCTGGATTTTATTGGGATTACTTTCGATGGGATTGGGGATTATTGGGATTGTTCTACCAATCTTACCGACTACTCCATTCTTCTTGGTGACAGCATATTCATTCACAAGAGGGTCTGACCGCTTTTCCAACTGGTTTCATAATATCCCACTTGTTCAAAAACACCTTACATCCCTGGCGATGACAAAACGTAAAAAATGGACACTTAACATTGCTGTTGATACAATTCTCATCACATACTTTTTTCTGTTCGACACCACGGTGGTAAGAATCACACTGATTGCATTGATTCTTATAAAACACATTGTTTTCTTTAAATACGTGAAAACGGAATAAGGACAAATAAAAGGAGGACACCTATGGAACTCTTAAAGAATCAAGAAAAAATCATCGCTATACACAATTTCATGATGGAACTAGAAGACCGCAATCATTCTTTAACCAAGCCAGAAATTTACCGCAAATACGAATCCGTTTTATCAGAAATTACTCCAATTGATATCTTTTTCTTGCCAATGTACCAAAACAATACTTCATTCTCTATTGATGACATTAAGGAAACCGCTGGTAAATTTGTTAATGTCTTTTATCATGGACTAGAACAACATCAACCATCATCCTATGATTCTAATTTGTTAATCTATTTACTTCGAGAAAATGATGCTATTGAAAAGCACCTAAATAAAATAAAGCCCTATTTTAAGAGAAGTGAAATATTAGAACACAAAGAAGAAATTTTGACAACAATTGAACAATGCATGCAGTTTGAACGTAAGTTTCTCAAACGTGAAATGATATTATTCTCTGTATTAGAACACCATCTCCCTACAACAAAACCGTTAGAAGTATTGTGGTCGCTACATGATGATGCAAGATCTACACTAAAACTTTTATTACAGGAATTAAGACAACAACAACCCGATATCACAAGTCTTATATTCCTCATAGGTGATTACTATAATTTAATATATGGTATTAATACAAAAGAGAAATTAATTCTATTTCCTGTAGCGAACCAAGTACTGTCAACCGAAGAAAAACAGAACATTTTTGAAGAATCAAAAGAATATGGTTATGTATTTATCGATGACATTCCTAAACCAAGTAGTGATACAAATAATGATGTTATTTTAGATGGTTTTATCAAGACATCAACCGGTGAATTATCGATACAAGAGTTCGATGGAATCATGAGATATATTCCGATTGATATCACGTTTGTCGACAAGGACGACAAAGTACGATATTTCAACAATCGCAAGGAACGTCACTTCCCTCGTAATCCTAGCATAATTGGTCGCTTAGTTAAACACTGTCACCCACCAAAAAGCGTTCATATCGTTGAACAAATCGTAACAGCATTCAAAAAAGGTGACAAAGATATCGCAGAATTTTGGATCACATTTAATAACATGTTCTTGTATATTACCTATTATGCTGTTCGATTAAAAAAGGGTGAATATCTAGGAACACTTGAAGTATCACAAGACGTCACTCGTATTAGAACTTTAGAAGGACAACAACGCCTACTAGACTGGGCATAAAAAAAGGAGAATAGAAAATGATAGAAACAGTTTATAATTTATACCAAGGGAATGAAAAAAAGATTGAAAAATTAGTAATGAAGGAAAATGGGCAGTATATTCATATGGTGTTCCCAAAAGGTGAGGGATTACCAACTCACATGTCCAACGCTGAATTATTTATGACAGTTTTACAAGGCACTTTAACGCTTGGTCTTAACGATTTAAATACCAACAAATACACTCTAGGTACCATGCTTAATATCCCGTATCAATCAAAAATGTATGTTCGCAATGAAGATGAGGATATTTTAGAGTTGCTTGTGATAAAGATTGTGCCTGAAGGTAACGAAAAAATATAGATTAAATCAGTACCCAAAATCAAAATCCCGAATCAGCACACTTATAAACCCGTAACCCCATTTTGAAAACCGATTTGATGCGGGTATACTTCGGGGTGGGTACTCTCCACCATTTCAGTTTGCATCCCGAGAATTTGAGAGGTTAGTATATACCTACAATCAATTCTCGGGTTTTTGTATGTAAAAAACATGTACGTATTTATGTGAGGGTAACAATCCGATCAAGAAATTGTTTAAACATATATATCCAGTATTGATAAGATGAACGTCGTATGCTACCATTTTTATATATTTATAGTGGAGGCTCTTATGAACAATATGATTGGTAATACTCCCTTACTTTCGATTACGTATCGATACAAAGGGGAAGAAAGAATCATTTACGCAAAAGCAGAGTTCTACAATCTCACTGGTAGTATTAAAGACCGGATGGCTCAGCATATCATTATGGAATCCTACAAGGA
The DNA here is from genome assembly GCF_014023125.1 of Candidatus Xianfuyuplasma coldseepsis. GTDB lineage: Bacteria > Bacillota_I > Bacilli_A > Izemoplasmatales > Izemoplasmataceae > Xianfuyuplasma > Xianfuyuplasma coldseepsis. Next base: position 234,869 of record NZ_CP048914.1, read on the forward strand.
TGGAACCTTGCAACGGGGGATGCCAATCATAGAAGCAACAAGCGGTAATACCGGAATCGCCTTTAGTGCACTGGGCGCTATGTATGAACATCCTGTACACATTTTTATGCCAGAATGGATGACAACAGAACGAAAGCAAATGATTCGAAAGTACGGTGCAACGTTACATGAAGTTACCAAAGAACAGGGTGGATTTGAAGGGTGTGTCCTCCTAGCTAATCAACTAGCAGAGTCGATCAATGGGTTTCGACCACAACAGTTCTATAATCCTTATAATATGGATGCTCACTTCAAGACTACCGGCCTGGAAATCTGTACCCAACTAGACAAACTAGGCGTTATTCCCGATGCATTTGTCGCAGGGGTAGGTACTGGTGGTACCATAATGGGTGTAGGGAAACGATTGCATGTTCGCTATCCACACGTGAAATTATTTCCCGTAGAACCAGCGCAATCACCGGTCATGAGTACCGGCAACAAAGGACTAGACCACCGGATTCAAGGAATTGGGGATGGATTTATCCCCGAACTCATAGATATGAGAAAGTTGGATGAAGTCATTGTTATTTCCGATGGAGATGCCATTATTATGGCGCAATTACTCGCCAAAAAACTAGGACTTGGGGTTGGAATTTCCAGTGGAGCAAACTTTCTAGCTGCCGTTTCTGTGCAAAATAAATATGGAAAAGATTTTAATGTGATCACCGTATTCTCTGATGATTCGAAAAAATATCTATCCTCCGACTTAACAAAAATCGAACCCATTCAAGAAGGATATTACAGTCCTCACATTGAACTTATTGAGATGGATGGAGAGTGTATCTGTGATGTCCGTATTCATACCGGTACATGTGTCAAGTTTATGGATTTGGAAACTTATAATTGAATCTAGTTCCAATAAGATTGAACTTAATCGTACACCGAAAAATCAACCCACTTTAAATTCATGGTATACCTTTTGTTTAGAATCCTTTATAATATAACTATATAATAAGTGAAAAGAGGGGTACATATGAAAAAATTTGCATTACTATCAATTGCTACAATTAGTGTATTACTATTCAGTGGTTGTGGACTATCAACCAATGAAGTGACATTTGATATCGGTGATGGAACAACCATCGTTCAAGATGTTGCCGAGGGAGAAACCGCTACTGCACCAAGTGATCCTGAAGTTCTAGGATTTGAATTTCTAGGATGGTTTACCGATGTTGAGATGACCGAAGAATTTGATTTCTCCTCTGAAATCAACGAAGCGACTGTAATCTATGCGGGGTGGCAATATCTATTTACACCATTAACAGGTATTACTCAAACCGTCATGGATGAAATTTCTGCTGGTGATCAATTATGGTATCGCATCAATGTTCCTGAAGCGATGCGTTTAAGCATCTACACGACTGGAAATACCGATACGTATGGATATATTCTTGATGAAGATGAAAACATCATTGAAGAAGATGATGATTCCTTTGACTTTGACAAAAACTTCCAGTTTGTCGTTGATTTTGAGCCAGGCATTCATTACATTGCTGTTGAAGGATACGACGAAACAACTGCTGGAACATTCAACTTAGAAATCCGTGAAGTTCCTGAACTATTATCTGTATCAGCAATAGATGATATGCTTGAAGCAGGAAATGCTTGGGTGTATGATTTTGAAGTAACCACAGCTGGTACCTTCCACATCTATACCGCAGGGGATACCGATACCTATGGATATCTCATGGATGATATGGATAACATTTTACTCGAAGATGATGATATGGGATCCGGTGGTAACTTCTATATCATTGCGACATTAGGCGTTGGTTCCTATCAAATTCAAGTCGAAGGATATGACGAAACAACCGTCGGTGCATATTCCATTATCGTTGATCAAGAAGTAGAGTAATTCTACTTCTTTTCAATAGTAGATAGAAACGGGTGATATCGTGAAACAACTACAACGTATGATCTTCTTTACAATACTGGTGCTTCTCAGTGCATGTAACATCGTTACCGTCCCATCTCTTACACAGTACGAGGTGTCTTTTATCGGATATGATGGCACTACTATTTCATCCACAGATATTATCAATGGAAATCCAGTAACACCATTGAGTCCGCCCACTGTAGAAGGTTATGTATTTATTGGGTGGTTTACAGATGATACCTATACCACATCCTTTAATTTTGACGAACCAATCACACAAGATACTATGATTTATGGTTGGTGGGATAAACCGGTTGCACTAGAACCTTATATCATCGGTTATATCGGTCCTTTGTCGGGAGAACTGGGAACAATTGGAAACGAGACCCTTAACGGCATTGATCTTGCCGTGGAAGAACTCAATCAAGCGGGTGGTATCCTTGGACATACCGTACAAGTTCTGGCCTATGATAGTGGTAGTGATGGGTCAAATGCAATGTCCAACTACAATACGCTAAAAGGCAATGAGAATCTCATTGCTATCATTGCCGGTGGCCTCTACGATGACATCTATGACGTTCAAGTTGCAGCAGATATTGATGGTATTGCCTTTATCTCTACGGCAGTTACCGATGAACGTAATGAGAATGATACCACACCCGCCTATATTATCGCAGCAAGCAATCAACTGCGAATGCGTCTTGGAATTACGCAGGCGATATTAAACATCACCACAGACCATCCCGGATTCATTTACGATAATCTAGCTGAGGATGCTGCTACGACACGTTCTGCCATCATCCAAGCCGCACAAGCAATGGGTGTTCAAATGTATGAAATCGGCCATCTAGAGAACTTCACCGATACCGAGTGGAATCATGTGGCCATCAGTAGTTGGGATTTTCGTGGTGTTGATTATGTGATATCGGTAGGTACGGGTGTCTATATGCCTGCCATTTTTACCAAAGCCGCATCGATGGATGTGGATTGGAACTACCTCAGTGTTGATCAATGGAACTATCAAGCCACTGAAATCCTCGATGGACATTACATAGATGAATATTCTACTTCGGATACCAGTTCGTATGTTCAAGCATTCACAACCAATTATGCTAATGAGTACAGTGAGCAAGCAACTCGTTATGCTGCTCTTGGGTACGATAGTATATACATCCTGTATGAAACGATGAACAATATGAACAATATAACTCCAGCTACTGTAAAACAAAACATAATAAATGTGGAAATAGCTCAATCGATTACGGGATTCAAGGGATTTGATGCGTATGGAAATGCAATTAAAGAACTTGTTCTTGTCTATCGTAATGATGGTACCGAACAGGTTGAAGCGCGATTACAAGAAGACGAATAAGGAGTGATTCATGTGAAACAACTTTATATGATTGGCGTTGGAGGTAACACTGTTCAATCCAATATTGAAGTTCACGATATGCAGTTTGTCTATGCTGAAACACTCGAAGATTGTTACGCAGTACTACAACATCGTTGGTATGGCGACAGTCTTCATATTGATAGTTATGTACCATTACAATACATCGACGGCTATGAACTAGATTTTTCTAGCACGTCATCACAACAACTGTACATGATTGTATATGGGGGTTACATGTCCTCCATTATCGATGAAATTCATACCTATCATTTTGTGCTAGCTAACACACCCCAAGAAGCCAAAGCCATAGCAAAAAAAGATATGCCACACTTTACCGATATGAATCATGTGGATGAAATTGTCGATGTGTTCGCCAATGCTGGTATTACATGTGGGTTTAGATCCAGCACAAAAACCTTTCATGATAACATTTTGAATCATACCTTTATCAAACTACAAAAACGATCATCACAATCGTAGAAATGCCCTACAATAGGGCATTTTTTATCGGATTTCACAAACATTTCACCATATCCTGAAAAATGGTATAATAGAAGTGGAGGTGGTACCGTGAATATTATCCTTTGTTGTAACGAAGAAGACCAGTCATTGTATCTACAAAAAATCAAGGATTCAAAACATAAAATCCTCTTTTCTTCATGTGATCAATTAGAAGAAAGTCTACCGGTAGTCGTGACCTTACCAGATATAAATTTCTATGGACATGTATCTCCGAAACGACTACCAGAATTGTTCCATAATAGTGCGGATGATCTCAAAATTCAAACCTCACGGTTATATGATGTTGAAATGGAAAAGTACTTATCGGAATCCCAATATCGGAAAGTAGTCATTGCCTTGCAACACCGACTCGAGGATCTTACTTCATGGACTCTTGAATCATTGCAACGAACTCTTGATGACTTTCTACAAACCCAATCGATGCAATCCCACATTGTCATTGAAACCATAAAAATGGCATTGATTAAAACGACCAAGGGTCCGGATGTCATTTCACTTCTTTATGGTCTAGGACAACAAGAGTCGCTTCGACGTATGTCTCACTACTTGCAATATTATAAGCATAAAATATAAGACTTCATCAAATACATTGTATACTATACCTACGAAAGTTGAGGTAGACCTATGACTGTATTTGATGATTTTTTATTGGCAATCGACAATCCAACGCATCGACAAAAACTTCATGATGTATTTGATTGGATACACGAAACCTATCCAAAGCTCGTTGGTGAAATCAAATGGAATCAGCCAATGTTCACCCACCACGGCACTTTTATCATTGCGTTTAGTGTCGCCAAAAAACACTTCAGCATCGCACCGGAAAAAGCAACAATGATCGCTTTTAAAGAACGGATCGATGCATCGGGTTACGGACAGAGCATGATGTTGTTTCGGATTAAATGGACCGATGAAATCGACTATCCATTACTGAGAGATATGATTGATACGAATATTCGTGAAAAAGCAGAAACAACTAGTTTCTGGCGTTAAGACATCGCTGATGTCTTTTTTTATATTCGTTATCAATCGAGTATGATATAATCGAATCAAGGAGGTATATTATGAAAAAATTCTTTAATGAATTCAAGAAATTCATCAGCAAGGGCAACGTTATGGATTTGGCAGTTGCATTCATCATTGGTGTATCGTTTAAAGCCATTGTAACAAGTTTGGTAAACGACCTAATTATGCCACTTGTCAGTCTTGTTGTTGGGGAACAAGGATTCGGTAATTACAAGTATGTGATTACCGCAGCCGATGAAGCCAATGGTATCGTTGAAAATGCTATTTACTACGGCCGATTTATTCAGAGTGTTCTCGACTTCTTCATTGTCGCATTTGTGGTATTCTTAATGGTACGAACGATAAACGATGTCAAAGATGCCCTCGATGGTGAAGAAGAAATCGCAGTTGCAGCTGCACCACCAAAACCAACTACAGAAGACATTTTACTCGATATTAAACAACTCTTGATTGAACAAAAAAAATAACACCCAAATTACTGGGTGTTTTTTTCAACGCGAATTTGATCTTTATTTCGATGGAACTTACGCAGTCCCACTTCCTCTTTGTTCCAAATACGACGATAGTTTTCAAAATGTTTACTAAATGATATAAATGAAAATACCAGCATCAACAACACGGAGATCCAATGAAAGCCCATAAGGTACAATACGATTGGTGTAAGCACAATCGCCACCAATGTCGATAACGCAATGTAATCGGTTAAATATAATACAAGGGCGAACAATAATAACAATCCCACTGCATACAGTGGTACGGTTGCAAATAACACACCACCGAACGTTGCGGTTCCTTTACCACCTTTAAATTGATATAATACCGGGTATATATGTCCCAAAATCGCCCCTAGTCCACTGACAAACCATAAGATATCATTCTCGGGATAGACAAGCCGAACAATCAAAGCAGGAACCAATCCCTTTAAAATATCCATCAACAGGACAAAGATTCCCCATCGATAGCCAATCGTCATCGTAACATTCGATGTCCCGGCATTTTTACTGTTAATCTCACGGATATCAATCCCACGTCGCCAACGGCTAACTAAAATAGCTGGATTAATATGGCCAACCAAATAACTTGCGAGAAATAGGAGTGCATAAATCATAATACGACCTCCAATCATATTATTCACATTATATATAATTATGATAGGAAATGTAAAGAAAAAAACAACCCAATACACATATGTCTCACAAACAAAAGAGAATCAACATACGATTCTCTTTTGTGTTTAGTATTGTGTCTTATCCTCTTTTTGTTTCCATTCTTTAAACGGTTCATTGCAATGATCACAATCGATAATCCGCGTATGAACTTGTTCATGATCTGCGGTTTTATTAATCACATCATAAATGTATTGATCATCAAAACCAATATCAGCAGCATCCTCACGAGATGCACCAAAATAGAGACTTTTCATCTTTGCCCAATGAATGGCGGCAAAACACATCGGACAGGGTTCACATGACGAATATATTTCACAGTCCGACAAATCAAAGCGTCCCAGTTTTTTCGTCGCTTGGCGAATCGCATTGATTTCAGCATGCATGGTTGGATCGTTGGTTTTAATCACTTCATTATGTGCTTGAGCAATGATTTCTCCATCCTTGACGATGACGGCTCCAAACGGACCACCATCACCTTTTCTCATTCCAGTAAATGCTTCTTCTACGGCTATTTTCATATATTTATTCATCACTAGTTCCTCCTATTTATCCCCCATAGTCATCACCATGACAGCTTTTGCCGTATGAAGCCGGTTCTCCGCTTCAGGATAGACAATGGAATGGGGTCCATCAATCACCGAATCTTCCACTTCATTGCCACGGTCTGCTGGTAAAGCATGCATGTAATGAACGGTTGGTTTCGCAAGTGCCATCATCTCTTCTGTACATTTCCAAGACTTATACGACTCGAGCAAGTCATCGACAACTTCATTGGATTGGTTGTTCACCCAACTACCCCAGTTTTTCGGAATGACAATATCCGCATCGGTATAGGCTTCTTCCATATTATGTGTAATCCGGAATGACCCATTATGGTCTTTGGCATGTTGTTTCGCTTGTGCAATCGCCCAGTCCGGTAAATCGTATCCTTCCGGATAAGCGAGCGTAACATCCATCCCATATCGCGGAAACAGCAAAATTTGGGTTAACGGTACACTAATTGGTTTTTTATGTGACGTAGCGTATGCCCAAATGATCGATACTTTAAGGTGTGATGTATCGGGATGATATTCCTGAATCGTCATTAAATCAGCGAGTCCCTGCATTGGATGATACAAGTCACATTGCAAGTTCATAATCGGCACAGTAGAATGTTTCGCCATATCATTTAAGAACTTGTTTCCAATCTCCCAGAAGCAATTACGGCAAGCAATTCCATGTCCATAGGATGACAAGATAACTGCTGTATCTTTGGCACTTTCTCCATGGGATATTTGCATTGTCGATGTATCTAAGAAATTCGCATGTCCTCCGAGTTGTGCAATTCCGGCTTCCATGGAATTACGCGTTCGTGTCGATTGTTCAAAGAACATAAGAAACGATGTTTTATTCTTTAGATAGTCCGTCTCCTCATTGTTGTAAAATTTTGTTTTTAGCTCTTTCGATACCTTGAGCAAGGTATCAATTTCATCCCTTTTCCAATCTTCGAGGGTGATGAAGTGTTTTCCTTTAAATAATGGTTTCATAGCGTCTCCTTTGATAACGTATTGAGATAAGTTAAGGGAATGCTCGCATACATTGCCGCTGCAGCAACCAACTCACTCTTCCAGGTTCGTTCGTTCGGGGCATGAGCTTCTTCTTCATGCCCAGGACCAAAACCAATACAGGGAATATGGTAACGTCCCATAATCGATACGGCATTGGTTGAAAAGGTCCATTTATCAACTTTTGGTGGTAATTTAAACAGTTCTTGATATGCTTTGACAGTTGCCTGACAGACAACGTGATTCTCTGGTAGTACCCAGGTTGGGAAAAAGGCTTTAGTCGGATACACAAGTCCGGTATAGGATGGTCGCATGTAATCATACATTGTAACGACTGCGTTGGCCTTTTGTACCGACGGTAATGCACGAATCTCTTCCAACGCACTTTCGTATGTTTCGCCATGCGTTAAACGGCGATCAATCGAAATCGAACAACCATCTGCAACGGCACACCGCGAAGGGGATGAATACATAATTTCCGATACAGTTAAACTTCCCTTACCTAAAAATGGGTCATCCTTCAATTGAGGATGTAATTGTTGTAACTCGAGTAAAATTGGTGCCATTTTAAAGATCGCGTTATCTCCTCGTTCTGGTGCACTTCCATGACAACTGACTCCACCAACAGCAACGTTTATCTCCATCCGTCCACGATGGCCACGATAAATGTTGAGACTGGTTGGTTCGGTAATCACGACAAATTCTGGCTTGATATGGTCTTCTTCAATAATGTACTGCCAGCATAATCCATCGCAATCTTCTTCTTGAACAGTTCCCGTAATGAGAAGGGTATAATTTCCATGTAAATCCAAATCATTAATAATCTTGGCGGCATACACCATTGATGCCATTCCACCTTCTTGATCACTACCACCACGACCATAGATGATGTCGCCATCTTCATGGCCTTGATAGGGATCGTGGATCCAATTTGCACTCTCACCAACACCAACGGTGTCGATGTGGGCATCCATTGCAATCAAATGATCGCCATGACCAAGATACCCTAATATATTTCCCATCGGATCAATCTCAATCCGATCAAATCCCACGTGTTCCATTTCTTGTTTGATTCGCAAAATAACCTGCTCTTCGTTACAACTCTCACTGGGAATCGCGATCATGTCCCGAAGGAATGCCGTGATATCATGCTTATAAAACTCCGCTCGTTCTTGAATTTTATCGTATGGAATCGTGATCATGACTTTTCACGCAACTTCTTGATTAATTCGTTATAATGCTTTATTTTTTCATATTCTTGATCCCAGAATGATTGATCCTTCATCGAATCCAAATACGCTTTACTGTAGCCAAATTTGAGCCAATCTTTTTCTTTTTGATGGAACAGTTGTTCCTTTTTTTGTGGAGAACGGAAGTCAAACACATCTTCCTCACCTATTTTACGGAAGATATCATTAAACCAACGTCGCAAGACAAAATCTTCGGTTTCGAGATAGCGTCGTTCCAAATCTTCTAACACACTATTATAACGATCAAACCCATCGGTTGCGATGGTGACAACGTTGTCCTCAGGACCGAGTCTTAAATACTTCGCCATTTTGATTGCCCCGATGATGTTGCATAGTCCTGAAGGTCCAAACGATTCTTGTAAAACAAGTGCTTGTTCCTTGGTGATACCCTGTTCTTGTAAGATATCGATACCATCATGGATAATTTTCAATCCTTTAATCGTATCATCATCTTTGATCAAGGCCACAAAGTCCGTATTTAGCACATTGTGAATCAAGGTACACATTTTATCACCAATACCTTCAATGCGGTGTTGCCCGCGGCCACCATTGGTTAGTGTAGAACACTCATACGGTTCTAATGCGATGACTTTTGCTTCGGGGAATGCTTGCTTAATTTGATCACCTGCTGCGATTGTTCCCGCACTACCGACGGCGCTTGTAAAAGCAGCAATGCGTCCATTACCAATGTCTTTCACCGCTTCAATACAGCTATTTCCTGTAACGTGACGATGGAATCGATAGTTCGGCAACAGTTCAAACTGGGCAAGTGAGGCATTCTTGGGATCTTTCTTTAGTTCAAAAGTCCGTTCCAACGTCAGTATAACGTCACTCTCTGTCCCTGGGGTTAAATCTAATGTAGCTCCATACTTTTCAATTCGTTCATAGCGTTCTTTGGACATATTATCCGGCATAATAACAATCGAATCATACCCCATTAAATTGGTGATATACGCTACACCTATTCCGAAGTTTCCGGTTGATGGTCCTAAAATCGTATGTTCACCCGGTACAATGGTCTGATCGACACATCCCTCAATAAGCGTTGAATACGCCGGTCCGACTTTGTGACTTCCCGATGGAAAATACTTCCCTAATAAGACGACAATATTGGCCTCTACCCCAGTCAGTTCTTTGGGCAAGACAATCTTATGAATCTGATTGTCTTCATTACGCCACGTGATATTAAATAAGTTCATCGGATCGAGTTCTTGTTGTTTTGCTTGTAGTGCTTGTTGACGAATGGCTGGATCCACTTTTGATGGGTGTAACATCTCTTCATAGGTAGGTCCAAATGGTATTTTACTCATGTCTTTCACCTCTTGTATGTATTGTATGTAAGAACCCTTCTATGGTTGGATTGTCCTTCATACTATGCGCTTCAGATGGATTTATCTGAAATAATTTGTCTTGTACAATATCAGCAACACTATTTGGGTCTTTCAACCCGTTTCCGGTGATGAGAACGACAATTACATCATCCTTTTGTATCACACCTTGTCGCTGATGTTTGATGAGACCTGCTAGGGCTGTTGCCCCTGCAGGTTCCGCAAAGATTCCTTCGCTTTTTCCGAGAAGAATCATTGCATCTTTGATCTCTTGATCACGTACGGTGAGAAATGTTCCTTTACTCTTCGTAACGGCTTGTAAGGCTTTGATTGGATTACGTGGTTTTCCAACTGCTATGGAATCGGCAAAGGTATCTTCCGTGGTTTCTTCAACGTCTTTTTGATTGAAAAAGGCATCGTATAATGGGGCACAGCCTTCGGCTTGAACACCGATGATTTTTGGAATTGTGTCGATGAAGCCTAGTTGCTTAAAGTCATAGAATCCTTTATATACGCCACCAATCGTGCACCCATCACCAACGGATACATAGACATAATCAATTGGTGAAAACTCCAGTTGTTCGGCAATTTCTAGTGCCACTGTTTTCTTTCCTTCGACCAGATGGGGATTAATCGCTGCATTGCGATTGTACATATTATACGTGTCAATCGCTTGTTGTGACAATTCAAATGTTTGCTTGTAATCACCTTGTACTTGAATAACACGACTGCCGTACATAACGAGTTGTGTCAACTTCCCAATCGGTGCTCGTTTGGGTACAAAAATGACGGACTCTAAACCACATTTTGCGGCATTTCCTGCAAGTGATGATGCCGCATTTCCGGTTGAACTACAACAGACGGTGTTTTGTCCTTCTTCGATGGCTCGCAAACATGCGATTAAACTCGCTCGATCTTTTAAAGACGCCGTCGGATTGACAGTTTCATCCTTAAAATAAAGATGGTTTAACCCGTGTGCAGGTCCGATGGATGTTGAAGGATACAGTGGGGTGTTTCCCACCTGTAAATACGGTTGTTTTGGTGGTTCAATCGGCAGTAATGGTAAATATCGAAGCATCGTCGCATCTGAGTTATTTGCCAATGTTTCTTTTGTAAACGTCTGTTGGATTTGATTGTAATCGTATCGGACGTCTAATATCCCCGTATCCCCACAGTTTGGACATGTATTGAGTGGTTTCTCATTGGAAAATGTTGTATGGCATAAGGTACACTGATATCCGTTAACATACGTCATCGTCATTCACCTCAATTGTAGTTGGTTGAAAGGCAACGACGTCAAATAAGCCTTTGTCTGTTAATTTCAAATCGGGGATAACCGGTAACGCCATAAAAGCGAGAGTTAAGAATGGATCATCTACGTTGGTATTCACACCAAGTTTCAATGCTGCTTGTTCGAGATGATGGAGTTTTTCTTGAACGACTTCATAGTCTTCATTCGTCATGATTCCAGCAATTTCAAGTGGCAAGGTATCGATTACGTGTCCGTCGTGAACAATCGTGATACCTCCTTGATGATCCCGCAATTCTTTGATCGCAACGAGCATATCTTTGTCGTTGTCTCCAACAACGATTAAATTATGGGAATCATGTGCGATGGTCATCGCAATGGCACCATCTTTTAAACCGTAACCTTCCAATAACCCGACACCGACATTTTTCGTATAATGATGTCGCTCGACAACAGCAATCTTTAAAATGTCATCGTCTGGATTATTAAAGTACAGACCATTTTTCACAGTGACGTCCCGAATTACTTGGCTGGTTGTCACATTGTTTTCTACTAGCTGCATAACTTTTACGCGATTCGAAGACAACGGTAAGTCCAGATTGATGTCTTGCATGTTGAACTTGACGGTATCGCGAACATGAATACTGTCGTACTTATGGGTTTCAAACAACATCGTTCCGTGGTCGGCGACTAGTTCACCGTCAATGAACACTTTGGTTGGTTGAATGTTTTTCACATCATCAAATACAATGAGATCGGCAACATAACCAGGGGCAATCGCGCCCACGTTAGACAATTGATAGCAGGTTGCGATATTAATCGTTGCCATTTGTATCGCAACAAGCGGATCAACACCCAGCGAAGTTGCAAGGTTGACGTTATAGTTGATATGTCCTTCGTTAACAATGTCCATTGGGTGTTTGTCATCAGTACAAAATAGTAGGCGATGACTGGTTTTTTCAGTAATTCCAGGAACCAATGCTTTAACGTTTCTTGTCGCCGAACCTTCGCGCAGATGAACATACATGCCGCGGGATACTTTTTCATCAAGTTCTGCTTTTGTCGTACATTCATGATCGGTTTTTATATGGTGTAACAAATAGGCATTTAAGTCTTTGTTGGTTACTCCAGGAGCGTGTCCGTCGATTATCGAATCTTGCATGATCGACAGCTTATCAAGCAACGCTTTGTTTCCATGAATGACACCAGGATAATCCATAACTTCACCCAAGCCTAAAATTCCTTCACGTTTGTGAAGATTGTAGATGTCTTCGGCATCAATGGAAGCCCCTGCTGTCTCAAAAGCGGTGGCTGGTACGCATGATGGAATCATGATGTGAACATGTAGTGGAGTATCAAGACTGCTTCTGAGCATGAAGCCCAGTCCTTTCACGCCCTTGACATTGGCAATTTCATGAGGATCAGCAATGACCCGAGTTGTTCCTTTCGGAACCACCAATTTCGAAAACTCTGATGGCGTTAGCATGCTTGATTCAATGTGCACATGACCATCGATAAAACCGGGAGCGACGTATTGATTACTACAATCGATTTCCTGAGTTCCACTATAGTCCCCAATACCGACAATAATGCCATCTTGTATCGCAATGTCTGCTATTTCGATGGATTGATTGAACACATTGACAATTTGGGCATTCTTTAAAACCAATTCTGCTGGTTTTATACCACGCGCAATGTCACTATGAATGATGTGGTTCATCGTATCCCTCCTTATAGAGATTGGATGTAGTCCTCTAGTAGATTCATCGCCACATGACGGCGATAGTGTTGATTTGAACGTTGGTCATCAATCGGATGAATCAACGCATTGTATTGCGTTTTAATAGTCATGAGTTGGTGGTGAACTTCTGGTATGGTTAATCCTATCAATTGTTGTTCGATTTCTCGACTGCGAACAACCGTTGGTGCAATAGCACCAAAACAGATGCGTATGTCTGAAATAATCGAATGCTTAATCGTCGTTACCGCTGCAAACGATAGTTTACTTATCGCATCGGCTTTACGACCTCCGACTTTGACAAATGAATGCGTCGTAAAGGACAGAAGTGGAACTTGAATTTCAACAATGATTTCATTGGGTTGAATCGTCGTTTTACGAGGTCCCGTAATAACTGCTTCGATCGGTAAAATCCGTTTGTTATGAAGACTTTGAACGACGATTTTCGCATCGAGAAGATAGAGGATTGGCAACGTATCTCCTGCTGGAGAAGCATTCCCAATATTTCCCGCAATTGTTGCGAGGTTCCGCAACGCAGGGGAGGCAATTTCTGCAATCGCATCATGTAAAATCTGCGGCGTATCAGGATGGGCGTAAATGTCCGTTAAGGATACAGTTGAACCAATATGCATAACGCCATTCGTAACATCTATTTCTTGAAGTTTTGGAATATGCATGATGTTCATGGTTCCTTCAAAATCAGGAACCGTGTTCGCCCAACGACGACGTTGAACCATGAGATCGGTACCACCGGCTATGATATCAAGTGAATGCGTATCGAGTAACGATAGAGCTTCTTCTAACGTTGTGGGAAGATAATGTTTTACCATAATCCTTCACCTTCTTTTGCGGCTCGTTTCACCGCATTAATAATCATATTGTAGCCCGTGCAACGACAAAGATTTCCGGACAATCCAATTTTAATATCAAGATCACTAGGATGAGGGTTTTGTAATAACAATCCGTGGGATGCAATTAACATACCCGGTGTGCAAAATCCACATTGGACAGCACCTTCTTTACTGTACGCCGCTTGTAATAGTTGCCCCTGTTTACTAGCAACCAAACCTTCGATCGTCACAACGGATTGATTCATAATTGTTCCAACAGGAACCAAACAAGAGTTGACAACCCGATCATTGAGCAACACCGCACAAGCACCGCATTCTCCTTCACCGCATCCTTCTTTGGGTCCGGTGAGTTTAAAATCATGACGAAGAACATCCAACAATCGTTTCGTTGGATCGATGTCAATGGTGACGTCTTTATGATTTAGTTGAAAGGTAATTTTACTCATCCTGCATCAACTCCATAATATATTCGGGAGTAACCGGTATTTTTGTGATGCGTTTATGAATCGCGTTTTCAATCGCAAGGGCAACAGCTGGGGCACCACCAACTAAGGTTAACTCCCCTGCTCCTTTCGCACCATAGGGTCCTAATGGGTACGGATTATCCATAAGATAATTGTGCATAATCGGTGTATCAACTGTTGTCGGAATGATATAGTCCGTCACATTTTTATGTTGAATAATTCCGTCTTTATGCGTCATTTTTTCCATATAGCCATAGCCAAGGCCCTGTAGTTGGCCTCCGTCGGCTTGACCAAGAATGATTTGTTCATCGATGGCTTTTCCGACATCGTATATATTCCATTCTTCTAGTACGGACACTTCATAGGTGCGTTTATCTACGGCCACTTCAACAACGTTGATTCCCCATGAATACGCGGGATAGGCATCCCCGGTGAAGGTTTCTTCGTCCCACTGAATGTACTTGGGTTGTTGGAAGTGTTCGGTCGTGTGTTGCGCTGTATGTGGTTGCCATGCTTCTTTCATCTTCCGGGCTGCTCGTGCAACCAATCCTCCGACAATCATCATTGTTCGCGATGCAACTGTCGGTCCCGAATCGGGAACGTAATTGGTATCTGGATGATTGTAGATGACTTGTTCGATGGGAATATCCAAAATCGTTGCAACCAGTTTTCGCATCGTTGTTTTGACACCTTGTCCCATATCGACTGCCGCAATTAAAATCGTTACTTCATCGGCTTCGTTCTTATCCAATTCTACAACGGCTTTGATGTGCGTTGCTTCCCCACTACCGGTAAAGCCACAGCCATGTAAGAACCAACTCATTCCAATGCCACAAAACGCATTGGATGTTTCATAGTGTTTTACTTTATCCGTGTAGTTGGATTCTTGTAGTATCTTTTCCAGCATTTCCGGCATGATGATCGGATCACGGAAGGTACCATTGGTACTTGTTTTATCATGTTGTTTCGCTAAATGTTGTTGTCGTAATACCAACGGATCGATACCAATTTCTTTGGCGACATGATGAATAAACATTTCGATGGCAAACAACATCTGCGGAGCCCCAAAACCACGAAACGCTCCATTGGGAACCGTGTTGGTTTTAAAGACATCCCCGGTCACATCGAGATGATGGATGGTATAGGCGCCGGTGGATGCGATGAGCGCTCGGGAAAGAACAACTCCTGACAATCCGATATAGGCCCCACCATCAATTCCGACGATACTTTTCATACCGATAATGTCTTGATCTTTTACATAGGCTTCTAAGGTAATTTTCGCCGGATGACGTTTTGTGGTTACATGCATATCTTCTTCACGTTCATAGATTAGACTAATCGGTTGTTGTAGTTTGTGAATTGCCACTGCTAGTTGACAGGCAATCAGGGATGGAAACTCCTCTTTACCACCAAAGGCACCACCCACAGTAGCTTGTTTTACACGAACATAGTCATTATCACAATCTAAGATGGATATCACCGCATTCTTGACATAATACGGACATTGAATACTTCCGACAAGCGTAACTTGACCCGCATCGTAATAACCGATCATCCCTTGTGGTTCAATATAAAGCTGTTCTTGATATGGGGTTTCATAGGAAATAGTGATCGTTCGATCACTCTCTTCTTTGGCTTTCTGAATATTTCCCTTATCAAAATGATAGTGAATCACGGAATTGGTAAAGTCAAATTCCGGTGTTAGGGGTTCATATTCAATCTGTACATGTTCGACTAAATCGGCTACGATGTCTTTATCCGGACCAATCACAAGGGCGATAGGCTCCATGTAATGTTCGACTTGATCGACGGCGAAAACCGGCCAATCCTCAAAAATGATCTTGATAAAATTGACACCGGGTATATCGGTATGATCAATGATATAATAGCCGTCGGGAAGTGATGGATATTGCCGTGATACAATTTGGGCTTTTGGATGCGGACTCCGCACTGTTTTCGCATGCAACATTCCGTCAATATGAAGATCACTGATATATGGTGTTGCCCCAGATGACTTCACATGTGCATCTACTTTTTCAATCGATGTGCTTATATCTTTCATCAAATCACCTCACTTGAGGGCATGAGTTGGGCATTTGGAGATGCACAACCCACAACCAAAACATTTCTCTGGGTTGATCGTAATGATGTCTTCCATGGTAATGGCAAAATAGGGACATATCTTCTCGCAAAGCATACATTCCGTGCATTTTTCGACATCCAGTTCAGGAATACGGGGTTCATAGGTCACGGGGTTCTTTAGTACGGTTTGTTGTACATCTTCGATACTTGTATAGCCATATTTTTTTAATACTTTTGGCAAATCATTAATTATTTTCTTGTATAATTGCTTTCCTTTGATCAAAGCACCACTCAACATTTGAACAGCATCGGCTCCAGCTAACATAAACTCAATTACATCTTCAGCTGAGGCAATCCCCCCTACACCAATAACGGTAAAGTCCGGCATTACTTGTTTGATGGTGTACACAGTGGCTTGCGCAAGATGTTTAATCGCTGGTCCACTCATCCATACAAAGCCACTCTCTGGTGCATACTCAATTTGTCTTGTTTTCGCATTGATTTTCATTGTCGGACCGAGGCTATTGATGGCTACGAGTCCACTCGCTCCTGCAGCTTGTACTGCCTTTGCAAATGCGACCGGGTCAGGAATATGAGGACTGATTTTCATATAGATCGGTTTTTCTGTATGAGACCGAATCGTGCGTACTGTATCAGCAATCACATCAAGGTTCTTACCGACATAGTGGGTCGATACTTCAAAGGCATCCGCAAACGGATCCAGTTTCGGAATCAGATACTCCATATCCTCTTTGGTATATCCGACACTGATAATTAACGGTCGTGTTTTTTGTTTCACAAGGTTGGGTAAGAACGATTCGATCCAGGTAGATGCTGCATGTTCGGACCATAATTCAGAGTTCATAACGAATGTACGATCGCCATAAATACAAGGACGAGGAATTTGGGGTTCTTTGGTGGATATGGTTTTGGTGACAAGGGCACCAACCCCTTCACCTTGTAAGAATAGTAGTTTTTCATCATCCCCGACAATGGGTCCACTCGCAGGCATCAGTGGATTGTCCAATTGCAGTCCATCAATGGTTACTTTTAGGTTCATTGTTTCCCTTCTTTCGCTATCTTGTCCCATACACGCAGGGCTGCGTTTTGAGCTTGTTGATAGATGTCTTGTTCTTCCATTTGTAAATTTCTATTACGTAACACTTGTTGGCCATTTATAAATACATTCGATGGGTTCCAATTGGAGAATAACCCAAAGAACAAATGACCAAACATATTGTTTGTTGTCATGGGTGTTGGTGGTTGATACACAATCAGTTGTAAATCTGCGGTATAACCTGGTTGAACTCTACCGAGTGAAACACCCAATCGACGAGATGCGTACTGATAGGTCGAATCAATCATATCAATCACATCTTGAAAGTTGAATCCTATAGGTGATGTTGATTGATGATGCATCGCGTAGTATACAGCTTGATACTCACTTGTGATTTGGGTGCTAATGCCATCATTCCCAATGATAACGGGGATTCCTCGTTGTTTGAACAGATGGTAATCTGGTAAACCGACACCATTGTTCATATTTGAGGTGACATTAAACGCCATAACTGCTTTACGCTTTTTAATAATATCGAGTTCGTCGTCACTAAGGTAGATTCCATGCGCAAGAATACTGTCTTCTCGAACCAATCCAAATTGATCAAGACGCTTGACAACTCGACATTGATGATGTTTAAGCGTGTGTTCCTGATCCTCGATGCTTTCTGCGACATGAATATGAATCGGTTGATGGGGAAATGTTTCTTGGATTTGTTGCAATGTTTTGTCGGACAACGTTAACGATGCATGAAGTCCGACGAGGCCAGCAGTTGTCGCTGACTGTGAATCAACGTACTGTTGATTTTCCTTAATACAATCATCCACATCAAAGCGATCACTTGTTTCAAAGCAGAGGATTTTTCGCAAACCAATTTGAGTTAGTGCTTTATTGATTGCATCCAATGATCCTTGAATCGTACCACTGGCATGATGATCAATAATCGTCGTAGTCCCATGCTTTACATGTTCGATCCCATTGATCATCGCACAATAATAGACGGCATCGAGATCAAGATGTCGATCCAATTTCCACCATAATTGTTCCAGAAGTTCTTGAAATGATGTGGGGTTAAACGGTACGGTCATTCCTCTGGCAAATGTGCTGTAAATATGGTTGTGCCCATTGATGAAACCTGGCATCAACAACTGATGTTCTCCATCGATAATGTAGTCATAATCACCAGAGAAATCCGTCATTGCGCCAACGGCTTTAATCGTCTCATCAAAGACCACAAACCCCGAAGGAATGTAGTGATGAAAATCATATATTTGAATGTTCTTTATCGCAATCATAGGGTCACCTCATCGCTTAACTAATTGTCCAATATGGGGAATAAATGATTGATGTTTGACGACAAATTCCCCACGGGATATCGTTGATATGACGTCTCCATTTACCTCAAAACCTTCGTATATGGTGTAATCGCATGCACCATGTCCAAGGGTAATTGTACGTGGTTGTTGACGGTAGATGAATAGATCCGCATCACTACCGATGGCAATCACACCTTTTCGTGGATACAGATGATGGGCTTTGGCGACATTGATGGTCATTTTATCAATGATGTTGATACCACATTTGGTGAACAATATCCGGAAAGATTCTTCGACGCCGTTCACCCCAAGCGGTATGTTTTGAAGTAGTGTATGTTTCTTGTCAGTCTGTAGAAACGTACAATGATCGGTACCAATGGTATCGATGTTGTCGATATTGGCAATCAACAACTCCTGTTCTTGCTGTGATCGTAATGGGGGAGCCATGGTAAAGAGATATCCGTGTACGCGGTTTAACACAGAATGGTTAAACATCACATAATGGGGACACGTCTCAACGAGAAATTGCGTATGCAAAATATCGGAATACTGCTCGGATAACGCTTGAATCGTATTCCCACTCGAACAGTGCACCATGTATAGTGTTCCACCAGTCTCCCGAACAAAACCAGCAAGCTTCAATGCTTCATTTGTCTCCGCTTCAGTTGGTCTAGCTTGTGGTAGTGATTGATAGGGTAGCGATGGGTCTTTATTGATCATCTCATCGTTTTCAATATGAGCCGTAACGGTAAATCCGTGTCGTTTAGAATATCGTAACAGTTCTTGTATTTCCGGATCATACGTTCGGCGATTGGATTCGGAATAGGTCGTAAAGATTTTCACCGTTTTGAGGTGATTGTCGTTCATCGCCTGGACAATTTCTTCGATGCCTAAGGGATTACGCAAGCAAGCATGAAATGCATAGTCAATAACACTGTTTTGTGCCTGCTGTTTACGTTCTTTGTAGGTTTGATGTAATTCGGAAGCCGTTTGCGCTGGCTGCAAGAAATCAATGATTGTGGTTACACCGCCAAAGGCGGCCGCTTTTGTACCATGGTAAAAATCGTCCTTGGAGGATTGTGTCCCAAGATCGAGTTCAAAATGCGTATGGGGATCAATGATTCCTGGAAGAACCAGATCACCTTCACAATCATAGGTTTCTTTGGCCTCATATACATCTGTAGTAATGGCAGATATGATACCATCTTTGATGTATATGTTTGTCGGTACAAATTGGTTGTTTTGATAGACTAGGCCATTGATTATACGAAGATCATCCATGGACTCACCTCACGTTACACGATGTCGTAAGAAGTTATTGAAAAGGTGCTGACGACATCGTCAATTAAGTCTTTACGGACCGTTATATATGCTTCTATATCATGTTTAACAATAAACTGTAATAGCTTCGCAAAACATTTGTGTTGTAATTCTAAGAGACCAATTTCATCGAGGAAAATTGGTGATGCTCCTTGTTTGATACTGTTGATTATCTCTTGTTCAATATCTTGTAAAACGTCCTTGAAAAAGAGATAGGGACCGATTTGACAAGCAATCTCTCGATCTGTATCATGATAAAATTTCTCATGCATGACAAAGGGTCGTGTGGATAAATCACGCAATCGTAGTAGATCATACCCATGAACGGTTTGATAGTGCATTCGCTTGACACTGATGAATCCATCCCCTTGTTGGTGTTGGTGATACAAGTGTAATAGTCGACTGGATTTCCCACTATTTATTGTCCCAGTAACGATATGAATCATGTTGCACCAGCTCCCTCATATGTTTGTGGCCTTTCTTCTGATGGGATACAGCCAACATTTCACTACAGATGGAAATCGCAATTTCTGCGGGTGAACCACCACCGATATCAAGTCCAATCGGGGAATAGAAGTTCGATAAATCAATATCTTTGGAAAAGGCTTCATAGGTTTTATCCAAATAGTCCATCAACTTTTGCATCGAACACAACATCCCAATGTATTTCAGTTGAATCTTTTGTTTGATGACTTGATGGATGACGTTGTAATCGTACTTATGCGACGGGGTGCATACAATCACCATACTGTCTTCTTGTAATCCGTGTTGTTCAATGTACTGGGCAAATGGCATATGAACGAGTTCATCGGCACCATGAAACTGATCGATGACGGCTTGGCGTTCATCGATGACGGTGACATGAAAATTCATCGTTTTAAGAACGGTAGTGACCGCTTGGCCAACATGTCCCGCACCAAAAATATAGACGTATTCACTCGGTCCAATGTATTCAAAAAACAAGGTTACTTGGCCGCCACATGCCATCGGTAATGTTTCGGTATTGGGGATGATTTTACCTTCATCCAGCAAATAGGTTTTGGTTTCACTCTGTTTTGTTTGGAAAATCGTTTTACAGTATTCTCTCGCTTCGTACTCTAGGGCGCCACCACCGACGGTACCACTGGCTTCATTGTGTGCGGTAACCAGCATCTTTTTACCAACTTCGACGGGGCCTTCACCACGTTTTTCCACAACAGATACCACCACTATTGGGATTCCTTTATTCTTGTAGTCAGAGGTCATCTGGTAAATGTTCATGGGGACTCCTCCTCTATAAGGTATAGGTTAATACGAGTGCAACAAGAAATAAGAACGATGCCAAACTGAGTCGATGTGAGACTTGAGGAAGGGACACTTTTACATGGTCATTGATGACCACAAACAAGGTTCCAATCGCTCCACTAAGTAGTCCCGTGATGATGATAAAGTCGGCGATTAATGCCGGTGTGGCAAGATAGGGTGCGAGATTCCCAGTTGTCGCATATTGGAATCCCATCCACATCACAAACAACCCACGCCAAGCAATACTGGCGATTGGAAATGCGAGTAGTTTAGGAACTTGTTTATCACTGGTAAGTAGGGAGACCACAACGACAACCATCAATGCTTCCATCACGATTGAGATCATCGGATTGATCGTTTTAAAAATCGAATATTGAGGCAAGAAGAAATTCACGGATTTGATTGTTGCGGCAACAACACCAATCCACAGCAATGCTCCTTTTGATCCGGTGACGTTATACGCACGGTACAAAATCAATCCAGCAATAGGAAAGAGAATGCTTCCAGCAATCGTTGCGGGTATTAAGTGTAAGACGTATCCAAGGGTTGCTTCCACGATTCCCCAGAGGGCTCCAAAGAAAAGTATTTGTACTATAAGTTTTTTATTCATCATTGTTCATCCTTTCGTAACATCGCAAGACGTATTTTTTCGGGTGTAATTGGTAACTCTGTAATCCGTACACCTACGGCATTGTATATCGCATTGGCGATCGCGGCTGGTGGGGTATCAATCCCAATTTCACCAACGCTTTTAGCACCAAATGGACCGGTTTCTTCATAACTTTCAGCAAATTCTGTTGTTAGGTTTTTTATTTCATGACGTGTGGGAATTAAATAACTGACAAAATCATTGGTGATGAGTCGTCCCGATTTCGAATACTTCACATCTTCATAAGAGGCCATTCCGATTCCTTGAACGATACCACCTTCTACTTGTCCCCGGGCCAACATCGTATTGAGTGGCGTACCACAATCAACGATACTGGTGTAATTGTTGATGTCGTATTCACCGGTTTCGATATCAATAGTTATATCGGCATATCCCGTCATAAATGGCGGTGGCGATTTGTGGCCAACATAACTCGATGTTGCCATTAACTGACGTTGATCATCGTTGTAATACAAGCGATTGGCTAATTCATTAATTGTTAATGACTGCGTATTTGCAATGAACATTGTACCATCAAACTCCACGTCATCCACATCTGCATCGAGACGTTTTGCGGCTTCTTCAATCATCATTTGCTTCATTTTCATAGCCGCCTTATAGACCGCATTTCCACTGACATAGGTTGTACTAGATGCATAAGCACCGGTATCAAATGGCGTTAAATCACTATCGGATGAATACACAATCATGTGATCCATATCACAACCGAGAACTTCAGCAGCAATTTGAGCTAAGACGGTATCGCTTCCTTGGCCAATATCGGTAGCACCGATTAAGAGGTTGAAAAACCCATCGTCATTTAACTTGATGGTGGCACTTCCCATATCAATGTAGGGGATGCCACTTCCTTGCATCGCAATCGCCATACCAATGGCGCGTCGTTTGGTTGGTGAAATTTGTTGATAGGGATAAATCTCATTCCACTTACTAACCTCGCGACCACGATGGAGACAGTACTCCAATTTACAACTATCCATCGTCATCGCAGTTCCTTCCGTTCCTTCACCCATGATGGCGAAAATTGGCGATGTTTCTCCTTCTTTCATCATGTTATTATCACGGAACTCAAGGGGATCGATTCCAAGTTTCTCACAAAGGATATCAATGGCACTTTCTAAGGCAAAGTTTCCTTGGATTGCACCATAACCACGGAAGGCTCCGGCAGCGTTGTGGTTGGTATAGACAACATCACCATAGAAACGGACACTGTTGACTTTGTTGTAAAGTGGCAATACTTTACTACCTGCAACCATAAAGACGGTTAAGGCATGTTCACCGTAAGCTCCTGTATCACTTAAGACGTGACAATCGATGGCACGTAAGGTTCCGTCTTTGTCGGCACCAAGTGTCATCTTAATGCGCATTTTATGTCGTGTTGGACTGGCTTCAAACACTTCTTTTCGCGTGTAGACCATTTTTGCAGGTTTTCCAGTTCGCAAAGTAACAGCACTGACAAGCATCTCTCCATGCAGCGATTGTTTTCCCCCGAAGCCGCCACCAACACGGGGTTTAATTACCCGGATTTTCGATAACGGTACCTCGAGTGTTTGGGAAATAATCCGACGAACATGGAATGGTGTTTGGGTCGCACTGTACAAAACGAGTCGATTTTGGAAGTCAATGCGGGCATTTACCGTGTGGGGTTCCATCATCGCATGCATCTGTGCTTGCGTATAGAATGTTTCGTTAATTACCACATCACATTTCTTAAGCTCGGCTTCGACATCTCCTACTTCCATATGATAGCTCGCAGCAATGTTTCGTTTCGGTTCATAACCAATGGGGAACATCTCGTGAACTTCGTCTTCAGGATGAAGGACGACGTCATGATCTATGGCTTGTTCAAAATCAAGAACGGGTTGTAATATGTCGTACTCTACCTCGAGTACATCCAGGGCTTGATCACAGAGTGCTTCAGTCTTCGCCGCAACACAGGCGACTTCATCACCGACGTGACGTACGTATTGATCCAAGACAAATTTATCGTGAGGAGATGGCTCTGGATATCCTTGGCCAGCTCGGGTAAAGGGAATCCGTTTAAAATCCTTATAGGTTAGTACTAGTTCAACACCCGGTATGGATAGGGCTTTATCGGTGTTGATGTGTACAATTTTTGCATGAGGATGAGGACTACGCAACACTTTTACAATCAATGAGTTGGGTTCGGCAAGATCGTCAGTGTATGCAGGACGTCCCATCATTAACCCTTTACCATCAACGGATGGGATTGGTTGTTTAATTAGTTTCATTGGTCGTCCTCCAGATAATGTAATATCGCTTCTTGTTGTCCATGATATCCGGTACAGCGACAGAGATTTCCAACCAAGAATGCTCGAATATCCGCATCTGATGGGTGGGGATTTTCTTGTTGAAGAGCATGAACACTTAAGGCTAGTGAAGGATTGCAATAGCCACACTGATCGGCACCGTTATGTCCCATGAACTCACTCAATCGTTCGGCCTCTTTTGCGATGCCTTCTACAGTCACTACCTCTTTGCCGTCAATGGAAGCGGAAAGTATGCTACAAGAAGGAACTGCTTTCCCATTTAATAGCACAGTACAAACACCACAACTTGTGGTATCGCAGCCACGTTTGACCGATACGATGTGATGGGTGCGTAAACTATCGAGTAAGTAATCGTTGGGATGTACGTCCCAGGTTTCTTCTTGATGATTTAAGATAAAGGTAACTTTCATTGTTTACACACCTCCTTTAGTCCGCGTTTGACATAGACTTTAATGAGTAATTCACGGTATTCTTGTGAAGCACGAAAATTACTCGATACATGTATTTCTTCTTGGGCAATCTGTGCCGCCTGATCCATTACTTCATCCGTGATTGGTAAGTGGCTGTTGATGTATTCCATCGCTTTCGTAGCAATGACGGATCCTCCAGGACGAGCACCAATAGCAATCGTGCATGAATCTCCATTGACAATGGCTACATTCAATACCGCAAAATCAATCGCTGTTTTCTTCACGTTATAAAAATAACCAGGGTAATTCGTTTTCGGAATTTTGATGGCTACCAAGATATCCTTTTCAACGTGTTTGGTGTTTAAAAAGTCCGCCAATGCCATCTCTTTATTGTGATAAAACACCAATGTCGCATTCATCGCTAGGAGTGGTGTAATGATATCACTGAACGAATATTTTCCCATGATACTTCCGCCAATTGTAGCGATATTACGGACATTCATTCCCATAATCGAGTTCGCTGCTTTCGCCAAAATACCCTGGCAACATTCCTGGATGATTGGACTGGTTTCTAACTGCCTTAGTGTCGTCATCGATCCAATAACAATATTATCATTCTGTTGTTCAATCGTGTGTAGTTGTAGTTCTGAGATATCAATGATGGTGTCGACGTTTCGGTTGGTTAACTTCAACCATGCCCCGCCACCCATGACCGTATTGTCATCGTTTTGAAGTAACAATTGATACGCTTCTTCCATGGTCTGTGGTCGTTGATAGGCTTGAATTTTCACTCTACTTCACCCTTTCGTAATAACTGTTTCATATCGTGTTGATGATCAATGTCGTGGAGTATATTGGGATCATCTACTTGGATGTACTCGACGTCATATTGATCGCGAAATTCTTTTAAGTTGCTTGTAATAGGTTGGGCCAATAATTCATGATGAATCATCTCGGATATAAAGATTGGATGTCCTCGTCTTTGCTGATAAACGGGAACGCGAATCAGACCACTTCCGCGACACAACGTGTCAATGGTGGATGGTTTGACCGTTGGACAATCACCAGGAATAACCATGACATCCTGTGTTGCATGTTTGATCCCAGTTTGTACCGAACTAAACATACCCATTTCATAATTATCATTATGAACAATTTGAACCGAAGGATGCGTTAAATATGGAAGAATATAGTCTGCTGAATAATGTCCACTAACAATTATGACCTTGTTTGAAAAATCTAAGAATGGTTGAATTGTATAATATAGAAGCGGTTTATCATTCATTAATTGTGCAAGTTTATTTTCCGAATAGCGCGATGATTTACCACCTGCAAGAACAACAATATCAATCACGATCGATCACCTCCACTTTTTTTAATGTATTTTTTAGAACTGTTTACAATTAAGGTTAAGCCCTTTGTTAAGCCGTTTAAAGGTGTAAACGCTTACATATATAGCGAAAAAAATTACCTTATTTCTATTCATTATACCACAGATTGACCAAACTTTAAATATCGTAATTGATTGACAACTCTTATTCCAATAATTTCTAAATAGCTCCGGTAGATATATATTTATGAATGGTTCGTTATTTTCAAATTATTTCGTTTGCAATTCTCTGTTTTTATGGTATATTATTTATAGACTTTTTAAGGCCGAAATAGCTCAGTCGGTAGAGCAACTGTCTCGTAATCAGTAGGTCGTAGGTTCGATTCCTATTTTCGGCACCATTTTCCAATAAAAGGCTTGTTTTCAAGTCTTTTCTTTTTACGCTATATGCGATATAATGGCGATAGAAAATAATTGAGGTGATTCGATGTTAGAAAATGAAATGGCAAGTTTGGTTTTAGAAATGACTATATTCTTAGTTGGATCTTTTCTTCTGGTATACGGTATGTTATTTCTGATCAATCAGTATCACGGATTTAAATTGAAGAAACGAAAAGAACAACGAGCAATCTTGATTATGGCGACCGTATTATTCGCCTTTGTCGTCATGATGGCGGGGGGACTACTAGCCTATGATTCGGTATCACAATATTCCCAAAATGTAAATGATCAGTACGGAATCTTAATGGGGACAACCTATGATGAAGTGTACTGGGATATGCAGGATGTTCTTGCTGGGTATAACGATATTTACTCCTTCACACTGATGTTCACAAGAACCATGTCTACCTTGATTGGTAGTACCGCTGCGTATATGATCTTTGTTCGGAAAGCCCCATTACAAAAAAAATAAGCTGATTCAGCTTATTCTTTTTTTTACTATTTTTTAACAGCGGCATTCACCAAGACCAAGAAACTGTCCGGATCTAAGCTGGCACCACCAACAAGTGCGCCATCGATATCGCTCATTGAGAGTAATTCATCAACATTTGCTGGTTTAACACTACCACCGTATTGGATACGCATGGTATCTGCGGTTTCCTCATCGTACAAGTCTCGAACGACGTTACGAATGGCTTTGATGGTATCGTTTGCCATTTCAGCGGTTGCGGTTTTGCCAGTACCAATTGCCCAAATAGGTTCATAGGCGATGACAAGTTCTTTCACTTGTTCGCTTCCAAGTCCTTTTAAATCGGCAACAACTTGTTTTTTCACGAACGCATCGGTTTCACCAGCTTCTCTGGTTTCTAGCGATTCACCCACACATAGAATTGGAGTGATTCCATAACGGAATGCTTGATGTAACTTCTTATTGATTGCAGCATCGGTTTCATTGTAGTATGCACGGCGTTCACTGTGACCAATGATGACGTAGGATACGCCAACATCTTCAAGGAGTGGTGCACTGATTTCACCAGTATAAGCACCGCTATCCAAATAATGCATGTTTTGCGCTCCGATACGGAGATTATCTCCTTGACGTTTAACTAAATCACGTAACACAGGAGATTGCGCACATACAACACTTTCCACATATTCTTTTGAGGGAACTTTCATATTGACACTGTACACGAATTGCAATGCTTCATCGCGTGTTTTGTGCATTTTCCAGTTACCTGCGATAATCGGTTTTCTCATTTAATTGTCTTCCTTACTTAAGAGTTTTTGTAGTTCCCGCATTACGTCTTCGGCATCATCACCCTCGGTAATGATTTGAAGATTTTCACCACTTGGAATCGCGAGCGACAACAATCCCAATAAGCTCTTCGCATCAATCACTGTGTGTTCATATACCACTTCTACTGTGGATTGATATTTATGAGCTAATGAGACAATTTTCGCCGCTAAACGGGCATGTAAGCCGCGGGTGCTGGTTAATGTGACTTCTAGTTTCATATTGAAACACCTTCTTTATCGATTGTTATAACTCATCCACAGCAGCTACACCTGGTAAGGTTTTACCTTCCAAGTACTCTAAGCTTGCCCCTCCACCTGTTGAAATGTGGGTGAATTTGTCAGCATATCCTAATTGGATTGCTGCAGCAGCGCTGTCGCCACCACCAATAATGGTTGTAACGTTATCTAAGCCAGCTAAGATTTCGCAAATACCAATCGTTCCTTTGGCGAAGTTTGAAAATTCAAATACACCGGCAGGTCCGTTCCATACGACGGTTTTTGCATCTTCTAAAATCGCTTTGTATTTGGCCAATGTTTTCGGACCGATATCGAGTCCCATTTCATCTGCTTTGATATCGCTGTAATCGGCAATACGTGATGGTGCATCATTGCTGAATTCTTTGGTAACGTTGATATCAAGTGGTAATTCTAATTTTCCTTGTGCTTTATCTAGGATTTCTTGCGTTAACTCAAGCAAGTCATCTTCACAAAGAGAGGTACCAATTTCATATCCTTGGACTTTGAGGAAGTTGTAACTCATTCCACCGACGATTAAAATTTTGTCTGCTTTTTCAAGCAAGTTGGTGATAACACCAATTTTACTTCCGACTTTCGCACCACCTAATATAGCAACAAATGGACGTTTTGGTTCATCCACAGCACCACCGATAAACTTGATTTCTTTTTCCAATAAGTATCCTGCGGCACTTTCGTTACTGTAGGTTGCAATACCAACGTTTGATGCATGGCTACGGTGTGCGGTACCAAATGCATCATTGACGAATACATCGCCAAGAGATGCCCAGTACTTACCAAGTTCGGGATCGTTACCCGATTCTTTCTTACCGTCAACATCTTCAAAACGAGTATTTTCAAACATCAATACGTCGCCTTCTTCAAGAGCTTTAATTGCTTCTTCTAACGCTTGGCCACGAGTTTCAGGTACAAAAGTAACGTCTTGTCCTAAGTATTCTGCAAGTTTTGCAGCGATAGGAGCAAGGCTTTTTCCTTCTTTGTCTTCTTCTTTTTTTACTCGTCCTAAGTGTGAGAATAATACGAGTTTACCACCGCGACTAAGGATGTCTTTGATGGTAGGTAATGCTTGTACGATGCGGTTATCATCTGTGATAGCCCCATCAATCATGGGAACGTTAAAGTCGACACGACATAAAACAGTTTTGCCTTTAACATCCACATCACGAACAATTTTCTTTGCCATTGTATTACTCCTTTTTTATTTTTTCTACCATCATCATTATACAAGATTTTTCCAAAAAAATCTAATGTTAAACCATTGTGTAAACACTTTCTTTTTGTGAAAAATGATGAATATGAACCGCAAGCGCACTTGCTTGAGCAAGTCGTTTTTTAAAGAGTGATTTACTCATTGGAACTTCACAGGAGTTCCCACTAATAAATGTTATTTCGATCACATCGGCTTCCGTATGCCATTGATAGATATTTTGGACATTGATTACAACACATTTGGGATGACGTAAAGCATGGGTTGTAATTAAAATAACTTTCTCGTTGATATACATGGGTGGATTTTGTGTGATATGGAGAATATATCGGGCTGCTTCCAACCGACCTTGAAGCGACGATCCATGTTGTAATGCCAAATTATTGATTGTATAAAAGAGACCTTGTGCACAGATTTCCTTGTGTTCTCCTTGAAGAAGGATTCCTGCTTTATGTCTTGTTATGAAGTCCATTGTATCACCCAATATAGATACGGTTAGGGAATCCATTTTTCTTTATATTTGACAAAAAAAAACACCCAAGCGGGTGTTTTATTTATTTCAAGCGTAATTCTGTTTCTGGATCGAAGAAATGAACAGTTTCCATATCGAATGCCAATTGAATGTCGTCACCGATGTGTAAGTCTGCACGCGCACTAACTTTCGCTGTTAATGTGTGATCTCCGATTTGGGCATGAATGTTGGTTTCGGCTCCGAGTAACTCGGCAACGTCTACTTTCAACTTCACAATCGAATCTTTGAACTTCAATAGTTGTTCTTCTTGGTCATGAATGTTTTCTGGACGAACACCAAGAACAACTTCTTCATTGATTTTTTTGTTTTCTTTTAAGATTTTTAATTTGCTTTCCGGAACTTTTACAGAAATTCCTTCGCCTTTGAATGTATCTTTTTCGACTTTACCATAGATAAAGTTCATTGGTGGAGTACCGATGAATCCACCGACAAACATATTGGATGGATTGTCATAAATATCTTTTGGTGCTCCAACTTGTTGGATGTATCCATCTTTCATAACAACAATACGAGACGCCATGGTCATCGCTTCAATTTGGTCATGGGTAACGTAGATGGTTGTGGTTTCAATCCGTTCGTGAAGTTTGATTAACTCCGCGCGCATTTGAACCCGTAATTTTGCATCCAAGTTTGATAGTGGCTCATCCATCAAGAATACTTTTGCATCCCGTACAATAGCACGTCCTAATGCAACCCGTTGGCGTTGCCCACCAGATAATGCTTTTGGTTTACGGTCTAAGTATGGGGTTAATCCTAAAATATCAGCTGCGTTTTGTACGCGACGATCAATTTCGTCTTTTGGCATTTTCCGTAATTTTAATCCAAATGCCATATTGTCATATACCGTCATGTGAGGATAGAGTGCGTAACTTTGGAATACCATTGCAATGTTCCGGTCTTTTGGTGCAACATCATTAACGAGTACATCATCAATGTAGAGCTCACCAGCGGTGATTTCTTCTAATCCTGCTACCATCCGTAAGGTGGTGGATTTTCCGCATCCTGATGGACCAACGAAAACGATGAATTCTTTATCGCGAATTTTTAATGAAAAATCAAATACTGCTTGGACACCATTGTCGTATACTTTATCCAATCCTTTAAATAATAGTTCTGCCATAATTCTCTCCTTTGTATAGATATCTTTTCACTGTCCCTATTATAAAAAAAAGTACGGAATTATCCTATGTGCATTGTGCACAAAATCCGTACTTAGAATTGATATAACATATAGATGGCATTCGCCCCTTTAAATGTTTTAACATTAATATGGGTTGCATCGATGAAGTTATCGATTCGATAATTGAGCGTGTTGCGGTGCATATAGAGTTTCTTCGCACTGACTGAACTATTCATATTGTTGGTGATAAACTCACGCACAGTATGAATCACATCTGCATTGATTTGTGATTGAATATAATCTTTAACTGCTTGCTTGAACGATTCGTTTTGATAGAGTACCGCATACACGATCACATCCTCAAATTCTAGAATGCGTTGTGGCAATTGTTTGATGAATGACTTGCATTCTTCTTGAAGTGGAAACGGGGTCGTTGAATAGGGTTCTAAAATCATTGTGAACGGGGTTTTAAAATCATCGACAAGCAGCATGTACAGCTCATCAATATCCAGTGGTTCTTCATTGTAATAATCTTCATCATACAAGGTGATTACATTGTCCTCTACGGTCTCCACATGAATCATGTCACTAAGAGATGACAATACCGCAATCAGTTCATCTGGGATGTGTTCTTGATAAATATATATACGACGAAACATTCAATCATCTCCTAATCTGAGCGGCGACGTCTATAGTTTTTGTGAATTGCTTTTTGTTGGTACATTTTTTCATCGACATCACGTAACAACTCATCGATGTTTTGATGATTCGATTCTTTGGTACATAACGATCCATAACTAAATCGAATATCAATATCCGTTTGCTGCTCAATCGTGTTGTAAATTTGGGTAATTGCCTTTTGCAACAAAACATCATCACAATATTCGACAACGGCAAGAAACTCATCACCACCAACTCGTGCAACCATACTATTATCCAAAAATGCATCACGAATGGCATGAGCTAATATGATTAGAGCTTGATCCCCTGTGTGATGTCCTTGCGAATCGTTTAATTCTTTCAAGTTATCCATATCAAACAACACAACTCGAAACTGTACACCCAATTCATGTTGTGACTGCAAGTAATCCATCACTTTCTTTCGGGTAAACAAATTGGTTAAACTATCACGATTTACAGCAATGTTTTCTAAGGCAATATAACATGTCAACAATCCCAAGACAAACATTGAAAACAAGGATGTTAATCCATAGAACATCATTTGCAAACTTCCACCAATTCCTGGAAAAATCAGTAGTGCTAACAACCCACCAAAGCTTCGGTTGGAGAGTTTCTTTCTTTGAAAAATCAAGTTGAGTAGTAAAAAGATAAACATCACGTACAGAACAACCATGCTAACAACGATCCCCGATTCACGGGTAAAAACATTGTCTTGACTAACACTAAACAATATCGGAAACATGAGATTTAATGCAAGTAACATAATTGTGGTAATAATAGGATAACTATAGTACAGCAATCGTTGTAATCGCTTCAATGAGTGAAACAACTTATAATCGATAAAAATCGCCCAAATAGTAGCTATAACAGAGGTACCTAAAAACAGAATTGTATTCAAAACGATATTTAAGACTCGATATCCTGCAGTACCATCAATAAAGAATGTGATGGCTTCTATTATTAACATAATGAACGTTAAGAAAATCATAATGGCCAATATTTTTTCATGAAATGCATAAATATCACGTCGAGCCAAAATAATCAGTAACAGAATTAAGGTAATAATTGCCGCATAGAAATCAACATATGCACCAAAGTAAAGAAGCATATCAATCACCACCTGACATCTTATTATATCGCAATTATGAATAATAAAAAACCCCATTACAGGGTTTTATATAACTTCTTAACGGTTTCGACATTGAAACCAAAGTAATCAATGGCTTTAGAACCTGGTGCACTGACACCGAAGCGATCAATACCTTTGA
Organism: Candidatus Xianfuyuplasma coldseepsis; assembly: GCF_014023125.1. Lineage (GTDB taxonomy): Bacteria > Bacillota_I > Bacilli_A > Izemoplasmatales > Izemoplasmataceae > Xianfuyuplasma > Xianfuyuplasma coldseepsis. The sequence goes on from NZ_CP048914.1 coordinate 267,875, forward strand.
CATTTTTGGCAAACTGATACCAGAGATCAGGTGCGCCCATTTCAATCGCTAAGCGTTTGGTACAAGCCGAGGGTAAAATCGATTCTTGATACCGTTTGGATTGTTCTTTGAAGACATCCATGCTTGGCATCGAAACAACGCGTACGGCGATATTTTCTTTATCCAACGCTGCTTGAACATCGAGTGCAAGTCCTACTTCACTTCCGGTCGCAATTAAGATTCCTTCAAAATCTTTACGATCACTGATGACGTAAGCGCCACGTTTAAATTTTGAATAAGTGGTTTTCACTTTCACTGACAAGTTTTGCCGTGATAACACAATCACACTTGGATGTTTCGTACTTTCGAGTGCAGCGCGAAAGGCAAAATTGGTCTCATTCGCATCACAAGGACGATAGACATGGACATTCGGTGTTGTCCGAAGCATACTCAATTGTTCGATTGGTTCATGGGTCGGGCCATCTTCTCCAACAGCGACACTATCATGGGTAAAGACATAGATTGATGGGATGTTCATGATTGCAGCCATCCGCATTGCAGGCTTCATGTAATCGGCAAAGACAAAGAAGCCACCACTGAATGCTTTTAGACCATGCAATGTCATTCCGTTAACCATCGCTGCCATCGCATGTTCACGAACACCAAAATTGACATTACGTCCAGTGGGTGTGTCATTGCTGAAATCACCCTGGATTCCTTTGGCTTTGGTCGACTTGGTTAAGTCGGCACTACCGCCAACAAGGTGAAGGATTTCCTGACTTAGTGCCGTAATTGCTTTTCCACCACTGACGCGGGATGCTTCTTTTGTTCCGATTGTTGCTTGTGGTAATACTTTGTTCCAATCAACATCGAGGTCTCCTTGTAATACCTGATCGAACTTCATTGCAAGTTCCGGATATTCTGCACGGTATTGTTCCAGCAATGTGTTCCATTCTTGTAGTGCATGATCTCCTCGTTCTTTGGTATTCACACGGAAATCTTCATAGGCTTCTTCGGGTGCCGTAAATGCTTCATAGTGATACCCCATGCGCTCACGCATTTGATCGGTTTCTTCGATACCCAGTGGTGCCCCGTGGGTTGCACTATCTCCGGCTTTACTACTACCGTAACCGATGATGCTTTTGACTTCGATAATCGATGGCTGGTCGGTAACTCCTTTGGCGATGTTGAGTGCTTCAATCAACTCATCGGTATCATTTGCATCACGGACTTTCATGTAGTGCCAGTTCATCGCCCGGTATTTATCTTGAACATTTTCACTGTTGGCCCACTCCAGTGGTCCATCCAGTTGAATGTCATTGGAATCGTATAATACTATTAATTTTCCTAGTCCAATATGTCCCGCTAAACTAATTGCCTCTTGTGTAACCCCTTCTTGCAAGTCTCCATCCCCACAAATGACATAGGTGAAATGATCGACTACATCGAATCCGGGTTTGTTAAAGGTAGCCCCCAAATAACGTTCGGCAATGGCCATACCTGCTGCCATTGCAATTCCTTGTCCAAGTGGTCCACTTGTAGCGTCCACACCGGCTGTATGTAAATATTCCGGATGTCCTGGAGTTAAACTATTAAGTTGACGAAACTCTTTTAAATCTTGCATTGAAACTGGATATCCAGCGAGATGTAATGTCGAATACAACATCGCACTACCATGTCCTGCTGCGAGGACAAATCGATCACGGTTAAACCATAATGGCTCTGTTGGTGTTAGGTGCATAAATTTCGTATATAGCGTATGAATCATTGGTGCGGCACCAAGAACAATTCCTGGGTGTCCACTATTTGCTTTGTTGATCGCGTCCATTCCTAAGAAACGAATGGCGTTGATGGTTTTATTCATTCTCATCTCTCCTCATATTAAATCTTCATACCTATTATATACTAAGACAAATGATATACAAAAGCAATCGCGAAATTATGAAAAGATTTTCAAAAAGAAAAGCAAAATGATTGTTCATTTTGCTTTTATTGATAAACTCTTATGGCTTTAACAACCATTTCTTGAGGAAACATCGTGTAGTCTACTGCCCCACCAAAGGTGCCCCCAATGGCCAAGTTCAAGATGAGGTAATAGTCATGTGTAAACGGCCATCCACTTGGACCGGGATCTTTTCCATGTTCACCCCGTTTATAATGAGCAACGACTTCACCATCCACATAATACGTGATTTGACTCTCTTCCCATTTGAGGGCAAAGGTGTGAAAATCATCGGCAATATTCGGGAAAATATCATCGGTATAGTATTGATCATCTGGTTTGCGGTGATTGTATTTTTCCGTATGCAAACAGAAGAATAAACGGTCTTTCTTGTTCGCAGCATATTCGACAATATCAATTTCGCCACTTTTGGGCCAATGGCCATAGATTTTTTCATTGGGCATCATCCATATTGCTGGCCAAGTGCCTTTTCCACCGGGTAACTTCGCATCAATTTCAATCAATCCATAGGTAAAATAAAAATTGTCTTTTGTATCCATACGAGCACTACGTATTGTGGTTCCATCGTATGTTGCTTTTAAAACTAACCCATCCTGAAACAAGATGTGTTCCTTATCGTTTACATAGTGTTGGAGCTCACGGTTGGCCCATTTATCTCCAACACGGACATTCCAATCCTTGTCCAGTGTTGTCATGCTTGTAAAATCATATTCTTTGATTAACTTCATTGGTACTACCTCATTTCGTGAATGGATCTACTGCAATCCTTCTAAGAATCGTTTTTTCCATGTTGCATAGTCGGTATCGGTCCATTGATGACGATGTTTAAACCGTCTCAGGATCCGACCAAGTGGTTCTTCCATATTATACCAAGGAATGGTTCCGACTTCTGCCTCTAAACGTTTAATAACATCTTTTTTAAATGGTACAAAGGCTTTTACTGGGTGGTACATTGTAAGAGTTTGAAACAGTATTGGCTCCCCATCGATTTGGATTTCATCTTCCAAATAAAAATCTTGAACATTTTGTCCAATGTATAGTTGATACATTCCTGGTTCCACAACAAATGATTGCGAATACTCATTGTATACCACAAAACTCTTATCCGTTAATGGAAGTGTAACATCAACTTTTGTATGAGCTGGAATCAGTACCTTTTGAAACGCTTGTAAGGTTTTTGGTGGTCGTCCAATGATACTATCTTTTTTACCAATATATAGTTGGACAACATCCTTCCCATCTACATCGGATGTGTTGGTTATTGAAATCGTACATTCATATCCGGAGGGTGTCTTATTTGTTTGAACGTGATTATATGTAAACGAGGAATACGACAATCCGTATCCAAATGGGTATCGTGGTTTCAATTGATGATTGTCATAGTAGCGATACCCCAGATCATAGAGATCACTGTGATAGCGTACGGTATCTTTGTTACAAGGATATTGGCCATAAAAAGGCGTCTGTTCGAGAGACATTGGGAACGTCTCGGTTAGATGCCCCGATGGGTTGACATCCCCACTAATGACATCGACAATGGCTTGTCCATGGGCACTGCCAAGTAACCATGTTTGCAGCATCGCACTCGCCGTTCCTACAAATGGAGTCACGTCAATACTACTACCTGTACTTAAAACAACAATGACGGGTTTGTTGTGAGCTAAAATGCGTTGATAAACGGCGATATGATCCTTTGGAATGGAAATTGTAGAGCGATCGTTTCCTTCTGTTTCTAGGGATGCGGTAGCATCGGTGAAAAAGAGAATGACGTCCCCTTTTTCACAAGCTTTGTCCACACCTTTTAAAAGATCTTCCGTAGTATCTAGTTCTTGATACCCCTGGGCATAGTGCACGTCATAGGCTTCCTGAAATCGATCCAATGGATTATCAATTTTATATGGACGCAAGGACGCACTTCCACCACCATTGATTCGGGGCTCTTTTGCGCGTTCTCCAATAATGGTAATCGGTAAGCCTTTAGCGAGTGGCAATATCCCATCATTCTCGAGTAAGACAATCGCTTCTTTGGCAATGTTGTATGCAACATCAAGGTGTTGTTCAAGATCCACCGCTTGTCCTTGTTTGGTATTGGTGATTGCATAATCGTAAAAATCAAACAACGGTACCAAACTAGCATCGAGTTCTGTTTCTACAAGAGATCCGTCTTCGAGTGCATCATGGAGGTGTTGCTGAAACTCACCCGGTCCGGGCATTTCAATATTCATCCCATTTTTGACACTTTTGACTTTATGTTGGACTGCACCCCAATCGGACATGACAAGTCCTGTATAATTCCATCGATTACGTAAAATGTCTTGAAGTAAGAATGAGGACTCACTGGCGTAATCACCACGAATCTTGTTGTAGCTACTCATGATGGCTTTGGGGTTCGCATGTTCAATCGCATAGTGAAATGGTGCTAAATAGACTTCATGTAAGGTACGATCATCAATTTCGGTATTGATAAAACGACGATAGGTCTCTTGTTCATTCAAGGCATAGTGTTTAATACAAGCCCCTACCCCTTCAGATTGTACCCCATTGATATAGGCACTCGCCATGACACCTGTTAGATAGGGATCTTCACTGTAGTACTCAAAATTACGACCACCAAGTGGACTTCGTTTTAAGTTCACACCGGGAGCTAATAATAAGTCAACACTGTGATGATTGCATTCTTTTGCAATGGTGCGACCAATTTCGTGGACCAACTCTGGATGGAATGTACTGGCCATTGCAGTCGCAATCGGAAACAGGGTTGTTGGTTCCAATGCACTGTGATGAAACAACGCTTCCGTATTATCTTTTTTATAAGCTCGTAGACCATGAGGTCCATCCCCACAGACGAGGGAACGCATGTCTAAACGAGGAATGCCAAAGAATGTCCAGCGTCCCGTTCCTGTTGTTAAGTTCACTTTTTCATCAATAGTTAGTTGCTTTAAAACCTCTTTATTTGTACTCACAATATCACCTAATCAATATACTGTAATCCATATCCAAACGGAAACAGTACACTGTCTTCATCGTAATCTTCTTCATTGGATGTATAACCCACTTGGGCAAAATCAATCGGCCATGTAAAGGCCAGGGTTCCGGTAAAATTGTAATCTCCAAAGACGACATCACGGATTCCAAGACCCCCTTCTGAACCAGGTAACCATGCAGCGATAAAGGCATCGAATGATTCCAGGTGATCCTCAAGTAATAACGGACGTCCACTAATTAAAATACCAATAACATTTTTACCGTTTGCTTGAGCTGTTTGTGCAATCTGAAGTGCAGTTGTATTGTCAGGATGAGCGTTACCACTGGTTAAGGTTAACGTTCCATTATCTCCGACACCTTCCGAGTATGGTGTCTCTGCTAAAACGACCACAACGGTAGATGCATCAGTCATATTATTTACCAATTGACCACCGTTGCTACTAATCACATCATAAAAGGCATCATAGATGGATGTTCCAACACCGATATCAGCGTTATTATTTCCCTGCCAGTAGGTGGTCCATCCTCCTGACATGTAGCCGACATTATTGGCTCCAGGTCCGGTAATATAGATGGTATCATCCTTTGCTAACGGGAGGGCGTTGTCATCATTCTTAAGAAGTACAAGACTTTTTCGTACCGCTTCACGCGCTAAGTCTTGGTGTTCTTGATTGTATAAATATGACGTACTAAGACGGGCGTATGGATCGTCGATTAGACCGCGTTTAAACTTAATATATAATATCCGACTAACCGCATCATTAATCCGTTCTTCTGTGATTTTATTATTGTTGACATTATTCACAATTGCTTGAATTGTTTCTTGCCATCTTGATGGTTCCATCAACATATCTACACCAGCATTGATACTTTGCTCTACCTGATATTCAAAACTACCGGATAATTGGTGAATCGCATTCCAATCACTTATGACAAATCCCTTGAATCCAAGTGTTCCTTTTAAGACGTCATTAATCCAGTAATCATGACCATGCATCTTGACGCCATTGATGGAGGAATAGGAGATCATAACGGTATCAACATCGGCTTTGACCGCTTCTAGATATGGCGCGAGATGTAACGCTTCAACAATGTCATTTGCTACAATCACATTGCCTTGATCGATACCGTTATATGTTCCACCATCACCGAGATAGTGTTTCGCGGTTGCAGCAACACCGGCATCTTGAAAACCTGCAATGGCTTGGTAGGTTAAACGATCGTGAACCATTGGATTTTCACTGTATCCTTCATACGTACGACCCCAACGAATATTTTGTACAACACTGAGTGCAGGGGCAAAGGTCCAGTTGATTCCCGTCGTTAACATTTCTTCAGCGGTTGCTTTACTAATATTGTAAATCAACTCGGGATCATTAGTAGCCCCAAGTCCTATATTATGAGGAAAAATGGTTGCCCCATAGAGATTATTGTTCCCATGTACGGCATCAATTCCATAGATGATTGGAATACCACTACCACTCTCTAGTGCGGCATCTTGATAGGCTTCATACATGTCATACCACACATCGGCAGAATCATTGTAGCTACTCGGATGACTTCCACCACCGCTTAAAATCGATCCAACACCATAGGTTCTCACTTGTGCGGGTGTGATACTTCCGCGTTCTGCTTGTACCATTTGTGCCGCTTTTTCAGCCAATGTTAAGGAATGTAATATAGCTTCTACTTCGACCATAATTTGATCGTAATGATCTTGATCAAATGCCTCATTGTAATCGATATATTCGTACGATGGATCAAGAAGTGGATTCGTTGGTTCTACCGGATAATCGTTTGGATCATCTGTGCAGTCTTCATGCGTTGGTTCGATTGTGCAATCGACATCATCATCCTCGACGTTTGGTGTGTTACTGCATGCCGATAAGAATGCAATTAAGGCAAATATTGTAATTAGTATTAGTTTCTTCATTGTAAAAACTCCTTCATATTTATAATGCCATCGTCTACCAATTGTCGAAAATTCCAACCGCTGTATTGTCGTTCTATTTTATAACTCCAAAACACATGTCCACTGCATTCTTTCATCGCATGAAGTTGTGCGGATGCATATTGTGCTAACATGTTTTTCTCTTGGATTTGTGTATGTTGTGATAAGCGAATACCCAAACTCCATTCACCGACGATGACGGGTACATATTGTTCGACATTTTGTAATAATGTAGTCCGCTTTTGGGCATATTCACAATGTTGTTCAATGCTATATGAAAAGAGTCGTTCATCAAAACTTTGATACATATGCGTATCCAAAATCACATTGGAAAATTCTTTCGTTGTAAAGAACTCTTCCCATGCATTCATTCGAAAGGAATCATGCATCACTATATAGCGTTGTTGATTCACTGTGCGTAATCGTTGATAGGCTCGTATATAAAAATCTTGAACGATGTCTAGTGGAATTTTTTTTAATGGTTCATTTAACAACTGAATGCTGTGAAAATGGGATACATTGTTATAGCGTTTCATAATCGATTCCAAGACATCAATGGTTGTATCAATATTGGCCGGATCTTTATGCCACGTAAAGACATGTTGAATCCCCCCATTGTCAAATCCATTTTGACAACCTGGTGCGGTATGCAAGTCCAACATAAAGTCTAATCCAACATCATCGATCATCTCGAGTGCTTGATCAATTGCATCGACGGTTTTATGATATACACCCTCACCAAACAACCACCATGGGATTGGAATACGAACAAGGTTCACACCCTGTGCTTTCAACCATTCAATATCGGATCTAGTAATCCAGGTTTGGTGATGGTGATCTAATAAGTCATGGGCGTTGTCTTGCTCCATAAAACACGTCTCATCATTACAACCCTCTTTTGCGTTTTGAAATAATGAGGGTGTCATCCAATGTTCTAAGACAAACCATCCGCCAAGATTGACAGCACGTAACTTCATGAGAAAACAACCGTAATAATCGAATGCGGTTCCATTGCAATATCAATCGTTTCATCGTGTAATTGTAGTGCGGTTGTAATCTTCTTATCGGTTTCGTTTAGGATAACTGCAGCAATCGTTCCATCGACATTTTTAAATGCGGTTACTTGTAGCTTTGGATGGGTATTATTACATCCAATACGAACCGCATCAGGACGAATATACTTACTGAAATGGCCAATGTAATAATAACTGCTTTGATGGACTAATTGTTCCGGAAACACATCGACGATAATTGGCGAATCACATAAATTATTTACGTGGTTTGGTCCACCCGTATTATCCAAGAACAAGTTCCAATCAATGTATCCCTGACAGAAATTATTAAAGTCACCAATCATATTCCGCGCATAGCGTTCGCCGGTTTCAAAAGTATCCCAATGAACGCCCTCTTCTTGACAACCTTCGGTAAATAGTAATCCCTTATCTGGGAAGAGTTCATGGACTTTTCCAACATTCTCAAAGGCTTCACTACCATACCAATGGAATCCTGTCCCCCAGACGTATTTTGCGGCATCTTCATCCTCTAGGACAATCGATGCACGTTCAACCATAATATCGCGATTATGGTCCCAAATCAATATATTGACATCCTTGGCACTACTGTTTTCAAACGTCGGCCCAAGATGATTTTTGACAAAATCACGTTCCTCTTCAGCGGTGTAAACACAAGAATCCCACCGTTGTTTTGCAGCTGGTTCATTTTGAACCGTCACGCCCCACATCGTTAATCCATGAGCTCGGTACGATTCAATGAACTTGACAAAATAATCGGCCCATAATTGGTAGTATTCCGGCAAAAGTTTTCCGCCTTGAATCATCGATTTATTGTCTTTCATAAACGCCGGTGGACTCCACGGACTTCCGAGTAGTTTAATCTCTTTAGCATATTTTTGTGCATCTTTGATTAACGGTATCACCGCTTGTTCATCTCGAGAGATATCAAATGTTTCTAAGGTGGTATCTCCCTCATCGATATAGGTATAGCTGTTTAAACTAAAGTCACAGGAATGAATACTGACGCGACCAAGAGTATACCCCAGTCCATCAACAGGATCAAAGTATGCTTTGATTGCTTCTTCCCGTTTTGCTTCGTTAATCCGTAATAAATTATACGCACTACTTTCCGTAAACGCACCACCAAACCCTAACATCGTCTGATAGGTTGTTTGGGGATTGAGTATAATTGTTGGTTTTGCAGTTGTTGTAGAAATGGATTCTTGTTCAAGTCGCTTGTTTGACGTCGACTCGGTTCGAATGATATATGACATAAAAAACCTCCGTAAATCTGGGAAAACACCACGACGAATCGTGGTGTTTTCATGATTTATTGTTGTAATGTAACTAGTTGATGCATGATAATACCTCTTATTGTCCGGTGATACCGACCGATTCAATACCTTCAACAAATTGACGTTGGGTAAAGATATAGATCAGTAACAATGGGGCAATGGAAAGAATCGTTGCCGCTGATTCAAAGGCTTCACTGATGCGATCATTACCACCAGCAGACTGACCAAACAAGGTTTGGAACTGTCCGAGTTTACCGGTTAATAAATCGACACCGTCGGCTAAGAATATATTGGTGACAAAATCTTCATTCCAGTTCCATACAAAGCTGAACAAGAAGACGACAAACATAATCGCAAGCGAAATCTTAACGGTAATGTGCCAGAAGATTTGCATCGTATTGGCTCCATCAATGTTCGCTGCTTCATATAAGTCTTTTGGTATTTTTTGGAAGAAACTCTGGAAGATGATAATGAGAATCGCGGAATTGATACCTTGACCAAAGATCAACATGATCATTTGTGGTAGTAAACTACCATAAAATGACATTCCAAGGACATCTCCTAAGGTTGAAAAAATGATTTGGTGTGCCGTGGTTAATAACTGAACAGGCAGGATGAACGACAAGATTAACATCGTAAATAAGAGTCGTTTTCCACGGAAATTGTACCGTGCAAATGCATATCCTGTCAGTGCCGACACACTGGTTTGGACAATAGCAAACAAACCCGATACCCAAATTGAGTTAATCAGGGCATTCCAGTAATCCATAACCAGGATGGCAACCTTAAAGTTGTTGACACTAAAGTTGCTTGGTACCCACAAAATATCTGGTGCAACAATGTCTTCAACCGTCATAAACGATTGACTTAACATACTTAAAATCGGGAACAAGAACACGAAACTGAGGGCGATCAAGACAATGTATAAGAACACCAGCCCAGCGCGATCATTAATCTTCTTCGTGAAGGCTTTGGATTGTAATAATTGTTGTACTTTATTCATTACTCATCGCCTCCTGTTGTTTTTGAAGCTCGTATAGTTCTTGTGTTCGAATATACCGTTTTTTCTCAATCACAATGTCATCTTTCTCACGGAGTAGTAACAATAACACCCCGATGAATAAGAAGGTCACAACCGTATACAAGAAGGCATAGGTAGCTGCATTTCCTAAATTAGTTGCGGTCATCATGATCTGATCTTGCAGTAATAAGAATAACGGGTTGATGTTATAAATACCAACTTGAACGACACTGAAGATTCCAATGACAAGGGCGGTTGATTTAATGTTAGGTATAATAATCAACCATAAGATTTGCCAGGAGTTTCCACCGTCAATCCGAGCGGCTTCGTAGATTCCCCGATTGATTTTTTGAAGACCGTTGATATAGAGCACAATCGGTACTCCAGTAAACCAGAGAATGACAATTAACACATTAAACATGCTTTCCAGTCCGTTTGCCATGAAGGGGATGTATTGTTCAATCATACTAAAGACAAAGACCCCGTCAACATTTAACAGTGTATTCTCTCCGGTTGATGTGTTGACTATATTTGTCAATGTCGCATTGCTTAACAGGACCACTGGCAAGAAGAACATCACGCGGAAGACGACACGGAACTGAAAGTCGTTGTTGAGTAATAAAGCAATTAGGAACGAAATAATAATAATCACCGGAATGTAGGTTACGAGTAACCCCACATATCCAAACAAGGCTTGATAGAAATCGGGATTGGTAAAGGCAAACAAGAAATTATCAATACCAATAAACTCAAAATCAAATCCTTGAGGTGTTTTTAACACATCATGTACACTCATGTATACAATCATTAAGACCGGTAATACGACAAATATTACAAGTCCGATTAACCACGGTGTTAATAAGAAATACGGCGTTTTCTTATTTTCACGTTCTTGTTTTTGGGGACGGTTTTGTTTGCGATACTCGCGTTTAAACGTATAGTTTTTCACGACGGATGTATTGTTAAACCATTTCCAAGCTTCCTTCAATGCCGAACGTACTTTTTCCATAAATTCTTTCATCTCGTCACCACCCTACTCGGACACAACAAGATAACTTGTTGCCTCGACTACGTTGCCGTTCACGGTAACGTCATCCTCCGTATAGTTGATAATGATTTGAATATCGTTGGTGTATTGATTTACAATCACGCCGTTTTCAACCACCAATCGATTGAGCCACGTTTCACCAAGTACAGGTGATAACGCGTCATTTGCTTGTTGATAGATTTGGACAATTAAATCTTCATAATCACGGAACTGGGTTGAGATGTACTCATTGGAGTTGGTACTTCCAAGAACATAGGATGGTTGCTGTGTTAGGACAAAGGATGGATATACATTGTAATCAATCATCCGTAATACATCTTTTTCCGAGCTAAAACTAAAGTTGGAATATGGAGCATACAGTTCCACTGTCCCTGCAATCACCATTTGTAAGAATGGTACCGTATCTGACGCAATAATAAACTGCGTACTATAGACTGGAATATTCAAATACCGTTCAATTGAATCGAGTAAGAACACATGTGGTTGATCACCAGCAATGGTGATATCCGTGGATAACTCCAATAGTGTTTCGTGATACTTGTTTTTCACATCGGTAATCGTTAAATCATCGTAGGAATCTCCATAGAGCAGATTCGACAATCCATAGACGGTGATACTATCTCCACCGAGGTCTAGTACTTCTTCTGTGTGATCATCTAACCATGAAACTGCATTGTTTGGTTTGGCTAGATATTCGGTCATTACGGTTTGACTATTGGCTAAATTGATTTCATAGTATTTTCCGTTATTGTGTTTTACAGCATCCCCTAGTAGGGACATCATATCTTCATTAATCGTCAAGAAATCTTGACTTAGCGATATATCATATCCCAAAGAAGCTGCGGTAACTAGTAATTCTTCGAACGTCGATTTGGACCCAATCGAGTTGGTGAAGTCCATATCTTTTGGCGAGGTTAAAATCATCCCGCCATCTTGCCATCCAAGTAGTCCTCCGTTGAGGTTCATGACGTTGCGCTCGTGAAGCGTTTCAATCATTGCCGCAACATCATCCATTGTTGTTGCGACTTGTTCTTCATAGCCAAAGATTCCCGTTTTACTGTCGGCCATTAAGAAGTCGACACGAATCGGGATATCGGTTAAGGACGAGTTCAACGGTGTTAAAATTCCAGCTTCTAGTAGATATTCACGGTAGGCCATCGCCATCCCGACATAACTCGCTGGTTTTCCATCAGTTGATCCATCACCCTGTAAAAACTCATAGCGTAACACCACATCAAAATGTTGCCGATCATCCGGCAGACGGTCATACCCATCGCCACGGTCATTATAGACTTGACGATATACATTGCTATAAACAAATGTACTGTAGGTTTGAACATACCCTAAGGTGCTGGATAGTGGTACAGAGACAACTTGCATGTACTCATCACCCTCTATCGCATAAGCGACAAAAGCTGCTTCGGTATCATCCCCGTACGACATCCCAAATACCGGTAGGGTTGCGGTTTTGGCTTCGAGATACTCCAGTGCATCTTTGGTATGACTATAGTAACTGGTTAAATTATCACCATACACGTCACCGACATACTCATCGACATCAATATTGGTATCCTCATAACGGATTAACGCCCCCGATCCATCAGGGATAAACGAGTATCCAGGATTGATCGGATTCGGTTCAGCAAAATCGTCGTTGTATTCGAGTTCGACATCATCAAAGGGGATGTAGTATCCTCCCTGAGCACCCATGAATGGGGTTATCGAAATGTTCAGTAATTTCTCAGGCTCTACGACATCAATTTCATGGTCGCGGATTTCGTAGGTAACGCCTTCTTCATCGAAATAGAGATGAACGCGCACTTCGATATCATAGCGTCCATAATCCACATCCAAGAACCAATGCGAATCATCATCCCCACGTGAGAGAGAACTACGATAATCATCCGAGGCGCTGTACAGACGTCTCGTTCGTGCGCCAATTTCATCGAGGTATTCCACAACTAAGAAACTATTGACATAATCCCGTGCAGCGCTCGATAAATCTTGAATCGGTACACAGGTATCTTCAACATCTTGTGGAGTATACCCTCCGGCATCAATCATATCCATACAAGTGTCTTCAAGATCATCATTCATCGGGACATCCATACCGGTTTTATAGGTAAAATCATTTGCTTTGTCATAAATGGCGAGGACATCTCGTTCATCCCGGAAATAGAAAGTGAAACGGTCATTATCATGAAGCAATTCCATATCTTCGGGTTCACTAATGGTATAGACAATTTCATCCGGTGCTTCTTTGGTGTCACGCGAGTTTGGTATGTATTCAGCAAAGACAACGGCCGTTGTTACAGATACAACCGCTAAAACTAACACGATATGCTTTATCAGTGATTTATACAATGCCAAACACCTCCCGGAAGACCACAACAATAAACTCGACAATGCGTGAGAACATCAATTGAATAAAGATGATTGTTATCGCGACAATGACCATTAATAAAACGGATAAAATCAAGCTTTTTGTTGTATCTCTAAACTCGTAATTTTGAATCTCATTGACACCGACAAAGAGTAAGATAAAGGTGTAGAGGTATCCGATTGTGAGAACAAACATCACAAAGAAACTCTCATCCAATGTTAGAACATGCGTCAACAAGGTACTTAGGAATAATCCAATTAATAGTGGTAAGAATGAATAGGTTGTTTGAATATAAATCTTCTTCAAACCACTTTCTCCCTGGTTGATCGATGTGATTAGGTAATTCGATATAATGTAAATCAATACAATACTGAAAAACCCTAAGATAATCGCATAGATATTTAAATCTTCAATGTCGGTTAATTGATATAAAAATCCTTTAAATGCGGAGTTGAGTAGGAAGCCTACAAAGGTTAATAGCAACATCGTCGTCGCAACCACGAGATTTCCTTTCCGCTCTTTCTTAATTTCATAGTAGGCATTTACGGGATGCCTTGCTACGGTAAATACGTACAAGAACTCTTCGACCCAATAATGGGTTTTAATCTCTTTGATTTTCTCCTCAAGCGGTGCGAGATAGCGCCATTTGCGGTTGGTACGTTTCACCACTTGATAAATCACAAACGTACTAACAAGAAGAACTAAGACAATGCCTAAGTTTTCTTGAATCCAATTGTTCCGGATTTCCCAATAACTTTCGGAGTAGAACTCTCGGTTTTCAGCGAGTTCAAAGTGTAGTGCCGCAAGATCGAATTCTTGTTGGTACAAGTACGATTTTGCCAACTGGTTGTTCCCCAGTTTTGACATTTGATTGAGCATCAACACTTCTTGCCATTGTTCGGCCGCTTCATCGTAACGTCCTTCTTCAAACAGATTCAATCCGTTGTAAATACCAAGGGCGTATTCGGTAGGGTTATACGATAAGAGATAGGTTTTCTCACTATCCACGGTGTAAATATCACCACTGCTGTTAACGGCAATCGATTCCAACGTGTCGTACAAGCCAATGACGTCGTCATTACTGGTTCCACCAAAACTAAAGATGAAATCACCGTATTTACTGTAGATATCAATATACCCTTCCGATTCGGACGAGGTAAATATGATCCCACTCTTGTTGACGTATAAATCCGTCATCCCGTTACTACGGGTATAAATACCACCAAATAAATTACTACCGCTTGTCGAGTGTTTCTTGACAAGATCATTGAGCACTTCACTGGAGGTTGTGGAATATAAAATTCCTTTGTCATCGACAAACACATTGCTAAATGTTGCCGGTAATTTGACACTGTTTAAATCTTTATCGACTAAGTCATAGAAGAATTTTTGAACCAACTCTTCGATGGAATAATAAACTTGGTTGGTAGCGAAATATCCAAGAAACTCTCCGGTTTTGGATAATTGTAAAATCCCTGAGGATTCCCCTTCGGCAACAACATAAATGTTCCCGGTATTATCCACCGCTAGTTTTTTCGGACGGAACTCTGCAGTCGTATATGCCCGTGCTTCAGGACGATCAATCTCATAAGCGAAATCAAGATTATCATCAAAGACAAAGATGCGTTGTGCATTTGCATCGGCGACATATAGCCACCCATCTGCGGTAATCGAGATTCCCGTTGGCGACTGGAAGTCCGGGTGGGTTAACTCATTGATGATTAATCCACTGTCCGGATCATACATTACAATTCGGGCGGTATCGTCATCCCCTTGGGGATCGTAGTCAGCGATGTACAATATATCATTCGCATCAAAGAATAGGTCCTGCGGTGCATACAGTCCTAAATCGACACGATACTGATCGGGCAAGTAGGCATTTTGGGTAATGATCAGTTCATTGTCCGAAGATAGGGCGTACGTGAACGTTGTGTTCGATGATGCATCGACTTCTGTCGTTTGGTGCAGTATCATGATAATCGCAAGGAGAATCATGATTGTTAGTTTTCGTTTCATGACTTCCTCCTTACTTCACACCAGAATGACTCATGGTATCCATGACGTTACTTTGCATGACGATGAATATCACAAGGTTCGGTATAAACATAATTAATCCCGCAGCAGCAGCTAGACCTTGTCCAGCAACACTAAATTCTACGGTACTGGTTAACGTCGACATGTAGAAAGCAAACGTCTTCTTCACGTCGGTATTAATATAAAATTGTGAGGTAATTAAGTTCGACCACGTCGCTTGGAAGGTTAAAATCGCAACCGTTGCGAGCGCTGGTTTGGTGAGTGGTACAACAATTTTGCGAATGATGTGCAAATCCGTCGCTCCATCAATCCGGGCGGCTTCAATAATTTCATTCGGTAATTGATCGATAAATTGCTTGATTAAGAACACTCCTACTGGCATTGCCAGGAGTGGCAAAATATGAGCGATATACGTATCTAGAATATTCGCGTTTACAATGACTAAGAATGTCGGAATCGCAACGGCGATTGGTACAAACATCAAGGCTGCTTGGTTGATTTTAAAGATGGTATCTCGCCCTTTGAAGTGTTTCTTTGAAAGAGCATACCCAGCCAGCATTGTCATTGTCAAGTTCAAGGTAATGGCGACGGAAGCGACCACCACGGAGTTAAACAGATAGACCGTTAGCGGAATTCCGGTTTCCGTAGCCGTACGTACCAACATTTCCAAGTTTCGGAGAGTTGGTTTTTGGACCAAGAAACGCGGTGGGAATAACATTAATTCGTCCAGTGGTTTTAGCGCTTGCGAGAAGATGTACAAGATTGGTAACATCATCACCGCAGCAATTGGGATTAGGATGAGATAAAATTTGAGTTGCGAACGATGGAATCGTTTCGGATTGATTTGGGTTCCTTGTAGACTCATACGTTCACCTCCTAATCATCCGATCCGAACAGTAGATGTCCGAATCGACTAAACGCATAGACGACAATAAATAACACGACACTGAGGGCGGAGGCATAGCCCATTTCATACCGCAAGAAACCGTAGTCGGCAACGTGGTTAACAATCAAAGAACCACTGTATTGCGGTGTCGGGTTAACCCCGGATAATAGGACCCCAATTTCCCCCATGTTGAACGCACCAACGACAGCCATAACGGCCCCAAAGAGCATCTGTGGTTTCATTGATGGAATCGTGATGTAGAAGATCTCTTGGAAGCGGTTTTTGATGCCGTCAATTCGCCCGGCTTCATAGAGCTCGGGATTGACGTTCAAAATACCAGCAAGCATCGCTAAGAATCCAATTCCCATACTACTCCAGAGGGAAACAATAATCATGATGTTTAATAAATACTCCGGAGATTGTAAAAATTGAATCGGTGCTTCAATAAAGTCGTTATCGAGTAAGAACGCATTGATGTATCCACTTTCACTACCGTTGAATAGCGAGCGCCAAAGAATCGTGACTAAAATAGCTCCAACCATCGATGGTGCGTACAGTAGTAAGGACAAGTATTTTCGTGGAGTTGCTTGGATTTGCGATAACATCCAGGCCATGAAGAAGGATAAAGCAAATCCTCCCGGCCCCACAATCAATGCATATTTTAATGTATTGGGTATAATGTTTTTAACAAATTGTTCATCGCCAGTAACCATAAAGACATAGTTCTGCATCCCGGCAAACTCCGGTGGGTTAATCGCATCATAATAGGTAAATGATAACGAAAAGGCAATGAGGATTGGGATGATGATAAATCCGGCAAAGATAAAGACATACGGAAGAATCAGTAACCACGAAGACAATCGGTCTTTGGCGCGATCACTGAGGTGTAGCCACTTGGCTAAACGATCGATTAATTTGACGTTACTCATCATTCTCACCTGCCGCTTCATCCATCCGTTCTTGAATCCAGTAGACATCGGCGATGATGTAATCTTGCACTAACACACCATCTTCGAGATAACCGAATTCCGTCATTTTCCGACGAATCTCACGATTCATATCGGTAACGACTTCATCAATGGCAACCCGGGCATTGGTATTTTCAAACACCATTTTGTTCCAGATATCACTGATTCCTCGTTCGACGAGGTATTGTCCTGGTGTCCGCGGTACGTCGCGTAGCCAAGTGATTTGTTCTAAGATAATTTGTTTGTCATCCGCAGGGATTGGAAGTTGTTCAATCGCTTGTTGGTTCGCGGATAACCATAGGAATGTTGGTCCATAGGTGGACAACAAGGTTTGGGCAAATTCAATTTGGGTATCGGTTGATTGCCACCATTTAAAGAATTCCCAGGTTTCCTCTTTGTACTGTGAATCATTAAAGATGATTCCACCCATACCATTCCCAACGTACCAACGATTTAACTCGCCCGTCTCTTCATCGATGTATCCCGGGGTAGGTGCTAATTCCCATTTCCCTTGTATCTCTGGAGCCGAGGTTTGAATCGTCACGTAGTCATTGAACGAAATGATTCCAATCGGTAAGGATCCATAACGGAAGTCATTGTAGAACGATGGTACCTGTGTTGGCACACTGTAGGTGGTAAATAAATCCCCTAAGAATTGCAGTGCTTCGACACTGGCTTGATCGTCCAGCTCTACTTCGAGTCCATTTGGAGCGTAAATCGTTCCACCATATTGATAGATTAACGGCACGGTTTGATAGAACCATTTGGTTGACGCACCACCGGATGTTGGATAATAGAAATTCATGTCGTATCGTTGTAATTGGGGCAAGATTCCTAAGACATCGTCCCAGGTATCCGGTACCGCTATGTTGAGTGATTCAAAAATGTCTTCACGATACATAATCGCATTGAAATTCAGTGTTTCCGGCATCGCATATACCCCTTCATTAAAGGTATATGGAACCATCGATCCGGCGACAAATTTATCACTGGTGTAACTCCAGAAATCATCAAACTCAGTCAAATCGTAGAGCGCACCGCGAATCGCCAAGTTATACGGTACATAGGACGGCAATCCGAGGGCCGCATCCGGTGTCGTATCACCGGCACTTGCAAGCACGAGTTTGTCGACGACTGGCATAACACTAAAGTCAACTTGAATACCGGTTTCGGTAGTGAACTCACTGTCAACTAATTTCTGCATTGCATCGACATAGGTCGTTGCCCGACCGACCCAAATTTGAACGGTTTCTTTATCTTCACTATAGGTATAGTATTTATTCGACGTAATGGATAAGTAGAAATCACTGATCATATGGCCAACAATTTGGAAGACATTGGCATCCAAACGTTCGGGCGGTTCATTCGCCAAAATGACTTTATTAAGCGCCATGTGTTGTTCTTCAATAAAGGTAATTGTATCGCCAAGATATTGGTTTACCGAGCCACTACCACTATATAAATCTTCAATATAGAGAGGTAATTCATCGGGTTTTTCACTGACGTCTTCAATCGTTCGTAAGGCCATGTTTAAATAGGACAACTCACTCGATAAGTCCCGTTCACTAGAATACTGAGACAGCATAATGATGTTCCATTTTAACATCGTTGCATAGGCATCTAAGTACTCCTCGGTTTCCGGAAGGATCTTCGTTAGTTCCCAGGTTCGTGAATCATCGTCGGTGTTTCCACTGACTTTACGAATATCAAGGGCAAATTGATTGATATGATCAATGATGATTTGTAAATCATTGATTCGTGCACTAAGTGGTGCAATATCGGTGGTAAATGTAATTGTGTTACTACCGGCGTCTAGGTAAAATTTCAAGGGTTCCCCATCTTGTTCAAACGTGTCTGTTGTCCACTGATTATCGGTTGCTTCAAATTCATAGGACATCACTTCTTGATAGGGAATTACACCGTTGATTCGAACCGTACGAAAGACATTGAAATCCGATGCATCGGTTTCATAGTATAACGACAATTCGTAGAGTCCAGCTGTTGGAGCTACGACATTGTACGTAATCGATTGTCCCGATTGATCCCAGGATTCAACGATATTTAGTCGTTTGTATTCATTGTCAAACGGTTTGGTGTCCGGCGATTGGTTATTATCCAACCGAATAAACGAGGAGTTCTTACGGGTGTAACTGATGGCATCAATCATCAGTACATCATCCACTTCTTGTCCACCGACAGTACTGAGATATTCGGTATATGTCGGAATCTCGGTTGGGGCAATCAGGATAACGTCACCTAAATAAAAACTTTCTGTGCTGTCACTACCGAAGGTAATCGTATGGGTCCCGGTGTCGAAATAAAAGAGTAAGCCTTCTTCGGTATAATAGCGATTATCGTGTAACTCGGTTTGATGCCATCCCTCAACGACAATTTGATTGGGGATGAATTCATCACCGTAACGATCGGTGTCGAAATCTTTGGTTTCGTCTTCCCATATAATGGGGACATTGATTAATGAACTCTCATAAAATGGAATCTCATCGTTAATCGTTACTTGCAATAAGTAATCATTCAACGTGTCACCATTGAGATAATAGTCGATGCCAATGCGGTAATATCCCGCTTCACTAACACTGACTTCATAGGTTGCAGTTTGGGTTAATGTTACATCGGTAACGACATCTCCGTCGTACACAATGTCGTTAACGAGCACGCCGTCGCTGTAGGTCGTTTCGTAGTTGTCCAATGTATAGTCAAGAGCTACGTCATCCATCAGGTTGACGTAGCTATTTAACTCTACAGTTTCAGCAAGTACATTATATGCGGCTTGATAGGACGCGCGATTGACGTCTTGTTCAAATTCGTCAAGACGACTGTTTTTTAGTCCCGTTGCCGCAAACACAATGACTGCAACTATGATTAGTGGTGGCAAGAATTTAAGTAAGCGTTGTTTCATACACATTCTCCTTTGCCACGATTTATTGTTACTTATTCACTAAATCGTGCGTCATCTGTATCGTAGCCATAATAGTCTACGAGCGCATTTTCAATTTCAGTCCAAGCAAGTGCTAAACGATCGTTAAATAGATCGGTCCAGCTGTCCAATTTACTAAAGATTAAATCTTGCCATTCTGGCGCACTGATCGGGGTTTCATCGACATCGTAGAAGAACCAGAATTCTTCAAAGATCATTTGTCGGGTTTCTGTGGTTTCATCGGTAAAGAACCATGGGTATACTTTATCACTGATGGCTTTTACTTCACCACTACGAATGATATCTAGTACCGCGTTAAATCCTTCTTTATCTTCATAGTATCCATTACTTCCGATTTGATACCAATATGCAAGTTGTTCGTTAAATGCGTCACCAACGGTTACTGGTAAACTTGCATCTGCTGCACCAGTTAATACAGTTAAGTTACCATCGGTATCGATTTCACCATATTCAACTTCAGCGCGTGCTTTCCATGCACGAGTATCGGCAATCATGAAGGATGCGAATTCATACGCGATATCCAATTTTAATTGTTCTTCTTCATTACACTCTGGATTTCCGTCATCGTTACAATAGTTGTATACACCAAGTGGATCGGTAACGGTAGAGATGGTATTTCCACGACCGTTATAATCTGGATATGGATAGACATCAAATCCTTCTGGTCCTGGTAAGGTTCCTTCTTGAATCGCAAAGGCATCTAAGTACCATGCATCTTCCGGATACACCGTAACAACACCGGCACTAAACGCATTGATTGACCAGGATTGATACACACTTTGATAATCTTCTTCATGGCTATAGAATTGGTAGTCGTTCCATACTTCCATACCATCGCTTAAGAAATCTTTGACTTCTTGCGTATTTAAATCGACTTCACCGAAGTCATAGAGTGCATCATAGATAAACATTTGTTTCATCCATGTACTTGGTAATGCACCGAGTCCACTGTAGCCGTCATCGAGTCCTTCACCATTGGTTACCAAATCGGTGAACTCATCAAATGTCCAGTCTGGGGATACTTCATCTAAGAACTCGTCTGTGATGATGCCCGGATTTATAAACATTCCCGATGGAATAAAATATCCCGGCAATGCTGCTTGCATTCCATAGTAGTTGGCTTGCTCTAATAATCCTGGGTTTAAGGTTTGATAGAGATCATCATCTTCATAGATCGACAAATCTGCCAATACCCCTTGTTTTAATAGGGCAACCGTATCACTGATTGCAAATACGGCTGGATACACATCGTATTTATCCTTGTAGTTTGCCAACGTTTGATCCCACACAACACCACCATCATCAGGTCCTGCAGGTTTCCCGTAATAGTTGATTTTGACATTGGGATAAATCTCATTAAATGCCTTTGCTGTTGCAAAAATAGATGCTACTTTTTTACTGGTTAAATCTTCTGGTAAAAAGTTTTGTTGACCAATGTTTAGATAACGGATGTCGTTACCCGCCCAGGTCACTAAATCAATTTCACCAGCTACTTCGGTGTCCAAACCGTCGTCTCCGCCTTTACATGCAGAAAGTCCAATTATAGACAATGCTACCATTGCTGCTACTAATAACTTTTTCATAATTTCCTCCTATTGTTTTTTCCAATATATCGTAATGGTGTTGATGTCACCGTTTCGAACTTGTTGAGCAAGATTCCCTTGAATCTTCGGTTGATTGAGTTGGACTCCATCTACCAGTATTTTGTCAATCATGATATTGTCATCATACGTCGCGAGTCCGGTCTCGTTGACGTAGGTAACAGTAACTTGATTGAGCAGTCGGAACTGAACTTGATGCTGGTCATCAAACCACTCTTGTTGTAATACCGGTTTCAAATTTAATGTTAGTTTGTTATCGTCCATGATGAACGGATGTGGTCCCATCATCATATACGACCAGATCGACAACATTTCCGCCGTTGAACCCGATAAGCGAGCGACAAACCCTTGTCCGTGCAAGGCGGGATCGGGGTTATTGCTTGTCGCGATGAACGAGGAGTTCTCCAACGTAGACCGGCCATAGACTTCCGGATCCATAAAACAGACCAAATTGGTTTCTATCTCTTGATAAAACTCATCATATAGTCCACTTTTTAACAATCCATACAAATACTTATACGTCATATGCAGGAAGTTGCTTTCGCGTTCCAACCAGCCTTTGCTAAAAGCTTTGATGCGACCGATTTCAAACGATGCATCGGTTAAATCATCACTGGTTTTATACATCTTCAAGGTGGCATCATACACACCACTTTGTTTAATGGACTGAACCATCTGTTTATTAAATGTTGTATCGGTACTTATTTTTAGCAATCGTGCCGGTGCTTCTAAAAATGCCGGTAACGATTGTAGTTCAAACGCGTTCACATGAACTTTCGGCATCCCATAATGCGTGTAAACAATACCCTGTTCATTTTGTACAACTTCAAATTCTGTAGCTTCATACGTTAGGAATGTCGGTACAATCTCCGCATCCAGTGCTTTAATTTGTTCGACTGCGTTCTCCAATTTCTGAACGATTCGATGAACAAATGATGTGATGTCTTGACTGTGAACTGTTACCGTTTCAGAAGCACCAAAGCGCGTCTCTTTCATGTACGCATCGCGAATATCATTCGTTGCATGCCAGTAGTCCATCGGTGATTCATCTAGTACTTTTTCAATCGCCTTCATAAATGGAACAAATTCAGCGATGAGAGGAATCTCTTGTTGTGGTTGATCCTCTAAAACTGATTGCAAGAATCGCGCAACTCGTAAAATTTCAAATGTTTCACTGGTACCTGAACCAAAGAGTCCAGGAAGACCATTCATCGCATCATTCCAGCCTGGTTTATCAGCTTCCATTTCAATCCCTAGCCCATAGGGATCAAGTTGCGAAATTTTATTCACGACAAGCATAAATAGTTTTCCAAATAGGTTTGTTTCAACGGGATGCCCGTGTTGATTCTTCATCCAGTTGGTGCCTTCTTGCAATTCTAAGCGATGAACTTTTTCTTTGTCGTAATGGTTGATCGCGCCATATTGACGAACTGCCCCATCACTGCGTTGCACCATTTTTTCCGTTTTTGGATAGACGGTTGCTGGTGATAAGAAAAAGCGATAATCTTGTCGCTTGAAGACCAATTCTTCCAAGCGATCAGGATAGACATTTATCGTGTTTTCAACCAAATCTAAAATGTAGGTAAAGTGATCAATCCAATAGCCTTCGCCAAAGGCGGATTGATAATGGACTTCCACATCGCTCATAATGTGTTCAAACAGTGTTGCATCATCCATATCGAGTTCAATATCATTCATCCGAAGCGCATTCATCACATCACCAGGACTGAACAATCCTGACAGGATCGGAACCATCAAATCCGCGTGTTCCTTAAATACGTCTTTGCACAATCTATTGACATCACCGGTATAGGTGAATTTAAGTCCCATAACCGATAAAGGGTTATAACCATCGTGTTGGATTAAACTCGCGAACATGTGGACATTCGCATCGTATACCCTCGGTTCAAAGTACACATCATTGCGTCGATTTTGACAAACATCACGGAAGTTGGCATTTCCTTGGGAGTAAAACTCTGGTTCTATCACAAAGAAATTATAATCCCGTTCCAAATCGCCATGTTTCCGTGAATATAGATGATAGGTATAGTCCTTGTTTTTTGATTCCAAGATGAATGGATATCCACCACGAAGGACATTGTCCAATTGATTTTGCTTGACGTATTCATCAAAGATTGGAAATGCAGATTTTGTGGCGACCGGCGTTAACAATTCATCAATGACTTGTTTGTTTTCTTCTTGCTTTCGATCAAAATAGGATGAATCAATTGTCGAGAGTAGTTGTTCGACAAGACAATCGGTTTTCGCCGCACCAATCAAGGTATCAATCCGCACTGTTTCTCCTGCGCTTAATGTTCCTTGATAAAGGGTAAAACCACATGGAAACTTGTTTTGATCAACTTGTGGTGAAGCCATGATGTCACGGACACTACTTTGAATAAATCCATAGGGTGTCGTAAAGGACGTATCATGTTCATACAGCAACGCCTTATCAATCAACGGAGCTTGTTGGATACCATTGACGTAACTAACGTAAAAACTTCCCTCTTCGACTTGTTTCACTTCCGCAGTGTCACCCGTTGATGCTTTGACTTTTAAGTATGCGTATTGATCCTCAAGGTGTTGTACTTCGACAAAACTTCGGAACAGGTTGGACATCTCTTTATATACCGCATTGGATATTCCAAGTGGAATCAATTGATTGACACCATCAGCAATTTCAAATGCACGAGTGGTGTCGGATAAATCCGTAAATGTCACACGGCGGATTAATCCTGCTACTCCTTCATTGGGTAGGGTAAAGTAGCGAACGGTCATTTGAAACTGATGCGTCTGATTCGTTTCAACAATTTCCACGGCTTCCTTGGTGATGTTCATCACTCTATTTACGGACACATCATCATTATGACCAAACACTTCAATCACAGTGCCATCGAGTTTGACAAAGGTACGAAAGCCAATGCGATCCGTATTTTGATATGCGGTGTTCGCTGGTGAAAATTCCAAAATGGGTCCATTTTTATCGCGTAATCCAAAACTGGAAACCGCTTGGCCACGATTCACATAAAAACACCACATCGGAATTCCCTTCTTGCCAGCAATACCTGGTAAGAAGCTCGCAAACGGTTTTTGCTTATTATAATCTTGGATGACAAATGTCTTGTCATCGAAGTAGTATTTCTCATTCATAGGCTGCCTCAATTCTTGTTATACACCTTATAAACTACAAAAAACATCAAGAATCGGCTTGGTTATTGACGTGTCAAAGGTGTATAAAATATTATAAAAACCGATTTCTCTTGTGTACGCTTACATTATATCATAACGACCTAGGCTATGCAACTATGTTTTCGGTAATTTATCGACCATTATTAAAATACTATGTATTTAAATAAAGCCATAAGTAGGTATAATCCAATTTACCTTCTTAGTTAAAATATAGTATAAATAGTTCTTTTTTCGAAATCGTTTACGGAATAACAAAAAAGGACAAACGTCTCCGTTCATCCTTTATGCGTGTTTTTCCTTAGTCTGCTGAGTATTCAGCGACTACTACGTTATCGATGTATACGTCAGTAACAATTCCTTCAGCAGGATCGTCTTCTGGGAATACACCCATTTCAAATGTTACAACACCATCAGTTGTATCGACTTCAGGATCTCCATCAACTGTAAACTCATAAGTGAATGTTTGCATTTCTGTTGTCAATTCAAAAACCCATTGCTCATCATAGTTTACAAACCAAGGAGCACCACTAAGTAATACACCTACTTGTGAAGCCATTTTACGAGGTGAATCAGCACGGGCATCAAAGGATACTTGGTAGGTTTTTCCTACTTCGTAGGTCATACCTGCTTGATGTACACGTGGGGATGCAGGACCAGCCCATGATACGGTAGTAATGTTAACTAGTAATTCACCCTCAACAATACTCATGTTGAATGCGCCACCTTCAAACTCACCTTTTACCCATACAGCAAGTTGTGTGTCGTCTTCAAAGTCACCATTAACAACCATGTTTTCACCTGCAGTAGGTTCACCTTTTGCAATGTTAACCGTTGAGATTTTCATCGCACTTAAATCGTTGCTATTGGTTACGTTGTAAATTAATTGGCAACTTAATCCACCAACTGTGGTTAATCCATCAACCAGTGATAAACAATCAAGTCCATCAATCGTGATATCATCGGTGATGTCGCCATCGATTGTATCGGTTGCTGTAACACCTTCAAGCGGATCAAATGCATCGCCAGCAGTTAATGATACGATACTTGAAATTCCTGAGAATGTTGGTACAGTTGCTTCTACTTCTGGTTCCGTTTCACCACAAGCACTTAGTACAAATAATGTTAATGCTACTAATACTAAACTAATAATTTTTTTCATGTTTTCCTCCATTTTTTATATTGGTAATTTAGACTATTCTAAATTTGTGCCCTTATTCATCTTGCAATCCCGTTGCTTCATAGACGCGAACGTAATCTATTAAGAAGTCCGCTTGTTCGATGGTTTCATCAATACCCTGAGCGCCACCCCAGTTACCACCAAAGGCAAAGTTTAAAATCAAATAGAAATCTTGGTTGTATGGCCAAATTGTATAATACTGATCCTCGGTAATATTGTCAAATGAGTCCACAATAAAACGATAGGTAAAAAATTCTTCGCCATCCACGGACCAAATCAGTTTGTCCGGCAACCACTCTAACGTATATACATGGAATTCCTCTTCCGCAGTTTCTACAGTTAAACTACGTCCTATTTGAGTTCCATCTTGACCATTGTGCGCATCGGTATGAATGGTTCCATGAACAACATTTGGTTGATATCCTACATACTCCATAATATCAATCTCACCGCTATTCGGCCAACCACCATAGACACTGTCTTGTGGCATCATCCAAATCGCCGGCCAGGTTCCTTTTCCTTCAGGTAATTGTGCCCGGACTTCGATTTTACCATAAGTCCATGCAGCAATGTCTCTTGTCCAAATCTTCGCCGATGTGTAATATCGATTAGAATACACTTCTTTAAGGAGACGAATGGTTAAGACACCATCTTCAACAAAGGCATTGTCTAAACGATCGGTATAATATTGAATCTCATTATTACCAAAGCCCCAACCTCCGGTTTGGAAATTCCATTTCGAAGAATCCGGACTTCCGGTGTAATCAAACTCATCAGAAAATACAAGTTCATACTCACCAATCTCGTAATCTCCTAATTCTTCAAAGAAACTACGTACAGTGACTACTAGATCATGTTCCGCCGTTTTACCAGAGGAGTTCACAACTTTATATGTCAGTGTGTAGGTTCCAGATGCCGTAATTTTATTGGAAGTACTGAGTGGAAAATCACCCAATCCGAGAATTACCATTTGATCGGTGATGTTTCCATCTTTGGGATCAAAGGCAAACACACCAGCATATGGATCGAATACATCGCCAACCCATAATGTTAATTCATCACTTGTTCCTTGAAACTCAGGAACGATTGTATCAGGGTTCACCGTTGCGTTATTACATGCAGCTAATATCGTAATCAACACGACAACCAGTGTCGATAAAGTCACTTTTCGTAAAAACATGGATTTCATTTTCGTCCTCCTTTAGGGCGAAACAGCTATAAAAACCGATTTCTTTATGTGTACGCTTTCATTATACACAGTAAGGCAGTAATTGTCAACAACAATTGATTTGTTGAAATTTGGTCCATTACGCAACATTAACGCCTATTTTTAGCGATAAAGTCTGAACAAAATAGAGCGGTTTACTGTGAAATTTATAAACAAGAAATGATTTCTTTGAAAACGTTAAAGGTATTTTCACTAATACCGATTTATGTTCTATGCAGATTCGCGTTTGACAAATGTTGGGCGAATTCGTAACTCACCCATTTTTGATGATTCGTCCTGTCCTTCTTCAATTTGTTGGATTAAATACTTTGCCGCACCAACACCAATTGCGAGACGATCTTGATGCAAGGTACTTAGTGGGGGATCAAAATATTTGGCAAATGGACCATCGTCAAAACCAATTACAGCAATGTCCTGTGGGACGCGATATCCATTCTCATGGAATCGTTTGATTGCGCCAAATGCTAAATCGTCACCCGCTGCAAATACAGCAGTTGGGATTTCATCCATAGCAAGGACATTTCCAGCAGCCACATATCCATCTTCAAACGTAAATCCTTCGGTGACAAAAATCAAATCATCACTATCTTCTAATCCCACTTCATTCATTCCTTTACGGTACCCAACAAGTCGTTCACTACCGGCATACGAATTTAGTGATCCGGTTATGTGGGCAATCTGACGGTGGCCGTTGTTAAAAAATTCTAATACCGCTCGTTTTGCCCCGTATTCATTGTCGGTCATTACGGTAAAGATATTGTCTTCGACAAGATCGGTCGTAACACAAGGAATATCGCTATCGATTAATTCTTGTAAGTCTTTATCGCTGTGTTCGGCTACCACAATGAAGACGCCATCTAGTTGTTTATGTTTGCAAAACTCCAAAAACGTCATTTCCGTATTTCCCAAATTGCGGATGACAAAGGTGATTTCATATCCTTTGGTTTCCACATAATCCTTAAACGCTTGGATGACACTGCTGAAAAAATGGTGTTCGAGTCCAATATTAAGATTTTCGGAATAAATAATACCGATGGAATACGAACGTTTCGTTTTTAACCGCGATGCATTGGCGTTGGGTATATAACGGACTTTATTTGCGTATCGAATGATTTTATTTCGTGTTTTTTCACTGACTCCACTGCCACCATTCAAGGCTTTGGATACTGTGCTTGGTGCAACACCAAGCGCTTTTGCTATATCGTAAATCGTTGTCATAATACGTCTCCCTTTCTTGTGGATATTATATCACAATTTACATTGTATTTCAGCAACAAATTACCGGGTTAGATAACCATCAATCGTTGCTGATTTGGATAGTTTGTCACGAGGTATTAGGGGGTTGTTTTGATGTGTATCAAATGGATATTCTTCCCCATTGATTTGAATGGATGATATCGTGTACTCACCATAGTCCAAGTCATCCGGATTATGGTAGTTAATTGTTATCATTCGATCATTAAACAACGTTGTAATGCTTGCCTTGCCATCGACCCAGTCTTCTTGCGATAGTTTCGGTTGTAACACCATATCACCAAAATATCCTTGAATCCCAAATACTTCCGTAACCAAGGTATATAAATACCAGGAAGCTGATCCGGTTAAATAGGAATACATACCGCGGCCTTTGATGTCGAAGTACTCTGGTAATCCGGGATACATTTTCGATCGTGTAGAATCTTGTACTTGTTCATATAAGGACATCATCGCTTTGCGCCCATGTTTGACGAATCCACGTTGATATAGGGCATTGGCAAACATCACCGCCATATGACTAAATACAGCGCCATTTTCTTTGTGTCCATAGGCAAATCCAAACATCCGTCCGAGATTGGTTTTTACTTCATCAAAGTCATTGTTTAAGGCATAGCCACCACGATGTTTATCGTATAGATAGATATCTGCAGCAGCTAATATTTTTGGTATTTGGTCATCGGTTGCGACCCGACTCATAATAGTAAATACTTGTCCGGTTAAAGTCATACGAACAGGCTCTTGTAAGGATTCTAGTTTCATTCCATCGTTATCATAGTATCCGTTGTATAGTCCCAGGGAATCTTGTTCATGCCATTCTTGTTTCCGTAACAGTGACGTTATAAAGTCGGCTTTTTTGCGTAGATCTTGAATCACGGCCGTGACCTCTACGTCGACTTGTTCACCAGATACGTTGGTCATAACAGAATCAAAATAGCGGTGTAAAAGTGCTTGTTTGGATTCAACGTTTTCATAATTCACTGGTGTCGATAACGTATCGAACAAATAGACGACTTCTTTGGCGATGGTAATGGTTCTTAACCCGCGATTGTGCAACGCTTCTAATAAGTCGGCGATATCACTCATGTTTTTTTGATACATTGCCGTGAAAGCCACACTCTCTCCATGATCGGGTGCCATGTCGAGACCATCGTTCCAATCGGCGTTTTCAAGCCGCATGATATTATGGGAATCGACATTGTAGAAGGGGACAAGATTTTGAATCAGAATGTGTTCCAAAATCGTTCCTTCATAGATGTCATTGTTCGCGGTAAATAAGATTTCTCGATCATCTTGTTGCGGTGTTATCTTTCGCGTGTAATGGGTATGTTGATCATGGAAATATCGTTGTTTTTCAAATAGTATGTCGCTATTTCCCGATCGCTCAATGAAGAGTTTTGTGGTTAAGAACGGCCATACACCGTGATCCATCCACACCCGAACAATGTGATTACGGTCGGATTTGAACTCGCCATCGGTATCGCCGATGATGGTTGCATTGGATCCATCGATGCGAACACCCGCATAGTTTTTATACAGCATGTCTTCGACACCGTGAGGATCTAAGAATAGTAAAGTTAACGCATCCTGCCATAAATCACGCCATCCGCGTCCTCCTTTACCATAATCATGATGTGGCAAATAAGAATTCCCAAATAACCGGCGTAAAATTGGTTGGATTGTCACCCATTTTAACCAGTTTGCATAGTCGGTATCGCGCATCGTGAATTGAAGTTGGTCGAGTTCTTTTTGCCATGTTTGATTCGATGCCTTTAGTGCGTTATCAAATGCTTCTTCAGTATGATATTGTGCTCCGTATTGACGAACTTTTTCAAGTGTATCACCAATCGTTAATGCAACAATAAAGGTCGTTGATTCTTGTGGTTTGACTGAAAGTGACTCAAAGGTTAGTCCACCAATTGCTTCATAACCATCGACTCGAGAACCAACATCGTAATTTGATGCGTCTGGATGTTTTAATGCTCCGGGATGTAATAGCGTATTCCCATCACCGACAAATTCTTCCATGACAGGATGTCGGTGAGTAATGGTGGCATTCTGATGGTACGCAAAAACACCATATGCGCGATGATTACGTTGATGTCCCCGTTCATCGAATGTCATCGTTGGTTGATTGACAATCCCATCCTCTAGAACATGCACTTGATTTAAGAGTGCGGTTACATGCCGGTGATCACGAATCGATTCGGCACTACGTCCATAGATGGGAATTGCGGTCATAAATTGCATCGTTTGTGTTGTTTGCGAGGTGTTGGTATAGACGACCTTGTGTAATTCTACTACGGGATTGTCATAGGGAATAAACGAGGTTATCGCAACGGAAAAATCGGAGAATGATTTCTCTAGTTTATGCGATAGAAACTGTCCCTGAACAGTGGTTTGCACGTCAGGTTGTTGCCCCAAATCAAGCATTGGGTAGGCGTGGTTATCTACCGTAAACCAGAGGTTTCTTGACAACAAACTCGCGTGTAAATCTTCTTGGCTTACCGGTAGCAATAAGAACGAGTTTTGATCGATTTTCGTATCCCCATGAAACGATGGCGTAATCGAACTACGAATTCCCCCATTTCCAACTAAGGGGAAATAGGTGTAATTAAATTGATTGGCATGATTCACTATGAACGAACCATCACGCCCAGTAAATGTATAAAACGGTTTCATTATTATCATCCTTTACAATACTGATAAAAACGACTGCTTCCCTGAAACAGTCATTTTTATCATGTAGTATATTTTAGAAGAGAACTGAAAAAACAGTATTATTTCTTATAATTATGACGGTAATACAACATCGACACTGTGTACTGTAACGGTTCCCGTTCCATCCACAGTGGTTGCAAATAATACAATCAATGTCAACTGTGGAATTTGCTCAGCGGTAAATCCGTCTAGTGGAATACTAACGACTTGTTCTGCTCCTGTTCCTGTAAATGGTACTTCTAGGAATGCACCACCAGTAATTTCAATTTTTAACATGAAATCTTGAACTGGTGCAGTTAACGTTACATCAACACTTGTTGCCGTAGCATCAATTGCTGGCATAAGTGGATATTGTGCATTGTTGTTCCAGAATTGATTGGCATCGGTTCCAGAGAAATCAAATACATAATCGTCACCACTTTGTGTCATCGTCCATCCATAGGCAATCCATGCAGGCATTATAACATCAACACTGTGAACGGTAACAGTTCCAGTTCCATCTACGGTGGTTGCGAACAATACGACTAGATTCAGTTGTGGAATTTGTTCTGCGGTAAATCCATCAAGTGGAATACTAACGACTTGTTCTGCTCCTGTTCCTGTAAATGGTACTTCTAGGAATGCACCACCAGTAATTTCAATTTTTAACATGAAATCTTGAACTGGTGCAGTTAACGTTACATCAACACTTGTCGCATTCGCATTGATTGGGGGATCGATTGTATATTGTGCATTGTTGTTCCAGAATTGATTGGCATCCGTTCCTGAGAATTCAAATACAAAGTCATCACCACTTTGTGACATTGTCCAACCATAAGCATTCCATGTGGTTGGTTCTGGAGCTACTACATCAACACTGTGTACCGTAACTGTTCCTGTACCATCCACAGTCGTTGCGAATAATACAATCAATGTTAATTGTGGAATTTGTTCGGCTGTGAATCCGTCAAGTGGAAGACTAACTACTTGTTCAGCACCCGTTCCTGTAAATGGAACTTCTAAGAATGCGCCACCAGTGATTTCAATTTTTAACATAAAGTCTTGAACTGGCGCGGTTAACGTTACTTCAACACTAGTTGCATTTGCTTCTAATGCAGGAGCGATTGCAAATTGTGCATTGTTGTTCCAGAATTGATTGGCATCGGTTCCAGAGAATTCAAATACATAATCGTCACCACTTTGTGACATTGTCCATCCATACGCAACCCAATCAGTTGGCTCAGCGACGACGACATCAACACTGTGTACGGTAATGGTTCCTGTACCATCAACAGTGGTTGCAAATAAGACAATTAATGATAACTGTGGAATTTGTTCTGCTGTGAATCCGTCAAGTGGAATACTAACGACTTGCTCCGCACCGGTACCAGTAAATGGTACTTCTAAGTTGGCGCCTCCAGTAATTTCAATTTTTAGCATGAAATCTTGAACTGGTGCAGTTAATGTTACATCAACACTTGTTGCGTTGGCGTCTAGTGCAGGATCAATTGTATATTGTGCATTGTTGTTCCAGAATTGATTGGCATCGGTTCCAGAAAACTCAAATACAAAGTCATCACCACTTTGTGACATTGTCCAACCATAAGCATTCCATGCAGTTGGTTCAGGGACAACGACGTCAACACCGTGTACCGTAACGGTTCCTGTACCATCCACAGTCGTTGCGAATAAGACGACCAATGATAACTGTGGAATTTGCTCGGCTGTGAATCCGTCAAGTGGAATACTGACAACTTGCTCAGCACCGGTTCCCGTGAAGGGTACTTCTAAGTTTGCGCCACCAGTAATTTCAATTTTTAGCATGAAATCTTGTTCGGGAGCGGTTAACGTTACATCAACGCTCGTGGCGTTTGCATCAAGAGCGGGATCGATGGCAAATTGTGCATTGTTGTTCCAGAATTGATTGGCATCGGTTCCAGAGAACTCAAACACATAATCACTACCACTTTGTGTCATTGTCCAGCCATAGGCTACCCATGCAGGTTCCGCCATTACAAATTGAACACTATGAACGGTAACACTACCTGCACCATCAACAGTGGTTGCAAATAAGACTAATTTTTCTAATCCTGTAATCTCTTCTGCAGTCAATGTATCAAGTGGAACAGATACAACTTCTTCTTCACCTGTAGCTGTTACAGATACTTCAGACGAGTATGCATTTCCAGGTCCTTCAGCTTTGAAGATATAATCTTGTCCCAATTCACCAGTAAAGGTAAATTCAACAGCTGAAATCGATGCATCCAATGCTTCTGCAAGCGGATATTGTGCATTCATATTCCAGAATTGAGCAGTTACACCAGAATATGTAAAGGTGTAAGCATCACCATTTAAAGCCATATCATAACCATAAGAAACCCATAAGAGTTCTCCAATGGTTACAGCGCGTGATACAGTAACGGTATTGTCATCGGCATCGGTAACACTGTAGACAAATGTCCAGATACCATCCACGGAATCATCAAATGTGGTTTCTCCATTTGGCCCGGTTACCGTATACGTAATGCTTGATGTTAAATCACCATCTTCAACATCGGCAGCTACAACACTATCCAATGGATCAAAGGTCATTCCCTCTTCAACCAATACATCACCAGCACCAGTAATGACTGGATCATTATCCGTAATCGCATCTGCAGTGATGGTTACTGTAA
This sequence comes from Candidatus Xianfuyuplasma coldseepsis, assembly GCF_014023125.1. GTDB lineage: Bacteria > Bacillota_I > Bacilli_A > Izemoplasmatales > Izemoplasmataceae > Xianfuyuplasma > Xianfuyuplasma coldseepsis. The sequence continues at coordinate 302,181 of NZ_CP048914.1, forward strand.
TTGTTTGGAATGTCGTAATATCCCCAACAACGACTTCATAGGTAACAGTACAAGTACCTGCTGTTGATGTATCTAATATACCATCGGTAATTGTACAAGTAGAATCCAGTGTTAAATCATCAAGATAATTTCCTTCGTCATCACCAAGAACGGTGACACCTTCCAGTAAATCAACTTCGGCTCCTACAGCAACTTCTATATCTTCCACACCACTAATCGTGAGATCCGATAAGATGTTTTGTATTCCAGGACTATTTAATAAATCACAAGCTGATAAAGTGAGTACGAATAATCCTAATATTAAAGCAGTTAATAACTTTTTCATTTTTTCCTCCTATTTTTTTGAAAACGCTTTATTTAAATATAGTATAAAGCATTTCGAAATCGTTTGCAATAGCGAAACAATAGAATTTCCTTTCGAGCAACGAAACCCATTTCTCAGCCTTATAATTATATATATACAAAGTATATATATAAAACCAAATATATGAAGAAAAAAATTTTTTGAGTATCGGTTTCTATAATTGTTTCTAAATTAGGAACAAAAAGATTAAAAAAAAGCAATCAAAATTTGATTGCTCTGATATCCTAAAATTAAATACTTTTAGTGCTTTCTCCAACGACCAATACAGGTTCTATTGTGACTGTTTTGGGACGGTTGGGTATCTCGTTGGTAATGACTCGGAGTAAGTAATCTGCGGCTTGCTTACCAATTTCGATGGTGTCTTGTTTAACGGTTGTTAATTGAGGGGAAGCATATTGGTTTACTTGCGTCCCATCAAATCCAATCACGGAAATATCATTGGGACAGTTCCATCCGGCATCATTAATTTTACGTACTCCACCCAGGGCTTGTAAATCAGAGGCACAGATAACGGCTGTTGGTGGGTCTTCTAACGCAAGCAATTCACCCATTGCGCGGTATCCACCTTCAAAGGTGAACGCATCTCCGTCGACGACATAGTTTTGATTAAATGGTAGATTGTGAGCTTCAACTTGTTGGCGAAACGATTGGAAACGTTCTTGTCCAGCAAGCGAAATTGTAGATCCATATATGTGAGCAATTTTGCGATGACCCAAGCGGTATAAGTGTTCGAAGGCAATTTGTATTCCTGAGAAGTTATTGGTGGTAAAATTGTACATATTTCCACTGCGATGATCGAAAACCACACAAGGTATTTCACTATAACTTAGTTTTTTGTATGCTTGTGATCCGTAGTCGGTAACGATAACAAATACGCCATCAACACCTTTGCGTCGTGCATGTTCCAAATACGTAGTCATCCGGATATCACCAACATTTAAGGATAAAAACATAATATCATATCCATGTTGTTCGACTTCACGTTTAAAAGAATCGAGTACTTCAGCGAACAAGGGATGGCGTAAGCCAATACCACTTGCTTCATCCATGACAATCCCAATCGTCCACGAACGTTTCATAACCAATCCGCGTGCTTGGAAGTTGGGAACGTATCCCAAACGTTTTGCAATTCGCTTGATTGATTCGCGGGTATCGTCATTGACATCGGTATATCCATTTAGGGCTTTCGATACGGTTGTAATCGAAAATCCAGATGCCTTGGAAATATCTTTTAACGTAACCATGATAGGACCTCCCGTACAAGTTTCAGGTTTTTTCAACACATCATTATATCATATTTTCGAAACATCGAAAACAGTTTTCGATGAAAATAAAAAAGGAGAGAAATTAGTTTCTCTCCTAATGATTGTATTATCCGATGGATCCTTCCATTTCCAATTTAATCAGTTGATTGAGTTCAACCGCATATTCCATTGGCAGTTCTTTTGCAAATGGTTCGATGAATCCCATAATGATCATTTCTGTTGCTTGTTCTTCAGTTAGTCCACGACTCATCAGATAGAACAATTGTTCTTCTGAGACTTTCGAGACTTTTGCTTCGTGTTGTACTTGTGCTTGATTGTTTAAGACGATGTTGTAAGGCAAGGTATCCGATACGCTGATATCATCGAGAATAATCGTATCACACTCGACGTTACTTTTAGCGCCGATCGCGTTCTTACCATGTTTGATCATACCACGATAGTTGACTCGTCCACCCTTCGCACTCATCGATTTACTGATGATTTTAGAGGTCGTGTCTTTTCCGATGTGAATCATTTTCGCACCGGTATCTTGATTCATTCCTTCACCGGCAAAGGCGATAGAAATGGTCGTTCCTTTGGCGCGATCACCTTTCAAGATACAAGCTGGATACTTCATATTTATTTTACTTCCGATGTTGCCATCGATCCATTCCATGTGGGCATCTTCTTCTACTAGGGCTCGTTTCGTTACGAGGTTGATGATGTTGTTGGCCCAGTTTTGAACAGTAGAATATCGACAGTGACCACCTTTCTTAACAAAGATTTCAACTATCGCAGCATGTAAACTGTGTTTGGTGTATACCGGAGCGGTACACCCTTCAACATAGTTGACAGTTGCACCTTCATCAACGATGATCAAAGTCCGCTCAAATTGCCCCATTTGTTCACTATTGATGCGGAAATACGATTGTAGTGGTTTTTCTACAGTTACTCCTGGTGGTACATAAATGAAACTACCACCACTCCATACAGCACTATTTAGTGCAGCATATTTATTATCTCGATAAGGAACAACTTTACCAAAATACTCTTTGACCAGTTCAGGATATTCACGGAGTGCAGTATCGGTATCGGTAAAGATGACACCGAGGTCTTCGAGTTCTTTGATCGTGGAGTGATAGACCACTTCACTTTCAAATTGGGTACTGACACCGGCGAGGAATTTTTGTTCCGCTTCCGGAATTCCTAATTTGTCAAATGTCTCTTTGATTTCTTCAGGTACGTCATCCCAACTGTCTTCTGATTTCTCAGTTGATTTGATGTAATAGGTGATTTCATCAAAATCGATTTCACTTAAATCAGGACCCCATGTCGGTTGTGGTTTTTCCATAAACGCATGATAGCTTTTCACACGAAAATCAGTCATCCATTGTGGTTCTCCTTTAATACGAGAGATTTCCCGAACAACATTTTCGTTTAATCCCTTACCCGTATCTAAGAAACTTTTTGTTTCCGTTTTGAAGCCATATTTATAATCCCCAATAATTTCCCGGATCTCTTGTTTAGTTTTTTCACTCATGGTGCTCACTCACTTTCTTCTAGCGTTCCTTCAAATGCTTTCCAGGCAATTGAAGCGCATTTAATTCGTGCGGGAAACTGTCTAACTCCTTGGTAGACAATCGCTTCTTCCAAATCGACCGTTTCGTCGTAGGGTTGATTGCCCATCCAGTTTAGATAGTTTACCGTAAGAATTCTCGCTTCATCGACGGATTTACCGATTAATGTTTCACTCATAACACTCGCACTACTACAACAGATGCTGCATCCGGTACCATCATGCCGGACATCTTTGACAACGCCGTTTTCTACTTTGGATTGGACGGTGATATCATCGCCACAGGTAGGGTTTTTGATGTGGATTGTCTTGTAGGAGGTATCTTGAAGCAACCCTTTATTACGAGGGTTCTTGTAGTGATCCATAATCACTTGTCGATACAATTGTTCCATATTATTCATCGTCTCACCTAAAATCCCATTTCTGTGAAAAAGTCACGTGCTTGATGCAATACCTCAATAAACCGATCCGCATCGTCTTTTGTGTTATAGATATAAAAGGATACGCGTAAGGTTGCGGCTACTTCCAGCCATTTTATGACGAGTTGGGCGCAGTGATGTCCCGCTCGCATACAGATGTTTTCTTGGTCGAAGAAGGTGACTGCATCATGAGGATGTACACCTGATAAGTTAAAGCTGATCACACCGGTTTCGGCGGTTTTGTTATAAATCTCTACACCGTCAATTGCTTCCATTTTGGAAACAACATAATCGTGTAGTTCTTGTTCATGATGATGAATGTTATCTAAACCAATCGCTTGTAAGTACGAGATTGCTTTTCCAAGACCAATCACTTCAGCAATCGGTGGCGTTCCGGTTTCAAATTTATACGGTACTTCCTTCCAGCTCGCATCGTATTTGTTAACATTATCGTTCATGTCACCACCGAATTCAATGGGGGGCATGGCGTCGAGTAGATGACGCTTACCATATAAGACACCAACACCCGTAGGTCCAAGCATTTTATGACCGCTAAAAGCTAGAAAATCGCAATCCAACTCTTGGACATCGACGGTCATGTGTGGGGTTGCTTGTGCGGCATCGACACTGACGACTGCTCCTACTTCATGGGCTAAATGGATAATCTCTTTAATGGGTGTGATATAGCCCATGACATTACTAACGTAGGTTAATGCAACGATTTTTGTATTTGTTGACAACACCTTTTTGACGTTTTCAGTTGTGATGCGTCCCTCTTCATTTAGGGGGACATAGATTAATTTGGCTCCTGTAATCCGACTGACGTTCTGCCACGGTAAGACGTGGGAGTGGTGCTCGAGTTCACTGACGATGATTTCATCGTCAGGACCGAGATTATTCAATCCATAACTGGATGCGATGAGATTTAACGCACTGCTTGCTCCGCGAGTAAAGACAATTTCATGAAATGACGCATTGATGAAAGAAGCGACTTGTTGTCGTGCTTCTTCATATTTCGTTGTGGCAACGTAGCTTAAATTGTAGACACCACGATGAACATTGACGCCGTAATTGGCATAGTATTCGTCCATGGCATCCATGACGACTTGTGGTTTTAAGCTGGATGCGGCACTGTCCAAATAGATCAACTTAGGATCGCTGAGGACAGGGAAATCATTGCGAAGGTCATGTGCGTTCATAATCGTACTCCCTTAACTGGTTTTTACCTCTACTTTTTGGATGAAGTCGTTGCGTAAAGCATCCGTGGATAAAATCCGTAACACAGGACTTAGGAAACCACTGATGATTAAGCGCTCGGCAACTTTAAGGGTAAGTCCGCGACTCATTAAATAGTAGAGTTGTTCCTCATCGATTTTTCCGATGGCTGCACCATGGGATGCTTCAACATCGTATTCATCGATTAAGAGGAGTGGATTGGCATCTAAACGAGAATCATTTCCGAGGACAATCCCCCGATTCGATTGACGAGCAACCGAACGTTTCATATTTTTATTGATTTTACCTACCCCTTCAAAAGTCAACTGACTGGCATGATTACTCACGCCGTAGTTTTCAATATAGCCTTCTGTTTCGGGGGCGTTGTGTTCAATCATTTGTTTGTAGATGGCAGCTTGGTTATTGCTGGTAATCGCAACGGTTTTACTGGTTCCAGAAGCGTATTTTTCTTGTAAGAAGATGTTGGTGTTGTTATCAATATCACCATCGTTTACTTCGGCAACGCTGTAATGGCTTTTTCCGTAACGAGATACATAGCTATTGCGACGGATATCACAGGTGGCATTCTCATCTAAGTTGGAAATACCGGAGTATTGCAACGATGCGTTTTCTTTCACAATGCTATTGGTAACAAAGTTAATGTTACTAGCAGATTCATTGTAGAGGTATTCGAAATACGATAACTCTGCATTTGGTTCTAGAATCAATCGTGTATTGTGAACCAAATCTCCATCCGCTTGGATGTAGAATACGTGTAAACGTTCTTCCACATACGTATTTTTTGGTACGTGTATCAACAGCCCACTGTTGACATGATTAATGTTGTAATCATACACGGCGTCATCAGCAGCAAAATCGTTGACGAACTCCGTGTCTAAAAAATGGTTGATGTATTCAGGCAAGGCATGTTCATAGGATTCGATGAGAACTTCATCAAAGGCAGAGGATAATTCTTTGGTGAGAATGTGTCCATCTTTGATAATAATGTAGTTGGTTAGGTCATCGACAAGAAGGTCTTGGATATGACCGGGGATGACGTTGTCTTTGAGTGGTTTGATTTCAAAGGATTTCATTTACAGATCCAATGCTTCTTTGGTAGCACAAACACCAAGCATAACGCGTGCTTGTTCGTCGTCTTCAATCACCCGTACATCGTCAATACCAACTTCTTCTTTAATCCAATCGTATCCTTCTGTATCAATTTTACGAATCAATTCCATGTCGCCACTTTTCACGATGCGACCTTTCATCATGACATGAACTTTGTCGGCCGTGATGTAGTCTAGTAATCGTTGATAGTGGGTGATGAGCAATAATCCAAGGTCTTTGGATTTCATACTGGTGACGTTTTCGCCAACGACTTTTAAGGCATCGACGTCTAATCCACTGTCAATTTCGTCTAAAATCGCAATTGATGGTTTCAACATTTTCATCTGCAATACTTCGTTGCGTTTTTTCTCACCACCACTGAATCCTTCGTTTAAATAACGATGTGGGAGGTCGCCTTCCATTTTTAAGTCTTCAATCGCATGATCGAGTTCGCGGATAAACTTAAAGAGGCTAACGCTTTTCCCTTCTTCCATCCGGGAATTGATGGCGGTTTTAATGAAGTCGCTATTGGTGACTCCTGGTACTTCTGCTGGGTGTTGCATTCCAAGGAACAACCCAGCGCGGGCGCGCTCGTCGACTTCCATCGCCAACACATCTTGTCCATCTAAGGTAATCGTTCCCTTGGTTACGTCAAAGCGTGGGTGCCCCATGATGACACTTGCCAAGGTTGATTTACCGGTCCCATTGGGACCCATTATCGCGTGGGTTTCCCCACCGGTTATTTCTAAATTTACACCTTTTAAGATTTCTTTACCGTCTACTTCGGCGTGTAGGTCTTTTATTATTAATGTACTCACAATAAATCACTCCTTAATTCGTTATTTATAATACTATATATAATAGTAATTTGCCAATGAAACGATATATTTTTTAAATAAGGAAAAACCTATAAAAAACGACGATTTATTCGTCGTTTTACAGGTCATTATTCGGTGCTTCGTTGTTGCTCATAATACGCGACTTGATCACGAACGATCAGCGCTTTATTTGAAAAGTACCCCAGATTGGGAATCTGGAAGGAATACGTATCACCGTATAAGCTTTTGGCTTTGAGGTACTGATTCATGAATGCATCCTGAGTGAACAGGGTATCAAGAAATTCGATTAAGTAGGATTCATACAGCTCCTGATTGGATTCATCTGCGATGATTGTGTCCCATAAAGGTGTGGAAAATGTCGTCCACATTGGTTGTCCCCATTCATAGATATCATTGCCGAGGGTGTTGTTGATAAAGGTAGGTTCTCCGGTCCATCCAACACCAAGAATGTTTGTATAACTAGAAGGAATAACAGTCATATAGTTGGACTCATCAAAATAATAATAGACATTTCGTCCATAACTACGATAATCATCGACGTGTCCCAACAAGATATGCATCGCGGACATTCGCAAAAAGGCATCGACGTTGATATGGGTATCGAGATAGACTTGTAACGCCGCTCCTTCTAATGTATGAAGATTGGTGGATACATCGATAATATCCGTGTAATCAAGATGTTCTTCGTTGGATCGACGTTCGTATAGCGGAGTATAAAATATCGATTCATCCTTGATCCCCACTACGGTTGGATCGCTGATGAGTTCTAGGGTTGCGCCATCATTTGCTTCGTATAGATTGCCGACGTCATCGACATCGAATTGACGACGAATAAATTCTTCATCTATTTGTTCAATCATGGTATACAGTGATTGATGTACAATGGTTTCATCGACGGTAAAGACCACTTCTGTGTAGGTCGCATTTGGTGCGTTTACACCGGCTTTTCGTGCCATTTGATGACCAAATATGGTTTTTGAGTGAGAGGGGTCGTTGTTGCTGTTATAACGAAAGATTAATTCTTCAATCCCGGCAAACTCACGAGTTTTTAAGCGAATGTATGTTTGTGATGTCATGGTTGTATCAAACGTTTCATTAAACTTGAGTAAGAAATGGATGTCTTGCCAGTCGTTCGTATCGTTTATCGGTAACCGTCGTTCGTCGGTTGAACCAGTAAGACGAAAGCCAACATCCGTGAATAAGACTGGTGTATCATTCACCTGGTAGTATACATTAACAGGATAATAGGTATTGAGTTGATAGGTCCCATAAATGCTGTAGTATTGCTGTAAGTCTGCGATCATTTGATCGAGTGTAGTTTGTTTAAAATCAATGACAAATGTATGCTTTTCATCCAACTTAAACAACTCTTTATACCCAGCATCGGGGTCGGTTTGAAGTGCTTCAGCCATCAGTTCTTGGATTTCTTTGGAACGTTCTTGCAAGGTTTCAATGGTTTGGATGATATCATCACTATTTGGTTGATTGAGCCACAAGGATTCACTGGAGGCGTATTGTAAAACAAACAACATCGTTGCTAATAATAGAATGATTGTAAATCGCTTGAATGTTTTCATGTCGCACCTCCTGTATAACATTGTAACATATAATGGTCCTCTTTCTTTATAAGATTCTTACAAAAAAAAAACAGGTTCGAAAACCTGTTATGCGTGTTGACGGATGAGCGACGTGTAGAGATCATATCCTTTTTCATTAAGATGGAACCCGTCACTTGTATATTGAATATGGAGTTGATCAAAATCATTTTTCAGATGTTTGTAGGCATCTACAATCCGCAGGTGCTTACGTCGTGCATAGTTTTTCAAGTAATAATTCAACATTTCGACTTCAATGTTATCGATGTCTTTCGCCCGTTCATGTACACCATGGCCACGCATCGATGGATGAACCGGTAATAATGTTACGAGAATAATCTCTGTTTCTTTCGTACGACGTTTTAGCTCGGTAAGGATCTCCACAATGTTGTTGTAGATTTCCTTGACACTAAGTGTTTCATCGGCGATGTCATTGAGTCCAATCGATAAAAATAGTTTGGACGGTTTGTACTTGATTGCTCGTTTGTACAGTGTTTGATGTAATGTCGTTGTTGTATCACCTGAAAGCGAGTTGTTGTATATGGTTCGATCCGGAAAATACTTCGCCATATCGATATTTTCCATGATACAATCACCAAGTAATACAACTTGTCCTTGCTCAATCTCGCGATGGGATATGATGTCTAACTGTTCTTTGTATTTACGTTTCATGTCTCGTGTCATTGAATCCACCATCCTTATGTTAACCCTAGTAAACATTGTAGTCGGTTACCTCACAATGCTTTACATTCCCATGGGAACATATCATTATATACTGTTCAATCGGAAAAATCAAGAGACAAGTCAAAAATAATGATAGCGTTTTCTTTTTGAAAATCAAATCATTCGAGTATGAGTGGTATTCTATGGTATAATAAAGTACGAACATCCTGATTCAAACGAGTGTGATTATTATGAAACAATGGCTAGTATTCCTTGTTGCCACACTAGCGCTACTGCTGGTGGGGTGCGAGGTCGAAACAGCATGGTCCGCCCATGAGGAAGAGTTTAATCGAATTCGTGAACTTCTTCCCCAGCAATACAGTACCAATCTATCCTTACCGGAGTCCAGTCGTGAGGATGTTTTCGTCGTGTATAGTATTGATGGGGTCATGGTAGAGGATAATCGATTGCTTTATACCAATCCTGATGTGGATACAACCATTGAGTTAACATTATCGATTACCCACGCGAATCAAGTACGTCAATATACGATTGACATCATTGAAGTCAGTGAAGCCAATCGGGATTTAAATGTGGTGTTTGATATTATTTTTGATACGATTGATGCGAAGATTCCTTCTCGGGTTACCGCCAATCTTGCGGTACCACAGGTGTATAGTGTTGATGCGGACATTGATTACTTGATTGATTGCACCGATATCGTTCGCAATCGGATTGTCTATACATTTCCCGATCAGAATGAAACGTGCTCATTAACGGCAATTGTAACCTATGATGGAGTGACACGGATGCAAGTCTTTACGGTAACAATGAGTGGCATATCGAGCTTACCACAAATCCCAACGGTATACATTACCACAGAAAATAACGACGATATTTGGAGTAAAGACATCTATACCAAAGCGACGATGAGTGTCGATTATCATGGGATGTATGATGGCGATGCGATCACGAACGCCGGTATCCAAATTCGTTTACGTGGTAATTCAACGATGTTTATGCCAAAACGACCATATAAAATAAAATTTGATGAAAAGACCGCATTTTTTGCGGATTACAAAGAATACGATTGGACATTGTTATCGAACCACGCCGATCAATCATTGGTACGGAATGCTTCCGCCTTTTGGATGGCCGATCAACTAGGAATGGCATTTGTCCCAAATTATACCTTTGTCGACGTGTATATCAATGACGAGTACCAAGGCAATTATCTCGTTAGTGATCATGTGGAAGTAACCAATGATCGTGTCGATATCGAGGAACATTCCGCCAATATTGATACAGGCTATTTGATTGAGTATGACTACAAGATCTTTGATTATCCAGAAGGAACATATAATTCCTTTTTGGTGGACAATATTCCCTTTAGTTTAAAATCTCCCGACTGGGATGAGGATGTATATTCCAATGCCCAGAAAACCTATATTGATAACTATATGACAAATTTACTCGACACCCTGCAAAATCAAGAAGACTACAGTGATTTGATTGATGAGGCATCGTTTATCGACTGGTTCATTGTCAATGAAATCTTTAAAAATGTCGACGTCGGGTACTCTAGTGTCTATTACTATAAGGATGCAGGAGAGAAACTGAAGATGGGTCCGGTATGGGATTTTGATTTATCCTCTGGGGTTCCTGGATATCTACATGAACGGGGTCCAACAGGGTGGTATACACCAAACTGGAACAAGAATCGCTTCTTCCACTATTTAATGCAATATCCGGAATTTCAATCAGCGTTGAAAGAACGCTGGAATGAAGTCAAAGATACCGCGATTGATGGAGTCTTGGATCAGATATTTGTCTTTGCGGATCATATGACGTATTCACGGCATAAGAATTTCTTACTCTACAGTGTGATTGGCAATGAGGATGAATGGTGGACAGCTCCGGAAATTCTAGCGATTGATACCTATGATGGACAACTGTGGTTCTTGTATGATTACTTGGAGACAAGAATCGCATGGTTGGATACGGAAATTAATAATTTTGACTAAAAAAAAAACACCTCAAATTTCTGAGGTGTTTTTATGTGTTCATTATTCGGCGTTACTGTAATCCATTGCGGCATAGCGTTTGTACATATCCCAACGACGTTTTGCTTCGCTTAAGTTTCCAGCAAGAAGTTCATCGGCGTGTTCAGGGTTGATGTCTTTTAGTTGTGCATAGCGTGCTTCGTTGTCTAAGAACTCAGGGTAGAGATCCCAATTGGGTTCTTTACAATCGATTTGGAATGGATTTTTACCTTGTGGTTCTAAGGTTGGATCGTAACGGAAGGTTGGCCAGTATCCAGATTGGGTAGCCAATTTCGCTTGATTTTGCGAGTTGGTGAGTCCACCTTTGATTTTGTGCGCGATACATGGGCTGTAGGCGACAATAATCGATGGTCCTGGATAGGCTTCAGCTTCTAAGAATGCTTTGATGACTTGTGGTTGCGATGCACCATGTGATACTTGAGCAACGTAGACATCACCATAGGTCATGGCGATGGCAGCCAAGTCTTTTTTCTTACCGCCTTTACCAGATGCGGTAAATTTGGCGATGGATCCTTTTGGTGCAGATTTACTGGATTGTCCACCGGTGTTGGAGTAAACTTCGGTATCGAGAACAAGGATGTTGACGTCTTCGCCATTGGCGATAACGTGGTCGAGTCCACCGTATCCGATATCGTATGCCCAACCGTCTCCACCAATAATCCAGTTGCTTTGTTTCACGATATAGTTGGCGAGTTCCTTGATTTCTTCCGCATATTCTTTGTTGTTATCTTCAAGGAGTGGTAATAATTTTTTAGAGATTTCTAAGGTTTTTTCACCGTCGCTGCGGTTTTCCAACCATTCTTCAAAGAGTTCGGCTTCTTCTTTGGATGCTTTGTCTTTGCTGTTGACAAAGATGTTTTGGAGACGATCACGCAATGTTTCGTTGGCATGGAACATACCAAATCCAAACTCCGCATTGTCTTCAAATAAACTGTTTGCCCAAGCTGGTCCACGACCGTTATCTAAGGTTGTGAATGGGGTTGCTGGGAACGATGCACCGTATATGGATGAACATCCGGTTGCATTGGCAATTTGCATCCGTTCTCCGAATAATTGGGTAACGAGTTTGATGTATGGTGTTTCCCCACAACCGGCACATGCACCACTGAATTCGAATAATGGTTTGGCAAACTGTGAGTTTTTCGCATTGGTTTTTGAAACCAAGTTGTCTTTGTATGTAACTTCATTGAATAGGTATTCGGAGTTTTGAACTTCGCCTTTTTCAATTTCATCACCGATTGGTGACATGGCGAGTGCTTTGGTTTTTGCAGGACATACTTCAACACAGACACCGCATCCAGTACAGTCTAATGTCGAGATTTGGATTTTGTATTGTAGTCCTTCCAATCCTTTACCACGTGCTTTTACGGTGGTTAATCCGTCAGGTGCAGCTTCCATTTCGTCATCGGTTAATAAGAAAGGACGAATTACCGCATGTGGACAGGCAAATGCACATTGGTTACATTGAATACAGTTGTCGTCGAGCCACTGTGGTACATAGTCGGCGATTCCGCGTTTTTCGTATGCAGTTGAACCGTTGTCCATGGATCCGTCTTCGCGTCCTTCGAATGCAGAAACTGGAAGATCGTATCCTTTGATGGCGTTGACTTGGTCGGCAATGTCGCGTACGTAAACTGGTTTCGTGGTGTCTACTGTTGGAGCGGTTACTTTTAAGTCTTTCCATTCAGGTTTAACGTCGATTTGAACCAATCCGGATTGTCCCATGTCGATCGCTTTATAGTTATTCTCAACGATGTCTTGACCTTTACGACCATAGGTTTTTTCGGCGTATTTCTTCATCAGTTTTTGTGCGGTTTCGTATGGCATAATTTGTTCGTTTAGGGAGAAGAATGCGGATTGCATAATCGTATTTGTACGACCTGTTAATCCAGCTTCTTCTGCTAATTTTACCGCGTTGATGATGTATAGTTTCGCGTCTTTTTCAGCGAGTTGTTTTTTGACTTTATTTGGTAATAATGCTTCGACTTCGTCAGCTGGTGTAACGGTGTTGAGTAAGAAGGTTCCACCATCACGTAAGCCACCAACCATATCGTATTGCGTTAGGTAGGAGTCTTTCGAACAAGAGACGAAGTGTGGTTTGTTTACCAAGTAGGTTGAACGGATGGGGTCTTTACCAAAACGTAAGTGCATCCGGGTAACCCCACCGGATTTTTTACTATCATAAGAAGAGTATGCTTGTCCGTATAGATCGGTGTTTTCTCCGATGATTTTGATGGTGTTTTTCGATGCACCAACGGTACCGTCGGATCCAAATCCGAAGAATAGTAATTCGGTGGTGCCTTCACTTTGTACGTCGACGTCTACTTCTGGTAATGAAGTGAAGTTGACATCGTCGTTAATACCGATGGTGAAGCGATCTCTTTTGTCTCCAACCAAGTTGTCAAATACGGCAACAATTTGTCCTGGTGTGGTATCTTTTGAGGATAGACCGTATCGTCCACCAAGGATGAGAGGAGCGTTTTCTTGTCCGTAGTATACAGCTTTGACGTCTAAGTACAATGGTTCCCCAACGCTTCCGCTTTCTTTTGTACGGTCTAATACAGCGATTGCTTTAACGGTTTTCGGCATTGCTTGTAAGAGAAACTCGGCACTGAATGGGCGGTATAAATGTACCGTGAGAAGACCAACTTTACGGCCGTTGTTATTTAAGTAATCAACGGTTTCTTCGATGGCTTCGGTGACACTACCCATAGCGACAACAACTTCGGTTGCTTCGTTGTCTCCGTAGTAGACGAATGGAGCGTACTCACGACCGGTTATTTTGCTGATTTCTGCTAAGTATTTAGCCGCAATGTCCGGTACTTCTGCATAATATTTATCTTGAATTTCGCGTGCTTGCATGTACACGTCATCGTTTTGTGCAGAACCACGTGTGACGGGGTTCGCACTGTTCAATGCGTTTTTACGGAATTCTTTCACCGCGTCGCGGTTTAAGAGTTTATCAAACACTTCGTAATCCATGACTTCAATTTTGTTCACTTCATGAGAGGTTCTAAATCCATCAAAGAAATGTAGGAATGGAATGCTGGATTCGATTGCACTTAAGTGGGCAACTCCTGCTAAATCCATAACTTCTTGGACGGATCCACTTGCTAAGATTGCAAAACCAGTAGGTCGTGCTGCCATAACATCTTGGTGGTCGCCAAAGATACTTAGTGCTTGTACAGCAATACTACGTGCTGCGACATGAATAACACCGGGGAGTAATTCTCCTGCGATTTTATACATGTTTGGTAATTTTAGTAAAAGGCCTTGTGATGCAGTGAAAGTTGTTGTTAGAGCTCCTGCTTGTAACGATCCATGAACCGTACCAGCCGCTCCACCTTCGGATTGCATTTCAATGACTTTTACCGGCATGTCAAATAAGTTCTTCTTACCTTGAGATGCCCATAAATCGATATGCTCAGCCATTGGTGATGATGGCGTTATCGGATAAATCCCTGCTACTTCAGTAAAGGCGTATGCACAATATGCTGCAGCTTGGTTTCCGTCCATCGATTGGAAAACTTTTTTTGCCATTAAATGTACCTCCAATTAAATTTTGTACTCGGTTAGAAAAATCGAGAATTCATAGCCAACCTACATTATAAAACATATTATGTTTTTTTACAACATAGCATTCGGTGTTTTTTCAGCATTGAAAACACTTACATTCGCGCTTTATAAGGTCTTTTTTTACAGTTTAAAATCCTTCCAAATTATATTTAAAAATCACTATAAAAAAAGCACCCTTGTTAGGGATGCTAGATTATTGAATCGATTGTAAGAACTTTTCGGTTTTATCCAAGTAGAGATTGGCAACAAACATAAAATCAACGCCAAGGTCTACACTCAACCCGATAAATTCTTTGTATAGCGCAACGTTATGCCATTGTAGACACTGATACGCTCGGAAGAAGTATAATCGATTATAGTCTTCTGTCGTTGGTTCATGATTCAGATAAACAGGAAGTAACTGCAAAGCGTGGTTGAAATCGTTGTTTCCAAAACAGGCAATATCATAGAAGGGATCGTTATTTCCGGTAAACTCCCAATCCATTAATCGTAGACCGTTATTGGTCACAACAAAGTTGCTAACTTGAGAGTCTCCGTGGCATAGTACCAGACGACTCTCGTCCATGTACGTTGGTTTCAATGATTCCCACTTTGCTTTTAGTTTCAGATATCGGTCAGTATGTGTATAATTAAATTCTTCCAAATGACTTTCGTAACATTCCAATCGGTGGTTAGGGTCGTAGTTGTTGACGGCTTGCAGGTCGGAATCATGGATTTTATGCAATACTTCTGCTGCTTCTTTTAAGTGATCTATCGGATTGTTCTCACTGAGTGGTGTCCCGTCAATATAGTGGGCAATTTTGTATCCACTAGCGATATCTAAAAAGACGGTATCGTTGTTCAAACTAAGCGGTTTAACGAGTTCAATATTGGCTTTTTCAATTGTGCGGTCAACAAATTTTTCTGCTTTTTTTCCGGGGATGCGAAAGGTATATAAATCACCTTTTACATCGATGATGTAGGTGTAATTACTCATCCCGCCCATCAGGCGTTTCACAATGTGGATATCGTGTTTGTCTACTTGTAATACTTGCATCGTAACTTCTTGGATTATTTGTTCGTGGGTCATGGTGGGCTCCTATAGTTTAAATAGTTTTGTGGGAATGTCTTGTTTCGCTACGCATACTTCATAATCACTGAGGGTTAAGCCGTAGTCGGCAAACACGTCTTGATAGGTTTGTAAGACGAGTTCATCGGTATTGCATTCACGACTGCGATGAGCGAGAATGATGTATTTTGTGTTGGTTCGTACAAGTTGTGCCAGGTTATAGGCACTGTCGTTGTTGGACATATGTCCTTTAACGGAATCAATCCGTTGTTTTAGATAAAAGGGTCGGCTTGATGTGAAGAGCATCGTCACGTCGTAATTGGATTCGAAAATATAGGCATCCGCTCCAGTGAATAGTTCATAGTCTCGTTTTGGTAAATAGCCGATATCGGTGACGTATACGAGTTTTTTATCCTCATCTTCAATGACGTAACCGACCGCATCACTAGCATCGTGTGAGATACTAATTGGGGTGATTTTTAGATGGTTGATAAAGAATGGTTCATAGGGGGTAATAATCTCGATTTTAGTGGGATCGACATTGTCTTTGACGCGCCATGGTAATCCGTCATACGTGTCTTTTGTCATGTAGGTTGTAGCGTTGTGGCGTTTCATGGTCACATCCAATCCCTTGATGTGATCCCCGTGTTCATGAGTGATGAGGACGGCATCCAATGGATCGATGGAATGGTTGTGTGCTTTAAGTCGTGTTGTGATTTGACGGTAGGTAATCCCACAATCAATTAATAGTTTGACGCCATTGGATTCCAAATAGGTTGTATTTCCCCCAGAACCACTGGCTAATATTGTCCATTTCATATCATCACTCCAATCGTTACAATTATAGACAATTTTGCGATAAAATTCAATAAGAACGAACCAGATGAGGTCGGAATGTGCTTCCTATTAGGAAAATCATGAATTTCAGTAATTTATAGTTGTGTTTGATACACAAAAATGATAATATATATATTGCGTAAATATTAAGGAGTGATATACATGAACAAAGGAATTGTGATAAAAGCATCCATTATATTAGGATTTTTCGCCATTGTCCTAGGGTTGGCTTTTGGGTGTAGCAATGTGAAAGATGAGAATGTTACACCACAACTAGAAAACGGTGAAGACGTATACTTGACCGTTGGCGACATTACCGTTACAAATCAAGATCTTTGGGATTTAATGAAGATTACCGACGGTGTAAACTATTTAGAAAAATACATTCAAGAAAGCTTGTTGGCAGATTATATTGCTGACGTAACCGATGAAGAAATCGAACAAGCTCGTATTGAACAAATCTACAATACCAAAAACGAGGACGTTATTGCCGAATTACAAGCAGATGAAGAAGCTAATACCCAATTGATTTTAGCGTTTGAACAATCAATGATTCTTCAAGGATTGGATCCAACGAGTGATGAAGATTTACGGAACTACTTCCAGTTAACCGTAGCCGTAAAGAATTATACCCGTGATTTCATTGAAGCACGTACCGATGAAAGTTCACTATACATTAGTGATGAAGACGTACAAGACTACTATGAAGACCAAACCAAAGGAACTGTTTGTGCATTGCCCATTCGTTTCAGTAGCTGGAATGAAGCAAACGCTGTCTTTGATCAATTCTTGCTCGTACCGAATTATGAAGACAATGATGTATGGGGAGACTACTTTGGAACCGAAGACATCACGTCATTAGGAACATCCGAATTTGATTCCACCAACACACAAGTCTTAACGGATGAAGAAACATTCGCCAAATTCATTGATTTGTACAACTTCATGAATCCAACCAAAGAACAACTGGATAACACAACGGCAATTGCTGACTTGTGTACAACATACGATGGATTTGAATTTGATTATGCAGAGTTAAACGATGACGTATTTGGTACAAGCGGACAAGCAACCTTAGCCGATACATTATGGAATGACTTAACCGATGGTAGTGATGAAGAAAGTACAAAACCGCGTTATACGGCGGATGTCGAAGTCATCGAAGGATACCAAGTGTTATTGTACAAAGTTTCTGAAGAAGATGTAACTGCATATGCAGACTTGGATCAAGCAACCAAAGATGCGCTGTATGATGAATTATTAGAAGACAGTATTACGTCTGGGAATATCACCACAGCGATTGAAGATAAAAAAGCTGAACAAGAGTTGGAGATTTTTGATCCAATCCTAAAATTACAATATTTCTACACCAACGGTGAAGAATACGATAATAAAGGTAGCGAAACATTAGTCGCTACATACGGGGATATGGATATTACGGCACAAGAATTGTTCGATTACATGGAAGATACACTGGGTGTATACTATTCTATGGAAATGATCAAAGTGGATTCCTTACTCTATAGTGATGTCTACACATCGATTTATGGAGATGACTATGATTTCTTAAACAGTGATAATGAAACCATGGTCGAACACCGCGATCAATTACGTCAAATGAAAGCGGCGTTCAGCGGTGATCAATATGCAACATATGGATTCA
Source organism: Candidatus Xianfuyuplasma coldseepsis (assembly GCF_014023125.1). Taxonomy (GTDB): domain Bacteria; phylum Bacillota_I; class Bacilli_A; order Izemoplasmatales; family Izemoplasmataceae; genus Xianfuyuplasma; species Xianfuyuplasma coldseepsis. The sequence goes on from NZ_CP048914.1 coordinate 320,393, forward strand.
GTAGTAGTGATTATACCTGGGAAGAATTCCTTGTTGTTGCCTTTGGGTCAACCACTGAATCCGACGTTCTCTTAAACGTATACGTGATGGCAAACTTACAACCATTCGCCGTGGAAGATATGATTGAGTATGATCGTGCTGTAGCCGTGATTCAATCAAAATTTGACAATTACTTAAATCTTGATGCGACCCATCTCCTTCTATACCTAGACAATGATTGGGACTTCGAGCCGGATAGATTCAACGACTATGTCGATGAATTGGACGCTGCCGATTTAACCGAATACAATGATTTAGTCGTTCAATTTGAGGATTTGGTAAAATCCAAAATCAACAATGATGAGTATAGTTTTGAAGACATCGTTAATGAGTACAAAGATTCGCTAATCGATGATGATGACAACGATTGGAAACCATTCAAAGAATATGGATTCTACATCATGACCGAAGATCTTGGAACCATTGATCAAGATTCCTTACTCAACTACGATTCTGACTTCGCTGCTGGTATCGAACGGATTTACAACAGTTTGAAAAACGATCGTGAAGACGACGACACCATTACGGAATTCATCGATAACCAAGTCATTCCATCGGATTTCGGTATTCACTTCGTTATCGCCGAAGCCAACGATTTCTTTGATCGTCCAAGCGCTGCATTCGATAACACCGATACGGATTACATCGATGCCTTCAACAATGAAAACGATCTACCAACACAAGCACAAGTGGAAAAATTCATTGAGTTGAACTGGGCAAGTACCGTGAATGAAACTGTTGATTTCACCATTCCTACTGCAGTGAATGATGCGATTAAAGAATACTATCAAGAAACATGGGATAGTTACTTCACCAGTACAGCTTACACGATTGCTATTACCGAATACTTATTAGAAAACAACGTGACCTACACAACCGATCAAGCGGATAATATTACATTCTTAAACAACATTATCGAAGTATTGTACGAAGTTAACTTCGTGGATGAATACATTACACCTTTAGAAGACTAAATACAAAACAAAAACCTCACATCTGAGCGATGTGAGGTTTTTTTATTTTAATTTCGATTTGTAATATTTTTCGCGATCTAGTACCGGAATTGGTGACGTGAATTCTCCTTCTTCCGTTTGATCCAGTGTTTCTTGTAAAACGGTCATCTTCGAATCGATGTTATCAATGAAATGAAGAATCAAGGCTTCGGGAATATTGGTTTTTTTCGGGCTTCCGTAATTGCCATAATAATGATGACTGAGAATCATGTGTTGAAGTAACAATAATTCTTCAGTATGTCGTTTACCAAGTTGTTCGGCAATTACTTCGAGTTCTTTCACCGCCATCGTAATATGGCCAATTAACCGTCCTTCTTTGGTGTATTCCGGTCCAGCGTAATTACTCAGTTCTTCCACTTTACAGATATCGTGCAAGAGAATACCACCAATTAAGAGATCTTTGTTTAAGAACGGATAAACGGCTAGGAATCCATCGGTTAATTTCATCATCGTTGCCGTGTGATACGACAATCCGCCGATATAGGCATGATGAAATTTAGTGGCCGCGGGATAGAGATAGAACGACTGCTTGAATTTTTGATACATCGTGTCTACCAATACTTTAATCGTATCGTTTGAAATACTATCAAGGTACTCTTCAATCGTTGTTTTGATGTCTTCGGTATCAACAGGTGCGTATTCATAGAAGGTTTCCATCAGTTCTTGGCGGCGTTTGAAAGGGATGTCCATTTGATCGATATGGGTAAAGTTTTGAACTTCTAGTTGTTCTTTTTCTTTGAATACAACGGGTTCACTCTCAAAAAAGTATATCGCCCCTGCGACAACTTCTTCGTTCTCATGGATCCGCAATGTATACCCTTCTTTGTCTTCAGCGGTTACCCGGATAGTGTTGGTGTCGTATGTTGTTGTATTGATCGTTTCGATTTTTGCATAGAACGTTGTTAGTTCCATTGGTTTCACCTATTTTCGTTTTAAAATATATGTACTAATTTCATCCACATTGATTTTGGTAAGCAAACGACGAGATCGTTTCCGACCGTCAAAAATGAGGGTGTATTTATCGTCTAAGTTAAAGGTTTCTTTTGTCGTGTTGTTTTTGAAGATGACAATCAGTTTGGTTTCTTCATCTTCTAGCTCGTAGCGTATCGTTCCGGATTCATGGGTATGAATTGTGACATAATCACGTATTTTTGATGGTGCGGTTAAGCGGAACAGGTCGTATTTTTTACGGATTCGAAGCAATTCTTTGACAACGTTGATATCGCGCATGTTTTCGTCAATTAAATCCCAGTTGATTTGATTGATGGAATCGGAGGATTTGTAGGAGTTTTCCACGCCTTGTTTACTGCGGTAAAATTCTTGTCCGCTGTGGATAAACGGTACTCCTTGACTTAAGATGACGATACTCGTTGCGAGTCGTTGACGACGTTTGATTTCATCATCTGTGACGTCTTTACCCAAAGCGATAACGGCTTTGTCATAGAAGGTGTTATTGTCATGGCATTCGACGTAGTTGATCGATTGCGTGGGATAGCGGAATAAGAACTTGTTCATGCAGCTACCCATGATAATATTCTTAATATCATCGAGTTTGGCACTGGATCCGAGGGCATAACCACGTTGTTTGATATCGAAGGTGGCTCCTTTGATCAGTTCACGGGTTTTGTCGTTGAAATGACCGATGTTGAACAGTAAGTGCTTGTTGTACATATGTGCGGCAAAATCATCACCGATTACGGTTGGCATCCGCCATCCTTCCCCATAGACGATGATGTCACTGCGGAAGCGATCAAGTTTTTGACGTAAGGTGTTCATTGTCCGAATATCGAGTAAGCCCATTAAGTCAAATCGGAAGGCATCCATTTTGTATTCTTTGGCCCAAAATAAAATACTATCAATGATGAACTTACGAACCATGCGACGTTCACTGGCAACATCGTTGCCACAGCCACTGCTGTCGGTCATCATACCTTGGTTATCAAAGCGATAGCCATATCCAGGGATAATTTTTTCAAAGGCAAACAATTTATGATTATACACGTGATTGTAGACAACGTCCATTGATACGCGTAAGCCAAGTCCGTGAATATCGTCGATGACTTTGCGTAGTTCATTGATTCGTTTATATGGATCATCGGGATCGGAGGAGAAGGAACCTTCAGGAACATTGTACTGTGCGGGATCGTATCCCCAGTTGTAGGTGTTCTCTGGGTTACGTTCATCAGTGCTACCAAAATCATATACTGGCATCAACTGAATATGGGTGATACCGAGGTCTAGGACATGATCAATCCCAGCGGGATATCCTTCTTTGGTTGTGAGACCTTGTTCGGTGAAACTGGCATATTTGCCAGGGTGGGTTGCTTGTAAGGATGGGTGTTTGGTAAAATCACGAATATGAGTTTCGTAAATCACCGCATCGGTTGGAATCCCACTGAACTTGGGTCGTTGTTGACGCATTTTATACAGTTTGGATTCATCGATGACATAGCTCCATTCACCGTTGGCGTTGGATGACTGTCCATAGGGATCGGTTAATGTATGTTCTTTCCCGTTGACATAGCTGATGTAGCGGTATTTATAGGTTTCGTAATCGCCTTTTAAACGGAGATACCAGACGCCTTGATTGTCGTATTCCATCGGAACAATCTCATGGGTGCCATCGGGACTAAGCAATTCGAGCTTCATGTACTTGGCGACCGGTGTCCAAATTTTAAATTTGGTGCGGTCTTTGCGATAACTACTTCCAAGGTCGGACTGTTCATAATAGTAAATGTCGTCGAACAGTTCGGTACGGACAATCTTACCGGTGAAGAGTTCACTGGTGTTGTTTAAATCGTCATAGATGTGATACATTTGATTCAGTAAAATATAGCCGTCAAAACGGGTAATGTACTTGCGTTCATTGCCAATCATTTCCGAGGAAATAATATCGAGTTCAATTTCTTCGTCGTTGCCGATGACGGTAAACGACTTGACAAAATCATGGCGATAGCTTGTTGGTACTAAGATGGTAATTTGACTAAAATCGTCTAAGTAAGAGTAATACGTCTTATTCATGATCTTCTCCCATTTCGGTTTGGAGTTGGTGTACGCGCTGTAAGGCGAACGGTTTCAATGTATCATAGGTATTTGGCATGTTGTTCATGATTACTTCATACAGTAAGTCATCAATCACAAGGCCGATGATGGATCGTTTTTTTAATGTTGTCAGTTCCAATATGTCTTGTCCTTTAAATGCCAAATCACAGACATCCTTAACCGGCATTTCATCCCACATTCTCAGGATGGCTTGTTCTTGATCGGGATACCCGAGTAGGACATTGATTCGATTGGCCAGTAGACAGGGTTCTAGTTTGTTGGAAAATAGGACAAACTTGTTGAAGGCATCATCTTTGGTGACTTCATGAAGATTCATGACTTGATAAATCAAGCGGATGTCGCGATTGGAAAACCGCCAACGATCGTCAATGTCTTCAAAGATAAAGCCAATGATAAAGAGTTCCAACGGATGAATGTTGATGTCATTCTTTGCGAGGAATTCGATTCCCTTAGTTAGTCCTGGTAGATGGTTATGAACACCCGTCTCTACCATATATAAAAAGGCTTGTTGTTGATGTGGTTCCTGACAGGTTTTGTCAAGTTCCACCATGACTCGTTCAATGGCGATTGTCTCAACCAAAGCTGCGTTGTTGGCAATTGCCGTAACGGTGTCTTCTGCAAGGGTAAACCCGAGTTTACTGACAAAGCGAAAGGCCCGAAGGATCCGGAGTGCATCTTCATGGAATCGTTGATTAGCATCACCAATGGTTCGGAGGATGCGTTTGTCCAAATCGGCTTGGCCATCAATTAAATCAATGATGTGGTCGTTATCATCCATGACGAGGGCATTGACAGTAAAATCACGGCGTTTCAAGTCATCTTCTAGATTGGATGAAAAGGAGACCTTGGATGGATGACGATGATTGTGGTATTCGCTTTCCAAACGATAGGTTGTCACTTCATAGGAAAAACCACCCATAAGGATGGTTACACCACCGAATTTTCTTCCGGTGCGTTTGACATCATCAAATAGTGCGATGACCTGATTCGGTGTGGCACTGGTTGTAATGTCGATATCTTCACAGGAGCGCCCTAAGAGCGTATCCCGAACAAATCCACCCACAAAATACGCTTCGAAATTATTCGCATGAAAAGTACGAAGGATTTGTTTGGCGGTTTCTACGTATAATGACATGATAATCACCAACATAAATTATACACCATTTTGTTGGTGAATTCCATTGTTTCAGCGTTTTTTTTACGGTGATATGCTATAATATAAGTGGTGATAATATGAAGAGTATCCTCAATCGCATCTCAAGCGAAATCATTGAGAAAAAGAGTCTGTTTATCAATTATACGATTCCCATTCGTTCATTGGATCATTTTAAGCAGGAATACCAAGCGATTAAGAAAGAACATCCCGATGCGAATCATCATTGTTATGCGTATATTATTGGTTCAAAACAAGAACACCAAAAATATTATGATGATGGGGAACCCTCACGAACCGCTGGCTTTCCCATGTTAGAAGTTCTACTAAAACAGGATTTAACCGATATTTTAACCGTTACGGTGCGCTATTTTGGGGGTACAAAACTAGGAGCAGGTGGATTGGTACGAGCGTATTCCAAAAGTGTCAGCAACACCTTGCAAGAGGCGAAGTTTTCGTTTTTAAAAGTGTACCAGATAGTTGAAGTAACCATTGATTTTGATCACATCGGTAGCATTGAGCACTTCTTACACAATGACTACACATTAATTCATACCTCATATGATGAACAGGTTCATTATCATGTGGAATTGATAGAGAAAGATGTCAAACGATTCTCTTCCTGGGTTCAAGATCAAACAAAGGGGTCCGCTTCTATATCAATCCTACGAACCATCAAACGCTATGAATAAGGCACAGAACGTCGTCTGTGCCTTTTTGTTTAGAATAGTTCGACTGTCATTTCAATGAGGTGCATAAACGCTCTCGTAAGCAGGTATGTGAAAATGAGAACGGTAAAGATATAGGTTAGTTGAATCTCCCGATTATGACCTTTCTTAAAGAGGAGATCAAATCGGATTGATTTGAACAACTGGAGATTAAACATAAACAGAATAAAGAATAATGCAAGTTCAAATAAAATTAATAAATTATCCATACGTCCTCCTATCCAGTGATATCATCGGGTAAGTTCGGGTCTTTTGCTTCAACAACAATAATAATGTTGTTGGGTAAGCATGTCAGTGGTGATAACGGTGAGTTTGTCCATCCCTGTGTTTGACAGATGTGTTTGGGACTTTCCTCGTCGATGACACGAACCCGTTGCTCACTGTATTCAATATAAACCCCATAGGGGTTTGATCCGAGTACATGAAAGATGTCGTTCTCTTCGTCAATGTTGATAACTCGGTCTTCATTAAAAATTTTATAATTACCATCTTCAAGTTCGATCTCGACAATTTTCTCATTATTATAGTAGACTATAGCGACACCGTCCACTAATGCATTGTCATTTGTGACTTGGCGGAAAATGAGGAAGCTTGAGACCGCCACAATGAGGATGACAGCGATTAAAATCCAGTCTGATTTATGCATAATATCACCTAACTACGTTCTTATCTCATTATACCATAAGTGATGTAATTTTGAGATTCTTTTACGTCTCGTTTTCGCTTTTTTTATTAACAATATTTACTTTACTTTGTAAACTGCTTCTAAATTGTAATAGTTTCTAAACAAACTATATTTTATATGCTTTAGTTTGATTACGAACTACCGTTTATTGGCTTAACAAAAGTCTTAAACAGTTCCAAATTTGTTTGACAATTAACTAAATTTTAACTATAATATGTGTGGTAATAAAAAATAATTTAGGAGGACAAAATGAAAAAATTACTATTGGTTTTTGCAGCATTTGCATTAACGTTTGCACTTAGTGCATGTGGGGAAGAAGGACTTCCAGAACTTCCAGATGAAGTAACAATGGATAATATTGATGACTTTTTAGGTCGTCCAGATGTACAATATGTAGACGTACGTGATTTCGACGAAAGAATGTTTTCTGGTTACATCCAAGGTTTCGAAGTTATCCCTTATTTTGATTACTTAAAATATGAAGATATCTTAGTAGACAACGGTGGATGGGTGTACGATGCTGGTGAAGCAAAAAGCGAAACTGCTTTAGAAGCATTATTCGACGACAGCAAAGCTATCTTTATCATGTGTGGTAGTGGAACTCGCGCTGGGTACATTAAAGATGCATTAGAAGCAATCGGATTTGACAATGTATATAACATTGGTGGATACGGAAGCTATGACACAACTAGTGACTTTAACGTAGCTGGCGACAACTCTTATGTCAATGTACCACTTGTTAAAGGTGGATGGGATGAAGGTACCTACTTCGGATTCGATCCAGTTGGATTATACATGGCTACTGTTGTTATCAACAGCCAAGGTGGAATCCAAGCCGTAGCATTTGACGCATTATACGGAGACTCTACCAAACAAATCATAGGTGAAGGTTATGACATGGGTAGATTTAGTGATCCTTATGTAGCAAACTATTGGTTCACACATGCTGACAACTTAGCAGCTGAAGTTGTAGCTAGTCAAGGTTGGTCAAACATTACTTTAGACCAAATGACATTGACTGAAATCGAAGCGGAAGACAGTCTTCCACATCACATCATCGAATTTGATGGTTTAGCAGGTGTTACTGTTGGAGCTGAAGGATTTGTCTATGCATGGAACGATGCCATCTCTCAAGCAAGCGATAGCGATCTTGGTGTTGTAGACACAGAATTAACAAACGAAGAATGGTTATTATTACACGCTGATTGGAAAGCATATGGATGGACATTGAGCCTTGATGGAGATGATCATGTATTTGAATTCTCTGGAACCGATGCAAATCAATTCTGGAACAACAATGCACAATACCCAATCGATCCTGCACTAGATGCAACTGCTACAAGTGTTGATGTAACATTAACAGCACCAGAACAAGGATTCATGTTAAAAATTGAAATTACTGGTGGAGCAAACTTAGAAGTACCATTCACAGGTACTGGTGCAGAACAAGTTGTCAGTATCCCACTTGATGGATTTACTGCAGAACAAATTCCACAATTAAATCTTATCGTATTATTCGCAACTACTGTTGATGGAACTGGAACGATTACTGTTCATAGTGTTGATGTGAACTAATTAATAATTCCAAAAAAGTAAAAAAAAGAGGATCTCATAGAGATTCTCTTTTTTTATGAGCAAAACGCAATACATACATGTATTCTATCATTGAGAGCGTGTGTTGCGACACACATCATGCGGATTATCTCTCCCACTAAAAAAGCACTCCAGCTGGAGTGCTTTTAATATTACATTTTAACTTTAACAAATTCCCCGGATTCATCAGGATGCGTTTCCAAATATTCTTTTATCTCGTCACGCATTGCTTGGTCCCCTGGTTTACATTGTGTAAGTTTCGCATCTTCACGCAAGATGGCATCGGCCATTGCGCGACAACCTGGATTTCCACACAGACCACAGTTTTGATTGGGTAATAGATCTGTGATGTCTTGGAGACGTGGGTCTTCTTCAACGTGGAATAAAACACTTGCGCCCCATAGCAATAATGCAAGAGCAATACTAATGACGGTGGTAAGGATAATGACAGGCATTGCTTCTGAGATAAAGCTTTCAAGCAACATCTTAAATCACCCCACTAAAGCCACTGAAGATCATCGCCATGATGAAGGCCGTGATTAAGGCAATGGGAATCCCTTGCCAGTTCTTCTTGAGCGGATAGGCATCCATTTCTTCGCGGATCGCAGAGAATAAGAAGATGACAACGGCATATCCTAAACTAATACCAAGGGCATAGATGGTTGCTTCTACGAAGCTTGGAATTTGGGTTCCTACCATCAATAATTTTTGCGATCCAGCACCATTAACTGTAACGTCAATCGCAACCCCTAGAACAGCACAGTTGGTTGTGATAAGCGGTAAATATACCCCAAGGGCACTGTAGATGGCGGGACTGAACTTCTTAATCACCATTTCGACCAATTGGACAAAGGATGCGATAACTAAAATGAAGACGATGGTCGAGAGGTACTGAATTTCATATTCCACGAGAACATAGAAGTAAATCGCGTAGGCAATCATCGTGGATAGGGTGATGACGAAGGTAACCGCCATCCCCATCGAAAGGGCACTGCTTTTCTTGGTCGATACACCAAGGAAGGGGCAGAGACCGTAGAATTGATTTAAGACAACATTATTAACAAAGATGGCCGCAAAGGCAAGAGCAAATAGTTCCATTATGCTGCCTCACCTCCTTCAAGGTTGCGGAATTTCAGTTTGTTGACTTGGCTGACGAGAATACCGAAGACCAAGAAGGCTCCAGCTGGTGCAACCAAGATTGGGATTTGGAAATCAACAGGAATTAATTGAATCGCCAAGTCACCCCATATGGTAATACTTCCACTACCGAGTAATTCACGGAAGAACGCAATCAACATGATTCCTCCGGTAAATCCAATGGCCATTCCAAGACCATCTAAGACACTACGCCATGGACCGTTTTTCGAAGCGAATGCTTCGGCACGACCTAAGATCAAACAGTTAACAACGATTAAACTTAAGAAGGTTCCAAGTTGTGCGGCAATGTCTTCCATGTAGGCATACATCACCATCTCTAAGATGGTAACGAGCGAAGCGATAACAACAATATAAATTGGAATCCGAACCTCACGTGGTACGGCTTTACGAATTAAGGAAATGATCAAGTTACTGAAGACGAGAACGAAGATAACCCCAATTCCCATCCCAATCGCTTTTTCGACACTACCGGTTACGGCGAGGGTAGGACACATTCCTAAAAACTGAACAAAGGTTGGATTTTGCTTAAAGAATCCAGTAGTGAATACTTCCATATTACTTTTTTGTCGAGCCATTAGTTTGCACCTCCTACAGATTCGGATGTGTGGTAGTCATAGATGTCGGCGATGGATGCTTTCCAGGCTGTGGTTGTCACGGTTGCGCCGGACAATCCATCAAAGTCGCCATTGGCTGCATCCAAGAATGCCAAATCAATGAACTGCGTCCAGTTGGCAGCATCCGCAATTTGACCACCATAACCAGGTGTATCATTCTGTGAGATGACCATGAACTGAACGATGGTATCGCTAAGATCAACCGATAATAGATAGGTAATGTCGTCGGCAAATCCTTCAAAAGTTGCATAATAGACATAACCAATAATTGCATCACTACCATCTTTGGCAGCATATAAGTTTAGAATATTGCTGTCGTAAGAATAGGTTGTATAGACCGATTCAAAGGTTATGGCATCGGGATAGACCGTTTGCAAATTGGCGATACTAGTGTCTCCCGGTACTTCAAAGAGTGGATATTTATTGATGTGGTAATCGACTAGAATCTCAACCGCATCCCGAACTTGAGCGAAGGTTATGGTTGCGCCACCAACTTCATCCAAATCGAGTTCAGCGGTAATCGCATCCCCGATCATTGAAGTATCGTATGCATCATCATAATATCCTTCGACACGATTTTTGGTATCGGTTGTATCAATGAATTGTAGTCCGGTGAAGTTATCATCGGCATCAATCCCAACCATAAACTCAATGTAGGTAATCTCACTATAGGATGCACCGATGGTAATCATGTGGTATACCGTACCAAGGTAGGTATTGCCATTGTACGCATCATACACACCTTCGATGAGTGGGTTGGTTAGTTTACCACCCGTCACATCGACATACTCTGTCGCCGATGCAAATAGTTCATCAAATGCTTTGTCAACGCGTTCGTTATAGGTAAGTTCTTTTTCACCCTCAAATTCCCAACGGTGGTATAATGCCACGAGTTGGAGACTCGATTCAAAGGCGAGTCCAGTTACACTTGCTCCACCAAAGGTATCGACACTAACACCGGTCATATCGGTACTTAGGTTGCCATCAAATTGGCTCCATAAGGTTTCATCATACATTTTTTCAGCACCGTATTCAGCGGTATCACCACTATATAAGGTGATGTATCCAAGCACTTCATTGGTAGTGGTATCATAGGCAATCGCATATTGATTTTCATCGTCTCCGTTGAATCCAACAAAGGATGCTTCGTAGACAACAACAGCATCACCATCGGTAGTATAAATACTAGTGATTCCATAACTGTCGAATGGATTCGTCGGTGTATATTCTGTGATGGTTCCACCGGCAAGTGCTTCAAGTTTTTTCATTTTTACTTGTTCTGGTGTCAGTGGTGTGAAGCCATAGGTATCGAGATGGTAGTTATAGACACTTTGCATCGAGGTTTTCCAATACCCGGTGGTAAAGGTTGCCCCGGCAACGCCATCAAAGTCACCACTTCCAGCTAATTGTATCGACATTCCAGAGAATTGGGCCCACAGGTCTGGGCTCATAAACTCATCTGCCGTCGATGCACTTTCGGCTTGACTTAACATTTCAAAGCCTCCAATGTTTCCTTCTGCATCGACACTCATCATATATTCCAAGTTACTAGCATAACCGCGGAAGGTGACAAAGTAGACATAGCCAACGGCATTGCCACTACTGTCGGTAATTTCTAAGATGCTGGTAATTCCAGCGGTAGCTGCATCGGAGGTTGGCTCCGCAGTTTCCACTTGGTACGTGGGTTCCATCGCGGGGAAAATATCCGATAAGGAATCAATGATTTCTTTCATTTCTTCGGCTTTACGACGAGCAATTTCCTCACTCGTAAATCCTTCGACAACGAAGACAGCAAGACTGAGTCCAACAACGGTGATAAATAACATAAACACGATTTTTAGAGGTTTCATTTTACAAGACACCTCCTATAAATGCATTGAACGCTTCGATTAATCGGCTTTGGACAATAAATCCTAAGACGGCACCGACAACAAGAACGACAACAGCTAAGCTGATACCGGTTTTAATCAGTGCTTGTTTATCGGAGCGGACAACGGTCCGATTGATAAACGGTGTAATCATGTTTCCGAGTAAGACGGCAAAGACAACACCTTCAATGGATGATCCGACAACACGAACGAGCATCGTCATGATCGCCACGACAACGGCGTAAACCAGTTTTGCTTCACGAGAGGTCGGGCTACTAACACTTTCAGCAACCAAGAAGACGGCTCCAAACATGGTTAGTCCCGTCATTAAGTTGATGAGCGTAAAGTTTACGGCACCAGCTCCAAAGTTGATGTATCCAACGATGAGACTGATGACGCTGACAGTACCAATAAAGGTGACACTGATGCGCCAATCAATGACTTTAGTTACAACGAGATAAATCAGTAATAATGTCAGTAAGATGATACTCGTCGATCCAATTGCATAGGCTTCGTAGTGACCCAGCATCAAATCAACCATGTTGAAGTTGACGCTTGCACTTTCGACCAATACCGATTTTAGTTGGACGAGTGGGGTATTGCCTATACTGAGAAAATCACCAAAGGAGATGTTCGCAAATAAGACCCCAACCAAGGCGGGATTAAAGATGTAATATCCGTATCCACCAAAGACGAGTTTTCCAATGTATACCCCAACAAATACGGCAAGAATTAAGACGTAGATTGGGGTTGAAGTTGGTAAGAGTAAGGCAATTAATAATCCCGAGTTGATCGGATCAATCCAACGTTTGTACTCGGAAAAATCGTTGGCACTGCCTTCTCCAAGTGCGTAGAGGAGTTCAATAATGACACTAACGAGTGCTCCTACTACGAGCATTAAGAAGGTTTTAAATAATTGATCCGGTGCCCAAGAAGTTTCTGCGGCAACAGGAATAAATGCACGAGTGATGATTGCAATAACGCTGACAATCAACAGGGATATGTGGAGGTTTAGAGATCGTTTATAGGATCGTTGTTGGTTGTTTTTAATTGGTGGCTTTTTCATTGTAAAGTTCATCATACGCTCCTATCCGACACGACGTTTTGCACGTCGCACCCATTCGAGAACATTGATTTTTGATGGACATACATAGCTGCACAGTCCACATTCAACACAACGATCGGTATTGAGTTCCACAATCCGAGAGTTCACAGCGCGCAGTTCGGCGTCCATGATGTTTTGTGGTAAGATCCCTGCGGGACAGATGTCGTTGCATTCTCCACATTTAATGCAGACATCTTCGACTTCCTCACGGAAGCCACTCACATTGATGTTATCAATGCTTGCTGTAATCGTGAAACTATCATTGTCAACTTGTTCACCAGATAAGAAACTACCGATGTGACAGTTGAGTTCTTCGGTTTCATCGTGGTACCCACCAAGATCGTCAACGATCTCGGTAAAGGGGGTTCCAATTTTCACATCGTACATCGCGTTGATTAAGAAGGCATCGCCTGTTATCGCCAAGTGACGATTGGTTGCAGGTTTTCCTTCACGAACGGCGTCATAGACCATTTTCGCAGCGACGGTGGATGTATATAATATTTGATTGTCAATTAAGTCGATGGACAACACCTCACCAACGAGTTTCTTGGCGATGTGATAATCCCATCCTTTGATTTTTTTGGTGTTAATTTCGGCGACATCGATTCCTTTGTCGACAGTGGCTTTCCCTAAGGCCTCAAGCGTATCATAATCCATGTACTTATCAACGATTAGGGTTGCTTTTTCCGCATGTGCTGCGACTTTTAAGAGATCGATTCCATCGGCAATGGCTTCGGCATTTTGCTTAATGAAGTCATAATCGGTAGAGACGAATGGTTCGTTGATATAGACAGCATTGATTAAGATGTGTTTGAGGGGTCGTTCAAAGGTGATATCGGTATAGATGCCATCGACGGTTACTTGATGGATTCCGCATGCTTGAAGACGTTCACGGATGAGTGCCGGAGCTACGTCACCATCTAATTTTGTAAGGTCGATGGATTGATTCAATTTGTCGTTTTCAATCACGATGTGATCGACGATTTTATTAAAGCGATCGAGTCGTTGTTCGAAGCCGGTAACTTCACCACTTACCGTGGCGATGACGGGGGTTTGTTGTTTGCCATTGTATTTGTGCGCAACAACTTGTCCAACGAGGACTTTGTCCCCGATTTCGACTTGAGGAACAGCGATTTTTGAGGTTTTATCAGTTAATGGTAGAAACACCTTGTCTGGAGTTAAATATATTCGATTTTCCGTAATCATGATGTCACCTACTCTCTTCTGAATTCTTTCTTGGTGTATGTGGTGTGAATCAATGGTTCGATGTCATCCACATCAATGGTTTCTAGCATTGGATCATGCATCGGGTTCCATAGAGGCATGTCCGGTGTACATAATGCTTGTTCACGTCGGGCGATAACCTCGTGCGTTGGCAAGTTCTTAATGATTGGCATACCGCCACCATTGAGGCATCCACCAGGACACATTTGTAGTTCGACAAGATCGTATGCTTTTTTCTCCATAATGGTCATGAACGCTTTGATGGCCGCTCCACCTTGAACGCGAGCAATCCATAGTTTTTTGCCTTGGAATGGTACAACGGCTTCTTCGATGATGCCATCGCTTTCTTTGTCTCCATAGACTTTTTTAAACGATACATCACCAATGAGTTTTTCGTGGGACAGTTCAAAAATTGCTTGCAACGTTCCCATCAATGGTCCCCCTTTGACAAGCGGACGACTAACGGTGATGTTTTCGTGTGGTTTGATGCCTTGTAAGGCTTTGTAGTTGATGCCTTTTTGTTTTACTAATTTGACAACCTCGCGCGCCGTTAATACAGCATCGACATCGGCAACACCATTGGTGGTAAGTTCGTTTCTTGTGATCTCATATTTTTTAGAGCTACACGTTCCAACGGTAACGACTTTGATATTACCTGCTTTGGTTGCTAACATTTTATGTTTGAGTAATGCTCCTTGAAGAATGTGAGGTGATTTCACAGGAGAGAGATACTGGATTCGTTTGTTGATGGCTTCTTGCAAAGCTTCTTTGGCAAGAGTAAGTTGTTCTTTGGCCACAGACATTTGTTGATCCAGTGTTGTCGAATCCTCGTCATTTGCTAGTGCTTCAGCCAATGATGTTTCCAGTTCGTTTAACTTTGTGGTTGCTTTGGTTACGGCATTTTTGAGTGGTTGAATCCCAAATTGATACAGTTCCACAAATCGGTTGCTGGCCGCACAAGTGGTTGTGAAGACGGGGAAGGTTCCACCGGTTTCACGGCGTTTGATGAACTCACGAGCGGTTGCTATTGCTTGTATATCTTCACCTAAATCCGTGTTTGTTATCACATCAAATCCTAGTTTCTCGAGAGCTTCATAGGTTTTCCCAATGGTCTCTTCAAACGGTGTCTCGAGCGGATATCCGAACTCTTCAGCAATGGCGATACTGGCTTGTTTGTCGAGTTGAACAACAACTTGATTGTTGTCATCACGAATGAACTGCAAGACTTCGGTCGTGGAGTCGGTTTCAAACAGGGTTCCCGTTGGACATGCTTTGACGCATTGGCCACAGAAAACACAGCCAGTTTGATCAAATGATAATCCCACAGTTGGAGAGACAAATGGATTCATTCCATCGTCATCGTGGAATTTGAGTACATTTGCGGTTACGACATTTTGGCATACGGCAACACAGCGTTTGCACAGTACACATTTGGATTGGTCTTGTGATATTCCTGAACCAGCAATAATATCTTTGCTACGTCCTATTCCAGGTCCAAATTCGTCAAAGACCACGTCGTGTTGTTTTAATAAATCGTAAAACTCGCACATCCCGTCTTTCGGGCAGCGCCAACAATCGAATCGATGGCGTGATGCGAGTAATTGTAATGTTGCTTCACGTGATTGAATCACTTTTTCACTGTCGGTATGTATCACCATACCACTTTTGATTTCTGTATTACATGCAGAGACCAAATCTTGTTCGCCTTCTACTTCAACAACACAGATACGACAAAAGCCAATTTCGTTGATTTCCTCGATGAAACACAACGTTGGAATGTCGATACCGATGCTTTTCGCAGCTGATAAAATGGTGGATCCATTTTTGACTTTGACAGTGGTTCCATTAATTGTAATCTTTGCCATGAATGATCCTCCTTAGTATTTTTTCACTGGGCTGTATAGTACGTGATAGTTGTTTTCGAGGATAACCTCCATATTTTTACCAATGTCCAGCCCCACACTGCATCGGCTAGCGCGCAAGTTATAAACCAGTCGCTCAATTTCTTTTAAGGTTTTTAATGTTGCCTCACCTTGGATGTACTGATCAAACAGGGTTTCGAGTTTGCGAACTCCATCCCGGCAGGGGATGCATTTTCCGCAAATCTCTGGATGTGTCGACTCGAGATAGCTTTTGATTTTGACAAACATGTCGTCTTCTAGCATCTTGGTTTCAGCATCCAAAATCCATTGTTCGAAGAGTGCATTGACGTCTTGAGACTTTGTCGTCATTACGTTCACCTCACTTTAGTATGTAAAAAAAATATAACCTATTACATTATAACAAAACTACTTCGAAAAATAAACAAAAAATCTAGGTTATATATATAAAGTTTTTAAAATATATACTTTATATATGGCCAGTAAAAATGCTATAATAAATACGGTATTTTGGAGGTGATGTTATGCGACGTTTAATGGCTTTATTTAGCGTATTTCTATTAGTTTTTATACTAACTAGTTGTACAGAAGAAATCACAATATTGGATATCACTACCGACTCGGAAATCACAATGGCGAATCTCGACGATTATATGTTTCGTGATGATGTGCAATATGTCGACTTGCGGAACTTTAACGATCCTTTTATGTCAGGAACGATTGATGGGTTTATCAATATCCCCTTCTTCGACTATTTAGATTTCCGGGCATTTGATCGCAATGGTGTCTTTGAGTTTGATCCTGACCAGATAGTAAATGTTCGTGAAATCGAACGATTGTTTGATTCGGATAAAGCAATCTTTTTATATGCCGATGGTTGCATCCGCAGTGGTTATGTAAAAGATGTTTTAGATTACTTGGGATATGAACGTGTGTTTGTTCTGGGTGGCTTTTATGAGTATCAAGGTGAACACCGGATTGTTGGCACAGGTGAATTCTCTTTTGGGAATACCTTTTATGGTAGTTATGTCGATGAAGAGACGGATTATCAGTATCTTGTCTATGGTTCTATTGATGTTGCGCACAACATTAAATCAGTTCGATTTGATATCATTGATGATCGTGGTTTGACTCTTCGAAGTGAGGGATATGCTGCAGAAATAAATTACAATGAACAGTTGACCATACTAGAGAACTTCATTCTAAATCAAGGAGGAAACTGGAATCAACACTACGATAATATCCTACATGCTGAAACCAGTGGATACGATGAAATCGAGGGATATGAATTGGGGTTTTCTGAGAATCTACTATCTTTAATTGAAACCGTAATTAGAAAGTGAAAAATAGTTCGATTTTTAATGTTTTAGTGGTTGTTTTTATATACGTAATTATATATAATATGTAGTGAAGTCAATTTTCAGGGGAGGATTTACATGAAAAAACTAGTATTTTTAATCGCGGTATTTGCTACTGTACTTTCACTTTCAGCGTGTGAAGAAGTCTGTGTTGGAGCAGAGTGTATCACCGGTGAAGTTGAAACTACAGGGGAAGCAGACAATACATTACCGTTTACCCACATTGATGGTCATGGAACCGAAACAGCAAAACAAGGATATATTTTATTTGAGATTCCCACGAGAGATTATGTCAAATATCAAGTAGCATACTTATCTTGTACTTGTCGACCAGCTGTTTATAATTACCTACAAGTCATGTATATTGAAGTCAATATTGGCGATAATGCCATAAATTATATATCGTTTGACACCGATGGTGAAGATGGCCATTATCATCCTGGAACATGGGGTGATAGTAGTGAGATTCCTAGATATGGTGATGAAAGCAATGGTACCGTAGCCTATGAAACAGTTGTGGAAGATTTTATTCCGTGGTTAGTAGGAAAAACATCCGCAGATTTTGATGGTATTAGTGTCTTTACGAATGAAACATATCATGATACGGTAACCAACACCACCAACATTGAAGAACAAGATTTGATTGATGAGTTTGCTGGTAGTAGTGTTTCAACAAATAATATGATTCGCATGGTAAAAGAAGTTCTTGCGTATCACGAAAGTAAATACTAATGATAAAAACTGGCTAAGCCAGTTTTTTTGTCTCTTGATGAAAGGATGATTCGATGAAACGAATAGTTACAGTCGTACTGACAATTCTCGTTGTTGCTACATTGTCGGCGTGTAAAGAGAATGACGCGACAATTGAGTTGATAGGTGAGGATGTGTTGTCGCTTGAAATCGGGGATGAGTATGTCGAAAAGGGATTTATTGCCAAAGATGGTTTTACGGATATTAGTGAGTATGTATCGGTTACAGATGACATTGATAATACGGTAGCTGGGGATTATGAAGTAAGATACACATTGTCCTATGAAAACCAGGAATCATCGGTTACGAGAACCGTTTATTACCGGGAATCCGGATGTACTGTCATTGAAGATACAACGATTACAGAGTGTCGCGTGTATTGGGCTCAGTACCTCCATACTACGGTGAAGTTAAATTTGTACTACGATGGAGATATCTACAACAATCAAATCGATTCGATTGTGAATAATGTGGAAAACATCTTAGCGAAGTACCATCAATTAACGACCAAGTACGATGCATATGATGGTGTGATGAATGTCTATGCGATTAATCAAGATCCAACGGCTGTACATACGATTGATTATCGGTTGTTTGATTTGATTCAATTTTCTTTGGATCATCAAGATGAGGTGAATAATCTATTTAATATTGCCCTTGGCCCTGTATTGAAGTTATGGCACGATGCTCGAGAAGCGTGTAATGCATTTACCAATCCTGTATGCAATCTGCCAGCAATGGTGGATTTAGAAGCGGCTGATCAATATACCGACCCGAGTGAGATTACGCTAGATGAAGAGAATCTAACGATTCAAATGGGTGCGAATATGTCGATTGATTTAGGTGGTGTTTCCAAAGGGTACATCAGTGGCAAAATAATGGACTATTTGGATAGTTTGGAGTTTTCTGGTTATCTTCTGAATAACGGTACCAGTAATATCTCGATTGGGGGAACTCATCCAGTTCGTGAGAATGAGAAGTTTTCACTTGCTGTAACCGATCCAACGAATCCCTATTCGTATTATGCGATTGTGTTCTTAGGGGATGGCGATCAGTTGGTGACATCCGGTGATTACCAACAGAACTTTATCGTTGATGGGGAGTTATATCATCATATTATCAACCCCAATACCTTGATGCCTGAGCGTTATAGCCGCGCCGTGTCAATCGCCACTAGCGATCCGGCACTTGCCGATTTGTACTCGACAGCAATCTTCACGATGCCGATTGAAGATGGTTTAGCCTTTGTCAATGCCATTGATGGACTAGAGGCAATTTGGTATACGTTGGACAACACTGTGGTGATGAGCGATAAATTTGAAGCTCAGTATGTCTATGACCTATCTGTCGATAAAGACTAAAAAAATAAAAGCCCGCTAGAGGGCTTTTTTCATAATTTGTAGACTTCTTGTGGCGATCATTCCGGTAAAGACTCCGGTGACGATGGAAAGTACTAAGATATAAGGGAAATAAAAGATTAGTTCACGTCGTTCAATGATAAAGATTGCCATGACGATTTGGCCGACGCTGTGACCGAAGGCTCCCATGATTGAGATGGAAATAATGTTGAAGCGTTTTAAGTGCTTAAATAGAAACATCATGAGGTAGGCTACCATACCTCCACTTAGGCTTAAGAAGAAGGTGACACTGAAGATATTACCGCGTAATAATCCAACAAGGATGATACGCAATAAAAGAATGGTAAAGGCGTCACGATCGCCATAGATAAATAGGATCAGGATTGTTACTACGTTCGCGAGTCCTAGCTTGACACCGGGTACGGGAATCGGGATTGGAATCATCGATTCGACGATGGATAAAACGATGCTGATGGCTAGTAATATCGCGAGTAACGTGAGTCGTTTTGTTCGCATAATAATCACCGAGGTTATTGTATCATTTTTCAGGTATTGAAGCAATTAAAAAAGGAACCGCGGTTCCTTTTATTTTTTTGTCAGATTGAAATAAGCTATACCAACGGTACCAATACCGGTGTGGCAACCAATCACAGGGGTGATTGGGGCTTCATAGTATGTGTAACCAGGGAAGGCTTGTTCCATTTGCTCTTTGACATAGGCGATGCCTTCTTTGTTATCTGAGGTATCATAGGTGACTACAAAGTCGTCGATTTGTTTTAAGTCTTCGATAACGAGATTCACCATTTCTTGTAAGGCTTTTTTCTGGGTCCGGACTTTTAGAAATGGAACGATTTTACCATCATCATTGACTTCTAAAATCGGTTTGATTTTAAGCATACTTCCAATGAATCCACTGGCTCCACTAAGGCGACCATTGGCGACAAATAGACGAAGATTGTCAACCATAAAGTATTGTTTGCGGTTGGTGCGCATCTGCTCTAAATAGGCGATGATGTCCGATGATGGAACGTCTTCTTTGATGAGACGTAAAGCTTCAAGACTGAGCCATCCTTCACTGATGGCGGCATTACGAGAATCGATGACGTGAGTCGTAAGTTTACCTTCGTAGTTTTTCACAGCCATGGTGCAAACACCATAGGTTCCAGATAGTTCACTACTGATGGTGATGATAAAGACTTCGTCGTAGCCTTCTTGTTCCAAGTCATCTAATAATTCTAGTAGTTCTCCTGGTGATGGCATCGATGAGGTTGGTACCAGTGAGGTATCGGTTTTTAAATGGGTATAGAACTCATCGGCATTCATTTCGACAAAATCATCGTAGGTTTGATCGTTCATGATGATTTTCATGCGAAGGATGCGTAAGTTGGGTTCATCAAGATTTAAATAATCAAGACAACCAGTGCTGGTTGCGATAACAGCGCGTTTATTCATGATCGTTATTCATCCCTTCTTTTTTATTCAATAATCGATATAAGACGGCAAGAGGCCACCACAAAACCGCAAGTGCGGGTAGGACGAACCAGATGAGATCTGGTGCGTAGTATAAGTTCGCAAAGACGAGCATACCGATGATGATTACAGTACCAAATAAACTGAAGAGTAAGTCGTTGCGATAGTGTTTGATGGTTTTGATTCGTTTAAAGAAGCGTCGATTTGGATGAAGGGAAGCGAAGTAGTCTTCGGCATTACCAAATTCTACTACGGTACGGTCGATGGCTTCATCTAAGGTACAACCACTTTCTTGGAGGTCTTCTACTTTTTCAATAAGCATTTGGGTTACTTTTTCAATGATCGCCTGTTTTTCCTCTTTTGGGGCATTTTTAAAGGTGTGTTTGACAAAGTTGTGAATTCGTTTCATGAGGATTCCTCCAATAAGGTATCAAGCACGTTTTTGAGCTCAATCCATTCTTGTTTTTTCTCAGTGTAGTACGCTTTCCCCAAAACGGTAATTTTATAATAACGACGTTTTTTACCGTGTGTTTTTTCCCCATAGTAGGATTCGATTAATCCTTTGTGTTCCAAACGGTTGACGATACTGTATAATGTAGCTTCCTTAATCATGAACTGTTCTTTTGTGCGTTTTTTGATGCAGTTGGCAATTTCATAGCCGTAGCGATCTTGCTCGATAATCAGCTTTAATATGATGATTTCGAGATGACCACGAATGAGATCGGAATTAATCAAAAAAAACACCTCCACTTCTACCTGTTCATATGGTTAATCATACCAAAATGTAGCGGTAAAGTAAAGGCATTTTGTTGGTTGTTAGTACTTTCGCTTGAAGTATTCGCTGATGTTTTTTAAGGATTGTAATAGGACTTCATCTTCGTCCAATTTCATATCGGCGATGGTTGCTTCAATCATCTCTTCATGGAACTCATCGTGAATCCGTAAGGCTTTGATTGCTTTATCGGTTAATGCGATATAGACTTTGCGTTTGTCTTCTTCGAGACGGTAGCGTGTTACATAGCCTTTTTCAACAAGGCGATTCATAGCGGTGGTGAGTGTTCCAACCGTTACACGAAGCCGTTTTGCTAGATGCGACATCGTTGGTTCTGCGGTTTTTTCGATGGCTTCTAATACATGAATTTCGTTCATCGATAGTTTGATTCCACGTTTGCGTAAAGCTTCGGCTTCAATGCTTAAAATATGGTTAAATACTTCAACCAATAGTTCATTGATAATTTCTTTTGGTGTGTCCATCTCATTCCCCCTATCTATATGGTTATTTATGGATGTATCCAACACCGACAACGCCGGGTCCTGCGTGAGCACCGACGACTGGTGTTAATGGGTATGCTTTGATTTCTTTGATATCGGGTCGAGCTTTTTGAATGGCTTTGCGGACCACATCAGCACGTTCTTCCGCGTTGGCATGAATTAAGAACACTTCCATGTCTTTATCCCCGAGATCTTCGAGAAACTTTTCAATCAAGCGATTGGTGGCTTTACTTAGTGTACGGATTTTTTCAATGGCTTCCACGCGACCATCTTTGGTCACTTCTAACATTGGTTTGATTTTTAACATGCTACCGAGGAATCCACTTGCACCGCTTAAACGGCCGTTTTTCACAAGGTAACGCAAGGTTTCAACACTGAATAAAATGCGGTGATTATCGCGTAGAACTTCGAGATGATTCCAGATTTCTTCAATGGTTTTACCTTCTTCAATCATTTTGGCGGCATCGAGAATCATTTTCGCTTCTGGGTATGATACGGATTTTGAATCAAATACATGTACTTTTACGTCGTCTAACATATTGGCAGCAAGCATACATCCTTCGTATGTACCAGATAATTTGTTGGAAATTGATACAACAAGCAATTCATCATATCCTTTGGCGACCATTGCTTCGTATTGTTCCAAGATAACACCGGTTGCCGCTTGGGCTGTTGACGGGGTTAAACTAGGATCATCGGCAAGCATTTGATAAAAGTCTCCTGCTGTAATATCAACGTAATCTGAGTATTCTTTATCACCAACTAATAAAATCGAGCGAATAACGGGAATATCATACTTGTGTTCAATATAATCAATACCTGAGTTCCCACATACTAGTAAGCCAATCTTTGACATTTTTGTTCCTCCAATAAATTTTTATTTTGAATTTCAAAGTATATGACTAGTTTACATTTACTTTAAATAAATGTCAATTGTTTTCCGCTTTAATATAGGCGTCCATATAGGTACTTGCGTCCTTACCAGCACCCATTGCAAGAATGACGGTGGCAGCACCACTAACGACGTCTCCTCCAGCAAAAACACCGGGAATGGAGGTTTGGTGATTCTCAGTGACAATCCGGCCCCATTGATCAACCTCTAGTTCTTTTGTAGCATCTTTAATGATTGGATTGGGCTTCTGACCTATAGAAATAATACAAGAGTCAATATCAAATGTTTGATATTTTCCAGTTGGCATTGGTCGTCTACGACCGGATGAATCTCGTTCCCCTAATTCCATAATTTCACAGACAACTTGTTTAACAACATAATTTTCACCAATAAATTCAATGGGATTTAAGAGCAATCGAAACTCAATATCTTCTTCCATCGCATGATGGATCTCATCGAGCCTTGCGGGTAGACTTTCCATATCTCTTCGATAAACAATAAACACATTTTTGGCACCCAGACGCTTCGCTGTTCGAGCAGCATCCATCGCGACGTTTCCACCACCGACCACCATGACATTATTTCCGGTTTTTACCGGTGTCGGAGCTTTCGGAAAGTTCTTCGACTTCATTAAATTAACTCGCGTAAGAAATTCGTTCGCATAATAGACTCCAGAGTAATTTTCACCAGGAATATTTAAGGCACTTGGCAGTCCAGCACCTGATCCAACGAAGATTGCACGGTAATGGTACTCGTTCTTTAACTGGTCAATCGTAATTGACTTTCCGATAATAACATTTTTCTCAAAATGAATCCCCATATCTCGCAATCTGTCGATTTCACGTGCCACAATTTCCTTTGGTAACCGGAAGTCTGGAATCCCATATTGAAGGACTCCTCCATATTCATGAAGCGCTTCATATAGCGTTACATCGTATCCTAGTCGACGCATACTTGCTGCATTCGCAAGACCTGCAGGTCCACTACCTACGACAGCGACTTTGATACCGTTCTCCGGTATGCTCTGAATCTGCTCTAAATCGTTTTCTAATGCATAATCACCTAAAAAGCGCTCTAGTGCACCTATAGCAACACTCTCTCCTTTAATACTTAAAATGCAAGCTCCTTCACATTGTTTTTCTTGAGGACAAACACGACCACATATTGAGGGTAGAATATTATCTTTATATAGCGTAAAATAGGCACTTTCTATGTCACCATCAATAATAAAATTAATAAATTCAGGTATCTCAATATGGACTGGACAAGCGGCAACACAACGTGGATTCTTACAATTCAAACAACGACGTGCTTCTAGTTTAGCCATGTCTAAATCGTATCCACAGGCTACTTCATCAAAGTTGGTTTGACGGACCTTTGGATCTTGGACTGGCATTTGTACTCTAGGAGTCTTCATTTGTATTCAACCCCAAATTGCATATATGTTCTTCTTCTATATAGTAGTTTTGTCGCACCATTAGTTCGTCAAAGTCAATTCCATCTGCATCAAAATCAGGACCATCAATACATGCAAAGTATGTTTTACCATTCTTAGTAAAACGGCAATTACCACACATGCCTGTTCCATCAATCATAATCGGATTTAACGATACATCTGTGGGTAGGTCAATACTCTTTGTAAGTTCTACAACGTTTCTCATCATTATCAAAGGACCAATAGTGACGGCTCTATCATATGATTTTGTAGTTAGAAGATCTTGGACTACTGTTGTAACAAAACCTTTCGTTCCAAGACTTCCATCATCGGTTGTAATGTATATATTTCTGCATATATTTTTGTATTTATCAAGTAATATTAAATAATCTTTTGACTTAGCTCCAAACACCAAATCAATATTGACCCCTTTATCATAATATGCTTTAAGTTGAGGAAATAAAGGTGCTGCACCAACACCACCGGCAACTGCTAATAACTGTTGCACATCATGTATGTGTGCTGGACGTCCTAAAGGTCCAACAAAATCATGAATTTCATCACCAGTTTCAAGCTTACCTAGTAATCGAGTAGAATAACCAAGCTTCTGATAGATAATCGTTACAGTATTTTGATCATGCTCCACAATAGTAAGAGGAATACGTTCACCATCTTCATCAACACGTAAAATCACAAAGTGTCCCGGCTTAGCATTATTAGCAACTAGTGGTGCTTCAATGATCATCTGGTCAACATGCTCATTTAAGACTTTTTTATCAATTATTCTATACAAAGGTATCACCTCACTTAGTATCATAATATTAGTTGTTTTCATATTATTTTCATTAATAAATAATGTAAAGATAAATGTAAATGGAAGTACAATTGTATATATTAAAACTAACTTAAAGCCCTTTATTAGGCTATTATATAATGTAAATATCTATGTAAATCACTCTGAAATATCAATTTTTGATAGTAAAAATAATAGTGAAAGATAAGCTAATGTTGCAAGTCCTGCAAGCACTGCAAATCCAGTCATTAATGTGGAAAATTCAGAAATAATCCCAACTAGCGGAAACACAATGATCATGACTAAACTGAATGCCATATTATTAAAACTTAAAATAGTAGCCCGTTGAGAAGAAGGAGTTATTCGATTAATGTAATCACTTAACACTACATAGAATATACTATCAAAGAATCCCAAAAGTATGAATGGTATATATGAAATTTCTTCAAATAGTATTAACCACAGTAAAATTACGATAAAAATTGGAACAATATATAAAACTAACTTTTCTTTGTATTTTCGTTCAATAATGTGTGCACTGTATCCACCTATGATTCCCATGATCGAAGATGCACCCAAAATTATACCAATTGTAAAAATTGAGTAATTGTCGATGTAAAAATTTTGGAGATAGAAAAACAAAGTTGTAATGGGTGCAGCTAGTAAAGCACCTATAGATAATAGAAACACTAATCTTGTTGAAGAAAATACAGTTTTTGTACTTTTTACGAAATGTTCGTACATTTTAGTAGTGAATCTTTTGTGTTCATATTCCACATTTAGTGGAATTTCTTTCATAAGTAAAATGGGGATAGAGGCCACAACAAAGACGATAATCATGATTTCAAAGTTCAAATTATAGGCGATAATTGCAATCATACCTCCGATTGGTAGCGCAATACTACTACTCAATTGAAAGATAATTTCCTTAATACCTTGTACTTTCATGTACTTATCTTGTTCATTTAGTTCAATTAGTGTATCATAGATCAAAGCATCTCCACTACCAGACTCAAATGTATAAGAAATTCCACAAATTACAAATCCAATACCAATTATCCAAAAATTACTACTAAACAAAATTATTATTAGATATATAATATAGAAAAGTATACCAAGAAGTCTACTTACTTTTCTACCTAGTAAATCTCCAATCATTCCAGTTGGTACTTCCGAAGAAATACTTGAAATATGAAAAACACTTTCGAATATTCCTAATTGCCAAAGATCAAAACTTTTTGCCTGTGCTAAGTAGATCATCCATACACCTTGGGTGAAATTCAGACTTCGTAAGAATATATAGAAATATTCTAATGTAACATTACGTTTTAGCGCTTTACTGTTCATTTTCTTTTAACTTCTCTCCACAAAATATGCAATACTGATCTTCTAACACATTCATTTTATGACAATTTACACATTCGACAATGGTTAAGCCTTGCTGTTTTAACTGTTCTAAATCTAAAATCTTATCTCTTTTGAATAGCTCAAATACTTGGTAAATCATAAGAAATAGTATACTGACCAGTAAAGTGATTGTGCTAATAACCATTAGAAATATATTTTCCATAAAGAAAGAAAGTCCTATCAAAATTAGTGATAGCACGATAATTATCAACAATGTAATTTTAGGAATCTTAGAAATCATACTAATCAGCTTCTACATGTCATATTTGTCATAGTGGTCAGTGGTTAATATACGAACACCGCAGTTTTCACAATATTCTCTAGAAGTATCGTTATGGTGACCACAGTATTCACATTCTTCTCTATTCTTTGATGTAGATAGGTATGGATTACTTGGTTTGTTGTAAACACTATCAATTTCGTTATCAAACAAGCGGTCTTCATCAACATCTTTATATTTTGAGGGTTTTTTCTTATCTTTATCAACAATACTACTTAATATAGATAGTGCAACTAGGATACCAATGATACCTCCCCAGCTAAAATCGTCTAACCCAAAGACTTCAAGGATTGCAGGGAAAAACCATCCAATCACATTGATTAGGACGAATATTGTTATTATTCGTGAGAATATGCTTTTTGATTTCATAGGCACCTCCATGTTGCGATTAAAAATCAATAGAGTTCAAATATTGTTTCTCCTCGGTTCTTGGTAAATTTCTTACGTTTAATTCGTTTTGATCGGATCGAATTAGGTCGCTGTATGAATTCACGGATATTGTCGCCGTGGGAATACCCATGAATGACTCGAACGTGTGTGACGTTGTTATCACAAGAAGCGATGAAGCGCTCTATTTCACGTTTTGCCATATCAACTGTTAGACCGTGAACGTCAATTGTCTTCTCGTTCATCTTCTAGCTTAACGATATCTAATTCGTGTTTTGTAAATATGCGGCGACCATATTTTTGGTAATGCTCATCCATCATTTCATGGATAATTTCAGGATGTTCTTTTGTTTGTGAAAGTTTGATTAAGTCGACTCCTTGGGTAAACGGGCAGGTAGAAATGCAGGTTCCACAATCGGTACCTGATTTCAACCAAATGTCATAACAGGCATTGTCATCAAATTTATAGAATTGTCGTCCGTTAACCATCCGTGTTTTATGAGTAATTGCTCCACCAGGACAATTGCTTAAGCATAGGGCACATTGTTTACAGAAGTTGGTTAAATTAAAATCGATGGGTACATCGGTTGCCACTTCCAGATTGGTAAAAACTGCACCGAGACGAACATTATTTCCATATTCTTTGGTAACAATGTGATTCGCCATACCAATTTCTCCCAGTCCCGCATCGTAGGCGAGTGGGACCAAAGGAGCTAAATAATATTCCGAGTTATTAAACATCGCTTTATATCCTAAATCTTTTAAATACATCGCAAGGCGACTACCGATGGTTGCGATTCGAACGTATGCTTCTTCGGTTGCTAGAAGTTCTTCATACATCGGACCACGATTCATCATCTCTTTATCCATGAGTACAGTATAGACAATGGCGGTTTTATATGTTGGATGGATTGGTTGATTATATGTATCTTTATTAAGATGCTCGCTAACGCCTCCGAAGTGGCTATAAAAATGGTCGGGACGTAATGTTGTAATTCCGACAGAGGTCGCACCATAATATTTCGTAATTTCCTTGATATTGGCTGCAAAGCGAGGTTCAATTGGAATTCTAGGAGTATGGATGGGGTAGCTCTCCGTTAGCTCAAACACGTGTTTGATATAGTTCTTGTTGTGTTTTGTGATGGGATAGAAGAGTTCTTTGAAGCGATTACTCTTACGTAATTTATGACGAAAAGATACACGACGTTGTTTATCATCGGCAGGTTTATAGGTTGAATTCTTACGGTAGAATTCGTTGTACTCTTTGGTTCCTTTTTGTAAGGCGACTCGAGAAAATAACGTTTCTCGTTCATCGTATTTTTTCATTGGTATCACCATCCATATTATAGCATGGATTGCAAACTATAACTGTACAATTCTAAAGTAGGTTCGTTAGATCGAGTTGTGTCGATGTATCACCAGAAGCGATGGCTTCTAGTAATTGTACTAAATCTTGATTGACAAACTCATTGGTGTGTTCGGTAAATCCACCGGAATGATTAGATAACACAACGTTATCCATTTCATAGATTGGGTAGTTACTAGGATATTGTTGTTCTTTATGTTTCGGGTAATTGTACCATACATCGGAAGCGTAGCCGGCAAGGATGTTATCGTCAAGTGCGTGATACAAGGATTCTTCATCAACGATTTTACCGCGGCCTACATTGATTAAGTATTTGTGTTTCATCCGTTGTAATTGGTTGTAATCAAAGATGCCTTCGGTGGTTTTATTTAATGGGGTAGATATGATGATGATGTCGCTTAACTGTATCAAATTGGTTAAATTCTTTACCGTTTTGATACCCTCAGGGTATGATTTGCCACGATCAATGGTATAAAAATCACAACCGAATCCTCGTAGAAACTGGTGAATCAGTTTCCCAATTCGACCATACCCAAATAGGCCGACACTCCGGTCTTGAATGCTTGCCCATGGTATACGTTTTTCACTATTACGCGAACTCCAGTTTCCCTGTTTTAATTGTTCATGGTAGGGAATTGTTTTTCCGAGTAAAGTCAGGGTGAGGGTTACCGCTTTTTCAGCAACCCATCTTGAACGGGTTGGTAGGATGAAAAGTTGTAGGTTGTCTTGTCGCATATCGTCCAAGTTAATACCATTATGGCCAGTATAAGGAATAATGATACCTTTTAAATTGTCGGTTTGCATGTCATGGTTGTAGTGTCCAGTAATGATGTAATCTGCTAGTGAACGATCCTCAACGACATGAACTTGATTCATAGATATGGATTGTAAAAATTCTTGAATACGATGATGTTCTGCGTATACGTTCATTCAATCATCTCCTAAAATAAGCTAAGTTGCGTTGTTGTAATATGATTCTGTGCTCCTTTAATGATATCCTTCATCGAATAGATTATGCCACATTCATCACAGTACGATTTAAATTTCCTTTTGAGCGCTTCAGCGTTCGGTGAGATACACATATATTGATCCTTAAAGGTATCTACATATTGCTTTGTTAAGTCGGGACCAATCTTTTGAAAGAAGTATTGACGTTGATTGTCACGCAAGGTTACACCAAAGGATGGATAGATATACTTCGCTCCAGCTTCTTTTGCTTGATCAATGATTCCCTTGATATTGTCCCAGTTATCATTAATAAAGGGAAGAATCGGCATCATCAATATTCCTGCATACAATCCAGCATCGATTAAGGTTTTGATAGCCTTAAACCGATCCGAAGTTGTTGACACAGAACGTTCAATACGCTTTTGTAAACGATCATCTGCCGTTGTAATAGTAATCCCGATATTCATTATCGAGTGGCATTGAATTGCTTGAAATATATCAATATCACGAACAACAAGATCACTCTTGGTAATGATATGTGCTCCAAAACCATACTTATTTACAGATTGAAGAGCTTTCCTGGTCTCTTCTTGTGATTTTTCAAAGGAATTATAAGGATCGTTCATACCTCCAAAGCCAAGAACTCCTTTTTTACGTTTTGTTGATAATTCTTGGTCAATCTTCACAGAGGCTTCTTTTTTGACACGAATTGTATCGAAATTATCAATCTGATAACAACTGCTTCGTGAGTCACAATAGATGCAGCCATGATTACAACCACGATAGATA
The DNA here is from genome assembly GCF_014023125.1 of Candidatus Xianfuyuplasma coldseepsis. Classification (GTDB taxonomy): domain Bacteria; phylum Bacillota_I; class Bacilli_A; order Izemoplasmatales; family Izemoplasmataceae; genus Xianfuyuplasma; species Xianfuyuplasma coldseepsis. The sequence continues at coordinate 351,021 of NZ_CP048914.1, forward strand.
TTGGTGTTATGAGTAACGCCAAACCATGATTGACCAGATTGAACAGGATGAATGAGATGTATAGCATGTACCTCTTCCATTATAGACCCTCCAAGACATAGTCTAAGTCTACTGCAACCCAATTATTGATACTAGCTTCTCTTCGATATGCATGTACTTCGCGATATCGAGGATTCTCATGTTGATCAAAACCAGCTGCCGTCATAACAACGTATAAAATTACTGAACGCAGTAATAAGAATTCGTTTAGATGTTTGAAAAATTCGAGATCTAGCATGTTCTCTAATTGGTATCCCTTCATTACATTATGAAGGATAAATCGTACTTTTTCGTTATATTTTTCGTGTCGATTATCCAATCCTCGAAAATGATAGAATATGATGATCGCGATATCGCTTAAAAAGTGTTTATATGCAGAATCATCAAAGTCGAAAAACGTTAGTTTTTCGCCATCATAAAACATGTTTCCAAAGTGTAGATCGGTATGAATTAATCCATAGTTATCAATGCTTTTTGGTAGCGATTTAATCGTGGCTTCTACTTGCTGATATAGATCAATAATTTCCGAATCATACTGCAAGTACTTATTTGCGATATCTGAAAAGTTTTCTTCATACCATTGCGGACGTTTGTGTTTTGGATTAAACGTCTTAGTTAAGCGGTGAAGTTTGCCAACTTCACGACCAAACATCTGATAGAATTCTGCTGTGAGATCCTCATTTTTAACAAGATCCCCTCGTGCTTTCTCAAAGACGGAAACGGTGAAATAGTGTTCACTATTAATCGTGATTTTTTCAGCGATTTTATCATGGATAGAGTGCACCACAGTAGATACTCTTGCATCGTGATGATCAAGGTAATCAATAAATTCAATTTCCGCTAAAACAAGGTCATAAGTTCGATGGCCACTATGAACAAATCGTAAGATATAGTCTTGCTTGTTTTTATGGTATTCGTAGACAAAGTTCTCAAATCCACCTATTTTCGTTATTGTTGTGGGGTCTGCATCGTATAATATTGCAGCTTGTTCAATGATTTTATCGGTTAATTCTTGTTGCATATACTGTTCCATGGAACCACCTCGTTTCTTAGTACAATTGTACCATAATCGACCGTTTACCGCTATCTTATAAAAAAATTCCACAGTTCATTAACTGTGGAATTTACGTATTGCGCGGTATTGTTCGACATCTTCTAGTACATTTGTGATTTTGGTTGTAATGTAGTATTCTTTATCATTTACCATATAGTACTGATCGCCGTATAATGCTTCTGCTTGATTAAACAATGCGCTGAAACCAGCATAACTAAAGGTACCATCACTTATAAAGGCTTCTAAGTAGTCTTCATAGAGTATTTGATACTCCTCATAGGCAAGTAATATATTATCAATTAGTGGTATATTTCTCGTCGCAGCACTAAATCCATCACCTTCCCAGGTATAGATATCGTTTCCTAGAGAATAGTCGATAAAGACTGGATTACCAGCCCATCCTTGTCCTAAGGAATGATCAAAATCAAAGGGAATGTAGGTGAATACACCTTGTTGATCAAAATATAAATAGTAATTGTTGGCGTTACCACGGTAATCATCGGGGTTACCGAGAAAGATACTTGCGGCAAAAGCGCGAATCATGGTGTCAACATCAATTGATTGATCAATGAAGGTTTTACGCTCTGTTTCGTTGCTGTTATCAAGGGCAAAGGTAAAGTCGATTAACTGTTGGTAATTCATGATGTCATCGTTTGATTCTAAGCCATAGACTGGCCGTGTGTTGGTTTCCCATTCACGGATGCCAACTAGCGACGTATCGTAGATGGGTTCTAGTGTACCTGGCCAGATAACCTTGTAGAGATCGCCAACGTCTTTGGTTGGGATGTCTTGTAGTTGCTTACGGACAAACTCTTCATCAATGTATTCCTGTACACCGTAGAGTTCTTCAAAGACGACTTCACCATCAATGCGAATAATGTAGTTTGCAAGGCTCATCATGGGTGCGGGAACACCTGCATCACGAAAGACTTGCATACTGTAGACTTCACTTAAGTAGGTTGGATCATTGTTACGATTCCATTTAAAGATCAGTTTCTCAACGTCAAATACTTCACGGGTCTTTAATAATGTATATTCTTCTGTACCAACTTCAGTATCAAAGGTTTCATTAAACTTCAGTACATAATGAATCGGAATCACGTCACCTTGGTTAGATATTGGCAGACGGCGACTGTAATGATTTCCTTTGGAGCGAATCCCAACATCTTGGATTGAGATCGTCTCTTCGTCGGTAATATAAGTCACATTTACTTTCCGATAATTATTGCTGCGGTAGGTTCCAAATAGATCATAGTAGTCTTCCATATCTTGGATCAAACCTTCCCACTCAGCGGTATCAAAATCTACAATAAATGTGTGTTTGATACTATTATCGAATAGGTTTAGATAGTCTTGAGGCTTATCTCTGTTGCCAAGTGTATAGGCATCGATGAGTGCCTGAGCCTCTTCTTCAAGACGTTGTTGTTCTTCAAGTAGTTCCTGTTCTCGTTGTTCACGAGCGTCTTCTTCTAGTTGCTCTAATCGAGCAATTTCTGCTTCAATTTCTGCTCGTAAGATTTCTTGTTGTTCGCGCTTTTGAAGGAGCGCTTGAATGACATCAATTTCTTCTGGTGCAGTAAGGAATAAACTATCACCATAGGAAATCGACGCACCGACAAGAATTGCTAGTAGTCCAGTAAAGATGACAATTCGTCGAATCCATAGATTCAACATTATTCGGAGATATAATCTCCTTGGTGAGATAAGACAATGACGCTCTTCACAGATTCAATGTCTTTAATTTGGGATACCAATAACGATTTATCTTCTTTACTACGAACTTCGAGAGTGAGATCAAGTGCTTGATCTTTTACGGTTTTATTGCGTAATGTGTATTTTTTATATACGTCCTTAACACTATCCAATATCGCTTGTTCTTGTTTTGGATCGGTTGCTCGTACAATCAAGAAGTAGGTTGATGTAAAGACTTCTAAGTAAATCAATAAGAACACTGCACCAGCAATTAATAAAGTACTGAGGATTGCGACAATGATCAATCCAGCACCGATGGTAATTCCGAGGCCAATCGCCCAGAACATAAATACGGTATCAAACGGATTTTTTAGAGCAGTCCGGAAACGAACGATTGACAGTGCCCCAACCATCCCTAACGATAGGATGATGTTGGATGCAACCGAGATAATGATAACACTCGTAACCATCGCAGTAATTGGTAAGCTAACTGCAAAACTGCGGTTGTATACGGTTGTTTGATAGCTTTTCTTGTAGGTAAATAAAATGAGTAAACTAAGTAAGAATACGACAATAATGTTAAATACAATGACTTCTAAAGATATGTTTTGTGCATTGTATAAATCAATAATATCCTGATTAATTAAATCACTAAATGACATAGCGTTCTCCTCCTAAGGGGTAATTTGCGTATATCCTAAGAAATACTTGGATACCGATAGTTGTTGTAATGGAACATGTTTTAATACTTGTTTAATGGATTTGGGAATGTAGTGTTCATATTTGACTTCTAAAATCATTGTTGTTGGATGCATTAAACTCCCTTTTTCGGTTAAATTATTGATTGAAAACGGAGCTACTTCCAATGACTGGTCAAAGGTGATTCGAAGATTATCCGATTCATCTTTGAACGCTTCCCGTTGATAGATGATATCACACATTGGTTCGAGATGGAACCGCAACATATCTAACGTAAATCGACGGATTAATGGATCGGAAAAATGTTGTTCTAAGACATCCAAATCTTGAGATAAAATTGCCTGATATACCGCATCGGAAATCATTGTTGAATGTTTTGTTGATTCATCACCAACCTTTTCTTTCAGCTCCAGTTTCTTCTTCGATTCATCATGATAATGACGAATTCTGTATTTTTTATGGAACTGATTTCCAAAGGCTTTGTCGGCAGCTCCTGATCGATAGATATCATCTAAATATAAGCTATTGACAGGATACGACAGGTCTTCTCCATGTTGATCATGAATCAATAAAGATTCAATCATCGGTTTGATTGTTAAGTAATCTTGAAAGGTAATTTTATATTTGAATTCAAATCGTTTTGTTGTTTTCACTACATCACCTCCTTAACACAATATAAAACGTATGTTAACATTCAATTCATTATACACTTTTTTTGATGTTTTGCCAAAATTTCTCGAGATAATTTTGCACATAATTATTTACCCGAATTGTAATCGCGTGTTGCCAGTTTTTTGGAAACAGTGTTCGGTAGTTTCGGTGACTGTATCGGTCGTCAAAAAGAATCGCAATTCCTTGGTCCTCTTCAGTACGAATGACGCGACCTACCGCCTGGATAACTTTGTTCATGCCAGGGAATGTATAGGCGTAATCGAAACCCGTTTCAAAGAGTTCATCGAAGTAATTACGCAGCAGTTCGTTATAGGGGTTAAACTGAGGCATCGCCACACCGACTATTAAGACACCGTGTAATTTGTCACCGATGTAATCAATCCCTTCACTAAAGCTTCCACCCATAACAAAAAAGCCTACTGTAGACGTTTCACCGACTTCGTCAAATGACTGAAGCAACTTATTTCTCGTCTTGAAGTTCATGTTTCGTTCTTGAACGACAACGTCGTAAGCTTCCGTGTCGAACTGCTCTAACACACGATTTAGATATCGATAAGAGGGAAAGAACACAATATAATTCCCAACTTTGGTTTCCAACATTGCATAGATATTATCAATGATACTATCGATGCTTCGTTCGCGATCACGGTACCTTGTACTTGTTGAATCATCAACAAATAAACCCAAGTGATGTTGGGGGAAGGGGGACGGAATGGAAATACTTTTTCCTTCTCCTTTTGTGATTAAGCGAACATGATAATCCACGGGTTCTAACGTCGCGCTAAAGAAAATTGCTCCTTTGGCGCGGCGCTCTATCGTATCAAGGATATATTTCGACGCATCGAGACAACTTAAGGTAATGACAATGTCTTCATCTTTAGCTTCTAATATATAGCGATACGATGAGGCATAGAAATCACTGATGCGAATAAACTGGGTGCACATGAAATAACCATCCAGTACTTGATCTCGATTGGGAAACTTTTTGTTTTCCACGAGAATTTGATCGAGTTTATTCACCAATCGTTCGAGAAGTACAAGCAATTGTTCATCGAGTTCTTCCTGATGATAAAATGGTTGTTTAATCAGTTCAATATTCGTCGCAAATTCATCGATATACTTGATGATTTTCGTAATGGTTGACTGTACCGATGGTTTGACTTTTTTCGCAGCTTTTTTCAACGCTAAAAGTCCTGATTTTGTGATAGATGAAGAGTACATTGAACGAGACCGGTCAATCATATTATGAGCCTCATCGACTAAGAGAATTGGATTGTAGTAATCTTCATCAAAATAACGAATAAGATGAGTTCGCGGATCAAAAGCGTAATTGTAATCGCAGATGACAATGTCACTAAAGTTGGAAATGGATAAACTGAACTCATGCGGACAGATTTTATGATACTCGCCATAACTTTTAATCAATTCCGATTCATACACGTCCTTATGAACAAATATATCATTCAAGGCTTCTTGGACACGATCAAAATACCCTTTGGCATAGGGACAGATATCCGGATCACAATCGACGGTGTCCATCAGACACATATGTTCTTTGTTATTGATGACGACGGTTTTGGCTACAAGGCCGTTGTCTTTTAATAAGTTCACGGTATCAACGACAATCGCTTTTCCCGCGTTTTTCGCCGTTAAGTAGAACACTTTATCACGTTCGGTCTCAATCGCTTTTAACGCAGAGAATAACGCGGCTACAGTTTTTCCTATACCGGTTGGGGCAATCGAGTATAAAATATCGTTAGCGATGATGGTTTTATAGATGGCCCCCATAAACGTATACTGGCCTTCGCGATAATCCTCAAAGGGAAAGGTAAGACCTTCAATCGAGGTTAGTTTTTGCGCTTGATGTTGATCGTATATCGTCACCCAGTTCAAGTATTCAAAAACGGTATTCTCAAAAAATTTCGTTAATTGGCTGATGTTGTATCGTTTGGTAAAGGATTTGGTTTCATAATCCGGGATGTGAATATAGACAAGACGAACTTTGATGGATTTTAAATGGTTCGCTTTGCAGTACATGTAGGCATACATCTTCACTTGGGCAAGGTGTTCGGGCCTGGTATCAATGTCCATGAACTCAAGATCGGTTTGGGTACTTTTAATTTCTTCAATCAAGGGTTTATTGTTTACCTGTAATAAGCCGTCCATACGGCCGCTAATGTGAAGTTCGTAGTCGTCATTTTGATACAAGGTTTCAACCATAACTTCTTGCTGATCATCGTCTCCGTATTTAGCTTGCAAAAAAGCATGCGCTTCTTGGCCAAGCTTCGCACGCTTATTGGATTTGAATTCACTGGTTAAATCTCCACCAACGTGGATGAATTCAACCATCTCTTTCACTGCAATCTTGATTGATTTCATGAGTTCACCACTTATTGTTTTTGAAACACCACCACATCATAATAGTTATTGTGAATGATATGAAGTGGAAATATGGTTGTTAGATATTGAAAGGTTGTCGTGTTAAAGAACGCGACATGGGTTTCATCACGACGGTACCACCAGGTACAAAATCCCATTTCATCCATATTCCGAAATCGGGTTCGAATGATAAGATACCCGCCTTCACGTAGTAGTGGTAGTAGTTTCTTCAGTTCGTCCAGGGGATGGTGCATATGTTCTAAGACTTCGACGAGGACAATCGCATCATAGGTTTTGTTGCGATAGCTGGGATCATCATGAAAGAACGGGTCGTAGTACTCGACATGATACCCTTGTAATAGCAATCGATTGGTCAGCATTGGATAGGGTCCAGAGCCAAAATCTAAAATGGTTTCGATGCCACGTAATGGGGCAATATGATTGCGAATAAACGTATCCATGTAGGCGATATAGCCGTCGCTACTCTCATCATTGTTGTGTTGTTGATAGCGATACTCTTCTTGTGTCAGTGACGGATAACACGTTGGATCTTTCACAATCAATTGACAATGATCACAAACATGATAGGAATAGGGGTATTGCGGATCTGTTAACGGATGTGTTTCTTGCCCACAAAGAATACAGAAATTAGTTGTGGCGACGTCGTTGTTGCTCATGGATAATTTGATCGAGGACAATCACAATAAAGAGATAGAGTTCGGTATTGTTGATGTCATTGATGTCAATCTCATAACTGTCCCCCCAGGAGATTAGTTTCTTCTGGATTGAGGCGACAATGAGGTCGTCTTTGTAGATTTGAAACGAATGGGCAAAGAAGGATCCTTCGACGCGTAAATTATCGACTCCGGCTTGAATCTCAAATTTTGGACGAAGACCAAATTTACGCTCAATCGTCGCTACTTCTTCATCATGAGGATCGTACAAGAAGTATTTTGGTAGGAAGCGAAACACTTGTTTTTTTGCGTGCAAGACAACACTACCATTGGGATTCTGGAGTTGAAGTTTGTTGGAAAAACTAAACATTTTTCCTTGGACGTTATAGATCGGATTTCCCGATTCATCCATAATACTAAACTGATCTTTTAAGGTAAACACTTTTTGTTTAATATAAAATTTCATAGTTCCTCCTAGGTCATTAATAAGGCTTTTAAACGAACGGCATGCGCTAAGAAAAAGAGCGCTAGGGTAAAGACATCATTGTTGTCTTGTAACGTAATGCGGTAATAGCGTTTATGATCGCGTTTGATTAACCGTAAATCACCAATCATCTTGCGATCATCGTAGATGCGATAAAACAGTTTCCATATCGCCGACTTCACAAAGAAGTATTTGTCCTGTTCGATGATCGAGTGAATGATTTTTACGCCTGCTCGAACTCGAGCTTTAACATTGTTGTGTACATCTTTTATGATGTAGCGATTATTTAGTTTTAAACGATTGCTTTCGACAAGATAAATCACATTGTTTAATTGAGCTGTGATATCATCTTTCTTATTGGATGGAAAGGTAATTGACCCGACTTGATTGAAGTCCTCATCGAGGATTTCGAGTGGTTCGGTTTGTACGACTTTCTTATATTCAACATAATAGGTCATTGAATTCCCCCTTTATAGATACTGTGCGATTTCTTGCACAAACGGATGATCCGCCGTTAAGTGCTTTTTCGCCCAGTGACTTAGTATGTTCTTCGCCACATCATCCTTAACGGTGAGGGCTTTAAAAAATGTATGTTTGGATTTCGGTATATGTGTGAAATCGGTATGGAACGTTCGATTGATAAAATCGAGATCACCATAGAGTTCAACAATCTCTCGCTCTAAGGGATGATAGTGATTGGAATCCCCATCGGTGATCACCAAAGTTTTGTATCCTTCTTTTTCCAGTTGTTCCTTGACAAAGGTGATATTACCAACCCCGCCACAAGGGATGACGGTATATGATTCTTGTTTGTCTAATAAGCGAATTGCGGTCTCATACCAGTTGACGTCATACTTGCCTTCAACCAGTAAATAGGTCTTGTTTTGTTTCGATGATAATCGTTTCTTAACGGTATCAAAATCATCGTTTTTGTTCCCTTTATATAGGGTCGAGACGTAATAATCGTTCGTTTTAACAATCGCTGAATCGTTCGTTGTGTAGATGGTTTGATAGGTGTATTGATTGATTTTCTTGAGCGATTCAGTGTCGAAATGTTGCTCGACATTATCGATTCCTATTACCAGATATTGATAGGTGATATTGGATAAGATTCGTTGATATTCTTCGGTAGTAAATGAAATGTCTTCATCGAAGTACATTTGATAATCACTGGTTGTTTGAAAGATTTTATAATTGGAATTACCCAGGGTTCCATCGATGTAGTCCGATACTTTGAAGATCCGAGCTTGCATTGTTGGATCAAGTTTGGTGGTTAGGTTGATTGTTAAGATATCATTGAGTAGTTTTTGATTATTGATGGTTTTACCAATGTGCAAATAGCGGATGTGATTGATGTCATACATATTGCCAATGCACTTCTGATAATCGATGTAGTAGTCCGGTGGTGCATAGACTTTGCGATATCGTGTGTCGTTGATCAACAATTCGATGACAATGTCTTCTTTTGTATTCCGAATAAAGTCATGTCGTAAATGATTGTTAAAAAAGAGATCCAATGCTTCTAAAACGGTTGTTTTACCGGAATCATATGGACCGATGAGTAAGGTGTGTTTGTCAACGACAATATTTTCGCGCTTGAACGCTTTATAATTTTTAATATAGATGTGTTCAATCATTGTCTCACCTCCATACTCTATTATACCACAGCAGCAAGCGAAAGAAAAAAGCACAAATTGAATTTGTGCTTTTAAAAATCGTATTTGCTTAAGATTTCAGCTGGGGTTTTACGCAGAAGGTTTCCTACCGGAATCAATCCACTGACAATGTTGATCAGATAGATAATCAGTACACCCGCAATGACACTGAGTGGGGTGACTTGGATTGCCTCAGTGAAATCATCTACCGCTAGTTGAATCCGCCATAATAACCAGGTGGTTAGAGCGTATCCAAATAAACTCGTCAAGGATGTGATTAAGACGGTTTCCGTTAAGAACATCTTGTGCACGTCCAGCTTACTGACACCAAGAGCGCGGTAGACACTAACTTCATAAATCCGAGCGAGTAAGCTACTGCGGATGACGAAGAAGTAACTGACGGCGGAGGCGACGAGGACAATGGCGATGAAGGTAATCGTTCCGATTCCTTGGCTAATCCGTTGATTTTGATAATCCGCAAGCATTTGATTGGCGTAACTGGTGGCGGTATATCCTTGACTATCAAGATACGATAGCGCATTATCGACATCATTGGCAATTACCGCTACATTCGAGCTATAAGAATCGTTATATAAATCGAAATAGGCGACACCTAAATCTTGTTTCCGGATGAGGATTTGCGGAACATCGGCTGCTGTCGTACTAAACGTACCGACAGCTTCATAATCTCGTTGTTTTACAGGGATCACCAAATTACCAATTGGATCGACTTGAGATCCATCAAGTACTAAAAGTTCGTCTCCTTCTGGTAAGTCTCCCGTTTCTAAGGTGATTTGATCTTCATACATCTCGTAAATTCCTACGCCATAATACAGGGAATAGGCAAGATTATCGTCCATGTACATGAGTGGTGTTTGATTATCGACAATACCAACCAATGTCAGTTCGTAGGTGAGATTCATCATCGTCGCTTCATAGTCGAGTTCAAACAGTTTCTCGTAACTATCAATTCCGACATATTTATAGTTGGTACTTGCCAATAACTGATCAGCGACTTGTTGATCGATGACGAATTCAAATGTGGTTTCCGGCAAGCGTCCCGCTTCTACATCGCGCGAGGACAGTTTATCCACTGATTCAATCTGATTTGAAAATGCCGATTCGGTATCTCGTAATTGAAACACTTTTGGTAGTAACGCGTTAATACTGATACTATCGACTGCGCGAATATAATCAATCGAATCGTCTGCCGTTAAGGCAATGAAATCATCGTATGTAAAATCTTCACGACGGACACGAATCAAATACTCCGAATCATTTAAGTAGGAGTCTTTATCAATTGAAATGAAACTATTACCCATCCCAATCGCCAGGGCGATGAGGCCGGCAATTAAACCAAAGCCGATGTAGAATACTTTCCCTAGTCGTGTCGCATCTTTCATCCGGTTCCAGGCGATACGAAGACTATCTTTGACACTGATGACACTGTGTTTATCAATGTCTGATGTTTCTTGTTCGATCACACTTTCCAAATCGAACTCTTTAATATCAAGACTCTCTTTATTGGTGTGTTCGTATTTCTTATCGTAAATCCGTACTTCACTGTCTTTTTCAACCAATTGTAGTTTCTTGACATTGGTTTGATCGACATCGATGTATAGGGTTTTATTTTTGACAATTAAACGAACGTTTATCGGTTCACTTAGTTCTTCATCGGTATAGACTTTTAACGTCGACTGATCGCTTGTTAATTCCGTGATTTGCTCCATATCTTTAAGATAGATATCCGCTTCATGGCGCGTATCTAATGTACCACTGGAGCGATTGTCTTCATCACTAACGATTTGGCCATCGGATAGTTTAATGATGCGATCACCATAAAACTCAGCGATGTTTTCTTCATGGGTAACCAAAACAACCAGTTTATTGACACTAATCGCTTTGATGATGTTCATGATGTCTTGCGTGTTTTTACTATCTAAGTTACCGGTTGGTTCATCAGCGATAATGACTTTCGGGTTTTTCGCGAGTGCCCGAGCAATCGCAACCCGTTGTTGCTGTCCGCCGGATAACTGCGATGCTTTTCGTTTCCGATAATTGATCATCCCCATATGATCCAAGATGTAATCGATACGGCGATCGATTTCATCTTTATCATAAATACCAATCATATTTAATGTTAAACTAATGTTTTCATAGACGGTTAAATGATTGAGTAAATTATAGTTCTGGAAGATGTAGCCAACTTCACGGTTTCGGATTTTATCCCAGGTACTGGACGAGTAATGACCAATGCTTGTCTCATCAAACTGGATTGTTCCCGATTGGACTTTATCAAGACCACCAAGCACATTGAGTAGGGTCGTTTTCCCCGATCCTGATGGACCGAGTAAGACGACAAGTCCGGTACTTGGTAGGTCTAATGAGATGTCGTTTAATACATGAATTTCATTGCTTTTATTACGGTTATAGTATTTATCGAGTTTTCGTAGTTTAATCATGATGTTCACCTACTCTTGTTTCAACGACGTTATCACGGATTGTCCGAAGATTCGTTTGTTAAAACGTCGTCCTAATAGAATTGCGAGTGCACTTAATAACGCGATTAATAACACATAACTGCCAACCGTAAAGAAATGCAGGTACTGTGGAATAATCCAGATTTGATTGATTTGATTGATTGCTGCAAAGAGTAATACCAAGACAATGGCGGCAACAAACAAATACACAAGTTCAATGTTCGTGACTTTATGAAGATCTTTCTTACTGGCACCGATGGAGCGGAAAATCAAAAAGCCTTTGACTTTTGCATTTTGGATGTTCCGTAAAACAACATAGGTAATGAAGTACATGACAATCATTAACATCAATGTCCGTGCGGCAAACCAAATACCAAGTAAGAGTGACATCAAAGCGAAGTCATCGACTTCGATTCCTGCCGGATAAATGGCATTATAGGTAATATCTTCTTGAATCGCATTCATAACGATGTTGGCGTCATTCCCATCGCGAACTAGAAGACTAATTTGATAGGGTTCTAAGGATACTAAGCTGGATAAACTTTCTGGGTGAAGACGAACAATGTTGTAATACTCTTCTTGTTCTTCATTTAGATCGTCCATGACACCAGTGATGGTGTAATCCAACTGATTTTCATAGAATAATGATGTTCCAGTAATGGAAACGTCAACGGATAAACACTGGTTCAATTGCGTTGTGTAATCCAACTCCAACGCAGCACAGAGTTGTTTTGCGAGCGATGGTGATAAAATCATTTCATCGAGTTCCATCGAGGAATCGTATTCAAACTCATACCAGTCACCAAAGTTTACCGTTGTGCCGTTAATATCAATTTTCATTCCCAGCGAAACAAGTTGGGGCCAGCGTTCACGGGAGAGATAGTTGGTGATGATGACATCGTGTTGTGACAAGAATTCATCATGTAAATAAAGGAAATCATCATTGGTGGTTGTTACGCTGTTTTTGGTTTTCCCAACAACGGTAAGACGATAGGTATTCAGGCCGTCTAATGTATAGTCCCCTTCTTTGGTATAACGCGGATATTCGTAACCGACATCAATGGTTTCACCGACTTCAAATTCGGACTCATACCCTACGACTACTTCGTTTTTATTAGCAGGTAAGACACCGGAATCCAAATCATCTTGGCGGAGCATGGCTGATGGATTGACATAGTAATACCACGATTCAATCCAACCACCGTCCCATTCACTGTCCATATAGACATAAATAGGAGTATCAAACAACACATCATGTTCTAAAACACCCATGACGCGGTTCATATTTTCAAAGTCTTCAATTTCCTGATCGGTAAATGGGGTTTGATCAAATTTGGTGACGATAATGCGACCGTCAGGCGTATTATTATATATCGACCAATAATCATAGCTGAATCCACTACTAGTGGATTCTTGTACGTAACTACCGTAACTGAAATAGAAAATCGCAGCGATGAAAATTCCAATAACTAATGTAAAGATCGAACGCCGTGGTGTTCGATATAAATTACGAAGCGCCATCATCATCAAACTCGGGATACTCATCCGGTAATTGGCAAGAGTGACTCCCTCGGTGATGTCTTGGCGTGGTTTCATTACTTTGTCTTCGACGACTTCACCATCAAATAAACGAATTCGTCTCGTGGCGTATTCGGCGACTTGTTGGTAGTTGTGGGTTACGACGATAACCAGTTTGTCTTGACTGATTTCTTGTAATAATTCAATGATTTTACGTCCCGATTCACTATCTAGATTCCCTGTCGGTTCATCGGCAACGATAATCGGACAATCTTTGGCAAGAGCCCGTGCAATTACCGCACGTTGTTTTTGCCCACCCGATAGTTTCGATGCTTTGTGATGAACATGGCTGGTTAATCCAACCTTGTCGATCAATTCTAAGGCCCGTTCTTTGCGTTTATCTTTGTCGTAACCTTGAATCGTCAAAGCAACCATGACATTTTCCAAAACGCTGTAAGAATCGATTATATTGTAGTTCTGGAAGACAAAGCCAATGTATTGACGGCGATAACTTTCCCATTCTTCAATCGTGTAATAGGAGGTTTCTTCCCCGTTTACATACATTTCTCCATCTTCATAGGTATCGAGTCCACTAATGACGTTTAGTAGGGTGCTTTTCCCACTACCGCTTTCCCCGGTAACCGCAACAAATTCCCCGAGTTTGAACTCGAGGGATACTTTACGCAGGCCGAGGGCCACGACATCATTACTGTGATAATACTTGGATATGTTTTCTAATCGTAGCATGTCTTCACCTCTAGATGTCAAATAAATACTATCTAATTATACACTAGTTTCAATTGTAAAACAATTGAGACGTTAACTTACAGATAAAGTAAAATAGGTTACAAAAAAGCAACCATTTAAGGTTGCTTATCCTGTGATAAAGTTACATATATCATCGATTAATTCATCGTGGTAATGTTTGCGTTCAAAGCAGTGGGGTGCACCGGGGTACACTTTGACACGACTATCAAGTAGTTGATCGTTTAACCAAATGGCATTGTCTTTACCAACCGCGGTATCTTCTTCGCCTTGAAGGATGAACACTGGTTTTTTGTAGGCTTTGACGTGGTCTAGTGGTTTCCCTTTGGCAAAACTGCGGATAAACTCCCGGTGGATGATTAGTCCATGTAAGTCCCGTGTCATTCCTTCGTCTTCACTGAAGATATTGGATTCCATTTTACCGATATGAATCGCAGGAGCCATTAAAATCAGTTTATCAATGTCGTCTCGCACCGCATCCATCGCTAAAAATCCGCCCATGCTAAATCCGAGTAAGATGACGTGTTGATAGTGTTCTTTCGCATAGTCTAATATCGTTTGTGCTTGGGCTTGCATGAGTGGTACCCGTAAGTCTTCAAATTGGACATCGCTTTCGCCATGGCCAAACCAATCAAAGCGTAGGGTGGCAATCCCTTTGTCTTCAAGTCCATCGGCAATATCTTTGAAGAGGTTACGACTTTCGGTACGGTTACCGGTAAATCCATGCAGCATCACGAGGACAGTATCACTCGATCCTTGCTTGTACCCACGCATGGTGTGTCCATTTGTTTGTAGTTCTATATGTGTTTTCATTGGGTTCTCCTTTTATTCTAGAAGTAACATAAATACCGCTTGAAATGCTCCATTGTTTCGTGATAGCCGTGGATCACATTGGGCTTTTACAATATTAATCATATCACGATATTTTTGGTAAAAGGCAAAGGATGCTTTGGGGGAATAGGTAATATCGGTACATTCTAAATACGATAGTACTTTCTTTACGGTGGTTGGTTTCACTAATACTTCATACTCACCGTCTAGGTAAAATAGTAATACACTTAGGATGGGCCACTTCGCCATTTTATATGGTGCAAGTAACGATACCAATCGATCAAAGCCTTGAGCTTGATTCTCATGAATCATCGTATACACCGCATCGACGATATCTTGTTTGAAGAGGTCATCGGCTTCATTGATAAGATTTCGAAATCTCGTTTTCTCAAAGAGACTTACCAAGGATGAACGCGTAATCAATTTGACAATGCCGTTAATCGCACCGACTTGATTGAGGGATTCTTTACTAAGGACTTCTTTGGCCATTTGTTCCATTTTATCGACTTTGTGTTTCTTGCCCGCTTCTTTCATCTCGGGGCTATCAAAGCCTTTGGGATAGAGACTTAAAAATCGTTGTTCGAGGATTCTCATATGTTTCATATTCATCGAATCACCACCTTATATATAGTATAACAAAAAATGCCAGCTTAGCTGACATTTTTGTTTCGTTCAATCATTAACTCAACCATTAAGTTACTGAACTCAACTGGATTATCCAGTGGGAGTCCTTCAATGAGTAATGCTTGGTTGTACAAAATGGTTGCGTATTTATTAATGTTTTCTGGGGCTGTTTCATGAATCGATTCCAAGGTTTGGAAGAGTTCATGATTTGGATTGATTTCTAAGATGCGTTGTGCTTTGGCATCGGGTTTGTTGGGGAGTTGTTGTAAGACTTTTTCCATTTCCATGGAGAGTCCTTCACCACTTACTAAACAGACAGGACTGTCTTTTAAGCGTTTTGACAATACAACATTTTCCACTTTGCCTTCAAGTCCTTCTTTTAAGGCATCTAATAAGGATTGTTTTTCTTTGGTGAGTTTGTCGACTTTCTTTTGTGCTTTCTTATCGATTAGGTCCAAGTCACCTTGGTTGATCGATTTAAAGGTTTTGTCGTTGTATTTCATTAAGATGTTTACCATGAACTCATCGATATCGTCGGTGAAGAGTAATACTTCATAGTCTTTGTCTATGATTAAATCCATTTGTGGTAAGGCAAGAATACTGTCTTTGGTTTTACCAGATGCGTAGTAGATGTGTTCTTGGCCTTCGCGCATATCATCGATGTATTCTTGTAAGGTTTTAAATTCATCGGATTTGGTGGTTTTAAACATGATTAAGTCTTGGAGTTTTTCTTTGTTCATTCCAAAACCTTCGTAGATACCATATTTCAAGTTAATACCATAGATTTTATAAAACTCGTTGTATTGTTCGCGTTCGTTTTTGAGCATTTTTTCGAGTTCGTTTTTGATTTTGGTTTCAACATTGCTTGCGATTTTTTTGAGCAAGCGATCGTGTTGTAACATTTCACGAGAGATGTTTAATGATAAATCACTGGAATCAACAAGTCCTTTGACAAAGCGGAAGTAATCGGGGATAAGCGACTTGTTTTTATCCATGATGAAGACGCCTTTACTATAGAGTTGAAGTCCTTTTTCGTACTTTTCACTATAGAGATCAAATGGGGCGTGTTTCGGAATAAAGAGTAAGGATGTGTAGGTTGTAAGACCTTCGACTTTGGTGTGAATGACGCGCATTGGTTCTTCGTAGTCGTTGAACTGATGTTTGTAGAAGTCGTTGTACTCTTCTTCTTTGATGTTGCTTTTATTGCGACGCCAAAGGGGAATCATCGAGTTTAAGGTTTCGGTTTCACTATAGGTGATTGGATCCGCATCTTTGTCTTCGGGATAATCCGTTTTAGTGACATCCATTTTGATCGGGTAACGGATATAGTCGCTGTATTTTTTAACGAGGTTTTTCAGTTTGTATTCACTTAAGAACTCGTCGTAGTTTTCTTCGGTTTCGTCATTGTTGTCACGCAGTTCTAAGATGATGGTCGTTCCAAAATCATCTTTTTCGGATTCACTGATGGTGTAGCTTGCACTACCGGTGCTAACCCATTTATACGCTTGATCACTATTAATCGATTTGGTGATGACGGTAACTTTTTTCGATACCATAAAGGCACTGTAGAATCCAACACCAAATTGGCCGATGATTTCAATGTCAGCATTATCAAGTCCTTCTTGGAATTCTTTACTACCACTTTTCGCTATGGTACCTAAGTTGTTGATTAACTCTTCTTCGGTTAATCCAACACCGTTATCGGTAATGGTAATCGTGCGTTTGTCTTTGTCAAACTCGAGAAAAATCTCATATTCATCCGCTTTATCCGCATCGGTTAAAGCGATGTAGTGACGTTTGTCAATCGCATCACTGGCGTTGCTGATTAACTCGCGTAAAAAGATTTCTTTGTGGGTGTAAATACTATGCACCATTAAATCCAATAATTTTTTCGATTCGGTTTTAAATTGTTTTGTTTTTGCCATGTAAATGTCCTCCTAAATCGGTGTGTGTTTATATTATCCGAGACTATTATACACATTCTTGTTAGCACTGTCAAGCCATGAGTGCCAAAGAGTTTTCAATTGTTGTTTTGACACCTTTAAGGTACAATAGTATTAGGATGTGATGCGATGAAAACAATCATCAACCCAAGTACCAATCCATACTTTAATTTAGCACTGGAAGAATATGTCTTAAAACATCTTGATCTTGATGAAGATGTATTTTTCTTATGGCGTAATGATCCCTGTGTGGTGATTGGTCGGAATCAAAATCCATTTAATGAAATTAATATCCACTATACATCGTCTCACAACATCCCAATCTTACGACGAATCAGTGGTGGCGGGACGGTCTATCATGATCATGGGAATGTCAATTTCACATTTATCACCAGTACAATTCAAGAACGATTGAATAATTACGAGTTCTTTATTCATCCATTAATTGCGATTCTTCAAAAAACAGGTGTTCCTGCTCGTTTTGTCCCATCCAGTCATATTTATATCAACGATACCAAGATTAGTGGTAACGCCCAGTCATTCTATAAGAATAAAATGATGCATCATGGGACCCTACTCTTTGAGAGTGATTTAACCCATTTAAAGAATGTCTTACATCACCACAAACACTACAATTCTAAAGCCGTTTCCAGCACCAGAGCATCGACTACTAATATTAAAAACCATATGACTGTATCCGCTACAATAGAGGAGTTCATGGACTTCATCCTCAATGAGTATTTTATCGAAGATTACCACAATCATATTGTAGAATTGAACGATGAAGATATAAAACAGATTAACAAAATCATGAACGACAAATACCATTCCTGGAGTTGGAACTTAGGGGAAACACCAGAGTTTTGGATTAACGAAGAGATTGATGGGGAAATCATTCAGATGCGAATTCATAAAGGGATCGTTCAGGAAAGCTCCTTCTACCCGGAAGATATTGAAGGATTACGGTTTGTTGAAGAGGAATTGCAAGAACGACTTCCCGATAGTGAACACGCAAAACTACATCAATTATTTCAATAGGCACGATGGTGCCTATTTTTTTGTGAAAACGCTTTATCTGATTAAAGTGATTATTTCCTTGTTATAATGGAGAATACGAGGTGACACCTATGATTAAAGAATTTTCTATAAATTCCAACAATGTGATTGTGAACTTCTCGATCAAGTATTGTCAAACAGAAAAAGAATTACTGGATTCCAAATCGTTTGAGAAGATTTTACACAATCAGATTAAATACTTACAAAAACAAAACGCATCGTTGCTTGATCGTTTGCATTTAATCATGCCATCTACCGATTTAGAAAACGAGTTTTTACGATTGTTTAAATTACTGATTATCATGGATAAACAATCGATTGCGGAAGTCAATCCCGAATATCTAAAAGTGTTTCAACACACGTCAGATGTTATTGATTTTATCGAAGGTTTATATAATTACTGGCGAGGTCTAGAACGTTACGCACTGATTCAAACAACCGGTGATAAAAGTGGGATTCAAAATGTGAACTTTATCGAAGCGAAAAATGCCTTTACCAATTTGGTTCTTAAAACCTATCGCCGGATTGAAGAAAACCTCATGGAAAAAGATCAAAATATCTACCGTCAACTATCCGCAGGGATTAATGCGGGTATTGTCTTAACGGATAATAAGATTGATCTTCCGTCTACCTATGACAAAGTCGAGGATATTCCGATTATTCAAAAGATTGTCTTTACGCCACCATTTATCATCTATCCCAATGAAAATAAACGCAGTGGTTTGTTTGAAAGGAGCGATGTCAATCCAATCGATTACATCGAACTGAACCAAAGCCATTTCTTCTGTTACCCTGCGAAAGTAGGATCTAGTTTAGCATTTGTCTACTTCCATCGTGACTTTATGAATCATGGGGTTAGTTTATGTAACTTGTTTGATCTTGCAGAACCAGAGGAATACATCAATAAATCACCGGACTTAATTTATGTCTTTGGTGCACGTTTGCCAAAACATGAAAAACGAACCGTATACTATTATGATAAAAAAAATGATATTCATGTTGGGTACGTATCCAATACCAAAGAAGTGGATTACTTTGGGTACATGAAGAAGATGATTCTGACACTTCATAATTTGCGAATGATTAAATTAGGGAATCTTCCGATTCATGGAGCAATGGTTCATATTACCCTTAAAAATGGGATTGAAAAAACGATTGCGATTGTCGGCGACAGTGGTGCTGGTAAGAGTGAATCGTTAGAAGCGTTCCGAACCCTATCCAAGAAATATCTCAAGGAGATTAAGATCATTTTTGATGATATGGGTAGTTTCCATATTGAGGATGGTAAAGTCATTGGCTATGGAACCGAAATTGGGGCCTTTGTTCGATTGGACGATCTTGAAATGGGGTACTCCTTTAAAGAAATGGACCGTGCCATCTTTATGAATCCCCATCGTCAGAATGCTCGTGTACTACTTCCGGTATCGACCTATGATGTGGTAACAAGAGGATACGAAGTTGATATCTTACTCTATGCGAATAATTATGAAGATACCAATGATGTTTTACGTTTCTTTGATACCCCTGAGAAAGCGATTGATGTCTTCAGTAAGGGTCGACGCAAAGCCAAAGGAACAACCAGTGAGAGTGGACTTGTCGAGAGTTTCTTCGCCAATCCCTTTGGACCGGTACAAGAGGAACAAGCAACGACAAAACTAATCAATCAATATTTTAATCAATTGTTTGATAACAACATACCGGTAGGTGAAATCTATACCAAACTGGCGATTCCTACATTTGAACGAAAAGGACCTGAACAAGCCGCAAAACAATTATTCAAATGGTTACAACAATAATCAAAAGAGACTACTTGTCTCTTTTTTTGTTAACCAGATTGTTAACCACATCATTAACAGATTGTAAACCAGATTGTAAACTTCATCGTACATCGTATTGTTAATCGTATTGTAAATCATATTGTTAACTTGACTAATAATTAGACTTTAATTGCTTAGAATAGAAAAAAGACTACGAATATTGAGTTTCGTAGTCTTTTGTTTTAAATATGGATTGGTTTATCGATGACACCATGAGCAGCTTCCATGACAATTTCACTAAGGGTCGGATGGGGATGAATGGCTTTGGCCAGTTCATTCGCTGTTCCTTCTAGTTCCATGGTTGTTACGGCTTCAGCAATCATGTCGGTTGCGTTTGGTGCTAAGATGTGCATTCCTAAAATTTCGTTGTAGGTGGTTTCCGCAAGAATTTTAATGAAGCCATCGCTCTCACCTTCGGCGAGTGCTTTTCCATTGGCTGCTAGAGGGAAGATACTTTTCTTGTACGAAAGTCCTCGCTCTTTACATTCTTGTTCGGTTAATCCAACATAGGCAATTTCTGGGAATCCATAGATTCCCGATGGAACACGTTCATAGTTAATTTCTTCACCATCGCCAAAGATGTTTTCTATAGCAACAAGACCTTCTTTAGAAGCAACATGAGCAAGCATCATAATGCCGTTCATATCACCGATGGCGTACACATTTTTCACATTGGTTTCCATTTTCTCATTGGTGACAACTCCAACCTTATTGGTTTCTAAGTTTAAGGCTTCTAAACCTTTTACGTTTGGTCGTGTTCCAATTGAGACGAGAATTTTTTCGGCTTCTATTTGATGTTCCTTGCCATCTTTTTCATAGATGACATGAGTATCCGTTACTTTTGTTACTTTGGCTTGTGTGTGAATCGTCAGATGTTTATTTTTTAAGATTTTGACATAGGTACTACGTACTTCATCATCAATTCTCGTTAAGATTTGATCCGACATTTCCAGCATCGTAACGTCGACACCAAGTGTACTATAGAGCGTTGCAAATTCAACACCGATGACGCCTCCTCCGATAATCACAAGATTTTTGGGAAGGATATCTAAGTCTAGTATTTCTTTGGCAGTTAAGGCACGGTTGTTCTTGAAGGCATCTTCAATACCAGGGATTGGTGGGATGAATGGATGGCTACCGGTAGCTAAGATTAAATAGTCTGTTTGTAAGGTTTCATCATTCACATTGACAGTCTTATTATCCACTACAGTACCAAATCCATCATAGACATCGACGCCAGCTTTTTTGAGGAGTCCGCGGACACCCCCAGTGAGACGCTTGACAACTTTGTCCTTGCGTTTTTTGATGTCGGCGAGATTTAGGGTAATCGCGCTTTTGTCATTGATTGTTAGCCCATAATCCTCGGCATGGAGGAATTGTTTGTAGACTTTGGCGGTTTTCAGCATTGCCTTTGTGGGGATACATCCCCAGTTCAGGCATACACCTCCGACATTGTCTTTTTCAATGAGGGCTACTTTTTTTCCGAGATGTCCCGCTTTGATCGCGGCGACGTACCCACCGGGTCCGCCACCAACGACAATGAGATCATATTGTTTCATCGTTATCACCTAACTTAAGAGTAAAAACATCGGGTCTTTAAGATACGATTTAAAGGTTTTTAAGAATCGTCCCGCATCGCCGCCATCAATCACACGGTGATCGATGGATAACGATAGTGGAAGAACGTGGCGAATGACGATGTCATCGTCAATCACAACGGGTTTTTTCATGATTCGACCAATACCAATAATCGCAACTTCGGGATATTTAATGACGGGTGCACCAAAGGTGGAATCAAAGACACCGTAGTTGGTGATTGATATCGTTCCATCTTTTAAATCATCTAATGTGATTTTTTTATTGTGAGCTCGTTCTTTAATATCGGCGAGTTCTTTGGCTATTGTTAGAATTCCTTTCGTATCCGCATCTTTGATATTGGGGACGATGAGTCCATCCGGAGTATCCACGGCGACACCGATGTTCATGTAGTTTTTGTAGACAATTTCGTCCGTGGTATGATCAAAGCTGCTGTTAAAGATAGGGAATTCTTGTAGGGTTTGCGTTAATGCCTTAATGATAAATGGCATATAGGTTAATTTAATACCTTTTTGCTCGGCTAAAGGTTTTTGCGTTGTCCGTAAATCGACTAAGTTACTGACGATGATTTCATCCATCACGGTTGTATGCGGAATAATCGTTTTGCTGGTTGTCATGTTTTCCGCAATGGTTTTACGAAGTTTTGAGATTTTCTCACGACGTGTTCTCTCTTGTGCAAACGTTGGTACCGCTACTTCTTTAAATGGATTAACGGTTACTTTTTGCAGTGGTGTTTGCGTGGTTTCTTTGTCGGCAAAGGCACGGATATCCGCTTTCATAACGCGGCCATTTTCACCACTACCTGGGACGAGTTTGATATCAACACCAAGGTCTTTGGCAAGTTTTCTCGCAACCGGCGTTGCGAGGACGCGTTTCTTCGCGGGTGTTGCCTCGTCTTCGTGTTCAATGCTTGATGCGATAACATCATTGGACACTTCAATACTACCAACGACTCCTGCGGCATTTTCTTCTTCGCCTTCGCTAATCGGTTCAGCTTTGGCTTCTTTCGGTTCTTCTTTTGGTGCTTCTTCAGCTCCACCGGTTCCATCGTCTATCAGGGCTAAGGTTTCACCCACGTGTACAACTTCACCTTCGGCGGGACCAAGTTTCTTGATGACACCTGTGACCGGACTGGGGATTTCAGCGTTAACCTTATCGGTTTCAATCACGACAAGTGTTTCCCCTTCTTCGATGGTGTCACCGACATTATATTCCCACTTGAGGATGTTTCCTTCGTGGATTCCTTCACCGATATCGGCAAATTTAAAATCCGTCATTAGAAATTCACAACCTTTTTAATTTCCCGAGCGATACGCTCTGGGGTAATCATGAAGTGGTGTTCTCCTTTGGGAAGTGGTACGGTGACGTCGTGTCCGGTAAGACGCGTTGGTGGGGCTTCTAAGTATAAGAAGGCTTTTTCATTAACGGTACTGATCATTTCTGCTCCAGGTCCAAACGATTTGACGGCTTCATGGACAACCAAGAAGCGTCCTGTTTTTTGGACGGAATTGATGATCGTTTCTTTATCGTATGGTTGAATCGTTCGTAAATCGATTAATTCAACGGAGATGTTGTCGTTTTCTAATAGTTTCATTGCTTTTTCAACTTCGCGAACCAAGGCTCCCCAGGCAACAACAGTAATGTCTTCACCTTTTTGGACAACCTTAGCTTTGCCAATTGGGACTTTGTATTCGGTTTCGGGTACTTCTTGTTTAAAGGCCCGGTAGATCCGTTTTGGTTCCATGAAAATAACGGGATCGGGATCTTGAATTGCAGCGGTTAATAATCCTTTGGCATCGTATGGAGTTGATGGAATTACGACTTTCAATCCAGGAACCGAAGCAAACATTGCTTCAATCGATTCACTGTGATGTTCTAACGCACGAATTCCACCACCGTAAGGCATCCGAATAACCATTGGTAAGGTATAAACCCCACGGCTACGGTTGCGATAGCGGGCAGCGTGGGCAACGATTTGGTTAAAGGCGGGTAGAACAAATCCACTGAATTGAATTTCAGGGATTGGTTTTAACCCATTAACAGCCATCCCAATCGCACCACCAATGATGGCGGATTCGGCGAGAGGGGTATCAAAACTTCGGTCTTTACCGAATTTTTGTTGAAGTCCTTTGGTGACGCGGAAGACGCCACCTTCGAATCCTACGTCTTCACCAAAGGTGACGACAGTTTCGTCTTTTTCCATTTGTTCAAATAAGGTTTTATTAATTGCATCGAGTACGGTCATAACAGCCATGTTATTCGACCTCCTTGAGATAAGCTTTGTAGTCGTCGAGTTGTTCTTGTAAGTCCGGTGTCATTTCCGCGTATGTATACTTGAACGTTTCTTCTAAGTCTATGAGACCGGTGGCTTCGACTTCTTTAAAGGTTTTGTTGACATAATCGGTTACTTCTTTGGTTTCTTTTTCTTCTTGTTCTTCGGACCAGAGTCCTTTATTGATGAGATAAATTTTGAATCGTTTTAATGGATCGCGTTCTTCCCAGTAATCGACTTCTTTTTGATCGCGATAAATCGTTGGATCATCACTGGTTGTGTGTGGTCCTAAGCGATAGGTTAAGGCTTCGATAATCGTTGGGCCTTCGCCTTTTAAGGCGCGTTTTTTCGCTTCTTCAGTGGCGATGTACATCGCGAGTGGATCGTTTCCATCGACTTGAATACCAGGAATGCCATACCCTACGGCTTTTTGGGCTAAGGTTTTGGCTTTGGTTTGCGTTTCACGTGGGGTGGAGATGGCCCATTGATTGTTTTGAATAATAACAATTAATGGTAAATCTAAGACGGCAGCAAAATTGACACCCTCATGGAATTCTCCATGAGAGGTTCCACCGTCACCAACGTAGGCAACGACGACTTCTTTTTTGTCTAAGATTTTACTGGCATATGCAACTCCCGCACCATGGTTGATTTGGGATGCAATCGGTACACTAATGGGAAGAATTCGAACATCTTTTTCGAAGCGACTTCCTTCTTCATTCCCATACCAATATAAGTAGAGCTGTTTTAAACTAGCTCCACGGTATAACATACCGGCCATTTCGCGAAATGCGGGAACCATCCAGTCTTGTTGTTCTAGGGCGGCAACGACACCAACTTGTGCAGCTTCCTGACCTTTGATTGGTGCATAGGTCAGCATCCGTCCTTGACGTTGATATTGGAGTGCTTTAATATCGGCTATACGTCCTAAGAGCATCGTTTTGTACATCTCGATAAGTTTGTCATCATCGAGTTTGGGGACGAGTTTTTCATCGACGATTTCCCCTTTGTAGTTTAATACTTCTAATATCTTCCCTTTTAAGGGATCAAATTTCTTGGATAACATTGTGTCCTCCTAAATATAATTTTTCTAATTTGTTCATGTTCATTATATTATAAATAACGCTACAAATAAAAACCTATGCATTCTTTTCTAAATAAGAAAATAATCACATTGTTAGCCTTGAAAATTGAGTAGTGTTATAATACAGGTAGGAGATGATACTATGCCTAGTTATATTGTTGTTCCACTGCTGTTGTTCGCAGTTATTGGACTATATATTGTAAGTTACAGTTTAAATAAGAACACGAAGACACCAGAAGGTGTCGAAACACTTGGTAAATGTTCGACATGTGGTAGTGGTAGCTGTTCACTTGCTGGGACCAATGTCCCAGAACCAAAAGATAATTGTGAAGTAGACTATAATCTAAACAATCAATAAATGCTTCGGAAGAAGCATTTTTGTTTGGTATTCAATAATACCTTTATGTGATATAATAATCACTAGAGAATGGAGTGATTGGTATGACCATTGAAGTTGTTGAAGCCCTGCAAAGTTTACAGAATGGATTTTTTGATGTATTCTTTAATTTCATTTCGTTTTTAGGAGAAGAATACGTTTATATTGTTCTATTAAGTATCATTTATTTCGCCTATGATAAAAAGATGGGTGAATTTATGGGACTGGTGTTGTTCTTTACCGGAATGTTCAATGCAACAATCAAAGGCATTGTCTCGGCACCACGACCGTTTCAAGAGTATCCCGATCGGATCACCAATCTTCGACCTGAGACATCCGGAGGATATAGTTTCCCTAGTGGCCATACGCAAATGTTTACATCGTTCTCTTTTGCCTATGGGTTCTATCAAAAACAGATTAAAATTGTCTATGTAGCAACGATTTTTAGTGTTTTAATGGCCCTTTCGAGAATGTATCTTGGAGTCCATTATTTGGAAGACGTTACCGTATCATTACTGTTGGGGATTCTTACTGCCTATCTAT
This sequence comes from Candidatus Xianfuyuplasma coldseepsis, assembly GCF_014023125.1. GTDB lineage: Bacteria > Bacillota_I > Bacilli_A > Izemoplasmatales > Izemoplasmataceae > Xianfuyuplasma > Xianfuyuplasma coldseepsis. The sequence goes on from NZ_CP048914.1 coordinate 377,274, forward strand.
TTGCGCAGTTCTTTGTCAAGATTCAAGATAATGACAAAGCATTATTACAAGTATATATTGGTATCTTACTAGCATTTCTACCATTCCTATTTATATTGGACTACGTCGATTTATACAAAACCTATGGATTGATGCTTGGGTTTACGGGTGGTATGGTGATCGAGAAGAAATACATTCAATTTACAATGGATACATTGTTGTGGAAAAAAGGTCTACGCGTTCTTGGTGGATTAATTATCATGATTGCGATTATGGCAGGTCTGGATATCATCTTCGAAGCCATCGCGAAGGAAGGTTCTACATTATTACATCTCTTAGATATGATTCGGTATGGACTTGTCGCCTTTGTCGGATTAGGCGTTTATCCGTTATTATTTAAACCATTACATATACACTAACAAGGAGGGAACATCATGAGTATTTTTGCACGCACAGGGGATTGGAAAAGTTTTTGGGAGCAATCGCCCGTATCAACGGTAATTTTCTTTCTAAATACTGGCTTCTTTCTCGCTGTACTTGTTACAGGAGGATTTGAAGCTAGTGTGATTCAACAATGGGGATTGTTGAATCCAGTACTAGTATTAAAACAGAATGAATTTTGGCGTTTATTTACCGCACCATTCCTACACTGGAGTATTATGCATTTCGCATCGAATATGGTACTGGGAATCATCGTCATGTCAACGGCATTAGAACGTACGATTGGTAGTCGGAAGTTCTCAATTGTATATTTTTCAAGTCTACTTATCAGTAGTACCGCAGTCGTTGTATTCTCCGAATCCTTTACCCAAACCACCGGAGCAAGTGGTGCGATCTTTGGCGTTATGGGCGCATTACTATGGTTATCCATTTATCGGAAAGATATGTTGAACTATCGCGACATTCAATCGATATGGGTGTTAATCGCCTTACAAGTCGTCTCAACATTCGCCAGTATCGGCGTTAGTGTTAGTGGCCATTTAGGTGGACTTGTGGCTGGATTTGGAATATCCTACCTCATTATTCAACGAAATATATTTAAAGTACTGCACTAAAAAAGCACTCCCGAAGGAGTGCTTTTTTTTACGAATCACTTTGCTGCAATAGTTCTTGTTTTCGTTGTTCTAATTGTTGAATCTCAAATGCGAGTTCCTCATCCTGTTGATCTCTTTTGTGATTCATCTCTTGGATCATATAATAATAATCCAAGTAGAACTGGAGACGATCGATATCGTCACAGTTCAAGAGTTCATCCATCTGTTTCATGTTCCCCACCTTCACAAACAGTCGAACAATTCGTGTCCTTTCCACTATTTTACAGACCCTTATCTGTAACAGTACAGTATATCAAATGAATTAAATTTTGTCCAATCTAGAATGGTAGATTGATATCTAAATCTAACATTTCTTTGACATCACGGAAATCTTGTTTTACACCTTCCGTTAGCGGTACACCGGTATCTTTACGTTCCAACCACACATGATATTCTTTTTCTCCAGCAGTGTAAATTCTCTCTTGTCCTGGAGCTTTCTTACTGGCTCGAAGAGCGCGTAAGATATCTCCAGCTATTTTCTTAAAAGTATCGACACCCATAAAGGCTTCGGGATCAATGGCAATAAAGAAATGTCCTAAATGATAAGGAGTTAAGTTGCCATCTTTGTCACGACCACTAAGGGCTTTCATGAAATTTCCAGCTTGTAAGGCGGCACTTAAAATTTCAACAACAACACTGTATCCGTATCCTTTGTATCCCGCAAGTTCTTCACCAATTCCTCCGAGGGGTGCAAGCGCTGCTTGCCCACTGACTAAATCGTGTAAGATTTGGTTACTATCGGTTTTCGCTTCACCATCTTGGCCAACGACTTTACCGGCTTCAGTAGGTTTATTGATTTTCGCATAATATTCGATTTTACCTCGTTGGGTTATACTTGTGGCACAGTCTAAGACAAAGGGAAATTCTTCATCGGTGGGAAGTCCAATCGTTAGTGGATTGGTTCCTAGCATATTTTCCACGCCAAAGGTTGGTGCAACGCTCGGACGAGCGTTGGTACCCGTCATTCCAATCAGACCAGCTTTTGTCGCCATGGTAGCGTAAAATCCTGCAATACCATAATGGGTACTATTGGTGACAGCAACCATTCCAATGCCATATTCTTTGGCTTTCTTTATGGCAAGATCCATCGCATATGTACTCGCAACCATTCCCATTCCATCATTCGCATCGAGTACGGCGGTTGTGGCGGTTTCTCGAATCGTATCAATTTTTGTTGTTGGAAACTGAATCCCAGCTTTTAAGCGATCAATATAGATTGGTTTAAAACGATTGACACCGTGACTTTCAATCCCACGACGATCACTTTCCATTAAGACATCGGCACAGATTTTTGCGTCTTCTTCTGGAACACCCATTTTGACAAATGCTTGAACCATAAAGGTTTCTAAGAATTCCCAAGAGACGATTGTTCGTTTTTCCATTGTTGTCCTTCTTCCTATTGACAGATCTGTCAGTAAATATTGTGATTTGTATCATATTTCGTACAAATTTCTCTCCATATTAAGAATATCACAACAAATCCTTTGTGTATACGGTATAATAAAGGGACATCTTTATCCGGATGTCAACGAGGGGAAGCCTACCCTTCCTCTCCTTTCGTAAAAACAGCATACCCAAGGGGAGTATGCTGTTTTTTTATTGTTGAAAACTCTCCAACAAACGACCAAAGTCACTGTACACAAGTTTATTGAATTTATCAAATTTATGTTCATTACCGATGACTTGTAAGATCAGGTATAACCGATTGAGATAAAAATCACGATTGTCCTCATGGGCAAGATAGTGATGAGCTAAGGCACTGTAGTAATAGAAGTAATCGAGATTAAACGTAGAATGATGTCTAAACGCATTTTCAATACCCTTTGTGCAGATTTCAAGGACATGTGTAAAATCGCCTAAGACGCCTAATTCTTTAGCGATTTTCACAAAGATGTATTGTTGCATCCGGAAGTGTTTCCCTAATACATTGACATCCCCTTTTAATACAAGTTGTAGTTTATCAAGTATCGGTTTACGTTCTTGTTTGGGAAGGTAGGTCATCAGTACACCAATACCTAGTAATTCATTGGAACTGAAGTAGGATTGTTCTAAGATAGATGGATAGGATAATAGTGTTTCAAGGTGTTTTCGTAGTACCGATATCTCTTCTTGTTTGGTGTAGTACTGATATAAGCTAAAACAGATCTGAAAGTAGAGTGTATGTCCTTCTGAGGTAAAACCAATGATCGATAACTTCTCAATCACAGTTTTCGCATCATCGAGATTTAAATGAATAATATCACTATAGAGTTGATCGAGGAGTTCTTGTTCGTTTTGTTTGGTTTGTTCTAAGTCTTGAAGAACGTTGATGGGGTTTACCATCAATCGTTCACAAAGCTCATTAAAGACTCGAAACGGAATCACCGAATCACCACTTAGATATCGTTTGTATTGTCTAGAAGAGATGATTCCATCGGTTAACGTTTCAATGGATATCTTCTTTTGTTTTCGTATGGTATTAACGTAGTTACTTAGTTCAGCAGTCATATTCATCACATCGTTCGTATTTATTTACCACAACATTTTTTGTACTTCTTACCACTACCACATTGACAAGGATCATTCCGTCCTACTTTGTGTGGTTTTGGTAATTGATTGTATTCGGCGAGGGTATAACCATTTAAATTCCAACGTCTGGTATGTTGATGAACCTGTTTAACTAGAGTGGCGTATGTCTTAAAGTCTTGATCGGAAGGAAATATGATATCATACTCATTGGCAATGTTTAATAGTCTTTGATACGGTACAGCGAGTGCTGCCATACCTCTGATTTCATAACATACATTTATGACTTTGACTTCATTCTCTTCAATTGTTTCGATAAATTCAAGTAAATCAAAATAGGCATCATTTTCTTCATACTCATTGTCAATGTAGAATAAGAGTTCGTCTTGTGTTGGAATGTAATACGGTTTATTACGTTTTGTTTGTTTTTCTTGTTGCCATTCTTGTTCCGTATTCATACTCATGGCTTCGGTGTAGAAATACTCTCCATCATAATACATATGGTGTTTTTCTAATAGATCTTGATCAATTGGTTCTGCACTTGGGATATGGTTATCATGATGGTATCGATAGACTTCGACTACTTTGTCTAAGGTTACCATTCCATATAGATTTGTGGCTGCAATAACATATTTGGTTATATCATTCATGTGATCACCTACTCATTGTCATTATACCATGTAATACGGTAATTTATAGCATTCAAAAAGCATGGCAATTTTGCCATGCTTATTTTTTGTCTCTTTTATAGACTAGTTTCCCATCGATATAGGTTTCTAGTACAACGGTATCTTTTAATTCTTCTACCGTACAATTATGAATATCTCGATCAACAATAATGTAATCATTATAGTTCTTATGTTCATCATAGGACATATAGTAACTGTTTTGATAACATTCTAATGCTTCATCAAGTGTGAATTTCTCTTCAGGGAGAAATTCACCTAATTCTGGTTGTTTGATACTGGTTCTAGTGATTGCTGTGTACAAGTTATAAAATGGGTTTACTGGTTCCACAGGAGCATCAGTACTAAAGGCAACATGTACTCCCTCTTTATACATGGTTTTGAATAGATAGGATTCGTTTGCTCGATCTCCTAACCGTTCATGGACAATCCCAATATCACTGTTTAAGAAGATGGGTTGGACGATAGCAGCAACACCTAGTTGTTTCATACGTTGGATTTGCTGTTTCGTCGCAAGCTGCGCATGAATAATACTGTGACGATGATTACGTTTCGTTCTACGTATGCTTTTTTCGATTGCATCTAAAACTAAATCTATCATACCATCACCAATCGCGTGGATGGCGACATCCATCCCATTGGAGTCTGCGAGATAGATGAGGTCTTCTAATTCCGATTGTTTAAAAACTTGTATTCCTTTATTACCTGGATCATCACTGTAGTCTTTGTTTAGATAGGCTGTACGTCCACCCATACTTCCATCTGCGAGTAGTTTTAAAGGACCCATTTTAAATCCATTGTATGTCTTTTTATGATAGCCTTTATTGAGAAAGTCTTGTTGTAGTTTGATTGAAGGAAGATTTACTTGTTCATATAGATGTATTTGCATGAGTCCTTCATGATAGAGTTCTTCTAGTACTTCTATAATATCTTCATAATGTACATTCTTTATACTAAAGTCATCACTACCAACACTAGTAATGCCTTGTGATAGCAAATAGTTATTCGCAGAGATAAACATCTCTTTGAGTTCTTCTTTGGATGGCGGAGGGACAATCTTCATGATTAAATCCATGGCATCTTCGGTGAAGATGCCTGTTTTGTAATCAAAGGATCCACCTTCTATTTGAGGAGTATCACTTGTGATTCCTGCAAGTTCCATAGCTTTATCATTGCATACTAAAACATGGCCACAAGTGCGGATGAGAATTACCGGCATAGATTTAGAGATATGATTGAGATCAAACTTCGTTGGTGTTCGCTTTTCGATAAATTGGGATTCATGCCATCCTCTACTGACAATGATTTTAGGATTATCATTTGAATAAGAAGACAATTCTGCTAATGTTGCGAATTCAGAGCAGTCAGCAATTCTTTGTTGTATACCTATACCTAATACATGCAAATGAGAATCATAGACAGAGGTTAGTCTAATCATATATTTCACCTCAGACAATTACTAACTTTGTTTTTTGCAGAACAATAACTAGGGTGATGATTACTTTCTAAGAATACGCAGTTAGATACTGGTTAAAAGTGTTTGAATGAGTTTTGATTTTATATCATGATTTCTCAGTGATTTAGTAACACAATTAATAATCAAATCTGGTTTCATTATAGACAAACTCATGACCAAGTCTAGTAATCCAGTGTACGGTTGTTTATCCTAAATACTTCTTAAAAATTTGGGTCTCTTTGTTTTGAAATTATTTGCTTTTGTCCCGTAGAACATTGGTTTTGAATAGAGTTTACTAACATTGCGTTATTAGTAGCTTGTTTTAGTAGGCTTATTAATCCTTCATTTTTATTAAGTAGTGGAATAAAATGATTTCTTGATCCTGTTAGAGCTTTTCCCATACAAAGAACCATTAACACCTGTTGCATAACTAATATTGATGCATAAATGAATTCATTAATATGTGGACTTACCAATAAAACAACAATGTTGTAGTTCGAGGATACTGCTAAGAATGATGTTCTATCATTACTTCTATATTTCTGGATAAGGACATTACGACGTATATTAGACTTAGATTTGATTCAATAATTCTCTGTTTATGAGAAAACTTCTGTATTATATTTTTGATTCAATATTCGAATCAAGAACTACTTCACCAACCATTTCATTGTGACAACGAAAAAGTGACTTTGGTGTCCTGCTATATTCAATGATCCGTGCCATTTTTTTGCACTCCCATAATAAATAAATTATATCACAAGAAAATAATACTGATTCTATATTCTTGTATATTTTGAACTACAATGCTAAAATATTATGGTTAAGAAAGGATGATTGTGATGGTGTTGAAGTTCGAACCAGTCTATTTTTATAAGGTATGGGGAGGAAACTCCTTTAAAAGATTATATAATTATCCTACTACTGAAAATTGCGGTGAAGCTTGGGGAATAAGCGCACACCCTCATGGTAGTTCTATAGTAAAAGCGGGTCCATATAAAGGGAAATCGCTACGAGAACTATATAAGTCTGAACGTCAACTATTCGGAAATTATAGTCAACCAGAATTTCCTATTTTAGTTAAACTTATTTCAGCATCTCAAGATCTAAGCATTCAAGTTCATCCTGATGATCAGTATGCTAAGAAGTTTAATAGTCTCGGTAAAGATGAAAGTTGGTATATCATCAATACAGAACCAAACACAAAAATCAATATTGGTCATCACGCTAATTCTGTATTAGAGCTTGAAGATGCAATTATCAATGATAGATTAACCACTCTTCTAAACTATTTTCCAATCAAACATGGTGATATGTTTTACATTAAAGCAGGTACGATTCATGCTATTTGTGGAGGTACTACTCTACTTGAAGTGCAACAATCTTCAGATATTACATTTCGTCTATATGATTACAATCGGCTACATAATGGTAAGTTAAGAGAACTGCACATTAAAGATGCTCTGAAATGTATTGAAGTTCCAGACAATAAAAAATGGGAACCACATGAAAATCAATATTTTATTGTTGATTCTCTTACTAATATTAATAAAACCAAACTCAGTTCAAATCAGCATGGAGATTATATTTTTATCCTCGAAGGGGAAGGTCTGTTTGATGATATATCTGTTAGTTCTGGAGATTTCATCATGGTAACAGCAGATTCAGAGTATACTGTAGAAGGAGATTTGAAATACAAAAAAATTGTATTTTAAAATGGGTTATTGCTAACCCATTTTTATTTTCTAGTAATAATAAAGACATCTTTGTCTATATCACTCTCTAAATAAATATATCCTTGATTATCAAAGTGATCAATAACATTAAAATCCTGTAATAAACCTTGTGCACTATCATTTTGGAATATTGCTCTTATAGTATGTAATAAAATATACAAATCTTGGAAAAAAGAGTAATTGCGAATATAAAATAAATCATATCGTAATTTATCATCATACGTTGTATTGTACTTACCTAAAGCTTGAGCCAAACCAGTAACTCCTGCACGTACATTAAGACGATATTTATAACTTGGATTTTCTTTTTTGAATTGTTCCACAAAAAATTCTCTTTCAGGTCGAGGTCCCACTATACTCATATCACCTTTAATTATATTAAAGAACTGTGGTAGTTCATCAACTCTAGTTTTCCGCATAAAACTTCCCAACTTAGTAATTCGAGGATCTTTATCAGAGGCTAATACTGGTCCAGTATGCTTTTCTGCATCAGGAATCATCGTTCGGAACTTAATTAATGTAAACGTTCGATTTTTATAAGTTAAACGTTCTTGTTTGAAGAATACCGGTCCTCTATCATATAGTTTAACAACTATTGCAGTTAAAAGCATTATTGGTGATGTTAGAATCAATCCAACTAGTCCAACAATTAAATCAAAGGTTCGTTTTAGAAAACGTTGTTCCAATGTTAGTTCTAGTCCTTGAACTTGATACACCAAAACATCTCCAATATTCTCAATAGAAGCATTTTTTATCGCAAGTTCATATATCTTTGGTATTAAGAAAAACGTCTTGTTATGCTCAATACAATGAGCGATAATTGTATTCTTTTTTTCTTCGTAAAGATTTGCTGTTAAATATATGTATTCTACTCGGTTAATATACTTCTCTATAATCGGACATTGTTTTGTATTATTTTCATCTTCATATATTATATATTTCAGTTCAACATAGCTAGACTTGTCAGAGATTAGTTTTTTAGCAAACTTATCTGCTTGATCTTTTGGACCAATTATAATAGCGGTTTTCACATTTACTTTTTGGAAAAAATAAAACTCAACATATTTAATAAACACAAAAAACATTACTTGGACAGCAAAACTATAAATAAAAATAGTTTTAGAAAAATCAAGATCATTCAAAAACATGGATGAAAATACTGTAATTAAATTTGCCATAATTAATGCTAAAATAATCCTTGGCATCAAATCTCTATATTTTGTTTTAACTACAGAGATTCTATATACTCTAAAGAATATTACCGTTGATAGCAGCAAAACACTATTTGCAATAACTAAATCTACAATGAAATCAAAAGTGGTAGAAATTGTGATATTTTGAAGTTCACCATGTGCTAGTAAAACAATTATTAAGCTTCCAATAACAACTCCCATATCTATTAGGAGTTCAAACAGTTGTATAATTCTACTATCCCATCTAAAATCATTTCTCACAACAATCACCTCAATATATGCATATCTTTTATCTGTTTATATTTATTTCAAATCTCCACGCATCTTCTAGCATCTCTTTTAATCCCCTTTTTGCCTTCCAATTCAGTTCCTTCTCAGCCTTTATGGGGTTTGCGTAACATTCAGCAATATCCCCTGGTCGTCGATTAGTAATTCGATATTTCACTTTCTTACCAGAGATTTCCTCAAATGTATTTATCATATCCATCACACTATATCCAACACCAGTACCTAAATTGTGAATAAAGTAGCCATTCTTAATTGCAATATATTCTAAAGCTTTTATATGACCGTAAGCTAAATCTTCAACGTGTATATAATCTCGAATACCCGTTCCATCTTTGGTTGGGTAATCATTACCATATACAGGAAGTTCATCCAACTTACCAGATGCCACTTGGTTAATATAAGGCACTAAATTGTTCGGTATACCATTTGGATTTTCACCAATCAAACCTGATTTGTGTGCTCCTACAGGATTAAAATATCTTAATATGCTGATGCTAGTATCTTTATTAGCAATTGAATAGTCTTTTAAGATTTCTTCAATAAATAGCTTTGTTCTTCCGTATGGATTTGTAGCATTTATAGGAAATGATTCATCAATAGGGCAACTGATAGGGTCTCCATACACAGTAGCAGAGGAACTAAAGACAAATTTCTTTACATCAAATTCTTTCATTAGTTTTAACAAGTTTAATGTTGTATTGATATTATTATCATAGTAATCAACAGGTACTCTTACAGATTCTCCAACCGCCTTATATCCAGCAAAATGGATAATTGCATCGATTTTATTATTCTCGAAAATACTTCTTGATTGTGTGTAATCCTTTAAATCAACTTCGAAAACAGTTATTTCCTTTTTCGAAATGTACTTCAAATTATCGATCACTTGTGGAGAACTATTTGAGTAATTGTCAGCAACAATGACATCATATCTTTGTTCTAGCAGATGAAATACAGTGTGACTTCCTATATATCCTGCACCCCCTGTAACCAATACTTTCATTCTATTATCTCCAATTTTGATAGTTTTGTTAGTAGTAATTTAATCTTTTCAGTTTCAGACCTATCACATATCAATATCCCATTATGAGAATCTACTATTACCATGTTGGTGACCCCTATTGTTGTAATCAAAGATTCTTCTTTGTCAGATATAACAATGTTATTGTTGGAATCAAGAAAAAAATAATTAGCGTTTTTGACAACATTACTCTCTTGATCTAGTTGGAATAAATCAGGAAGAGAGTTGAATCCGCCAACATCATTCCAACCAATATCTACGGGTATACATTTGATGATTTGTGATTTTTCCATTACGGCATAATCGATTGATATTCTTTTAAATGTGTTAAATAAGTCTTTTACTTTTTTTGATAGTTCAATACCTGTATGATTTTTAATAATAGGCTGTAGTTTCTGTATTGTTTGAACGTGATTTGGTACATATTTTTCAAGTTCATTCATAATTGTATCATATTTGAATATAAACATACCACTATTCCATACATAGTTTCCATCATTTAAATAGTCCAACGCTGTTTCATAGTTTGGTTTTTCCATAAATCGTTTCGTGCTACAGATTTGATTTATTGAAAGAGTATTTAGCTGGATGTACCCATACCCAGTTTCAGGTTTTGTTGGTTTAACTCCAAGAGTAACAATTGATCCTCTTTCAGCTTCTTCTTTAGCAAGTTTTAATGACTCAATAAAGCCATCAACATCTTCGATTAAGTGATCAGCCGCTAAAACAGTTATTGTTGGGTTATTTTCATACTTTGAAATATAGGTACTTCCATATGCTATAGCAGCTGCGGTATCTCTAAAGGCAGGTTCAATGATGATGTTTTCTTCTCTTAACTCAGGAATTTGTTTCTTTATTCCCACTGCTTGAATTGCATTAGTAGCAATATATATATCGTCATAATCAACTAGATTCAAGATACGTTCAACCGTTTCTCTTATCATTGATTTATTACTTGCTAAAGATAGTAGTTGTTTAGGGTTTTCTTTTGTGGAAAGTGGCCAAAATCGTTCACCTGAACCTCCAGCCATGATTAGTACTTTCAAGTTAACTCCCCCTTAATCTCTGTTAAATAAATCTCTAGTATATACTTTTTCCTTAACATCCATTATGTCTTTAGATAGTCTATTCGAAACTATTATATCTGAAATTTTCTTAAATTTCTCTAAGTCTTTGATAACTTTACTTTGATAGAACTCACTTTCCTTAAGTACTGGCTCATATACTACTACTTCAATGCCTTTAGCTTTAATCCGTTTCATAACACCTTGTATTGAAGAAGCCCTAAAATTATCTGAATCCATTTTCATTGTAAGACGATAAATTCCTACAATTCTAGGATTTCGTTTGATGATCATATCAGAAATATGATCTTTACGTGTTCGATTCGCATCTACGATTGCTCGTATGATGTTTTGTGGTACATCAGAATAATTAGCTAGTAGTTGTTTTGTATCTTTTGGTAAGCAATACCCACCATATCCAAAAGATGGATTATTATAGTGCCCACCAATACGAGGATCTAAACTTACCCCTTCAATGATATTTTTTGTGTCTAATCCCCTAACTTCTGCATATGTATCTAACTCATTAAAATATGCAACCCTCATTGCTAGATATGTGTTAGCAAAGAGTTTAATTGCTTCAGCTTCTGTACTATTGGTGAATAGAACAGGAATATCTTTCTTCTCAGCACCATCGATTAGTAATTGTGCGAATTGCTTTGCTCTAGTAGAATCTTCTCCTACAATAATTCTTGAAGGATATAAATTATCATGCAGGGCTTTTCCTTCTCTTAGAAACTCTGGACTAAATATCACATTGTCAATACAATACTTTTCTTTGATAGAAGCGGTATAACCAACAGGAACTGTTGATTTAATAATTATGACCGTATCAGGGTTTAATTTTAAAACATCATCAATGACCATCTCAACAGTAGACGTGTCAAAATAATTCTGATCTGAATCATAATTCGTTGGTGTTGCAATAACTACAAACTCTGCATCCTTATATGCTACAGTTTTATCTACTGTGGCTAACAAGTTAAGATTAAATTTCGAGAAATATCTATTAATTTCCTGGTCAACAATTGGTGATTTTCTATTGTTAATCATTTCCACTTTCTGTTCAATGATATCTAATGCAATAACTTCGTTTTTTTTTGATAACAGTGTGGCAAGTGATAATCCCACGTATCCGGTTCCCACAATAGTTACTTTCATACAGTTTCCTACTTCCTTATATTATTCGTGGTTAAGTACCAATCATAAACTTTTTTAATTCCTTCTTGCAAGGTTATTTGATGCTTCCAACCGGTTGCATTTAATTTTGATACATCAAGTAATTTCCGAGGAGTCCCATCTGGTTTGGTAAGATCATTTACTATATCACCTTTGTACCCAACTATATTCTTAATGATGTTAGCTAACTCAATGATTTCAACATCAACACCGGTACCAATGTTCAGATGAGATTCATCTGAATAATTTTCCATCAAATATATACATGCATCAGCAAGATCATCTACATACAAAAATTCTCTTTTCGGTTTTCCAGTTCCCCACATTACAACTTCTTTTTCATTGTTAATTTTTGCCTCATGAAATTTACGAAGTAATGCTGGAAGCACATGTGAAGTTTCTAAATCAAAATTATCATTAATACCATATAAATTTGTCGGCATTACAGAAATAAAATCACAGCCATACTGCCTACGATAAAATTTACATAACTCAATACCTGTAATTTTTGCAATTGCATACGCTTCATTAGTAGTTTCGAGAGTTCCAGTTAACAAGTATTCCTCTTTCATAGGTTGTGGAGCAAACTTAGGGTAAATACATGAACTTCCTAGAAAGAGTAATTTCTTAACATTGTTTTTATATGCGGTATTTATTACATTTGCTTCAATCATTAAATTATCATAAATGAACTCAGCAGGAAATGTACTATTAGCAAAGATTCCACCAACTTTTGCTGCAGCCAAAAAAACATATTCTGGTTTTTCATTTTCAAAGAACTCTTCTACATCCATTTGACTTATGAGATTTAACTCATCAAACTCTTTGCTAATAATATTATTATATCCTTTTTCTTTCAGGTTGCGTACTATAGCAGAACCAACCATACCTCTATGGCCTGCAACATATATTTTACTGTTATAATCCATAATCTCACCTATTCAAATGAGCGTTTATTTTGCTCTTCTTTTAATACTTTTGAGTAATCCGCTTTCACCATTAGTTTAACAAGCTCAGAAAAACTTGTCGAAGTTGGATTCCAACCGAGTGTTTCTCGAGCTTTTGTTGGATCTCCTAGCAACTGTTCAACTTCAGTAGGTCGGAAATATTGTGGATCAACTTCTACTAATACACGATTAGTCTTATCGTCAATACCTTTTTCATCAACACCTTCACCTTCCCAATTGAGACTTATTCCAACATATTTGAAAGCTAGTGTACAAAATTCACGAACAGTATGCATTTCACCCGTGGCAATAACATAATCATCGGGTTCTTCTTGTTGTAGTATTAGCCACATGCATTCTACATAATCCTTAGCATAACCCCAATCTCTTTTTGCATTTAAATTACCTAAATACAATTTTTCTTGTTTTCCTTGGGCTATTCTAGCAGCAGCTAAAGTGATTTTCCTAGTAACAAAGGTTTCTCCGCGCCTTTCAGATTCATGATTAAATAAGATGCCGTTAGAAGAATGCATTCCATATGCTTCTCTATAATTTTTCGTTATCCAGTAACCATACAACTTTGCAACACCATATGGACTTCTAGGATAAAAAGGAGTATTTTCAGTTTGTGGAACTTCTTGAACTTTGCCAAATAATTCTGATGTCGATGCTTGATAAATTTTCGTCTTTTTTTCATATCCAAGTAACTTTACTGCTTCAAGAATTCTTAAAGTTCCAACAGCATCTGTCTGCGCTGTGTATTCAGGTAGTTCAAATGATACCTTTACATGAGACTGAGCTGCCAAATTATATATCTCATCGGGTTTAATATCTCTTATCAACCTGATTAAATTTGCACTATCTGTCATATCACCGTAATGCAACTTGAGTTTCCTTTCTTTATGCATATCCTTAATTAACTCATCAATGTATAAATGTTCGATTCTGCCAGTATTAAAAGATGACGCTCTTCGTAAAACTCCATGAACTTCGTATCCTTTTTCTAGTAAAAATTCCGCTAAATAAGACCCATCCTGTCCTGTAATTCCTGTTATAAATGCAGTTTTCATCATTTCATCACTCTTTTCTTAAAAACTAACTTTTTCACTATACTAGAAGTCCCATAACTTATACCACCAGAGTGTGGTATATCAACATTCACTACAATACAGTCTGTATTGTTTAGGTATAATAGTTTTCCTTTTCCTTTTCCTAAGGTAACATCTGATTCAGCTTGATAATCAGTAGTGTTACTAAAATCATTTATATTTGGGATGATTCCGAAGAATTCAGAACCTTCAATTATGTAATGTATATCAATTGTATTTCTATGAACTTCGTAGAATGAATTTTCAATACTTCTAGTACTATATTCCAAATGAAGTACATCAATATAATCATTTAACCTTACTGATGCTCCCGGTTTGAAGTGTGAATAATTAAATGTAGATATATAATCCTCAATATCTGAATCAAGTCGTGAAAAATCGCCTGGTAAAACCTCTGTATCGTATATAACATTCTTACTAAGTGTTCTCCCTAAAACGTTTGTAATTGTCATAAAGTTACTCTTAGACACACCGTTCTCAAGCCTTTTATATTCAATATCATCATAGTTTATTGCTGTACCTTTTTTATAGTTTTTTTTATAAACCATTAATTTTCTAAAGCTCAGATAATCCATTTCACCTTTGTTAAGTTTAAAAGTGTAATTAACATATTCTAAGTACATCTTTTCTAGCTCTTTCTTTACAAAGACTAACCCGTCATTAGTTAATGCAGTTATGTTATCCGTACGAGACACTCCTTCTTCCAAAGTATAATGTATCTCGTGAATATGATACCCTTTTGAAAAAGCAGATTTAATCAGCTCAATTTTCAACTCATTATTATACTCAGTATGATCTGCATACCCAATGTTTAAGTTATACCTGTCACGTAAAATGTCCATTTTATGTAAGTTTACATTTTCAACCTTTGTAGGAAAATTTTGAAATCCGAACATTAGAACAACATTAACAGATGATTGCGATTTTACAAAATTAATTACAACATCGAGTTCATTAATTTCAAAACCACTTGCTCCAATATAAAGTTTCACTGAATTCTCATTACAGAATTCAATAATCTCTGTAAATAGATTAATGTCATTAATGCAAGCTGCATGAATTTCTACACCTGCAATTCTGTCAGGTATTTCACTAATAATTTCAAGTGAGTCAATATCATCAATTAGTGTAATCACATCAAAATTTCTTTCATATGCCAAACTGATAATTTTAATCCATGTCTCTTTTGAGAGCAACCATTTTTCCAACAAATCATTTAGAATACTATAAGAGCCTACAACATATGATTTGATATTCGACATTATGTGAAACTTTATTGCATCAATGTCTAGACTTAACTCATTCACTTGTTCCAGTAAATAATCTTTGTCCCCTTCAAAAGTATACGCCGTTTCTGCTATAATGTAAGGTTTACGATAATTCATATACTCACCCATTAATAATATTTCTTTCTAATTTCTTCAAATTTAATAATATTCTCAGAAAAATGGTTACTTATCTCATCCAAAACATTCAGGTTTACTGTTCTTTGCACAATCTGTGAGTTGATTTTATTCAATTCTGGATTATTTTCTAGGAAGTTCAATACCGCCTCAGTTTCAACGTGTCTTCCAGGTTTAAACCCCATGGCCTCAAAAATACTACGAATCAATCTAAAATCATCAATTGTATCCAAAGTCAGTCTGACATTTGCCACTAAAAAATTTGGTACATCAAGTTTTACATTATTAAAGAAATCCGGATGGAAAAATGGTCCCCATATTTCAGTATCAATGTCCTTCTTAAATTCACATACTGTTTGAAGTGCTTTCTTATTCAGTGCATATATACCAGTACCCAGAAAAGCATTACTAAAACTAACATAGTCTACACTAGGATTATCTTTTATATAAGATACCATTAAATTAACTAGGTGTACGGAAAACAGTGCATTATCAGGAGTAATATTGACTACATAATCAAAATCAAAGTACTCAGCTGTTTCTTTTAACCGGTCTAAGACATCATCAGGATGACCTAAAAAATATCTGACATTTTTATTCATACAAATTTTCGTTACTTCCGAATCACTTGGTATATACGATGTAGCAACTACCACTTCGTCAATACTGGGTGCTTTTAATGCCCTGTCAATACACCACTCCAATACTGTTTGGCCAGAAATTAATTTCAATATTTTCTTCTCTAATCTAGTTGATTTTAATCTTGCTGGGATAACAAAACCAATTTTCATTTTATACCTCCTCGTATAATATTTGTATAAGATCTTAATGATTTTATACATTTTTTATTCTTTAATCTTTTATGTTTAAATCTTAAAAGGTCCTAGTGCTATAATGAAGATAGATATAGCTGAAGAAAAGTGCTCCCCCTGCTTGCGGTCAGACCGCTACGTTAGCGTGCAATCCTGCTTATCATATGTAATTCTTTACCCGTTTGTTGTTTGAATGTCCACTAACTCATTTAATCCAAGTGACCAGGAAATTCTAATATGCAAGGCTGGAACTGTGTGATAGGGCTAGGACCTTTTTAATATCTAATTTATTCGATTGGTGGTGTATTATATGTCACAAGAAAAAACTACTTTGTACATCGGCATCGATGTATCAAAGGAATCTAACTATGTGTATATTACTAACTTTAACCAATCTTTTAATCAATCATTCAATACCCATAATAATGTTCCTGAGGCCGAACTGATTGAAACCAAACTGCTTGAAATACTTCCTACTACTGAATACTCAAATATTATTTGTGTACTGGAGTCTACCAGAATCTACTCTGCTTATATTGCAACGTACTTATTTGCTTCAAAGAAACTCTTTCAGTACAATGTTTTAGTCTATTGTATTAATCCCAAAATATCACGTAACTATCGTGCTAGTTTCTCTGACATGGATAAGACCAATCCAAAAGATTCATATATACTTGTGGATATCGCTAGAGTCGGTAGAACCAAAACACTTCATCCTTTTAAAGGATCGCAAAAGCTCGCTCTTCAACGCTTAACACGTTATCGTGTTCATCTTGCTGAACTTCTTTCAAAGAGAAAACATACGCTCTTACTAATATCTATTTTAAAGTTTTCTGAATTCGGTAAGAAAGAATCTACGTTTTCTTCTGATAAATGGGGGGAATACCGCCTCGTCTATCTTGGAAGAATTCTCTTCTCCAGAAGAAATTATTAATACTTCTCTTGAAAACTTAATTGCCTTTGTCATGAAAACTTCTAGGAACCGCTTTTCTAATTCTGAAGAAGTTGCGAAACTTATTAAGAAAGCTGTTAGAGCTTCTAATCGTCTATGCTTCAGGTATCATTTCTGAAATTGGCTCGATTCATCAATTTAGAAATGAAGAAGCTCTTGCTAAATATGCTGGCATTATTTGGCGCAAAAATCAATCTGGTAACTTTGAAGCTGATGACACAAAAATGACTAAAACTGGTAATCATTATCTTCGTTATTATTTGATTGAAGCAGCGAACTCTGTTAAAAATTATGTTGATACTTATAATACTTTTTATCACAAGAAATTTAATGAAGTTACTGTTCATCAACACAAACGTTCACTCGCACTCACTTCTCGTAAACTTGTTAGATTGATCTATGGATTATTGAGTAAGGGTCAACTTTATAATAAGAACCACTAATCGTTACCTATATTTCATAATCCACCAAACTCGATAGGTTTCTTAATTGTGTCTAGTTATCAAATAACTAGTCTTTTTTATTGCTTATATCTCTTGACATCCTTACCGGTTCTATATCATGAAATTCTTTATATGTGGACAAAGAATCTCTTCTTAGTATATCTTCTAATATTGTTCTTGCTTTTGAAGCAGGATTTACAGAAAAATATGGATTCTTTTTTGGATCTATTTCTATGTCTTTTAAATTCAATACTTCATTAATTGCATATACAATCTCTTTTTTTTTGCATTGTATATCGATTACATTTACAGGTCTTATTCTCCCATTTTGTCTTGCACCAATATTTATAGTCCAAATCCCTAGCAAAGGAGTTTCTAAAATTCCGCTTGATGAGTTACCTATCACAAACTGAGAATGGGAAACTAGGCTAAAATATAGTTCACTACCTAATGAATCTACAAGGAATAGATTACTATATTTATTACAGTAATCCAGTATAGTTTCATTGAATTCATTGCCTAGATAATCAAAATTTGATTTAGTAAACAAAAAATCCAGGTCATCAAAAGATACACATACATCTAAAAATTCTCTAAGATCCAAAAGTGTTTTTGGGTTATGTGTTTCAGGATGAAAAGTAGCAATACAATATGTACTTCTCAAAGGAATATTTAACTTTTTTATAATCTCACCAAAGGTTATTTTTGAATGATTTATTACGTTTTCAGCACCTAACGAACCAATATTAAAAACTGTCTTAGGGCTTTCACCAAGTTGAATTATCCTATTAGCATATGCTTCTGTGCTCGAAAAATGTAAAGAACTTAGTTTTGTAATAGCATGTCTTATCGAATCATCAATAGCACCATACGTCAATTCTCCACCGTGAAAATGTACTGTAGGGATGTTGTTTAAATAAGCAAGCGTTACTATCGATAACATTTCAAACCTATCGCCTAGAACTACTATGAAATCTGGTTTGTTGCTTTGAAAAAATTCACAAAATTCTTTTGCAAACAATGAAAAGATTATCCCACTATCATTGCTTTTTATGTCCACCAACACTTCCATAAATTCTATATTATTTTCAACAATCTGTTTCTTTGTATAACCGAATTCCTTTGATAGATGAGATCCTGTAATTACAAATTCAGGAGTGATTAGTTCTGAGTTCATTAGTTCCAGATATAACTTTACTAAAAGACTATAATCAGCTCTATTAGATGATATGATTGTTGTTTTATATTTCCTCATTAATGAAATCATCCTTTTTGTAAGTTTTAGTCGATTTTTTACCTAACAAGTTCTCCCAATGCATTGGTGACATTCCAGTGGCGGGTCTTTTTGTTGTTAAGGATTTTTCAGTAAATACTTCACCAATATTTATGTTTGTATTTGCCACTATACTTTTCCTTATTTGAATTAAGTTAGTTTTCTCAATGTCTGTTGGCACTTTATCTTTTGAGCCCAATACTTTTTCTACTAAACGGATTTTATCAATCATTTCTCTGAAATCTTTAGGATTCATACTTGCAGAATGATCAGGTCCCTCTTGGTTTGTGTTAAGTGTAAAGTGTTTTTCGACTATTACTGCACCCATTGCAACTGCAGTAATTGGAACAAGGTTTCCAACTGTATGATCTGAATATCCATATTTATATTTATTCCCAAATGTATCTTTAAATTGATTTAGTACGTTCATGTTTACCATAGACAATGGAGTAGGATATTCAGATGTGCAATGTAATATTGAAATATCGTTTGCCCCAAATCCCTCTAGTACCTCAATAGCATTCTTAACTTCTTCTAAAGTTGCCATTCCTGTTGATAATATAATGGGTTGTCCTACTTCAGAGATTTTTTTCAATAATGGATAGTTTGTAATTTCACCAGATGGAATTTTCCATTTTTTCATCATCATGTCATTCAAGAAATCTACTGATTCCAAGTCAAAAGGAGTCGACATGAAATCAATATCTAACTCTTCACAGTATTCTTTGAGTATTATAAACTCATTTTCACTTAATTCGAGTTTTCTTAGCATACTGATTTGTGAAGTTTCAGCATCCATTTTAGACTTTTGATAATTTACCTTTTGAGCTTTAATGGTTGCCAATTTTTCAGATTTGAATGTTTGAAATTTAACACAATCTGCACCAATTTCTTTAGCAACTTTCGTTAGTTCCAACGCGGTATTGATATCACCGTTATGATTCACCCCTACTTCTGCTATGATATACACACTCATTTTGTCACCTCTTTACATGGGTTTCCATAAGCAACACTATTAGAACTTATTGCTTTAGTTACAACACTACCAGAACCTATAATTGAATTGTTTCCAATTGATAAATTAGGATTTATAACACTATTAGATCCAATCTTTGAGTATTCTTCTATAACAACATGACCCAAAGCTATTGCACCTGGAGATAGATGACAAAACCGACCAATTTGGACATCATGTTCAACAATTGCGGATGTATTAATAATTGTACATATATCAATATTTGCATTAGCATTTACAATTGCGTTTTTACCAATAAAACAACCCTCCGAAATTTTAGCTGAACTTGAGACAATCGATGATGGATCTTTGATAATAGGGATTGTATAGCCAATGTTTTTTAGTTCTAAATACAAATTATTCTTTATATTATTTGGGACAACATCTCCCATAGATAGAAATGCATATTTATATTCGCTAAATAAATCTGCCAAACTTTCGTCAGATGCAATTATTCTAATATTATTAACAAAATCTCCAATTCTGTCTGGAATATCAATAATTGCAATTTCATTAAACATATTTAAAGACTGAATTGTATCTAGGACAGATACACAATGCCCCCCTGCTCCTACTAATAATATATTATTCATATCCCATCTTCTTTCTCATTTTATCCAATTCATCAATTTGACCCATATCCAACCAATCGTTTTCAGTTATGGGATACACTCCAACTTTTTGGTTTTCATCATTAAGTTTTTCAAATATGTCAGGAAAATCAATCTTCTTATTATGTTCAAGCAAGTTCAATATGCCTGGTTCCACAACATAAAACCCAGTATTGGTCAGAAAATTAAAATTTGGCTTTTCAACGATTCTTGACACTTTACCATTACTGTCCAATTCAACTGTCCCATAAGGAATTTGTACATCTTTAGTTGCAACTACCATTGTTATTAAATTTCCAGAAACTTTATGATGATTGACTATAGACGATATCTTTTGATTAATTAATATATCACAATTAGTCAAAATAAAGGAATCGGTAATTTTAGGACTAATTAAGCTAAGACCACCACCAGTACCTAGTGGCATTTCCTCATCAACAAATATTAAATTGTAGTCTTTTTGAATCTCATTAAAATATGCTTTTATCATATTTTTCTTATGATTAACTATTACATAAAAATCTTCTATTCCAATTTCAACGAATCTATTAATTATATGTTCTAGAATTGGAGTATCACCAATTGGTATAAGAGGTTTCGGTAAAATTTTAGTATATGGATATAATCTCGTACCAAATCCACCAGCCATTATCACAACGGGTATTTTTTCTTTAATTGGTGCATCAAAATTTTTATTATCAATAGTTATAATGTTAATCAAGCATTTAGTATCATTTAATATGGGAATCGAATTAATTTTATAAGTACTCATTATATCCCTTGCCTTTTGAGAATCGGACTCAAATAAATACTTGAAATCATAATTAGCAACTAATTTACATTGAACTGACAAATTTCCACCTTTAATTATCCATCTTCTTATATCACCATCAGAAAGACTAGCAACTATCTTGTTATTAGATTCTAAGAATACAATCTTCTTTCCATTATCATTTATCTTCTTCATAGCATCTATGCAACTAGCACTTTCGTCAATTAGATAGCTTTTAAAATCCATTTTCCTTCACCTTCTCAACAAAATCATTTATAGTCTGAACTATATATTTTATATCATCTCCAGTTAGGTTACTACTGCAAGGTAGATTCACTACCCTATCATAATAATATTTTGATATTTCTTCAGAATAACAAATCTCATTTTTATATGGAAGTTGATTACTAATCAAGCCCCAAATTGGACGAGACTCAATATTTCTTCCTCTTAAAAAATTAATTAACTGAGTCTTATATTTATATATATCATCACCTAAACAATATGAATAAAACCAATAATTCGGATCAATATCATCTCTAAAAGGAAGTAGTCCAATACTTGAAGCGTTCTTAAATAAATCTTGATATAAATCATAATTTTCCTTTTTTATCTTTATAAAATTAGTCAATTGTTCTAGTTGTGCTATTCCTAACGCAGCTTGAATGTTAGTCATCCGATAATTATAACCTATGGAATTGTGTATATAATTTAAGTCATCATCTTTTGCCTGGGTAGATAAATACTTTATTCGATCGAGTACGTTCACATTGTTAGAGACAACCATACCACCACCACCAGTTGTAATAATCTTATTTCCGTTAAATGAAAACACACCAACATCTCCAATAGTTCCCGCAAATTTATTTTTATACTTGCCAGAAATATATTTCGTACCCAATGCTTCTGTTGAATCTTCAATAACCTTCAAATTATATGCATTAGCTATACTTACAATCGTCTCCATATCTACCATATTACCAAATATGTGTACCACAATAATTGCCTTTATTTGATGATTACTATTTTTGTGAACTAGAACATTGTTTATATAAACACAATCGGTTTCAATAAAATTTATGATATCATTTGGATTTATACACAAAGTGTGATCACAATCAAAAAATATTGGAATTGCACCAACATATTTAACAGGATTAACTGCTGCAATAAAGGTTAAATTGGGTACCAGCACTATATCACCAGCACCTATCTCTAAGGATTCTAATGCTAAATGTAAGCCTGCTGTTCCGCTTTGACATGCAACTGCACCTTTAGAACCCACGAAATCACTAATTCTTTTTTCAAACTCAGTAATTTGTTCTCCACCCGTTGATACCCAGGTACTTTTAATCGTTTGCAATACATACTTTTCTTCATTTCCAATAAAGACTGGTACAGAGAGTGGAATAAATTTATTCATTTTGATCACCTAAACGTTATAAATTTCAATTTTATATTTGTGCAAATTATTTTTTAGAAATTGTATTGTTTCATCCAAACCTTCTTCTAGTGAATATTTTGGTGACCAATTAGTTAAGTTCTTGATTTTAGTATTCGATCCTAGTAATCGATTAACTTCAGATTTTTCTGGTCTAACTCTTTGATTTTCTTGTACAACCTTAGCCTCAGGATTAATTCTATTTTTTATCAACTCAACAAGTTCTAACATAGATATTTCCTTCTGTGTTGCAATATTAATTTCTTCACCAATGGTTTTATTAGATTTTGCAATCTCAATAAAACCTTCTACTGTATCTTTGACATAATTAAAATCTCTTGTAGGTGTTAAAGATCCAAGTTTAATGATTTCCTTACCAGCGAGCAACTGAGTAATTATAGTAGGAATAATTGCTCTCGCAGATTGCCTGGGTCCAAATGTGTTAAAAGGTCTTACAATTGTCAGAGGTAGATTAAAACTTCTGTAAAATGATTCTGCAATTCTATCTGCACCTATTTTTGTCGCCGAGTATGGAGACTGCCCTTGAAATGGGTGATTCTCATCAATTGGTACATACTGTGCAGTACCATATACCTCAGAAGTAGAAGTAACTAGTACTCTTTTTGTGTTTAGTTTTCGTGCAGTTTGGAGTATGTTAAGTGTTCCTTTGATATTAGTGTCAACATACATATCTGGTGAATGATAACTGTAAGGTATTGCAATTAAGGCAGCAAGGTGAAATACAACATCGATTCCTACCATTGAGTCATAAACACCATTCGGATCCCTAATATCTCCTGAGAAAATCTCGATTTTTGATAATAATTCTTTGTCAAAAGTATCTAGCCATCCCCAGCTATTAAAGGAGTTATAATACACAAATGCACGAACATCATATCCTTGTTTCACTAACTCTTCAACCAAGTGACTTCCAATAAAACCATCAGCACCTGTAACAAGTACTTTCATATCACTATTCATCATTTTTTCCTCTTTCTATTTTTATCCAGTGTTCTGGATATATATATGCTTTTTTATGATTCGCATACCACTTGGAAGGGATGCAAACTCGAGAATCTTCATTAAAATGACTTAAATATGCTCCCCACCAATGGAATGTACTATTCGGGATAATATAATATTTAAAATGTCTCATAAATTCTATTGTATTTATTTCATTCAACATGTTTAGTTCTGGGAGGAGAACTAGATTGTCATTATCACCTAACATTTTTTTTGCTTCTATAGGGTTGCTAGAAATTATTATGAACTTCAAATCAGCTTGATAATCAATTAATTTGTCAATAGAATTTCTGTAATAACTGTTTGAAATATTCCCAAATAACCTATTATTCGCGATTTTTTTATAGTCTCCTAGTCTTACACAAATTAATGCATATTTCTCAGGATCATATTTTTTAGTCAATTGATAGACATCATTACTAATTTTCGAGTTCGCTATTTTTTCTTCAATTTTATTTTTCACACTTTCAACATATTTTAGATTTTGAAAATATCCCTCGAAAATGTAATACTTTTTATAGTTTATATCAATTATTGAAAATCGTTCAAAATAGATTTTATTGCATAACAATCTCAAAATGAGTTTTATACCTATATTCAGTTTATTACTATGGGTTGGATGAATTAAACGTCTTTCGGATGTTAAACTATATTCTTTATCTAAATCGGAATCAATTTGTTTAATGATAGGATCTCGTTTAGATATTCCATAATTCTTAGAATAGAATGAGAAATCAGGAATAATCTCATCAGATGTTTCATTCTTTAAATATAGATAAAAACAATATTGAAAAAGTTGGTTACCAAAACCACCCTTAAACACGATAATTTTCATAATTAATTCACCTAGTAATCCTGTATTTAATGCTTTGTAAAAACTCTATAACCATTTTTCCACCAAAAAATTTTATAGGCAAATATATCACAGTATAAATTAGTAAGACTTCAAAAATGAAGTTATTTATTGATTTCTTTATCGCGATAGACTTGAATTTTCTATCGTCAAAGTAAATTGCCTTATATAGTAATCTGAAATTTAGTTGACGTTTTAATTTTCTTCTTTTACCCATTGGTAATATACTAATCTTGCTTTCAATTACTTGCATGGTTTCAAAAGTTCCAAGCAAAGAATTGTAACTGTTTGATATTCTCTCATCATTATGATAATACTGTTCTATTAAAGGTTTAGCAACATAATCAATATTGTAACCAGCTTCTAATAAATTCAATAGAAAGATATAATCTTGACCAGATTTCAACAAAGGAAAACCTCCTACTTCCAGAAATACATTTTTAGGTAAAAGCATTGTCGATGTGGAAGTAATATTTTTGAAAAATTGTACCAAAACGGGGTTGCCTTTATACTCATTATGAATTTCTTTAATTTTATTTCTGTTCGAGTCAAATATTGATGTAAAGCAATATATCATTCCAATATTCGTAACTGAACTATGATTAAATAGTTCAATTTGCAATTTCAACTTGTCTGGAAGCCAAATATCGTCATCATCAAGAAAGGCAATCATTGAACCATTTGAAACTTTCACTGCATTGTTTCTAGCTCTCGCAGCACCAACATTTTTCCCTTGTGCAATATAAATTATATTTGGATAACTCTGCAATAATCCATTGTAATTATACTTGAAATATTCAGAATCAGAATTATTGTCATCTATTACTATTAGTTCTATATCCTTGTAAGATTGAGTCATCACTGAATCAATAGAATTTAATAGACTTTCACTTCTTCCATAGGTTGGAATTATGACAGAAACCAAAGGACTTTCACTCATACAATTCACCACTATTAATAACACCATTATTCCACTTAAGGAACTGTGAAAAGTCTTTTGTGTTATTTCCTCTATAAACTAGGTTTTTATTTACAAAACTCGAAAGATGCTTACTACCAAAATTATCATATATATATACTTTGCACTTAAAATATAATGCTTCAAATATCGCGGTTGAATAACACCCAATAACGAAATGAGTTATAAGTAATGATTTGAGGATATCTACATTGGATTCTTCGATTATTAAATTACTCAAACTATGTGTATACTCATCAACAATCTTTTCTCCTTCACTGTCCAAATTGTGAAGTGGGTGAAGCCTGTATACAAATTCATAGTTAGGAAACTTCTGGGCGAGATCAACAATAAATTGAAATAATTCTTCGTGAATTGTCCATTGTGATATTACCAATACTCTATTTTGCATTTTTTTTTCTTGAGTAATAATACCATCGAACTTATGAATATAGTTGATCCTATATAGCTTTGCTTTATATTTATAAGGTTTGTATGTAATCGATTTTTTCCAGTAGTTACCGTAAAAATATAGGTTATCAGGAATATATTTAGCTGAATTAGGCAATGCATATTCAATAGTGAAATCATCAATAATACCATGTTGTAACTCATTTACAGTGATACCCAATGACCTTGCAGCATGAATTAAATGCTTATAAGAATAAGCTACAGTCAGCACTATACTTTTGGGATTAAGTTTGTTCAAAATTTTTCTATATGTTTTGTATTTGTACTCAAAAGATGAGATTGAACGTAGAATAATTGATTTAATATCCAGTTTTATTCCGTAAGTTTCATCAACTAGCTGCTTAAAACTTAGCATTTTAATTGGTATATTCATTCTAAAAAGATACTTATTCTTCAAGTAGTTAAAACCAGTAAAAAAATCATTATATATCCCTAGATAAATGATGTCTTCATCTTTTACAGTTCTTTCCTTTGAAGTTGATAATATTAGGGTATTTTGTGTGAATTGATAACTTGAATTAATAAATGAATTAGTGAAAATATCTATATTATTATTGTTTACACTTTTATATTGGCTATGCTCAATTATTATATGCTCTACATTTTTTCTTCTAGTGAAGTAAAACAATCTGTTATAGTATTTTATCTCAAAATATAAATTCTTTAGTCTTTGAGAGTGTTTCACCTCGGTTCTTAGTTGTTCTCTCTCAAGCAATGCAAGATAAATTTCTGATCTGATTAATTCCCAAACATAAATATCTCTAATTTTACAATCAAATAAATCTAGTTCTTTCTCTACTAATAATAACCAACTATACTTATCTTCCACTCTCATTTTCAATTCTCCCAACATGCTTAGATATTTTATGGCTTAAGATTATGAACAGAACAGAAAAAAGATATAATCTGTGATTTTGTCCATTATTCAGACTATATAATGATGTGCCATTTATGTTTCCATAAAGAAAGTATAAAATGAAACTAAATGTTATAATTTTCACGTATTTTGACTTAGTTCTTAAAAAACGAACAATCAATATAATTGATAGTGTCAATACAGTTACACCAAATAAAATGCCTCCATACACAAAATCAAAAAGTGTCATAGAATGGTTTGGTTCAAAGAAATATGGTAAGTTAGGATAATATTGGTGTAATAGAATATTAAACTTCTCTGCTGAAAAACCAATTCCAAAGGGATTATTAAGAAATATTTTATAGGCACCGTCAATTATAAAATACCTCTCTCCAAGTATATTAGATAAGCTAAAAGAGTTGTCAAATGTAACTTCAAGGCGATAAATTAAATAATTAAATAAACCTAAATGATTCATTAACATAATCAAAATTGTGAGAAACAACAATGAAAGTAAGCTAGTTTTTTTTCTTTTTTGTAGAAACACTAATGAATAAATGAGAAAAACCAAATATAAGAAAACACCTACTCTTGAGGAGGAAACAACAAAAATAATTATTATTACTGGTATGTAAATAAATCTTGAAAATTTATATTTTGAAAAATATATTTCAAACAAACCAGCCGACAAAAGGATCGTTCCAATTAATGAGTTTGTTCCCAAAATACCAGCTGCACTTCCTCTAGCAACCAACGCACTTTCAAAACCGTTTATTACAATTTCAGATACAAAATTAATTAAAAAGTATGAGCAGTAAACAAAAACGACAATTACTACAATTTCCAATAAGTATTTATTGCTTCTACCATTATTCGATGATAATCCTGTAAAAAGCATAATTGCACCCAGAAAAGAACTAGTCCAATAAAGTAAACTTATCACAGGATAATCTATAGAAAACACCGTGAAAAATGATACAATAATCATTAGAACAATGCCCAATGATTTAAACATGTATTTTGAATTCACTATCAATAACAGAACAATAAAAGGTAATTGAAAAAGGAATAATAAATAATTACTCTCACGACTTAAAACATCATAAAAAGGTATAATATAGTAGTATATCTGCATAAATAGAACATTGAGCAAAGCAAAGTAGTTAAGCCTTAAAGAACTAGATTCGATCTCTTTAGTTGACAGAATGTTGATTGAAATATACATTTGTAAAAATAAAATCGAAACAAAGTACAAATAATAATAAATATTCATTGATGGCATTAATAGAAATAGGATTAATATTAAAGGAAGACACACTATGAAGTAAATCATATGTCGAGATGTAAATTTCAACTGTAACAATTCAAACATTAATGGAAACGTCCTTTACTTTTCATCTCTTCATAATGTTCAGCATTCCTTGAAGAAAATTGCTTACATGGATGACCACCGGCAATTGCATAAGCAGGAATATCATTTACAACAACTGATCCAGCTTGAATAATTGCCCCCTCTCCTATTGTTACACCACCTAAAATTAAAACTCGATTACCTATCCATACATTATCATTTATCTTTACATCTTTTACAATGTAAGTATCATCATAGGGTATTGCTACACCTTCATAATTATGTACATCAGTAATAATCTGACATTCACTACCAGAGTGAAAATTATCACCAATAATTACTTTACCATTTCCTATTATTTTCATTCCATTGAAGTTACAGTTTGTACCTAAAAAAGTGTTTTTAGTTAGCTTTGTTTTCCCTCCAATATATATTCTTCCTTTGGACATACCAATGTTTTTTTGAACTTTTAACGTCCTAAATATTCTAATAATTTTCTTAATTTTTGGTTTAAGCATGATCCTTTAACCTCCTAATCTAGAAATTTCTTAAGTGTTGAAAAGTTAGTTATAATAACAATAAGCATTAATACTACCCTAGTTAGAAAATTTAACACCCATTTATCAATAATAAAATATTCCATAAATATATTTGCAAGAACTACTATAACCATTGGTCTAATAAGCTGTTGTAGTCGTATTAAAATATTAGGTTTGATTATTAGATTAACGTAGAAATAATGTAGTGTAAAAAGTAATAAGAACGATATAAGAGTAGTACTCGCAGCAATTTGATAGCCATATAGTGGAATTAATACTAAGTTCAGAAAAATATTCACAATACCAGCTAATAGAGTAAAACAAGAAATTAATAAAGTTTTCTTAAAATAGAAGCTATAATTTGCATAAATTGTGTATAGAAATACAACAAAATAGCTAACAATAACAATTCTAACAATACTTTGAGTATCTCGATAAGCTGCCTGACCAGACATTAAAAAGACAAATTCAGTAGAGAATAATAGCAATCCAATTGTAATTATTTCAATTAAAACAATGTATTTATTAAACTCATTTAGTATATTATCATCATCATGTTCTAATGAATGATAAAATATTGGCACCCAAGCTCTGTTTAGAGCGATAACAACTAAGCTCATTACTGATCCTATTGTATATGCAAAAGAATATAAACCGGTTGATACCGAAGTATCAATAGAGTTTATAATCACTTTATCTATTGAAGACAAAATGAAACCAGAAACATTGTGCAAGATTAAGGGTGCACCAAAAATTAATGCATACTTTATATATTCAATCCTAATAGATATCTTTTTATTGTTCATTAACAGAATCACAACGATCACTGTGAATATGATAACCATCGGCAATAATCTTGATGCAATCATGAATTCAAACATATTCTCAGAGAAGCCAATTAATCCAATCAAGCTGATGAGATAAATGCATGTTGTTCTAATAATAATTACAATTAAGAACTTCTTACTTAATCTAAGAGCTTGCAAATATGACAGGAATTGTTGTTCAAATGCTGTGAACATACCAACCATTAGAGCAATAATTAATATTCTAGAAGATATGTTCAACAGAATAGATAGTTGTGAAAAGAAAAAACTTGAAATAATTATCATGACTAATGACAATACTGTTATTATAAATAAAACGTTTGACAAATAGATAAAGATTTCATTCCTCTTTTCAACATAAAATCTATTTATTGAACTACTTGTTCCAAAATTAAATATTATTGATGATATATTAACCACAGTTAAAAATATTGAATATAGGCCATATTGTTCTATTGTGAGCACCCTTGTGAAAAAGGGCAAAAACAGAAATGAAAGTAATGAAGAATATATGCTTGATAAAAGGTAAAAGAACGAATCACTAGCAAAACTTTGTTTTCTTGTTTTACTAAGCATTATGTGGTTTCCTCAATGCTTTAATGTAAATCATTCTTCTAATTCTAGAAGTAAATACTACTCTAGTAACTAGACTTATAAATAGTGAAATTAGAAATGAAAATAAATTTAGCAATTTATTATTCAGCATATATTTGTTAAGCTTAACAGATTGAATAAAATACTTGTATCCGCCTCTACGAGAATAAGAATATAAAGAAACTCTCATTTTAACTAATGGTGTTTGGATATTGTGGAACTTAAAATTTGCAACCATCATCCTAGCCCACAAAAAATAGTCTTCAAAAAAAGGATATTTTAGATAACTACCAACTTCAATGACGTCAGATTTATAAAACATTACGGTAGGATGATTTATTGGATTCCTATATTTTATATACTTTAAAATGTCTTCATGTTTTTTGGGAACTTTCTTGATTCTGTTACTTATATCATAGTCAATATATTCCTCAATAACATTTGTACCACATATTCTGCAATCTTTATCATTTTCAAGATAAGCCAATTGCATTTCAAACCTATTTTTAAGTGACTCATCATCACTATCCATTCTTGCAACAATTTCGTTGCTGCATAAATTCAATCCGACATTCAATGCAACACCCAAACCCACATTCTGTTCAAGTTGATGGACTACTAACTGAGGCAAGTATACATATTCATCAATCACCTGATTTAGTTCTTCTTTTAAAGGTCCATCTTTGATGATTACAATTTGGCTTGGTTTTATAGTTTGATTCAAAATTGACTCTATTGATTTTTTTAGATATTCTGGATTTTCTTTTGTATAAACAGACATTAATACACTAAAATTTGACATTTATATATTTCCTCACAATTTGATTGATTCCACTAAATCATTACTATAATTCAAGTCCAACTCTATTCCCTTTTTTCTCAATATCTTAACTAAGTTCGAGAAATCATCATAATTTTTAGGGTTTCTATGACAATCACTACCAATCAGATCAACAATTCCATTCTTAACAATGTATTGGATAAGTTTCTTTGTTTGTTTATTTTTCGGGCGGAAATAAGACGAGGCATTGATTTGCAATAATGCTCCTGTTTTTCTAAACTCCTTCAAGGCTGTAAAGTCAGTAATATAATTATATCTTTCAGGATGTGCAATGATTGGCTTATATCCAGCGATAATCATCTCATATATGTATTCGTCTACATCTGCTTTTTTCATACCAAAATCTAATAATACATACTTGGTATTATTGAGAGTTTTGACCTCTCCAGAGTTTAATAACTGTTCTAAATCTTTTACTTCATCAATTTCTCTACCGAGAAATAGATTAATAGGTATATTTAGTCCTTGTACTTTGTTTTGTAACTCGGTGAAGTTTTTGTTTATTTCGTCATTTGAAGCAACATATCCTCGCATTGGTGCGTAGTGTGGTGTCAAAATCATATCTGTCACGCCGACAGATACAGCTTTTTGAATCATTTCGATGGATTCATCAATTGTTTTACATCCATCATCAACACCAAATAAGATGTGATTATGCATATCAATCATGGTATTCACCCCACTTGAATATATGATTTGAGAATATAAGAATAAGCCGTGTCGAAAGAAACGGCTTATTTTTTAGTTATTCATTTCCGTAATAATAGTAATACTCCATACCATAGTACTGATCACGACGTTGAACACGTGTTAATACAGCACCAATGATGTTTCCACCATTTTCTTTTAGGTCTTTAATACACCCTTTAGCGACATCACGATTGGTATGGCGTGATGCGATCACAAACATGGTGGCATCACAATAATTGGAGATAATTGTCGCATCGGCAACAGCTGTCATTGGTGGACAGTCGATGATGATACGATCATACATTCCTCGCAATTCTTCAAACATTTTTTTAATTTTATTCGATACTAACACCTCTGCAGGGAATGGTACTTTTTCACCTGCAACTAAGATATCCAAATGATCGTGGATCGTTTGGATTTCGTCTTGAATTGGATGTTCATTTAAAACATATCCACTTACGCCACCTTTATTGGGTAATTGAAACGCACGGTGCATTTTTGGTTTCCGGAGATCTAAGTCGATTAATAGTGTTTTTTGTTTGGTTTGTGAATAGACAGTAGCTAAGTTTAATGTTGTTACAGTTTTACCTTCACCAGGATAAGTACTTGTAAGATTAATAACTTTTATTTCTTTATCTAGATTTGAGTAATCAATATTGGTTCGTAATTTACGATATTGCTCAGTAACGGAACTATGAGGATCGTATTCTGAGATAATATTATATTGAGCCATTATGCGACCTCCTCATCCATTTCATAAAATGGGATTGTTCCGAGTACTCGTAAATCGAGATACTGTTCGATATCTTTGGCTTTTTTAATATCTTTGTCTAAGTATTCCATACCAAGGACAATCCCAACACCAATCATTCCCCCAAGTAAGATTCCTACAGCCATGTATAGGACACGATTTGGTCCACTTGGGTTTTCAGGTGTGGCGGCTACATCTAAAACTTCTACATTATCCAACCCTTCAAATTCGGTTGATAATTGTTGAACAATAGCAACCACTTCATTGGCAATATCTTTTGCCAATGCTGGATCTTCCATTTCAACACTCAGTTCAATAATCAATGTATCATTCACCGCATTAACGGTAATCATATTTCGTAATTGACTTGCAGTATAATCTAAATCTAAGTTATCAGCAAGTTCCGTTAATACACGATTACTCTTGGCAATTTCACTATATGTATCAACAAGTCTTTGTCCTGTTAATAGGTTTGTATAATCGGAATCACTCGTGTTTGTCACTTGGACAATCATACTGGATTCTGCCGTATATACATCATCTAACATTACATAGGCATACGCCCCTGTAATAGCTAAACCTACTGCTGTGATGGCAGCTATTAACCACCATTTTCTTAGTAGTACTCTAAACAAACTTACCAAATCAATTTCCACTTCTGGATTTACTTCTGGATTCATACTCTTTCCTCCGGTTTTAGTAAACATATCTTCCTTCCCTCTAAAAAAGATATGTTGTATAACAATATATTATATAAATATATTAGCACATTTCATTATAGCATACAATTCATGTTTCAACATGAAAAACTTGTGAATTTGTAACGTTTTCATTGTTTAAAATGAGTTCTAAAAAACGGACGCAATTTGCGTCCGTTTGTTTTTATGCGTGTTGTAACTTTTGTAGCTGTGCAATATTGTTTTGATAGTCGTTATAGAACCGTTTGTACTTCTTAGTATCGACGACAATCATGCCGTATTTCTTCATTGGTTCATTTTGTACATATCGATCATCATATAGTAAATAGTATTTAAAGATTTGAGAATAGCGTACTTCTAAACGAGTAGATTTACGGATGTATTGGAAATATTCTTTTAATGTCACTCGTTTCTTTGTTTTGACATTCACAAAGCGAATATTCATGATGAGGTACCCGACCGTTGATCCGTGTAGTAATCCTCTTAATAATACATAGAATCCAATATAAACAACGATTGCTGCACCAATTAATAAATTGGGTAACCAGTGACTAACAATGAGAAGCCACGATATAATAAACAAGCCACTTAAGAAGAGCGATATATCGATTGCTTTGGCAATCATCATTCGTTCATAGTTCGTCACGGTTTCATATAAATCCGCAGTTGATTCTTCCACTCGTTGCTTGTAGTATTCTTTTTTTGTATGGTTCATATCTTGCTACCTCCTTCGCCCCTGATTCCCTTACAAATGTAGTATATCATACAGATGTGAAAATAGTGTGTATCGACACTCTACATACATATAACAAGTATTAAGTTGCATTTGTTGGAATTCTTTGTAGGCAATAAAAAATCAAAACGCTGCACTCCCTAGGTTGTCATACCTATGGATGTTCTTGGCAGCTGGCTATCTCGTGTGAGACCCTATAGTTTTCCGTCCTAGGATCACTCCTAGTTTGGCATTGTTTCAAGATGATGCGGTTTTGACGAACAGTGATTATTATAGACAAGTAATGTCCTTGTGTCAATTCATATTACAACTTGATTGTACTATTGTTCGTCAAAACAAGAAAGGTCATATACGACCCCTTCTTAGATATATACCATGTTGATGGAATAATTTCGCAAAAAAAAACAGCGAATAGTTCGCTGTTCGGTTTAATTTGTTGAAAAACGAGTGATATAGAGTGTCTCATTAAATTCTTCAAAGACAATGTGGTAGGTGACGGTATCGGTTTCTTCTTCATCACTTACGGTGTAATTAAAGGTATTTAGTCCGGCGGCTTCGACGATGTAGTTGAACTGATAGTCGGGATGATTGATCAGTGTCGTCGCGTTGCGACAAGTGACATTCGCTTCATAGGCAAAATAATCATCACAGAAGAAGGTACCAGGGTCCACGCTGTCGTCTAACATCTCCAGCATAAACTCATGAACGTCTTCATCGGTTAATGTTAAATCCGGTGATGGTTCCCATTCGGTATAACTGATTCCACTGATATTGTATACTCCAGCAGAATCATTTAACGCCAGACGGAAGGTGTAGGCTCTGGTATCATTAATGTATTTCGTCCGGATATCAAAGATGTTTGGTTCAATTTCCCGGATTTGGATATACTCATTTAAGGAAATGACATCATTTGGGAAAAGAATCGTGGGTTGTTCTTCACAATAAGTTTCTAAGTTGCCATAAAAGAACTTTTCACAAAAGACTTCTTCATATCCCGCACTGTAACCATCTTTAACAATCGTAAACAGATCAACCGCAATTTCCATCGGTGTTGCAGTATCATCTTCACAGAATAAGGTTTCCGGATAGGCTTCACAGAAGTTAATCGCTTCTTCCGTTGGTTCATCACTCGCAAAAATATTGAGTAAAATCAATGTCAAAGCGGTAATAATCGTCACCACAACAATCCCACCTATAATATACATACGGCGTGTCATAACACTCACTCCAATCTAACGTGACATTATTATAACAAAAAATAGAAAAAAGAAAAAGCCCCGATTTCATCGGGACTTATTCTTACTTAATGTCAATCATGTAAGATGAGATTTTGTGTTCGAGTTTCATCAACTCGATCGTTAAGATACCATTGTCCATTTTGGCACTTAATTTTTTCGGATCGACGTCTTCTAAGTAAATACTACGTTCACTGCGGAACGAATAGCGTTCTTTGTGCATGTAGTTGTCTTCGGTTTCTTCTTTTTCATCTTCTTTGTTGATGGAGATTGTTAAACGATCGTTTTCATACTTGATGTTTAAATCTTTTTTCGTTAAGCCAGGAACTTCAGCTTCTACAATATATTTGTCTTTTTCATCTTTTACGTCAATTTTGAAGTCCCGGACATAGGCTGTTTTCCGATCGTTGAAGAAATCATCAAACAAGTCAAAGACGTCTCTCGTACTAGGGTTGTTTCTACGGTAAGGTGTAATGCGATACATTCTAATTCCTCCTTGATTTGTATTATTGGCACTCTCTCTTGTTGAGTGCTAGCAATTATATTATAGGACATGTTTTTCGATTTGTCAATACCCTTGCATAAAAAATCTTGAAAAAATAAAAAAACGGCTTTAAGAAGCCGTTTAAATGTCCCTAAAAATAGGAAAGAACCGCCTCTCGGCGGTTCAAGGAAGGGGATGTGTGAATAATAAATATTCACCATGCTATGTAAGGGATAAGTTGCGACTATGTCGCACCTTTACTATAACACAATCCCTGCTTTTATGCAAAATATATTGCTTTCCTATTTTTAATTATACTCGTACATTCCACCGTCTTTGTATTCGTCTTCATGTCTGTTTTCTTGCATTAAGAACATCATGATTGTTTTGGTGAGGTGGAAGTTGGTATCGTTAACAAATCCAACCATCGTTTGATAAGCGGCTCCTCCTAAGAAATCACCATACTCATCAAAGAGTGCGTTCATGTCGGCTAAGCTAATTGGTCCGTTTAGTGCTTCGGTACCATCGACCCAGTACAAGGTAATACTTAATTGTGGTATCACATCCACACCTGCAGTGTAGGTATATGTAACCACAGATAAATCTTTATCAAACGCGTCGGACATTGGCACACCATAGAAATCTTGTAAGTCGCGTAATGTATATTCTGTTTGTAATAAGAAATCATCAAGTGCGTTCGGGTCGCGTTCGAAGATCCATTCGACTTCACGCATGATATCACGAGCGAACATTCCAACTGCGAATTTTCCAAAGTCTTCGGCTAAATCATTTAAGACATCGGTATCTTCTGTGGCTGGCAAGGTAATCGTTCCATCTTCGAAGATGGTGACGGTTACATTCGCCACGTTGACACCAGTAATAATATTATTATCAGGATGTGGTGTATAGTATGGATCATCATCCATCCATGCATTGCCTTGTTGGACGATAACATCCATAAAGTCGGCCATATCCATTTCCGCTTGGATCCATGATGGATCAAGAGGATCCATCCGGAAGAACATTGACATGTCACCAAGTTGTGCTAAGAGGGCGTTGATATCTGCTTGATCAATATCTTGACATTCGTAATCCATTGGATCGACACATGCCCAATTTGTATCATATGGGAATGGAACGACTTGGAATCCTTGCATGTATTGATTGATCGTGGCCATAATGTCTTCAACAACGGTAATGTACATAACCGTACCCATTGTCATTTCCATTTCAACGTAATCTTCTGGGGTAACGGCCATCGTTACATCCATGTTGCTTTGGTTCATCCAGTAATCCAAACTAAAGTATGGTTCAAATAAACTGAGATTGTCATAGGCGTATTGAATATCATCGACAATTACCATATACTCTTCTAACATACCAACACCAGGACCAAATACTTCAAGGAATAAGCCCATGTTTGGTGCGGTTGTTCCAAGACCTTGCGCATAGATGTTAAAGGCGACTTCACCATCGTAAATGGCTAGTCCAAGAGCTTCAAAATCAAAGGTTTCAAGTTCCACAAGAAGGGCATCAAAATCAATCGCCATCCAGCTTTGCGCTATCAGTGCTGGGTCAAATGGTACTTGATCTTCGTATCCATTGACAATGATGTATTGGAGCCATGCTTCTACATGTGGATCGGCGAAGATTGTATCGAGAATAAATTCAGGGACTTCACCAACGTTAATTGCATCAATCAATCCTTCTAATTTTGGATAGACATAGTAATCGGCTAAGATTTCAATATCCGCAGGACTTAAATCATATTCAACGAAGTATTGCAGACCATTCATTTGTAAGGAGCTAATTTTCGCTGCGGTATCAAATCCTAACCCATCGAGTGCAACTTGATGTGTCGTTAAGAAGTCTTCCACATTCATAACACTCCAGTACAGATCTTCGATTTTCCAGAGTACATCATACGCCCAATCACCGGATTCGGCAACTTCACGTAGTGCATCACGGACGTTATCGTTAGCATTGAAATACCATTGACGAGCACCGTACATGTTAATGTCATTGAGTACTGTTGGTACATCAAATCCAAACTCATCGGTTAACCATTGTTCATTGGATTGAATCAACGCAACGAGATCTTCATTCAACCATTGCTCTTCAACACAGTGATCCCAATGACCGTAACACCATCCGTATTGATCTGGATTTTGATCCCACATCATCAGGGTTTCAAAAGCCCAGCGCCATTCGTATGGCTCAGACATCATGGATGCGGCATCTAAGTTTTGTTTATCGGTTTCGGTTAAACTGTTCCACCATTCAAATAGACCAGCATTTTCAATATTGTTCACCCATACACCCGCATCAATACTATAGTTATCCCATAGTTCAGTTTCGCGGTACCATAAGAGTTGAATCATTTCATATTGTAGTCCTTCAATCTCCCACCGTTCGGTTGGACGACCAAATTCCCACCAGAAGTCCCATTCACGATCATAGACTTCTTCCATATTGTCGACAGCCCAGCGCCATGGATCGGATTCTGGGAAGCTGGCAATTTCATGAAGTGCTTCCATCGTATAACCATCAATGTACCATAAGTACCATTCGATACCACCCATCATATTGATTTCATCAATTAACTGTGTTGTATCAAGTCCATATTCATCCCATAGATAGGTTGAATGGTTATTTAGTAATTCAATAAAGGTATCGGTAATCCATTGTTCATGAACAACCATACCACCATCGGTGAAGTACCAACTGTATTGCCATGGGTCTTGAAGCATATGATTCATTTGATCAAAGGCCCAGCGCCATGGATCACTATCAGGAAGATTCGCTATCGCTTGGAAGGCTTCTTGTTCTTCCCATGGTAAGTTGTGATACCATAGTAAGAAGTTTCGGCTTTCATATTGGATGGCATCCGTCCAGCTATATGCGTTAATGAAGTATGTATCCCATAGGTACGTTTCACTGTTCACAATCATATCGGTAATGGCTTGTTCTAAGGCATAATAATCATAGTTTTCACTATAGCGAACGAGCATGTCTCGATACCAATCTTGGTTATGCCACATGTCTTCTAAGTCCCAGACACTCCAACCATGACGATTCATATCGAGTGCCCAGTAAATAACACCTTGTTCATCCCAAGATAATTGATACCAATAATTAACAGCACCAATATCATCGAGAAGTATTAGCTCATCGGCAATGATAAATGGATCACTGGCTTCTGGCCAGTTTTCCGCTAAGAACTCTTGGTTTCCTTCAAGAATGGATCGGAAATCTTGTTCGAGCCAACTAGGATTCCATTCGTCATTAATCATTTGATAAATCATTTGTTCGATAAATGGTTTAATCGCCACTTCAACCAATGTGTCCAACTCAGTTTCCGTTAAGCTTTCGAAGAATGCCTGAGTACCATGCATTCCATCAAATGGTGCATCGTAAACAAACTCTTCACTCACTTCATCAAAGTGTGATGTTAGTAACATATCGAGTTTAGTGGTATCAAAGCCAGCGGTTGTTAAGTCGGCATCATATTGACTTAAGAACTGATGGATCATTGGTGACACATAGAGATAGTCGGCATTGGTAATAATACCTTCGACATCAATGTTCTCCAACAATATCCGTGCATCTTCGTATTGATCGGCAATTAAGAAATCAATGAATTGGCCAATGTCAACACCGTATTGATTCAGATCAAAGCCAATCATTGGTTCCAGTTCGTCTTCTTGAATTTGATAGAAGAACAATTCACCAACTTCGCTAAAGAGCATGCTGACAAGCATATCTTTAACAACAGCAAATTCCACAACATTGCTTAAGGAATCATCGGCTTTAAATAACATCCATTGATCGTCCAATCCTACCCATCCCGCAATTTCCGTTGCTTCGGGGAGTTCCATCGCAATCGTTTCTAATAATGGACGATATTCGACGTAAATGTGAACACCGGTTTCGACTTCTTTAAAGATGATTGTAAATGACGTTTGAACTTCACCATCAATGTCTAAGGTAATTTGACGTTGAATCGTATCGCCATTGAGTTCATCAAAGACGAAGGTATCCGACATCAAGGCATTGACATAATGGACTTCGTCGATATCTTCGGTAACTTCAAAGTCGACTTCCATTTGCATTTTCATACCATCTTCTAAGGCCATATTTTGGACAACAAGACCAAGGAATTGCATACTTCCATCCCAGTTGTCAACAATAAATTGGGCCATATCAACATTGGTATTTGGTAAGACGGTTACCGTTCTTGTTACTTGTGCTTGGCTACCGTTACTATCCGTAACCGTATACGTAAGTACATAGGTACCAGCTTCATAGCTATTAACACTTCCGTCAACAACTAAACTATCGATAATCGCAGTACCATCTTCGGCATCCGTTGCAGTAACACCAGGTTCGTTGTACGCTGCACCAAAGACTAATGTTATTGCTGCATCACCAACCAAGGCAATGGTTGGTGGCAAATCTGCACCTACTGCAGTAACCACAACAGCCCGTGTTACTTGAGTCGCTGCTAAGCCATCATTATCTTGTACATTGTATGTGACAACATATGTACCTTCTGCTTGCGTATTAACAGCACTCGCATCAATAACAACCGTTAACGTTCCATCTTCTGGATCGGTTGCGGTTGCTCCATATTCAATATAGGTGTCTCCGATTTCTAAATAAATAGTAGCATCACCCGTTAAGGTAATCGTTGGTGCTTGGTTTGCATTGACAGCTGTAACAACGACTTCACGTGTTACCTGAGCTGCTGCATTCCCGTCACTATCGGTTACGTTGTACGTTACCGTATACGTTCCTGCTTGATTGGTATTTACCGCAGAACTATCGATAACGATATCATCGGAGATGTCTCCATCTTCGACATCGATTGCTAAAGCACCTAGTTCTGTATAGGTGTCTCCGACAGCAAGTTCGATTGTTGCATCACCTACTAATGTAAGTCCTGGTACTGTGTCTGTATCGCCACCGCCACCGAATAAATCACACCCGGCAAGACCGATCGAAAACAGTACAGTTACCATAAGCAATAATACTTTCTTCAAAATAATTACACCTCTTTCTCCTCATTTTACTACATCTTTATTGTACACCTTCTTTATGTATATTTTGTGAATTTTTCCAATATTTGAGACAAAAACACGTGATTTGTCAGTTATTATTTTCACAAATCGGCATTTAGGATATAATGAAGGCAAGGTGATACCATGAAATGGCTGTTCAAAGATCAACTTCAAAAAATACGACAAAACAAGCTTAATTTCATTAGTTTAAGCCTTCTAGTGTTGGTGATTGCGATGACATTTACCGCCGTCAAATCGTCGATCAGACGTTTGGACGCGAATGTCGATGACTATCTCGAAGTCCAACAACTTGAAGACTTCTATTTTAGTATGGGTGCACTCGATGTGAACGTATTACCTGGAAGTGCCACCTTAGAACTATGTGATCAGTTGGACATATATAATGATTGTCTCTACGATATCAGCTTTGTAGATGATCCCGTTCATGTCAATCATCTCAATACGATTATCAACGATGCAATCAATGATAATCCGCTATTATATGAATCGATTGTCGATTCGTACGCCGATGA
This sequence comes from Candidatus Xianfuyuplasma coldseepsis, assembly GCF_014023125.1. Taxonomy (GTDB): domain Bacteria; phylum Bacillota_I; class Bacilli_A; order Izemoplasmatales; family Izemoplasmataceae; genus Xianfuyuplasma; species Xianfuyuplasma coldseepsis. The sequence continues at coordinate 418,750 of NZ_CP048914.1, forward strand.
GTTTGCGTCAGAATACAACTTAACCATTGAAAAAAGCTTCGTCGTTGATATCATCGAGGGCGAATACAACTATAAGTTTGTGAGTGTCACAGAAGACATCAATGTCCCGTATATCGTGTCGGGAAGAATACCTGAAGATCACAATGAGATTGCGATCTTTCCCGAGTTCGCAGAACTCAATGATCTATCCATCGGCGATGAATACATCATTGATGGAAAAGCTTTCACGATTGTTGGTACATTCTATAAACCAGAATTTCTGTTTCCGATCTTCAGTCTTACAACCGTTACCTACGAGCCGGAATATCAAACATTAGTTCTAGGTACCAAAGAAACGATTCGTGATTTAAACGAATACATCTTTAATAAGTATTTGGTAATCGGAGATTTGGATCAGATTCTTCCAGATTATGGATATTCCTCGATCCAATCCAACGATTACAGCATGCTTGGTAAAGGAATGCAGATGATTTATTTCTTAATGCCAGCCGACATCAATTTTAGAATCATTGCCCTACAAACAGAGATTACCAATGCGAATGCATTTATCAATGCCTTCTTACCGGTGTTTACAACGTTGATTGTGTTACTGCTTCTCCTATTTATGAAAAAGTATATCGATCAAAACAAAGCAGACATCAAAACCTTACATGCGATTGGTTATAGTGATAAGGAATTATCTCTAGCCTTATTAACACAACCATTCTTCATTGGACTGTTTGGGATGATTGGATACCTCATTGGATTATTGGTATCCAATCAGTTCTTTGATTTATACAGTGCACGGTACTTATATCCCAAAGCAGGATTTCAGTTTGATATCGATTTATTTGTGATTGCTGGTATTCTACCGCTCCTTGCAATCATCCTTATGAATTATTTATTTATTCGCGTAAGCCTACGCGATAAACTTCATGTATTTAAAGCACCATGGATTCGACTTCATAAATTTGTCACAACCAAAACCCTACTCTTTACCGCTTCCCTAATTTTCATCGTTTCCGTTCTCATTGGGTTTGGTCTAAATGGAAACTCAATGTTTAATTCCTTTATTGATTACACAAAAAAGGGAAATCATTATGCAGAAATGATTTCGTTACAAAATATGACCAATACCGACCATTTTGATACCTACGAGACCTATACAAAATCCCCTGCAAAAATCATACAGGTCAATTCTCGAACGCTCAAAACGGTTCAGTCAACGATTGTTTATGGTATTTCACCTACTACTACATTAAAACGGTTAATAAATGATGAAATTTCCAGTAATCAGCTCGTAAATGAAGGTGTTGTAATCTCTGATTTCTTACATACGTCACTTGGTCTAGATATCGGTGATACCATTACATATACCATTGGTGAAGTCGAGGTCGAAGAGACCGTTGTCGGGGTATCCAATGAACTATTAGAAAACAATTTCTATACGTCTCAGACAAAACTAAATAGCTACTTTTCACTGGATGATACCTACTATAATGGTCTTTATACAACGGATTATAACTACGATTCACCACGTGTTTTATCTCGAATTGATTACAATAATTCTTTAGAAGAATTTTCGGCAATCCTCAATGTTTCTAGCCTGATCATCAACTATTTAGTGGTCTTAAGCGTGATACTAAGCATCTTCATTTTCAGTCTTGTGATGATTAATTACTTTACATCTCATCGGCTAGATATCGCCATATTACGCTCGATTGGTTATTCCAATAACGAGCTGCATATAAAGTACTTAGTCCCGTTATTTATTCTCTTAGTTCTCTTTTATATCATCTCGATTCCGATTACCGATTGGATGATTAATTACCTACTGACGATGCTGATGGATAGTATTGGTTTTAAATTAATTGTAGAGATCACTGTAGTAAATATTATTGTTGGCTTTACCATCTTATGTATGCTCTTTGGTATCTTTATTATGTATATTAATAAGTACTATAATTCGCTTCATATTTCCTCAATATTAAAACATTCTACCAAATAAAAAAAGGAGTCTCATCTCCTTTTTTTTTATGTATTTAATTCGAAAACAAGTAATAATCCTTCAAAATATCGAAAAATAGTGTGGATAATGTGGATAACTATGGCAAAATTGTGGATAACTTTACTAATTTACATAATTATTTGACAAAGTGGTCAAATGTCGATTATAATGGTATTGACCATTTATTTCAGGACCAATGAAAGGGTGATAATATGAGTGAGTTTTTACAACACGATGACGCTCGTAAAAATCGAATTCTGGAAGCTGCGTTAGCAGAGTTTGCTGAGAAAGGATATAAAAAAGCATCGACGAACTCCATCGTTCGGGAAGCCAAAGTATCCAAAGGGTTGTTATTTCACTACTTTATTAGTAAAAAGGAATTGTATATTTACTTACATCAATATGCAGTAGATACGATTACCAAAGAATTATATGAAGGTGTAAACTTTGCCGATCGTGATGTATTAAATCGATTAAGTGCTTCTACTGTGCAAAAGATTGATTCTTATAACAAACATCCATTGTTTGTTCAACTATTTGAGAATCATGTCTTTGTTGAGGATGAAGAGATTCAACAACGAACAAATGCATATTCACAACAAGTAGCGAAAGACTCATATGACAAACTATTTAGCAACATTGATTACTTCTTATTTAATGATAAAATTAATATTAATCATGCATTAGAAGTTGTTAAATGGACAATTGATCGTATCAGTAAAGACTGGGTTGTAAAACACAACTTCACCTTTAAACCAGAAAACTACGATAGTCTTGTTGAAGAAATTGATGTTTATCTCGATTTATTCCGCGCAAGTTTTTACAAGTAAATAATAAAGCCATTCGAAGATGGCTTTTTTTTACGCTCCAAAAAAGGGCGCGAGCACTACCCAGATACCCATAAAGATAATGAGATAGAAGAATCCCGCTCCAATAAAGACGCCAAGACTGAAGATAAAGTTAAACGCATGGCCAAGTGGAAACTGGTCTTTATCCTTATCTTTGATATGCTTAACAATAAAGATAAAACTGAGCACAATCATAAAAATCATTAACAAAAAGGATGCAATAATCATCAATACAGCAATCGCTAACCCAATCCCCATTGAGGCACCCGCAGCGATACTTCCAAAGAGTAAACTAATGACGGCAAATGCAATAACTCCGATCTCTGATAGGAAAAATCGTGAGGGACGTTCATACATATGGATCACTCCTTTATAGTATTATTGTAGTTCGTTTCAAAGAAATTGTAAATAAAAAGAGGCTAGGCCTCTTTTAAGATTGCGACAACTGGAATGAGTAAGAATGCGAGCCATGAGAAGGCCCACCAGCCAAAGAAATAACCAAGGCTGTAGAAGATAAACACCGCAATGAATGGGGTAATCGCAATCGCCCGTTCATTTCCATTTGTTTCTTTTGTAATTGCATAGACTGGGATTAACAAGAATAATAACCATGCATATCCCCATAAATTATAATCGATGAGATTACCAATTAATCCGGCAGCGACATAACCTGCGGCGAGAACCAATACCAATAGACGGTACTCGCGGGGCATATCAAAGAATTTGTTTTCTGTTGAGAATAATCCGTAGACAGCAATTGGGACAAAGGCTAATAGCGCCCAATCATATGCTTGATAGGTTTCACCGATATAGACATACGCTACTGCGCCACCAATAATTAAGAATTCTAAAATGAACATTCGCAGTTTATTGGTTTCATTTAACGCACCAATAATCGGAATCATCAAGAAGATTAACCATCCTGGTACCCACATATCCTGGGGACCAAAATAAAGGAAATAGATTGGTAATGCGATAAACGTTGAAATCGCCGTGAGATATTCTAGGAATGACATACCTTTGGCATCGGTTGTAATTGCAATCACTGGAATAATTAAGAATATCAACCATCCAGGATGCCACAACTCATAGCCAAAACCTAGAATTCCAAAGCCAATCAATGCAATGAACGGACTTAGTGCAACAAATACATGTTTATCCTGTCCCGCCATTTCACTAATGATCGCGACCATTGGAATTAATAAGAATGCGGTCCAAGAATACGCCCACCAACCAAAGCCAAATCCACCAACAAAAAATAGTACCAAGGCCACAAATGGACTAATCGCAATAATCTTTGTCCGTTTTGATTCTTGTTTCTGTTCTTTGATTTGCACCTTTTTGATATAACCGTCGGTTAAGTCACCAATGATTTTTTCTGGCGAACCAAGTTTGTCTTCAATCTCGTTATCCTGCATACCATAGTCTTTATAATTATCATACATCTCATCGTAATCTTGAAGGATGTCCGCCATTTCCTGTTCGTCCATGACGTACTCACTTAACAGAGTTTTTAAGCGATTTAGATATTGATCTTTCATACCATACTACCTCCTAATATTCGTGTCACACTGGCAAGAAAATCGCCCCATTCTTGTTCGTATTCCGCAAGTTGCTTTGCTCCAGTATCGGTTAGTTTATAGTACTTTCGTGGAGCGCCAACTTGTACTACTTTCTTATACGTCTCAAAATACCCTTGTTTTGTTAATCGTCGTAAGATTGGATAGATGGTATTCTCATTTACTTCAATCTCTTTTGATATCGTCTCAATGACTTCAAAGCCATACATGTCTTTCATACTGACAATCTTCAAAACACAAAGTTCAATGATTCCTTTTTTGAATTGTGTATTCACAACATACCTCCTTTACTGTGTATTGCACAAATAAAGAATATCATATTACTGTGTAAAACACAATAACTATTTTCAAAAAAAATAATAGCCACAACTTGTGGCTATTTTTTTATGTAGTATCCTAGACCAATCGTCTTGGGTCCCGCGTGAGCACCAACAACTGCTGTAAGAGGCATCGAGAATACATCTTTTAGTGATGGATCAGCTTCTTGTAAACGATTAATGATGTAATCCCGAACCTCAGGATTATTCGCATGAATCACAAATGGTTCAACATTATGTCCTGCGGTTTCGTCAAAATAGCGATCCAATACGGCTTCTACTGCTTTTTTAAACGTACGGATTTTTTCGACGGTTTCGACTGCACCATCGGGACTAATCGTCAACAGCGGTTTAATTTTTAGGGTGTTTCCAATAAACCCACTGGCATTCGATAACCGTCCATTCTTAACCAGATACGTTAATGTGTTTACGGCAAAGTATACTCGATTGTTGTCACGGATGTACGCCAGCTCATTGATAATTGATTCGACACTTTGTCCTTCTTCAGCCATCTTGGATGCTGTTAAGGCCATTTTTGCTTGCGGATAAGCCAACGTTTTTGAATCAAATACGGTAACATCCAGTTCCTCGACTTCGTTCGCTGCCATTTGGGCTGCATTGTAGATTCCTGACATCTTCGCTGATATCGAAATCACAATTGCTTTGTTGTATCCTTTTTTGACAAGATCTTCATAAATCTCAATCATTTGTCCTAAAGGCATGTAACTACTACTAGGGAAAATCGATTTATCTTGTTCTAAACGCTGGTAAAAATCATCGGCTGATATATCAACATAATCGAGATAATCCTCATCGCCTAAATGCAGGGTAGACCTGAAAATGGGAATCTCATAATCATAATCAAAATAGTCTAAACATGAATTGGAACACGCTACAATCGCAATTTTATCACTCATTTTTGTCCTCTTTCTATTACTTGATTTTTTTTGTTTTGGAATCGAGATACATTTTCACTGCTTCTTCGAATGGTACGCCTTTGGAATATAGGAATCCTTGATACCATTCACCGTCGTTTTCGCGAAGGAAATCCAAAGTCTCCGGATCGTCAACACCTTCGGCGACCATCCGACATTCTAGGACTTTCACAATACTTTGAAGCGTAAGGAATAAGGTACGGTTAAACTCATTAATTTCATAATCTCGAACGTAGGCCTTATCGACTTTTATCATATAAATCGGGAACTTCGAAATATAACTGATGGATGAATACCCACTACCGAAATCATCAATTGCCGTTTTAATTCCAGCGCGATCCAACCGTTTAAATAAACGAATTAGATAGTCATAATCTTCCACTTTATAACTTTCTGTGAGTTCTAATACAATCGTCCCATGATTTAGTTTAGACTCTTTAAATAATTTTATAACACGTTGAACAAACGAATCGTTAAACGATAATGCGGATACATTGACACTTAAGAATAAATCATTTTTGGGATCGACAATGTTCAGTTCTTTCATATATGTTAGGACGCGTTGGAAGACATAAACATCCAACTCTTCAATACGGCCACTGCGTTCCAAACTGTTGACGATTGCCCCGGTATCGAGCATCTCATTAAACTCATTAAACGCGCGACTCAAACATTCAAAGCCAACAATCTTATTCGTCGTAACATCTAACATCGGCATCATATAGGTATCAAAATTCGTTAGCTGTAGTTTACTGACAAAGATATCAAAGTCTTGATTTCCAATTAAGTCGGACATCGTCCGCTTATCAAAGAACGCAAAGTTATTACTATTGATAATACTCGATTGGCTTAAGGCCAAGTGGGCATTTTTAATCAATTCTTCCATCGTTTGTCCTTGTGTTGGATAATAAACAACACCAAGGGACAACGATATATTCGTTCGAATTTTCTTGATGACAATATCGCGATCAAAGACTCGAAGAACCCGTTGTAAGATGTTTCTTACTTCTGCTTTCATTGTACTGTTTAACAAGAAGGCATATTCATCGCCACCAAGATGATACATCTCAGTACCTTCACGAATAACACCGCTAATCAACCGAATTGCTTCCTTGACAAGGCCTTCACCGATGACGTATCCATATTTATAATTGATGAACTTGATATTGTTAAAGACGCCATAGGCAAAATAGAATCCCTCTGTTGTTGAGGCTAAATGATTAAAATCCTTTACGAGTGAATTCCGATTCTTCAAATCGGTGGTGAGACTATACGCTTCCGAATACTCCATATACGCCATGTATTCACTCATTCGTTTTTGATTGTTAAAGACCAAGAAGAAGATAACCCCAAATGTCATAAAGGAAGCAGACATTATAATGATTAAACTCTGATGTAACATGCTATACTGATCGTTTGTATAGTTCGTACTTAGGGTAAAATCAAGTCCATGTACATGAAGCATTAATTCTTCACGGAAGTCCCCGGTACCTGAAAGTAACTCATGATCTTCAAGAAGAAGTCGGACATCGCTTTTTTCATTGGTAAAATATAGTTTATTAAGATACTCATCGAGATTGTAATGAACACTGAACAATCCGACAAATTCATCCTCATCCATAATCGGTGTATGAATCGTCATATAGTTGTTATTCTCATCAAATATGACAAACATATCACTATTCGATTGTGCTTCGACAAAATCGGCACGTTCACTCACTGAGAACGACTGAATCAAATCCACACCCTCAAACTCTGTCATATAGTTGACGGGTGATGCATATTCAATCACACCAGCTGGGGCATACGTTACATAATCAATTTCACTATTATGCGAGGATAAGTACGACCAATACTGTTGAAACTCTTCAAGGGTAATATTCTCCGACGATAATACAAACGACTGAAAACTTATTGACGTATTGTATAAATCTTCAGCATGATGTTCCAACATGTCATACGTACTTTCTTGTTGGCTATTATAATTGATCTGACTATATAAACGAATCCCATACCAAAACATCAATGAGATTAAAACCCATAACAAAACAAGGAAAATCAATGTTTCCCGAATCAGTTTATCGCGTTTTAAGTAGCCAAAAAAGTTCATAGGAACACCACCCATACGACCATTATACCGTTTTTGGTTTGTTTTTGATACCTTCAATTAGAAATTAAAGAATTTGTTACTATGTAACAACACAGAAAATAATATTTTACACTTGACAATACTGTACGGCATACAGTATACTGAAGATGAGGTGATGCCAGTGAATAAAACCGACCTACTCAAAAACCTAGATGCCGAACTTCGTAAAGGGACATTGGTTCTTGCAGTCCTATCCCAGTTAAAACAAAAACACTATGGATATAGTTTAGTTGAATCGCTAAACGACAAAGGCTTACGCATTGATCAAAATACATTATATCCCTTATTACGACGTCTCGACAAATACGAACTCTTAACATCCACCTGGGAAGTTATGGATCCCCGTCCCCGGAAATACTATCAACTCTCCGAATTAGGCCATGACATCTTAGATGAACTAACTACTATTTATAACACCAATCATGAAACCGTATCACGATTGCTGAAGGAGGAATAACCATGGATTTACTCGAACGCTATTTATATCAAATCAAACGCTATCTGCCGTTAAAAGAACGCGAAGAAACAATCAATGAACTTCGGTCCTTACTACTGGATCAACTCGATCAAAGCGACAACCCCGATAAAGACGATGCCTTACGTTCCATTATTATTGAATTTGGCGAACCACGCGACGTCGCATCCCGCTACAATGAACGAGGACCAATCATCAGTAAGCAAATGGAACCCATCATGATGCTTGTGATGAAGATTGTATCGATTACATTACCATTAGTACTATTGTTTGCCGATAGCCTGGCATTTGTCATGGAAGAACCCGACTTTTCGGCGATGGACTTCTTATTAAATCTTGCCTATATGATTCCCAATGCACTATATGCACTAATGATTTCAATTGGGATGATCTTTATCATTTTCGCATTAATCGAACGCTATCTACAACCTAAGTTTGATATCGAAGAACATACCTTCAAACCGGAACTTCTTCCCAAATTACCCGCAAAAGTATTTAAGATGTCCTATTTTGAATCGATCTTCACCATCTTAATTCTTGTGGCTATGCTCTACATCATCAACCTACGTCCTGGCTTAATCGGTATCTACTTCGATGGCCAAGTTCGTCCGTTATTCAATAATAATTTCGACAAACTAGTCCCCTTATTAAATGTTGGTTGGTTTGCCACAATACTACTTCACATATATTACTTATACGCTCAGCGCAAAAACCTGACAACCAAAACCCTCGAACTCATCCTTGCCGTATATGGCGCAATTATATTTATCATCCTCGCAACAAGCAACGTCTTCAACTCCGTTATTATCGACGGATTCGAACTTGATTTTCTCCCGACTTTATTTAAATATATTTTCTTATTCATTGCTGTTGCTTCCATCATCGGCAACGCTGTCGAATACATCAAGATGTTCATCAACCTCGAAGACCTTGATGAAGTACAAAAAAAATAGCCGCAAGGCTATTTTTTCTTATCAACACTGCGTGCCATAATAAACAATAAATCACTTAATCGATTGGCGTAGGCTAGTACATCAGATAAGTCCTGTCGTTTCGTCGCTTTGACAAATTGCAATAACGCCCGTTCCACGCGTCGTGAAATACTACGAGCCACATCTAGATAAGCTCCCTCTTTTGAGGATTCACTCCCCGGTAGGACAAACCGTCGTTCGATCTCACAGGTATCTAATAGGTGTTGTTCCCAGGCTTCGATTCGATCGATGTCGTCACTTGTAATCGCAATCAGATTCTCATAATGTGAATCACTCGGATTCGTTGCGAGCAACGAATTGATGTGTTGTAAATCCAGTTGAATCGTTTGGATTTTGTCTTTGTACTCACTGTAATGAAAGACCAACCCAAGCATGCTTGACAATTCATCAATATGACCTAACGTATCAAATAAGATATCCGTCTTATCCATCCGCACATTGGAGTAGTTTTTGGTTGTTCCCGTGTCACCTTTTTTGGTGGTAATCATCTTGTAGTTATCAATGGTTTTCATAGTGTCTCCTAATATCCGGTAAATCGTTCGGATTTCATATGGTCTTTATCAATGCCAATGGTTTGTAACAATTCGGTTATCTTTCCAACAAATGACATTGGACCTGAAATATAGTACATTGCCTGTATGTTGTGATTATGTTTAATCGCGGATGTCATCTCCTGTAATGACGAATATAAATGTACTGTCAGATGCTCGTTATCAAAACGGTCTGTGTACAAATGATTGTCTTCTGCTTCATGATAATGTAGCGTCATCGGTTTCGGTATACGACCAGTTGCAATGCTTGCAACAGGAGTAATTCCAATTCCAGTTGTAATAAACACAGCTTCTTCATCAGGATCTAAGGTAAACCGTCCCATCGGTCCATCAACCGTCATCGTATCCCCTGGTTGTAAGGCTTTCATTTTTGCTTTAAAGTCCGATGGTTCATCAACGATGATTGTGGAAATTTCTAAAACTTTGTCCGTTGGGTCTGAAGCAAAGGTAAATGCGCGCATCCGTCGACCTTCAATGTCCTTATCCACATGAAGAAAAACACCGTATTGTCCTGGTTCAAATGAAAGACCGTTTGGTTTATCAAATCGAAATGTGTAATAGTCCTTACTATTTGTTATGGATTGTAACGTTAAAACATATCGTTTCATCTTCGCACCTCCACTCTAATTATAGTACAAGAATCGAGAAATTTACACCAATGAACTCAAAAAAAAGATGGTGCAAAGACCATCTTTCTTATTCGGTTCCTGTTGTTCCGATTGGATTGCGTTCAATCTGAACGTTTTCAATAATTACAACACCGCGACTATTTGCGAAATAGACACCGGTTGATACATAATCACTAGTAGTTGGTTCTACGGTAAATGAATACGTTGTACTATTGATGTCCAAATCAACCGTTTCTTCAAAGAAACTTGTTCCACTGGTGTTTTCACCAAAGACAATGACATTGGGTTTGATATTTGGTGATTCAGTACGTAACGTAAACTCAAAGGTATATTCACAACCCGCTTCTAAAAACATTCCAGATTGGGTGAATGATCCTTCCCATGGACGGGACGATGTTGTTTTAACATTAAAGATCGCAGCACCATAATCAATAATCCATGCATTATCCGGATCGGTTACTAAATGTCCGCCAATAAAATTCCAGTTCAACCACTCAGAAATGGTTGATGGGCTCCCGCCAGGGACGGTATGTAATCCCGTTTCATTCGTACATACAACCGCATCTTCGGTTTCTTCAGTATCATCTTCAATCGCTACACAAACCCCATTTTCGTTCGTCGTTCCTTCCCCACATTCAAGGGTTGTTGTATCATCACATGCTGTTAAGATAGCCATGGTTAATATAACCATAAACATAGAAATAACTCGTTTCATTATAATCCTCTACTTTCTTAATCGAAATCGTTTTCGATTAATTTCATAGTATCGTACAAATTATCGAAAGTCAAACGAAAATATGTAAAACAAAAAAAGATGCATGGTTGCCCATGCATCTTTTGGTTTGATTTAGTCGTAGAAAAGTTCTTCTTCCGGTTCATTTGCTTGTTTTTTTGCTTTGACCTTGGTGGATAATTGCTTTCCTTTTTTGGCAACTTTATCAACAGTCGCATCAATCTTGTCATCAATCTTATCACTGATGTTTCGTAATTTATCCATTGTTCCGTCATCTTCAAGTTTTTGTTTAACATGTTGAACTTTATTGACAGCGCGTTGCACAAACGTACCGGTTTTCCGTCCAATTTTTTGACCTTTTTCTTCAAATTGCTTTTCAATTGGCGTCCGTGGATCGATTTCTTGTTCCACGGGTTTCTTTTTGAATAGTTTCACTTTATCACCTCAAGTTCATTGTACTAAAGAGTTATGGATATTATATGAATTCTTATAATTTTGTATTTCGTAATTTCAGAATCGTTAGAACATAGAAAATAACCATGAATACAATCAATGATACAATCATTTGCCAGTTCTGCATTTCATAGCCATTGATGGTGATGCTGACACCGTATAACTGAGCGTAGTTGTTGTAATGTTCAATGGGTACCCCATCAAAGACAAAATCAATGGCTTTTGCCATATAGACCTGACGGACAATTGTTACGGCATGGGCAGTAGGTAGTAGATTCATCACAGTGGCAACGTTATCGCCAAGGACACCAATGGGGATATAGATTCCTCCTAAGAATCCAATAAATGTTCCGATTAGTGTATTTAATAGACCCCAGGCATTTTGGGTGCGGATGAACAGTGATAAATAGAAGAAGAAAATACTAAAGGTCATAATAATTAACATCATCAACCCCAGCATCTGTGCATATTGCAATAGACTTAAAAATTCGCCACCTTGAGACAAAACATACACTTGTCCAATCACGAAATTCAACATCACCATGATAAATCCAATCACCCATGCACTCATTAAATAACTGAGTGCTAAGGTGTTCCGATTGATTGGTGAGGTGTAAAAGTCATTGATGATGTTATCCGCACGATCATCAATTAGTTTTCCAAGGGCACCAAGAGGTACGGTAACACAACTAACGGTAACAATCCCAGCCATAATCCACGTAGCTACTAACCAGTCGATGCCATCAATGCCGTCGTAGGCACTACTGAGATTATCGACTTGCATTTTACCAAGGAATAATATATACATTGCAAGGATAATGATAACACTCAAAAAACTAAAGAATACCGCAGCGCGGTCACGTAAGTACAGTTTTAAATTGCGAATTACGAGTTGCCACAAAATCGTCATTATTCATCACCCAACTTTCGTCCGGTAATATTGACAAAGACGTCATCCATATCCCCACGTAAAATCTCAAATTCGGAGATGTAGTCCTTATAGGTTTCAATAATATCGAGTCCTTCAAAACACGAATCCAGCTCAATATTGATTAGGTCGTTAACCTTATAAAAAGGTACACTGTCTTTTTGTAGTCGTTCTTCCAGTCCGTTTTTCGGAATGATTTTGACGCGATCACTGGAATATTGTAACCGTAGTTCTTCACTACTTCCTTCGGCAACTATTTCCCCTTCATCGATCACGACGATTTTATTCGCATCGACAACTTCTTCCATGTAGTGTGTCGTAAGGAAAATCGTGATTTCTTTCTCATCACGGAGCTTTGATATTAAGCGCCAGATATCTTTTCGGCTTTTGGGATCAAGTCCTGTTGTAGGTTCATCTAAGATCAAAATCTCTGGCCAGTTGAATAACGCCCGAGCAATATCCGCCTTGCGGCGTTGGCCTCCACTCAACTCCCCATAACGTTGATCGACAAAACCCATAATGTTTAAATATGCATCAATCTCATTGAGACGCGTAATAAATTCCTCTTTATGGATATTATAAAACGACGCACGAATCGAGAGGTTTTCCCGAACCGTTAATAAATCATCCAACATCGCGGTTTGAAACACTACTCCGATTAGTTCCCGAATCTTCATATCGTCTTTCCCAAGGGTATATCCCAATACTTCAATGTTTCCTTGATTGGGCTCTAAGAGGGTTGAAATGATGTTGATGGTTGTACTCTTCCCTGCTCCATTGGGACCTAAAAAAGCAAAGAACGTATCCCTCTCTACCGTGAAACTAATGTTTTTAACAGCTTTTACATCATCGTAGGATTTTGAAAGGTTCTGAACCTTAATTGCGTGCTTCATAATAACACCTCCGTTGTTGTCATACTATTATATTTTATATTCTAAATAATTTTTAATCAATGAAGATATTGATAATTTTGCGTAAAAAAACGAGCATTACACCAATGCTCGTTTATGTCGACGATAATCTCTAACAAAGAAAGGAAGATAAAATAGGTGGAAAAAGACGGGAATTCCAAAGAAGAAGATGTTCACTAAATACCAGGGCCATACGCCAAATAAATCAAATGCGGTGCCTTCTCCTGGCTTGGCCATGAGGTACATATAGTTTCCACCAGTAATGATATTAATTACTAATAAGACGAGTGCAATTACCAATAACGATGCAAAGTTATGGAGTAACATACGATAACGAATATTCTTCTGCCAGTTATAGACAAATAGTAATACTGTGAAGTTAATAACAATCAACCCGTGGGATATGAAAAATTGGAAATAGCGATAGTGAGGAAACCCCAAACGGTCTTCAATTCCCGGTGTAATCAACGCCATCGTTGCCCCAATCAACATCACAAAGAAGATGTTTTGAAATAGTTTCTCGTTTTTTGTGATTAATAAATACGATGTCATTAAAATACCCAGACCACATAATTAAAGTGGTAAACTGGTCGCAATCACCCATTCACCCATCACAATCCGATAAATGTTAAGCGAGACCTCTTGTCCTAACGTAAGGATGACGAGGGTGTAACGGATCACATTCAAATAGCGTGATTCCCGGAGGCGATCTTTGTTGTATACAATGAGACCGACAATTGTAAAAATAATCGCTACAGCAATAAAATGACTGACTCCAAACGTAACAAAGGTTTCTTTCAATGCAGGATCAAACATCATCCATCTCCTTATGTTTTGATATTCAAAGTATATATGAAAAATTATACGGTATACTATCAAATATTTCAATAAAAAAAACGTAAACTCATCGTTTACGCTTTGTACCAACGCGATTCATCGATTCAATTTTCTCTAAGTATTCTGGGGCAAATGGGACTTTACAGGCGGTCTTACCCATCTGAACAGAGACGGTTCCTATGGCATTCGCCGTATCCATCGCTACTTCAAATAGCGATTTAATATAGGCACCGACAGAAATGACAAATTGATTCATTTGGTATCGAACACGGTTTTCTTCTTGATGGATATTCTCTTTAATATAGTGAAGTTCATTCGTAATTTCATCAATGTTCAGCTTCTCATCGGGAGTACTACTTACATATAGTCCATATAGTGCGTACGCCGATTGACGAAAACGGGGTTCTTCATGGTGCAACCATTTATTGAGAATCTCAGTGGTTCTAACTGCTGATTGGCCGATGATTGTCGGGATGGCATTTTCAATTAATAAATAGTAATTACTATATAGAATACGATCCTCTAAATCCTCAGTGGTCAATTCATTAATATCAACGATCCATTGCGACAAATATATCGCATCCATATTGTCGCTGAAGAATAGTTCTTTTCCTAATTTTGTATCTTTTTTGATCGGTTTGAGTATCTTTTTTAAATTGGCCATACTCACACCAAACACTGGAATGTCACATCCATGATTGGTATATATTTTTCGATTTTGTGCGGTTCCAAATTGCTGTAATTGTTGTAGGACTTGTTCATATGTCATTGTGATCACCTACCTTTATTATACAAAAAATGAGGCGAATCCAGTTTGGATATGCCTCATTTGTTAAACAAGTGGTGCGAAAAGTGATATTAAGCCCTCGTATAAGCGAACAACGATGTTTCGCTTCGACCACTTATCACGATCAATCAGATTCGCTTTTGAGCGGTCTAACTCGTAATCCGCAACCAAATCGTCGACGCCTTGCTTGAAGAGCAATGCGGTGGCTTCAAAGTTGATTCGAGCGCTGCGATTATCTAAATTATAGGTTCCACATGAAGCGATATTGTCATCGATGATGAATACTTTGGCATGGGTGAACGTATCGGGATAGGTATAGATTTTGATACCTTCAGCAAGGAGTTCCTCAAAGAAGCTTCTCGTAATTTCATAAATGTACTTTTTATCGGGTTTTCCCGGGACTATAATCGATACTTCAACGCCACCTCGTGCGGCTATTATGAGCGAGGTAACCAGTTCGTGGTCAAGTGCCATATAGGGGGTCATGATTTTGATTGATTGTTTCGCGTTATTAATCATTTTCACATAGACGTTACGGATTGGGGGATATTTAAAATCAGGTCCACTGGGAATAATTTGAATCATTCCTCCTTCATGGATAAGGGGGGCATCATAGTACCGTTTGTCTTGAATGAACTCTTCTGTTGCATAGTACCAATCTCTGGCAAATAGTGCGGTAAGGGAGTTTAGTACATGACCTTCTAAAAGTAATTGCGTATCGCGAAATGGAGGATACTTGCGTGATTTATTCCAGTATTCATCAGCTAAGTTCATTCCCCCAATGAATCCTTTTGTACCATCGATAATTGTGATTTTGCGATGGTTACGGTAATTCACCCTGGTATCAAAGAATCCAAACTGGATTGGATCGATCTTGGCGATGGTGACACCACTAGCGGCCAATGATTGAATGTATTTCTTGTGCAGAAATACACTACCAACGGCATCGTATAACAATTTTACTTCGACGCCTTCGTTTGCTTTTTTAGCAAGAATATCAAGGATTCGTTTACCGGTTGTATCGGTACGGATGATAAAAAACTGCATGAAGATAAAGGATTCCGCCTCTTGCAACGCTTGTATTAAGGTGGGATAGAATCGATCACCATTCTTTAGAACGGTTGCTTTAGAATCATTTAAATAGGCATGATGTTTGGTCATATTAAAAGCGGTCTTGTAGATATCGGTAACTTCTGAATCAATATCTTGATACTCATAGAGTTCAAAATCGGTTGTGGGTTCGTGGACAAGATACCGACCGTCCATGGCAAGTGGATGATCGTGGTATCGATTACTTTCACGGTAATCCCGTCCAAAGGTAAGAAACAAGAATAGTCCAGTGAAAGGTTCGACAGCAAGTAGAATCAACCACGGTAGTTTCGAGATGGAGTATTCACTCTTGATTACAATTCGAATCCAAATTAATAAGGCTAAGAAGGTTGTGGAATAGCGAAAGGTCACATTAAAAAATTCGGTGACAATGAATTCCTCGTTAAAAATACGGATGGCAAATTCAAATCCGATACGTGATAAGATAGCGATTACCAAGATAATGGTAACCCACAGATTACGTTTAAAACTGAAATTCATAGGACACCTCCTTGGAGAAAAACAGGACTCCGAAGAGTCCTATTCAATTACTGTGTCATAGTTTCAAGTAAGGTTTGGTGTTCTGCTTCGATTTTTGTGTAGGCTTCTTTGAGACGAACATCGGAGTCTTTCTTGACTCGTTTTTGTTCTGATTCCAACAAGGATGAGGATGCTTGTTTGCGTTTTTTCACATCCGCGGTTACTTGATTGTAATCAGCCACTTGAGTTTGCAAAGTTGTATTGATTTGATTAAGTTCTTGATTGAGAGCTTGGTCGAGGTCATTTTTCTTACTGGTAAGTGTGTTGTTCCCAGCAGCAATGGCTTCATTCGCAACGGCCTTGATGGCTGCAACCGCTTCTTCAACTGCTTGTTTCACGGCTTCGACACGGGCTTCTTCAGTTTGCACTTTCGATTTAACTTCAGCAAGGAACGCTTGTTCTTCTTGTTGTAGTTGTTGTTTGTCTTCCTCGAGTTGTTGCAATAACAACTCACGTGAACGTTCCATGACGGTCGCGGCTTGTTGTTTACGTTTGTCTTCAATCGCTAGTTGCTGATCAAGATAAGATTTGTGCATCGAGGATTGTTGTTCCCGTCGTGAAGCGAGTTGTAATCCGAATTGATTAAAGGCGGATGTAATATGGTCGAGATTGGTTTTTGCAAGAGCTAACTCAGCTGCACTGTGTTCTTTTAATACCGTTAGGTGATCCGTGATATCCTTCGTTGCAGCTTGATGCAACTCGCGAATATCTTTCACGGCTTTGTCCTTGCGATCTAAGACATCAGCCAACCCATCTTGATAGGGTCCAACAAGCGTTTCGAGTTCACGTTCACGATGTGCTTTTTCATCGGTGAACGCTTGTTTCTTACGTTGGTAGGTGGATTCCAATTGTTTTCTTTCTTTGCGGTCTTGAAGGGTTGTCAACGAATCAATTTGAGCTTGGAGTTCCAACAACTCTTTTTCATTTTGCTCGACAAACGCATTAAATGCATCTTGTTTATCACCGGCAATATCTTGAATTTGTTCTTCGTAGAACGATGCTTCTAAAGTAAATTCAGCATCCACTTTTTCTTCGAGAAGTTTATAGGTTTTATCGAGTTCTATTTGCGATGATTCATAGACCTCCATTTTGAGGGCTAAGCGATTGTTTACTTCTGCTGTTTCATACGCAAGAATATCTTCCACTCGTTTCGTATATAACGGTGATAATTGTTCTTGATAAGCGACAAACTCTTCTTGTAGAGCGTTGTTGCGTTTATCTTGAACATGGTGATGTTCTGCTTGTTTATCGGCTTCTAGAACGGCTTTCTTATTCGTATATTCAATGTCTAAAAGGTCTGCTTCATTTGCGAGTGTACGAATCGTTTCATCGCGTCTTTTTTCAGAAAGTTTGACGGCTTTATGTTGTTCCAATTCCAAGAACAGTTTGGCCTTAACTTGTTCTTCAGCCGTTAACTTAACCTCTTCGATAGCGGTATCTCGCGCTTGAACATATTCGGCGTTGAGAAGATCTTGTTGTAATTCTTCTTTGGCAATAGCCAAATCTTTTTCATAGAGTACTTGTTCTTGTTTTTCACGGATTTGAGCAAAGCTACTGTTAAACTTGTTCAGTTCGTCAGCACGGTCTTGTTCAAAGTCCAATTTGACTTGTTCCAAGTCGTTATTATGAGCAAACTGAAGTTGATCAATATCGAGTTGTTTGTCTTCTTTATATTTCGCAAATTCCTTTTGCAGATCTTCTAAGTCTTGAACAAATTCTTTCATGAACTTGGTACGATAGTCGATCGATTCTTTTTTCTTTTTGTCGTAATTTTTCTCTAATACAATTAAGTCTTTATCGGCTTCTTTTCGGAATTTAGCAATGTCTTTCTTATGTTGTTTTGCCGAACGGTTGTCATTTTCAGCAATGGCGCGTTGTAAATGTTTTTCCCGAACTTGAATCCGTTTATCTACAGCATCTTTGATGCTTTGATGTTTGCGATCAAATTCACTTTTGTCATACTCCATCTTTTCATCAATTTCAGCAAGTTCTTCTTCATAGACGGTTTTCTTGGTGACGACTTTTTTGGTGTGTGCATCTTGTTCTTTCTTAATTTGCTCATGAATGGATTCTACTTTTTTGTTAAACGATTCTTGAAGTTTTGCTAGTTTAGTTTTCTCTTTTTCAAGTAGGGTTTCTACCTTTGCTTCATATTTCGCTTTTAAATCATTAATTTTTTGGTCGAAAGACGCTTGGTCTTTCCCACTTTTTTCATTAATGGCTTCAATATTCTTTACAGATGCATCAAGATTTTTTTGCAATTCTTTCTCGAGTGATTTCAACGCTTTTTGATGGTCTTTTTCGGACGCTAAAACTTGTTTTTCATGATCGGTGATTGCGGCTTCTAATTCACGTTGATGTTTCTCGATTTCTTGAACACACAAATCAATGGCTTGTTGTTTTTGACTGTCTAGTTTTTGGAGCGCTTCTTTTAATTCTTTCTCGAGCACACTAAGATCCGATTTGAATGATGCCTCGATTATTTTATCTTCTTGATCTAATTCCTTGATTGTTTTTTTATACGCTGTTTCTAAGGCTTTGGTATCTTTCTTAAATGCTTCAAGTAGTTTCTTGGCATTATCATAAACGTTTAATTCCTCTTTTGTGACGGAACTAAACTGTTTTTCAACGATTTTTTGCAGTTCTTCTTTTGTTCTTGGCATGAATATTCCTCCTTATTAACCCTTATTATTATTGTACCATACTGAAACATAAATGACAGTATTAAATCATAAAAATTCTATGTAAAAAGAAAGGAACTTACGTCCCTTTCCATACTTTACTCAAGGATACTACGATGATATTTATTCAAGAATCCACGGATTCTCATATCGTTTAGAGGTGGGGTGATGTAGTACCCTTGAATATAATTTACTTGTAATTCTTTGGCAAGTTCCAATTGAATCTTATTCTCAACTCCTTTCGCCATGATTTTGTATCCGAGAACTTGCGATAGTTTTATGATTAATTTGTAAAATTTGATTCGGTCGATATCGTCTTCAGTGGTTGGGAGGAGATGACGATCGAGTTTTAATGTGTCAATCGGCATCCGACTTAACAACTCTAGGATTTGATTGTTTGCCTGAAATGCATCCATTGCAACACTGAACCCAGCGTCTTTCAACTTGACGATAACATCGAGGGTATCGAGATTTGACATCTCGTGCTCCGAGATATCGATTTCGATGTTACTTGGGTTAATACCATAGGTTTGAGCAAGTTTAATTAGTGAGGATGCATGGAGGTAGTTCAGTGTTTGCATACCGACGTTTATTGTCATCTTGAAGTCGTCGTCAATCAGATCATCTTGTAACCATTTTTGGTAACTTTGAAAGGATTTTGTGATAATCGTTTGATCGAGTTGTTCAAACAAGTTTTTTTCCATAGCTACTTGTTTAAATTTGGCGGCTTCAATAATGCGATACTCATTCTTTTCCCAACGGAGTAGACTTTCACAGCCGATGACTTTCATTGTACCGGGGTGAATAATCGGTAGAAAATACGGTACAATTTCATCGTATTCCAATCCCTTTTCGAGCTCTTGATTGAACTCATCCATATCGGTTTTGATCAACCGCGTTTCTTCGGTTGCAACAAGGTAGTTCACTGTTGTTTGTTTAGCTTGTAGCATCGTGAAATACGCGAGCTGAATCATGTCGGTAATCGTGTTGTAATCACCGCGGATTCCCATCGATCCCGTTCCTGCTTTGAGTTTGATATGATAGAAGACATCGGGACGTTCGCCAGTAAATTTATGACTGGAGAGTTTACGATAGACATAAGCAAGCATCCGTTGTTGTTCTTCATTCCGTAATCGTTGGTTAATGACGGTTGTATGTTGAAATTCATGCACAATGACAAACTGGTGGGTGTTGTATAAGTAGACACGTTGGGCAAATAGTTTTTGCAGGATGTGGTGTACGTCATGGACCAATCGATCATGTAAGGTCATGTCATAGAACTGACTAAAGGTAGAGAGATTGGTGATTTCTAGGAACATGACGTAGTAATTGTGCATGTCTTTATTCATGTATTTCCGTTTGATTTTGTTTTTGACAATGACGAGTTTGATATCTTCGTTGACACGGATTTGAATGATGACAAGAACGATACCGAGGATGCTGAGGATCATCATCATGAGGTTATCTGTGAGGATGGAGTTGATGACGATCCAGAACAATACCACGAGAAGGCCAAGATAGACCTTACGGTTTTTAATCATGGATTAATCAACGGGTTTCACGTAGTAATTTCCTCGATTTTGCAGTAGTACTTTCGTTCCTTCCACAATCGCAGTAAGTGGGTTTTTGGCGATGTGAACATCCAGTCCGATTTCGTTGAATAGAAATTCATCTACACCATCGATAAGGGCACAGCCACCGTTGACAAGCATTCCACTTTTAATAATATCTGCGGATAACTCTGGTGGGGTGTTTTGCAACACTTTAAGAACAGCATTGGCAATGGCACGGAACGGTTCGACAAAGATGTCTCGAACTTCTGTTTGCGTTACCGTAATGCGTCGTGGTAAACCGGTGACAATGTCGCGTCCGTTGGCATAGGTTTCTTTCTCTTCAACTATTTCTTGCCGCAACGTTCCGATTTCTTCTTTGATACGTTGCGCGGTTTTCTTACCGATTAGTATTCCTTTTTCATACTGTAAGTAATTAATGATTTCTTGATCTAAGTAATTCCCGGCGATGCGAATCGATTCACTCACAACAATGTCTCCTAGACTGAGGACACCGATGTCGGTGGACCCTCCGCCAATATCAATTACCATGGATCCGACACTATCGTATATATCAAGACCAGCGCCAATGCCTCCGGCTTTGACTTCTTCTTCGATAAAGACGTCCGGTACGCCAAGATTATGGGCGAGATCAATGAGGGCATCGCGTTCAATCTGGGTCACTTCACTTGGACAACAGATGAGCAATGTCGACGTTTGTAAATTCACATCGATCGTTTCCGCTTTATGAACAGCGATTTCAATCAATTTCTTCGCCGCATCCATATCGCTAATAACCCCTTGATTCAAAGGACTAACGATTTTAATACCATGATGGCCACGGCCGATCATACGGGCCGCGTTAAAGCCGGTTGCGATGACATCGTTGGATGCGTATTCCATCGCGATAACACTTGGTTCATTAAAGATGATTCCTTCACCATCAACATAGACGAGTAGGTTCGCGGTACCGAGATCGACGCCGATTTTGATGTATTTTTTATTGGTTTTATTAGCCACAATAATCACCTCTTATAGTTTCAATGGATTCACTAAATAATCACCGCGATTTTTTAGTAAATACTTGGAGCCTTCCGCTACACATGTAAGCGGATTATGGACAACTTTTACCGGTACTTTGATGCGATCACTGATGTATTCCTCGACACCTTTGATTAGACTTCCACCACCGGTTAGATAGATTCCATGTTCGAAAATATCAGCCGATAATTCCGGTGGAGTGTCCTTTAAGACTGCAGAAATGAGTTTGACGACTTCATCGTAGGTCGGTTCTAGTACTTGTTTGACATCGGTACTAGAAATATCAACCCATTTTGGAATACCACGGACAATGTCACGTCCGGCGTAGCGATTCACTTTTAATTTTGCGTCTTTGCGCAAATCAGCAAGTTCAATTTTGGCGTTTTCACTTGTCAACTCCCCAATTTCAACTTTGTCGTTTTGTTTGACGAGTTTGGCGAGCTCGGTGTCGATGTAATTTCCTGCCATGCGGATCGTCCGGGATAACACAATATCTCCAAAGGATAATACACCGACATCCGTTGTACCCCCGCCGATGTCAACCATCATGATCCCTTTTGATTGAAAGATATCGAGGTTGGCACCCAGAGCAGCTGCCTTGATTTCTTCATCGATTAAGACATCGGAAATACCCATGTTCATGGCCAGTTCACTGATGATGTCTCGTTCGATTTTGGTAACCTCACTTGGACAACACATCACACAAGAGGTGTTTGTCAAATCTTTTTCGGTCAGGTTTTCCACTTCCTGTAATACATATGTTAGTAATGCCTTGGCGGCTTTCATATCACTGATGACACCACTTTTTAGTGGCTTAATCACACTGATTTTATCATGTACTTTTCCCAGCATTTTGTGAGCGTCTTTACCAGCTGCAACAATCTGGCCACTCTCACGATCAAAGGCAATCACGCTAGGTTCATTAAAGATGATTCCTTTTTTCTCGAGGAACACCAGTAAATTTGCGGTACCGAGATCAATACCTAATCCATATTTTTCTGCCATAAAGGTCCCTCCTAAAACTCACCAAAGTAGTGGTTTTTATTGATTTTTAACAATTTCTTCGTTCCGTCTACCACATCGGTTAACGGGGTCGGAGAAATATGAACCTCTACATTGGTTGCCTGTTCGATATAGTCTTTGATGCCTTTGATTTTTGCGCCACCACCGGTGACGATGATGCCATTATCAACCAAGTCACCCGCAAGTTCTGGGGGCGTGGTTTCAAGCGTTGCAATTAGTGTTGCTTTTACGGCTTCGAATGCATCCAATAGAATCGTCCGAATTTCTGATGCTTCGAGTGTTACTTTCTTGGGTAACCCACTGACGAGATCACGTCCCATGACGTCGAATGTCAGTGGTTTACCTGATTCGTCTTTGGGCATGTCCCCCGTTAAACTAGCCAGCGCAATTTTAGCTTTTTCAGCCGTTTGGGGTCCAATTTCAAGTTTGTGTTTCTCTTTGACATAATCACTAATTTGTTTATCAAAGTAATCCCCAGCTACTTTGATACTTTTCGATAGGACGACGTCACCTAAACTTAGAACACCGAAATCGGTTGTTCCACCACCAAGGTCGACAACAAGATGTCCACTTGGGGTGTAGATGTCCACACCACTACCAATCGCTGCTGCTTTGATTTCCTCATCAATTTTGGTATCGTCTATACCAAGCTCTTCACCGAGCTGCAAAATCGCAGCTTTTTCGGTTTCGGTGATTTCGGATGGGATACAAATCAACAACTTGTTAATTTGTTGTGAACTGTTCACGAATAGTTGATCAAATGTAAAATTTAAGATCTCGCGAATCATGCTCACATCACTGATGACACCACCTTGCAGTGGTTTCACCACTTCAACTTTGTCGTGTACCTTACCAACCAGTTCGGCTGCATCAAATCCGACAGATACAACTTGTTTCGTTGCCTTGTCAACAGCAATGTAGGATGGTTCGTTGAAGATCGTTCCTCGTCCTTCGACATAAATTAGAAGGTTTGAGGTTCCGAGATCCACGCCAACGTTGAATGATCCTTTTGGTTTCTCACTCATAAAATCCTCCTCTTAAGTATGGTGGTATAAGCTAAATAAAAACGCCCTTCATTCGAAGGACGTTATACGCTTCACAATATACAGAAAAAGATTATTTGCTTAAATAAACCAAATAGTCTCCCTTATAAATATTGCGGTTCAGCCAGCATAGTATTTACCGTAGCTCTGGAACTTTGCGTCTACAAGTTTCCCTGTATTTGCCCTTTGAATATTTATCTTATACTACCAAAAGTCTATCAAGTCCTTTCCAAAAGAAAAAGGTCATATATGACCCTTTCGATTTTACACAATGGCTGCATCGCACCATACAAGGATTTCCTCGTATGTTATATTTTTGTTTATTTCGTTTAGAACTTCATGACGAGCGTTCTCAATGAGTTTGAGTGTTAGGTTTGTATATCCGTGTCCGTTATACAACTCATAGATTGTTTTGACACCTTCACCCATCTCACCAACAGGATCTTCGATACCACTGATAAAGAGAATCGGGATGTCTTTGGTGCGCATAATTAAACTGGACTTATTGACAGTTGCCAATGCGCCGATAAATTCTTTATAGAATTGTGCGCTATAGGCGTAACCACAAAGTGGATCTTCAATGTACTGATCGACAATTGATTCATCGTGGGTTAACCAATCAAATGGTGTTCGTGGATTTTCATAGGTCGCGATCAATGGTTTATTCACAACACCGGCAAGAAATGGACTGCGTTTTTTTCCTTTGAAGAGTCCAATAATATTGGCCAGGGTCTTGGGTACAAATGCTTTCATCGGTGTCATCACAGGAACGGTTCCCATAATGATGGCCGCTTGTGGTACCAAGGGATTTTTCGCAATGAACTCACGGGCAATTACGCTTCCCATGGAGTGTCCCATAATAATCAACTTCTTACCCGGAAAATCTTTCAGGATTTTTCGCGATACACTGTAGCAGTCATCCAATACATCGTACCACGTATCGGTGGATTCAAAAATACCATAGCCATCTTCTTCGGTTACACTTTCACCATGTTTGCGATGATCATGGGCATACAGTGCGTATCCATGATCTGCCATAAACTGCATAAAGGGAATATAGCGATTTTTATGTTCGCCCATTCCGTGGAAAATTTGGATGATTGCTTTCGGGTCTTTTTTCGGCAGTACACATATGCCTTTTAACGTAAGATTATTTTTACCTTTTACTTCAAATTGTTCTAGTGTCATAATCCCATTTCCTTTCGTATCGTGACTTTAATACATAACATAATTCCATTATATATGGTTTCTAAGGGGAGACTGAATGCCTCCTTTGGTTTGTTTTGTTCATCCATGAAAGGTACATGAATAAACCCGGCTTTTGCTAATTTACTTTTTTGTTTTAAATAATGCATTGTGTGATAGAACACATTGTTACAGACATAGAGTCCCGCTGTGTTTGATATCTTGCAGGGAATATCCTTTGCTTCTAACTCTGTGACAAATGAATCGATTGGCAAGGTGGAAAAATAAGCATTTTCTCCACTTTCTATAATGGATTGATTCTGTGGTTTACGTCCATCGTTATCGGGGTGTTTCGAATCGTTTCTATTGATCGCGATTCGTTCAGGGGCAATCGCCGTTCGTCCTCCCGCAAGTCCAAGCATGATGATAATCTCTGGATCAACCGTATCAATGGCATGTTTAAGTGGTTCAAAACAGGTATCAAAACGTACTGGTAACTCAAGCGGAATGACTCGATGACCATCGATTGATGATGGTAGCATCGATAGGATTTTCTTCGTCGGGTTTTGATCATTCGATAAGAACGACCCAAAACCCGTGATAACGATGTTCATTGTACCACCTGCCTTATGGTTTGATTATAACACTAATTCAAAAAAAAAGGAACAACTCAGCAGTTTGTTCCTTGTGATTTTAACCATGGTACAATCGATTGTTTTGTGGGAAGGATTGTGAGGTCATGAGCGTCGAGTGATGTTGTAATATCAACCACTTCCGATTCGTTGATGTATTTTAAGATTTTGTAGGGACTGTTTTTAAAGACCACGATGGGATTTTGTAATTTCAGAAACTCGTTCATCTTAATTGTTTTTACCGAACGGGTAACAAAACGAGCCCCTTGTATGGCACCGGATTTAATATTCCAGATATATTTGCTGTTGATCGTAACCAAATGCGAACGAGATGTTGGTAAGACCAACACATGGTATGTCAAATTATCCTTTGTGATCTGATAGGTGTAGGTGCCAAAGTACTTCCGTTTCACATGATATCCTAAGGCTTGTAATTGATCTTTCATTGTGTCCTCCTTATGAAAAACACCACATGGGATGTGGTGTTAGCAAAGTCCGTTTAGTTGACAGATGTCGATGATGTACTTCTTATGACTCACAAAAATAACAATGGCTTCTTTGAGTAATTGATATTCCCCTTTGTGAAGATAGTATCCATTGTGACTGAGGTTTTCGACAAATCCTTTTTTCAGTTCTTCGTAGGAAATGCCTTGAATGTGTTCCAATGTTGATTTGTGATCATCGGCAAAATAGTATTCCCACGAGAAGGTTTTTTCGTCATCGGTGTATTTGAGTTCCAAACAATCTTGTTCACCATCAAACCCTTCCATGATTCGATATTCGATTTGTCCTCGATCTTTGTAGCGCAGTGTTTCTACAACAGCACGATTTTTCATACGACACATCCTTTCATACGTCTTGTATCTATTATTATACTATATTTTTTGGTTTCTTGTATCATTACAGTCGACTTTTTTTTAGAAGATTTAGAAATGCATCCAAGTCGTCACCTTCGATATAGATATCCCCGATATCTCCGTGTTTGGAGTCATTCTTAATTCCATGAAAATCCGATCCACCAGTGATGATCATTCCCCGTGAGGTAGCAAGCTCGGTAAAGAACGCTTCTTCCCCATCTTTATTGCGATAGTATGTCGCCTCTAGGCCATCGTAATCATGGGTGAGAACCGCTTCTTTTATGTGTGGTTTTAGTAGTGTGGGATGAGCCAAAACAACGACACAGTTGAATTTCCGAAGCAATTGAATCCCATCGGAAAGTGGTAATTCAACACTGGGTTCGTAGGCTTTACAATGATCGCCAATCAGTTCATCAAACACCCGGTCGTGATTATAATCTGGGTACCGATCGATAATCGCTTTGGCAATATGGGGACGGGCAATAATACCCTGTGCGTTTTGATATACTTCATCGTATGTAATATAAATATTGTGATAGTCTTTTAGTTTCGCAATAATCCGTTTTGCTCGTTTTTCACGTTTGGTTTTGATGTCTTTGTAGTACGCCAACATCGTTGGGTGATGATAGGAATCATCACGAAAGTAACCAAGTACATGGACGCTTTTTCCTTGATAGAGGGTGGATAATTCTATTCCAGGGATAACTTCAATACCAATTTGATGTCCATATTCCACCATCGCATCAACATCACCAACGGTGTCATGATCGGTAATGGCAATATAATCCATTCCCGCTTGTTGTGCTCGTTTGATGACAGTTTTCGGATCCAATCGTCCATCCGAATAGGTTGTATGCATATGTAAATCCGCCTTCATCAAACCACCTCGTTTCCGACCCTATTATATCAAAACAAACGGAAAATCAACAAACATTTACAACAGGAATTACAGGTTCTAGTGATATAATAAAAGTAACACATAATGGAGGTGGCGTATGAACCTGTTACAAATGACGATTCCAGAACTACAAATCGCAATGAACGAAGGACGTTTAACCGCTCATGAGTTAACGTTGTTTTATTTGAAGCGAATTGCATCAATTGATCATGGAGATCCGAAATACAACAGTGTTTTCATGGTAAATCCCGATGCGTTGAATCAAGCGAAAGTGCTTGATTTAGAGCGCCAACAAGGAACCGAGCGATCGATGATGCATGGGATTCCGGTGTTACTCAAAGATAACATCAATACCGGGGATAAACAAACCACCACAGCTGGGGCGAGAATCTTGGCGAATCACTATGCGAAAGAGGATTCGTTTCTTGTCCAGAATCTACGTCAGCAAGGAGCCATCATTTTGGGTAAAACCAATCTGACGGAACTTGCTTGTTTTAAAACCTTTACCGGTGTCAATGGCTTTTCCAGTCTTGCTGGGTATGTTCTATGCCCCTGGAATATCGAGGAAGACCCCAGTGGAAGTTCCACGGGTAGTGCGGTAAGTATGGCTCTAAAATTAGCACCTGTGGCCATTGGAACGGAAACAGGTGGAAGCATTATGTCTCCTTCGAAAAAGAATGGTGTTGTCGGGTTAAAACCAACGATTGGATTGGTCTCACGTAGTGGGATTGTACCGATTTCCTCGACACTGGATACAGCTGGACCGATGGGACCTTCAGTCGCCAACGTTGCGGCACTACTAAGCAGTATGAAAACCAATGATCCGAGTGACCCAGTAACCTTAACGCATTCGCATAATAATATCGATTATACCGTTTTCTTAGATACCAAAGAAGTGAAACGAATCGGTATCGATAAGAAGCAATATGAAAAAGTATCTGAAGATGAGCAACACGTATTTGATGCAACCTGTAAAAAACTAGAAAATCTTGGGTATGAACTGGTGGAGATGGAGTTACCTGAGGTGAAACAAATCTATCCGATTATGAAGTATGAGTTTAAAACGATGATCAATAAATACTTCAGTGATGAGGGTCTCGACATTACATTAGAAGGTATGATTAAGTACAATCAAAACAATGAAAAAGACAATTTGAAATACGGTCAAGATGTCTTGCTAGAAGCACAATATCAAACCAGTGGAAAACTAGTGGAACAAGAGTACATCAATGCACTTCAAGAACGTATTGATGTAACCAAAGCAGTGCATGACATCTTCAAGAAACACAAGCTTGATATAGTGTACGTACTACCCTATACCAGCATTGGTCCCGAGTGTGGATTCCCAACCTTGTCGATTCCCCTAGGACTGGATTCGAAGGGGATGCCGATCGGTAGTTACTTCATGGCGAATCATTTTGAAGAAGGGCGCTTAATTGAAGTCGGACATCGTTTGGAACAAACGCTCAATTTACAACTAAATCCATTAAAAAAATAACTCATTAATTGAGTTATTTTTTTATCTAATGTGTTCCAGAAAACTTCTTCTTCAATCATATTGTGATAAGTGGGAAATGAATGGAACGACGATTTAGGTTTAACGTTTTTAGTTTTGTCAAGTGATTATGATAACCTAGGTTCACTTTTTCTTTTTTAACAAATCCCTATGTCAAGACTGTTTTTACCATTTATCGTACAGTATAATTAGGTATAAGGAGAAAGGTGGTGGAATATGTCTACTATTACAAGAGGATATGTGTATCGCATCAAACCTAGTAAGCAACAGAAAGATCTCATTGAGAAAACATTTGGGTGTACTCGACAAATGTGGAATGTATTACTATCAGAACGTGAGACAATCTATGAGATGTTTCGTGAGTATCCGGGATTACTACAATCACATTCTTACACAAATCCCGGAGCACTAAAGCATTTTTATGAATATATGTATGAAGTGGATTCCCAAGCACTCACTACAGCATGGTTGAATCAGAAGAACGCATTCACAAACTTCTTCAAGGGAACTCATGAGAAACCACGAATGAAATCGAGACATAATCCAGTACAGTCCTATACAACTCACACCATAAGCAACAATATCCGACTAGAAGGTAAGAAATTAAAGTTACCAAAACTGGGATGGGTTAAGATGAAACTACATCGTCCTTTACCAGAGACATCCATCATAAAAGCAGCAACCATAAAACGTGAAGCAGGGAAATATTATGTCTCCCTTCGCATCCAGTATGAACAAGAAACACCAACTATAAAACGAAACAGTATCATTGGTTTAGACTTTTCATTACGACATCTCTATGTCGGAAGTGATGGCACCTATGGCGAATACCCTATGTACTTCAAGAACTCTCTCGATAAATTAGCTAGAGCTCAACGAGTTCTATCACGCAGAAAGAAAGGTTCACATCGATGGGAAATCCAGAAACGACAAGTACAACGGATCCATCAACACATCAAGAATCAACGGAACGATTTTCTACACAAGGCATCACGATATCTCGTAAGCAAATATGATATGATATGTATTGAAGATTTAGATTTACAAGAAATAGCGAAAACCAAGCATTTCCGTAAGTCCATCTCCGATACATCGTATGGAACCTTTACAAGATATCTAGAGTATAAAACAAAAGATGAGGGAAAAACCCTCATCAAGATTAACAAGTATTATCCATCTAGCAAAACCTGTAGTGTATGTGATGATTATCATGATATACCACTCTCACAAAGAGAATATACATGCGATTGTGGAAACCAGATGGACAGAGACCTGAATGCCGCAATCAACATTGCGACACAAGGTCTATCTGAATATTTACATAAAGAGTATGGGACAGACTCGATCGCTCGGTCCATTTACGCGCACTAGTGTGCATTACCCGAGAAGCTCCCACTTCATATCATCGATTAAGTGGTGGGAGCAGGTTCACACGAATAGTGTAACAACGTATTGCAAAACTCCAATGATCATTCCGAGGAATAGTCCGAAGATTTCAACAAAGCGTAATTCCTTTTTCATTAATCCAAAGATGATACGTTCGAACTCGATAAAATCGAGTGAATCAATACGGTCTTTAACAATTTCGCGAATATTGAGATTGTTCATGCCTTCATCTTTTAATTTCTCGATCAGTTCATCGAAGATTTTGTCGCCTTCTTTGTCGAGTATTTTTTGGATTAATCCCTTGGGGTTATCCCCCATAAACATTTTAACCATTGGTGGAATCATCTCGGCAACGCGATCAATTAATAATTCTTTGATCGTTGTTTTTAACTGTTCGATTTTTTCGGGATTGAGGAGTTTATCCATAATCACTTCTTTGCTTAACAGTTCCTGTTCGATAGTATCAGCGAGTGAAATGGCCATTTGATCTTTTCGTTTTGGGAATACACCTTGTAAGGTGAACAGTCCCAAATTCACTGGATTGACGGGGCGGAATAACATTCTAATCGCGACTTTATTGGTAATGTATCCAATAAATCCTCCAATAATAATGAGTAATAGTAAGCGGATTAATTCATCCATTGTCATCACGTCCTTTGTTGGTTGGAGTATTAACGATCGTTTTGACGTCGTTTTAAGTTTTTATGTTTCGCTTTATCCAAATACATATTGTTGTCGGCTTCAATCATCAATGTTTCAATCGTACAACTTGTTGGTTGTTGACAGTAACTGACACCCATACTGAATTTGGCTTCTTTGATGTAGTTGTTTTTACTCGATTTCATGTGGTTTGATATGTTTTTACGTATCAGTTCGATTCGTCCTTTGTTGACGCCTGCAGTAACCACGATGAATTCGTCACCACCATATCGAGCGACAATGTCTTTGCGTTCAAAGACTTGTTTTAAGATTGTTGCCATTTCAATTAACGCCTTGTCCCCAGATGTATGACCGTAGGTATCGTTCAATTGTTTGAAGTCATCCATGTCCATCATGATGATGGTGAAGGGATGACGTCGTCGCATCAGACCTTTCATGTAATCTTCTGCCCGAACACGCGTATGGATTCCCGTTAGATAATCGAGGGACGATGAGGTCGTCTCAAATAACAAATAGGAGAATAAAATGGCCATGGCTGTCGATGGCCAGATTAAGGTTAGTCCCAAATACTGAATTTGAATAACACCGGCAACAAGCGGTAAAATCAAGAACATCATCACGCCGATGATAAAGTTGGATGTCAAGCGTTTTTGTTCGTTCAAGACCATCACTAAGACAAAGATATAGACGACATACGACAGGACAACTCCTGTCCAAATACCGGGGAGACGAGAATAGATATTGTCATCACTCACCACAAACAAGATTGGGGTGAAGAGATTGATGATACCTAATATCGATGTAATGACAACGGGGGCGAAATAGAACCATGCGTTTTTCTTGAGTCGTTGTTCGTTATTAAATAGGACATAGTCAATATAAAGCGCCCAGATTCCTACAATTAGGGTACTAAGCATGGTAAAAACCGTATTGAAAAAGACATTGGCACGATAGTTTGTAATACCAGGAAGACCATCGTAGATCCAACTGTGAATTTCTAGTACTAGCATCAAAATCGCGGTTAAGATCAAGATTCGAAACAGACGCCCACGCAGGGTGTGTAGTTCATGTTTCGAATAGATGACAATTAATAATGATGCTAATAAAATGATGGAAAAAATGTTTAAATCATAAAAGGTTACATCCATCGAATCACCTCAATTTCTTAGGTCAATAGTCGTTTGTTTCGATAGTACAGTAGTAAGTCAATAAAGACCATGCAAAAGTTAACAAAGTATAGAACAATCACAAAATCCATATGGAAAAAGTATTTGTGTAGCATCCCAAATAAATACCCACTTAAGATGATATATAGAAATAGTACGCTTTTTCCTTCAATGCTTTTACTGGTGATGCTTTTATAGATGGAAGTCGGCCAAGCAGCGCCAAAACAAACCAACATCAAAATTTCAAATGGACTCATAAAAACTCCTAATATTTTTCTTGTACAGCACGTAAAAAGCTGCTGACGTATTTGTGGGTTTTGATTAAATAATGCTTGGTTCCGACATTAAAGTTGAAATCACGACGCAAGGTAATGATTGGCGTTTTAATATCGTTACAATCAATGATTTCGTTGTAGTCGCCTTCAAGGATGAACTGGTGATCTTTGTAGGTAATGGTCCCTTCTCCTAGTTGTTCGTATTCAAAGGTGTCATCATCAACAAGTTGCATCGTACAAGGAGAGGTAATCACTTGACGGCGTAAATCTTGATCAAATTGTCGTTGCCAGTGATCCCATTCAACGGTGTTGTCAAAGGTAAATCCTTCGATAAATCCATACTTATTGACATGTCCTTTTGTATGACAGTGGTTACACCAAATCTCATTGCCTTTGGTTTCAATCGCACTGAATGATTGACACTCAGGACAAACATAGAGAATGTTTTCTAATCCTTCTGCTAGTTCCTTACCAGGATGGGGAATCATCACTTGGCGTTGATACTCATAATCGTTGTGGTACAACCGATCGTTGATGATTGTACTAATTTCTTGCAATGATAAATCTTTAACTTTATCTTTGGGTATCGCAATATCATAGGTTAGATCAATCCGACGATTCTTCCGCTTTCCAGTTGCCCATCGAGGTTTTGAGAGATACCCACCTTTGAAGTGTACTGTAACAACGTCGATTTTGAGTTTCTTAATCAGTTTCATCGTTGATTCTTCGATGTAGGTTGTCTCACCGTTAAACGTTGTATTTCCTTCAGGAAAGATACAGATGGGGTAGCCTCGCCGTACCGCTCCGATTAACTCACGGGCACTGCGAATATCACTTGCGCTCTTCGTTTTGGGAATGGCATGAGCGATTTTGGATAATAAGAACTTTGTCGGTTGTTTGACAAACAAGTTATGTGACGCAATAATAAATGGTTGTTTTTTGATCGGTAGTGGTACATGGACCACATCAAACATAAAGGTATGGTTCCCTAATAGCACATATGGTTCCTTCCGTTTTGGATCAAAGCCGCCATGAAAATGATATGTTGATTTCATGTCAAATT
Source organism: Candidatus Xianfuyuplasma coldseepsis (assembly GCF_014023125.1). Taxonomy (GTDB): domain Bacteria; phylum Bacillota_I; class Bacilli_A; order Izemoplasmatales; family Izemoplasmataceae; genus Xianfuyuplasma; species Xianfuyuplasma coldseepsis. Next base: position 452,467 of record NZ_CP048914.1, read on the forward strand.
TCATCCAGATATGGACAAGTGGTTTTAATATCGCCATACGACGATCTTGGCGTTTGTCTAGTTTTGATTTTTCCATAAGTGTGCTCCTGAAATGAATTGTTTTTATTGTATCATACTTTATTCATTTGTACCAAAAAAATCATCGATTGCTTGTTTGTGATCAACTGCACCAATCTCTGGTAATTCACTGTATTTGAAGTACTTCAGATCAAGGGTCTCGTCTCCATCAATAGTCAAACTTCCTCTGCTTACTTGAGCGTGATACACAAAGCAGATTACGTGTGCTTGATCGCCATTTGGCCAGACTTTGTTGCGATTGTAGTAGGGGCCTAATAACCGATCAATTGTGATGTGTAGTCCGGTTTCTTCAAAGACTTCACGGACACATGTTTCTTCCAATGTTTCACCGAGTTCCATGATGCCACCCGGCAACCCCCATGTGTGATCATCCCCACGCAGTTGGAGTAAAATGCGATGGTTGTGATCGGTAATGATTGCGGCTGCGGCATTCAGTACAATCTTGTTGGTTCCAACAAGAGATCGGATATAGGTAATGTAATCCATGTTATAACTCCTTCTCCAGCTGAATATCATAGGGTTCATGTTCGTAAATGGACTGAATGATATGCTTTGCAAGGGTGCAACCAATCGCTTGATAGAACTGCTGTGCTTCAACGCTGGGATGGGTACTGATATATAGTTTTGTCCCCCCGAGTTTCTTGGCGGCGTGTTCAAGTTCTTGAAAGAGTTTCTTCCCTATTCCTTTGTTACGGTATGGACGCGATACGTGAATATAGGGTAAATGAATGTACATGTCATCGTATAGATGGGGTTCTAGATTGCCAAAGGCAATGACTTGTTCGCCATCTTTCACAACGATGACAACGCCACCTCGCAAGGTACAATCGTGTAAGTACGTCGCGATATCTTCTAGCTTGTCCTTGTCCCATGATTCGATGAAATGAAGGTCTTTGATATCGAGTTTGTTTTCATTCATATAATATACTTGTGTCGTTTCCATATAGCGATCAAAACCATATAATAGCGTTTGATCAATATCGTCTTTTGAGAGTTGAATCATGTTCATGTGCGATACCTCCGGAGATATTCTTGTAAAGCAATAATCGTTTTTGCATCGGTGATTTTGTTGGTTTTTAGGAGATGCTCTACTTCTTCTTGATCGCAGATAAAATATTCGATGAACTCATCATCATCGGATTCGATTGGGTTATCTACTGGATAAATGTCATAGGCGAAAAAGAGTTCAATTAATTCGTTGCTATATCCGAGACAATTATGGATATCAATAAATTTTTCATACCGTTTTGCCTGATACCCGGTTTCTTCTTCGAGTTCTCTTGTAACACAGTCCAATCCTGATTCATCTGGCGAATCTTTTTTACCTGCGGGAATCTCAATGGTTACCTTGTGGATGGGATAGCGAAACTGCTTGATTAAGAGTACCTTGTGGTTATTTGTTATCGGTAATACTGCAGCAGCTCCTGGGTGTTCGATGTAGATTCTAGTACTTTTTTTATTGTTTGGTAACAACACTTCATCCTCATACAAATCCATAAAGAAGCACGAATAGATTTTGTTGTGTGATTGTTGTTGTTCGTTCATACCAACACCTCCTTTATTTCATTATACAAAAAAAACTGTGTATTGAATATACACAGTCTAAAATATCCATTGAATCACATCTTGAACATAGGGCAATATCAGAAAGTAGACTACGGGAATAAAGATTGCTGGTAGTAAATCACCGACATGAATCTTTTTGATATCGAGAAGGGTAATCCCAATGCCCATAATAATCACATTCCCAACAGCATCCATTTCCGTTGTAAGTTCATTGATTAATAACGGTTCTAGTTGGATACCCAGTAAGACAATTGCTCCCTGATAAATCAAGACAGGGATAGCTGAGAATATCACGCCATACCCGAGAGTTGCGGTGAAGATGATCGCAGTGACACCATCTAAGATGGATTTCACAAACAACGTGGAATAATCCTGATGTACACCAGCTTGAATACTACCTAAAATCGCCATGGCACCAACACAGTAGATCAGCGAAGCCGTCACAAATCCTTTGGCGAAGGAGCCTTCTTCACGACTGAACTTGTCTTCAATCTTCGTCCCTAAATCATCGAGACGTTTCTCAATTTGAATCAATGCTCCAATGGTACCACCAATAGCAAGTGAAATCACAAGCAACAAGACGTTGTTTGTTTGCATCGCCCCCATCATTCCAATGACGATAACACTAAGACCAATCCCTTGCATAATCACGCGTTTGACATGGTTGGGAATTCCTTTTTTTAATAACAAGCCAATCAAACCGCCAATGACGATGGCTGCGACATTAACAAGTACTGCGAGCATAGATACCACCTCAACTTCTTAAAGAGAATTATATCACAAAACACTTTGTTTTCAAACCAGAGTTTTATATAGTATAATACAAGTAATAGGAGGTATGAATATGGAAATCAAACGTGGAAAAGGTAAATTTTATATCGGTGAATCAGAACAAGATTTTATTGCCCATATTACATTTAAAAATGGAGGAAACAATGTCATCATTGTCGATCACACCTTTGTCGATCCATCCTTACGAGGTCAAGGAATCGCCGCAAAGTTAATGAAAAAAGTTGTTGATATGGCGCGTGAGGAAAACTTAAAAGTTGTCCCAGTGTGTTCGTATGCTGTGACTGCTTTTAAACGCAACAAAGACTATCAAGACGTCTTATTAAACAAATAATGAAGGAATATGTCTACAAATTAATCTTGGTTGATCGACTGTTTGTCGAAGACAATTGGACGGACGAAGATGAAGCGATTATTGGTCGTCATTTTGCTCACTTGCAAAGCTTGCAAAAAAACAATCAACTGATTCTTGCAGGAAAAACGGCGGGATTAGACAACAATACGTATGGACTTGTATTGTTTACTGCCAAGGATGACAAAGACGCAGAAGCGATCATGAACCGTGATCCCGCGATTGTTGAAGGGATCATGACGGGCACATTACAGGAATACAACGTCGCATTATTCAATCCGACATACAAAAAGGAATGACCGAGTCATTCCTTTTTGTTATTCCACAGTGTTCACTTGTAATGTAGAAAACTGTTGCAAACCATTCTTAAATTTCGGGGTATTGTGACCTTTGATTAATGGCAATGCATAATCGATAAATTCCTGGGTTACACCATTTCCATCTTCATTAATCATTGTCTTGGGGATGGTACGTTCGACATTGGCGATTTCACTTAATGGATGTTTCCCATATTTAATTTTGTATTCATCACCTTTGACGCGAGTCATGGTCACCATGACACCATGTTCACCTTTGACAGCATACCGTACAGCCCGGCGTCCCACTTCAATCGCTTCATCAACATCGACTTGGCTTTGCATATGCGCAGCGGCACGTTGTGTTGTCCCAAGTTCAATTGTTCGGGATGATATCCGCATTTCACTGTTTAAGATATTGGATAGTTTGGAACTGACACCACCCAGTTGGAAATGGCCAAAGGCATCTTTTAGACCACTACTGGATCCGATTAAGATTCCTTCTTCATTGATTAACCCTTCACTAACAGCAATCAAGCATTGATGGTTAGCCCCATATACCCGACGTACATCAGCCTTGAATTTTTCAATTGAGAATGGAACTTCGGGTAGGTAGATTAAGTCCGGTCCGTATCCTGTAACCGAAGCCAAGCTTGCGGCAGCAGTTAACCATCCGGCGTGGCGTCCCATAATTTCTACGATTGTGACTTTTCCTTTGGGATAGGCCAACATATCATAAGCTACTTCTTGCATCGTATTGGCCACGTATTTTGCAGCGCTTCCGTATCCTGGGGTATGGTCGGTAAACGGTAGATCATTATCGATCGTTTTTGGGATTCCGACAACAACGATATCATAATCAACGTGTTTCATATATTCCGCAATTTTATAACAGGTATCCATTGAATCATTTCCACCATTGTATAGGAAATAACGGATATTGTATTTACGGAAAATGTATAACAACCGGATATAGTCGGTTTCATCTTGTTTGAAATCCAGCATTTTATAACGCACACTACCGAATGCACTTCCGGGGGTATGCTTCAAGAACTCAATGTGATCGGGATCTTGTTTGGTCATCGCAAAAAACTCTTCGTTAAGCGCACCTTGAATCCCATGACGCATAACGTAGACTTCTTCAATTTCGTCCGTATTCTTAATGGCTTCAGTGATGACTCCATATGCCGAAGCATTGATGACACTGGTTGGTCCACCGGATTGGCCATATAGTAAGTTACCTTTTAATTTACTCATTCGTATCACTCCTAAAAAATCTCTACATTTCTATATTATCATAAACGTGTAATTTTCAAATACAAAATCGAAAAAAACCACAAACGTTTTCGAAAACGAACATTGTTACACTCGTGAAGTACGTTGAAATTGGGAGAATAGATAAATCGATACCATGACAATCCCGACTAAGAGAAACGTTACACCAAACGAAAATTGATCGCTGAGGTATCCCAAAATCGGTGCGAACACAATAATGAAAATCGACGTTAATTGGGAATCAATGGATAACACGCTCGCCCGTCTTGCGGGATCCGCATGATCGCCAATGATTTCAACCATTAATGGTTTCCGAATATTGAGTAATACATAGAGGAGAATAAATCCAATGAACACCACGAGAATATTCGCAACAAAGAGCCCAATCATAATCGATACAACTCCGCTTAGAATCCACATCAAATTGGTTAAGAAATCGTGATTCGAAAAACGAAGTAGCAGATAGGCATACCGCGAGGATATCGCACTGATGAAGAAGATGATCGCATACATGATTGCAGCGTAGATCTCGACATGTTCTGCAGCACTAAATCCTTCAAATAGTAAGATTGTTAATGGGATGGACACCAAAATCAACTGAATAAAATCTTTTAAAATTTTGAATCCCGCCATATAACTTGAGGACCGCAATAAAATCCGTCGCATCGGTTTATCATGCATCACATAGCGTAAGGTTTCTTTGGTTTCATATGCAAATTCACGCATTGTGAAGGTGTCACTTCGCTTGTCGTTTAATTCATTGGGATAACTCAGAATCAATAGAATATCCATTAGATAGGGAATAATCGCCAAAAAGAATAAAAACTTTAACTCGGGAATTGCAATCACCAAATAAATCGTGAACAAACTCGATATCATTGAACCAATCATCGAAAAGGAACGCGTTTTCCCATAGGTTTTACTCTTTTCATCACTGCGATTATGTTGATCTAAATAAAGCAATATCATCGCTTTATGCGTTCCACTGCGAAACGCTTCTCCCAGGCCAAACAAAATCATTGCAATAATAAATACGCCAAACGTTGTTCCTATCGCAAAGATGAAAAAACTAATGATGTAAAAGATGAAACATAGGATCAATTCGGTTTTCTTTCCATACCGATCGGCAAAGACACCAGATGGTACTTCAAACACGTAAATGATGAGCTCTCGAATCGAATAAAGCAATCCAATTTGAAACGTACTGATTTGATTACTGGCAAGATATATCAATAAAACCGGGTCAAAGAACCGGAGGTTTTTAAAGAATCCATAAAAGCCAAACTTAGTAATCTGGCGCTTGTATGAAGGGGAATATTCCATTGTATCACCTATCTCTATTATAGTACGGAAAACAAATTTTACCAGTCGCAATTAAAAACGTGTAGCGAAAAGGCTACACGTTTATTTGTTAGAAGTAAATTATTGAAATTTTTCGGAATTAAATTGCGAAATCTGATCGATTCGTTCGGCGACTTTCGATAAGGAATCGTCAATGTTGTTGAATTTAAATTTATACACCACACCATGGGGCATCGGCCGAACCATTACAAAGCATTGTTGATAATCACCATCAATGAATTTATCACGACGACGACGCTTGATTTCTCCATAACCGATAAATAGATCTTCGTTAATTTCAAGGGCAATTTCTTTATTCGCAGCTCCTGCTAATAACCCTTTATATACGATGTGATCATCATAGAAACAAAGAAGTCCTTCTTCTTTTACAAACGTACCACTTACCATCAATGAAACATTAAGATGTGGAACTTGTTCCTCAAAGTTCTTTGTTTTACGCAAAACTCCTTTGGTTTGTAACCACAGGATTCCATACGATAACACAAACAATAATATAAACACGACAAGGAATGTGACGAAGGCTGCACCAATTTGGCCACTAAATAACACGACGATAAACAATACAAATGATAACACAAAACTATAGAACAATGGACGACGTAAAATCAATTCTTTCTTTACTTTTTCATAGGCTTCAAATGGAACTAAATTCATACCGTTTCCTCCTTCGATCGACAGATCATTGTTACCCATTTTCTGACATCTTCTTCAATGGTATCCACTAGTGGTCCTTCACTATCTTTGACACAAAATTCACCACTTGGCAATCGCACATTTAATTTCTTTTTGCGTGCGATTTTCTCAAGCGTATCATTGCTGTAGCCAAACCACTTCATCATCTTGTGAACAAATCCTTGCTCGATGGTTGTAGGATCTACACGCGTATCAAAAAAAGCAATCATTCTTGTAGATTCATTACCAAATGACTTCACCAAATTAACAATTGGCTTGGTTGGTCGAAACGCTCTCGTTGGCGATCCGATAATAACCATGTCGTATCCTATAACCGAATGAACATTATTAACATGCTGTAACTCTGCATCCGCACCACAGTGTTGTTGAATCATTTTTGCAACCTTTTCTGTATTCCCAAAGAACGTCGCATAAACAATCAAGATTTTCATCCTACCACCTCCACTTCTATTGTACAAAAGAAAAAAAGGATTTTCATCCTTTTTTTAAAAATCGTTTGTGCGTTATATCGATTCCAATCGCTCCAATTGGTGCGGTAATGATGATACTTAAGACAGCGATGGCCAAGATTAATTCACCATGGGGTACGCCCATTTCAAGTGGAATTGCACCAATTGCTGCTTGTACGGTCGCTTTCGGAAGATAGGAAATCCCACTGAATAATCGCTCTTTTTGGTTGAGGGTCGTTCCCAATAAACACACTTGTGTTCCACCAAAACGAAACAGCAACTCGATGAATAACAATAGCAACGCAATCCCTCCTGCGGTAAAGGCCAACTCGATATCCACAGCTGCCCCGACCAAAATGAATAAGAGGAGTTCGGCAAAGACCCAAACGCGATTAAACTTATCACGCAGTCGTAACGCTCGTTCTTCCGATTGATTCAAGAAGGTAATACCAATCACCATCATTGACAGTAAAGCACTGAATGGAACAACGGTATTGATTGGTTCTTCATAGACGTATAAGAATAACGATACCCCTAAGATCACCAGTACTTTAATCGTATCACGAACACGGAATACCGCGAAGAAGGCAGCAAGTCCGACACCAATTACAATCCCGATCACAATCCCAATGACGATTGCAACAGGTACCATCATCATACTAACAAAGGAAAAGTCGCCACTTTGATACATCCCTAAAAACGAAGCGAAAAGAACAATGACATAAATATCATCAACACTCGCACTGGCCATAATCAATTGGGGGATCTTTTTGTTTTGGCCATAGTCTTGTTCCATTAATGCAATCATTTTTGGAACGACAACTGCGGGACTAACGGCGGCTAAAACACTTCCTAAAATCGCAGCCTCCATATAGCTAATATCAAAGAGTAAGGGGGCGAAAATGACAACGGCGATTAATTCCAATGTCGCCGGAATAAACGACATCAGCAAAGCCGGTCTTCCGATTTTCTTGAGGTCTTGAATGTCGAGTGAGAGACCTGCACGTAGTAAGATTACAGCTAGGGCAATCCGTCGCAAATCGGAACTCACGGTCAAAATCTCATCACTGATTAAATTAAACACAAATGGTCCCAGTAAAATACCAGTAAGGATCATTCCGATAAAACCAGGTAGTTTAAATTTCGTAAACAACTCTCCTAAAAGAATTCCAATGGTAAACATTAAGGCAATACTTAGTAACATGATTCAACCTCCTCAAAAACGAATTATTCGGTTTCAGTCGTTTTTGAACGAATAAACAGAGCTAATAATACGAGGGACGTACCTACCCCAATCACATGGGATACGATATACAGTAATTTATAATTTACGCCAATAATGCCGGGTAACGACACCACAAGTAAGATGTTCTCAATCCCAAACAAGACAGCACTTGCACTCCCGATAACAGCGCCAACTAACAAGATTGGAATGTACATATGAGGGCGTTTCAAAGCAATTGGCAACGACGTTTCGGTTAAGCCAAACAAACTCCCAATGACAAGCCACTTGATGTTTCCTCGTTCTGTAGTAGTGTAATATTTTTTAAAGAGTAATAAACTACACAATATCACCATCGGTGGAATAACAACACTTACCATAAGAGGACCGGTAATGTGATAATACCCATCGGTATAAAATTGAACAGCAAACCCAAATGATAACTTATTAAAAGGTCCCCCTAAATCAATCGTATTTAACATTGCTAAGATGACGACAATCAATAATGTTTCCTCAGTACCAATATGGGCCACATACGTGTTCACTTGATCGAGTAGAAACACGATTGGTGGAGCAATGAGATACGTCATCAATACATAGGTCATTGCAGTAATAAGTAATAGGGTAATCACTCCCTTAATATCATACAAATGCGGCTTCTTATCGCGAAAGAAATGAGTACTAGCATAGAGATAACTATACCCCAAGATTAACCCGGCAAAAATTCCACCAAAGATACCTACACCAAGCGGATTGATCAAGATCCCAATCAAGAGTCCAGAAGGAAGTAATATCCACGGTTTAATCGCGTGAGCAATCGCTGCGGTTAAGAGTGGAACAATCGTCCATAGAATCCACGTTGGGACATCACCTAAGGACACCAGATTGGTGTCAATCGCCAAACTAATCGAATACAAGATAATAACGGGAACAACAATTCGAAAGGCAGCGATAATCGGATCAAAAATCTTGTTCATAATAGTCCTTGATATACTCCTCAATCGTGATGACACGAATGCCGTGTTGTTCCAATAACGACGTCGTGATTCCTTGTCCTTCGATTAACCGTCCAGAAAAGGTTCCATCGTATACTTGTTTCGAACCGCAAGATGGACTGCGCGCTTGTAATATAGCGATAGTGACATGATTCTCTTTTGCAATTTTCAGTGTTTTTTGCGCACCGTTCATAAAAAAATGTGTGACATCTTCTCCGGTTTTACTGAAGACGCTGTCACCAACAATTTCAGACGGAATCCGCGGAACTGTCATCCCCCCTAAGACTTCGGGACATACGGGGATGGCGAGGTTGTGATCAACAAGTTGTTTCGCTACTTCATGGAAGTTATCGTTACCATCGTATTTTACTTGTTCACCGATGAGACAGGCACTAATCAAATACATCGAACTCCTCCTACAAATACCGAATAACGTATCGATCATACAGACCCATAATCGATCCACCTAAGACAATCGTAAGCACGGTTCCAATGCCAATATTGGTGATCCCGCCACTTAGCAATCCAAAGATAACCGCAACGAGAAAAGCACAGCCATACGCGACGTAGGTACCAATGATTACATTGTGAAACACATCTTGCTGCAATACCCGTAAGAAGACATCCATCGGATGAACAGCAGTATTAATATAGAGATGAATCGAAATCGAGAATAACAACACCAACATCCCGATGATGTTCACTAGTAAACGCATCGAAAACGACCAACTTGACATATCGGGTAACATCACGATAAACATGTCCATGATCGTACTAAATGAAACCAAAAAAACCAATGAGAAAAAGATCTCATAAAGGATTACTTTTTTATGAATAATGATCGCAATGATGAAAAAGACGATACTCACGATCATAAATGCCAAGCCTGGTGTGATCGCATCGGATATGGCGCTGACATTTGCAGCAGCACTACCCCATGCACTCATCCCAATCGTACTCTCATACATCATCGCACTCCCTAGTCCATTCCCCAATACAGCGATGATCAGATAGATGAATTTTCGCATCTATATCACCTCAGTTCAATTGTACCATATATATTTATTTTCTAAGTATCTTCTTATCGACAACTTCCAGTATTTGGATTGCGTTTAATGCGGCCCCTTTTCGGATATTATCCGCACTGCAAAACATATGCAGGAGACACGGGTTATACAAATCTTTACGAATCCGGCCAACCACAATCGCATCTTGATTGGCTGCGAATAAAGGCATCGGATATTGTTGTTGTTCTGGATCATCAATCACTTCAATTCCTGGTGTTGCATGCAACTGCTCACGCAATCGTTCAAGATCGGGTTCCTTTATGAGTTCGATGATCATCGACACGCTATGAGCATGCTTCACCGGCACACGCACGCACGTTGCGGATACAGCAAGATCGGGTTTGTGTAGAATCTTTTGTGTTTCTTGAATCATCTTGTGCTCTTCAAAGGTAAAATTGGTCGATTCAAATCGATCAATTTGCGGAATCACATTGTTGTAAATTGGGTAGGGGTAGAGCTGTGGAGATTCTCCTTCAGCGGTTCGGTCGAAATCATCAATTCCTTGTTGTCCACTACCACTCACGGCTTGATAGGTTGTATAATCCACTCGTTTGATATCCCATAGGTGTTGCACAACAGTCAAAGGAACAACGGATTGTATCGTCGAACAGTTCGGATTGGCGATAATGCCTTGGTGCTGAAGTACATCGTCTGGATTCACTTCAGGTACCACAAGCGGTACCTGGGGATCCATACGAAACGCCGAACTATTATCAATCACAACCGCCCCAATCGATACAAAATCACGAGCAAAGGTTGTACTTACTGTGCTACCGGCACTAAAAAGAGCAATATCAATATCTTTATCGATGATATTTGCTGTGGTTGTCTCCATCACGGTATAGGATTGATCTTGAAATGTGACAACCGTTCCCGCACTACGCTTTGATGCATATAGATACAACCGATCAATGGAAATATTTCGTTCATCGAGAATTTGGAGAAAGGTTCTTCCCACAAGTCCCGTTGCACCAACAATTGCAATATTCATCCAACCACTCCTTAAATGTTCGGTATCTTGACCTTATGATATCACTGATTTTAGGGTTCTGTAAAGTTCTCTTGTGACAATCTTTTCGCAAACTGTACATAATTTTGTGTTGCACCGTTTCACGTTATGGTATATTTTAAGTATAAGGTGATCAAAATGACAAACAAACTACAACAATTTCGGGAAGATTTACACCAGATTCCCGAAACCAGTTTTACGGAATTTAAAACGCAAGCATACCTACAAAAAGCTCTACAAGCTATGGGCTACCAACCACAAGTTATTGCAACAACAGGACTCTATGTTTATCTGGATCAAGGACATTCTACATCAATTGCATTTCGGACGGATATTGACGCATTACCAGTACACGAAGAAACCGGTGTCGGTTTTGCTTCTACGCATGATGGATATATGCATGCCTGTGGCCATGACGGTCACATGGCAATGATGCTTGGGGTTGCTGATTACTTACAAGCCAAACTAGATCAACTCCAAAAGAACGTGCTTCTGATTTTTCAACCCGCAGAAGAGTCCATTGGTGGTGCCAAGCAAATCGTGGATACTGGTTTACTGGAACAATGTCACGTGGAAGCCATCTTTGGTATTCATTTGTTTCCCGAGATTGAAGAAGGTATAATCGCTTCAAAACCGGGTCCTTTTATGGCGATGGCGAATGAAGTGAATGTCACTGTTATCGGTACTAGTGCCCATGGTGCAATGCCTCATAAAGGCGTTGATGCGAATATTATTTTGGCAAAATTACTCGTTGATTTTGAGACGATACAAACACGGATGATTTCACCGCTACAACCGACCATCATGACGTTTGGCCATATTCAAGGCGGCCATGTTCGAAATCAAATCAGTGATCGAGCGATTATGGAAGGCACGATTCGTTCGTTTGACAAGACCGTACAAGAACAGATGGTCCAAGCGATGAATCAGTTCGCTAGACATTATGAACAACTCTATGGTTGTACAATTACAATTGACGTAAACGATGGATACTTACCCGTCATCAACGATGAACATCTCTATCAAACATGGAAAGACGCATTATACGAGTTTCCACTACACGAATTCAAACAACCGTTTATGATTGCCGAAGACTTTTCGTTCTATGGTGAGGTTGTTCCCAGTGTATTCTTCTTTGTAGGAGCAAAAAACGACAAACAAGGTTTTACATATTCCCTCCATCATCCGAAGTTTAACTTTAATCCTCAGGTCTTACAAGTTGGTCTTAAAGCCTATCAAACACTCCTTAAGAAACTAGGTGTCCTACATGAGTAAATTCATCAAACAAGAGGTACAAGAGATTGCGATTAGCGGAATTCGCCAGTTTAATCAAAAAGCCGAAGACGTTGAAGGCGTGATTAAACTGACGCTCGGTGAACTCGATTTCAACACGTTTGATCATATTAAAGAAGGGGTATCGTGGGCAGCCGAACATAACAAAACTCGCTATACGCCAAACGCTGGATTGGACGCATTACGTAAAAAAATATCCTATCGCTATGAACACTATAATGCGGAAGAAGTCATCGTTACCGTGGGAACAACCGAAGGAATCAGTATCATCGTCAAGTCCTGTATCGGGAAAGGCGATGAAGTCATTATCCCGACACCAGGTTATGTTGGGTATGAACCATTAATCAAAATTGAACAAGCCACAGTTCGCGAAATTGATCTCAGTACAAGTGATTTTCGAATCACCAAAGAACAACTAGAAACCGCATATAATGAAAACACCAAAGCGATCCTAATTACCAATCCCAATAATCCAACAGGAAAAGTATTAACGATGACGGAAATGGACTACATCAAAGACTTCGTTCTCAAATATGATCTTCTACTAATTGTCGATGAAGTCTACAGTGAAATTGTCTTTGATGGTACCTTTACATCCTTCAGTGTTTATTCGGAATTAAAGGACAATATGGTGTTGTTGGACGGATTCAGTAAATCCCATGCGATGACTGGGTTTCGGATTGGCTACATTGTCGCTGATATTTTAATGATACGTCAACTGCTAAAAACACATCAATATAGCGTTACTAGCGCAACATCACTATCCCAATATGCAGCTTTAGCAGCCAAGGATGAGGACAGTCTGTTCTTGGTACAAGAATTACGCAAACGACGAGATTTTCTCTGTCAAGAACTCGACCGTTTAGGGCTTGCTTATGTCTATCCCGAAGGGGCGTTTTATGTATTTGTGAACATCGCTGAATACAGCAGTTCCTCCATCGCATTTTGTGAACGATTGCTCTATACCTATAAAGTGGCTACAATCCCTGGTGAGTCGTTTTTAGGTCATCACAATGATTACATCCGCATCTCCTATGCACTACCTCTAGAAGAACTGGCCGAGGCGATGAAACGAATTGAATCATTTCTAAAAGAAAAACGCTGAGTTCAGCGTTTTTTTTAGAATGTGAATGGAGCGTATGTGACTTCGAGACTATAGTCCCATAACTGTTGCTGCAGATTGCGATTATGTGATCGTTTTGTCGAGGTGCAAACTACTGGAGCACCTTTTACTCCAAAGAGTTTATCAGGGCCATAGAATTGTCCGTTTTGAGCCATTGGATCAACCGCAGCACGAACACCGGGTAAACTTCCTTGATACGCACTTTGAGTAAACTTATTGGTGAGTGCGTGGAAGGCTTTGTAAACTCCGCGTTCATAGATATGATTGCCCAGATTGGTGGATGAAATACCGGGATGAGCCGCAAGAACTTTAACTGATAAACCCGCTTGTTCTACGTTATTAGCCAAATGGTACGTGAATAATAAATTCTCTAACTTACTGCGTCCATAGGCTAAAAATGGGACATATCCTTTTTTGTTTTTGTATTGTAAGTTCTTGAAGTTCATTGTACCAAAGCGATGGGCAATACTACTGATATTGACAATTCGCGGATCATTGCTTTGTTTCAATAAATCAAACAATAAACTTGTTAATAGAAAATGACCAAAATGATTGATTCCTTGTTGTTGTTCAAGTCCATCCGCGGTTTCACGGTATGGGGTCATCATAATCCCAGCATTATTAAGTAAGATATCAATGGTTTGATAGCGTTTATGTAGTTCATCACTGAACTTGTGTATGGATGAAAAACTTGCTAAATCGAGCGCAATAATGACTAGTTTTGCGGTCGGAACATCCTGTTTGATTGTATCGAATGCTGCCTCGGCTTTTTCCCGATTACGACAGGCCATAATGACTTCAGCATTCTTCTTTGCAAACAATCGTGTTGCTTCATATCCAATACCGGAGTTTGCTCCTGTTACGACGATTACTTTTCCGGACAAATCCGGCATATCTTGTTCGGTCCATTTCATACGATAACCTCCTAATTTTCCACTATATCATATCATTATTTTTTTCACTTTGCTAGTGGTATACTATGAAAGAGGAGGTGATGCATATGAGAGTCTATATTTCCTTTGGCTTACCGATTGTATTATTAACCATTGCATTTTGGTTTATCATCCGACAATATCGGATCATGTTTATCAATTGGCACAAGGAATTAAGTGTCAAAAAGATTGCCTTGTACAGTGGCCAAATCATTGTCAAAACAGTTGTCGTATTACTGTTAATCATCTTAATTCATAATCGATTCCACGAAGATCAATTACTGGAAGTATTGTTGTTTGTTGGTTTGCTGTTTACGTTTGCGATTGTCCAATCAGCGTATTCATTCAGTGGTTTTGTCGCACGCATTCATTATATCTATCGTTACGCAAGCACGTTTTTCAAACGTCATTCAGAGACGGCAAATGAGATGAAAGACAAATACCAAGGAACGATTAAATCGAGTTATTCCTATCTAATTAAGCTACTGATTCTCATTGCGTTCATTATTACCTTCTTGCCCAACATTACTTTGTTTGTGCTGTCTAATGTGGTGTATGTCATTGTCATTATTGGATTGCTATTGATCGCCGCATTACTGAACAATGTGATTTACTTTGGATTAACGACACTAATTATTTTCCAATACGATCCAGCAAGTATTTCACTTGTCGATGCCAATTACTTGGTGATGTCGGTTTCATTTATCGTACTCGCGATTGGATTTATCGTGGAAACCCGAATGGATAATCGAATGTTCTTTATCAAGGCGGTAAAAACGGTGAAATCCTTCAAGTTTTATTTAGGCTATGAGATGGTGTATGAATCCAATTCAATTATCATCTATCAAAATGTCATTAATCATTATTACTACTTCTATTATCGGATTACCGGACTCGTGATTGTGTATGACTCCTTGATGGATTTACGAGAAACCAAGTTCTTAACGTATAAAATGATTCAAAAAGGAACGCAGTACTTGCGAGCAAACGAAGAACTTTAAGCAGATTTACAGTGTCTATAAATGGATTATGATATACTACAGTTAAGTAGGTGAAAACATGGGTAAAAAGACTAAGGAAGAATACATCTGTTCGTGCTTCATGATCACAAAAAATGATGTCAAGGAGCATATTCAAAATGGCGTCTTAAAATATAAAGACTTACAGAAACTGACAAACATTGGAACCGAGTGTTCCAGTTGTAAGACCAAAACAAAAAAGAAATTTAAAAAATATCGAGAAAAACTAAGCGCTTAGATTTTGCGCTTTTTTTGTTATAATAGGGTTAGAAGGATGTGATTGGATGCGACAAATTGGTATTGTCGATATCGGTAGTAATACCGTACGACTTTGTATCTATCGAGTAGGAAAGGGGCCTAATTATAACTTGGAGTTGAATCAAAAAGAATCCGTACGACTTCGAAATTACGTTGAGAATAATCGATTAAGTGAAACTGGGATTGAGAAATTACGCCGGATTCTACGTGTTTATACCGCCATATTGGATAAAGACGATATTGTTGAGGTAAAGTATTTTGCAACCCAAACAATTCGAATGGTGGACAATCAACAAGAGATCTTAGATGCGATGAACGCGGAATTTGGAATCACAATAGATGTCTTTAACGAAGAGGAAGAATCATTGTTTGGTTTTCGTGGGATGAATACCTTTTTGGTACATGAGGACGAGGGTTTGTATGTCGACCTTGGTGGAGGAAGTATGGAAATTGTCCACTTTCAAGGAGACGATCCGATTGAATACTACTGTTTTGATTTTGGTAGTATCGTCCTGAGAAGTATCATCGATCATGCGATTCCAACCGATGATGAAATTGCCTATCTACGCTCGTTCTTATTTGGAAAGTTCGAGGAAGTTCCCTGGTTACGCAATCTGCGGAAACCATTGATTGTTGTCGGTGGTAGTTCACGAAATTTGGTCCGTATCGATGCCTTTTTAACTCGACGAAAAGATGCGACCCACGGGTACCGTCTTGGCTTGCGGGAAATCACTCGCATTCGCAAAATACTAATGTTACTAACGTTGGAGGAAATCCAAAACATTGATGGGTTCACCCCATCACGTGCAGATATCATCATTCCTTCGATTTATGTATTTGAAACACTATTCCGTTACATTCAAGCCGACTACTACGTCTGTAGTCGTACAGGTCTTCGTGAAGGCGTTTTATTGGATATGATTGGAGGATAACTATGTCGTTTACACCACAATATTCCGGTCGTGAGTTAAGCTGGTTACAGTTCAATAAACGCGTGTTGGAAGAAGCGATAGATTCGAAGAATCCGCTTCTAGAACAACTGCGCTTTTTAGCGATTTTTGCTTCCAACTTGGATGAGTATTTTATGATCCGGATATCCGGAATGAAAAGCCAAGTGGATATTGGCTTGTCTACCCCTGATAAAAAGACGGGTTATATGGCGAGTGAATATTTGAATAAAATGCTGAAGAAATCCAAACAATTGATATCGATGCAGTATGAGATCTATCAACAACGTCTGGAGGAACTAAACACCTATATCAAGTTTGTACCGTTTGACGAGTTATCGAAGAAAAAACAAGATAAGATGAATCGCTATTTTAAAAATATTATTTATCCGATCTTAACACCGATTCGTTTTAGTTCGTACATGCCATTTCCATTGTTACCGAATTTAAGTGTCTACTTAATCTCCAAACTACAAGATGCAAAAGGGGATATTCACTACAGTGTTGTGACGGTACCAAAGAATGTGGAGCGCGTTGTTCATGTAAAGAAAGATCACTTCATTCTATTAGAAGACTTAATCGTCAATAATATTTCTTATCTCTATCCGGGACTAGATGTACTAGAAGTGTATCCCTTCCGGATAACACGGGACTTTGATATTGAATTTGACGATCAATCGGATGATTTTGCAAAGAGTGTCATGAGTGAATTAAAAAATCGGAAACGCGGCGACGCGGTCCGATTGGAGATCAGTAATCAAGCAAGTCCAGAGGTTCTCTCGTTCTTAAAAGAGAATTTGGATATTCATAAGAAATTTATCATCCCGATTGACGGCCCGATTGATTTAACGTTTTTACATGAACTACACGATAAAATACAAACACGAGTTGGTGGTTTGTCGTTTGTCCCCATTCCACCGATAAATCCCCGAGCATTCTCTACCGATGAATCAATGTTTGATACCTTGCGTAAGAAGGATGTGTTGCTGTTTCACCCCCACCATTCTTATGAACCCATTATCCGGTTAATAAAAGAAGCGTGTGAAGATCCACTTGTCGTTGCAATCAAACAAACCATCTATCGCACAAACAAGGATTCTCGCATCATGGAGTACTTGGTGAAAGCCGCAGAAAGCGGTAAACAAGTGACGGTACTCTTTGAACTACGAGCACGTTTTGATGAGGAAAACAATCTGTACTGGGGTACGGTATTGGAGCGAGCTGGAGCTCACGTTATCTATGGGGTTCCGAATTTAAAAACCCATTCCAAAGTACTGTTGATTGTGCGTAAGGACAAAAACACATTGGAGCGTTTTGTTCATTTTGGAACTGGTAATTACAACGAAGACAATGCGAAGATTTATACCGATGCGTCGTATTTCTCCTCGAAAAAGTTGATTGGTAGTGATGCCACCCACTTCTTCAATTACATTAGTTCCTATTCGCAAAAGCCACGTTATAAACGATTGGTCGCGTCACCGAATTCCATTCGGGATATGATTTTTGACAGAATCGATCAAGAAATCGCGAATCAAGAAACCAATCAAAACGGTCGAATCATATTCAAAGTCAATTCGATTACCGATGTGAAGATGATCAATAAACTGTATGAAGCGTCGCAAAAAGGCGTTCAAATAGATTTGATTGCTCGTGGTATTTGTTGTTTGGTCCCTCAAGTGGAAGGACTTAGTGAAAACATACATGTTCGATCGATCGTTGGTCGCTATTTAGAACATATGCGCATCTATTACTTCCATAACAACGATAAACCGCAAGTCTATTTAGCCAGTGCCGACTTGATGACACGGAATATGGAAACCCGGATTGAACTTGCGCTACCGATTTATGATCCCGTTTCGAAGAAAAAAATTATTCAGTTATTGCATCTACAACTAGAGGACAATGTCAAAGCCCGGGAAAATATTGAAGGGCATTACGATTATGTGAAACAGAAGACTCCTGTTGTGGATTCGCAGTTGGAACTATATCATATTTTAAAATAATAAAAAAGAGGTAGATTTTCTACCTCTTTTTGGTTGATTACTCTTCGTCTTCTGTTGCTTCTGGGTCTTCCCAACCTGCTAATGGATCATTATCAACTTCATCAGTTGCTTCCACTTCTTCAGCTATGGTTGCTAAGTTGGCAACGATTTGTTTCGGGTCATTTAACACGGCTAATCCTTCTGGTAATACAACGTCTTCTACATGAATTGCATCCACGTCTTTAAGGACACTTAAATCCACATCAATACTACTAACACCTTTACCAACTTTGTATTCTACTTCGAGTTCAGTTAAGTTTGTTGCAATGACTTGTCCACTTTCGCGTACAGCATCTTTGTTCAAGAAGTTCAGAGATACAGCAGCACTGATGGTATCATCTGCAGAAACTTTCATGAAATCAACATGAATCGTTTTATAGTTGGAAAGATAATCGGATTGATAGTCTTTAATATAAACTAAATGTTTATCCTTTCCTAAGGTTACTTCAAACGTCATCGATGTACCGTATTTTGCCATCGCTTTGCGGAGATCTTGATACTCTACTTGAATCGGTGTTGGATCAATACCATGTCCGTAAATGACGCCTGGAACTTGGTCGTTGTCGCGGATTTCTTTGACCTTACCTTGTCGTTCTAATAGCTTCATAAATTACACTCCTTTTTAAAATTCTCATATATTATACCACAAAGGGTTTAAAAATGCTACACTGTTACAACGGTGGACGGGGACCGTAATATTGATAGTACCACACTTCGATTCGACCGTTGTATAATTTCCGTCTTCGATCAGCTTTTTTGCCATAGTATTGTTCAAACTTTTGAAATGAAGTTAAAAAGTATAAACTAGCTGTTTGATATGGGGAAAATACTTGTTTCATCGTTTTGGTTAAGGAAATAATGGCACCTTCATCCATTAAGCGTTCCCCATACGGTGGATTGGATATCACTATTGGATAAGGTTGATCGATGACGATATCTTTGATATCCGATACACTGAACGTGATACAATCATCAACACCTGCTTCGATGGCATTTTCTTCCGCCTTGTGTAGATTCTCCTCTGATATATCAGAGGCATAGATGTGGATATCACTATCGTAATCAATGGCTTGATATGCTTTTTTTGTTTCCTCTTTTATGATGTCATTGGGAATGATATCCCATGCTTTAAAAGCAAAATCTCGATTCAAACCAGGAGCGATATTACGACCAATCATCGCCGCTTCTATGGGGATGGTCCCGGATCCACAAAACGTATCATATAGCACGCGATCCTTATTCCAATAACTAAGTTGAATTAGGGCAGCAGCAAGGGTTTCTTTTAGCGGTGCTTCCACAGTTTCAACGCGGTATCCTCGTTTATGTAATCCTGTTCCGGAGGTATCTATTGTGATTGTAGCAATGTCTTTTAATAACGATACCTGTATTGAGTAAGTGGGTCCATCTTCTTTCAACCAATGTACTTTATGGGCAAACATTAATTTATCCACGATTGCTTTTTTGACAATCTTCTGACAGTCGGAAATACTAAAGAGTTTGGATTTCACACTTTTCCCATTGACAATAGTCGTTCCATTCTTAGGAATAATCGATGGCCAGGAAAGCCGTTTGGTTTGATCGTATAGTTGATCAAATGTTGTTGCTTTAAATTCGCCAATGACCCATAAGACACGATCGGCAGTGCGCAACCATAAATTGGTTTTGACAATATCACGATAGGTTCCGTTAAAAAGAACTCTGCCGTTGTCGACAGAAATGATGTCATATCCCAATTGTTCCAATTCTCTTTTTACAACACTTTCTAAGCCAAATGTAGCGGTTGCTAATAGTGTTAATGTCTCCATCGTATCACCCAGTCTAAGAGTAGCATATTTATAAGTCTTTGTTAAGCATATTAATTCGTTTGTATGCAAATTAACGCTATAATAAAATAAAGAGGTGATGTCAATGAAGAAAAATGTCGGAAAAACCGATAGTTACATCCGCTATGGACTTGGACTGGTATTTATCGTCCTCGCCATCGTATGGCAATGGTGGATGGTAATTCCTGCCGTCTTGGCGATTGCAACAGGATACCTAGGAACATGTGGTCTGTATTCATTATTTGGAATCAATACGTGCAAGGTAAAAGACTAAAAAAGAACAACTTAGTTGTTCTTTTTTTGTGCGTATTGATCGAATTCATCACGTAGTAGAATAAATCGTTTTACAGACTCTTGATCGTTATAGGGCTCCACTTGAACGGTTTCCGTATTGACAACCGCATCGTATTCGCCAAGTAAGGTATCGAGTAATAAGAAATATCCATGAACATAGCGGTTATCGTCTTTGGTATACCCATTGATATAAATTTCTAGTTGCAGTGGAAATTCATCATTTTGGATTGTATAGTATATGTCTTCATATTCTAAATATAGATTATCTAAATCGATGGCTTGATCGGCTTGATTGGTGCGAGGTCGTAAGGGAACGATGCGCCATCGTTCATAGGATGGGGCAAGATTACAAAGTGTAAATACGGTTTCAAAAAGTGACATGTCGCCATCGGCACTAATGATTAATTCATACTGTCCATCTACTTGTTCAAAAGGAATGTCAAACACTAAGCCTTCGTCCACTTTGAGTAGTTCCTCGTGGATTAAGAGACTGTATTCCTCTGGTTGAGATTCTAGGTTGTGATAGATTTCTTCTTCCATCAATGTGAAGTAGTTCCAAAACGCTGTCATCTTAGTTGTCAAAAATCTCACCTCGTATCTCATGATAAATCTGAACCATATGTCCAATATTTCCTTCCCCAGCATAGAGATCCGAATCAAAAAAGTTTTCATTGATTGAGACCCATGTTAATGGATGCACTTCTTCAACTAATGTAACAGAATGTTTCAAACGTCCAATAAATACATTCATTGACATCTTGATTGGGTGCCAAAGGAAATCCAAATACGGATACAATGTTATCTCGTCTCTGGTAATACCGGTCTCTTCAAAAAGTTCTCGGTACGCACTATTAATAATCACTTCTCCATCATCTATCTTCCCGCCAACTAAGTTGTATTTTCCCTTATATGGATCGGACTGACGATGACACATTAAGATATGCTGTTCCGAAGGATCGAGTACCATAATTAAGTTATATCTACGCATCACTATCTCCCCTCATTTTTTGAGGAGGATTGTTCTTTTACAGTGACTGTATAATACAAAACAAACTCAATAATGATTCCATATAACCCACCCACTAAGAAGCCAGTGAGATCGACGAAACCACTTGTACTATAGAAGATTAATGAGATCAACAATCCGATAATTACACCTCGAATTGGAATGCGCCATAGGATTGTGCACGCAGGAATTAGTCCGAATACAACCCCCATTAACAACCGATTAAACCAGAACCAAAATAAGAACGAGTTGGATAGTGTTCCACCAAAACGAACGTTCGCACCAACGATGCAAAACACCCCTAAAATTGCTCCAGTAATTGCACCAATAAGGATTCTTTTTTTATTCATGATGACCTCCTAAGATATATGATTTAAATGCTTTAAACGCAGTAGGAATTGAGTAGGTCTCTTCCATCTCTTTTCGAGTGACAAACAAGCCTTCAATTTGCTCACTTAATGTAACATGATATCCTGTCATATGCCACTCTAAATGTGAGAAAATATGTGTGCTAGATTTCAGTTTTTTTACGGTTTTGATACCCTTAAGAACGAGTTTGATATCGTTAAGAGCTAACTTTCCTTCAAAATTTGGAAATTGATAGAGGGATGCCAACAGACCTTTTTCGGGTCTTTTTTCAATCAAATATCGACCGTTATATTTGACAACTAGTACTGTTATATTTTTGATTTTTCTTTTCGTTTTTTGTTGTTTTATAGGAATTACATCCGTTAGATTTTGATGGTATGCTTGACAGTATTTTTGAAGTGGACACTGAGTGCAATCTGGAGCACCATTTGGTTTGCACACAGTTGCACCTATTTCCATCAATGCTTGATTAAAATCACCCACTCGCGACTCGGGTAAAAGGTACTCTACCGTCTCTTTAATGAGACGTTTTGTTTTAGGATCTTTAATATTGTTTTTGTTGGCTGTAATTCGTGCGAAAACACGTAACACATTTCCATCAACGGCCGTATATGGTTGATCAAAAGCAATCGATGCGATCGCTCCGGATGTATAGGGTCCTATCCCTGGTAAGGATTGCAATTCCTCTACTCTTTGAGGTATGACTCCGTCATAATCATTGACGATTTTGATGGCTGCTTTTTTTAAGTTCGATGCCCGGGAATAATATCCTAGACCTTCCCATAATTTATGCAAGATGTCATCATCTAGTGTTGCTAAATCACGTACTGTTGGAACGTTTGAAATGAACCTTTCAAAATAAGGAATAACGGTCTCTACTCGGGTTTGTTGTAACATGATTTCACTAATCCAGACATGGTATGGATCAGGATTGTCACGCCATGGTAAAATCCGTTTTTGATGATCATACCAGGATAGTAACTCTTGTTGAAATTCAATAGGATTCATGAAAACACCTCACTTCTATTGTATCAAACATACGGCTCTTTCAAGAATAAAAAACTCAACATTTCTGTTGAGTTAAAATAGGATAAATGCTGCAAGTCCTGCTAAGAGCCCATAGAGGATTGCTGGGATAATTGTTTTTTTAATAATGGTTCCTTCTTGTCCTACAGTATTGACAACCGTTGATACACTGACAACATTATGAACACAAATCATGTTCCCAGCGGCACCACCGAGAACTTGTAACCCCAGTATTAATTCTGGGTTTAAGGCATATTGTTGTGCAATCTGATACTGCACTGGGCTAAAGGTGAGTGTACTTACGGTCGCACTACCAGTGATAAATGAACCGAGTTCTCCGACGAATGGCGCAAGGAATATCCAGATTCCATTTAAGCGTTCACCGAGGAAAGTCGCAAGATAGATGGGCATACTGTCGATATCGGATAGATTGATTCCACTGTTGCTGAAGATTTGTACTAACGCAAGTGTGGGGATTAATGCTAAGGCAGCTCCTTTGACGGTGTTAAAACTGATTAGTCCTGCGTCTTTAATATTCTTCGTCGAAGCACGTTGGATAAATACGGCAAGAATCGCTGAGACAATCAAGATGAATCCTGGTGAGTAGAGAAGTTCTAAACTACTACTTACTCCATCCACACCTAAAATTGTATTGTAAGATAGATCAATAAATGTTTTAAAAAAGGTTTTAACTCCAGGGATGATCCGTGACACAATCAATAACAAAATAACAATTCCATATGGTAACCATGCTCGGACAAGTGACATATCACTGTGAGCAATTTCCTCTACTTCTTGTTTGGCATTTATCCACGCATGTTTCGGAATGAGTATTTTGTATTTAATCGAGAGGGTGGCAAGGACTAGAGTTGTAATCGAACTAACAATGGTAACAAACTCATATCCTAATACTCGCAAGGTTACAAACGCAATGGATGTATAGAGTAAACCTATGAACAACGTCCAAGGTACGATTTCAAGATAATCCTTTTTCGTGGTATTTTTAGAGAAAAACGTTAGTAACATAAAGACGACAATCGTCGGCATAAATAGTCCACTGAGAAAGTCGACACTGGTGATATACGCTCCAACTTGATTAAAGAACTCTGCGGTGGTGTCGATATTTCCAAGTCCGATTTGAATCGGTGTTCCTACCGCAGCAAATGGTACGGGGACACTGTTGGAAACAAGTGCTAAGGTCGCAGCTGCGATTGGTGAAAAGCCAAGTGCCACCATCAGTGGTGCAACCACTACGGCTGGGGTACCAAATCCAGCGACTCCTTCAATAATCGCTCCAAATAAAAACGCAATTAAGATTGCTTGTAATCTCATATCGGTTGTAAGGGCATTAAAGCCATGATTAATTCGATCCACAGCGCCGTTTTTCTTTAAAATATTCATCATGAAGATCGCACCGAATAGAATAATCAATATACCGAATGCTTTATGTAAGCCTTGGAGAATCGAAGCCCCAAGGACAACGATGTCCATATCCCAGACGAAAAAGGCACTTAGTAATACAATTAAAAATGTAATTGTCATTCCTAAACGGGCACTCATCTTTAATAATACAAGAAATATAAAGGGTAAAATAATCGGTAAAAATGCAACGATAATGTTCATATCATCACTCCTCACGGACATTATATCATGGTTTTTTAAAAATGTATGTGGATGTACGATGAAAACGGATATCAAAAAAGCCCTTTCGGACTTTTCATTTTTATATGGCGGAGGAAAAGGGATTTGAACCCTTGCGCCGTGTTACCGACCTACTCGTGTTCGAGACGAGTCCCTTCAGCCACTTGGGTATTCCTCCTACATTATGTTATGACTTACGGTGGCCATGGCCACCAGTTCCTGTCATTTGTTTATGAACTTGATTCTCTTGATCTATATGATACGCTTGTCCCGGTCCAACAATGAAGTTTCCATTGATAATGGTACACTCCATCATCACGAAGTCCATACTAAATAATAACTCTGCCATTTCACCAAATTTATCAATGAACAAGTCTGCGATGTGTTTGTCGTCAACCTTTTGACAACTTGTAAGATACGACAACCGTCGACGGAAAAAGATATTCTTTGTCGATTTCTCATCTTCAATCATCATAATATTTATCGTCGGATTGTCGACAATGTTTTTGTAATGTTGCGCAATGGTACTAATCAAAATATAGATTGTACTATTTGCCATAACAAATGGTGCATAGGAACTATACGGTGTCTTTTGATCTTTAATGGATGCAATGGTTACAGATTGAAACAACGATGGAAACTGTTCGAGTAATAATTGTATATTCTCTAAAGTAGTAGCCATAATAAAACCTCCATTCCTACTATTATTTTACCATAGAAATAGAGGCGTTTTACATGAAAGTGCTTATTAAGAGTCCTCTATTCTAGATGACAATCATACCCATCATATATAGATAAACTAATAAAATGAGTCCTCTTGTAGCGGCATAACCAACCAGTAATAAAATCCGATTTGATGGAATCAATTCCGTAGCATCAAAGGGAACAATAGCTAATGTATAGGTGGTTGGTAGAAAGATTCCAAAGAAGACACCCCATTGATACATACTATCGGAGATTAAGAATGCTGTAACTAATGCGATGATGTATAGCCCGACCAAAACGAGTGGTTCTGTGACACGGGATAATCCAACTTCAATTGGCGAAACAAAGGCAAACGCCATCATCGCTATAACTGTTGATAGAATTAATAATGAAAATAGGACAACCACATTAAACTCATTGTATGGTTGAATTTGTAACACTATATAGATATCAATTGCAATTGATACCACAATCGCAATGACACGTAAAATTTGTTTTGTAAGTTGCTTCTTTAAGAGTTTCATCTGCGAACCTCCAGTTCAAGTATATCCCTATTATACTATTTAACCAGTGGAATACAAAATGAAATATGTTATAATTATATATAGGAAGGAGTGATTATATGGCATTTATCGGGGGACCAAACAATTCTCAGCATAATACCGTTGGAAGATTCTTTATCCAAGCAGAACTGGATCGGGAATCGGGAGGACCGTTAAGTAAACCACAAATCAATGTTCCAATCATAGGGTGGCTCTTAGAGTTGATTTTCCCATCCAAGAAATCACCAAGAAATGTCTATAATGGTTGGGAATTAAAACGGAAACAGAATCAGTATGTGTTTACATTTTATATCATTGTTTACTTATTCTTTAATGATGACGATGTGATAACTGCAGTCGAACAAGAGCGGATTCGAAAACTGATTAAGAAAACAAATGGGATTCTTACAGAAGAACACTACAATCAAATTAGGGAATTCAGTGTCAAAACTATTCGATTAGATGATGTTCTCACATTTATCAAAGAACATGGTTATCCCACGGAGTTTGTATTAGACACCCTGAAACAAGTTCGGGTTTTATTGAACAATGATCCAGTCTATGAATCGTTATTGAAGCAACTAGAGCAAACTGTAATATAATAAAAAAAGCGAATTTCGTTATTGAAATTCGCTTTATTTTTTTTGTCTGGTGCGGTTGATGGGATTTGAACCCACACGTCCGTTGGACACTACCCCCTCAAGGTAGCGCGTCTGCCATTCCGCCACAACCGCTTTTGTCTATTATATATTCTAACACAAAAGAATAAAAAGAAAAGTGAAAAACCAAAAAAAAGGACCAAAGTCCTTTTTAACGTACACGGTGCATAAATGCTTTTAATTCATCTGTTTTAGGATTGTCTAAAATAGATGGTTCCCCATGTTCTTTGATGTATCCATCGTCCATAAAGATGACGTAATCCGCAAAGTCTTTGACAAAGCTCATCACATGCGTAACAAATATGAATTGCTTCCCAAAACCTTTTAGTTCTTCCACTGCGGTTAAAACTTCATGGGTTAAGATTGGATCTAAGGCACTCGTTGGTTCATCTAAGAATACGACATCGGGATTAATACTTAACGCACGGGCAATACTCGCACGTTGTGCTTGTCCCCCGGAGACGTGTTTTGGAAGTTTATCCATTTGATCTTCAAGGTGCAACAATGTTAAATGCTGTTCGGCGATTTGGTTTGCTTCCTCTTTTTCGATATCTCTTGTTTTTTCTAAGATCAGTGTTATGTTTCGTTTTAAGGTTAAATGCGGAAATAGATTGTGACTTTGAAAAACAAAACCAACTTGCTTCTTGTATACTGGATCTTGTACATAAAAGTCATCAATGAAAATATCTCCTGAGGTAGGAACTTCAATTCCACTCATCAATCGAATTAATGTGGATTTCCCAGATCCAGATACTCCGATAATGGCGATTGAGTTGTATCCTTCCAAACTAAATTCTAGATTGTGTAATACTTCGACGTTATAGGTATGTGATACGTTGTCTATTTTTAATTTCATAGTGCCCACTTCCGTTCAATCCATTTGGTAAACTGTGACAATGGGATCGTAATCAGCAAGTATAATACCCACATTAATACATACCCTTCCACAAAAGCGAAGGTTTTTGATTGAGCGACACGAATCGCATAGAATAGTTCTGTATAGCTTAATACGTTTAATAGCGCACTCCCTTTGATAATTAAGGAAAAATTATTCATCATCGGTGGCATTAATATCCGAACGACTTGAGGAATAATAATGTAACGGTATTTTTGATACGAGGTAAATCCAAATAAATCCATGGCTAAGTATTGTTCTTCACCAATACTCGCAATGGCTGATTTATAAACGTTTTTCATATACGGTGTCATGTAGACGATAAGTCCCGTGATACCGAGTAAATTTCGATTGTAGTTATTAAATGCAGGTCCGATCAGGAATGCCATCACGATGATGAGTACTAAGAGAGGAGTCCCATAAATAATTTCGGTAAAAACATCGGTTAAGGCAACAAGATACTTGACCTTGGATACACTTAGTAAATAAAAAATGAATCCTAATATTAAACTCCCAAGTAGGGTAATTATGGATACAAGTATAGTATTATAGATTCCTGTTGTAATGAGGTTTTGATACGGTTCAAAGGATGAGATGTCAAAGGAACTGGATTGTAGCAATACGACAGTTGCAACAAATGCTGCAACTGTCAATACTGCTAAAAGATACGATATAATATTACTCGTTGATGTAGAATTCAAGACCGTAGCGTCCTAGATTTTCTAATATAATTGCATCCCAATCCGTAGCTAATGTGTCATATAACCCATCTTCATCATCAAACGTAGCGATAAAATCATTTGCTTGTTCAAGAAGTTCAGAGTTTCCTTCTTTTACTGCCATACCTATTGGGCTTGATACAAAGGCATCCCATAATACAATCGTATCATCTGGATTTGCGTTATATCCGTTAACAACGGGATTGGCACTCATTAGAAGAATGTCTGCGGTTCCTTGAGCAACGGATTCAATCGCGGTACTTAACTCGGTTGCTTCCGTTACTGTTTTACCATAGGATTCTGGAATGGTTACCGATACTTGGGTCGCAATACCAACATATCTTGTTGATTCAATTGCTAGAATTTCCTCAATCGTTGAATCTTCAGTAATTCCATTCGTCGCTGCAAAATCCGCATTTACCAATGAGATGATTTTGAAGTAAAAATATGGGTTACTGAAATCGACTTCTTTCTCGCGTTCCTCTGTAATACTCATTGATGCAATTGCAATGTCCAATTCACCAGAATCTAAGGCTGGGATAATTGCACCGAAATCGGTATTTACGATTTCCACTTCACGTCCTAAGAACTCTCCAAACGCCAATGCGATATCGACACTAATTCCTTCGGGATTATTGTCCGTATCTACGGTTTCAAATGGTGGATAACGTAAGTCCATTCCAACCCGCAACACATCATCACTATTCTTGCATGCACTTAGTACAAACACGAATGCGATTACACTAAGTGATAGTAGTACTTTTTTCATATTTTTTTGTCCTCCTCTAAAATACTTATAATTATTATAAATAATATGGGATAATATCACAATTAATATGCGATATTATTCCCAACGACGTGGATCCCCTTTGATGGTATCCAAAAATGCCATATCATCTGCTGCAATCTCAAAATCAACATCCCCATTCTCGATAATGCGGTGTTCATGTGTTGATTTTGGTAGTGGTGCGGTTCCTTTTTGAAGTAGGTATCGAATACAAATTTGTGCCGTTGATTTATTGTATTTTTTGGCAACGTTTTGAATGTCTTTGTTGTCAAGTAAGTACCCAATGCCTAGTGGTGAATAGGCTTCAATAAAGATATTCTTTTGATTGCAATATTCGATTGTCTTCGATTGATCGAGTCCGATGAAATACCCGATTTGATTCACATGCGGTACAATATCGGTATTATCTAAGATGTTTTTGATGTGATTCGGATCAAAGTTTGATACACCGATCGCTCGAATTTTACCAGCTTTGTAAAACTCTTCCATGGCTTTCCACGCTTCGACATTACCTTCGTCACAGTTTTTTCCCATTTCACTCCATGGCCAAGGTGCGTGAATTAGGAATAAATCAAGATAATCAAAGCCGAGTTTTTCCAGTGTTTCTTCAAAGGCTTTT
This sequence comes from Candidatus Xianfuyuplasma coldseepsis, assembly GCF_014023125.1. Classification (GTDB taxonomy): domain Bacteria; phylum Bacillota_I; class Bacilli_A; order Izemoplasmatales; family Izemoplasmataceae; genus Xianfuyuplasma; species Xianfuyuplasma coldseepsis. The sequence goes on from NZ_CP048914.1 coordinate 482,319, forward strand.
TTCGCACCTTCATAGGTCTTAATGTGAGATTCTAATTTTGATGTAATGAAAATTTCTTCTCGTGGAATTCCTGAATCACGAACTGCTCGCCCAACACTTTCCTCGTTTTGATAACCTTCAGCTGTATCAATATGACGATATCCGTTTTTAAGTGCTAGTAATACTGCATTATAGGCTTCATCACCTGGCTTGCTTTGCCAGGTACCAAGTCCAATTTTAGGAATTTTTACCCCATTACTCAGTGTGTATGTCTCTTGTAGAATATTCATTTATTGATCTCCTTTTTCTATATATATGTATATACTAAATACAATGTAATTGTCTATTTATATTTTATCATACTCGATTCTAAATAACTGTTGATGTACTAATAAATATGATGCGGTTCAAGATTGATTATTATGTTCATATCAATAGGTTCATTTTTCTACATATGATAAAATCATACTATAAGGAGGATTCCAATGAATATAAAAAATATCCGGACATTTATACCAAGTAAAGATTTTGAAGTGTCTAAGAGATTTTACGAAGATCTTGGTTTTGAGATTCAATGGGAAGGTGAAGATTTAATCATTTTCGGTACCAAAGAGCAAAATTTCTTTCTCCAAAAATACTACGTTGAAGAATGGGCTAATAATTTTATGCTGCAAATGCATGTGGATGATTTAGATGCATTATATGACATTTGTGATGCAGTAATTAAACGGTATGAAGGTACCAAAATTAAGCCTATCTTTGAGGCAGACTATGGTCGCACCTTTCATATATTAGACCCTGCAGGCGTACTGTGGCATATGACACAAGTGACAAAACCAGTGGAAAACGAACAAGATTTACTGTGTGATGATCCTCAATAAAAAAAGCACAATGTGCTTTTTTATTTTGCGAAATATTCAGATACTTGTTTCCAATTGACAACATTCCAGAAATTGGAGATGTAGTCTGGACGACGGTTTTGATAGTTTAGATAGTACGCATGTTCCCATACGTCTAGTCCAAGAATTGGTTTTCCGTATGCAAATGGAGCATCTTGGTTCGGGGTTGATACAACTGCTAATGTTCCATCTTCTTTTTTCACTAACCAAGCCCAACCACTACCAAATCGAGTTGCTGCAGCTTTAGTAAATGCATCTTTAAACTCATCAAATGAACCAAATGATGCATCAATCGCTTTTAAAAGTTCTGCAGATGCTTCGGTTTTTTCTGGAGTTAAGATGGTCCAGAATAAACGGTGATTGAAGTATCCTCCACCATTGTTAATGACACCTTGGCGCTTTTCTTCTGGTACGAGGTTTAAATTACGTAGAACATCTTCTACATCTTTTGCTAATAAGTCGTCATGTCCTTCAAGTGCTTTTAGATACTTGTTAATATAGCCCTGATGATGTTTAGTATGATGTATTTCCATCGTTTTAGCATCGATATAAGGTTCCAAAGCATCATAGGCAAATGCTAATTCAGGTAATGTGTGTTTCATTGAAATAATCTCTCCTTTATTATTTATAATTTTTACAATTATATTATCTCATATTGTTATTCAAATTGCACAGAATATGCTTTTGAATTCTCCTACATTCATAAGGATTTTTTCTTTCTTTTTATAGATAATATAAATAAAACGCACTGTTGATACGCTTACATCGAGAAATTCCAAATAATCCCGAAAATTACTATGGATATTTTTTGAAAAAGTGGTAAAATAGGGTTATATAAAAATAAGGAGGATTTATGAAAAAATTATTATTAGTTTTCGTTGCTGCATTTGCTGTATTCACATTGAGTGCATGTAATGGTGAGGAAGAGGTAAAAGATTATTCAGACCAAACATTGGTTGTATACTTTGTACCTTCACGTCCTGCAGATCAAATCTTAGAAATTACTGCACCGTTAGAAGACCTTTTAGCTGATGAATTAGAAGCATTAGGATTCCCAGTTGGTGGAGTAGAAGTTAAAGTTTCATCTACGTATGAAGCTGCTGGTGAAGCATTACTTGGAGGAACTGGAGACATCGCGTTCTTACCTGGTGGTACTTATGTAGCGTACAAAGATGTTGCTGACAGCCCAGTAGAAGTTATCTTAGCTGCTACACGTGGTGGTCTTTCAAAAGACAGCTTAGTTGCGAAAGACTGGAATGATGGAAAAGCTACAGATAGCTATCCTGGATTCCAAGTTGCTTACTACAAAGGATTAATCATTGCTGGTCCAAGTACTGCTGGTGTTGCACTTGCTGCAAAAGTTAATGCTGGTACCGAATTAGTATGGGATGACGTTAAAGACTTGAACTGGTGTGTACGTTCTGCTACATCATCAAGTGGATACATCTATCCAGCTATCTGGTTACAAGAAAACTTTGATGGTAAAACATTTGCAGACATTACTGGTACTGTAACTACAACTGGTGGATACGGAGACAGTATGTCAAGTTTAGCTACTGAAACTTGTGACGTTGCTACATTCTATGCAGATGCACGTAGAGATTATGCGGACGAATGGGAAACAGATTATGAAAAAACTGACATTTGGACTGAAACAAACGTTGTTGGTGTTACTTCAAATATCATGAATGATACCATTTCCGTAAGTACTGTAAATCTTGATGCTGACATCATTGAAGCTATTTCTCAAGCATTCATCAACATCGCTGGTACGTTAGAGGGACAAGGAGTTATGACTGTATACTCTCACCAAGGATATATCGTCGTCGATGATTCCGATTACGACCCAGCAAGAGCCGCAGCTGAATTAGCAGCTGAATAGTAACCATTTATAAAAAAGGCTTGTCGATGACAGGCCTTTTTTTCACAAAAGGAGAGATCACTTATGATCCGATTTCAAAATGTAGGAAAAATATATCCCAACGGTGTAGAGGCATTAAAGGATGTCACGTTGGATATTCAACAAGGTGAGTTTGTCGCAATCATTGGATTGAGTGGTGCAGGTAAATCAACATTGATTCGCCTAATCAACAAAATGCACGATATTACATCTGGAACATTAATTGTCAATGATACGAATGTAGATGATACCCTGCGTGGTCGTGAACTTCGGAAATTCCGTCGTGGAATTGGAATGATATTCCAATCATTCAACTTAATTTTACGGACCACAGTATTGAAGAATGTATTGGCAGCACGTGTTGCTGAGATGGGCACTTTACGAACATTTGTTGGTGCCTATACAAAAGAAGATAAAATCAATGCATTGTCCGCATTGGAACAACTTGGTATCTTAGAAAAAGCATACAACCGTGCCGATCAATTATCCGGAGGGCAAATGCAACGTGTTGCATTAGCTCGTACAATCGCTCAGAATCCAAAAATTATCTTAGCCGATGAACCTGTTGCCTCATTAGACCCTATCACTGCAAATCAAGTTATGGCAGATTTTAAAAAAGTAAATACAGAGTTAAACATTACGGTAATCGCAAATATGCACCATGTCGACATGGCGTTAAAATATGCAGACCGTGTTATTGGTATTAATAATGGGGAAATAGTTTACGATGGACCATCTTCAAAAGTAACAAACGATTTACTCAAAATGGTGTATGGTCGTGAGTTAACCGATGATGATATCCTGACTGACGAAATGATAATGGATCAATAGTTCATGAAAAAGTTTCTTGATTATATTCGTCAAATTTTTGCACCAGACCCCATTGTTACGGATCAAAACACGACCGTTCTTCCGCCAAAACCAATATTACCCTATGTATTAATTGCGTTTGCTGCAATTTTATATGGAGCAGCCGTATTTACTGATTTTTCACTAATCACACTAATTACCCGATTATTCAACTTCAAACTCGGTCCAGTATCGTATCTCAAACGATTCTTCCCACCTGCTTGGGATTACTGGCCCAAAGTAATCGATCCGATTCTAGAAACGATTCAAATGTCGTTCTTAGGAAGTCTGATTGGTTCTGTTTTGGCATTACCAGTAGCGTACTTGGCAAGTCAAAACCTTACCAAAAGCAAAGCTGTCGTATGGATCATTCGTATATTCTTATCCATTTTACGGACCTTACCCATCCTGATATATGGGGTATTCTTTAAAATGATTTTCTTTCCTGGGGCTTTACCAGGAACCATTGCAATTGCGTTATTTACATTCAGTATCGTTTCAAAAATGTTATACGAACGAATTGAAGTATTAGACTTAGGTGCATATCATGCGATACAATCGACAGGTGCTTCCAAAGTAAAAGCATTCTTCGTTGCATTGATGCCTGAGATTTACCCAATCTTTTTCTCGATTAGTTTATATGCCTTTGAAATCAATATTCGTTATGCTGCCATCTTAGGATACGTTGGTGCCGGTGGTATTGGATTTGATTTGGATTTAGCCTTAAAAGATATTCGAAACAACGACCGTACCTTAGTCATTCTTGTCTTTATCTTTGTAACTGTCATTCTCATTGAAAATACATCACGGTATCTGAGAAGGAGGTTGGGATAATGAAGATGCAACCGAATGCAAGCTCTGCGGTTCTTGAAACCTATGAAAATGCACCACGAAAATATTGGGCAAAAATCATTGCTTTTGTAATCGTTTTTTCCTTAGCTGCCTGGAGTTTTGATGCCATTAACTTTGGTGGTATCAATAATGTTGGATTTAGTGTTGTCCGTAATATTTTACGGTACTTTGTAAATCCAAACTATAAAATGAAATTTGATCCTGAGGCAATCAACTACATTCAGAAGTACTTCTTCTCATGGGAACGATATGCCGTTCCATATTTAATGGTTGAGACCATCATGATCGCTATTCTAGGTACATTCCTAGGTGCCATAATCTCCATTCCATTCGCCTTCCTATCCAGTAAGAATATTACCGGTGAAAAAGGATCTTGGTTTGGAGCAACCCTAATCACGATGATTCGTACAGTCCCAATCTTTGTTTGGGGGATCGTCTTTATCCGTGTTCAAGGTGGAGCAATGGCGGGGGTCTTAGCAATTTCTGTATCGAGTATCGGAATGATCTCTAAATTATATATCGAAGTTATCGAAGATATCGATACCGGAATATTAGAAGCATTGGATTCAACCGGAGCGACAACATTTCAAAAGATTCGTTTTGGAATCATCCCACAGTTAACTGCAAGTTTCTTATCGACAGCAATTTATCGATTTGAAATCAACGTTAAAAACGCAGCGATCCTGGGAATGGTTGGTGCCGGTGGAATCGGGTTTACATTAATTGACGCCCTAGGTAGTTTCAACTTCCCAATTGTAGCAGTATGTCTTTGGGGAATTATACCTGTTGTGCTCGCTATCGAATACTTATCTACCTGGTTACGTAGTAAACTCGCACAAAGCGAACGTTCTTAATAAAAATAAAAAAGTGCCTCGGCACTTTTTTTTTATTTTTGTCGCAACGCGTTTGTCCATGCAAGTACTTGAGTCATCATTGTATTTAGATTTGTTTGATGTAGTGGTTGTGGTTTGAACTGTGAACCTTGTTCAAAATCGGTAAACAATGATAGTAATACTTGTGTACGAACTGGTGCAATTTGCAATTCTGTTAAGATGTTTTTTAGATGTTCTGCTGCTCTAGCTCCACCGGCAGATCCATAACTGACAATTCCCGCTACTTTGTTTGCCCAAGGGTCACGGGCACTATCCAATGCATTTTTTAAAGCTCCTGGAATACTGTGATTGTATTCTGCGGTAACAAAAATGAATCCATCAAGCTGTTCTAACTTTTGATTCCATCGCACAACATTATCCATGTTTGATGATGTTCCTAAAAACGGTAAATCATAATCTTTAATATCTATTAATTCAATGTTTGCTGCATCACTGTTCTTTAGATTTTCAACGACCCATGAACCAACTTGTGGACTTACACGCCCTTCTCTTGTACTACCTAAAATAACGCCAATATTTACTTTTTTCATATTCATTCTCCTTGTTTTTTTATATGGATGTAATATATACTCGGATGCCAATTGGATCCGTAATATAGCGGGTTGGTTTCCGCTCAAGAGTATCTAAGCCGTTTACTTTGATACCCTTGAGCGATAGTTTTTGATATATGTTATCAGGCATTGAAATCGTATACGATGCAATTCCTGGTTGTGAACTATCATATTCTTCAAGGCGATGACTTCCCCATGAATTTACGGCAATATGATGATGGTATCCTTGATAAGATAGAAACTTCGCCGATCCTAAATCAACTGTTTTTTGAAATCCGAGTGTAGAATAAAATGATTCAACTTTATCTAGATTTTTCGCTCGTAGATGAAGGTGTCCAATCTGAATTTCTTCCTCTTGTGGATTCCACTTGTTAGTATCAAGTGCTAATAATTCATCAACATCTAGCGGATATGTTCCCATGTGAATTGTGTGATTCTTGTCGTACCATGTGTCATCACTTGTATCCGCATATACCTCAATACCGTTGCCTTCTGGATCGGTGAAATACATAGCCTTACTGACATGATGATCACTTGCTCCATAAATAGGAGTGCCTCGATTAATATTGTAATGAAGCCATCTGGATAATGATGGTAGGGAAGAAAGGAGAAACGCGATGTGGTATAAACCCGCGCTGTTTCGTAATGGATTATTATTGGTTTTCGTTAGGGTAATCCGAGGCACTCCATTGGAACCTAATACGGTATGATGTAAATCCGCTTCTATTTGTTGCAAGCCAATCACCTGCTGATAGAAGTTTGACATTAATTGTAATTGTTGAACGTGTAATTCTACATGTGTTATATGTGGTACTTCTTGTGTATGATAGTTTGACATAATATCCTCCACTTACTTTTCGTAACCTATTATATATTCCACACTTAATAATGTAAAGTGATTTGCTTATTTATTGAAATCGTGTATACTATGAATGAGGTGATACTATGATTGATCCAATTTGCCCGAAGTTCGAACAAGCTGCAACCCTACTCGGAAAGAAATGGGTTGGACTGATTATTCATCAACTTCTCATCGGACCGAAACGATTTAATGAATTAGAAACCGAAATTAAAATTAGTGGTAAAATGTTATCTGATCGTTTAAAAGATTTAGAACAGCAAGGTATAGTGAAACGTAATGTCTATAACGAGATACCAGTTCGAATCGAATATGAACTAACTGAAAAAGGAAAATCTTTAAATCCAATTATGAACGAGCTTACAACGTGGGCAGAACGATGGTTTGAGTAACATCCGTTCTACGGATGTTTTTTATGAACTGTAAACATTAAAATATGACTATTCTATAAATATTTTGAATACAAACTTAATTACAATGCATTTCAAATTAAAATTTAACAAAATAAAGCGTTAAATCGTTGGCTTTAAAAGGTTCAAAAACCAAAATTATCTATCCTGATTACAATAATCGTAATCGGATGTCAAGAAAATTGACCACTAGCTATATTTCACTCAAATACTTTAAGACACATAATACTTTTGAGGGCTTAATAGTATAAAATGTTATGTTTAGATAGCCAAAACAGCAAATATTAAATAAATATTAAATATTGACTAATGTTTGTGAAACTGTTGACACCAGTATTTATATACTGTATAATTCAAACAGATTGGGGTACTATCCCAACTCATGAAAAAAGCACTCTTGGAGAAATCCATGATTCGCAAAACTATAGGGCCTGTAAAATGGCAGCCAGTTACCATGAATATCCATTGGTAATTGGCATTTTTTAATACCAGTGGACAACACTGGTATTTTTGTTTTAAGAAGGTGATAATTTGATAAGCCGTAAAACGATACAAATGGCAATAATCTCATTTCTTCTTGTAGGATTGATATTTACAACATCATCCGCCTATGCATACTGGCAATCTGTCACTGTTACGGAAGACATTGAAATCGTAACCATCGGACAACCGATTGAAATTCTGGTTACAGACATAAATGAGGAGATGGATTTAAATCTTGTTCCAAGCGGATATGCACTGGCCGTAGGTGATGTTGAGATTATTGAACTTACCTATGAAGTAGGAGTATCGAGAGAACTCCTAAATACTGTCAACTTGCATGTGTTCGCAAAAGATGTTCTTATTAATGACGAAGATACATACAGTAACTTAGTAGATATCAAAATCATGGGATACGATGATCACGCAATACTCGATTTATACAACGACGATATCACAATTGTATTACAAGTTCGCCTAATCGAACCGATTGATGCGGAAGAAGCCGCAGAACTAGGATTGGATGAAGCACTTGTAAACGTGGAAGACTCCGTTCAAGCATACGAGGACATTCGAGGACAAACAATAACCTTCAGCCTTGGATTTGAACTGGAACAAAAGACCGATGAGGTCACTGAATAAGTTAATAAAATTAGAAATAATTTATTAAATAAAATAATGATAATAAAATTGGATAAGGAGAATAAAAAATGAAATCAAGAAAATTAGGAATCGCTTTATTAGCAATGTTAGCAATCGTAGTAACAACTGGTACATTCGCATACTGGGCAGGCGCAGTTGTCGCACCTACAGGTGGAGATACAACAACTGGAACTGTAACTGTTGGTACAGGTGCAGACGTAACGACATCATTTGTATTAAACAATACCGTCGCAAGTGGTGGACAATTAGTTCCATCTGGACAATCCGGAAATAGCCAAGGCACACCAGTTGAATTTGTAGATTTAAGTTACACTGTACAATGGACTGAAGATGGAGATCAATTGCTTGGTACTTCTACTACTGCCAATATCACTGCTACACCATCTGTTGCAATGGTTGAAGATGATGGTTTAACCGCTATTACAAACCAAACAATTTTAGACTTGGTAGTTATTACACCAAATGTAAGTAACCCTAGCACCATTACATTGGATGCAGCTGCTTCTACATTTGCTTGGACTGTTACTTTAACTGAACCCGCAAATTCTGCGGATTATGCTGTTGTTCAAGGTGCAACCATTACAATTACGTTTACCTATTCATTAGACACTATCGCAACAACTGATAACTAGAAATCCCTTAATTACTACTACATTATAATAGAATTGAGGTGAGATCATGGATATCAAACGAGTAATTAAAAAAGTAGCGATCATGACGTTCATGATCTTTACTATTTCAAGTGTCACAGATAATACTTTTGCGTATTGGACGACAAATGTATTAGGTCCTGCTGATGGAACCACCACTGGTACTGTGCTTGTTGGAACATGGACTACGGTTAGTCCTTACGACCCCAATACAAGCTATAATATTGGTGATCTTGTTGAAAACAACGGAATTACTTATGAGGCCAAAAAGTCAGGTTTATTAAAAGAACCTGGTGTGGAAACTGGTTGGAAGTCTGAATGGACACAGTTGTAATAAAATAAAGGCACGAGGATTTTCGTGCCTATTTATTTATCTTGTGATATAATTATTTGTAAGGATACTAAAAAGGAGCTCGCTATGAAGAACGAAGCCTTGAAAGAGAACATAAAATTAATAGGGTCGATGATTATCATCGGTATCTTGTTGTTGTACATAACCTTTCAATTGTTTATACCTGATATGACGGTACGTGTCTTTGGGTTTAAACCATATGGTGTCTTAACACAAAGTATGGAACCTGTGATTGATCGCGGCGATCTAGTTGTCGTTCGTCAGTTTGAGTTGGATGATGCTGAAGTTGGCGATATTATTACATTCCGAACTGTACTTCCTGAAACCGGAACCGAAGAGATTGTTACCCACTATATTTACTCCATAACAGAAACGGGAGGAAACACGGTAATTAAGACCAATCGTTACTTTGATGAAGACGATACACCGTTTGCCGATACCTGGATTCTAACTGAAGATCAAGTCGTTGGTGCATATTGGTTCCACATCCCATATCTAGGTTATATCACACAGTTTGTCCGTTCACCATTTGGAATCGCAGCTGTTATTGTTAATATAGGTGTTATTACTGCCATTGTTATCCTAATAAAAAAAGGAAAACCTGAAGAACAGCAGAAAGTTGAAGATACCAAAGAAGAATAGCACAAACTAGTAAGAATCACGAATAGAAATTATATTCATAATAAATTTCAGAAAAATTATTACAAGCAAAATAAAGCAGCTGATCTAACAAGTATCAAAAGTGATCACTGCTTTTTTAGAACCATACACAATAGAAATCATGAAGCAATTGAAAGGAGGTTCGACAATGAAACTAGTTATGAAATTGATATCCTATGGGGTTTCAGCTGCATTAATCCTTTATATTGGAATCACCTTACTCGCGCCACAACTCACTATGGATATTTTTGGATTTCGTAGTTTTATAGTGGTATCTCCGAGTATGGTTCCTGATATCAATGTGTATGATATGATTTTTATTACAGACGTTGAAGAATCCGATTTAGAAATTGATGATATCATTACCTTTTCGGTCTATATTCCGGAAGTCGATCAAGTTAGTTTTGTTACCCATTACATCGGTGATATTCAAACGCAAACCGGAGACGACACGATATACAAAACCCATGGTGCGAATTTTGAAGAGGGTGATTCTTTTGATGACTGGGAAGACAAAGATGGAAATCCAATTGATATAACCTTTGACGATATTGAAGGAGAATATCAATTCAAAATCCCGTATGTTGGGTATCTAGTTACGATGCTGCGGGATCCAATATTTTTAGGACTACTCGCAATCAACGGGACCATCATTTACTTCTTAGTAAAGACTGTAAAGAAGACCTTTCTCAATAAAGACAATGAAAAAAAGGAATCTGAATAAGATTCCTTTTTTTATATTTTGATACCCCTCGCAATGAATTAGATATAGTTAAGAGCGAATGTTAGGATACATTCATTGCGAAGAAATATACTTCAAATGCTAGTTGTTCACCAACGATTTGTTGGTACAGTTCATACGTTCCAGGTAGTTCCATAGATACTTGGACAGTAACATCCACAACTTGTGCTGTGTCGACACCACTAAACATATGTTCATAGTATTCCAGTGTTTCGACTACCGTTGTAGAAATATCAAAATGGAATACTTGTTCTAAATCTTCTTGAGCTACATTACTATTGGAAAATAGTAAATCTTCAATAAGAACTTGAAGCTCCATTCCCTCTTTAACGATGACTTGATAGCCGTATTCAATATAATATACATCATTCTCACCAAGGATAACACCTTGTGGTACTAGGGATTGTCCCGGTTCACCAACAAGTTGTTGTTCAACGATGTAAAAGTCTCCTGCCTCATCAATGTACAAGTCATCATTTGATTCCACTTGTGCATAGACTGCAGTCGAACTTGTAAAAACAAAAAAGACCAAAACTACACGTAGCAATATGTTTTTCATATTCATCTCTCCCATGGGGGTATTCATCAGGCAACTGGCTATCTCGTTGAGACCCTTTAGCTTTCCGTCCCAGGATCGCTCCTGGTTTGGCTTTATCAAATGTCACCGCCATAGCAGAATGCTACAGTTTGGACTTGATGCATATATTATACATCTAACGATGTCAAATGTCAATGATGCAAACGACAAAAAGTTGTATTTTGTCACTGTCAAAATGGTCGATAATCGTGTTATAATAGCCTTGAAAGGATGATAAAAAATGCCAAAAAAAGAATTGTTAAAGAAGTTTGCTAAACTATCTGTTGAGATTGGTGCAAACGTTCAAAAAAATCAAGTTGTATGGGTAAGTTCTTCTACCGATAATAACGAACTTGCTCGACTGGTTGTTGAGGCAGCCTATGAAGCAGGTGCAAAAAGCGTACTGGTAAATTGGTTTGATGACTATGTCACAAAAAGCGGTTATGTTCATCAATCGATTGAAACCTTGCAAGAAATACCGGAATGGTTGATTGGAAAATATCAACAGTTTATTGACGACGGAGGATGTATAATCAATATTTCCTCACCTGTTCCCGGTCTAAATGCTGATGTGGATTCAAAAAAATTGCAAGCGAACAGTATTGCTAGAAGCAAAGCCTTTAAATTCTATCAAAATCATATGATGGGTAATAAAGCGCAATGGACGATTATAGCAGCTCCGAACCCCGTATGGGCAAAACGTGTTTTTCCAGAACTGGAGGAAGCCGATGCAATTGAGAAATTATGGGATGCAATTTTACAAGCTTCACGTGTTACGGAAGATAATGATCCTGTACAAGAATGGAATGATCACAACAAACGATTACTATCCCACAATAAGGTCTTGAATGATCATCAGTTCAAAGAGTTACATTTCACCAATCGTCTTGGTACAGATTTACACGTAGAACTTGTACCACATCATATTTGGGCTGGTGGTGGAGAAAATTCTACTTCTGGTGTCTATTTCAATCCAAATATTCCAACCGAAGAGAATTTCACAATGCCAAACAAATTTGGTGTGAATGGAAAAGTTGTTGCAACCAAACCATTAAACTACCAAGGAAAATTAGTGGAAGACTTCTGGTTTGAATTTAATGATGGTAAAGTTGTTAATTATGATGCGAAAAAAGAATTAGGTGCTTTGAAGAATTTAATTGAATACGACGAAGGTTCTAGTTATCTTGGAGAAGTTGCGTTAATTTCCTATGATTCTCCAATCAACAACTCCGGAATTTTATTCTATAATACTTTGTTTGATGAAAATGCTTCTTGCCACTTAGCATTAGGTCGTGCCTATCCAATGAATGTCCAAGGTGGAACAGAAATGTCCGAAGAAGAGTTGATTCAAGCGGGTTCTAATCAATCGATGGCCCATGTTGATTTCATGTTTGGATCGAGTGATATGAACATTGTTGGTATCAAACAAGATGGTACAAAAGTTCAAATTTTTGAAAAAGGTGACTTTGTCATTTAGGTTGTCGCAAGACAACCTTTTTTTTATGCTGGTTTTTTGATATGATTAGGGTAGAAGGAGGGATTGTATTGGCAGAGATCAAATTTATCCACAACATGGAAGAATTTCTTGAGTACAATCAAATCATTAAACTATTACGCGATCAAATGGACTACATCGAGTCCCCAAAAACAAATGAAGAAATTATGAACACCTTCAAAATGGCATTTCGAAGTGAAACCGCAAAACTCATGGTCCTTCACAAAAATGGACATCCTGTCGGCTTTATCTTTTTCAATATTGCCATTGGGATGGAAAGTGCTGGGAAGTATATCTGGTTGAATGAAATGCACGTTCATTCGGCGTATCGTGGTAAGGGCTATGGTACACAACTTTTCAACAGGTTAAAAGATTACTGTGTAGAAAATGGGATTTTACGCATCCTTGGAATGGCTGATGATAGCGAATCACAGACGCTACATTTTTATCAAAACCAAGACTGTAAAACCTATCCTCAACAAATATTTTCTTATCATATCAAAAAGTAGGGTGAACCCTACTTTTTTTATTGACATAAGTAGATAGATAGTATACTTTAAAAAGAGATAGCGAGGGGATTTCGATGAAACGAAAAGCAATTATTGTATTGTTTGTTATATATCTTGCCTTTATTGCACTTGGGTTACCGGATGCATTATTAGGATCCGCGTGGAACTTAACACGAGACGAACTAGGTGTCAGTGTTGGATCCATCGGTATTATTACCTTGATTAGTTATATCTTAACGATGATTGCCACCTACAATGCTCCCGCTATCCTCAAACATGTTCAAACAAAAACCGTAACCTTCATTAGTATTGTATTATCCAGTCTTGCATTGCTCGCCATTTCCCAAATCAATTCATTCTATCAAATTATTTTATTTGCGATACCGCTAGGGATTAGTGCTGGAGCAATTGACATGTCCTTGAATCACTATATTGCTGTCCACTTTAAGGCAAGTCATATGAGTTACTTACATTCTTTTTATGGTCTTGGTGTAACATTCGGCCCTCTGATAATGGCAAAAACATTAGAAAACAACTCCTGGCGAAATGGATATATTGTTGTTGGTATCTTATTGCTTGTAATTGCTGTTGCGATGCTACTATCATTTCCCTTTTGGGATGAGGAGACAAAGGAACATCGAGATGAGCATCATACACACCATTCACTAAAGAGTATTCTTCAAACCAAAGGTGTTAAACATAGTTTAGCCATATTTCTAATTTATGTTCATATTGAATCCTTGCTTGGTGTCTTCATCGCCAGTTATGTATACGAAATCAAAGGATTCTCCTATTCGGAAGCTGCTCTTGCTACAATGTCTTATTTCCTTGCTCTAACACTAGGACGAATCATGAGTGGAATTCTATCAGATAAACTACATCCGAACATCTTAATTATCAGTGGTGAAATTGTTATGTTACTAGGTAGTTTGTTGTTACTTCTACCACTAAACAATATCTATTTAATCTATCTGTTTGTTGGATTAATTGGACTAGGTTCTGGACCTGTGTTCCCAAATATGATGCATATGAATCCTTCCAATTTCGATAAGCAGAAAATGAGTAAAATTATGAGTCTACAGATGGTAATCGGATACCTAGGTTTCGGCCTTATAACACCTTTAATGGGGCAAGTATTTGATCTAGTATCGATAAATATTTATCCTTATATTACAACAATCATGTCATTTGTACTACTGATTATTACCGTTCAACTGATCCAGTTCAAATTACATATCAAATAAAAAAGGTAGCAGAAATTCTGCTACCTTTTATGTTATTAAGGTGTTAAGTAATCGTGTTGTACAATATCAATAAATGTCTGAGTAATGAACAATACATCGGTTCCTGGTTCATAATCTTCTGGTACTAAAGCTCTAAATGGATTCACTGCAAAACCAGTTGCAAGTGCATAAACTTCATCATATAAAGTAAATCTGGCAATCATTGAATCAGCAATGGTTCCTTCACTACCACTAGCACCTAAGATTGTTGCTAAGGAGAAGCTTGCACTGGCAAAGTCTCCTTGTCCGAGTGCTGTAACAGCATCCATCAATGCGATAATTTCAGTTGCTTTGGTAACCGTCATTCCGTAGAGAGTCTCTTCTGCTTGATCTGGTATTAAGAGCGCTCCACCTTCACTTACGGTGTTTCCACGTAAGATGTTATCAATGGTTGCGTGCATTGATCCAGATTCGAACAATGGTGTTTTGTCCGCCATACCAGTAACAAAGCTACTGCTTACACTACCACCAAAGTCGGAGAATCCGAGCAATTCCAGGGTATCGAGTAAGGCCAGTAATTCGTCTTTCTCAATTTGGGTTGCAGGTATGGTTGCTACGGCAATGGCTTCACGTAAGGCAAGTGGTACAATCAATGTTGCTGCTCCGACGGTTGCCGTTGTTTCATCTTGAGCAACATTCAATATACTATCAGAAATGGTTGCTTGTAACGAGGCACTGAGTAAGACCGTTTCAAACTCTGCGTTAAATACGGTTGCGAGGTCAAATGTCATACTACCGAAGTTGGTTAATTGCATTTCATTTAGACCTTCTACAATATATTCCATCTCTTGTTCATCAATGTATTCTACACCATCTGCATGGATACCTAAACGTACTGGATCTAGTGTATTCACGTTGATATCTGGTACGATTAGTGCTCCACCGGTATCTAGTAGTTTACTAGACAGGGTTGCTTGGAAACTATAACTTTTAAGTAATAAATCAATATGGGTAAAGAAATCAGCAATTTGTAAGTCGGTATTGAAACTATTCATATCGCTTCCTGGAGGTAAGATTGTATTGAATACGTCAATCAAACTTTTCACTTCGGCTTTGATAATGAATTCAGTACCACTAACGGTTTTACGTACTTCATCTCCGGGATCTTCATTTCCAGGCATATAATGAGGTACGATTAAAATGTTGGACGCAAATCCGGTTAAAATATCGGAAATCGTCGCATGAACTGCGGCACTGGCAAGTACAGCATCTTGATTGGCTTCTAAAGCAAGATTGGTTAAATCAATGCTACCAGTAAAGTCATCAACGTTTCCTAAACCAAGTTTTTCAAATGCAATGATTAATGCATCCAATTCATTCACAGTTAAGTACTCCGTATAATCTGGGTTGCCAAATGTTCCGACTTCAACTCGTACTGCGGTTCCATCTACATCGGCATCTGGAATGATTAAGGTTCCTTCAATTTCAATCAACTGTTTCGAAATCGTTGCTTGCATGATTGAGGATTCTAATAAGGCAATACGATTTGCTTCGACGAAGAAGGTATTTAAATCAACGTTTCCGCTGAAGCTTGAAATATTAGATCCTGGAGGCAAGATTAAGGCAATGGCTTGAACCAAATCAGCAAGTTCAGAAGCTAAGATGTATACATCATCCGTTCCTTCTAGTTCATCACCAACAGATAGTTGTAATAAGGTTGAACCATCTTGTTTGTACATTGGTACGATAATTGTATCTGCCGTAGTTCCGACAAGATCGAGAACTTGTTCGGAAACAGTTGCTTGAATCATTGCCGAGGCAAATACGGTATTGGCATTGGTACCTTGACCTAATAATGAGATGTCGACACTATCAGCACTAAAGCCAGCGATATCGCCACCTAAATCAAGAACATTCAGTGCATCGATTAATGCACTTATCTCAGATAGTAATACATATTCGGTTTCGGTTTCACCAGTACCTACGGTATAACGTACGAGAGTACTGTCATCTTCTTTAACAAATGGCAGGCGAATGGTTCCACCAGTATCTAAATCAATTAATTGTTTTGAGATCGTTGCTTGGATGGTTGAACTACCTAGTAAGATAGCTTTGTTCCCGCCACTTGATGCAGAGGCAATATCGACATTACCATCAAATGTTGTGATATCTTGATCGAGTAAACCTAGAACTTCCATCGAATCAAATAGAGCGCGGATTTCAGCTTCTTTAATTAGTTCAACAGCATTTTCACCTGTTCCCACAGTTACGCGAACAGTGGTGACTCCATCTTCTTCATAATATGGAACGACAATCGCAGTTAAATCAATCATTTGTTTGGAGATGGTTGCTTGTAAGGTTGCACTCGATAGAATGATGTCACGATTCGTTGGATCGGATACAGCACTCATGTCCACTGATCCATCAAAGGCGGTAATGTCTTGATCGAGTAATCCAAGAACTTCCATCGAATCAAATAGAGCGCGAATTTCGGTTTCTTTGATTAATTCAACAGTGGTTTCACCGGTACCAACAAGTACACGAACTGGTGTCGTTCCATCTTCTCTAAATTGAGGTACAACGATAGCAGCTAAATCAATCATTTGTTTCGAAATCGTTGCTTGAATAATCGTACTGGATAATAATGTTTCGCGTTTAATTGGATCGGATACGGCTGTCATATCCACAGAACCATCAAATGCGGTAATATCTGTATCTAGTAAGCCGAGTGCTTCCATCGAATCAAATAAGGTTTCAATTTCACTTTGGACGATGTATTCTGAATTGGTTCCATCTTCCACACTTCCAACAGGTTTACGAACAGGAGTTGAGTTATCTTCTTGGAACTCTGGAACAATGATTGCTTCCAAATCAATCATTTGTTGTGAAATCGTTGATTTGATCGTTGAGCTCGCTAGTAATGCTGCTCGTTTCACCGGATCCGATACACTTGACATATCGAATGTTCCATCAAACTGATCAATGTCAATATCCAATAATCCTAACGCTTCTAAAGCATCAATCAAGGCACGGATTTCGGTTTCTTTAATGTATTCTGAGTTGGTTCCATCTTCCGTGTTACCTACTGTAACGCGTACTAAAGTAACACCGTCTTCTTCATAATATGGAACGGCAATTGCCCCAAGTTCGAACATTTGTTTTGAGATTGTTGCTTGGATTGTAGAGCTTGCAAGCATTGCATTTAAGTTATCAGGATCGGCAATAACATCCAATCCGATGTTCGGATCGAATTCCGATAGGTTGCTTGTTACACCTAGGATTTCAAGGACATCAAGCATTGCTCGTATTTCCGATTCTTTTATGTATTCGGTATCTTGTGTATCGTCAATACCATTACCAGATAAAATACGAATTTCGGTTGTTCCGTTTTCAGCGAAATAGGGAACGGCAACAGCATCGAGTTCAAAGAGTTGTTTCGAAACAGTTGCTTGAATCGTTGCACTACTGAGTAAGATGTCCACATTTCCTTCGGTTCCAAGAACGGCACCGATATCCACATTACCATCAAATTCGGTTAAGTTGGATGCGATATCAAGGATATCTAATACATCGAGCATCGCTCGAATTTCATCTTGTTTAATATATTCTGTATCTTGGGTATCATCTATTCCATTACCAACGACAACGCGTACGGCAGTACCATTTTCAGCAAAATATGGCACGGCTAAAGCTCCGGATTCTTGTAAGTCCAGTAGTTGTTTCGAGACCGTTGCTTGAATCGTTGCACTAGCTAGTAATGTATCGACATTTCCTTCACCACTTAGGATCGCACCAATATCCACGTTACCATCAAAACTATCCAAGTTGGATGTAATATCAAGGATATCCAATACGTCGATCATGGCTTCAATTTCCGATTTGATAATGATCTCTGTTTCAAATCCAACTGGTCCAATCATTTTACGAACTTCGGTTGTTCCATCTTCAGCAAAGTATGGGACTGCAACGGCTCCACCTTCTTCTAAGTTGAAGAGCTGTTGGGAGATGGTTGCGTGCAAGGTTGCCGAATTGAGTAACTTCGGTACATTGTTGGTGGCATCAGCAAAGACGCTTTCCATGTTCAAGTCGCCACCAAATTCATTAATATCAGTAATACCAAATATCTCGACAGCTTCTAATACCGCTTGGATTTCACTCTTAACGATATATTCTGTGTCGGTTTCTAGGAGTGGATCCCCAACCATAACGCGGATTGGATTTCCATCTTCATCTTCATATGGTACCGTAACGGCTTCTTCACCAAGACCAAGAACTTGATTAGAAATGGTTGCTTGTAAAATACTGGATTCAAGAATCGTTCCAGAGTTAGCAATAATTTCACCTAAGTTGAGGGCATCAACGTCTTCAAAGTCTTGAATATTGATGACCATAATCGCTTGTAATACATTATTTAATTCGGTGATTGAAATGTAATTCATTTCATCCGTATCGTCATATACTAAGATTTGTGTAGTATCATCTTCCGCGTAATACGGAATCGACATAACCCCAGTATCACCGGTTAAGTCCAATAAGGTTTGCGTTAATGTTGCATGTAAAATTCTCGATGCAAACAAAGTATCTGTTTTGGTTGTATCCAACACCGTTTCATCTTCAACAGTTGCTAAGGTTTGAACAATGGTTGGATCTATATCAATGTTTTCAAGATCGGTAAATTCGAGTAATCCGACCGCTTTAAAGATGCGACGAATTTCTTCTTTACTAACCACATCTACATCAAGGGAATCTACCTGGATCGTTGCTAAAGCGCTGTTTGGAACCGTAAGAACTTCTCCTCCTTGATCGAGGATCAATTGGCCAACAGTTGCGCCAATGATATCGGATGTCGTTAATGTATCGATCGAGGTATCACTTAAGTTAAAGGCTTTGGCGATATCGATCATATCACAATCCAAATCATCTTCATCACAAGCGAGTTCATCGGCTACAACGCGAGCACTTGTGGCAACAGCTTTCATTTCAACAGCAGTAATGTATCCGTTAATGTCTAGTACACTATCAGGGATAACGAGTGGTGTGCTACCCAAATCAGCTTCTAATAAGAAGTTGGAGATAGTCGCTACCAAGACCCCGGATTCAAAGATGGTGTCAATCGTGTCATCATCCAAATCAGCTAACATATCAAGACTTAAGTTGTTTAAATCAAATCCAGCACTTACTTCGACAATGCTTCCAAGAGCGGTTAAAATATTACGTAGTTCCCCGGCATTGACAACAGTTTCTCCGTCAAGGACATCGTACCACTCGGTTCCATCGGGAACGATGATGTATTGATCGAGACCTTCAATCCCAGCTGCTCCACTAAAGACATTTACCATTGCTCTGGTAACAATTGCAGAATCGAGTAAGACCGTAAAGTCTAATCCAGACATTGCCGTTAACAGATTCATCGGATCATCCATGCTTAAATCAGCCATTGTTAAGCCAGTATTTAATACGGCTCCAGCAACAGCTCCAAAGGCTCTGAATTCATCTTCCCACACCAAATCTTCTGGTACGGTAATAATCGCTTGAATTTGTTCGCCAGCTTGTTCTAGTAATGGTTCTATCGCAATGTATGCTCCGAGAGTAACGAGTTCCGAATCCGCTAACGAATCGAATAAACTCTCTACTTCATCCCCATCTAAGGTGATGGTTTCTAAGTCGGCTCCTTCGGTTAAAATACCAGCGGTATTCACCAAATCAAATCCGACGGAAGCGACCGCTCCTAGGCTTTGTAACTCCGCTGACCAATCAAGGGCGTAGAGTTCATCAATTGGAATATCAATCGGTACATCAATTAGTTCACTTCCAGCTTCAATCGCCACTGGCAACATGGTTGTTATAAGGCGACTATCGGATAGTGTGGTAAACAACAACTCAATCTCTTCAGCAGTAATATCTGCTAAATCGTTGGTGGCAGCATATTCACTATTCATAAATACCGCTGCTGTATCACTTAACACATCGAGCTCCTGGCGAAGCATAATGCGTTCTTCTTCAAATGTAAACGATAAGACACTATCAAATAAATAGAGATGAAGTGCAACATCGCCATCGTAATCTTCTGATGTATAGGTTATCGTTGATGCATTCGTAACAAATACATTGTTATTAAATGCTTCAATTAAATCCCGTGCCATATCTAGTTGGCTTTCCATTCCAGCAGGAACTTGGAAACCAGTTGCTAGTACGGAGGGTTCCCCAATCATCGTTGGTAATGGTTGATTAGCTAAATAAATTCGTTCGATATCTTGGTGCGATACCGTCGGTGGGTCTTCAGGGAAGACCGTCATCATGCTATCCATGATATTGATTAAACCACCAAGTAAAATCAATGTTACAAATGCTGTAACGGTTCCTTTTGCGGCACCAAAAATGGCCCCAAAGAATGGTTTGCGGCTTGGTTTTTCCAGATATTTAATCAATTCACTATTGCTAAAGACATCATTTTTCTTGCGTCGTTTTTTCTCCCGTTTCTTTTCAATTTTCGCGAGTTCACGACGTTCTTTTCGAGACATTTTTTTATACTCCATTCGGAGTTCTTTTCGCATTCGTTTAATATCTCGTTTTTTCAGACGTTGTTTTTTCACTTGTCGTTTTGCATGTTTATAGTTGTCCATCGCTTGATTATGGCTAAAGAATAACAAGCGAATAATCATAAAGATAAACTTGAAAATCAATTGTCCTACGGTGAAGTAAATAACCGTGTAGACAAGTTTAACAACAAACAAAGCAATCCCGGTTACAAAGGATGCGAAGTGCGCATTGTCCATTGCTCCCGCATACTCTGCTGGTAAGTATGTATCCACCATAGTGGAGACTCCTCCACCCAATGTCGTTTCTCCTGCTAACTCTGGTACGGCTCCACTAAGCTGCTGGAATAGTTGAGGAATCGGTAATTCCCATAACGCATTCACAACTTGATCGATGGTAAGAAAAAAGAGGCCGTAGAAAAGGACTGTTACTACTAACGAGTACAGTGATTTTCGTAGTCCTCTAATATAACCAATGATGAAGCCAAGACCGATAATTGCAAAAAATGCAACATTTAGATACAGTTCATAGTCTAAGTTCTGTGGCATATTATCATCCTCTCATTCGAAGAAAAATGGTCTATGTATTTATCTATATTTACAATTATATCAAATCGTTGAAAAATAGGCGTGAAAAAGTTGTGAATTCACGCTATTCAACAAAGACATCATTAAATTGTTTTGTGACACGGACAAAGGTGGTACATTTGGATAGTTGTTTCAAGGTAGGAGCACCGACATAAGTACAGGTAGAACGGAGTCCACCAAGGATATTTTTTACCGTTTTAGCAAGTGGTCCCCGATAGGGTATACGGACAGTTCGACCTTCACTGCTTCGGTAATCGGCAACTCCACCATGATGTTTGTCCATTGCGGTATCACTACTCATGCCATAGAATTCCACAAACTGGCGTTTGTCATATTCGGGGCGATTCAACTCTTCATTAAATAATCCAGTTAAGTAAGTCTCGGTAATGATTTTACCGCCACCCTCATCATGACCCGCGAGCATTCCCCCAAGCATGACAAAGTCTGCCCCTGCACCAAAGGCTTTCGCAACATCACCAGGAGAGGTACAGCCACCATCGGCGATGATGTGAGCACCAAGTCCATGTGCCGCATCGGCACATTCCATAATTGCACTGAGTTGGGGATACCCCACACCCGTTTGAATCCGCGTGGTACAGACCGATCCCGGACCAATACCAACTTTGATAATATCGGCACCACGTAAAATTAACTCTTGCGTCATATCGGCGGTCACAACATTCCCAGCAATGATCGTATGTTTTGGAAATTCTTTACGGACTTTGGATACAAAGTCGCCAAAGGCTTCACTATAGCCGTTGGCCACATCGATACAAATAAATTGAAAGTTGGGATTCTCCCGAAGGATTTGTTGCAAACGACTATAATCCTTCTTCCCGATCCCAGTGCTTATCGCAAAATAATCTGGATTGAGTTGTTGATGTTGAAAATCGTCAATGTTATAGCTCTTTACCAAGCAGGTAAACAACTTGAATTTCTCCATTTCTTTGGCGACACCGAAGGTTCCAACACCATCCATGTTCGCTCCCATAATCGGGATTCCATTCCATTCTTTATTACTGTATTTGAAATGATAGGTTCGATCCAAACTCACATTTTTTCGACTCGATAAGTTTGATCGTTTGGGACGAATCAATACATCTTTAAAATCCAATTTAATATCGCTTTCCATTCTCATTTTGAAGCCACCTCTTTCCATCTAGTTCCATTATATCAAATCGATGGTAAAATAATACATTACAATAAAAAAAGACTACGAAAAAAGTAGTCTTTACTTTGCAAACTTCAGAACACAGAGTTCTTCGGTTCCATCGAGAAAGTACGCATTGTTGGTTTCAATCATATAATTGTAGACACTCATGACGTATTCATCATCGGTGACAACCTCTATCTTTACTGGTGCAAAGTTATTGGTTGAAATATCAAATGTAACATCTAACGATCCGTTTTGTTCAATGTAGGCCACTTTCTTTGATTCATATTTCGACATAACGACGACATCTCCATTAAAGACGACATAATGCATTAATCCTCGTTCATCATCATGGCGATATTTCACTAACGCTTTTTTATTCATTGTGATCCTCCTTGGGTTCTTCTATATTTATTATATCAAGAATATTTCCATATCTCATTCAAAATACAATGGATTTTATAAAAAGCACAAAATAATTTACAATATATCTTGATTTTATCTCTTTATTATTGTAATATACCTTTATGCGTATATATGTATATAGGAGGGTCATTCAATGGATATAACAACGGTATTTCAATTATTAAGTGATGAGACAAGACTGCGGATATTACTACTGTTGCTGCATCAAGATCTCTGTGTCTGTGAGTTGACGGAGATTATGAAGGAATCACAACCTAAAATCTCGAAACATATGGCAAAACTACGAACCCATAAATTGGTTCTCGCCAATCGCAACGAACAATACATTTACTATTCGCTGAATCCCGACAATGAACTATTGATCAACCAGTTACAACTACTGCAACCTTCACTACAAGATCAAGAACCTTATCAGTCGGATTTAAACGTACTACAAACAATCACTGAATTCGTTTGCACGAGAGGATAGTCATCATGTTTGACACATTTAATAATATATTCTTGAAAATGACATGGTTATCGAACTTCTTTGATGTTGTTGTATATCAATGGTTTGGTTTACAAGAAGGCTCATTAGTTGGTCGGATAATTCAATTCTTCCTGTACGATGTCGTAAAGATTTTCATTCTTCTCACGATATTAATCTTCCTCGTATCCCTAATTCAAAGTTACTTCACCCCAGAGAGAACAACGGTAATCCTACAAAAATACAAAGGAATCAAAGGAAACATCACGGGAGCATTGCTTGGTACATTAACACCATTTTGTAGTTGTTCTAGTATCCCAATATTCATTGGATTTACGAGAGCTGGATTACCCCTTGGAATTACCTTCAGTTTCTTAATATCATCACCGCTAGTAGACCTTGCATCGTTTATCATATTACTGTCTGCGCTCGGTTGGGAGATTGCTGTAATCTATGTTATCGTTGGTATAGTTCTCGCCGTAATTGGTGGTATGATTATCGATAAGAATCATATGGAAGAATACATCGCTGATTACTTGCGAAATGCCAGACATGTAGACCCACTACTTGCTGAATCGATGACGTGGAACGACCGCTTCCATTTTGCACTAGATCAAGTCAAAGACATCATCAAGCGAGTCTGGTTATACATTATCATTGGCGTATTAATCGGAGCTTCGATTCACAACTTAGAAGCGTTAAGCGACTTTGTCAAAATCGTACTCGGTAATCAAAATCCATTTAGCGTCATTATTGCGACGGTATTAGGTGTTCCAATGTATGCCGACATCTTTGGTACCATCCCAGTTGCCGAGGCATTATTTGCTCAAGGTATTGGAGCAGGAACGATTTTGTCTTATATGATGGCTGTTACGACCTTGTCGATCCCATCGATGATTTTGCTAAAACAAGTACTAAAACCAAAACTATTAACAATGTTTATTATTATTGTTACCATCGGTATAATCATTATCGGTTATATCTTTAATATACTATACTATTTTATGTAGGAGGAACTATGAATATTAAAATTCTAGGGAGTGGTTGTCCCAACTGTAAACGTCTAGAACAACATGTTCGTGAAGCGTTAGTGAAACTTGATTTGAGCGCTGAGGTTGAAAAAGTAACTGATTACAAAGACATGATGGTGTATAATATCATGTCAACTCCAGGACTTGTCATCGATGAAAAACTCGTGAGTTCGGGACGTGTATTAAAAGTACAAGAAGTGATGGAATTACTCCAAAAGTAAAGACATGCGATTGCATGTCTTTCTTCTTTATTCTGTAACGATATCTTTTTTATATTCAAAGTCGGGATAAGAACTTTCTAATCCATGTTCTAACAAATCAAGACCGGTAAGTTCTTCCTCTTTTGACACCCGTAAACCAAGGACTATATCAATGGTTTTAAATAGGATAAACGATGTTGATAACGTCCATCCAGCTACAGCAACAACACCGAGAGCTTGAACTCCTAAAAGAGCAAAACTTCCGGAGGCAAGCAAGCCACCTTCTGTCGCAAATACACCAACAAGTAGCGTACCTGTTGCACCACATAATCCATGAACGGCAACGGCACCAACCGGGTCATCAACATGTAATGTACGTTCGACAAGCTCCGATCCATACACAATAACAATTCCGGCAATTAATCCAATTCCTAACGCTCCTACTGTAGATACGGCGTCGGTACCTGCGGTTATTGCAACCAAACCACCAAGCGCACCATTTAATGTCATACCGACATCGGGTTTACCATCTTTAACCCACGTTATAAACATTGCCGAAATCGCACCTGCTGCCGCAGCTAAATTGGTTGTCATAAAGATGAGTGCGATTGCTTCGACATCTTGGCCACTTAATGTGGATCCAGGATTAAATCCAAACCAACCAAACCACAAGATGAATACACCAAGTGCACCTAGTGTTAGGCTGTGTCCGTTTAGTTTGTTCGAGGATCCATCTTGATTGTACTTACCAATCCGGGGACCTAAAATGAAGGCACCCATTAACGCAGCCCAACCACCGACGCTGTGAACAACGGTGGATCCTGCAAAATCATGAAATCCTAACTCACTCAACCAGCCACCACCCCAAACCCAGTGTCCAACAACTGGATAAATAACAAGGGTAATGACAAAACTAAATACCAAATACGAAGCAAACTTCGTCCGTTCTGCCATTGCACCGGATACAATCGTCGCGGCCGTCGCAGCAAATACCGTTTGGAAAATCATAAAGGCATGTTGGGGAATGGTTAATCCAAGATGTTCATACAAGTCATTTGAGAACAAATGGATTTCACCAAACAGTCCACCGATGCTATCACCAAACATAATACTAAATCCAAAAACAAAATAGATAACGGATCCCACTGCGAAATCCATCATATTTTTCATGATGATATTACCAGCATTCTTTGCCCGGGTAAATCCCGTTTCCACCATCGCGAAACCTGCTTGCATAAAGAACACAAGCGCTGTAGCAACCAATACCCACATGGTATCTATTGCAACTCCATAATCCATTAATCTTCCTCCTTTTAATTGAAGGTTTATGTCACAACAAACAATAAAAAAGGCGTCGACGAAAACTCGTCAACACCTTTGTCGTTATCTGTTATTTTTGTGCTTGCTGTACAATAAACCTAGTTGTTTATGGTTTCATTATACGGTCAAAGAAATCCTGTATCAATAGTTTTTTTGATGTAAACGTTTTAAGAGAATCTCTTACTTGTGCCCTTCTTCTGGTACAATACAGATAAATTTAAGTGGTTTTTCACCAACATTTTTAAATTGATGAATCGTATCGGAGGGTACATATGCGTATGATCCACTCGTGATTTGATACTCCTGATGATCAATCATGAGCGACCCAACGCCATCAATAATATAATTAATATGGGGCCAGGGATGTTGGTGTTTCGGTGTGTATCCATCAATTCCTACTTCAAACACTCGCATGACATGACCGTCCCAACCTTCTTTGGGGGAGACGAGTACCTTCATCATGACGTCTTGGACTTGTGAAGATTCAATTACTTTTCCGTCTAATTTCTCAAGATGTCCTACTATCATCGTATCATCCTTTCTATTCTACATTCAGTATACCATAATCGAAAAAAAGCGGAATGCACTGTGCATTCCGTTTCTTGTTATTCCGCTTCTTTTTGTTCTTCTTCTAGTTCTTCTTCAGCGATATCTTCTTCGACAGGTGCTGCTTCAACTGGTGTTTCTTCTTTTGGTTTTTCACCCAACGTCTTTTCTAAGAAAGCTCCTGCTTTACCAACGTATTTGCATACTACCGCAGTACCTTTTTCGGTCGTAGATGGTAGAAATACAGCAAGTACGTAGATGACTAATGCAAGGATTTCAAGATAGAATCCCAGTGATAAAGTAACCGACATATCTCCGGTTGCCCACCAGATTAACGAGAGTAAGATGGCCATAAAGATGGCAACAACAAACCGTGCAATCTTTTGTAATGAAGGTCGATAATGAAGTGAAAATAGTCCGAATAAAACAACTGCTGCAATAACGAGTTTAAAGATCCATGCACCACCAAAGTAATTAATGGTTACCGCAAAATAAATGGTTCCAGATAGCGTTTGTCCTTCTCCTTCAAACAATGGAAAGAACATAAAAATATAGAACAATACCAATGAATAAGTTGCTAACTTTTTACTTGTGTTCATACCTATCCTCCTAATTATATCTAATTCTATAATAGTATACTAGTAGTTAGTGTGTAAAGTATAATTTAGAATTTCCTCCAAATAAAAAAGGATGATAATCATCCTTTTAGTTCATGTTGTAATATAATTCCATTGTCAAATCGTATCTTACCAAGGGCTGCGTAGTTGATAATATAGATGGTATATACGTATAAGACAGCAAGAACAAACATAATATACACCTGGGGAATTCCAAAGATACTGAGATTGATTGGACCGTTTAGAAACAAGTAATCTACATAGCGATTCGTTAGTAGTTCTTGCAACACTTCTACGTTAAATAATACAAGAAGTAAACCGACTAAACTGTACCAGGATTTTCGGAGATTTAGTTCATGGGTTCTGGTTGCCAAAAAGACAATCGGTACAATGAATATGAAGTAATGCGATAGTAAACTTTCAAAGATTTGCAAGGTTAAGAAGCGATCGTTAAATACACCTTCTGGTACAACAAACATTAAAATCGCTCCACTCATACCAGTAATTAAGAAGAAATCGCGTCCTTTTTGGATATTGAAAATTAAGTATAATGATAAGAATACTGTATTTACGTTACAGAGATAAAATGGCCAGAATGCTTCCATAAATGGTTTTCCCTGATAGACATCCACACCACGCCTTACGATATAAAATAGGAGGGTAATCCACGCTAAGATTTTGGCGTCACGAATGATACGTTCTTTGGGCTTTGATAAATATACTAAAATCAAAATGGGAATGGACGCAACCATGAGAGCTATGGAACCGATATGCACGAGTCCATAAGCAAAATCACCGGGCTCAAAGCCGGTCAGCATAAACTGTTCGATGGTGTGAATCATTTGTGCACCCCCTTACGAAATTACTGTCTTATTATACCAGTGAAACAAGGAAATGTAAATACAAGAATCGGGTTCTATCGTTTCAATATAACCCGAGCTAATGATGCTTCTACATTGCGGATATTTAGTGGTAAACAAATCATCTCATACGTACCAGGTTCAATATCTTTTAATCGTAATCCTTCAATAATAACGATATTGTTTGACAACAGAATTTTGTGGGTCGGATGTCCCTCTTGAGCTCGCTCAATACCGAGTCCATCCGTTCCTACACCACGTATCTTTTTCTCTTGTAGATAACGTGCGCCATCTTCAGTTAAGTAGGTGAAATCAAACAAGAACGATTCAGAGAAACTATTTTTTGTTTTGAATAACAGGAAATCACCTTTGTTTATATCATATTGTTGCAAATCCTGTTTGGTAATAGCTTCTTTGTTTGCCGTAAAATCAAGTACGATACACTTACCTAGCAGTACATCTAGGTTTTCCTTATTGGATGTTGCACCGTTCTCAATCATATGTAATGGATAATCTACATGGGTTCCGGTATGAAGATTTAAGGTTACATTGGTTTCGTGGTAGTTGTCGGTTTCATGTGATGCAATTGTTGTAAATGTCGGTTTCTTGATGTCAGCATTTTTGTATACTTGAATGGTTTCATCAATCGGATACGAAACATCATAAATCATCAATATTCACTCCTTTTTCACGCTTGATTTGGAACACCAAATCGGCGTAGTTTTCGTAGATACTTGGTGCTTCACTGATATTTTTGATGCCATCAAAGATAGTCCATGTTGCTTCAATTTCATCCCATCTAGTAAAGAGTGTTTTTTGTTGTTTTGATAGGTCTAACAGTAGTTTTTCATATGCTTCCGGACTATTTTTAAGGGCTAAACAAGAATGACAATAGTCTAGTGCCGCAGTAGTAATGTAATTTTCTAATCCAGGTTGTTTCACATTAAAATGGAATTCAACACCTTCGTCGGGAGCAACTTTGATAATCAATTTATTTTGATTTTCATGGGCATTTGGATAGAGTGCTAATAGTGAGTCATCATCTTTAAAATTGATGATGATTTCCGACCGTTTTTGATCGAGTTTTTTACCCGTCACAAAATAGATTGGAACGCCTTCCCATTTAGGCTGATCAATCCGTGCCTCTAAATATACAAAGGTTTCCGTGTTACTATTTGGATCAATCTTCTCGGTATCCGTGTAGCCCTTGTATTGGCCACGAAAAATAGAATCCTTGACAATTTTCAGATCATTAAAAATCGTAATTTTTTGATCCTTTATGTCTTCGCTGTCAAATGTTTTTGGTTTACTCATTGTCGTAACAGCTAGCATTTGCAATAAATGGGATTGAAACATATCCTTAAGTGCGCCGATGGTGTCATAGTAATTCCCACGAGATAATACTCCTTCGGTTTCTTTGGCCATGATGACAATATTGCGAATGGTCTTATTGTTCCAGGTATGTTCAAAGATACGGTTACCAAAGCGAACAACCAAAATGTTTTGAATCATTTCCTTACCGAGGTAATGATCAATCCGATAAATTTGTTCCTCATCTAAATAGTTCCACAGTAGTTGATTGATTTCTTTTGCAGTGGCCAAATCTTCCCCAAATGGCTTTTCAAAGACCACGCGATGATTCGCGTTACCTTGCTTTACTACAGTGGATGTTGATAGATGTGCAGCAATGACAGGAAACAACTTGGGTGGAACAGCGAGATAAATCATTCGTGTATCCATTTGATGGTCGTCCAATAACGTTGAAAAGGATGCATAATCATCAGATTGATTAACATCCATTTTTACGTATTCGATATAAGGAGACAAAAAGTCCCAATCGAGTGGTTCTGTCACTTGCTCTTTTGCTTGATCAATATAGTCTTTTGAATTGTAATCTCGACGACCTATAGCGTAGATTTTACATTCATTGGTCAACTCTTCATGTACAAGTAACTGATAAAGCGCAGGTAAGAGCTTTTTATACATTAAATTTCCCGTTGAACCAAATACAACAATCGCAGTTTGCGGCATGGAATCACCCTTTCTTGATTGCTGATTGAATCATTTTTTGTTTTAAGTCATATAATGGTTTTGATAAGTCTACATAATATTTGTGGGGATATTCAAAACGTTTAACTTCATCCCACAGTTTTTCTTTTTGATCTTTCGCGTAGGTAATGATTTCATCCAGTTCCGGTTGATCGTAAACGAGTTTTCCATTTCTGAAAATGGGTTGCAACATCGGTACTAGTTCGTAAGTATCAAATGTTTTGGATTTCCAAGGATGTTTTGGATCGAAAATGGTCAACGGTTTTGATGTATCGATTACTTCATCGTGTAACGTGATTAAATCGGCTTCGAATTTTCCGTTTTCATCAACGATTCGATAGACGTTTTTATAATGGGGTGTCGTTATTTTATCGACGTTTTCACTGATTTTAATTGTTGGTTGAATAGTCCCGTTTTTCGATATTGCTGCAAGTTTATATACGGCACCAAAAACAGGATCACTTTTTGCAGTAATTAACCGTTCACCAACCCCGAAAATATCGATTGGTGCACCTTGATTCAAGAGATCCTTGATTAAGTATTCATCCAGCGCATTACTGACAACGATATGACAATTTTCCAGTCCGGCATCGTCCAACATCTTACGCGCTTTTTTGGTTAAGTACGTTAGATCCCCAGAATCGATTCGAATTGAATAGTGATTGACACCTTTGGGTACCAACAATTCTTTAATAACTTTGATGGCGTTTGGTATCCCACTTTTCAGCGTATCATACGTGTCTACGAGTAAGGTGCAGTTGGTCGGATAAATTTCGGCATAGGTTTTAAACGCTTCATACTCGGTATCAAATAATTGGACCCAGGAATGGGCCATTGTACCAAGGGCCTTCACACCGTATAACTGATCCGCTAAAACATTACTAGTCGCGTCGATTCCACCAATGGACGCCGCCCGTGCACCTAGAACACTACTGGATGCACCATGTGCTCGTCGTGCTCCCATCTCTAAGACTAAACGGTGTTTGGCAGATTGTTTGATACGTGAGGCTTTTGTAGCAATCAGACTTTGATGGTTTACTACTTGCAAAAGATAGGTTTCCAGTAGTTGTGCCTCAATAATTGGTGCTTTAACGGTGATAATCGGTTCATAGGGAAACATGACGCTTCCTTCTAAGAAGGATTCGACATCTCCGGTGAATCGGAGGTTTCTTAGGTATTCCAAAAAGTCATCTGAAAACATATCACGGTTCCGTAAATATTCGATGTCTTCGTCGACAAAACGAAAGTTTTCAATGTGTTGAATAATCGATTCTAGTCCCGCAAAAATACTATATCCACCATTGTCTGGATTATCACGGAAGAACAAATCAAAACACACCATTTCATCTTTACGACAGCTTTTATAGTAGCCGTATGCCATGGTGAGTTCATAAAAATCAGTAAGCATTGTTAACTGTAATGATTTCATCGATTGATTACCTCTACGTGAATTCCTTCTAGGATATTGAGTGCTTGTTCATGTAAGTTGGAATCAAAGCTTGCGGTTGCTTGTGCATCGACAACAATGTGGGCATTGGGTAGTGCACTTTTGGCAATGACAGCATTGCTCAGAACACAGATATTGGAAACGAGTCCACATAGTTCAATAACCTCATAGTCCTTGGTTGCTAGATAGTTACCAAGTTCTAATGACGGAAAACTATATTTAATAAATTCGACATCGGTGTTTTCCCGTAATGCATCCACATCTTCTTGCAATGCATGACCGGTTGTTCCTTCTACGCAATGAATGACTGGTAGGTGTTGTCCTTCTTCCGTATCCAAGTAGTCCTCGGTATGGGTGTCTTTTGTAAAGATGACATCCCCTCCGTCTTGTTTTACTTGAGTAATCTTGTTAATGATGGCGTCTTTGATATTAAGGGCACCATCAAAACCAAGGGCACCATCAATAAAATCGTTTTGATAGTCGACAACAATTAAGCATTTGTTCATGGTATCACCTCGCTTCTTATTATACCACTTTCTCGAAAAATTCAGCGAATAAGTGCAAAACTAGTGATATAATAGAACATGAGTATAAGGGAGGTATATTATGGGACATTGGTGGCAAGAACAAACCGTTTATCAAGTCTATCCTCGTAGTTTCAACGATAGCAATCACGATGGCATGGGGGACATCCCTGGAATCATCGAGAAACTCGATTATTTGACAGCCCTGGGGATTGGTGTATTATGGTTATCGCCAGTATACAAATCGCCACAGAAAGACAATGGATATGACATAGCTGATTATAAAGATATTGATCCATTATTTGGAACAATGGCGGATATGGATCAATTAATCGTCGAAGCAGAAAAACGTGGTATCAAAATTGTTATGGATCTGGTCATTAACCATAATAGTGATCAACACGAATGGTTTCAAAAAAGTCGACAGCGAATTGATCCATACACCGATTATTACATTTGGCGAGATGGTAAAGATGGTGGTCCTCCAAACAATTGGACATCGTTCTTTGCCGGAGAAGCATGGCAATATGATGACATGAGAAAGCAATATTATCTTCATCTATTCGCGACTGAACAACCTGATTTAAACTATCATAATAAAGCCGTTATTGAAGAAGTAAAAGACATCATAAAATGTTGGTTGGATCGCGGTGTTCACGGCTTCCGTTGTGACGTGATTAATATCATTTTCAAATCATCACTAGAAGACGGAAAACGACAATTGGTCTTAAAAGGATTGGAACACTATCTATCCCAAGAAGGAAATCACGAGATTCTTCAAGAACTTCGGCGTGATGTCTTGGATCACTACGATTGTTTCACCGTGGGAGAAACCGTCCTTGTAACACCAAAAATGGCGCGAGACTTATGTGATCCCTCTCGCAAGGAACTCGATATGATTTTCTCGTTTGAACACATGGAGGCAGATCAATACTTCGTTAAGTGGTTTAAACGTAAATTCCAGAAAAAAGTATTCTTTGAAACCCTATCAAAATGGCAAAAGGAACTTCATTGGAATGCGAATTATTTTGAAAACCATGATCAACTGCGTAGTGTTAGTCGCTTTGGTGATGATACACGTTATTGGATGGAATCCGCAACGATGCTCGCTACCTTATTATTCTCCTTAAAAGGAACACCGTTTATCTATCAAGGTCAAGAAATCGGTATGACAAATTTTGATTTTCAATCCATGGACGATATTCAAGATGTGGAAAGTCACAATGTCTATCGATTCCTCGGACGATTTCATCTTCCTAAATGGTTGCGATGGCGGATGATCTTCAAATCATCCCGTGATAATGTTCGTACGCCAATGCAGTGGAGTGATTCGGAATACGGCGGTTTTTCAACTGTACAACCGTGGTTGAAAGTAAACAGCAATTATCACACAATCAATGTTGCAAATCAGTTTCATCAAGAAGGCACTATCTGGTCGTACTATCAAACACTGATTCATCTTAGAAATAATGATCAAACGTTGATATATGGTGACTTTGAGAAGATGTATATCGATAAACACGTCTTCATCTTCCGTCGTTACGATGAACAAGAAGCCTATATTATAGCCGTTAATTTTAGTACTAAAAAACGGACCATCTCCTACCGCGGAGATGTTCTGATTAGCAATTACAATACCACTCGCTTTAATGGTGTTTTACAACCATACGAAGCCATCATTCTGAAAGGATAACCCTATGAACAATCACTTGAAACGCAATATTTTTACCTTTGGTTTTGGAACCATTGGCCGGGATATGCTATATTCCCTTGTCAGTATGTATTTAATTGTCTACTTAACAGAAGTTTTAACATTAAGCAATGCCACCATGTGGTGGATAACCTTTATCATCGTTGGTGCCCGTGTCTTTGATGCCGTCAACGACCCCATTATGGGAACCATCGTTGATAATACCAAATCACGATGGGGAAAATTCAAACCATGGATTGCATTTGGTGCTTTGACATCCGGGTTGTTTACCATTCTCCTCTTCACGGATTTCGGTTTAACAAACGGTGCCTTTATCGCATTGTTTGCTTTGGTCTATGTCGGATGGGGTGTCGCGTTTACGACCAATGACATCTCCTATTGGGCGATGTTGCCATCGCTTAGTGTATCGCAACGAGATCGTGGTAAAATGATGGGTGTCGCTCGGATTTTTGCCAACATTGGACTCTTTAGCGTTGTCGTGGGAATCGTACCGATTACCAAAGCTTTGGAAGCTACAACCGGTAGTATGACCCAAGCATATTTCATTTTTACCATTGCGATTGTCGCGATTATGTGGGTTGGCCAATCGGTCACGTTATTTGGTGTTAAAGAACCAAAAGGATTGTTTGTTGAACAGGAGAAAACAACGTTATCTGGATTGCTTCATACCTTGCGTAATAACGATCAACTTCTTGCCTTAGCCATTGCGATGTCAGTATTTATGATTGGGTATGTCACAACCACATCCTTTGGATTATACTATTTCATCTACGCCTTTGAAGATGAAGGGATGTATTCGATCTTCGCCCTTGTCCTTGGTGTTTCGCAACTCGGTACCCTTGCCTTATTCCCATTAATCAGTAAACGATTTACCCGAGGACAATTATTTACCTTTGGTACGATATTCGTCTTTATTGGATACATCATCTTCTACTTCGCACCAATGAATATGTTGGTAATTGGTCCCGCCGGTTTATTCCTCTTTATCGGCCAAGCATTGATTCAGGTATTGATGTATTTATTCCTGGCTGACTGTATTGAGTACGGCCAATGGAAACTCGGACGACGCAATGAAGGAATCACCTTCAGTGTCCAACCATTTATTAATAAAATTGGTGGTGCAATCGCCACCGGTATTGTTGGTGCAGTGGCGATCATATCGGGAATTAATGATGCGGATGGTGATCCCAGTTTATTGCCTGCTGGTGGTGTCGAACTGTTAAAGGCATCGATGTTGATTCTTCCCCTACTGTTAATTATTGCAAGTTACATCATCTATCGTAAGCTATTTAAAATTGATGAAAAATTCTATGCGACGATGATTAAAGATTTAAAAGATCGTGGTGAACTAAACCTTTCCGATGATGACGCAGAGCGAGTTATCGAAGACAAATTTATTTAAAAAAAGCAGCTTCGGCTGCTTTTTCATTGGAATAAGAAATAGATAACAACCAGAACTCCAAGGACAATTCGGTAGTATCCAAAGACTTTGAAATCATGGTTTTTGATATAACCAAGAAGGAACTTGATGGCAATGATGGAAACGATAAATGCGGTAACCATTCCAATGGCTAGTGTAACGATTTCAACTCCGGTAAAGTTAAATCCAAACTTGTACAACTTTAAGAAGCTTGCACCAAACATCACTGGGATGGATAGGAAGAATGAAAACTCTGCGGCGACAACCCGACTACCACCAAGAATAATCCCACCAAGGATGGTGGCACCACTGCGTGATGTCCCTGGGATTAGAGATAGGACTTGAAACAGTCCAATCAAGAATGCAGTTTTATAGGATAAATCTTTCATCGATGTAATCGTTTGTTCTTTGGTTTGATGCGTGGTCTCGATGACAATAAATAATGCCCCATAAAGAATCAAGGTAATTGCGACAGTTATATAATTATATAGATGATCATTTAACCAGTCGTCAAATAATAACCCTAGTACAGCAGCAGGAATAACCCCAACGATAACTTTAAACCACGTGTCAAACGTTTGTTTCTTCTCAGAAGTAGATTTCTTGGCACTGAATGGATTTAAGCGCTCAAAATAGAGCACAACTACAGCAAGAATTGCACCTAGTTGAATCACAACCAAGAACATCTCTTTAAACGCATCAGAGGCTTGGAGTTGAATCCACTCATCGAGCAATATCATATGGCCGGTACTACTGATTGGTAACCATTCTGTAATTCCTTCAACAATACCTAGAAGGATGGTTTTTAACAGTTCAATAAATTCCATAGCAACTCCTTACAGATCAATGTGTAGTAACACGGGACAATGATCACTACCAAGAACGTGATCGAGAATGATACTATCCTGAACATAGGGGACTAATCGATTGGATACAACAAAATAATCAATCCGCCACCCAACATTTTTCTCACGAGATTTAAACATGTAACTCCACCACGAGTATTGTTCTTTTGTTGGATATAGATGACGGAAAGTATCAGTAAATCCGGCATCGAGTAGTTCGTTGAATTTGCCCCGTTCTTCATCGGTAAATCCAGCGTTTCCAATGTTGGATTTATCGTTTTTTAAATCAATTTCATTATGGGCAACATTTAAGTCCCCACAAAGAATGACAGGTTTTGACTGTGAAAGTTCCACGTAATAGGCACGGACACGATCTTCATACGTCATCCGATAGGGAATCCGGGATAAATCACGTTTGACATTGGGGACATAGGTATTCACCAGATAAAAGGAATCGTATTCTAAGGTGATGATTCGACCTTCGTCATTATAGGCCCCATCATTCAATCCATATTGGACGTGCAAGGGTTCGTGTTTGGTGTAGATCAACGTACCTGAGTACCCTTTACGATCTGCATCATTCCAAAATTCATGATAACCCTCAAAGGCAAACTCTTTCTGATGTTGTTGCATTTTTGTTTCTTGAAGACATACGAAATCCGCATCCTGTTCTTCAAAGAAAGATGCAAATCCTTTTTTCATACAAGCTCGAAGGCCATTTACATTCCATGAAATAAATTTCATACAGCCACCTCCATGGTGTCTATTATATCATAATTACGTTCCACAATACGTAACAAATCGTTCTTTGTTTGGATTTGGTTCTTGAAACTTGGGATTCACATCACGGTCATAATTATAGGGGTCTTTGTATACATCGATTAACGTTCTAAACAATTCATCATTGTCATCAAACGCAGCTTGTTCAATCGCTTGCAATACGAGATGATTACGGGGAATAACGACGGGATTTACTTGTTTCATGATGTCATGTTTGGGTTCTCGTTTGATCCATTTATCATGAAAGAGGGTCCACTCCACCATCGAAAACGGTAGCGAATCATAGTCATTGCAGGTTAACTGATAAAATGTATTGGTATAATCTACTTTATTTCGTTGCATCAGTTCCAACAGTTCATCGATCAGCTTTTTATCACTCTCTTGCATCGGAACTAATCCTAATTTCTTGGCCATATGTTCATAGTAGTATTGCGTATATAACATCTCAAATTCTGCGAGGGATTGATTGAGTAAATCAATTGCATTTGATTCATCTGGATCAATTAATGTTACCATTGCTGCAGCTAGTTTTGATAGGTTCCACGAGGTAATGTAGGGTTGTTTTTGATAGGAATAACGACCATTTCGATCAATCGATGAAAATGTTAATGATGGATCATACTCATCCAAAAAAGCACAGGGACCATAATCAATCGTTTCTCCTGATAACAGAACGTTATCGGTATTTAATACCCCATGGACAAATCCGAGAGACTGCCATTTCGCAACGAGTTCTGCTTGACGTTTGACAACCTGATCAAACAAGGCTAGATACAGTTTGTTCGAGTTCTTTATCTCAGGATAAAGGCGATCAATAGCATAATCGAGAAGCGACTGTAGAATCGTGGGTTCTTGGAGAGCACGTGCATACTCCACGGTACCGACACGAATGTGTGATTTTCCGATACGAATCAACATTGAACCATCTTGAGGTATGTCACGATATACAGTTTGATTGGTATCTAAAACAGCAAACGGACGTGTGGTCGGAACACCGAGTTGATACAAGGCTTCACTCATAAGATATTCTTTTAACGAGGACAACATGGTCGCATATCCATCGCCACGACGTGAGAATGGGGTTGGTCCAGATCCTTTGACGTGAACATCATAGCGTTGATTCTGATGATGTAATTCACCAAGCATCATCGCTCGACCATCTCCAAGCATAGTAAAGTGACCATACTGATGTCCGGCATAAGCCATGGCAAAAAGATCGTCATGGTTCCCATTTATAATCATCATATCGTCTTCTTGTAAGAGGATGTTAAAATCATTAACAACCGCATCATTTAAATAGCGAATTGCATACTGTGTCGTCTGTGATTTTTCCAACCGTGCATACAAACTATGTGGCAGTTCCAAATAACTGTGTTTAGAATATAATTTTCCCATGGTTCCTCCTGTTAAAAAACGCCTACATTTAGGCGTTTATTGTAAGTATCGTTCAATTGCAAGTGCAGCCATTTTTCCTTCACCGATGGCCCATTTAATTAAGCTTTGGCCACGGCGTGCATCACCGCAAATAAAGATGTTTTCTTTGTTGGTTGTAAAGACGTCGGTATCTTTATTGTGAACACTGCGGTCCAGTTCCACATCAAATGCGTCAAGTGCTTCTTCTAAGGGACCTAAAAACCCGATGGCGACAAATACTAAGTCCGCTTCCATTTCTCCATTGAGATTATTGAATTCAATCTTCGTTCCATTCTCATCACGAACAAAATCAACTTGATCGGTGACAACCTTGGCAACACAACCTTCTCCATCGCAATCAATGAACTTAACGGCGGTTTTTTGGTATAAACGAATTTCATCTTCGTCAAAATCGTACGAGTTCTTTTTCCGTGGTTGATCTTTGGGGCTAATCTCTAATTGTCGTACGGATTTTGCGCCTTGACTGAGCGCTGTAGCAACACAATCATTTGCAGTATCTCCACCACCAATGATGACAACATTTTTTCCTTTGGCATCGATTTTGAGTGGGGATCCATCTAGAAGATGTTTCGTATTGTCGGTTAGATACTCCATTGCGAAAAAGATATTGCTGAGTTGTCGTCCATCAATGCTGATGTCGCGTGCTTTTTCGGCACCGGTTGCTAATAATACAGCATCGTACTCGCTTGATATTGTATTGGCGACATCTTCTTTGGTGACGTTGGTATTCAAGATGAACTCGACACCGAGATCTTGTAAAATTTGAGCTTTCTTTAAGACGTTGTTTTTATTTAATTTCATTTGTGGGATTCCATACATTAGTATTCCACCAGGACGATCATGTTTTTCATACATTGTGACGTTGTACCCATCACTTGCTAACACTTGGGCTGCTGCCATCCCTGAAGGACCGGTTCCAATAATTGCGATACGTTTGCTCATAGTTATTTCCTTCCTAATTATAAAGTTCCTAAATAACATCGTTATTATATCACTTTTATCTATACAATACAAATGACATTGTAACATTTTTATGTTTTTGTTTGCATACATACAAGTGTGTGAATTTCATTGCAAGTCATCGCATTATTTATGTAGTTTAATCAAAATCGATTGCATTTAAATTTGTACATTGTAAAATGTAAGTGTGAAGAAATTGATTAGGAGGTTCTCTATGAGACGACTATTAATAGCAGTACTTGGATTGTTATTTCTTACCGGTTGTAACGCCTTAAATGAAGGTAAGATAGTAATTCCAGAATACTGTAGTGAAGGCTTCCACTTAGTGGGAGATTTATGTGTGGAAAATGATGATACCACACCTACAGAAGCACAATTTACAAGCAGTGACGACTTAATGAGTTTAGTCGCTGATTTCAATGAACGGTATGACAGCGCATCGCCATTCATCGCGACCCGTGGAGGTTGGGTTGATATGGAATTCGATGCTACTGCAGAAGACGCACCGACTGCTACCAATGATGAACAAGGCAGTGATGATTATTCGGAAACCAATAATCAAGTTGAAGGTGTCGATGAAATGGACAATGTATTAACCGATGGAAAATACTTGTACATTACCAATTATAATAAGGTTCAAATTGTTCTTGCCTATACGATAGAATCGGGTATCAACAATATGGCCTTGGTGGAAGAAATCACCTTTGATGAATTACAAGGAGATCACGATTACTTCTACTTCACCGGACTCTATGTGGATGAGGAACGTCTATTAATTGTTGGCCATTCATACGATTATGCGTGTGACGTCTACTATGATGAAAAGATCGATGAAGAAGGTGATGTGACTACTGAAGATGATATCTATTATCAAGAATGTTGGTATTATCGCAGTACGACAACAACACATGTATTTGAATATGACAAAGCGGATTTCTCACTAGTAAACGAATACCAAATGAGCGGATATTTTGTTGGTTCTCGTAAAATTGATGATAACATGTACTTCGTTACCAATGAATACATCCCATTCTACCTAGCTGAAACCGATGAAAACTTTGATTTGGATCAATATTTACCATCGTATAACGTCAATGGTCAAGATGTATTCTTAGACTATGAAGATATTCTATATATGGATGGTACCCAACCATACAACTTCACCAGTTTCTTTGGAATTAATTTAGAAACCAAAGAAGTATCTACGGAAGTCGTTCTTGGTGAAGGTGGATACAACATGTATGTCTCTACCAATAATATTTATTTCACAGGTACTTCTTGGAATTTCAATATGGATGTATTGGTAGCTGTTGAAGAAGCTGTTGAGGCAGATGATGAAGAAGCCTTGGATGAGATTGATGATAATCCTTATGAAATCAGTACTAGCATTATGAAGTTATCAATTAATGATGGAATTGTTGATTTTGTAGCAGAAACCAGTGTTCCCGGTTCTGGATTGGATCAATTTGCCTTTGATGAACACAATGGATATTTACGCCTCGTAACCACCGAATTTAACTGGTGGTGGGGATGGTGGATGGAAGATGCTACCGAAAATGAAATCAACAACCGCCTCTATGTCCTCGATGAAGACTTGAATGTTGTCAGTACCTTAGAAGGTATTGGCAAGCCTGGAGAAAGCGTTCAAAGCGTTCGCTTCGTTGGTGATTATGCCTATGTTGTTACCTTCTTACGGACCGACCCATTCTATGTCATTGACTTAAGTGATCCAGCAAACCCTGTTAAATTAAGTGAACTTATCATACCTGGATTTAGTGATTACCTACAACCCATCAATGAAGATTACATCTTAGGTATTGGATATGGTGATAACGATGGTGGAACCAATGGATTAAAAATCTCATTGTATGATGTATCCGATAAAACAGAAGCTGTTGTAGCAAGTGAACTTATCTATCCATACTCTGATAATTCATATATGTGGACAAGCACCTTATACAACCACAAAGATTTAGTTGTATCGGTCGATAAAGGAATCATCGCACTGCCATACAACCGTTATGAATATGGTAGTACCGAAGACAATTGGTGGTATCGTTATAACACCGGTGTCCTCGTGTTAAACTTGGACATTGAAGACGGTGAAATCAGTGAACGTGGTTGGGTCGAACACAGTGAATCCAACAGTTATGATACCTATGTATATAAATCCAAATTCATCAGTGATTACCTATTTACCATCAGTTCCAAATTTGTTATGGTATCACTCTTAGATGATCCGGAAACGATTCTCAATCAAGTTCAGATCGGTGAAAGTCGTGAGTACGATTATCCCGATGAAGAAGTCGAACCTGTTGATCCTGAAGTTGTCGATCCCGATACCGAAACGGGAACTGGTGATGCAACCGAAACAATCTACAGCGATTTCGTTCATGTATACAGTTGGGATGAAGCACTTCATATGGGGGAACATGAATACTTCGTATACGTATACAGTCCCACTTGTAGTGCATGTATAGAACTGGAAGAAATCATGCTTGAGTTTGTTCAAAGTAGTGACATTGAAGTCATCTTCTTGAACATTGGTGATGTGGACAATCTTGATGATTATCCATATGATGCATATCCATTATTGGCTCGCGTCAATCAAATGGATGTATTCGAAGAGTACTTAGGCAGCGATGAGATTTTTGGTTTTATTCAGTAATTACAAAAAGCCTTGCAAAAGGCTTTTTTTATGGAATTGTTGTATTGCGATACACATTTCTTAAAAATATATTATAATAGAACTAGTAAACCATAAGGAGAGACTGATGAGTGATAAATTAATTAAGTTCCGACATGAAAACGCAAAAGGGGTATTTCATTACGATGTATTCGAAGGTGATTTTGTGGCTTTATCAAAAACCGATACTGGAAAAATCAAGTACATTAAAGAACATGGAGCACTCGACATAACATTTGATATGGAAGACGATACCTATGACATTATGGCGGTGGATGTTATAGAAGATAAAGAGTACGTCCAAGCCGTATATGATCACTTCATGAAAACCAACAATGCCTGGTTTACCGATGGTATTGATGGACTGTGTGTCTTAAAATTTCACAAATGAAAAAGATTGGAATAGTCCAATCTTTTTTTCATTAATCAACGCGTAATGCTTCAACAGGATCTTTCTTCGCCGCGATTCGGCTTGGAATAAATCCACCGATAAACGTAAGAATTGTCGATGCAATTACTAATAGAATAAGATGCAACACATTTACTTGGGCTACATTAGCAAGGGATTCATCGTAGTTTACCGCAATCGAGTTGATCGGGAAGGTTAGGACAAAGGTAATCGCAATACCAAGCAATCCAGCAAAAGCACCAATAATGACACTTTCTGCATTAAAGACACGACTGATGTCTTTTTTACGTCCACCTAGAGAACGGATAATCCCAATTTCTTTGGTTCGTTCGAGAACACTGATGTAAATGATAACCCCGATCATGACACTACTAACAACAAGGGAAATCGAGGCAAACGCGGTTAGAACAACACTCACGGAAGTGATTAATGTTCCGAGGGTTTCACCGATTGCTTCAGCAAGATCGGTTTCAAAGATTTTATCATCGACATCTTTGCCTTCGTTGTAAACGGCAATATGATTCTTAATCGCTTCTTTGTGTTCGACACTATCGGTATATATTTGAATCAAGAACGGATTGGAGGTGTTACATCCTAAGAAGGATAGTAGCATC
Organism: Candidatus Xianfuyuplasma coldseepsis; assembly: GCF_014023125.1. Taxonomy (GTDB): domain Bacteria; phylum Bacillota_I; class Bacilli_A; order Izemoplasmatales; family Izemoplasmataceae; genus Xianfuyuplasma; species Xianfuyuplasma coldseepsis. The sequence goes on from NZ_CP048914.1 coordinate 525,484, forward strand.
TCTTTTTGTTCTTCGGTGACATTGGTTAAGTCAAAAATACTGGTATCGCTGTTTAATTGGGTTGTACATATGGTTGAACCAGCATTGGCCTGCAGAAGTGTTGTTTTTAACTCGTACAAGTATTTGATACCACCATTGCTGTACTGAACCGTATCTCCAGTTGCTTCCACCAACCCAACTATCGTGACGGTAACGCCGTTATCGGCTACGGTTTCTAGTTCGCCGTAGTTGGGTAAGAAGATCCCACCTTGTTCAATATATAAATCGTCATTTAAGGCGACATATAATTCTTTTCCAAGGACATCTTCATAGTAAAGAGTTTCTGTGGAATCATATCCCAGTGCTTCAATGACTTCTTTTTCAACGACATTCCACTCATCCATTTGCAGAACAACCTCATATTGATTTTGCGGTAGAGTTCCTGCTTTAACGGTATAATACTCACCTAGTTCCTCTTCAGGAACAATAAAGGTACTAAATCCTAAGTCTTGGAGTTCAACAATCTCAGGAACCCCATCTCGTTCTGTAATCAAGGTAGGTGTGTATCCATATTCAAAATGCATATTGGTGTATACGTCTTCATTGAGTAATGCCAGATGATTTAAGAAGTTTTCGGTAAACAAGTTGGTATGCACAGCCATATCGGGATCATATACAACAATTTCATTCTCTTCGGCTCCCTCAGGAATATAGGAGGTCGCTCCTGCTCGATCAAAGCCGATCTGCATTTCTTCACGGCCAATCAGAATTGGTAAGCCAACCAATTGATCCTGTTCGACTTCATCCAGTTGACGACTAAATCCATTGGAGATGGACAACACCAGACCAACCCCAATAATCCCAATGCTTGACGCTAGTGCGGTAATCGTCGTACGGAATTTTTTGGTGCGGAGATTGTTAAAGGATAACTTTAGAGCCGTCCAGAAGTTCATTGCCGTTTTATTGGGTTCATACCCTTCATTTTTATCCGCTTCAACGGTTGAACCAGTGTCATGAACAATTTCTCCATCTTTTAATTCAATCGTGCGTGATGCATATTCGTCCGCATACATGCGTGCATGAGTAACCATGATGATGAGTTTATCTTTTCCGACTTCTTTGATTAGATTGAGAATCTCATGGGCTGTCGATGAATCAAGGGCACCCGTAGGTTCATCGGCTAAAATAATATCGGGATCGTTTAACAACGCACGCGCAATCGCAACTCGTTGTTTTTCACCACCGGATAATTTGGTTGGGGATTTGTGGATTTGATTTTCTAGACCAACTCGTTTTAGAACTTTAATCGCCCGTTCTTTTCGTTCTTTTGGTGCGACACCGGATAATGTCATACCAAGTTCGACGTTATCTAAAACGCTTAAATGATTGATTAAGTTGTAGCTTTGAAAGACAAACCCAATCGAGTTGTTTCGATACGCATCCCAATCTTTTTCTTTAAAATCTCTCGTGGATGTTCCATTAATGATTAAATCACCGCTGGTGTATCGATCGAGCCCACCAACAATGTTTAGCGTAGTTGTTTTACCACATCCAGATGGACCTAGTATTGCAACAAATTCTCCTTTATGGAGTTCCATATTTACTTTATTTAAAGCACGAAATTGGCGATCGCCAACAGGATAGTCTTTAATAATATCTTTTAATACAAGCATTGTATCACCTCGTCAATATTATATACTACGAACTCCGTTTTTTTGAGTAGTTCGCTCGGAACATTTCCGTTTTTCATATTTTTTGATATAATACAAGAGATAGCTTTACTACAAATCATATAAATAGGTGATTCGATGTCGAAAAAACGCTCATTATACGTAACCACTCTTATCTATTCAATTGTCTTAATTGCAGGGCTGTATAGTTACTTACTGGCACGCTCCGTTACGTCGGTTCTCTATGCGACATTGATAGCGGATGTGGTGATGACGACCTTGATTTTTGTCGCCAGTATCGGGTTTAATAATTCCAGTTTGTACGATCCCTATTGGAGTGTCATTCCCGTGTTTATCGTCGTACTGTGGATGAGAGAACTCCATCACATGATGTGGATCGACTGGGTGTTATTTACCAGTGTGTTTGTTTGGGCAATACGACTTACGATGAACTGGATTACCGATTTCAAGGGATACAACCATGAAGATTTCCGATATGTGGACTTTCGTAAACAGTTCCCCAAAATTTATTGGCTTGTCAGCTATTTTGGGATTCATCTATTTCCTACGGTGATTGTGTTTATTTCATTGTATCCATTATATTTTATTTGGACAAATACGATAAATTCTCCCATGTATGTGTATATCGGTGCACTGATTATGATTGGTGGTGCGATGATTAGTTATGTCGCGGATCATCAACGACGAATCCACAAATTGCAACATCCGAATCAATCGATTAGAACCGGGTTATGGCAATACTCGCGACATCCAAATTACTTTGGTGAAGTGTTCTTCTGGTTTGGTATTTATATCAGTAGCGTTAGTGTCGGTGTTGCCTTATCACCGATCGTTGGATTTGTGAGCATGGTGGCGTTGTTCAATTTTTACAGTGTCCCCAAAATGGAGGATAAGTTATTACAAAATAAAACCGATTATCAACTTGTAATCGATACGGTACCACGATTCTTTTTCCGCAAACCAAAGGCAGACTAACGCGTCTGCCTTTTTTTTAAAATATTCGAATCTGGAAGTTGTTGTATTCCTTACTATAGGTGACATCTTCTTCTTGGAGTTGTTCGATGTATCCTGGAGTTCTTGTTTTGAGATTCATAATGAATTGTTTTAGAGATTGCTCATCTCCTTGGATCAAACATTCAACGGACCCATCGGCTTTGTTTTTGACATAGCCAAACAGTCCCATTTGTTTCGCTATTCGCGATACGCTATAGCGCATCCCAACACCTTGGACACGTCCTTTTAAAATTAATCGTTTTGTCATCCGTGTATTCACTCCTTTATCGTTCAACTTAATTATACATCATTTGGCTGTATTTTTGATATACTATAATAGAGGTGATGTTATGAGAGTTGCAATATATGGTGCGGGTGCAATGGGTACCGTGCTCGGTGCCTTTATAACAAAGGCTGGTTATGAGGTTGATTTAATAAACCGTAACAAGGATCATGTTCGCGGATTACAAGAACATGGCGCACAGATTCAAGGAACCTTATCGATGTCCCAAGACGTTACCGCCCTATTACCTGAAGAAATGACTGGTCTTTATGATGTTATTTTGTTGATGACTAAACAACGTCATAATCAAGAGATTGTAACATTCTTACAACCGTATTTAGCACAAGATGGTGTGCTCTGCACGCTTCAAAATGGAATTCCAGAGCCACTGATTGCGTCGATTATTGGAGACGAACGAACCATCGGTGCAACGATGAGTTGGGGAGCCACATTCATTGGGGGTGGTGTCGTTGAACTTACGACTGAACCATCTCGGGAAACCTTGACATTTAGTATTGGTTCCTACAGTGATAAAAGACCACAACATTTTGATTATGTCGTGACGTTGTTACATACGATGGGCCATGTAACCATCGAAGACAATTTCATTGGTGCACGCTGGTCGAAATTGTTGATCAATGCTGCCTATAGTGGTCTCAGTGTTGTAACTGGAGCGACGTTTGGTGAGTTAAACAAGAATCGTACCACAAGAACAATTGCGTTAGGTGCAATGAAAGAATGCATCGATGTCGCCAAAGCGAGTAATCTCATGATTGAACCATTGCAAGGGAAAGATGTTGTGAAGTTGATGGATTATAATAATCCGTTTAAGAAACAATTTAGCTTATTTCTCCTACCCATCGCAATGCGCAAACATAAGAACATTAAATCGAGTATGTTGCGAGATTTAGCACGTGGGTACACAACGGAAATCGATGCGATTAACGGTGTCGTTTGTGATGCAGGGGATCAAGTTGGTATTGAAACACCTATTAATGATTTAATCGTATCTATTGTCCATGAGATTGAGACGAACAAACGAGCATCATCTTGGGACAATATCAAAGATTTTGATATGATGAATATGAAAGGAGCATGATTATGTTTAAAAAAGACAAATTATCCGTATTGGCATGGATTGTATTAATTATTGCCTTGTCTATTCCCGTATTTAATATTATCTTTGCCGTATATCTATTCATTCGTCGGCGTACGAGTGAAACCGTCAAGAACTTCTTTGTGGCCTATTTAATTCTTTGGGTACTCGCATGGATTGGATTATTTGCCGGAGCATTTGAAAATATGCAAGGACTCTTCGGATAAACACGGAATCTCCGTGTTTTTTTATGCTTTTGAATATGATAAAATATACATAAAGAGACCTACTAATTTAGTACACAAGGAGAACCCAATGAACGACGCCTTAGTGATTCAAAAGAAAGTATTTATCAGTGCGATTGTGATATTAGTCGTATTATTGATTGGAACTGGGATTATTACATACTTTATCCCAAGTGGTAGTTACCGGTATGAACTCATAGATGGTGTTAAAACGATTATCCCTGGTACGTTTCAATATACCGATACCGGAAATATCGCTTTTTGGCGTATTTTTACGGCACCATTTGAAGTCCTTGGCGCAGAAGGCAATGTCATCATTATAGCGATTATTGTATTTCTCCTGATTATTGGTGGTAGTATTACCGTTTTGAACAAGGTTGGAATTATTGAGCATATTATCTATAAAATCATTGATACATTTCAAGATAAAAAATACGTTTTACTGTCTGTTATCACATTGATATTCATGTCGATTGGGGCATTCATTGGTGTCTTTGAGGAAATCGTACCATTGGTTCCGATCATGATTGTTCTGAGTAAGAAATTAGGATGGGACACAAAGATCGGACTAGGGATGAGTATTTTGGCAACGGGATTTGGATTTAGTGCGGCCGTTACCAATCCATTTACGATTGGTGTAGCCCAGGAACTTGCAGGATTACCAATCTTCAGTGGGTTTTTGTACCGATTGGTAATATTCTTCATTGTCTATGGACTCCTTATTGGTTTTTTATTGGTTCATGCAAAACGGATTGATCAAACGGTGAACGAAGAGATTTCAACAGAACATACAGTTCCAAACAAACGAGCGTTGTTGTGGGTATTCCTATGGTTGGGAATCATGATTATAAGTATTGTTGTTTCTCCCTTTGTTGCATTCTTACAAGACTACAATTTAGTATTAATTGCCCTCTATTTTCTAATTGCTGGTATCGGGGTTGTATTACTTGGTTTTGAGGACAAAAAAGTAGGGTTTAAAGCGTATTTAAATGGGTCATTATCCATGGCTCCAGGAGTCATCTTAATTCTACTAGCTACTGGCGTTAAACACATTATTACTATAAGTGGTGTGATGGATACGATCCTATATAATTTGGTTGTCGTAGTGGAAAACGATCCTAAGTTTATCGTGTTATCGGGAGCATACTTATTTACGTTATTGGTGAACTTCTTTATAGGAAGTGGAAGTGCCAAGGCATTTTTGATTATTCCAATATTGAATCCACTACTGGACTTATCTGCAATTCCGAGGCAACTAGGGGTACTGGCGTTTCAACTTGGGGATGGGTTTAGCAACCTATTTTATCCGACAAATGCGGTACTATTGGTGTCGTTAGGGTTGGCTAATTTCAGTTATGTGAAATGGTTCAAATGGACCGTAATTCTTCAAGTTATTATTGTTGTCCTATCCCTACTATTTCTGTGGATTGGACTAGAGATTGGATATACCTAATCCTATTAATCTTTTTCGTGATGCAGTGGTTTCGTACTGTATCACTTTTTGATAGAACGTGGATATGATATAATATTCTTGATTATAATTACTATAAATTAGGAGTGGTTCATGATGTGGTCGTATATCAAATTACGCTATAAACTATTTGTGGTCCTGTTACTGTTTTGGTTTCTTCTTCAACTGAATGTTCGATTGGAAACCATCCTCTTAGGAGTGCTTGTCAGTGCTTTTATTACTGTTAGTAGCTATAATGTGCTATATGATGAACAGGGGTATCGGTATCATGGGATTCGATTTGGAGCGTTGGTTCGATATATTGTCATGTTATTTATTGAGATCTATCGAGCTGGTTTTCGTTATATAACCAATCTACTATTTCGACATTATGAACCCGTTGTATTTACCATGCATCTTGATGTCGATGATCCGGTATTACTTAGTATCATTGCCAACTCGATTACATTAACGCCAGGAACCATCTCGATTGAAGTCGATACGATACACTATATGATCACGGTCATGACGATGGCCAAAAAAGGAACATCGATTAAAGAACTGGAACAACCGATTCACGATAAGTTTGAAAAACTTCTGAAACCAAAGGAGGGTTCAAACGTATGAATGAAATCATAGATGTCATGTTACTGTTAACACTTTGTGTTCTTGTATTGGCTATCTTTGCTAGTTTTATCCGTCTAATTATTGGTCCGACGATTTGGGATCGGATTTTGATGGTGAATCTGATTAGTGTCAAAGTGGTCTTATTCGTTGCGATTTATGCCATTTATTTAGATAGTACTTTAATGTTGGATATTGCGATTAGTTATGGTGTTATTGGGTATTTAACCATCACCCTTCTATCCAAATATATCATGACAGGAGGGCGTGAACGATGACCATTATTCAAGGTGTTTTAATAATAATCTTATTAGTGTTGTCGTGGGGTTTCATCGTCTTTGGCATGGTTTCGGTTTTTAAATTAAAAAATCTATATACACGAATACTATCTGCAGCGACCATTGATAGCATGGCAAGTTTAACGATTTTAATCGCTTTACTCGTAGCAGGAATCACGGAGTATGAGTTTGTGATACGGTTGCTGCTCTTAATTGGCTTCTTACTAATTACGAATCCAATCAGCTCCCATGTAAATATTCGTAGCGCTTATATTACCGGATATGATGTGCAATCACTACAAAAACATGGCGACAACATAACGGTGGGTGATGTCGATGGATTCTAGTGTCATGATCCAATGGATTGCCTATGCACTCCAGGCCATTCTTATTGTCCTTGCGATTGCGATTGTACTACATAAAAACAATGGTACAATCATCATATTAATCGCTTCTTTCAGTTTGGTAACAGCCAGTTTATATATCATTAATAAAGCGCCTGATGTAGCAATTGCAGAGATTGCGATAGGGAGTGCAATCATTCCATTAATTTATGTAATAAGCATTTCAAGACAACGCGAGTTTATTGTCCTTGATAAGACGATGGACGATTTTATTATCACCGATGATCAGTTGTCTGGGATCGGGTATGTTCTCTTACATCGATTAACCGATTTCTATCATTTGGAGTTAAATATTACCAATGATTCGGGATTGTGTTATTTGGATGAGCATATGGATAAAGTGGTCTGTGAGCAGACCAATGTTGATATGATTGTATCAAAAGATGAGGTGACGGGAGAGTATATTTTCAAAGGAAAAAAATCCAGTGTTCTCATGCGGCGTTTAGAGACCATTGTACAACCATTTGACAAGATAAGGGTCGAACTGTTTGAGGATGGTGATTTTGGTGATTAAAAAAGGATACATCCTTCTATTATTGGTATTTATTCTAACGATGTTTATAATGGTAGCAACGGATTTAGAACGTTTATACAATTCATTTGGTCGTCAATATTTTGAAAATAATGGTTTTTTCGAAACCGGATCGCGCAACCTTGTAACAGCAATCTATCTAGACTATCGTTTAATTGACAGCATCTTTGAAGCGGGTATATTATTGATTGCTGTAGCAGGAATAATCTGGATCAGTAAGCACGATTTATCGGAGAAGAATGTGGAGTTTATGATTGATCGGTTTAAAACTCCTGATTTGTTTATTACCTTTAGTCGAATTGTATACCCGTTGATGTTACTATTTGGATTTTATGTCATTATCAATGGGCATGTATCTCCTGGCGGAGGATTTCAAGGTGGGGCCATTGTCGCAACTGGAATCTTGATCCTCTACTACATTAATAGCGATCGCGAGACAAACATCAAACAAATTGTTACAATTGAAAAATTGGTGTACTTCTTAATTATCCTCGTGGCTTCACTTAGTCTTTTTACCAAAGGTGTGCCATTTACTAATTTCATTCCCATCAGTCGTGGTACAGAGATACAGTCATTGTATCTAATTGTATTAAATGTATTGATTGGGTTTAAAGTCGCTCTCGGTCTTTGGACGATTTTTACAGCATTTTTAAGGGAGGGACGATAATATGAATCCAATCCTTACATTTGTGGTTGTCCTAGTAGGTTTTTATGGATTATCCACTAGTAAAAACATTATCAAAAGTATTTTTTCGGTCACGATTATTGAATCGGGAATTATTTTGTTATTTCTCAATATAGGTAATTTGAATGGTGGAACAATTCCGATTATTACCGATACAACAACGACGATTGTGGATCCGTTACCGCAAGCATTAATGATTACCACAATTGTCATTGGGTCGACAGTTACCGCGTTAGCCTTGATGCTGTCAATTAAGGTTTTTCATCAATACGGTACCTTAGATTGGGCGATTGTATTACGCCGGAAGGACGGTGAATAAGATGTTGTATGTTCCCGTTTATCTTGTGTTTATTCCGATTATAAGCTCGATGATTATCTTTATTTTTAGACAAAAAGCGATATTGTCATTAGCGTTCGTGGCTCAAAGTGTGATGTCTGTTCTAGCAATCTTGTACTTTGTTCAATATCAAGATGATCTCTCGCAAACGATGTTTACTTTTGGAAACTGGAATCCAATGATCGGCATTGGATTTGTCAATGATTCGATTAGTATGCTGTTTGTCTTTTTGACGATCTTTATGTGGTGGATGATACTGCTATATACCTTCCATTACCATAACGATCATCGCAATTTCTTGTTTTTCTTGTTATTCTTAGAGGGGATTTTCCTAGGACTACTCCAAACCAATGATTTGTTTAACATGTTTGTTTTCATTGAATTAATCACAATTATTGTGACGATTTTAGTTGCCTATGAAAAAGCCGGAAACAGTTTCCGTGCAGCCATTTACTATCTACTGATTAACACCGCTGGGATTTTGTCTTTTCTACTTGGTATCATCCTCATTTACTATTCGTTTGGTAACATCAATATCACGATTGTAACTTCAATGATGAGCAACGCATCGTTGTCTGATACCTTAACGGTTCGTTTTGCATTTGTGTTGATTATCACGAGTATTTCTGTGAAATCGGCAATGTTTCCCTTATTCACATGGCTACCCCGAGCTCATGCGGTGGCAAAAAGTGGTGTATCTGCACTACTAAGTGGTATCGTTGTTAAAGGGGGACTATATGTTTTAATTCGAATGACAATCCTATTTCAACCTGCAGGATATAATATGGATATCATTATTCTCGGTTTAGGTCTGACAACCGCACTCGTTGGTGTTATATTTGCGATGACGCAAACGGACATTAAACAGATTCTAGCATTTCATACTGTTAGCCAAATTGGAATTATGGTCATTGGAATATCGTTTTTAAATGGTGACGGATTTTATGGAGGTGTCCTTCATATTGTCAATCATGCTCTGTTTAAAAGTCTTCTATTCCTTGGGGCTGGTGTCATTATCCATAGGTATAAAACGAAAAAGATTCATGATATCCGAGGTGTTTTTAAAACCATGCCACTCCTTAGCATCTTAATGATCATTGGGATGCTATCGATTACGGGTGCGCCACTATTCAATGGTTTTATCAGTAAATCCATTATTAAGTATGATCTACCACCCTATGCGTACTGGATCTTACAACTTGTGAATCTTGGTACTGCGACAAGTTTTGTCAAATTAAGCCAAATCTTTTTTGGACCGAAGGAAACACTAGAATCAAAGGGTACCGTTTTAGAGTATATACCAATGATTCTATTAGCGGGATCTTCGATTGTTTTAGGAACGATGCACACCCCAATAATGAACGTTCTACTCAATGTTGATCTATCTTATTACAAGAGTTTCTCCATGCAGTATTTGGGAGAATATTTGGTTACAATAGCCCTTGGCTATGTTGTGTATCGTTTTATCATTAACACCTATCATAATGCCGTACGAAAAGTACGGGAGTTTATTATATCCTTTGAAACGGCTAATATTTTATTTCTTAGTTTTCTCAGTGTTATGATCATCTTTTTTGTGCTACTTCCAACATTGTAACACTACATAAATCAATCCTTTTTTTCTTGAAACGACAGGTGTAAAAAATATTAAAATATAGGTTGAAGAAGTCTAACTACGAGATGTAATAAATCCTTTCAAACTCTTCAATTTATGGTATAATATGATGTACGGAACGTAGCTTAGCTTGGTAGAGCGCTTGGCTGGGGGCCAAGAGGTCGCAGGTTCAAATCCTGTCGTTCCGACCATTTGATGATACCAGTAGACGATTATCGTCTACTTTTTTTATGCGAATATGGTAAATCAAAAATATCAGGAGTATACTAGAGGTGTAGGAGGTGTTTATATGAAAAAGATTCTGACATCTTTGGTCGTACTCCTTCTTCTTAGCGCGTGCAAACCAAGTCCTGAAGATTATCTCCCCTATAAAGATATTGAGGTGGATGGATACGCGATTTACACACTCGATCAAGGGGGTCTCTTTTGCAACAGTGAATATGCAGATATTTACTACAGTGGTCCGGTGTATAATTATGGATTCACCTTTACTGCGTGTAGTCATGATATGAACTACTTTATTAAAGTGAATGATGAGTTTATGTTTCTTGGTGAAGCCATTAACCAAGACATTGTATCACTGGATTCACTCCTGCCTTACCTTGAGGAAATTCCTCGCGAATCCGAAGAATTTGAAAGTGATGAGGCGGATTACTATTGGTTGGACTTTCATATTAATCACGAAGTTGTCTATGCTTATGCCGGTGGCGAGTGTGATCAAGCGGGTTCGGAAATCTTTGAGATCAATGGAACGACGTATTCTTATCATGCGACGGGTTGTCTCAAAGATCATATCTTGTATATGAAAGATGAAGGAATGTATATTCCAGTAGCAACCTTGTTAGCAAATGGTACCATTGATGGAGAATATCTGATACCCTTACTCGATGAAGAATGAAAAAAAGTCCAAATTGGACTTTTTAATTTGATATAATTTCAACAACTAGATTGCGGGTACGAGGACCGTCAAATTCACAAAAATAAATTCCTTGCCACATCCCTAAAACTAACTCGTTTTGATGAACGAGAATCGTTTGATCAACCCCTACTAAAGAGGATTTGATATGGGCGTCGCTGTTTCCTTCTAGATGACGAAACTGTTTCATATTGGGAATGATGGTTTCAAGTCCATTAAGCATATCACTCTTTACCGTTGGGTCGGCATTTTCATTGATGGTGATGGCTGCGGTTGTATGTGGTACAAACAATACGACGATGCCTTCTTGAATAGCACTTTCTCGTACTAGCTTACGGATATCACTTGTGACATTAATCATTTGATTTTTCTTGTTTGTACGTACTTGTATCGTTGTCATGGGGATAATACCTCCTTCGGATAATCGATGGATGAAGCCCCGAGGTACGTTGCAAATCGCTGGAGTGCTTCACCCAATAATTGTGTTAGATCATTGGTAACCTCAATTCCTTCTTCCCATTGAATCGAGAGAATCGATAAAGGTTTATTCGACTTGTATTTGTTAAATTCAATACGGCCGATAAACCGATGGCCGCGGATGATTGGGAGAACATAATATCCCCATTTGCGCTTAGCCTTTGGTGTATAGACTTCCCAAATATAGTCGAAATCAAAGAGATCGAGAATTATGGATCGATCCCATATAAGGTTGTCAAGCGGGGCAATAAAGGCAATGGAATCATGTAATTTTATCGGGATATCCAGTGCATCTTTGGGGATGTAGAAGATATCTTTCAATCCTTCAATATGTACTTCTATAATTTTATTTTTTTGTAATAGTCGTTTTAAGGAGGCAGTTCGCTTGGATTTGTTCTTAATATATAATCCACTTAAATGATATCCACTTTTATTACGAATAATTCCAGAAGACTGAATGCGTCGAAGAAGGTAAAAGTCTGTGGCTTCTTCCTCAGAATTAAATGGATCCTCCTCGATAATATTGGGATAGATTTGTTCCATCACTTGATATCGTTTTTGGGTATTCTTTCGACTATGAACTCCGATTTTTCCTTGGTGGAATAAATGATCAATAGCAACCGTTGACGTTTTTGTTTTACTCCAATAATATGAGATGTGATCACCAAGATGAATATCCTTCGATAAAATTGGGCCGTTTTGTTGAATGATGTGATAGACTTCATCGGTAATTTGATGGACATCAAAATCGAAGTACTTTTGGAGTCCCTTTGCATTTTGTCGTGCACGATAGTCGCGAACACGCGTGAAATGAGGTATGTATTTCGATTCATAGATACACATTTGTTTTTCCCATCCATCCACTAAATAACGATCTTGATATAATGCGTCGGATAATTGATTTTTGGTAAACCCCTGTATCCGCGATTGCAGTACTAGTTCAGGATTGGTGCCTACAACATTCAATGGATCAAACTGAATGCATTGTAATCGCTCAAAAACACCTTGTAAGGTGAACGAGTCAGGTGTGTTTATATTGTGGTAGTTTATTACGTATTGTTGTGCTTCATCTTTTGTCCATTGGATCATCAGCTGTCCTCCTCAATTACCTTCATTATATCATAGGTTTTCCCGACTTTATGATGGTTTTTGTGAGGAAATATGATAGACTATATTTGAGTAATACACTGTGATAACAAAACGAATTAGGAGGAATGACAATGTCTCAAAAAGCTCGTGATTTGGTTCAACAAATGACATTGGAAGAAAAAGCTTCATTATTGTCGGGACAAGACTTTTGGTATTTGGAATCGATTGAGCGATTAGGCCTACCATCGATTATGGTGACAGATGGTCCCCATGGACTTCGCAAACAAGCTGGCAACGTCGATATGGTTGGTCTTCAAAATAGTGTTCCGGCGACTTGTTATCCTACTGCTTCACTGTTAGCCAGTACGTGGGATGTTGATCTGTTAACCTCTTTAGGAGAACATCTTGGTGATGAGTGCTTAAGCGAGAAGGTATCGGTATTGCTTGGTCCTGGAGTAAACATCAAACGGCATCCCCTTTGTGGTCGTAATTTTGAATATTTTAGTGAGGATCCAGTACTATCAGGAGAACTCGCAGCTGCCTTTATCAACGGGGTTCAATCAAAAGGGATTGGAACATCACTAAAACATTTTGTTGCCAATAATCAAGAGACGATGCGGATGGCCATTGATACCATTGTTGATGAGCGAACACTAAAAGAACTCTATTTACGGAGTTTTGAAATTGCAGTAAAGAAAGCTCAACCTTGGACGGTAATGAACTCGTACAATAAAGTGAATGGCCTCTATATGAGTGAACATCCTACTCTTCTTAATCACACATTGAAAAACAAATGGAAACATACGGGGTTGGTTGTCACCGACTGGGGCGCTTGTAATAATCGAGTTAAAGGTATTATCGCGGGACAAGATTTAGAAATGCCAGGTAGTTTAGGAATCAACAACAAAAAAGTAATCGCTGCGGTCCAAAACGGTGAGTTAGAAGAGTCGATTGTGGACCAACGAGTCGAACGTATTGTCGATTTAATTTTACAAGCTAAAGAGACGTTAGAGAAACCATCATTTTCATACGATAAAGACAAACATCACGACTTTGCTAGACATGTTGCTACACAAGGAATTGTCCTCTTGAAAAATACTGGTGTTTTACCACTTGATAGTACACAAAGAATCGCGTTGATTGGTGGTTTTGCTGAACATCCGCGCTATCAAGGATCCGGAAGTTCATTGATTAATCCGACAATCGTGAGCACTGCGAAAGAAGCGTTTGAGCAACGTCTTGGAGACCGTTTGTTGTATGCAAAGGGATATGATGTAGCGACGGATCAAATTGATAATACTCTTATCCAAACAGCTGTTGAAGTTGCCAAACAAGCAGATGTTGTTGTGATTATGGCTGGATTAACCGATGCCTATGAGAGCGAAGGTTTTGATCGTGATCACCTTCATCTTCCGATGAATCACAATGCGCTGATTGATGCAATCACCGAGGTGCATGATCAGGTAATCGTAACCCTATCAAATGGTTCTCCTGTCACAATGCCTTGGAAGGATAATGTCCAAGCAATTGTGGAACAATATCTCAGTGGCCAAGCCAGTGGTGAGGCAATTGCTAATATTTTGTTTGGAGAAGTGAATCCCAGTGGAAAACTTGCTGAAACGTTCCCCAATACATTATCGGAGTTTCCTTCAAACCAACATTTTCCTGGGCAAGGTCGGCAAGTTCAATATCGAGAAGGACTGTATGTTGGCTATCGTGCGTACGATTCGATGACTATTGAGCCCTTATTCCCCTTCGGCTTTGGTTTAAGTTATACGACATTTGATTATTCCAATGGACAAGTGGAATCAACAAAAGATACCATTACCGTTCAGATTGACGTAACGAATAGTGGTAGTGTCCTTGGTAAAGAAATCGTGCAAGTATACGTCAAAAAGAAAAACAGTGTCGTGTATCGTCCCGAAAAAGAATTAAAAGGATTCACAAAGATCGAATTACAACCAGGTGAAACCCAAACAGTCACCGTTACGATCCCATTGTTTACATTAAAGATTTTCAATGAGACAAGTCATAAGTTAGAAGCGGGAGCTTATCATATTTTAGTGGGTGCAAGCAGTCGTGATATCCGGTATTCGACAACCATAAACATCGTATCCGATGATATCATTAATCACGATAATGTGGATGCATATACCAACATTTCAAGTACATTTGAGCCATCCTTGGATTCCTTTGAAGAATTGCTGGGGCATTCCGTACCACCAATCCAACCAACAACACCGTATCATATCAATAGTACCGTTGGTGAAGTCAAAAATACATTTATCGGTAAACAACTGCATAAAATCATCCAAAAAAACCTCGGAGATATAATGGGTGGAGATGGTAGTGGTGATGATATGCATCAAGGCTCCAAGCGTATGATAGAGAAAATGGTTGATGAAATTCCATTACGTGGACTGATGATGTTCAGCCAGGGTAAATTATCGGAAGGCCGGATGTATGGGATGATTGAAATGATGAATAAAAAGTATCTAAAAGGTCTATTTCATATCATAAAAGGGTAACAAAAAAACAGCGAACGCTGTTTTTTTTCGGTTTCGTATTACTTAATTTCAGCTAATAATTCCTTAGGAATGGTATTATAGAATGCTTCGATTTCTTGAACCACTCGATCGAACTCTTCTTTGACATAGACATCATCCATACGAAGATATAAGATCTTCTCTTTTGGTACTTGGTAGTTCTTGAAAATGCGATCCAATACGTCATAATAATTCCGGTAATGGAAGGTTAAATATTCCTGTTGGTCTTTTTCAATGTCACGACCACGCTTACGAACGTTTTCGAATAACTTATCTTCTTCATTGACTAAGACTAGGTGAATGTCAACATCCGGTAGGCGTTTTAAATGCTCATCAGCAATCGCATAGGTAAGTGCAACTTCATAAGCCGACATAATACCCTCTAAACGTAATAATTCGGTAAACACCAAGTTGGAAAACAATGTCGAATCAAAGACACACTTTTGCTCATGTCGTGATTTCCACATCAATAAGAATAATGAGGAATAAAATGCATTTTGACTTAATAAGGCAAATGTTTCTTTATCTTCATAAAAGAGTGGTAGAAACTCATTGTTCTCGACAGGTTCTTCAATAAGTGGTACCTGATAATGTTCTGAAAGTAGTTTTGCTAAGGTTGATTTTCCTGAACCAATGGGTCCAATAATTCCGATTCTCATAGTGGTCTCCTTATATGCTTTATATTAGAATTATACAGAGTTTTACGAGACAAGTAAATACCCGCTTATAAAAACACTGAATCTATTATTCTTCTTGGGACAATGCGATGGCGATATCGATAATAATCTGATTAATAGTATCCTTTATCATTTGGCGGTCTTGACGAAATCCCGACCATCCTTGTTGTTTGACAATGTCCGAAAAGTACAGGACTTGAGCAAATGGTAATTGATAGTACCTACAGACAGCGGCCATACTGGCACATTCCATTTCGACAGCTACGGCACCTTGTTCTTGACGAATCTCCATCCGACTAGGTGTCTCACGATAGAACGCATCTGTTGTCCATGTGATTCCCTCGATATATTGCAGTTGTCGTTTACGTAATTCTTGTTCAATATGTTGGGTTAAGTTCGTATCCGTTGCTACATATAAACTCGGTTCAAGATAATGATACGATAATCCTTCGTCACGAATCGCTTGGTTGACAAGGAGAAAGTTGCTCGCATCAATATCACCGATTAAGCCACTACTTCCACAAGCGATAAATCGTTTGATACCAAAGGCGATCAATTCTTCAATCAACCCTCCAGCAGCAGGTCCTCCAAGTGGAGAAAAAGCCAAGACGATTTGATTGTCATAGACATATTGGGGGACAACTGTCGATGCGCCAATGAAATTGAACAATACGGTCGATTTTTCCAATAAATCCGGGTGAGGATGGTGATCAAAAAAGATGACCGAGGTGGTGATGTGTGACGGTAGTTTCTCAACGTCCTTTAACGCATCTTTTGCTTGAATAATACCGTCTTCTTGCAATCCATTTATCTCGGTTATTGGGGTCTTCTTATTCATTGGTTTCCTCCTTTTGAATCATCTCGGTAAAAACACGATCATAATCCTCTTCTGGTTCAAATACATGTGAATCAACTGGTAAATCATCTAAGATAGAACATTCCGTTTCTTGACGATACGTACCATAGCGAATCATTCCTTCTATTCCAGTAAATTGGAGTTCTTCTGCGTATTTCGTCGTATCTAAATAACGAATGACATTGTCAATCCAGTCACGGTATAGATCGGGTTGATCGCTTCGTCGTTCTTCAATGATGCGATGAAACGTCCGCTCTATATTGTTTTGTTTGATATAGTAGATAACGGGTTTTTGGTTGTTGATTTGTTGTAATAATGTCTCAATATACTGATACATATCATGATAAGATGCATTATGATTTAAAACTAATTCAGTGATGTGATTTTGCAGTAGAATACACTCGAAAATATAAAGCTTCCTCGGATCAAAATGGAGATTGAAATAGGACCACCGTTTGATGTGGACATCTAAGAATCGTTGAAGATCGGTATAACGATAGACTTCAAATTGCTCCATGTAATCATAAAATTCTTGTGTTACAGATGGGTGAGAAACCCTTGTATAGGCACTGATGTACTTCCCATCTTCAATCGAGGTCACACTACGTAAGGCCTCTTCTATATTGGGAAACCGTTGTATGATTTCATCGAATTGATCCTTTGTACAATAACTACACCAAGCTAAGTCAATTGGATGTAAATCACCTTCATTAAAGAGCGCAACATCCACACCTTGTTGTTCATAATGTTTTTTGAGTCGTCTCGCAAACGTCGTCTTCCCACTTCCAGGTAACCCTTCGATGAATAGAATATTATGCTTCATTGGTAAACTCCCTTGGGGTGTATAGGTCTTCCATCTCTTGTGGATCAATGGATAAATACACGCGAATATAATACAAAATGACAATTAGAGCGAGAACTGTAGTTATGATGATCGTCAGAATATCAAATTGATGTACCACAGTTCCAACCGACATAAAGAACAGTCCCGCGATATTATAGATGGTATGAAGTAAAACGCTATACCAGAGGTTATGCGTTTTTAGAAAGACTACCGCAAACAGCATCCCCATTAAGAAGGAATAGCCCACTTGAAGTAGTGTTTGACCTACCGATGCACCAGCAAATAAGTTCACAAGATGGACGACACCAAATAACATAGAAGAACCAATTATCGCATATAAAATCCCTTTTTGAGAGTGTTCAAACCGTTGTAATAATACCATCAGTAATGCTCCACGAAAGATTACTTCCTCAAAGAAACCAATGCTGACACAACTTACTAAAAACAATAGGATATAACCTGTTGATTCCGTAATTTCTGTACGTCCCGATATCGTAGCAATAATCGGAAAATTATTGATAGCTACTAGTAATCCTGGGATCAAGACAAGCAGTTGTGCTCTTGTTGTTTTAGCGAATTGAAATAGATGCTTATACCCTAGTGATATCAATACTAAAACGAATACAAAACCACCTAAAAAACGCATGATTGTATCTTCAATCAAGACGGTTTTGGCAACGGAACTGGAAAACGGAATCTCGGTAAATTGGAGAACTCCCATCAGTACAATAATCATTGCTATAAGGATGGTGATGCGATTCATTCTATTCATATCAATACTCCTAACAGTAGTACTATATTCAATTATACCGTATCATCCAATGAAAATATAGGTGATAAAAAAAGATGTTCAGCGAACATCTTTTATTTGAAGGGATTGTTTTTGTTTATGATGGTATATTAAGTATACACCAAACAATAACATCAATAAACTCATGAATTGAGACGGCGTTGGGAAAATGTTGTATTGTGTTTCATATAAAGGAAGTAATACACCACGTTCGTCACCACGAATAAACTCTACTATAATCCGCCAGATTCCATATCCAATGAGGTATACTTCAACTTCACGATTCTTAAATGATTGAACATAATGTAATGCCCCAAATAGAATAAACAAGAAGGCAGACTCAAACAACTGCGTTGGATAAACTGCTGCATCAGGATATAAGTCGTGCGCATGGCCATGGGGGAAAATTACACCCAAGAACGATTCTGTGGGAACACCAAAACAACAACCGGCAAAGAAACAGCCTATGCGTCCAAATGCATGAGCTAGAACAACCCCGGTGATAATGGTATTAAGAATCGAACGTAAATCCTTTTTCTCATAGGGATAGAAGTATTTGTATAGTAACAAGAAGGTCGCAATTCCACCGAACAGACCCCCTAAGAACGTAATCGATCCAAAGGCAAGTTCACCTTCTGCGAGTGAATGGAACACTCCATCAAATACATACGATGAAAACAATGCAACGATTAAACTGATCGCAATCAGTAATAATAATCGATTGGTTTCTTGATGGGAATACCCATCGCGTTTTTCAAATCTTGGAATGATATACAAAAACATAAACAAAATACCAACCATAATCATGACGTCATATAGAGGTATCGTATAACCGAAGATATCGGGTAGTAAAAATGGATACATGTCATCATCTCCTTGTATCGAAATTATACCATAGAATGTCCAGTATTTAAGCGAAGTTTTCAATTAGGAAGATAGATTTTTAAAAAAATATGTAAAGTTTACTTGACTTTTAGTATATTTTATTTTACACTATGTATGTAGAACTTGACACAAACAACAATAAGGAGGTATTACCATGTCAATTCAAGAAAAACGTGTATTAGCAAACTTGCTTAGCACGATAGTTATTACAACCATTTTTGCAATTATTGTCTATAACCGATATATGGATTTGGAGTCCACTACCGAAAGTGTAATGAAATTTTGGGCAACGGCACTTCTACTCTTTATCCCTGCCAGCATTACCGCTCGGATTATAGTAATGATTCTATTTAGTATCGGAAATGAAATTGCTGGAGAGATAAAGAAAGAACTCACTGGTGAAGACACCGATAAGAATGATTTGCATATAATGGATGAACGCGATAAAGTCATTGATTTACTTGCTACAAGAATCTCATTAGTTGGTTTTAGCGCTGGATTCATTATCGCGCTTGCAACGCAAGTAATGGACTACTCTGTCACCGTGTTCTTTGTCACAATGTTAATTGCTGGATTCGCAAGTGATGTCTTGGCAGAACTATATAAAATAAGTAAGTATCGGGGATGGTTATAGTGACGAAATACGTGGTCCAAAATAAGGTGCGAGAACTGCGATTCTTTCATGGCGAAATGTCCCAAAAGACACTAGCAGAGACCGTTGGTGTATCACGACAAACCATTGTTGCCATTGAAAAAGGGAAGTATTCGCCAACTCTAGAACTAGCCTTTCGAATTGCGATGGCATTTGACAAACGTGTTGATGAAGTCTTCTATATGGAGAAAGCATAGTAAAAGAGCAGAAATTTTCTGCTCTTTTTAATTTAAATAATCGTCTGGAATATAGAAATTTGTTTTACCAATTTCAGCGTAGAAGTACTCCGTCAAAACGACTTCCTTACCATCTGCAAACGTAAATTCTACTGCGTGATCGATATAGCCATCATTATCGATCCGTACTTTTATATACAAGTTATCATTAGTCAATGCTTGAACAACTTGGTAATCTCCTTCAATCGTTGTATTCTCGATATCGTAATAGTTTTCAAGGTTTGATAGCAATCGCAAGTACAGTCCGTAATCAATCGCACCGGCATAATTAATATCTCCTTGATATTCCCATGTATCATCGGATGAATTATAGGTATATCGGCCACCGACGTTTGGATTGCCTGCATAATATTGAAGATAGGTTTCGGTTGTCGTTGTTTCATTATTCATTTCAATGTACACACCATAATCACTAAATGCGTAGTTATACGTGATTACATACCCACTAGACGGATCCAAAAACAATAAATCATATCGTACATATTGGCTCGTTCCATTGGTATATCCATAAGACTGATCAATCACAGTTTGCAAGTCCCACTTTTCCGCATTATAGCGACATGATGAAAGAAATAATACAAGAACAATGGTAACAGCTAACATGACTTTTTTCATACAATCACTTCCTCAGTATATGATTATATCACAAACAATTCTATTTCGAAAAATCAAATCCATGATTTGTGAAAATTATGTGGGTCTCTTTTCATGAATTTGGTATACTATGTACAAGGAGTGATTCGATGATTACTAGCGGTACGTTATACATTCGCACGAAAGATTCAGTAGAACATACTCAGTATGGATATCGTGACATCGCCAACAACATACCCATAAATGAAACGACACGCTTTCCAACGGCCTCAGCAGGAAAGGTGTTTGTTGCTGTAGGCATTTTACAGTTGATTGAACGAGGAAAATGTCGACTTGATTCGACACTTCAAGAACTGCTTGATATTCCCCTAGGAAAGATTGATCCCGATGTTACCATTTATCATCTACTTACGCACACATCTGGTGTTCCCGATTACTGTGATGAGAGTAAGTTTCCCAATTATGCGGATTTGTGGAAAGACTATCCCAACTATAAAATTCGACACAACAATGACCTGCTTCCACTTTTCATTCATGAAGAGATGATGTATCCCAAGGGAGAACGATTCCAATATAACAATTCTGCTTTTGTCTTACTCGCTTCCATTATCGAGGCTTTAACAGATATGCCGTTTGATTGCTATCTACAGCAGTATATTTTCAAACCACTTAATATGACAGATACAGGATACTTCGAACTTGATCGGTTACCTGAGAATTGTACCTATGGTTATATCCTTGATGAAGAAACCAATGAATATTATACAAACATCTACAGTATTGATGTCAAAGGTACTGGTGCGGGTGGTGCTTTTACAAATGCACTGGATATTGCGAAGTTCTGGGATGGATTACTATCACATAAATTACTTTCAGAAGACATGACAAAAACGATGCTTCATAAAGAACAAGACGCAGGTAACTGGGGATATGGCCTCGGCATTTGGCTAGATACGAACAACCAACCTTGTTTTACCGGAGAAGACCCCGGAGTGACATTTATCACAGGATATGATCGAATAAACAATCGGTTGATTACAATTATATCCAACAAAGGAGAAGACGTATTTTCACTCTTTTCAAGCCTACAAAAAAAAGACCAATGATGGTCTTTTTGTTTGCAGTGTATTTCTTATGGTTGCAATGCACCAACAAGAACGAGCCATGCTAGTACCGATTTAGCGACTAAGCTTAGAACGATATATCCACGTTCTCCGTAGAGATAATTGGCGAACTTACCTTTTTGTAAGTACTGCATAATCATGTTGATTGGGAAGCTGTTAAACGCTACAAAGTAGGTTCCAACTATCGCCCATACAAACCATGGTGTTGCTTCATTAACTTCGGATGATGCCCCAGATAGATACAGGATAATGGCGATCCATGGAGCAAGTCCAGCAAAACTACCCCATATAAATGGTCCCCAGTTGACATTGGTTTTTTCTTTACCAGAGTTTAATAACTCCATGTCCAGTCCAAACAAGTTCATGGATGCATTAACGATAAAGATCAAGACCAAGGATGCTACGTCGTAAATTCCGAATAGATACGCGATTAAGACGATCATGACACTTGAACTAAGTGCATATTCGAACCAACGGAAACGGTTAATTCCTTTTTCCAAGTCAGCATTGTAAATGTCATTGGTTTTCTTTGGTAACGAGATAATCGCATGCGCAATCGCTGAAATTAATAAGAACGATGCCACAAGTACAAAGAATGGTACTTCAAATAATACTTTGCTCGCTGATTCCAACTCTTGTGTTGTAAAATTGAAATCTAAGAAATTTTGTGTAATCGTAAGTTTAAAATCCCCAAATGCACTAACCGTTAATCCAAGGATAATCATCAATAATCCTTGTACAAGGTGTAATCCCCCCATAATCATGTTAAAGCGTTTTAATGAGGAGGCTGATACTTCTTTTGTCATATTTAATTCTCCTTTAAATTTATTTCAATAATATTATATCGTAATTTTTATAAATATAGAACTAAAACGCAATCATTTCAGGACTCTTTTACACGCAATATCATTGGAAATAACAGAGCAGGTACTAATAGAAGCAATGCCGTAAATAAATACATTCCTTCTATTCCTACAAGGAACGTAGCGCCAACCATTAACGCACCACTTAGTAATTGGCCAATCGCATCCAATTGTCCGAACCCCGAAAGAACAGTGGCTTTAATACGAGATGGTGTTGAGCGAATTAATATCGTATTGAGTAAGGGGTAAGTTGCTTCACGATTGATGGTAAAGAACATAAAACTAACGACAGCAATGTATTCAAATGGTAAAAAAGCAAAGAGTACGATTCCAACAATCATCATAATTGTAAAATTGAGGGCCCATAGTACGACATGATGACCTTTTGTAATGTATTTCTTAACAACATGTAAAACCACATATCCGATAATCGCAATTATCGCATTAATTATAGATAAGATCCAGATTGGCGCAATATCAAAGTAATCGCGCATATTCAAATTGTTCAAAATATACCGTTCATGGGTCCGATCAATACCTTCGCTATATAGTCCAAGAAATAACATAATCACAACCATTATTTTTAAAACCTTATTTGTGCGAACGTGGGATAAAGCATGACCTAGTTGTGAAAAATATAGAGTCCAGAGTGGCTCATGGTGGGGATGTTTGACAAAGTGTTCTTCGTTCATTAAAGCAATCGCAAAAAGTCCCATAAAGATGAATAATCCTCCAGCAAATGCAATCGCTAGTCGAATGTCAAACATTCCAATAACGGCTGCTAAGACAATCCCAAGGACACTAAACAATTTATGCATTTGAGCTCCGGAAATCAATGTTTGTTCAATGTTTTGATTCCCTGTTTCATCACTAATCCAAGAATCCAACGCACCACTGATAAAGGTATATCCTAACCCCCATATGATTTGCGATAATACAATCACAAGGAAAAATGTCGTAAGGATCTCAACAAAGAACCCTAGACCAATGATAAATAATCCGATGATTATACTTAACCGTCTACTTTTCAAATCGGCGACAACTCCCGTTGGTACTTCAAACAAAAAGATAGCGATTTCTAATGCACTACCTACTAAAATCAGCTGGTAGATTTCTAGATTCGCCACATCAATTCGATAGATGGCCGTAGCCATGAATGACATGTTAAATGCGAGTCCCATGACACTACGGAGAATTATATATAGTTTTTTGGTATTCATAGGTGAACCTACATTCTTTCTTTGTTATCGTATTAACGACAACCCTAAAATGGTAAAAATTACTACGGTGAATACATGGATGACTGCAAGTCCCCGTTTTGGAACTTCTTTTTTACTGAACTTAGTAATGATGATCTCAACGAACATCATTATGAGGGCAAACACTGGAAGCAAATACAAGCGGTTCGCATCACTTGTTGTCATTAATGTCCCCCAATAGGAAAAGTAGGTAAACACTTCTACAACCGTAATAATCAGCATGGCAAGCATATATCGTAATCGTTCTATAAGCATGTCCTTTGGCATAAATAAATGAATCACACCTAGGATGATTGGTGTTAATCCAAGCGATAAAAAAATCAAATATCCATCTAGTGCAAGTATAACTGATACGGTCGTAATCAACCAAAAGCTACCGCGTAAGATCCATTGTTTCATTGAGAATCCCCCATTCTTGAAAATCTACTATAAGTATACCAAACAATGTCCAAATATCCCAATAAAAAAAGCCCTAACGGGCTTATTTTAACCAATCATAATTTCTTCATCAGGGTAGGATATCGCAGTCGTTACCTGACGGCGTTGGGCAAGTGCCATAAATAAGGTTAACGGGCCAATCCGACCAACAAACATCGTAATTGTAATGACAAGTTTACCAACTACACTAAGTTGTGTTGTAATACCTAGTGATAACCCAACGGTACCAAAGGCACTGATGGCTTCAAAGACAATGACTTGCAAAGGCGCATCTTCGGTAATCGATAGAATGAAGATTACGGTGATTACCCATAACATTGCTAACGTAATAATCGCAAGTGATTTATTGACTAAATCACGAGGTAACTTACGATTGAAACTCTCGGTTTCTTTACGTCCTTTTAAGGTTGACACAATCGAGGCCACAATGACACCAACGGTGGTAACTTTAACCCCACCAGCGGTACCAGCTGTACCCGCTCCGATAAACATGAAGATCATCGTCATGACAATCGTACCAAGCATTAGTTTATCCATCGGTAATGTATTAAAACCTGCAGTACGTGGGGTAACAGAGTGGAAGAATCCACTAAGTAATTTACCACCAATGGATAAATTACCCATGGTTTCAGGGTTGTTGAATTCGAGTGCTAGAACAATGATGTATCCAAGAACCAATAAGAACGCCGTCATACTTATGGCAATCTTAGAATGCAAACTAAGTCGTTTCAAGCTTTTCTTTTCCAGTAGTTCGAAGATGACAACAAAACCAAGCCCACCAATTATAATCAACATCGCGACGGTTAATGTAACAACTGGATCATTGACAAACGGTGTTAAACTTTGAAAATTACCAATCAAATCAAAACCAGCATTACAAAAGGCACTAACACTGTGAAAGACACTGAGCCAAATACCTTGGCCAACGCCATAAATAGGGATAAACCTTGTCGCTAAGATGATTGCACCAATTCCCTCAACAACAAACGTCATGATTAAGATGTATCTTGCTAAACGAACAACACCACCAACCGTGATTTTATTCATTGCTTCTTGCATCACCACGCGTTGACGGAAGGTAATACGGCGCCCAATAATAAGGGCAAACAGGGTTCCCATGGTAATGATACCAAGACCCCCAATTTGAATTAATATTAAGATGACAACATGACCGAATGTGGTCCAATGTGTCAGCGTATCAACAACGACTAACCCTGTAACAGCAACGGAACTTGCAGCGGTAAATAAAGCATTTACAAAACCGACACTATCACCAGATTTACTGGCGAACGGTAAGTTCAACAACAATGCCCCAATCAAGATTACCAATGCAAATCCAAGCACTAATATCTCAGCGGTTGTCAAATGGATTTGTCGAAATTTACGAACTGCATTCATAATATGTCCCTTTCTCCCTGTTATTACATAACACACGCAAATTATACTGTTTTTATGGGCGTTTGTCAAAACTGTTTATAACAACTTGACACGATCCTCTACATCATGGATTCATGTTGTAAAATGGATTCCAACTCATAAACGGTATTGATTTGAGGATGATTAAAGGTGTTTTGCCGTATACCGGTCAAACAGACGTAATTCAGTCGTTCCATATCACTCTGTTTGGATAATGCGTTGATATATCGTTGATTTTCGGAAAGTGGACTTAAAAAACTACGTCGTTTTAGGTAACGAACATTGCCATATTGTTTCCGTCTTTTTGAAACGATATACCATGAATCACTTCTCGAATCGGCTTCTAAACGACCGAAGATATCACGAACGATGATGTGGTAGATTTTGGTATCGAAAGTAATAATAATGCTTTTTGTTTTGGTATCGTACTGATTTTCATTCCCATATCGTTTTAAACGATCATAAACGTATGCAAGATCCAGATAACCATGGAAGAAAGCTTCGTGTAATGGTATGTTGGATTCGCGGTAAAACACAGATGTTACATAGCGATAGCCAACAAACAAGTAATATCCTACAATCAGTATGACGATTATAACAGCAATCACTTGAATAAAATTAATGATGATAAACAGTGGTACTAGATAGGTATCATAATCTGATAAATATCGAATGATCATTGCTTTGCTAAATGAAAGCACAAAAAAAAGAACGACAATTTGAAGTAAGGTTTTATTGAAAAAGTAAAATCGAGTGTTCTTAGTCATTGTTTTATCCCCTTTATATAATGTCAACATCATTATACCATAGTGAAAATAAAAGTACTACCCTTAATAAGGTAGTACTTGAAATAGCTATTTTTAGCGATTAATCAGTATATTGATAGACTCTTACATAATCAATAAACATTTGAACTGGTTCATCGAATAGTGAATCTGGAGGTAAGATATGATTATCAAAATGACCACCCACTGCAAGATTTAAAATCATAAAGAAATCTTGATTAAAGGGTGCTGGGAACTCGTTTCCTTCAGAGTACCACTCCGTTGCAGTCCATACTAGGGTATCATCAATATACCAACTGATGGACTCTGAAGTCCATTCGACAGCATAGACATGGAATGTATCAATTCCTTCGCCTTGTGGCAAGTCATGATGTCCACTTTGATACACATTATTTGGCCATGATCCACCATAGTGGATAGCTCCTGAAGCGTCATACGGTAAACGACCTTTGGCTTCCATGATATCAATTTCACCACTACGGGCCCAACCACCATAGACGTTGTCTTCTGGCATCATCCAAAATGCCGGCCAAAGTCCATTGCCTAAAGGAAGTTTGATTCTCGCTTCAAAACGTCCATAAGTTTGGGCAAAGCGATCTTTTGTAACCAACTTAGATGAGGTATACGGAACGCCACCGAAGTCTTCTAATTTGGCTTCAATGACTAAGAATCCATCTTCCACCAAACTATTTTCTTCACGGTAGTATTGTTTTTCACTATTTCCCCATCCAGGGATGCCATATTCAGCTCCATTACCTTCTTGGTAATCCCATTTGTCCAAGTCGATCCCTTGGGCATTTGTATTCGTAGCATCGAGAAAATCATCACAGAATGTTAAGGTATATCCTTCTTTTTCTACATCACACATGCTAGCTAATTCGGTGACAACTAAGTTCCGCTCAAATGTCGCTTGATTCCCATCACTGTCTTTAACAAAATACTTCACAACAAAGGTTCCTTCTGTTGTAAGTGAGGCATTACTTAATGGAAGTTCCGTTAGGTTAGTGATACTAATATCTTGTGTTAAATCACCATCTTCTGTATCGGTAACTGTAAGTCCTTGAAATAAGTTGATTGAGTCATTTACAAGACCACTCAAATCACCAGTACTTTCAAATACAGGAGTATCGCCTTTATCCGTTTCTTCTTGTGGTTCACATGCCGAAAGTGTGATTACAACAACCATCAACATAAGTAGTAGTTTCTTCATATTATCCTCCAAATATCGTATTGTCGAAATCGTTTTCGACTTACCACCTTTATTATATCAAATCTACTAATATAGTCAACGAAAGCCTGTCGAAAACCATGTAAGTTAAGTGGAATTGGATTATTTAGAATCCTCTTGTTTGCCCTCGGTATGGTGGTTTCTTACCACTGATAAATTCATCAACACCGGGTCCACCTAATCGATGTAATGTTGTCACTCCATATACATAACTAATCACAAGAACAATGATTAGTACAGGATATCCCATGATTACATTGGCAATAATCAAATCATCGACAGATTGTTGGGTGTATAGATACAACTCAACACTTAATCGAATGATAAAAAAGCCTAACCAGAATATGGTGACGTGAGTATAGGCTGGTTTTACATCATCGCGGAAGAACCACTTGAGATCCCATCCCCTGGTAATATGAGATACCCATATAGCAAGGGGCTTGCCGAGAATTAACGAACCTGTAGTGATGATAATTAGTGTTGCAGTACCTATAATATCTGGAATAAAGAAGTTTGAGGCATTGTTATTGATGTAAGCAAACCCAATCGCAAGAATTACTGCTACTAATCCCCCAAATGCATACCATTTATTCTCGTTCTTGTACAATCGAAGACCAAGAAAAACGATGCTTAACAGTAACGAGCCCACCAAAGCCACGAGTAAAGAACCAAACGTATAGAGCCCATAAAATAATACTGGTGGAGCTAAAATATCCAGTGTTTTTCCAGTTAGGACAAGGGCCAACTCCTCATAGATTTCGTTGAGAAATGATTTCATCATATCACCTTATTTAAACAGATATCTATATTCTATCATAGGTCTATAACCTCAACTATTCTTATACTCAATACGATCGGTTAATATAATTGAAGTTCAATCTTAAGAGGAGTATACTATAAGTAGAAAATGAAGGTGATTTTATGCTATTAATTAGTGTTCCTACCGATTCCTATGCGATGCTAATTCTGAATGTAGGAGTTGTCTTGTTACTTGGTTTGATTTTCGGTCGTTTGGCAGAGAAAATACATTTACCGGATATTACAGGATATTTAGTTGCTGGACTGTTACTTGGACCTATCAGTGGATTTTTGACGACAACAGAACTGTCTCACATGAGTATTATCAGTAATCTTGCATTAGGTTTTATCGCGTTTCAAGTAGGAAATGAACTGTGGTTAGGTAAATTAAAAAAATCTGGAAAACGGATTGTGATTATAACCACCATTCAGGCATTGTTCACGACATTAGTTGTCAGTTTAATGTTGTTACTGGTTACCGATCCCAGTACCGCCATGATCCTCGGTGCGATCGCTGCAGCAACGGCACCAGCTCCGATTATGATGTTGATAAATAAATATCGTACAAAAGGACCCCTAACCTCAACCATAGTTCCGATTGTCGGTCTGGACGATGCGGTTGGTGTTATCGTCTTTGGTGTACTATTATCTCTAGGAGTTGCACTAGCAGGACAAAATGCATCGAGTCTAACGGTCTTGAACGTCATCGGTGAACCGTTGATGGAAATCGGATTAAGTATTGTGTTTGGTAGTGTGATTGGTGTGATTGCCGGTGTTGCTACCAGAACCATTACAAAGAATCAAGAAGCTCAAGTGAAACAACTAGATTTGATTATAATCACCGTTTTTATTACCGTTGGTATTGCGATGTTGTTTGACGCATCCCCGATTCTAACACCCATGATTGCCGGTGCATTTGTGACTAATCTAATCAATAAGGATAGCTATATTTTAGAAGAGGAAACGATTCGGTTTTTTATTCCACCAATTATGATTTTATTCTTTACCCTAAGTGGGGCTCAATTATCATTCTCTGTACTGGCTACAATTGGAGTTATCGGTGTTGTCTATATTATTGGTCGCACTATTGGTAAGTTTGGTGGATCTTATATTGGTAGTACTGTGGTTGCTACAGAACCAACAGTTAAAAAGTATTTGGGCTTTGCCATGTTACCACAGTCCGGTGTAGCCATTGGATTATCGATGGCGGCCTATCATGCATTGATTGATGTCAATCCTGATATGGCAGCATCGATCCAAAATATAACCCTGGCCAGTGTTCTTGTATTTGCACTAACAGGTCCAATACTTGTACGAATGGCGTTTAAACAAGCAAATGAAATGACCATTGAAGAGTAAAACCATCACACCATCTCCAATATTTGAGATGGTGTTTTTATATGTGATATAATAAACAAGTATGAAGGAGTGATTTGATGATTGGTATAGTATTGTTAATCATAGGGTTAACGGGTGTTAACGGATTTTTTGCTGCATCCGAGATGGCGTTGGTTTCGATTAGTCCTAGCCAACTCTATAAAATGAAGCGACAAGGTGTAAAACACATAGATTCATTGGAACTAGTAACGAAAGATTCTACACGATACTTGTCCACAATCCAAGTGGCAATTACGTTCGCGGGATTCTTATCCAGTGCATTTGCTGGAAGTTCTCTCAGTGGTCGTTTCGTCACATGGTTCTCAACGCTTGGAATTACCGTATCAAACGAAGTAATGGTGGTTGTTATCACCTTGATTTTATCGTATTTTATACTTGTATTTGGGGAACTGGTTCCCAAACGGATTGCCCTTGCCAAATCTAAATCCTTTGCCTTATTTAGTGCTCCGATTATTAAATATGTTATGATGTTGCTTCGCCCCTTTGTCTGGTTATTGTCCTTGTCTACATCGTTTGTTTTACGGCTCTTTGGCTTTGCTAAAAAAACATCCACAACGCCAATTACCGAAGCGGATGTAAAAGAAATGATTGTATATGGACATATTAAAGGGTTGTACCCATCAGAAGAAAAAGTAATGTTGGAACGAATCTTTCAACTCGATGACTTAACTGCAGGTATGATAATGACACCTATGCAAGAAATAGTATCGCTAGATTTGGATGATTTATCGGATGAAGCAGTTAGTACTGTTGTATCATCACGCTTTTCACGTATTCCCGTGTTTAAAGGGAATAAAACGGCAATTCAAGGATATCTTCTTGTCAAAGATATCTTGTTACGATTGGATGATCAAAAACTAGAAGAAATTGAGTTAAAACCACACATTAGACAACCTCTAATCATTGATAAAAACGTAACCATAAATATCCTATTATCGCAAATGCGAGATTTATCGATTCATATGGCCTTCATTGTCAATAAAGATGGACTAACGATCGGTATCGTTACCCTAGAAGACATTATGGAAGAAATTGTTGGGAATATCTATGATGAACACGACGATGACCATTTAAAAGAAACCTATCAAGAGCGTCTTACGTACATTATTGAGGGATCAATGACATTGGGTGAGGTCGAACATAAGATTGGTCATACGATTGGTGTGTCATCTCCAAAAACATCTAGAATATCGCAACTTATCAAAGACTCTTTAGGCTTTCTTCCTGAGCAAGGAGAGACTGCGAAGGTGCAATTTCCTCACGGTACATTTGAAGTTTTACGTGTGCAAAATATGGACATAACTCAAGTTCGATTGATCGTTCAATCATCAGAAGCATAACACATCATCTTTGATGCAAAAAATCAATAATTTTACTTCTGTAAGATGATCGTAATATGCTATAATAAAGATTGATAAAAGGGGCGTGAAGGTCGTGAAAGTAATACTAATTGTCTATGCTGTTATCAGCATTATTATCCAACTACTTGTTGGTGAATTGACAGGATTGGGACAAGGAAGTCTTGGTTTATTAACATTTCTCTTTCTTGTTGAAATCGATCCCCGTTTTCGTTTCCGTTTCATAATTCCCAATATCAAAGAACGACGTATTCAAGATCAAACAAAGGAGACAACTCATGAACAAAGTTAAAATTGTACTATACGCTTTAATCGCAATCGGATTTCAAGTTGGACTCGGATACCTGACTGGAAAAGGACAGGGTGGTATTGGGATGCTAACGTTCTTGATTATTATGGAGTTGGATCCAAACTATAGTTTTACCTATTTACTGGAACATAAAGATAAAAATAAGAAATGAACCACTGCTGGTTCATTTTTATTTTATGATAGTAAATCCCCTGTGGTATAATATAACATAGATAATTTGTAAAGGTGATACTATGCCCACAAAAAGAACTCTAAACGAGCAAAATTCAGTAAAATTCTTTAACACTTCCATCAATACGATGGATGATGGTGTTGGGATTCTACAAATAAACCGTCAATCAAACATGGTTATGTTTGATTTTAATGCGGTTCTTTTGTTTCGTTTTGATGGGTTGTATGCCGACGTTGAGTATGCTGTTCATCACAATAATATTCCTCGTGATTTTCAACAAATTCTACAAAAGATATTAACATCAACGTTACATCGAGAGTTTAATGTCGAATATTCTCATATAATTGAAGATGTGGACTATCAATTCAACATCAAACCAGAACAAACAAATGAAGATATGATAACTTGTACTGTGTTTTGTTACAACAAGTTACTAGAAACCGAAGAACACATTGATATGTTTGGTGATGTTGTTGGATCTGGATTAAGTATGTTTGCCGGTTCGACCTGGTGGCATGATTATGACAAAGGATCTGAATACTTCTACTCCTCGGATGTTAGTCCGAAGATTCTTGGTATCCCTCTAGCAACTAACAAAATGTATCAAGTCTCTGAATTTGGAAATGTACGTGATAAAGGACGGATTGTCTCGGAATTGTATGATGAAAGCATTGAACATGAAATTATGGCATTCCGTAATCTTCGCGACAATAAAACCGACTATTTCGCAGCGCGAACTCCCGTAGTAACAAAGGACGATAAAATTGTATGGGTTGAAGCATATGGGAAATGCTTATTACGATATCCCGATGGCACTCCTCGCTTTGTCATTGCAATCGATATTTACCTCACCGATATTTATGAAGAAAAAATTCAACTCGAACTGATTACTAGTTTAATTGATAAAGGTTTAATCAATTCAAACGTTGGTATTTGGTATCATCAGCGTCACTATTTGGAAGGAAAATATTACTTCACAAAATCCTATCAAACACTCATGTCTAGTGAACGAACGTATAAAGATGAAACGATAACTGATATCTTAGATGATCAAATCAAACGAATGAAGGCTGATGGTCGAGGATATGAGAAATATCTCCATGAGTTCCGATCTCTTCATAACAGCATCTATATGGACGGAATTGACAAATATAAAATTGTTATTCCAAACTATAAGGATGCCAACACATTTAACTGGATTGAAATCCGTGGTACGGTCATTGAACGGGATGACGAGGGACATGTATTATTATTTGTTGGTGTCAATGTTGATGTCACAGAGTCCTTTCTTCGCAATCGCGAACTAGAACGACTGCGAATCATGAATGAACGGTTAACACTAGCAGAGAATTTAGCCGTGCAAACTCGAGGATTAATGGTATGGTATCATGAAATTGAGCCGAGTCAATTTAACCAAAGGATTTATGGAAACGAAATGTTTCAACGACAACTGGGCGTGAAACGAACGGATGATGGCAACATCGACTTACATCAGCTTTGGCATACGCTTCTGAATGATAGTCCAGAAGCGATTCAAATGAATCAAGAACTCAAACAACGTTTTAATGACATCTATCGCAATAAGATTTCATCATTTCAAAATATTGTTGCCAAACATAAAAACATGGATACAGGTGAAATCAAATATATTGAACACTCTTGTGAAATTGCAGAATATCATACCGATGGCAGTATAAAACTCCTCGGTGGAATTCTTCTTGATGTCACAAAACAAGTACTAAATCAGCAGCGGATTCAATATCTTGCCGATTACGATACGCTAAGTGATTTATACAATCGTAATTACTTTGAGCGATACATTGATGAACGTTTACCCGATACGTACTCCATCTTGATTTTTGACTTGGATGGGTTGAAATTAATCAATGATGCGTTTGGTCACATCGAAGGTGATCGAATCATCAAACAACTAGCACAATTCTTAAAAAACACATTCTCTGATGCGTTGTTTATTGCACGTATCGGCGGAGACGAATTTGCCGTACTTACGGAGGATGTCGATTTTGATCGTGTTACCGATAAAGCCAATCAACTAGAAGCGGCGATTGATGCGTTTAATAATGAGTCCGATATTGAAATGAATGTCAGTAAGGGTGGAAAACAAGTCATCAACAATGACCTGACTTTCGAAAGAGCTTTTATTCAAGCTGAGAATATTATGTATCGGCGCAAATTAAACAATCGATCATCCCGCAAATCCAAAGTATTGGAATCCTTGATGGAAACCTTAAATGGTATCACCGGTGAAACCAAGGAGCACTGTGAACGAGTCAGCACCTTAGCGGAACAAACAATGCGTGGATTACATCGTATACGTTCGAGTGAGATTGAAGATATTAATTTACTGGGTATGGTACACGATATCGGTAAAATCACAATCCCTGATGGATTATTAAATAAACCAGGCAAATTAACAGACAGTGAATTTGAAATCGTGAAAAAGCACTCGGAAGCGGGGTACAAAATCATACGTAATATAACGTCAAGTGATGACGTTTGTGATGGCGTATTGTTCCATCATGAACGATTTGATGGTGGTGGCTATCCCCAAGGTTTAAAGGGCGAAGATATTCCCATATTCGCTCGTGTGATTGCCGTTGTTGATGCATACGATGCAATGACTCATGACCGGATATATCATCAGAAAATGTCTCAGGAAAAGGCAGTGCAAGAACTACTAAAAAATTCTGGTACACAATTTGATCCACAAGTTGTACATGCATTTCTAAAACATTGTCTTAATATTGAGCCTAAAAGTGATTAAGTTATACAATATACAAAAAGCCAAATAGTTTTAATTAACTATTTTTGCTTTTTTGTTGTTTAATATAAGAAATTGCATCATTGAGTGTCAATGGCTTTGAAAAATAATATCCTTGAATAATATCAACACCCATGTCGACTAATATGTCCAACTCATCTTTTGTTTCAACACCTTCCACTATGACTTTCTTATGTGATGTGTGGATCATATGAACGAGATCGGCAAGAATGTGTTGATAATCATCCTTTATAGAGATTTTCTCTAGTACTTGTTTATCAATTTTTACAAAATCTACTTCCTCATACTTGAGGTACTCAAAGGATGTCGCGCCGGTAGTAAAATCATCTAATGCAATATGGAAGCCATGCTGTTTTAATATGCGTAATTTTTGTCTTGTTTTATCATTAATGACAACATCTTCAAGAATTTCAAAGATAATGTGGTTTCCTTGAATACCTTGCGTTGTTAAAATTTCAATCAATCGTTCAATTTGAATATTTATTAAGGTATCAATTGCAAGATTAATCGAAACATGCAGTTCTAAATCTTCTCTTGCACCAAAAATCTTGCTCAAGGATTCTGCGACCATTTCGACCATATTAATATCTAGTTCGTACCCCATTCCATTACGATTAACCAGCGGTAGAAATGTCCCAGGATTAATGATGCTGTCCCCAAGATTCCATCGAGCGAGCGATTCAAATCCTTTAATCGTACCATTTGACCAATGTAACGGTTGAAAGAACGGTTGAATTTGTCGGCGCTCGATGGCCGTAATAATCGAATTTTTCAAAAGAATCCTGTTTGCCGTTACTTCTTTCGTATCACAAACCATCGGTCTTTGTCGATATCCAGAACTATCGGCACACAAATCGATGGCTAAATTAATCTTTTGTTCAAAGTCGAGAATTCCAACATCGGTTTCAACGATTCCCATGGATAGGATTAGATGATGCTGACGACTCCGATTGTCGATGAACGGTTCGAGTAGCTGCTGACGAAAGATTTCCAAATCCTCTAATGCAAACATGTTGCGTTGATGCAGAAGGATGGTAAATTCATCTCCACCAAACCGATACATACGTTTCTTACCACATATCGATTTTATCCGATTAGCTAGTTGAATTAATAAATCATCACCTACATTATTCCCATATACTTCGTTTATAGATTTAAAGTTCTTTATATCCAAATATACAACTCGAAACTCCTCGGGGTTGAGCTGTGCGATGTCTGTAAACAACGATGCACGTGAACGTAGTTTAGTAAGATTATCGTAATTGGCATAAAACTCATTTTTACGAAGTACTCGTAAGAGAAATAATGATAATCCCAAAAACAGTATTGTAACAATGATAATCATGACGTTAAAAGCGGATAGTGATTGATATCCGGAAAGATATGTCTTTTCATATGTCACCATCAATTGGTATAGTTCATGATCAATTTCATATGTTTGATTTAATAGCTGGTCCAACGCATCATCATCCGTAGGATCGGCTATTACGCTATTCGCGTCAGCGATATAACTATCTATCATGGGATTAATGGTATCTAGATGAGTTATGATGACGGAACTATCAGCGGCGTACAGACCGGAGGTGTCATCACCATCTGTCAGCATTGTCATGGTTGCATCATACTTGTCGAGTTCTTCATTCATCATTTCTTGAACTTGAGTCACAGCAAACAAATCATTGTCAGCGTGCTTATCATATAGGCGTTGTGAAAGGTCTGCGATCAAAATGGTTCGCATTCGTTGTGTTTGTACAAGATTATAGCTAAGTCCATAATAATCCATATCATCATTTTGATTGGCTGTGTAGATCGCACCAATAATAATTGGAATAATGATGAGGGTAATGGTGATGATGTACTTAATGGTAATTGTTAATGATCCAAACCACTTCCACAATCGCATTGTTTATTCTCCTTCTAATTGATTATTCAGAATCGTTTGATTTTTTATCTTGTCCAGGAGGAGTTTTTTCTACCGTGCTTGTAACATCGCCTTCTGTAATTTTATACGAGTAGATAAAGTTTCCATCTTCATCCACGGTCTCATCGATTTTGGCCGTTCCTTCAATATCATCAACAATGTAATCCAGCTTATAATGCGTACCTTCATCGGTTGTTTCAGCTTTGAAATTATAGTAATTTTCACCGTCTTGAATTTCGACCTTAAAGGACCCTTCTTCTTGTTTCATTTCTACCATAACTTGTGCCTGTACACCATCGATATCTTTGTCCACAGTAAGTAAGGATTTGCTTTCACCGTCTTCTTCTTTCTCCTCATAATCTATGGTAATAGAATTTCCTTCATTGGTAGCTGTCAAAACAAGATTACGCTTTGTTTCGCCCTCTTCTTCTTTTAAATGATCTTCAATAACGAGTTCATAGGTGGTTTCCCCATGGATCAACACACCCTCATATGAGTCGTTTTCTTCGTCATAATTATAGTAGACTGTATAACTCTCCCCTTCAACATCATAGGTAAACATGATCTCATAATCCGGGTTATCTGAAGTTTCTTGGACATCAACGTCAATTGAGTTAATTCCGTCTTCTAAGAAGACTTTAAACTTATCTAAGTAAATATTAACATAGCCAATTTCACCCTCCACTTTTGTCGTCGTCGTATCCGGTTTCACAAGGTTAATAGTCGATAGAAACATTGGTTCATAGGAGGTTTCGTCCTCCTCATTAAGTGCTACTTCCGCATCGATAAAACCACTTGACACATAACTAAGTGAGGCCACACTCGTATTGGTAGCCATTGGTGTTTCACTGACTGCGGTAGTACCACAAGCTACAATTATCAAAACAATTAGGGTTGTAAAGCCTATTAATGAAATTCGTTTTATCATAATCGACACTCTCCTTCAATAATGATTCATCCTTCTACATTACACACTCGTAAAATGGTATATCTGCCTCTATAATTTCATTATACTCCGATACAACTTAAGATACCATTGTTTCTATAAACCATTTATTGTAATCTAGTTTATCACGTTTTATAATTAAGGTGTGAGATTCGAGGTGATTGTATGAGAATATGGTTCCGTAATACCAAACGTGGATTATTATATACAGGTGCATTAGTACTTCTTTTTGTGATAATCATTTTCACCAATGCGTATATACAATATAATATCTTTACTGACTCTATGAAAACCAGAGCAACGTACAATATGCAGCAAGATGTAGAACTGTTTAATGAGCGTTCAGAAGGCTTAACCAAAGACTTCTTCTTACTAAAAGAACTAATCTTAAATAATGAGGCATTTGCTGTCAGTGGAGATACTATTGGTTTTGTCTCTGAGGACCACAAAACGGATTTACAACAAGACTTTGTCGATTGGGTTGAACAAAATCCCCGTTATGATCAAATACGGATTATTGATGTTACCGGGATGGAAATTTTACGTGTCAATTGCAACTGTGGTGATACTATGATTGTCGATGACAGTGAACTGCAAAACAAAGCTGATCGGTACTATTTTCAAGATGCAGTAAACCTTGAAGACACCGCATTATATTTCAGTTCTATTGATTTAAATATTGAGAATGGTGAGTTGCAATTAATCGATGGTGAACCAGTACCAATGATACGGTTGGCATCGCCATTATACAACTCTCCTACAGAACAAGTGGGAATCGTCATCATTAATTACAAAGCACAGGATTTATTTCATTTGACGTCAACATTGACAAATAGCCTAACGGAATATGAAGTATTAAACGAAGATGGATACTTTTTATACTCCAGTGATAAAGATCGCGAGTTTGGCTTTATGTATGAGGATGGTACTACAAAAACCTTTGATACCTACTATGATATCGATCTTGTTCAAACAAATAATCAACTTTACCAAGAGATTCAGAAGGGAACACTGTATACCTATATCACAATCACATCAACAACGATGATGGACGCATTGAGTGAAACGTTGGAAAGAGATATTCCTATTACAATGAAAAATGACTATATTACTCTATTTACAGCGACTTCGATACGACAACAAAAGCAATATCAATCGTTAACTGAAACATTCACCTGGGTTTCAATTTTTGGCATCTTAGGAATGATTATTATTGCACGACTCGCAGATGAAATCTACTATGTTCGAGAGAAAAATATAGCCATGCTTCGTTTCACAGCAAACCACGATGCTTTAACAACACTACCCAATCGAGAGTTCATAATGAAACGGATTCAATACTTAACAAGTCGCCAAGAGGCTTTTACCGTATTGTTTGCGGACTTAAATAAATTTAAAGCAATCAATGATACATTTGGTCACGATGTGGGAGACAGAGTCCTAATTGAATGTGCCAAACGATTTACCGAATCGGTTCGTGAGGATGATATTGTCTCACGTCTTGGTGGAGATGAGTTTATCATCGTCCTTCTTCATGTTGTTGATATTCACGTAATTGAACGGATTATCCAAACCATTAAAAACAATATTAAAAAGCCCATGTCATTTAACGATTGCCATTGTGACGTTGGGGTCTCCATCGGATACTCCATCCAAGATGGTTCGAAAGAAGGCAAAGATTTGGTTCACGATGCCGATGAAGAAATGTATCACGACAAACAAAACAGATAGAAAAAAGCACACCCAACATTTGTGGTGTGCTTTTAATATGTGTTATTGTCGATATGTCAAGGCGATAATTAAGGTTGTCGCAATGCTCTCTAAGAGTTGCTGTTCCTCGGTTTCAAATGGTCCAATATCCTCATCTGGTTTCTCATTGATATAGTACACTGAAATACAGCCGACAATCCCGTTTTGTGATTCCAAATCAACCGATAACTTCCAAGGGGTTGTCTCAAATACTTGAGAATAGAAATCTTTGTCCTTGTAACGAATGTGAACCCGTGCATCCTCTGGATATTTCATCGCTTGAACAATCGCTTTAGCCGTGCCATCCAAGATGGCATCAATTTTATTTTCTTTATAGGCAAGATACGTCACCTGATAGAGACAGTTCATCTCATTAATTCGCTCCGTCATCGTATCCATGTTTTGATTAATGGTATCCACCATCTCATTCAAGACACCAGATATCTGCACAAACTCTTTTGATCCTTCCTCTAAGAAGCGAAAGTGACTGGTGATGTTGGATTGTTTGTAGTCTTTAATTTCTTGTTGGATTTCTCCAAGCGGTTTTAAGACGATAAACTCTTGTACGACCAACATTGCTAAAATAAGGAGTAACGTTATTCCGATAAACAGGGTTCGAATATTGGTTACTTTCGCCATGATAATATTACGAATTCCCGCATCAGTAATCAAATGCACCAATCGAATCGATGTTCCCTCAACAGGTGATACAATGGCTACATAATTCGTTCCTTCAAGTTCCACTTCTTTGGTATCAAATACATTGATTTCTTCCACAAAATCAAGTCCTTCATAGACATCATTTAGAGGTAAGATTTCAATCGAATCATCCTCGTTGATTAGGACTGCCTTGTTACCTTGTGTATAGATAAATTGTCCTCGAGACAAGTTATCAACCTGTGTGAAGTTTTCCATGTACGAATCGAGATTAATATCAATGCCAACGACACCAACAAAATTGTTCCCAAAGTCATATAATGTCGTCGACAAGGTGGAAAAATACGTTTCATTGGTTGGATGTTGTTCGATGTCATTAAACACAACATCGCCATCGTTTGCTACTGCACTGGTATACCACAAACGATCACGGGGATCATAATTAAAACCTTCTCCGGCAGGATGCGTATCCTGAATCGGGGCGGTTCGTACAAACGCACCTGTATCTTCATATCCGATGTAGATACTCTCGACGTTGCGATTGATTAACGCATAATCATACATCGATACAATGATATCTTCTTCACTTGGTGGTGGATCAAACGTAAATCCGTCATCAAATGCGGTAAGATAATTTGTAAAATCAGAAGAATCCGTATAGATCTCATTGGTTTGTTGGAATAAAAGGATGGAATACGCTAAATCGGTACGAAAATGTTCAATATTATTTTGATAAATGTCGTATTGTCCTCGCACTTCATCAATGTATTGATTGGTTTCAATGTTTATTAATAGAGGCGTAACAACAAGATATCCAATCAGTAAACTGAATAGGATTGTTATTACACCAAATATGGTTAGTTTTAGTCGTAAAGATAATGATAACATAACATGTCACTCCTACGTAATCGTTTGAAGAATATTCCCTTGCTACTCGGTTGTTATAAGTACAAAACTGACATCAAACTCGATGGATTTACCACAGATTGCCTCACAAGCTAACTCTGCGTCATCTACATTGACAAGACTTAAATCCAGCCCTTCATCAATTGCTTCTTGTTCATCAATTGGTTCGAGTAACTCTACGGTAAGTTTTACGGTCATGACGTCATTAATAATGGGAAGAAGCTTTACATTTAACTCATCCAAGATTGTAATTTGAACTAAGTTCGTATAGTCTTCTTTACCATCAATTAAGATATCAATTGCTTCAATCCGGATAAATCCGGTTGTTATGTCTTCTGAATAGGGTCTTAGTTGATATTCAAAGGTAACTTCTTCTACGTCATTTACAGCCATTGCTTGACCTTTCGGTACAAGAACACTATTGTCGCCACTGTTCCCAATGTAGACATACTCAATGTAAGGCGTGTCGGAAACCGGTATGATTTCTTCTGTCTCCGTTGGTTCACACGCCACTAGAAGTAGAAATAAAAACACTGTTACAAATCGCCACATGTGGTTCCACCTCAGTTTCTCTAACTCATAAGTACAATATAGTATTTATATTATAACATGATTCCTGTAAGTATACATATGATATTATAATCGACTACATTCTAAAAAAGAAGTTTTGACGCCTCTTTTTAATAATTTTTTAATAATTTAGTCACAGCAGTAATTGTTCTTAATCCTATATGGGGGGGATAACCTTTGTGATACTCCTAATCCAGATTCTGTCGTATGTTTATTCAGATGAAATGAATAATTACCAGACATTGTATAACTATACTTCCAAAGTAGAATTATTTCTTCTAC
The DNA here is from genome assembly GCF_014023125.1 of Candidatus Xianfuyuplasma coldseepsis. GTDB lineage: Bacteria > Bacillota_I > Bacilli_A > Izemoplasmatales > Izemoplasmataceae > Xianfuyuplasma > Xianfuyuplasma coldseepsis. The sequence continues at coordinate 567,241 of NZ_CP048914.1, forward strand.
TTCATTTGTGCAAGAGGATTTTCTTTGCAAAAAGCATCGGTTAATTGTAAAGAAATGTACATCGATATTTTCATCTAAATATCCACGCTATACTATACTTGAGGTGATGACATGGATATCGATTTAACAAAAGGCTCGTTGAGCAACCATTTTCGACGAATCAGTATACCCGCATCAATCGGGTTTTTGTTCAATACCTTTTACAATGTTGTCGATAGTATTTATGCTGGACAACTAGGTACCGATTCCTTAGCAGGAATGGCGATTAGCTTTCCGATTTTCTTTTTAATAATATCTATTAGTAGTGGGATAGGAAATGGAACTTCAGCCTTAAGTGCGATTGCAATTGGTGAAAAAGCGAAGGTAAGATTCCACAATATTGCGAAAAACGCGATTTTCTTAGCGATTGTATTTGGTGTTGTGTTACCGTTGTTATCTCCCCTATATTTATCCTTCTTATTTGAAATAACAGGTGCAACAGGACAAGTACTAGAGATTGGTTTGGAGTATACATCGACTATTCTAATAGGGACAGTGTTTTTTATTATCAACAATGTTCTAAATGGACTATTAAATGCACAAGGCTTATCAAAACCGTTCCGGAATTACTTAATTGCTGGATTCGTACTAAATATCTTGTTGGATCCGATGTTTATGTATGGTTGGTTTGGTTTACCAGCAATGGGTGTGCGTGGTGTTGCACTAGCGACCGTCATCATTCAAGGGTTTGGTAATATCTATTTAATGGTCCATGTAATCAAATCACGATTTTTTGAAGGGGAGATGTTCAAAGAGGCAAAAATCTCATTAGAGCCTATTAAAGACATTCTCGATCAAGGGATTCCTGCATCCTTAAACATGGCTACCATTGCTCTTGGTGTATACATCATCAATTACTTTGTGCTCCGCTATGGAGGACCAAGTTCTGTTGCAGCGTATGGCGTATCAATGCGGATTGAACAAGTGGCTTTAATTCCAACCATTGGGTTAAATGTTGCGGTGTTGTCAATCATTGGCCAAAATTATGGAGCGAAACAGATTGAACGAATCAAAGAAGCACGGTATCGAGGGATGAAATATGGGGTCATTATCATGTTAATTGGGACGGTTGTGATTGTACCGCTTGCTCCGTATCTCATTCGCCTATTTGATACCAATCCCGATGTCGTAGAAGCCGGTACAATCTACCTTCGTATCGAAGCGATAGCTTTTACAACTTATGTCTTTTTAAACATTAATGTATCGACGTTACAAGGAATTAAGAAACCTCGCTTTGCGATTGTCCTAGGGGTCTATCGTCAAATTCTCCCAATTGCGATATTTTATCTCCTCGGTACTACACTTGGATGGGGGATTTTTGGTGTCTGGTGGGGTATTGTCTTCATCAATTGGACTGCCGTTTTCATCTCCTTCTTATGGACCAATCGTCAACTCCATACTCTGTCGCTTCAACTCGAGTAAGATCAACGATTGTGTGATATACTAAAAGGGGTGATTGTATGGCATATAAAGTAATTCAAATCAAAGAACCAATTGGCTACCAAGAAGCCTTAGACATTCAAATGAGATGTTTTGATATGGTGGATCAACGTCAATATGACGGCATTTTATTGATTTTGGAACACAAACCGGTATTAACAATGGGAATCCGCACTGATCCGAATAACCTTTTGGTTTCCAAAGAATACCTAGAAACACACGGTGTCGAGTTGTATAGAAGCGATCGTGGTGGGGATATTACCTTCCATGGACCGGGACAGATTGTTGCCTATCCAATTCTCCGTTTTCGTGATTTTGGTTTGCGTTTGAGTGATTATATGCATCAACTTGAAGCTGTCATCATTGATACACTTGCCACTTATAACATAACCGGTTACCGGAAAGATGCTTTCCCTGGTGTATGGGTCGATGATACCAAGATTTGCGCCATCGGTGTTCATGCGAAACGATTTATCACCTATCATGGTCTAGCGTTTAACGTCACAACAAATAAATCTTATTTCGATTTGATTAACCCTTGTGGAATTACCGATTACACGATTAGTTCGATGAGTGATTTTTATTCAAATCCAAATATGAATGCCGTCAAGCAACAAGTAATCGACAGCTTTTCATCCATCTTTGATGTCACATTTGAACCAACTACATTTGATCAATTGTAAATAAGAGGACAAAGTCCTCTTTTATTTGGAATTTATCACTCGTAAAATATTTACTTGTCTTCAATATTTTGGTATAATATGTATCGAAATTAAACCATAAGCGGATAAGGCAGAGACACTATCTAGCGTGGGTAGTGTTTATTTTTTAAAGGGGGCTACAACAATGAATAAACGACGAGTACTTGTATTGTTTCTTAGCGTAGTACTACTGGTGGGACTGAGTGCTTGTAAAGACAACAAGACACCGGAAGATAACGACAATGATAATCCAACGACGGGGACAAGGATTGGTGAACTGTATGAAGACCTAGAGCGTTACGAAGAACGTTTGAATACCCTCGTTGGTGATGGGGATGTGGAAATGCATATACCCGATCGATATCGCATGGCGTATGATATTCAGTTTTTAAGTGAGACAACGTATGAGATTTATACAAGAGATCAGTTGATTGAACGACTAGAAACCTATACGCCTAATCAAATCGAAGGACAGTATCTAGAAAACTTGATTACGACACAACTGTTTGTGTCTACCGTGAAGGAACTGATTGCGGATGATTTGGATCAAGAAGTTGGTGTTGAATTTCATCCCGATGAGGACAATGAAGACTTAACCTATCGTTTCTTATTAAGCGATGAAGGCTATGTGATAATTGATGCGAAAAATCGCTTTATGAAAACCTTTATTAAAATCGGTATGCAAGATGATTTGTTGGATTACACCGAACTGCACTACCGTTTTGATGAAGATGATATTGCCACATTAGGCGACAATCGTTTACTCTACAACTACTTTAAGTTTGAAGAGGGACAAGAAACGGTGTTTATCAATAATCTTGAGTTTTCATCGTCGATGTCCTATACATCCCTTGAAGACAATCTGTATTTTACCATCGAACAAAGCAATAGCTTAGAAGGAGCGATTGGGGAGAGTGGCTATCACATTAGTTATTACAATGCTGAGGATTTACTCCAAGTCTATATGGATGTTGTGGATAATGACGTTGTCGATGCGACCTACGATGTATTTACCGAACATGGACTACTCTATCGTTACGAAACCAACTATGACTATGTTGATATGCAACGAATAGCAACAAATTTCATCCAAGCGACTGGATATGATTATGTCAAAATAGATTCCGCTCCTGGAACTCAGGAAGTGGAAGGCGTCTATCTCGATTCCGGTGAAGCACTTTATAACGGTTTCTTGAACTTTACCTACAATGACAACTACGCGTTTGCTTCTGTCAAACAACTGTTGGAACAAGGAGAACCGCTTACCGATGAAATTCTAAGTTTACAAAGTCTAGGAATGAACTTGGATCATCCAAAGGCTACGGCTTCCTATCTAAACTCGATATTGATTACCGATATGATGGATGTATCCCAAAACTTCACGATTGAGAATCTCGATTTCTTTACCGACACCCGTGAACAAGAATTATACAACTACTTGGATCCGGACATTCGTGCCAGTTTAGAAGGAACCAATGATCCCACCGTACATGAAGAACCAGAGGGTGACATTGATGAGTTCGAATCGATGATGAACGCTTTTACTACTGCATTTGAGGAAGAGCGTCAACTTGTAATCGAAGACCAGTTTGGTTTAGGTGAAACCATTACCAATACGAATGGGTATGCAAAAACATCGATTAGTTTAGATGACAAATATCTCGGTATGTACACCTATGGTTCATCTGCAGGACAACATAACTATTATGTTCGTCCCTACTATGGAAAACTCATTGGTCTAACTAGATACAATGCCGGTAATATCTACAATGCTGAAATCTTATACGCCACAGACAGCTCGGAAAACTTCCTTGATTTTCTGACGCGAACAACAAATATATTTACACCGTTAATGGGTGTCGAGCAGGTAACGAAAGTAAGTGATACTGAGTTTACGGTTGAGGGTAATTTTGATTTCCTTGGCATCAGTAGTGAAAAAATATTCTCCAACTCGGATTTTGCAGGTTATATTGATAGTGATGTGACCGCAACCTTTACCTTTGAAAGCGATCATTCCGGTTACGCAATTGATTTTGAAGTCGATGGAATCTACCACGAATACGGTGGTGTCGAATATCAATATGAGGGCGTACGAACCTATACGCTCGAACCGATTATGATGTTTGATCCAATTGCTGAGGAGAACAACTATATCAATCTACCGACATCAAAAGACGACATTATCTTAACTACTCCAATAGGAGTGGGTGGTTCGTATAGTATCGACCAACAACCACGCTATATGCGACTCGATCTTGAAGAGGGTATCTACAATATTCACATATCGCAAAGGGACTTCCAATACATCCTACAAATTCAAGATGAGCTAGGAAATGTTATCACCAATGAAGAAACCTTCCGTGTGGACGTTCCTGGAATCTACTATCTTGTTATTGAATCCGTATACCATGATAGCATTGGTATTATGGTCGAACAATCGAGTGTGAATCTCGATGACGTTATCGTATTACCCGAAGAACCAGGAAAACTGGCGATTGAGCTAGAAGCTGACGTATTAAAAATGATTCAAGTTCCAATAAGTAATCAAGATCGGATTCTGTATATCCACATTGATTTGGATGATTTCAATTATATTGAAGAGATGCGTCCAGGATTCGGGATGACGTTTGATCCGGAAGACAAGTTTGGAGCTGCTTGGGTACCACTGTATGAAACCGATGGAATGGTCTACTTGTACCTTAAAGCCAATGTTCCATATTTCTTTAACGTTGCGGCTGAAATAACCGATACCTACTATGTATATTTTGAGTTTATCGAACAACCTACTTCTGAGACAGCTATTGCGGATATCAATCTAGATAATATACTAGATCATCCTGGATTGTTTTTTAACGCATTTCAAGATACGATTCGCGTACACTTCACCATCACCGAAGAAACCACTTATGACTTCAATTATGAACGATTCTTCCTATATGGTGGTCTGGAATACAATCTGTATACAAGTGATGGGGGCTTTGTAAAAGATTTGAGTTTTGGATATACCGTCTTAACTCCAGGTGATTATTATATTGAATACGTAAACACTGAGCCTGATGACATTGCAGCGATTGTACCACACTTCATGGAGATGCCAACGGAATAACACTAATCAAAACCACAGAAAATTTTCTGTGGTTTTTTCATAAAATAATCACAACTATATGATATATTTTAATCAGAACACAGCGAAAGTGTGATTGAATGAAAACACTAAAAATACTACTCAATGCATTGGTATTAGTCGTTGTCGTACTATTTGCGTATGAGTTTATCTTTAATCAAGCGGTAGAAAATATTACCGTTTCTTGTGAGGATGCCTATAATGGTACATTGAATGAAATGACTGTGATTTGTGATGTACAGGACCCAGATTCATTAATCACAACGGATCATCCACTTGAACTGGTTCTATGGCATAACGATACATCAACTGAAATCATTTCATTACAGAACGGATCCAATACGTTCCTTTTTGACAATCTTGATTATGCTACAACGTATGAAATCGTTGTATCTGGATATACCTACATCGATGATACGTATGAATCGTATGCTTTTTATACTAATACATTTTATACCATTACCGAAGGATATAATGTTCCAGTTTTGTTGTACCAAGAAGAGACTATTGGCGATTTAGAATTTGGTTTTTCTGTTACGGTGAATGACCCCGATGAATTGACAAATGCCATTTATTATGAACTATACGATGATAACCAACTAACTGATGAAGGATCCATTGATTCTCTTGGTGCAATTCAACAGATTGATGGACTGAATGAATTAACAGCTTATCGTTTACTCCTGTACGTTGAATACATCGTCGATATCGACAACCATACGACTACGTTTGACATGTTAGAAACATTTGTTACTCTAGCGACACCTGAAGCACCCATTGCAACCATCAGCAATGTAACCAATGATAATGCTGAAATATCATTCTTATTGGACACGCTGGATAATGATGCGACAGATGTGTTCTATCGAGTTGAACTTCAAGATAGCGATCATAATGTGTTGGATTCTGTGGTTCCAGACACTTCAACAATCACGTTTGACGTATCGCTAATCACAGGTGACTTTACCATCAATGTAATTGCTAGTTACGATTATGATGGTGCTACATATACAGATAAAGTGTTGTATACGTATAGTGTCTACAACAACGAGTATGCAACATTTTTTAACATACCTACATTATCAAAAATTGATACATCAGCACCCTTAACAAACTACAATCAGTACAAAGATTACCTATATACCTATATTGATGAAGGAGTTACCTCGTTCACCATTACCTGTGAAGCTTCTTTGGACTGTACAACGCTGGTTGAACAAGACCCATTTAGTGATTTACCATTCTTGATCTCAGATGTCGTTCATCCATATCATAGCCTTAGTCAAATCGGTTTTTCGTATACCGATGAAGAGATTGATATTACAACAACATTGTCCTATACACAAGCAGAACGAGACGCGATTGATTCCCAAGTCAACACGATTCTGAACACAATCATTACAGAATCAATGACCCCTGAAGATCAAATACAAGCGGTTCATGATTACATCATCAACAATGCAGAGTATGATCAAACATGTTATGAAAACTCACAAACATGTGATAACGATCACAGCGCATTAGGTATTCTCTTTGATGGGAATGCTGTATGTGAAGGATATGCCCACTTGACAGATATCATGCTTCGTGCCTTACGGATAAAATCGTTCCGCATTTCATCTGAAACGCATCAATGGAATGCCGTGTATATTGATGATCAATGGTTGCATATGGATACGACCTGGGACGATCCAATTGTGGAACATGGCCCTGGTGTACTTCGCTATGATTATTACTTAATCACAACAATTGAGCTTCATGTACTGGATACAGAATCCCATACGTACGACACAACAATCATCAATTATATGAACTAAAAAAAGCCCAATGGGCTTTTTGTTTAGCGGTTATAAGTTCATAGATACACAAGCAACAATCATCACGATAATGATGAGTATTGCTCGTGTCATTTTTATTTCACTCTTTCTCTGGAATTAACCGAGTGAGATATCGTGATAGGATAACCCCGCCAACAAATAGTACAATAGCACCAATGAAGGAAACGATATTATCTCCCAAAAATTCCAACAAATGGGTGTAGATTGGTTCTTGTACATCATGCGTTGTCCCAGTTGCAGGATCATTAATTTCGAAGAACATCGCGATAACACTACCAGCGAGAAACCCGAAAATAGCAAAGTACGTTTGTTTGGGATAGTGTTGTAAGACATACTCAATAACCTTACTAAATCCAATTATACCAATAGCAGCACCAATCGTAAACGGGACGATCACACTGAGATGATAGGTTAGTTCTGAAAAATCAAGGATATTCCCAATGACGTTTGTGACAATCGCTGTATAATACCCTAGAACAATCAAAAGAGCAGATCCAGATACACCAGGAACGATCATCGTCATCGAAGCAGCCATTCCAAGTAGTACTAAAAGAATTATGTTAAAAAATGTAATATCGATGGTGGCAATCCCGGTTGAATCGCTTAATTTACCAAAGACAATTAGGACGATGATTAATGAGAAGGAAACCACACCAGATAAAATAGTGGTTGCTTCAATTGGGTGTTGTTTCGGAATCGCTTGACGATAGATATCCTTCATACCACCAACTAATAACCCGATAAAGAATAACAACACGACCAGTGAGTTGATATCAATGAGATACCCTAATAGATTTGCTAGACCAATAATTGCGATAGCCATCCCTACACCTAGTGGTATCAAAAACTGCAGACTTTGCTTCATTTCACTAAAGATGTGGCCAATGGCATGTAATAGTTTCTCATATATGCCTAAATAGATGGCAAGTGTGCCACCACTTAAACCCGGAATAATCAATGCAATTCCGACAAAGAATCCTTTTACCATTAGAATTAGATACTCCATACAATCACCTGCTTATTATCATTATACCAGTAACCACTTCGATTCCAACGTGTCAAATGAAATTATTACTTGCGATGTATCCATTCAAAAGTTAATTTCAGCTAGAAGAATGTATCCTTGTGCTATAATTAAAGTATAAGAACTAAAGGAGTTGTTGTATATGACGATAGATTATGAAATCATTGCAGTGTATGGAACAACCAAAAAAGCGATAAATGAAGCTCGAAAAGACCTAGATGCTTTGGTGGATGAAGGATTTATTGAAGAACAAGAAGTCATGGAGATCGCGACTACTTATAATGTTGTGATTCTCTATGAATATGCCGAATCCAATGGCTTTTCAGAAGTGCTGCTAATCAACAATAAAGGCGAACATATCGATGGTTCGACATTCAGCATCGAAGCTGTACAAGAACTACAAGAAAAACTTCAGAAGGTTCTTTCTTTCTCCTCTTTTAGTAAAGCTGATCAAGAACAGATTTTACGCCATATCGAACGACATAATATCTCAAAAAAAGAGTTTATAAAAGAACATCTAGATGAGTTCTTATTGGATAAATTTGAAGATAAGAAAGATGCTTTAGTTGCACATATTAAAAAGTACTACAAAAAATAAAAAAGACCGTGAGGTCTTTTTTTAGTCTTCTTTGTAGCTTATCCCCATCAAAAAGGAGTATTTACGTTTGGTCTCATCTTTTTTGTCGTGTTCCATAATAAAATCAATCAGTAATTGTTGAAGTTCATCATACTCTTCTTCTGATAGATAGATTTTATTATTCGATAACCAGCCAACCTTATAGGGATTTTGTTCTTTCAGCTTGGTTGCTTTTTGTGTCATATCGATAAAATCCAATTTGAAGCTCTCCATTTGACTAATCGACAAATTCATTAAGTGTTTTACATTGGTCTTCAATGTCTCTTCATCACTGGCTTTGATTTGAAGTGAAAATCGTACTTTTGGTAAATAGTAATATTTGGCGTTAATCCCATTTATAACTTCAATATGATCCAACTCAAAGACATTGATCTTCAGTAATTTCTTCATGTGATAATGAACTTTCGCAGGAACCTCGTTCATTAAGTCGGCACATCCCTTAACTGTCAATGGTTCGCCATGTTCACGAAACGTATTGATAATACTTAATCGAAACGGATTGCTTAATATCTCTAGTTCTTCTGTGGTGGATATGATACGTACGTCATCCATGCTATCACCTCATCCAAATTATACCATATTATTGATAAAGTTGATTATGCGTATTGTGGAACTTCTTGTTTTGCTTGATCTAAACTATCAAAATACTGTAGAACTTTAGGATTTTTAATAAATCCATACATCGGATACAATACCATGACGACACAGAACAGGCCAAGGAATGCAACATTGCTGAATTGAATTATAATTCCACCAATGATGATTGCTAGCGGTGTTGCTCCTCCCGCTAGAGATTGAATGATACTGAGAACGCGTCCACGATAGGATGGTTCAATACCTTTTACAAGTGCTGTATTGAGAGGAATGTTTACACTGTTCAAGAATAACGCCATGGCTGTCATACAAACGACATATAAAGCGAAGAATATCATATAACTTATATATCCATAGGTTACCGCAAAGACAATGACAACAAATGCGGCATTGGTCAGAACGAGTCGGGGTAAATCACGAACAATCGTGTGCTTGACACTGGCGATATGTTTACTACCAATGTAGATTCCCGCAATCATCATTGCGACACTAAAGACGATCGATGAAGCCGCTAAATGGTATCCGTTTTTACCAAGTTCGGTACGGAATAAGAATGGTACTCCTACACCAAATAGTGGTACGAAGGCAAAGTTCATCAATAATGAATATTTCATCATATCAAGTAATCCTGTAGTTGATTTTATATATCGGAATCCGGTTTTGATATCTTCCATGATATGTTTTTCTGTAGTAGATCGGGGATGAGCGTATTTCGTCTTGATAAACATTTCACTCAATCCACTCAAGATAAACGATACGGCATTGGCTAAAATTGCCATTTCAATACCCAAAGTCTCATACAAAATAACCCCTGCTAATACACCAACAATTCCTTGGATACTACTTACAATGGATTGTGCACCATTGGCTGCTTGTATTAGGTCTTCACCTACGATATCAGGAATACTACTTTGTACCGCAGGTCCGAAAAAGGCAGAGCTTATTCCCGCTAGACCACCAATAACAATGAATAACAACACTTGATCATAAACCGACAAGTTAAACTGCACTAATATATATAAAGATATATAGAATAGTGCTCCATTAATAAAATCTGTCAAGTAGATGATTCGAATTCGGTTCCACTTATCAACCAGAGCACCTGCTAGAGGACTAATTAATAGTCGAATAATAATTGGGGTGGAACTGACTAATGCAAAATAGAATGCACCATCATTCCCATACACTTCAGTTGGAAATAATGTCAGCATATAAATCCCAGCCGCAAATCCATATAACGTGGTACCTATTGATGACACGAGTGATCCTTGAAACAACAATACAAAGCTTTTGTTTTTAAAAAGTGCTTTCATACATAATCTCCTTTTTCTGTTGGATGGATTGTCAATCTAACTTCAAATGATCCAACGTTAAATTATTTTATCGTTATCTTATTTTATCGTTGTTTTTCAGAAATGTCAATAGTAATCGTTAAATTTTTTTAACGTTAGACCATTTTCTCTTACAAGAACTAATTAAAAAGCCCTTTAAGGGCTTTTTGTATCCAACACCTTTTTGGATGATTGGTCAAAAAAAACCAGTATAGGACACTATTTATCACTTGTTTTATTGTGTGGTAGTTGGATAATATGCTATTTAATAATGAATAATTTATGACACCTGGTGTTCCACTTAGACATGAATTTCTACCACTTAGACATTGACGTAAGACAAATCAACATATCAGTGATATTCTACTGGCGGAGGTGAGCCAAATGAATGTAATCGAAGTACATGGCTTAAAGAAATCATATAAGGACATTGAGGCCGTACAAGGAATTGACTTCTCAATACAAAAAGGTGAGTTTGTTGCATTATTAGGACCAAATGGAGCCGGTAAAACAACGACAATCAATATTCTTTGTACCCTATTAAAACAAACCGATGGAACCGTACACTATCAAGAAGATGTGATTGGTACCAACGATGATGAAATCAGAAAGAAAATTGGAATCGTATTTCAAGACAGTGTGTTGGATGATAAGTTATCGGTGTATGAAAACCTAGAAACCAGGGGTATTCTATATCAACCAAACACGACAAAGTTGAAACAACTCGTGATGGAGATCATTACCACGTTGGACCTTGAGTCCATTCAACATCAATTGTATGGCGAGTTATCTGGAGGTCAACGTCGTCGTGTTGATATCGCACGAGCACTACTTCATTCACCCGATATCTTATTCTTAGATGAACCAACAACAGGACTAGATCCTAGTACGAGAATCCTTGTGTGGGAGACACTACAAAAACTACGAGATGATGGGTTAACGATCGTATTAACTACCCACTATATGGAAGAAACAAGCGATTGTGATCGAATCATCGTCATGGATCACGGAACCATCATCGCAAATGACACACCCGAGCAATTACGGTTGAAACATTCGAATGACACGATAAAGCTCATTGGAAACACAACTGAAATGAAAAAACACTTAAGCAATTATGATATCGAAGAACATGTCGACTTTATTCAAATTACATTACATAATACTGTGGAGGCGATTTCTATATTATCTACTCTACAAGAATTCATCCAAGCGTTTGAAGTCATACGAGGGAATATGGACGATGTATTCTTACAATTAACAGGTAGGAGGTTACACTAATGTCAACTATTATATATTTAACAAAACGAAATATGAAACTATATTGGCGCGATAAGTCCACAGTTATTACATCGTTAACCAGTTCCATCATTATTATTGCATTATTTATTTTATTCTTAGGACGATTATACATTAACAGCTTAGAAGATCTTGTATCGGAGTTTAACAATACATCAACAGAAACAATCCAGGCACTAATCTTCAGTTGGATCCTTGCAGGTATTATCGTATTAAACTCCATCAACATTCCACAAACATTACTAAGTCGAATCATTCTGGATAAAGAAAGCAAAGCAACCAATGATTTCTATGTAATCCCATTTAAACGACGTGATTTAGGTCTTAGTTATATCCTCAGTGCGCTTATCGTCGGGACGACAATTACCTATGTAAGCTTTCTTGTTGGGGAACTGTACATCTTCATGATATCAGGTTCCTTCTTCTCGCTACAAACCAACCTTATTGTTTTGGCAGTGACAATTCTATCAACTGCAAGTTTCTCGTCATTATTATTTGTAATTTATCTGTTCGTAAAATCCTCTTCAGCAGTAGGTGGCATCACAGCCATAACATCTTCAGTCGGTGGATTCTTAGCTGGTATATACATTACCATTGGTAGTTTAAGTGGAGTCATTAAAGACATTGTCAGTGCCAACCCCTTGGCACATGCAACAACCATGTTGCGGAATATCTTAATGCAAGATCAAATGGCAACCGTATTTATCAATGTTCCTAATGACATAGTTCAAGAATTTTCAGACTCATTAGCAATCAATCTCTATATCGGTAATCTCGAATTATCATCGATTCATTACATAATCTCATTACTTGTTGTAGCTGTTGTATCAATAATCATTTCGTATTTCAAACTCCTATATGATAGAATATAATTAGTATATTCTCCCAATCCATTTGGGATATAAGGAGGGCGTTCATGAAGATCAAATATGAAATCGACTCTTCATTAGCCGATAATGAAGTAATCATTACATGCAAAGAATTGACGAAAAACATTATTGAATTAGAACGAATTCTCAAGGCCAATACCATCGAGTCGGTATTCGGTCTTAAAGATGGTAAAATATTCCCTATCAAACCAGCAATGATTGAGCGGATTTATATCGATAATCGCAAAACATTTGTCTTTGTACAAGGAGAGACCTATGAAGTACGCAACACACTATCAGAACTAGAATCAACTCTAGGTAAACCTTTTGTTCGCATTTCCAAAAGCGTCATCGCAAACACCAAGCACATTCGTTCTATCGAGTCAGAGTTTAGCGGTAATTTCACATTAAAATTCATTAGTGGTACTAAGGAAATACTGTCAAGATCGTATGTGAAGAACCTAAAAACCACCATCGGATTGGAGGGCTAATATGAACCCTTTTATAAAAGAGTATATCAATAAACTATTCAGTTATATACCTGTTGCAGTATTTATTTTCGTCATCGTCTTCTCCTTAAATATGCAGTTCGCTATTGAGGATATAAAAGCTGAACATGGTACAGATGCACTAGATATTGTCATTGAGTACTATCGTTTCTTCTTCTTTAGAACTCTATTATTCTCGCTGTTAATACCACTTTTTGATCCCATTTTAAAAATCGCCAAGTTGTCTTACAAAGTGCGAGGTATTCTACATGGGTTAGCGATTAACATTGCTGTAGGTATTATTTTCTATAGACCTGGGAACAATGTCATCTCAATGCTAATTATTGTCGCTATGTGTACAACCATCTACATCACCGTATGGCTCGTACTACAGTTGCGAGAAAAACAATTTATAACGAATGCAAATAAGATATTTGAACGAAATGAATAATGAAAAAAGCGTACATTTGAATGATGTACGCTTTTCATTATATTTTTATCGATAATTTCTATGCTATTGTTGAAGGATTAACGTGAACATGAATGTGTTTCACCTTAGGAAAGGTGTCCTCTATACGTAGATGCACCATTTCTGCTATAGTATGTGATTCAATCAATGTTAACGTTGATTTACACCCAATTTCCACATCAAGATATACTTTATTACCAAAAATTCTAGAACGTAAAGAATCAATTGATAGTACGCCGTCCACGTTCATAATTACTTCAGATATTTGTTGCATGGTCTTCTCATCACAGCCTTTATCCACCAACTGATTGGTAGCCTCTTTCATAATTTTAAACGAAGCATTTAGAATAAATAAACAAATGACAAGACTCGCAATTGGATCCATAATGGCAAATCCCAACATCGCTCCACCGATACCAATTAAACTACCAACCGAAGATAATGCGTCACTGCGATGGTGCCATGCATCGGCCATGAGTGCGGTTGAAGATGCTTTCTTGGCGACGCTTTTGGTGTACCAAAACATTCCTTCTTTGATTCCAATCGAGATAATTGCTGCAATAAGAGCCAACAGACCCGGTGCCTCCAACGAACCATCGATCCCCAGCATTATTTTCTTGATTCCTGCATATCCAATTACTAATCCAGTTCCACCAAGGAATACACTAAGGATGATTCCCGCAATACTTTCCAAACGTTCATGGCCATAAGGATGATCCTTATCAGCCTCCTTACCAGCCACTTTCACTCCAATCAACACCACGAATGTCGTTAAAACATCCGATGCAGAATGGACTGAATCAGAGATCATAGCATTACTTCTTGCAACAATTCCGGCAATCAGCTTAAAAACAGATAAAAATAAGTTAACTGCAATACTTAGCCAAGAGACTTGTTTAACCATTGTATAGTTGTTGTTTTTCATATACTTCTCCTTCATACAAGAATACAAAAAAGGATTCCTGAGATTATGTTCTGTCCCACGGAATCCTTTTGGATTATACCGCTGCCAAATGGCCCGGCTACATGCCTATGGCATTGCCTGATCAGATGTTATATCGTACCTGTTTGTACTTGTAACGTAATGATGTAATTCTATTGTATCATTCTCTAATATTTTTTACAAATAGAATTACAAATAAGATATGATTTTGATGTCTTCACCAAAATTTAAATGGCTCAACCTAAACTACTTAGCAGGAAATAGATATGCTGTCTTATTGGCTATACGAACCAGAATTAACATCACGGGAACTTCGACTAACACACCGACAATTGTCGCGAGTGCTACACCGGGACTGAGCGGGAACAAAGCAATCGCTACGGCAACTGCAAGTTCAAAGAAGTTACTAGCACCAATCATTCCCGCCGGTGCCGCAATATCATGTGGTAAACGCAGTATTTTCGCACCAAAATATCCAATGAAGAAAATAAAGAATGTCTGAATGATTAATGGAATACTAATTAATATAATATGCAAGGGATTATCGATAATCAACTCACTCTGTAACGAAAAGATTAATACAAGTGTCAGTAACAGTCCGACAATTGTAAGTAATCCAAATTTCGGAATGAACCGTGTATCATAATACTCTATTCCCTTTTTCCGAACAATAACATATCGTGTTAGTGAAGCTGATACGAGGGGAACAACAACGAATAATACAACGGACAAGAACAAGGTTCCCCACGGTACAGCGACTCCACCAATTCCAAGTAATAATCCAACTATTGGTACAAATAGAATCAAGATGATGAGATCGTTTGTTGCTACTTGGACTAATGTATAGGCTGGATTACCCCTAGTTAAACTACTCCATACAAACACCATAGCAGTACAAGGTGCTGCACCCAATAAAACCGCCCCAGCCAAATAATTGTTGGCTAGTTCTAACGGAATAATTGATTTGAATATCACCAAGAAAAACAAACTAGCGATTGCAAACATGGTAAATGGTTTAATCAACCAATTGACAACCCACGTAAGATACAATCCTTTGGGATTCTTGCCTACATTCTTCACAGATGTAAAATCTATTTTGAGCATCATTGGATAAATCATCACCCAAATTAAGATACCTATAGGGATGTTAATATTATAGACTTCAAATTGATTTAAAAAGGTCGGGATCTCATCAATATATCTACCGATCAACACTCCGATTGCCATACATATTAAAACGAATACGGTCAGATATGTTTCAAAAAAACTAATTGATTTCGATTGTGTTTTCATACATACATTCTCCTACTTCTATAAATAGACTATACTTAATATTTAGTTATGGTTTACAGTAATAGTGTACCAATAACATATTCGATTTTCAAAACAATATGACTAAAAACATGTATCCAAAAAGCATATCATCAATCAAACATATCAATCATTGATATACTTAAACTAAGAGGTGATATATATGAATAAAATAAGTATAATCAAGTCCGCCTTACTCGGTAGTGCCAGTGCGCTTGCCTACCACTGGATCTATGATCCGCAAAGTTTAATGGCACGAAAGAATAGTGGCTATCCGATGATCTTTGAAAACATTGATCACGATTTCTATAAAGAAGCCAAGAATACCTATGATGTATACCCACATCACTTAGCAGGAGATCTTGATTTTATGGGAGAAATGCTGTATCTAACTCACAAGTTCCTTGAAAAGAACACTGATTTAGAGGAATACCGTAAGTTATTATACAATAGTTTTAAAGAGGATTCTCCCTACAATGGATGGGTCGAAGCATACGTGAAGGATTTTCTGAAAGTATATAAGGACGAGATTGATGGAAAAAGACAACCACAACTCGATACAGCTTATGTTGATAAACAACTCGTTGGATTAATTTATATCCTAGCTGTGTTTGAAAAAGAATACATTACCGATAAGGTAACAACTGCCGTTAATTTCGCTAAAACGGTAACATCATATGAAAACATCGAACCCCTCACCACGTTCTTATTCAACTTGCTGAAAGAACTTGAACAGGGCATAACGATTCAACAAGCATTGCAAAACTGTTCCTCAATTATTCCTGAACTATACCGAGATGCAATCCTAAAATCATCCGAAGATATTGATATCATTACGTTTGCTAAAGAACATGCTGGTATCGCTTGTGGTTTAGACCAAGCACTGCCATTAATCTTTTACATTTTGCAACATACATCTTCCTGGGAAGAAGCAATGGTTTTAAACGCAACCATCGGTGGAGCCAGTGCCAATCGTGGAATATTCATCAGCGCGATTGCAAGTAGATACTTAGAGATTCCCAAAGAATATCAATCCAAACTCAACTACAATGTAAAATAACAGTCAAAAAAAGCCCAGATTGGGCTTTTTTTATGAATATTACCAAATACTAACCATCTTGTCTTTATCTAGATACATTTCATCATCTTTGGTGATTTTATAGAAATCTTGAAATTCAGGCATATTGCTCAATTGTAGGTTTGCTCGTAAAATAGCCGGTCCGTGAACATCAATTTTTAACAGAAGCTGTTTGAACTCAAGGGATGCTTTCATCCGCCAACAACGAGCCCAGTTTTGGAAGAACTCATCATAGTTATGATCGCTATTTTTCTTACTTGCTTCAAGGGCACATCGAAGTCCACCACTGTCGGCAATGTTTTCGGAGACGGTTAGTTCTCCATTACAAGGACCATATCCTGTTTCAACCCCGTCAAAGAGGGCAATCATATCTTTGGCTCGATTGTTAAATGCTTCTAAGTCTTGATCGGTCCACCAATTAAATAACGATCCGGTTTCATCAAACTTCGCGCCGTTATTATCAAACGCATGGGAGATTTCATGTGCCATGACTGCTCCTACACCACCATAGTTTTCAGATTTGGATTGATCAATACTATAATAAGGTTGTTGTAAGATGGCTGCTGGAAAAACAATCTGATTATTGCTTGGATTATAATATGCATTTACCATACTAGCGGGCATAAACCACAGATTTTTATTGGGTTCCTTATGGTATTGATCAAATTGATATTGATTGACGATTCGATCCATCGACAAGCGCTCTTGGACTAAGTCCGACCCTTGGTCGTACCCTTTGATATCGAACTGATCATAATATGGTGGTAGTTCATCTGGATAGCCAACATGAACCGATAATGTTGACAGTTTCCTAATTGCTTTTTCTTTTGTTTCTTTATTTAACCATGTATTATCGCTAATTCGCTCTTGATAAATACCAATGATTTCATGAACCATGGTTTTGACATCCCCTTTAGCAACTGGTCCAAAGTAGGTTTCACCATAATATAAACCAACGACTTGATCAAACCGATTATAGGCTTGATAGAAGGCAAACTTCTCCTTGCTTTGGGCTTCTTTTATACCAGATAAACCGCGTCTAAATGCTCCACCCGCAATACGAATCTCATCCGTAAGGTCATTGGCAAATTTGATTGCATTGGATACAATCATCCAAGATTTGATAATGTTGAAGTTGTCCTCACAAATGATGTCATCAAACGCATGGATAAAATCAAGATTTGTGACGATTAATTGATCAACAGGTTGTTGGACCAACGCTTCTGCTTGTTTGATAAGATCAAAATGCGTTGATAGCTTTTGGATTTCCGCTTTGGAAACCGGATTATACATTTTCACATAATCTGCTTTCTCAACACTTGATTTTGTCACAGGTACCAGCAGTTCATCGAATGCTAGAGCTTCTGTCAGCAATCGATCTACTTCATCTTGTTCAAAGCCGTATAGTGATAGCAATTGCGTTGTTGTTGCTGTGAATAAGCCTATTAATTGGGCTTTTTTTGCTTCATCTTGGTAATAACTGGTATCCGGTAAAAACAAGTTCGCTGCACTAAAATACAGGATTTGATTATTGCTGTTCAAAAAATCTTGATTGACATCGAAAGTAAAAGGCGTTGCTATGGATTCCAGAGAAAACTGTTTATACATATTATGTAAGTCATCTAAAGATGTTACGTTCTGAATCGACTGTAAGATTGGTTCAAAGGGTGTTGTACCTAGTTCTTCTCGTTTCGTATACTCTTTTGTCATTCGATATAACGCTATGAATTTTTGGAGGTTTACAGGTAAATCCGATGGAACTTTTTCCCACTTCTTTGTCAAATTCATTAACGTTTTTTCAATTCCTAGATGCAGTTCTAGAAAAGTCGATACGGCGGGTTGATCGCCAGGTATAACTGCCTTCTCAATCCACTTTCCGTTTACCGCTTCATAAAAGTTTTTCTTCAATAATTCACTATTCATATATATCACCTCTGTGAACATTATATCATTGTATGTGTGCGATGTATTAGTAAATTCACACCGATTTATCATTTTACTATTTATCCGATACCATCTCACAATCAGATAGACAAAACGTCTAAAATCAGTGTTTTAGACGTTCAATATGTGATCTAATTAATAACATTTTGCAAAAAGACATTTTGTAAGACGTTTAGTGCAACCCATGTAATGACAATAGAAATCAATGGTGTTAATACCCAGCCAAAGGCGATTCTTCCGAGTTTTTCTAAATGGATATTTCGTCCACCTTTGGCAATTCCAATCCCAATGATCGCCCCTACCACGGCTTGTGATTGGGACACAGGTACAAGGGGAAATGCTGGTAGATTTCTTGATGTAAGAAAGTTATACAATCCTTCTGAGGAGAACACGAATAAGACAAGAGATGTTGCTAATACAACGACAAAGGCACTAATAGGCGATAATTTAAAGATGCTATCGCCCACAGTTAACATGACTTTCTTAGAAAACGTAATAACACCAACAGCAATGGCAATCCCTCCAAGGAGGAATAATTGTTGGACTCCAGTGAAAGTCATACTACCTATTTGGAGATCGTTAAATGGAGACACTTGTAAAAATACCCCCATGACATTGGCAATATTGTTTGCTCCTAAACTATACGCACCAAACGCTCCTGCTATTAAGAGTCCATATCGGGTATACTTGTCCATTTTAACAACATGAACACTAGTGTGTTCAATCAGGAATTTTACAATCCAGTATAGTCCAAAAGCAAAAATAGCAGCAAGGATTGGCGTAAATACCCATGTTTGAACGATTTTGAATACTGCAGTCGTTTCAGTTTCTAGACTAGCAAAAATATTCCAACCAATAATCGCTCCAACAATTGCTTGTGAAGTAGATACCGGCAACCCTCGTTTGGTCATTACCATAACGGTAAATGCTGCGGATGCGGAAACAGCAAACGCACCAGCTATGGCGTTAATAGAACCCAGTTCTCCTAATGTATTCGATGTTCCTGTACCACCGACAACAGCTCCGATAATGACAAAAATACTGCAAATAATGGCAGCGGTTCGAAATTTAATCATTCGAGTTCCAACGGCCGTTCCAAAGATATTGGCTGCATCATTTGCTCCAAGGGACCAACCCATAAAGAGACCTGCAGAAAGAAAAATTGCAGTTGTTACAAACAATTCCATAGGTTGAACACCTCCTTAACGTTTAAGATCATTACATGTCACGTTTAAACTTAAATACCGATAATTTACTCGCTATTTGTTCGGCTAAATCGGAGAGTTTCGCCATCTCATCAACGAAACTGTTCAGCATCATTTTCTCACACAGATCATATGTGCTGTCCTCACTAAAAATCTTCAACTTCAAGTGATACTGCATCATATCCACTTCGGACTCAAATAATTTTACTTTTGTTACATAATCCTCAATGGTTTTAAATTCAGTGAAGTAAATGCGAACACCATTGATTAATGTCTCGGCAGCTTGTTTGGATTTTTTTGCTATATGACCAAAATCATCCACAAATGCTTTGTCGATGTGTGGTTTCACAACTTCTAGGTTTAACAAAACTTCTTTGGAGATATCGTTGATATCATCCATCGAATCCATGAGTTCTAATATGTCTGCGCTTAAGTTAGGAATTAAATTATAGCGAAAGAGAACATACTTTAGGTTTACCAAGTGAACATCGGCATCACTTTCATGTTCTGTCATGATTTTAATGCGTTCGTAAAACTGCTCTGTTTCACCACGAAGATAAGCTTTGACACCTTCTAAAAAAGTATTTACCCCTTTTTGTAAGTGATTTAGATAGATATCCATTTCCATTTCTAGTTCTTTGTTTCGATCTCGAAAAAGTTTCATATGCATCACCTTTCTTTATATATAAACTTGTATTTACTTGATT
Source organism: Candidatus Xianfuyuplasma coldseepsis (assembly GCF_014023125.1). Classification (GTDB taxonomy): domain Bacteria; phylum Bacillota_I; class Bacilli_A; order Izemoplasmatales; family Izemoplasmataceae; genus Xianfuyuplasma; species Xianfuyuplasma coldseepsis. Next base: position 588,282 of record NZ_CP048914.1, read on the forward strand.
ATACGTTCATATTGTATATTGCTTTTCTCTTAACAATATCTTAACAATTACTATGGTAACCATAGATTATATCAAAAAATGTAAACCTTTTCAAATATTTATCCATTCTTTCGTAAAAAAAGACCAAACGAATTGGTCTTTATGAGTTTTTAATCATCAACGCGATTGGATTATAGATTGCGAATCGTCTTTGTATCATTTGCCGATAATTCAAAATCGAAAACATCGATATTTTCGGATTGATGTTGTTTACTATGTGATTTGGGAATCACAACTAAACCTTCATGGATTTGATAGTTCAAAATGATTTGACTCCATGTTTTATTGTATGATGTTGAAATTTCCTTCAATACACTTTTCGTTTCATCATCTAGTTTTGCAAAAGATTGATAGGCTTCAGGAATAATATCATTCGCCTTGCAAAAATCGATTAAGGATTGTTGGTGTTTGCCAGGATAGGATTGAAATTGGTTTAGTACTGGTTTAATTCTAGCGTGTTCTAACAAATAAGATAATTGTTCTTCGTTAAAATTAGACACACCAATGGATTTGAGTACTCCTTTATCAACATATGATTCTAAAACACGCCATATGCGTACATTTTCTTGATTGGATTCTAGAGGAAAATGAATTAAATATAGATCGATATAATCCATATCTAAGAGTTCAAGAGAATGTTCAACGTAGTGAGCAACTAGTTCATCCGTTTCTGTATACTCCTTTTCAGGTGGTATTTTTGATGTAATAAAGAACTCATTTCGAGCAATGCCAGATTCTTTCACTGCTTTTCCTATCACTGCTTCGTTGCGATAATAAATCGCGGTATCAATTAACCGATATCCCAGTTCAATCGCTGAGCGAAGTTCTGTTGTATCATACGTGATTCTACCATTAAAAGAGTTATTCTCTTTACCAAATGTATTGGTCCCCGTTCCCAAGACAGGAATTGAGAGTCCATTATTCATTGTTCGATATTTCATCGTGTCACATCCTTTGTTTTAGTATATAGTAATTACCTAAAAAAGTGAATGTATACGCAACTATTTGAGTCATTACTTAACAGATGTTTTGTTGTATATAGTAAAGCTTAATGCGACCACAGAAACACGTGTACACTACCGAATGTATTTGCCAGACTTTTTCGCAAACTCGACAATCTTTTGTGAGTACAAAGCACTTGTTTGTTGTTTCATTCGATACATTTCTTGATCCGCTTGTTGAATCAAACTATAGATGCTGATTGATTCTTTGGAATACGCTGTACCAATGGATACGCTTATTGCTTTTTCAATGTCATCATCTTGACAAATACTAAGCAATCTCGATTTGATATCATCCAGTACAGAAACGGTGGTTTTAGGTACAATAATTAGGAACTCGTCTCCACCAATACGACCCATATATCTAGGCGATACACTTGCCATAACTTCTCGCATTTTTGTCGCTAAGGATTTCAGGAGGTAATCGCCACGTTCATGACCGAGATAATCGTTATTTGCTTTCAGACCATTGAGATCTAAAGAGACAACTCCAAGGTGTGTATCTGTCCCAATCATTTCTAATTTTTGTTCGATGAAATTACGGTTGTTTAGTCCGGTCATATGATCATAATTACTAAGGCGATTGAGTTCGCGTAGGAGATGAAACACTTGGGTTTCATCATACAATAAGTACATATGCCCATATTCTTTAAATCCCTCTAATTTGAATCGTTTCTCACGTAAATGATAATGATCTCTAGCACTGTATTCTATGTCTTCCATATCATAATCACGGTAGATACGAATCTCTTTTTTTAAAGCATCTTCCAACATACTATATGGTTTCCCCAAGAAGGCATCTTTATCAAGATGATATTTATCAGTCAGAAGAGGACTGATGTCAACCACATGATGTTGATCGTCTGTCAAAATATATAACTCTCGCATATTCGCAAGAATCTCCCCACGTCCAGACACTTTGAGATTGTACACCATATCTTTGTTAAAAATGACTTGATATAGACTAAATGCAACAATAATCAAAGACAAATACGTTAAATCCACCGTTATGTGAATAAATAGGAGTTGCGTCAAGTTGAAACCTAGTACAACAATAACACTGATTGCCATGGTTCTAGATATGGAACGATAATGACGAATCTCACGATGATTATACAAAAAGTAAAACAGGTATCCTACTGCCCATAACAAAAGTCCATAAATGAACACTAAGTGATAGGTAAACAAGAATCCATTTTCAGCACCATAAAGATCTTCTAGATTGTTTACCATAGCGGGTACTTGCTGTAAGAATACTTGTGTTGATGCATTGGTAAATGAAACAACAACTTCGACAATGAATAGCAGTACCAAAAAACCAATCAACCATTTTGGCATGTGTTTCTCAATGTAGTTAAAGATTGTGCAGACCATAAGCGCTGCCAATGCAAATTTGATCGGATATCCTGTCATATGTAAATAATAGGCTATTGTCATATTGGAAACCAGTCGTTGTAATAGAATCACAATCGTCCAAACAAATGCGGTATTCACTAAATACTTCAAACATTGATATTTCTGCTCTTCTTTGACATGGTTCATCCGCAGTACTGGTATAAATGATAGAAATGCAACAATTAATAGAATACTCATAATGATAAAATCCATTACTCCACTCCGTTCAAACTCAAATTGTGGTGGGATATGTAATCTGTTATTTAGTATATCACAGTATATTTTGAATACCAAAATAATTTATTCAAATTGGTTCAAATGAACTTTCAATAGCTATCTGTAGTATAAGGTGTACTAAAAAAAGCCCAAAAGGGCTTTATTATGATATGTATGTCTATAGTAGCAATTACTTGTGTTACGGCTCGTTGTATCGATAATCGTTGACAAAATTGATCTTAATTCTGTAAAACTTTACTAATGAGTTTTGTTAGTATTGGTAGATCCTCAGTGATTGCTTCATATACAATAGTAAGAATGATATTTTCATAGTCATGTACTAGTCGATTTCTAAACCCATAAATGTCACTCCAAGGAATATCACTATGAGTTTACTTAAAAGTATCACTTAACTTACTTTTTGCGAGTTCTCCTATCTGTAATAGATTGAAGACAACAGCATCTTGAACTAAAGAATTATCTGAGAATTCATCTAATGTACTTATTCCTGTCATATACTGAAGTATCACAGTCATATGTTTATCTATATTTATCAGAGTCTTTCTATCTCTATCGTTCATATAAAACTATCCCTTTCATAACCTCGTTGTACGTATGAGAATCTTGCTGGATTTGAGATAGATGAATCAAATCTACACTTTTTACAAACAAGTTATTCACATCTTCTAGTAATCCGAAGAAGCGTAGTCCTTTGATTTTACCGTCTACAACTAAATCAATATCGCTACCTTCATCTTGTGTTCCTTTTGAGTAAGAACCAAACAACATAATTTTTGATATATCATATTTGAATGTTAAAGGTAAAAGTAACTCTTTTATCTGTTCGATAGTATAATATCCTTTTTTCTCTGTGATGATTCCATGTTCATTATGAGGTTGGTGTTTCAAATGATCAACAATCAGTTTTTCAACCCATGGACTTGGTTTTCTTTTACCACTTTCCCAGTTCTCAATAGTACGTAATGGTATTTCTGTTATTTCACTTAATTCTTTTTGTGTGATGTTGTACTCTGCTCTTGTTTCTTTGATTTTGAAGTCCATAACTATCACCTCCAACTTCATTATACCACCCATTGAGTGGTTATTCAATATAGCAAAGTGAAAAGACCTCGTAAAAGGTCTTTTCATTTTAATCAATTATCTAAAAATAATTGTTAAACTCTAGTAGAAACAAACTGTATTCAATTATCATTAGTTCTTTAACTGTCATTTTTGTCATTTATTTGTGATACGGTTCGTTGTAACAATTTTAATTGCAAATTATTATTGAAAAAGTAATATTACTTGAAAAACTAATTGCTATTCTTCACCGTAATATTCAATCATAAAGTTTCTATAACTCTCAATATCATTGTCCGAAAACTTCTCACCGTAGATTTCTTTAATATGATTTAGTCTCTCAAATAATCTAGAGTCCTCTTCTCTTGTCATGAAGTAATCAACCAACTGTATATTTTTGGCAAACTCCCGCATTTCAAGAAAAGAGAAGTTAATTCTTTCTGAAACATACCTGTTCGGCATCATTATGACCTTGTTATCTTTAGAACCAAAATCAACAGGTTTTAAATTTCTTAGATAGTTTTTTCTTAAGTGTACATTTTTAGCGTTTATGTAACTGAGTTTACTTTTATTATTACGTAGGTCAAAAAAAACTTTACTCTCTCTAACTACAATTTCCCTGAGATTTATTTTCGCTACATCACTTTCACTATCTGATGTAATATGATTATCATCTAAATGATTATCATATAATCTCTTATCATACATTAAAAATGCCGTACTAGGGGATAGGGGTAATATAATAATTAAACCAACAAGTCCTAGTCCACCACTACCAACAAAAAAGTCATTTTGTTGAATCACTGGGTTATCACTAAAAACTAATCGATTGCTTGTTGTGAAATCAACAATCAAATAGTCTAAATCCTTTATAACATCCGTATTTTTTTCCGCAATACTTAATATGCTGTCAATTGTTTCTCTCTTCTTTTCTTTTATTATAAAATCTAAAACATTACTAAAAGAAATTTCAGGGATATTTTCTTTATGTCTTTTTTCTATAGATACTGCTGTAAACAAGGTATGTGCTTGATTATAAAGAAATTTGTTTACTTGCGAAGGTACTCTAGCGATTTGATATGAAATAAATCTTCTCATAGTTTGTAGGTCTTTCTCACTAAGGGAATAGTCCCCTTCTATTATTTTATCAATTATGGGTTCAACATCAGTTTCAACTTCTCCCAGCTTTTTTTCCCAAATTAGATCTTTACCGTAATAGAAATTTTCATAATTTTGATTCTTATAAGGTATATTTTCTATGAACTCAATATTATCGTTTTCACCTAACATTATTGACATCTTTCCTTTCTCAGAAAAATGTTTCATATATGTTTTGGGAATTTGATGTTGTTTTTTGTGTTCTGACATATATTCCTCCTATATGCAAAATTACTTATTCGTTTCTTTGATAATCACTACAAGTTATAACAATAGGTTAAGTAAAGGTAAATATAATATATTAGTACAGATTTTCTTTTTTTTGCAACAATAAGAAACACTTCTTTTTATTATAACTCAACACTTTAAGTTTTGGGAATTGCAACTTTCTCTTGTAAACTAATCAGAAATAGCCTATACAGAAAATCTCCCTTAGTATAACTTGGATGCTCTCCTATCATTGTTGCAATCACGTTACAAACCTTTGAGTACATATCAAAATATCTATCGTCTCCATTGAGGTACATTGCACATTTCTCTCTCCAATAATTATGACCTATTGCATCATATATCTTGGTTGAGAAGTTAGAATTAAAAGGCAACTCGTCGTCACTGCATTTCTCGATTATAGGTATAATCTCGTCAATACATTTTCTTATTCCTTCAACGTAACTATCCTCTTCAATTTTGAAATTCTTCAGTGAGGAAAATCCTAACATAGTATTTAAAGTTTCAAGTGTGCTATCAATATAATGATAATCCTCGTACCCAAACCTTTTCGGCATCTCTTTCCTAAGTACACTGACTCTATCTATTAAAGACAATGAATCTAATCCTTCAATCTTTCCCACGCAGTTTTTCTCAATAAACTCATCTATCTCTTTGATAATATGATTAATCTGACTCTCAATCTGATTTATTCTATTGTTAGTAAACTCTTTAATTTCGTCATAAAATAAATGGAATTTTATTCCCCACCCTTTTTCACTCAAGTCATAATATATGTTTGTAAATATGTCACTCGTATCATTAGTTAAACCCGTATTATTATTGAAAGTCCAAGAACTAAATCCTCGAATTGGCTTATCCTTACGTTTATAGTCCAAATTAGACGGATGCTGTCCAAACACTGCCCTTACATGTTTAAAATACTTTTGTGAATCATATTCGCTTATTCCAAAGAAAATATCGTGTTCTTCATTGTGTTCTCTCATATTTTTGAACTCATTAAAATGTATACTCTCATATCCCTTGAAGATCTTCTCAGTAATCATATTAAGCCCAATCGATACATCCAATATTCCATTACAAATTGAGAGGTAATTGATGAGTTCAATGGTTTCCTTGTTTATTTCTAATTGACGAAGAGCTTCTAGGTCATATGAACAGAAACTCTCATAGAATATTTCGAACCACATTCTCAAAGATACCAGTTTCTCTGAAAGCACATAATAGTTGTGCCCCTTCTTTTCAATTACTAATCTTAGCTTACCCATATCATCTTGCACTAATTTTCCTAGCATATCGGAAATCATATGTTTCCCCCTTAATAAATCACACTCATGTAATTTTGAGTTCTCTATCAGTTCTTTTTAAACCAATGACGTCTCTTTTCAACTATTTCCTCTAATCTCTCAACTTGAAGAAATTCTTGAATCTGATTTGTATTGTTGTATTTAACATAAAATCTGTCTTTATCCTCGTTAGATCTGTATAATGTTAAATCCTTTGTAATTTTCTTAACTTTAACTCCTTCTTGAAAATCCTTGCTTGAAGTGAATGAATCACCAATCTCTTTTACTTCTTTATTAAACACAACTCTTCCAAACAGAATCATTGGTACTGAAATTATAAAGGCTACAATTAGGTGTAAGGTACTTACTTCAAAAATCCTAAGTACAACTATAGATACAATTGTTGCAAGTAACTCATTTATGTTTAAAAAGAAAAACAATCCAATTAGAGCAAAGATGGGAACAACCAATATGTATGCAACAAACACTAATCCATACAAGAGAAGATTTGCTATAGGCATTATTAACCAGAATAAGACTTTATTCCAGAATCCACTGTACTTTTTGTATATGGTTAAAGACTCTAAATAAAGCTTCACAATTTGATCCCAAAACAATTTTGAAGTTTTTAATATGTAATCCTTAAGACTATCCTTAATTCTACAAACATACATCCTATAATATCTATGACTTAATACAACTACTAAGAGGTATATAAAGAACACCATTCCAAAAACTATTGGCTTAATCTTCTCCAAAAGATACAAATATGCCATACCAACTGCTCCAGCAGATAAAACCAATGACAACCAATTATCCACTACCCACGAGAATCCATCCTTATCAACTCCCATTATCATTCTTTCAACTTTAGACATCCGAAAGTATGATACTATTTTACTTACAAAGTTGATTTCTTCAATTTTCATATTACCCCTCCAATCTACTACTTTGAAACTTATTTTTCATAACTATTTTACCATATCTGTTTTACATTCTATATACGTTAATTATACTATAGAAAATTCGTTCCTACTATTCACGAAAGTAAATTGTATACTGAGACTCAAATGATAGTCTTAATCGGGATTCGGCTTCAAAATTATAGTTTACGAACCTAGACATAAATAACAGGTCATATGAAGCCCCAAAATAAAAAGCCCGAAAGGGCTTTGTTATGATGTGCATGTCATTAGTTGCAATTACTTATGGTACGGCTCGTTGTTGTTAATTCTAAAGGAACGATATAGTTGTTCTAGTAGGATCAAACGCATTAGTTGATGAGGGAATGTAAAAGAGGAGAAAGATAGCTCTAAGTCTGTTTTTCGTAATACAGAGTTGGATAGTCCTAAAGAACCTCCAATAATGAATGTAATATGAGAAGAGTTGTAGGTTTTGATGTCTTCAATCTTATTGGCGAGTTCTTCTGATGAAAAGGCATGGCCTTTTATGGTTAAGGCAATTACATAGGAATCGGATGGGATTTTTGCGAGGATCTTATCTCCCTCTTTATCTTTCACCTGGTCTTGTTCCTTGGTGGAAAGAGACTCTGGGGCTTTTTCATCTTTTACTTCAATGATATTTAATTTGGCATAAGAGGATAGACGTTTTGTATATTCCTCTATTCCTTGATTTAGATAATTCTCTTTTATTTTACCAACTGCAATGATTGTGATATTCATTCGTATTCACCTTCTAGAATTTGATGGGCAACTTCATCGGCAAAGCGAAGAAGTTCAAATAGTGGTTCACTGTACTCTTGTAAAGATTGATAATCCAGTTCTTTTGGTAGTTTAAATTTATGTTTTAATGAAATGGCGACAGCCACTTCTTTCAAATCGGAAGCAACATAGTAACTGTGCGTTTCAAATGTACGAGGGATTGCTTGAAAGATGCTGTAAAGAATAGAATCTGGATGAGTTGTAGGTTGATCTTCTGGGACAAATATCTTATCTTCATATTCCCCTAAACGAGTCATTTTGATACCCTTAATGTGTGGTTTTCCTTTACTACGGAGTTGTTGTCGTGGGATGTTATCGATTGGGATTCGAATATAGAATCCATCAAAATGAGTTGTTGTATTTTTCCCATCCGATGTGGTCATAGTACAACGGAAGATGTTGTATTTTGCATCGTTATTAAGTCCGGATGTGATTACGAATTTTGAGCTGATACTCGCATGTCTGGTAAATAGACCCATATCGATATTGAATTGTTTATCGACATTTGCTTTGTATTCATAAATGTAATCCATGTCGTGTTGGGAATTGTATAGGTTCATCAACTCTTGATTTAAATACTCGTTTTTTAGTTTATTATTGCGCGTTGTAGCAGCGATAAAATAAATCAATACCATCAGAAAGATACTTGATCCCATTACACTAATGGGAACATACCATTCAAGTCCTGTGGAATACAGAACAATACTGAGAATAATGACGACTAAAAAGATGATTGTATAGCTAAAAGTGAACTGCTTTTTCGCTTTTCGATTCATTTCCACACGCAGTTCGTTGATTGTACTAATGACGCTGTCATAGGTTGTATATGAATTCATAAATCCACCTCCATCTCCTCTTTATTATATCATCTCGTTGTGGGATTCTAAAATGTATTTAATAGTTGTATTGTTTTGCCTTTGTGGTATGATAATATAGAAGAGTTTGACATTCAAAGGATTAAGGAGTTTTAATATGATTATTAGACCATCCATACGTAATAATTTCTTTACCAATGCCCATCCGGAAGGATGTAAAATAACCTTAGAAAACCAGATTAACGAAGCGAAACAACAGGAGCCATTTGACGGTCCAAAGAATGTTTTAATTATCGGCGGATCCAGTGGTTATGGACTCGCGAGTCGAATTAGTTTAGCTTATGGATCAAACGCCAATACCGTTAACGTATCATTTGAATCCGCTCCACGCGGAAAACGGACGGGAAGCGCAGGTTTTTGGAACAATGTGTTCTTCCAGCATTTCGCTAAAGAAACGGGAAATATCCATAAAGATTTCTTAGGGGATGCGTTTAGTCCCGAGACCAAGGAACTAGTTCTCAACTATGTTAAAGACACCTTTGATGGATTGGATCTGATTGTCTATAGTTTAGCCAGTGGAGTACGTAAAAACTTCAACACTGGAGAGACGGTTCGTTCAAGTATCAAATCCCTTGGTGAACCTGTTGTTGGAACCACAATTGATATCGCGAGTATGACAGCTTATGAACTAGAAGTCCTACCTGCGAGTGAACAAGAAGTGAAGGATACCGTCTATGTCATGGGTGGTAGTGATTGGGCTGATTGGGTTCATACATTTGGAGAAGCTGGGGTATTAAATCAAGGATTTAAAACCATTGCTTATACCTATATTGGTGGTCCAACCACAGAAAACATCTACCGTAGAGGTAGTTTGGGACAGGCCAAGGAAGATTTGGAAGCTCATGCCTATCAAATGAATCAAAAACTACAAGAACAATACAATGGCGAAGCGTTAATCTCATCGAGCAAGGCTGTGGTGAGTAAGGCCAGTGTATTTATCCCCCAACTTCCAATCTACTGTGCTTGCTTGTTTGACGTGATGAAGGAACGCAAGATTCATGAAACCATCTTAGAGCACAAGTATCGTTTGTTTAAAGATATGGTGTATGGCGAACAACGGATTATAGACAACAAAGGACGAATTCGTCTCGATCACTTGGAAATGGATCCATCGGTACAAGAGGACGTTACCAATCGAATGGAACATGTTACAAAAGAGAACCTCTTCTCTTTACAAGGTACCAAAGATTTCATTCATGAGTTCTTCCAAATCAATGGATTTAATATTGATTCCATTGATTATGAGGCCGATGTTGATATCGATGAATATGTCACAAAATACGTTCCAAAAGACTTACAAATCTAAAAACACAACTGCGGTTGTGTTTTTTTTGTTCGAATACGAAACTTATTTAGAAGTTTCCTTTCTTAATTAGAATCATACGGACAATTCACTAGATATTCACAAATAGGTCTTATAATAAAAGTATAGATATTTAGAATTTGTATAAATAAAGGAGAGACAAGAATGAAACGAATAGTTTTACTGGGAATTGTATTATTGACAGGATTCACACTATCTGGTTGTGATTTAATTCCACAAAGTGTAGTGGAACAAGTTAGTGAAGAATTATGTCGGGAAGACCCCACAAATGAATTATGTCTGATTGATGATTTAAGTGACATTACAGAGACGGTTGCCGAAGAACTCGTTATCGATGCCATCAATACATTAAATGCAGCAGATCCGGAGTTGTGTGACACGGTATTTTCCATCACCAATACGGATTTAATCGATGCTTGTAAAGCGGGAACCTTATTACCAGAAGGTGTCACCTCATTTACAGTACTAACATTTGAGCAAACCGGAGACACCTATACCTTTAAAGGATCGACTGGGGAAACTTCATTTATGGAAGTACAGATGACGATTGGTGATGTCGATGGAAACATGCGTGTTACATCGTTTATGACGACCGTTATTGATGATCCGACACTACCCGCGGATGTGGGTGCGACGGAGTTTGAAAATTTCTTCAAACAATTTATTAGTGATTATTTGAATACAGCGATTACCACTGAAGCGCTCGTTGCAAGTTATTTCGAAACAGCGCCCGATTCAGATTTTGCTAAGGATCGTACCGAAACGCAAACCAGTGGCGTCGTCATCACTTATGTATCCAGTGACCTAATTGAACCGAACTACTATAAAGTAACGCTAGAATTTGATGAGAACGGATCACAACGGACAGAAGAAGTCGCCGTTCGCGTTAACCGCATTGAGATGGCACTTGTCTTAGAGTTTGATGATATTGATGATGACTGTGATGGCATTGATGATGAATGTGTCGTTGACGATCCGGTTACCACAAAAGAGTTTAATACGTTACTCGATGATTTCATTGCTGATTATTTAGATTTTACCATCAGTGATGTAGATCTAGAGATGATGTATTTTATGAATAACATGCTCAGTGACTTTGGTATGAGTCGCCAAGACGATTTAACCAATGGATTACAAATTACAGTTGTATCAACCATGATGAAAGAAAACAACAAATACGACGTCACTCTTGAATTTACAGAAGATGGAACAAAACGGACGGAAACGATTGAAGTTCGAGTGAATCGGATTGACATGGCACTCTATTTAGAGTTTGATGACACAGATGATGATTGTGATGGTATTGATGACGACTGTGATGCTCCAGTAACAACCGAAGAGTTCACATCGTTATTCAATCAATTCATTCTCGATTACTTTGATACTACAATGAGTGATGCAGATCTTGAGATGAAATACTTTATGGAAGCCACACTATTCGATTTCGGTATGAGTCGTCAAGAAGATCAAACAAGTGGTGTGATAATTTCATTACTATCTGCTACACCAATGGAAGACAACAAGTTTACGGTCGTTCTCGAATTTGATGAGAATGGAGTAAAACGTACAGAGACAATTGAAGTGCGTGTAAATCGAATTGAAATGGCACTCTATCTAGAATTTGATGAAGGAATTGATGAGGATTGTGACAATATCGAAGATGTTTGTGAAAATGGTGATTCACTTGTTGGTGATGAAGCCAAACTACTCTTAGAAGCCTACTTCAATGATTATAGCAATCCAGACATCGATAATGAAACCTTTGCGATGTATTATTTCAACAATATGGTAGATGATATGTTCGCTGACATGCGGACTCAAGATTTGGCCGAGGGTGCAGTATATGAATTATTGAATGTCAACTTCTTTGATGATGGTACGTTTGAGGCTGAATTTTCACGTACGGCCGGAACTGACTATTGGATCCGGAAACGACCTGGACGAATTCGTTATGAAACCAGTGCATTTGTTGTCGAATGGGGAAATCCCTATGACGAATTTGCGATGGGATTAGAAGCGATTGATTTCCTCAAAGCATACTTCAATGACTACGGTAATCCAACAATAAGCAATCAAGACTTTGCTGATATGTACTTAGGTGGTATGTTAACCGAAGATTTCGCAGTAAAACGGGATATGGATCTTGCAGATGGTGCAGTATTTGCATATCAAACGGTACACTTTAATGAAGATGGATCATTTGAAGTCGAGTACACCCGCACGGTTGGTGAAGACATCATTTTACGTAAACGTCCTGGACGGATACGTAAACGTCCCGACCTACTCACCGCAGAATGGGATGCTCTTATCGATGAGCATATAGAGACTGATATCAATGTTGTGACAGAAACCTTTACGGCCTTTGTATCAGATTACTTGAATCCTGAAATCAGTAACGATGATTTACAGGCCATCTATTTTGGTGATATGGATATGACGTGGTTCTTCGAACAACGTCAAGACGACTTAACCAAAGGATTAATGATTACGGTTGTCACGGTTGAACCATTGGATGAATATGGCCACTTCTTAGTCCACGTAGATGTGACTTCCGGTGAAGAGACCATGCGAGAAGTTGTTCCGGTTAAAGTCATGAAACGAATCGATCAAACAACACCACTTTTATACATCCTTGATGGTGGTGGAGAAGATAACGATTGTGATTTGATTGGTGATTTCTGTGAAATTGTTACAGATCCAATGATGGCCGAAAGCTACATGGAATTATTCTTACAAGAATACAACAACCCCGACATCACAAATGATGTACTACAAATGTATTATCTCGATTACTTCTGGATGTTAGACATGCGTCAAGAAGACTTGGCGATGGGATTAATGTGGAGTATTGATACAGTAGAGCATCTTGATGACAATACGTTCCTATTCCGCTTATCCTCCTTACACGCTGAAGGTGTTGTGCATCGTGATATTGCAGCTCGTGTCTATCACAATGGTTCAATTGCTTACTTCAGAGACAAAGGTGTTGATCCTGATGGCTGTATCCTTACAACAAACGTATGTCACTTTATGACGGTTGTTGATGACGAACAACTCATACAAGATATATTCGTCAGTTTCCTTCAAGATTTCGTCAATCAGGATATGACCTTTGAAGAAATCAATCAACACTACTTCATGGGAAAAGCTCCGGAATTCTTACGTGATCACTTTGAAACCAATAACCCACGAGGGGCAACCGTTGAGTTTACCTCGATAATGCCCAATAGCGATCTTCCCGGTTTCTATGATATGGCATATAGTATGGTGACACCAACCTTTACCAAACAACATAACGTTACCGTTATTTTATGGATGGTAGATGGCATGCCGATGTTTGAGTTCTACGATCCCAATAACGACTGTCACAACGATCCCTATGCATGTGTGACACCAATGATGTTTGAACACAATTTAGATATTCTGAATCCGTTTGTCGAAGAGTTCTTCGTATTGTTAAATGATCCTACATTCAGTGATGATATGATCGCAGCAATGTTTACTGATTGGATGGCTCCGGAGTCCTTATTGAGTTACCGAGCAAATGGAAATGGTGGAGCTGTATTTGTCTTTGAACGAATCGATGCACCCGATGATATCACGGTTGATCCATTCTTCACCGTAACCTATACCGTTACACTACCAGATCAAGAGACCGTTACAGAGTCCTTCCGTGTTCAGTTTGTCTATACGGAAATGGGACTGTTAATGGGTATCGAAAAAGCAGACGTTAAACGTTAAAAAATAAAACACAACCTCGCGGTTGTGTTTTTTATATCTTCCAAATTCTATAATTGCGAGATGTAGCGATTGTTTGTAGTTCCTTATCTGGATTTACGCACACGGGTTCTCCGACAAGTTCTAAGATGGGTAGATCATAATGACTATCCGCATAGGATTTGCTGTTGTTGTAATCAACATCTATAAAAGAGGATTCAATGAGTTCTCTTTTTTTATTATGAATGATGATGTCCACTTCTTTTGATGTTAGTCGTTTTCCATCTATAATCCATGAGGTACCAAGAACGGTATCAAAACCATCCGTTAGAAACGGTTGTAAGATATTTGTGAAGTTCCCAGATAAAAGTACGGTGTGATACCCTTCCTGTTTATCTTGTTTCAGTTGGTTTTTAATATCACTCGATATAAACGGTTGTACTTGATCATGAAAACTCTGGAGAAATGCGTTTAATGTTTCTTCATCTACCGATGAAAATAAATCAGCAGTTAAAGCCATTGCATGACTACGAAATGTCGCCTTGTCAAAACCACATAAATGAAGTTTATGAAACAGATACGTTATTGTTATTTTTGACCAGATGCAACGATGAGTTTTTTGATTGATTTTCATTGATTTCCATAATTTATAGAGAAATGGGAGTGTTTGGATGTGAACATAGGTTCCATCAAAATCATAAATTGCAAGTTTCATAGGAATCCCTCCGATAGCGTCATTATAACATAAAGTGTTCGTATTTATAATTATTTTGTATAACAACTACAAGTTGTTGAAATTTAGTGTGTATGAAAACATTTTCATTAAATGTAATCGTTTTCATATTTAAATGGGGTTGTTTACTTTAATTAGGTATAGTATTATTTTTACAAAATTATTTTTTACGAAAGAGGAGAGATTTATGAAGAAAGTACTTGTTTTACTCGCAACGTTTGTACTTGCATTTTCACTAAGTGCTTGTAAGAGTGAGGAAGACACAGTTAAGTTGGGGGTAATTGGACCACTTACTGGAGCCTATTCATTCTATGGAGAAGCTGTTGAAAATGGAGCAAAACTAGCCGCAGATGAAATCAACGCAGCTGGGGGAGTATTAGGAATGGACTTAGTAATATTTGCTGAAGATAGTGAGGGAGACGCCGAAACCGGTGTTAACGCGTATAGAAAATTAGTTGATAACGATGAAATTGATGCGTTAATTGGTGGGACTTTCAGTGGAGTAACCGATGGTTTAAAAGATTTAGCCATTGCTGATGGACTACCCGTATTATCACCTACTGCTACTCGTGATGACATTACACTCGAAGCAGACAATGTATTCCGTGTATGTTACAACGATAGTTTCCAAGGTAGTGTTGCTGCAGTATTTGCTGCAGAAGATTTAAGTGCTACAAAAGCAGCTGTTATGTTTAACAGTGATGATCCATACAGTGCCGGTCTAGCCGATGCATTCAAGGCTGAGTTCGATGCTCGTTCATTGGCATACGATGAATATGAGTTTAGTGCAACAGATGTTGATTTTAGTGCACAACTAACCAACATTGAAGCAGGAGACTACGATGTAGTATTCTTACCTGCCTATGTAGCTGAAATTGGACCAATCCTTCAAAAAGCAGATGAGTTAGGAATTGACATTCCATTTATCGGTGGAGATGGATGGGATGGAATTGAAGCCGATTATGCGGATGAAGCAGAGGGCAACTATTTCACAAACCATTACTCAAAATCCGATACTGCTGATGCGGTTGTTGATTTTGTAGCAGCATATGAAGCAGCATATGGTTCAACACCAAATGCCTTGGCAGCTCTTGCATATGATGCTGTATATGTTATGGCACAAGCTATGGAAGATGCAGGATCTACGGATTCCGCTGATGTTATCGCAGCATTGAGCGCAGTATCGTACGCTGGTGCAGTTACATCAGATCTACCAATTACCTTTAATGACGATGGTGACCCTGTTAAATCAATCACAATCCTACAAGTTACATCCGGTGACTTTACATTTATTAAAAAAGTTAACCCATAAGAGATAATTATTGATAGGGAAGAGAGATCTTCCCTATCTTACACTTGATTAGAGGTGACATCATGGAACTATTTATTCGGCAAATCATAAACGGATTAAGTACAGGTAGTATTTATGCTTTAATCGCTGTTGGTTATACAATGGTGTATGGTATCATCAAATTAATTAACTTTGCACATGGTGAAGTAATGATGTTTGGTGCTTATTTTGCGTTTTTATTTGCCTATTCATTTAACATATTGGAACTACCATTTTTTGTAATTATTCTTCTATCGATGTCGTTCGCAGCGTTAATGGGAATTGTCATTGAGCGTCTAGCGTATAAAAAATTACGCAAAGCGCCACGAATATCCGCATTAATTACGGCGATTGGTATGAGTTTGTTTCTCCAAAATCTTGCATTGTTGATATGGGGATCAGAAAAACGAAAAATGGAACCTCTTGTATCTATAGAACCCGTTAGTATCTTTGGATTCGAGGTTTCACGATTAACCTTGGTAACAATTGGACTTTCGATCACATTCATGATTATATTACGGATTTTTATTCACACAACAAAACCCGGTAAAGCCATGCGTGCCGTATCGCAAGATAAAGAAGCGGCATTGCTAATGGGAATTAATGTGAATACGATTATATCTTTAACATTTGCAATCGGGAGTGCCCTAGGGGCATTAGGTGGTATTTTCTATGCCATGACATACGGACAAGTGTATCCAACTATGGGAGTAATGCCTGGTCTAAAAGCCTTTATTGCTGCTGTTTTTGGTGGTATTGGAAATATTACAGGTGCGATGATTGGTGGCTATGTAATTGGTATTATTGAAAACTTAACCAAAGCATACACAACTGGTGAATGGACCGATGCAATTGCGTTTGCCTTATTAATCATTATCTTATTGTTTAAGCCAACTGGATTGCTTGGTAAAAACAAAAAAGAGAAGGTGTAAAAATGAATGCCATTAAACAAGCATTATTAAATGCCTTCACAGAAACCAAAAAAGTTGTCGTTGAACGGTGGATGATTTTTGCGATTGTCTTTGGATTCTACGCTGTTGTATCGATTTTGATCGCAACTGGAACATTAAACCGTTATTATACGTTTTTATTAATCAGTGTTATGATTATGATTGTCCTAGCAGCAAGTCTAAATATTGCCACAGGATTCTTAGGACAGTTGGTACTAGGTCACGCAGGATTTATGGCAATAGGTGCCTATACGGCTGGATTAATAGCAATACAAATTAAGGATCATATTGGTAGCGATTATTTAATCTTTTTCATTAGCTCAATCGGAGCCATGATTACCGCAGGTATCGCAGGATTACTCGTGGGGACTCCTGCACTACGATTACGTGGGGATTATTTAGGAATCATGACCTTAGGGTTCGGTGAAATCGTTCGTTTAATTATCCGTAACGTAGAATTCACTGGAGGGACCTTTGGTTTGAAAGGAATTCCTCGATTGATGACATTTCCGATGGCATTGCTCACCACAGTGATTGTGGTAACCATTATCTATATGTTTATTAATTCTCGTCATGGTCGCGCAATCATTTCCATCCGTGAAGATGAAATAGCTAGTGAAAACGTCGGAATTAATATTACCAGGTTCAAATTACTCGGCTTTATTGTTGCATCGATGTTTGCAGGTGTTGGAGGATCGATGTTTGCCTTTAAAGAAGCGATTCTATATCCGCAATCTTTTGACTTTATTCGTTCCGTTGAAATATTTGTTGTTGTAGTTCTCGGTGGAATGGGTAGTTTATCCGGTACAATGATTAGTGCCTTTATCTTAATATTTGTTCCTGAGTTATTACGTGATTTTGATCAGTATCGATATTTGACATATTCATCACTACTGATTATCATTATGTTATATCGTCCACAAGGATTAATGGGAAAACGAGAAATATTCTCATTTAAGAAACGACGTAAGCTAATAGATTCATCGATGAATCTTGATTGAAAGGAGGATATCATATGCCTGTATTGGAAGTAAAAGATTTAAGTATCCACTTCGGTGGACTTAAAGCCGTTGATGCGTTTGACATCACCATTCATGATAATGAGTTAGTAGGATTAATTGGTCCAAATGGTGCTGGTAAAACGACTGTTTTCAACATGTTGACAGGTGTTTATATCCCTACCGAAGGAACAATCCATTTAAACAGCCAATTAACCAATGGGAAAAAACCAAATGAGATTGTCATGCTCGGTAGCAGTCGAACTTTTCAAAACATTCGTCTGTTTAAAAATATGACAGTGTTAGAGAATATAAAAGTCGCCTATCATAATCACATGAACTACAACATATTTGATAGCATCTTTAAGACAAAACGATATCGTAGCGAAGAAGAAAAAGCTGATCAAGTGTCTTTTGATTTATTAAAAGTGTTTGAACTAGAAGGATATGCCGATGAACTTGCGATGAATTTACCCTATGGTAAGCAACGCAAGTTAGAAATCGCACGTGCACTTGCAACGCAGCCGAAAATCTTATTACTGGATGAACCAGCTGCTGGTATGAATCCCCAGGAAACAGATGAACTAATGGAAACAATTAAGCTAATCAAAGATCGCTTTGAGATTTCAGTACTACTCATTGAACATGATATGAAACTTGTAATGGGAATTTGTGAACGCATTGTGGTCATCGACTATGGTAAGATTATTGCCAAGGGTACACCTACTGAAATTCGTAAAAATCCAGATGTCATCAAGGCATATTTAGGAGAATAAGTATGTTATTAGAAGTTAAAAACCTTCATGTTCATTATGGCGTGATACATGCCATTAAAGGTGTTAGTTTCAATGTTGAAGAAGGAAAAATTGTCACCTTAATTGGTTCTAATGGAGCCGGTAAGACAACCATATTAAAAACGATATCACAAATTCTAAATCAAACCGAGGGTGAGATTCTGTTTCTCGGTAACTCAATGAGTGATTATCAACCTCATCAAATTGTCAAAATGGGAATTTCTCAAGTCCCTGAAGGTCGACGGGTCTTTCCTGACTTAACTGTCTTAGAGAACCTTCAAATGGGCGCATATTATCGCAAAGATAAAGAAGCAATTGCGAAGGATTTAGAGACTGTCTATATGCGCTTTCCTAGATTAAAAGAGCGTACCAATCAAACGGCTGGTACACTAAGTGGTGGTGAGCAACAAATGCTTGCCATGGGAAGAGCCTTAATGAGTCATCCAAAAATATTACTTCTGGATGAACCATCAATGGGTCTGGCTCCAATTCTGGTTGATGAGATATTTAGTATCATCGATGATATTCATAGAGCAGGTACAACGATTTTACTTGTTGAACAAAATGCCAATCGCGCACTGCATGTATCCGATTATGGATATGTGTTGGAAACTGGTAAAATCATTGCCCAAGGAAAAGCCACAGATTTACTGAATGATGAAAAAGTAAAAGAAGCTTATTTAAGCGCTTAATAACGAAGAATAGGATAGGTACATTGCGCCCCTGTTTCAAGCGAATTCGGGATGGTGGAAGCCGGACAAAAAGACGTGATTGTATAACCCCTAGGAGTTGCCATTTGAAATAATAGTAGAATCGGCCGGATTGTAGACCGTTATCACACTACATTCTTTTGATTGAAAGAAACAAAGTGGCCAATATGGCAAACTGGGTGGCACCGCGGAAACTGTAAAGCAGTATTCGTCCCTGCAAGGGGACAATACTGCTTTTTTTATACTTATTTAAAGGAGATGAATAACATGTGTGGAATTATTGTTTCAACTTCACCAAAAACAGACGCACTAACCAAACACATAACCTTACAAAAACGAGGTCCAGATCAAGTAGAAATACACCACGTTGATACAATCCAATTCGGGTTTCATCGTCTAGCGATTATGGATTTGGACCCTACTGGGATGCAACCTTTTACCAAAGATGGTATTACACTAGTTGCAAATGCCGAAATCTACAACTACAAAAGCATCAGATCCCAATACCCATCGTATCCCTATCAAAGCGAAAGCGATTGTGAAGTTCTTCTTCCGCTATATCAAGAATTTGGGGTAGAGATGTTTGCGATGCTTGATGCTGAATTTGCCGTCGTGCTGTATGATCAACAACACAGTCTCATCATTGCTGGACGAGATCCAATTGGTATCCGTCCGCTCTTCTACGGGTATCATAAAGACGATAATAAGATTATCTTTGCCAGTGAGGCCAAAGCATTAATCGACATCGTTGATAAGGTCCATCCGTTCCCTCCCGGACACTATTATATTGATGGTGCATTTGTCAAATACCACACAATTGATGAGGTGACAGATTTCCACGAAGAACCATTTGAAGACATCATCAAACATATCCGTGAAAAACTGATTACTGGTGTGACAAAGCGTTTGGATAGTGATGCGCCGATGGGATTCTTATTAAGTGGAGGGCTGGATTCAAGTATTGTTTGTGCAATCGCTCAAAAATACGTCAAACAACCAATTAGAACCTTTGCCATCGGTATGGATACCGATCCGATTGATTTGAAATACGCAGCGCAAGTTGCACAGTATATTGGTAGTGATCATACTGAAGTACGAATCACAAAAGAGGATGTTCTATCTTCTTTAAAAGAGGTTATCTATGCTCTTGAGACGTATGATATCACGACAATACGGGCCAGTATGGGGATGTATTTACTCAGTTCCTACATCCATAAACATACAGATATAAAAGTCCTTCAAACGGGCGAAGTAAGTGATGAGTTATTCGGGTACAAATACACCGACTTTGCTCCTACGCCTAAAGCGTTTCAAGACGAGAGCTTAAAACGTATTAGAGAACTCTATCAATACGATGTCCTTCGGGCAGATCGATGTCTTGCTGCAAATAGTTTAGAAGCTCGAGTACCATTTGCTGATCTTGCTTTTGTTCAGTATGTTTTACGGATATCACCTCTATATAAAATGAACAAATACAAAATGGGAAAATACCTTTTACGTAAAGCCTTTGAAGTATCGTGGCTACCACGTGATATTGTATATCGTGAAAAAGCCGCATTTAGTGATGCGGTTGGACATAGTTTGGTTGATGAACTGAAAGCGTTCGCTGAACAGTCGTACAGTGATAAAGACTTTAATATCAAAAAGAAACACTTTACTCCAGAACTTATTAGTAAAGAGGCCTTACTCTATCGGGAAATTTTTGAAATGTACTATCCTAGTCATGGTCATTTGATTCCCGGTTACTGGATGCCAAATAAAGAGTGGGATGGTTGTGACGTGAACGATCCGAGTGCTCGGGTACTCGCCAACTATGGGGATAGCGGTAAGTAAAAAAAGAAATGAGATCATCTCATTTCTTTTTTATATTCGTCGGATAATATGGCATAGAATAACTCATCCCACCACTCATTGTCTTTGACATAGATACATTGTCTAAAGGTTCCTTCAAGACGCATCCCTAATTTCTCACATAAGCGCTTAGATGGGATGTTTTCCGGTTGACATGTGGCGATGATTCGATGCAGTTTAAGGGTATCAAAACCGTATTTCAGCACGGCTTTTGTTGCTTCAGACATGTAACCTTGATTGGTGAAGTCTTTGTTCATGATCCAACCCATTTCATATGTTCGTTTCATGAACCACGGATGGAAACTAATCTTCCCAATAACTTTATTGGTCTCTTTTAAGACAATGGAATAATGTTCTACTTTTTGTTCGTTCTTCATCAAAATTCCTTCAACTTGTTCTTGAACATAGGTTCCTTCGACGAAGAACTTCATCGTCTCTTCATCGGATAAGATTTTAAGGATATCAGCGGTATCCTTCATGGTTGACGGCACAATGTATAATCGTTTGGTTTCAATTGTCATTTTCGTTTTGCTCGAGGATGGGCCTTCATATACGATTCTTTTAAGGTCTCCTTGGACACTTTCGTATAGATTTGGGTACTGGATAAATGCTCATGACCGAGTAATTCCTGGACACTGCGGAGATCCGCCCCATTGTTTAATAAATGAGTTGCGAAGGTATGGCGTAAGGTGTGTGGCGAAAGATTAAGGTTCTCACCGGATTCTAGTAATATCTTGTGAATAATCATCCGAACCCCTCTAGGGGTAATTGGTTTACCACGATGATTGAGAATCAGATACGGATTATGTTCTTTCTTAAGTAGGTCTTTACGCGTAGTTAATACATAGTCAGTGAGTTGATCAATCAAACGTTTGTGCAGTGGTACAAGACGATCTTTTGATCCTTTTCCATGGAGTAACACTACATCTTGGAAGTAATCAATGTCACTTAATTTGACATCACACAACTCCTGAACTCGACATCCGGTACCATATAGAAACTCTAAGATGAGGTAGTTACGTCTTCCTAAAACAGTGGATGTATCAATGGATTGGAACAGTGCTTCGATTTCGTCGGGATAGATAAATCGTGGTAGTTTTTTGCCTGCTTTGGGTAACTCAATATCCATAAATGGGTTTTCATTTATCCATTCTTCACCTTGTAGAAATTGATACAGCGTTCGTAAACTCGATATTTTTCGAGCGATGGATTTGGGTTGATAGTGTTCGTGGAGAGTTGCCGTGTAAAAACGAGCAATTCGGGGCGAGACATGCTCCAAATCACCAAAGTTCTCATTTTTTAGAAACTGCAGTAAGTGATCAATATCCGTGAGATAGGATGTTAACGTATGCGTACTGTAGTTTCGTTCTCCTTCTAAATAATCAGTGAAGGATTCAATAATGGTTTGATTGTCCACAAAATCACCTACAGATTCACCATGAAGGTGAAACAACTATATGTATCATCTAACCGACAAAGCATGGGTGCTTTACGTTTTAAAAATGGTGCACGTCTAGCAAATGCGGCAATGTGGTCTCGATGAAACGATTTTTGTCCACGTCTATAAATATAGAAAATTCGATTATCTTTATGTGTTTGATTATTGCGTATCATATTGGTGTATCGATTGAGTTCTTCAAACGAATGAAGAAAGACAAAGAAGACTTGGGGATTGTCCGATTGCGTTAATGGCACATGAAAATCTTCTGGCATATTGTAGCCATTATATGTCGTAAATTTGTCTAATTTCAACTTTTGAAGTTCCATCATTATTCCTCCAATTGTCGGATCAGGTTGTTCATGATTTCTAATGAGCGCTCTTTATATAGGGTTTTTCGTTCTTTCTTCTTGTGTTTAAAGTCGAGTGGGGCTAAGATCCCAAAATTGGCATTCATCGGTTGGAAACTGGATATACTTGCATGGGATATATAGTAGGATTCACTACCGATAATCGTTTGTTCAGGAAAGATTATCTCAGGCTTTCCATCCAATTGGCGTGCCAATGCGATTCCAGCAAGCAGTCCGCTTCCCGCGCTCTCAACATATCCTTCAACTCCAGTTATCTGTCCAGCGAAGTACATATTTGGATTATCCCGTAATTGATAGTTTCTCGTTAATAGTTTTGGACTATTAATGAAGGTATTACGATGCATTACTCCATAGCGTACAATCGATGCGTTTTCTAATCCGGGAATCATCCGGATTATACGTTTTTGTTCACCAAAGGTAAGGTGGGTTTGAAAGCCAACAATATTGTACAATGTACCAGCCATATTATCCTGACGAAGTTGGACAACGGCGTAGGGTCTTGTTCCATCGGGTTGTTCCAAACCAACGGGTTTCATTGGACCAAATAGTAGTGTTTGACGTCCTCTTCTTGCCATTTCTTCAAAAGGCATGCACCCTTCAAATACTTTGAGTTCAAAGTCTTTTAAGGTTACGGCATTGGCTGTAATTAATTCATCATACCATGCATCAAACTCGTCTTTTGTCATCGGACAATTAATGTAAGCCGCCTCACCTTTATCATAACGGCTCTTTTTATACGCCTTGGACATATCAATCGATTCGAACTCAATAATTGGTGCAGCGGCATCGAAGAAGTATAGATAGTCTTCATGAATTAACGCTTTAATTGCGCGACTTAATGCGTCACTGGTTAAGGGACCCGTTGCGATAATAACAGGACCATCTGGTATCGTCTTGAGTTCTTCTTCAATGACGGTAATATTGGGATGTTGTCGTATTTGATTAGTGATCTTTTGACTAAAGATATCACGGTCTACTGCGAGAGCACCTCCAGCAGGTACTTGAGATTCATCTGCTGTACGAATGATAATCGAATCCAACATCCGCATTTCTTCTTTTAATAATCCCACAGCGTTTTCCAAACTATTGGAACGCATACTGTTGGAACAAACCAACTCCGCAAAATCGCCGGTTTTATGAGCAGGGGTTAAGGTTGTTGGTCGCATTTCATATAAATGTACATTAAAACCGCGTTTTGCAAGTTGATAACTTGCTTCTGAGCCAGCTAGTCCAGCTCCAATTACGGTTACTGTTTGTTTCATAATATCACCACTTCTATTATAGCATATGAAAACAAAACCACACTGTGGTTTTGTTCACTGATAGGTTGAAAAATCAATAATACCTTGACGATAATCATCAATGAAGTTGGGAACTTGTACAGAACCTATATAGGACTCTACGACTTCTCCATTGTATATAACATATAAGCTTGGCGTCCCCATAAAGTCATCAATCTTGACGAGTCCAACCGCACTAGAGGTATTAATTAGATAGTACGGAACCGTATCTAAATAGTATAAGAATGACAACATCTTTGTCTTAATCGAGTTGCAGTGAGAACAATAAGGACTGTAATAATATTCAAGATGTAGATCATCGGTAATCGTTAATGTATCACCAAAATTTGTCAGATGATGGTCGATGAAATCGTCATAATCAAGGGTGTTCAATGATGTATAGATATCGCCATCGCCAACAATATTCATATACTGCGTGATCTCATCACTGCCTAAATAGTATTCTTCTGCATATACACCGTAGGACATGAGGAGAATCATTGGATTTCCCATGGAGATAGTATCCAACTCATCAGGGATGGTCTCTATAGTTGTATGATCGATTAAATAGATATCTTCGATACTTTTGGTGAAGGCAAACTTTAAGAATGCTTCTTGCAAGGACATAGCTTGCTCATCACTAGGATCATAAACATAAAGAAGATAATCACTATTATTAATAGTTAGTGCGTCATTTATGTTTGATAGATGCTGATTGTCAAATGCATCATAGGTCCATTCCTTTGATGAGTACGATGAGATAAAGGTCGTAATCTCATCACTACCGGTATAGGTTTCAAGCGGTTCATGGTGTGATACAACATATACAATCGGTTCATCAACATAGGCACCAAAATCAGATGTCACATTCGGATTAGCAGACGCATCAACCATGTATAGTGGTAAGTCATTATACGATTCTATAAATGTTAGGACGTCGTTTTTGATCGTATTTGATGCGTCATCGGTGGAGTCATAGTAATATAAAATATAGCGATTATTACTCAGGGTTTCGGCTTGAAAGTAGGTTGCAATGATGTTGTCCTCAAAGTCAGAATAATCAAGTTCTTCTTGTTTACATGAACTAAGTAGAACAATTGCTATGGCAGATGATACGAAAATCAATAAACGTTTCATTTAATCTTAAAGATTCGTGGTTTCTTTGTGAGAGTAAGTTGTTTATTTGATACAATAATTGAATCATCTGCTAATAGATTTTGATAGGTACCATCGGCAATATTCAAAGAAATATCTCCTGTTTCATTTCCAACGTTAAAGATTCCTACAATGGTCTCTTGTTGATGTTTGTAAGACATAACAATAACATCTTTGGATTGGGGATATATGCGCAACGCACCGTAAGCTACTGCATCCATTTTCTTAATGGGCACTAACGCTTTCACCAGATCACTAATATTGCGTCCACTCCAATTGACATCTTCCTTTTCAAACAAAGAAGGCTTGTGATCGTCACTACATTCTTCTCCAGCGTACATCATGACACTTCCACGAGCAAAGAACACAAACGCTGTCCAGTTGTCTATTTTAACCGAGTCTTCTTTCACATACATGGCGAAACGACCGAAATCGTGGTTCTCTAGATTCCGCATTTTAATATAGTTTTGAGGGTAGATTTCATCTTGTCGTAATAATTCTTCTAGATAACGATTCAGTGTACCTTCACCATTTAAGTATGCTTCAAAGAATGGTTGGATGTCATAATCATAAGCCATATCAAACGCTTGATAGATTTCAGATTCACTAAGTACTTGGAAGCCTCTACTTCGCATATGACGACAATATCCCCCATGAACACTTTCACTTAATAAAACAATGTTTGGATTTTTAGCTCGAACCTCTAGCTCCATTTGTTGTAAGAAATCCATTGGTAAGAAACTACCTACATCAAAGCGGAATCCATCAACACCTTGATCGATCCAAAATAGAAGTGTATCAATCAATTCGCGCACTAGCGCTTCTCCCCCAGCTTGGTAATCAAAATCCTGGACATCGGACCATCCTGGTTCTTTACTGGTGAGTTGCCCTTTTTCATCATGCATAAACCACTCCGGGTGTTGTTCGAGTAACACGGAATCGTGTGATGTATGATTGTATACCACATCAATCATAACCGTCATCCCACGCTGATGAATTTCATTAACTGTCGTTTTAAAATCTTCTAGGGTACCATATTCCGGATTAATTTTACGATAGTCTTGAATGCTATATGGACACCCTAATGGACCTTTTTTTCGTTTTTGTCCAATCGGATGAATCGGCATGAAATAAACCATATCCACACCTAAATCTTGAATGCGATCAAGGTCTTTGTTAAATGCTTTAAATGTTCCTTCTTGTGTGTGACTTCGCACATAAACTTGATAGATAAATAGTTTTCGGTTTTCTATGTTTGTATGTATGCTCATAGCTATCTCCTCCAATCACTGGTATTATACCATCTCTAATTCATTTACAAAAGACTTATAGTATAATATAATGACTTTAGTTAGGAGTGATGTTATGCCAACTATTAAAGACGTCGCCAAACGAGCAAATGTTAGTGTTGCAACGGTTTCTAGAGTTATCAATAATACTGGATATGTCAACATCGAAACCAGACATTTAGTCGAGAAAGCGATTGAAGAACTAGGTTATGTTCCCAATGAGCTGGCTCGTTCTTTATTTCGGAAAAAATCAAAGATTATCGGACTTATCGTCCCCCATATCTCGACCTATTTTTTCGGTGAGCTTATTGAAGCTATCGAAGATGCTGTCACCCAAGAGGGTTATAAACTAATGATCTTCAACTCCAAAGATGATGCGGAGTTGGAAAAAAAGTATCTTAATGTCTTGAATCAGTATAACATTGACGGATTGATCCTAACAGCAAACACTCGAAGTGCTAAATCCTATCTGAAACTAAACATTCCAATTTTAACAATTGATCACATCATCGACAGTACCGTACCTTCCATCACAAGTGATAATGTTCGAGGTGGAGAACTTGCAGCAAGAAAGTTAATCGAGAATGGAGCGAAAAAAATCATACACTTCCGTGGACCAAGCGATCTGATTACAGTGGTAGACCGGGCAAGGGGGTTTTATCAAGTTGTTGATGAACACAATATTGAAGCGTACAGTTTTGATTTAGACTTCAAAAATCCCGATATCAATGATATCGAAATGTTCATTAAAAAGCACCCAGACGTAGACGGAATTTTCTGTTCAAGTGATATCATCGCATTATACGCTATAAGTGCTCTTAAAAAACTCGGTTATAACATTCCAGAAGACGTACAAGTAATTGGATTTGATAATATTGAACTCTCGGGAGTACTTGTACCAAAACTCACAACCATAGCACAACCAATTGATGATTTCGGAAAAGTATCTATGAAAATCATTAAAACACTCCTTCAAAAGAAAGAACTTGAGGAAGTACATCAAGTATTACCCGTAAATCTAATTGAACGTGATACAACTAAAAAGGCCTAAAATAGGCCTTTTTTATTCGTTTAGAAAACGATCGCGACTAAGTACCATATAGCAAGTTTTCAGACCTGACACTTTATCAATGGCAGTATTAACGATTTGAAATCCCACTTTGGAATACACATGTATAGCCCGTTCATTTCGAACTTCAGGATCGATACATGCATATTTAACAGATGGATCACTAAATATATATTCGTGTAAAAACTGAAGTAGTAACTTTTGTCCATAACCGAATCCAATTTGATCAATTTCACCAACAAATAAATCAATACCTTTTGCCAAGTGGTCAATGTTGAACATGGATGTATCATCTAGGTAATATGATTGTATCAAACCGATGGGTTTTTGATCAAAAAGGATCAATAATGTCAAAATTCTATCATTTTCTATACGTTTAGTATACTTTTCGTATAGTTCTTTATCACTTTTTTCCTTTGCTGAATACCAAAATTCACTCACATGTGGCTGTCTAATCCAAAAAATAATTTGATTTATATCTTTTTCTGAAATTTTACGAAAGGAGATATTCATGATTCTTCTCCAAATAACATTCTGTATAATTTTGTAATTCTACCACGTCGTTGTCGAATAATTGAATTCGCCTTTGTATAGACGTTTTTCTCTAATAGATATTGCTTAATCTGTGAAATAAATGCGTCAATTAATGTAAAAGTATCAACAATGTTTAAATTCGTTGACCGATTGTGTTTAATATTGTCATAAAACTTATTCTTTATCAATGTATCTAAGTCATCTAATTGTTTTTGCAAGGGATCATCTAGATAACTATAATCCTTGTATGCTCGTGATAAAATTCCTTCATATAGACTAATTGCATCAAGGAAATTTCGCACAAAATTATCCGTTGATTGATTAGCGTTGCACTGCTCTATTAGGTCCTTTTCAAAGTTATCTACATTGCTATACAGTATCGTGTTAAGTAAATTGATTTTTGTTTTGAAGTGTAAGAATATAGTTCCTTGCGACACATCACTATTCTTAGAGATATCCTTAGTAGATATCCCAACAAAGCCATTTTCTTGCACTAACTGTGTTGTTTTGTCAATAATTCTTTCTCTTGTTTGCTCTTTTTGTTCTAATCTAACACCCATATATGACCACCTACTCACTGATTTCATACTCATTATAATTCAGTTTTTTCCACATGTCAACGTCTGATATGGAATATTCATACACGAGAGTGAATCGATACCTTAGGTAATGAATTCATTTTATCCAAGGTTGTGGATAAGTTTTGTGGAAAACTATTATTGAGATTTTAGAGTAGCCTTTTATGCGAATCAGGGTAAATAAAAAAATCGACGAAATTTCGTCGATTTTTTAGAACAATTCATCGAGAATTATATAATACATAATTTTATCCCATTTTATTGGAATCTTAAATTCTTGTAAGAATTTCATAATGATTTGATCATTTAGTTTAACACTTAGATTATAAGATAAGCTTCGGGCACAAAGTGCAATATCTTGATATCGATCGGCAACTCCTGCACGTCCTAGATCAATATAACCGACAAGTTGATTTTCAGTGAATAATACATTTGGTAAACAAAAATCTCCATGGGTGAATACAAGATCCTCTTCTGGTTGGTTTACTAATAACCATTCATATAACTCTTCTACTGATTTAATATTATCATTTTTTAACCACGAGTAATCAATCTCTTCACGGTGTATCTGATTGGTATCGATTAGATGTTTGGCGTATATTAACTTATCCTGAATACGATTTTGTATTGGACAGGATTTTATATCAATAGTCCATAAACGTTTAATCGCTTCAGCAAGATGTTTAATTAGTGCATCAGGGTTCGATATATATGGTTTTTCAAACGCCATTTTTCCACGTAATTTGGACATTACGATGTAGCTTGTATTGTTCTCAACTAGATAATCAATGAGTGTAGGTACTGGTACTTTCTCTTGTAAAAATCGTAGGGTTTCGATTTCTCGTTTCGATTCATGGTGATATTGTTCAATTTTAATGATTATATCATCCGATTCAATAATCCTAGCACCTGTCATACCAGTCGTATTTTCACTGATAGTCTTCTGGTTAATAAATGGCTGCAATGATATCGGAATGTGTAAATCCATTACTTTTTAACCAATAATGTCACAGATTCGATGTGAGATGTATGTGGGAACATGTCAAATGGCGTTACAGACAAGACTTTATACTTGCGAGTTAGTACTTTAAGATTTTTTCCTAATGTACTAGGATTACATGAGACATAGATGACTTTACTCACTGGTTTTCTTGTGAGAAGATCCAATGTCTTATTATCCAATCCACTGCGCGGTGGATCAATAATAATCACATCTGGAGTAATACCTTTGTCATACAATTTGGGAAGTGCAGTTTTGACTTCACCATTGATAAAATCAACGTTATCAAATTTGTTAATTTTTCGATTATGTAGAGCACTATATATCGACTCTTTACTGGAATCAATACCTATCACTCGTTTGGCATAAGGGGCAAGATACATACTGATGGCACCAGCTCCAGAATATGCGTCAATAATGGTTTGATCGGTGTCAAAATCTAGTAAGGATTTCACATAGGAATATAGTTGTATCGCTTGACTTGGATTCAACTGATAAAAGGCTTTAGGTTTAAGGTCATATTGGATATCTCCAATTCCTTCAGCTATGGTGTTTTTCCCTGCTAAAATCTCCACATCTTCGCCAAAAATCTCAATGTTTTTGACATCGTGATTTTTTGATATACCGACACTCACAACATTGGGTAATTGGAGGATATCTTGAGCTACCTGATGAAGGGCCTTATTAAATATCGTGATAATTAAGGTTACTTGTATTTCTCCAGTATGATGCGATTCACGAGTAACAATATAACGTAATAATCCACGCATTGTTTTTGGATCAAATGCATAAATGGAGTGCGTATCGCATATTTCAAGAATGCGTTGATTTACAAGGTTGATATGCTCTGCTTGTACAGGACAGTCTATAATTGGTACAAGATCATTGGAGTTCACCTTGTATAACCCCGTAGTAATCCCATGCTTTGTATTCTCTACAGGCATTTGAGCTTTATGGCGATAATGACGAGGAGTATTCATGCCGACCATATCATTAAACGTAATGGATGCTACATCCACATTGCTATAGCGT
The DNA here is from genome assembly GCF_014023125.1 of Candidatus Xianfuyuplasma coldseepsis. Classification (GTDB taxonomy): domain Bacteria; phylum Bacillota_I; class Bacilli_A; order Izemoplasmatales; family Izemoplasmataceae; genus Xianfuyuplasma; species Xianfuyuplasma coldseepsis. The sequence continues at coordinate 619,434 of NZ_CP048914.1, forward strand.
TCAATGGCTTGTTGAAGCATCTCTTCTTTTAATAAGAGTTGTTCATCATATGCAACATGTTGTAATTGACATCCACCACATTGATAGTAATGTTTGCAAAACGGTTTCACTCGCTTCGCCGCTTTGATATTAAACTTAACAATTTCTCCCTCGGCATACTTATCGGACACTTTTGTAATCCGAACAATCACTTCTTCTGGGGGTATTGCACCTGGAACAAAAACGGCTTTGCGCTTATAATATCCAATTCCTTCACCATTAATTCCTAATCGCTTAATGGTGAGTAAAATGGTTTGCTGTTTTTCTAATAAAGGTTCCATTGGAACACCTTCTTTCTTAAAACTCAAGTATTAACTATACACGGAATCATGGGGAAATGCAACCCCAAATGCTGTTCCGAGTGAAATTACTGCAGTATGTGGTTCGTGACGGAATAACAGGGCCATAGCCGATGTATCATGAAACAGGCGTACTGTCACTTGTTTGTTCAACATTTCAGCCAATTTCTGCTCCAAATGCTGTTGATAGTTTTCCCCTATATAAGCCAATTTCCCATACCCACCTCGTGCACTATATATGGCACCTTGTGATACATAGTTTGCAATAGACATATAGATCTTGTTTCCAGTAAAACCAGTTTCATGAATGGCATCGATAATGGTTTTACAGATATACCCATCCAATTCAGATGCGGTTTCAACTAATGTCGCTTTGCTCGTGTTCTTATAATATAAATATTTCGCATCCACTGGATCAAGATAACTTTCAATTATCGTTGTATTACGATCTTTTAAAACTCGTGCTCGTTTGATTTTAGTTTGGCCAAAATCAAACAACATGTAATCACCATTCTTTGTTATGGATGCCAATCCCCTAGTTCCCATATTTTGCGACCCTTCGATAAAGGTCACAGTGACATCTTCAATGTCTTTTTGCTCAAATGCACGTTGAATACGCTGATAAAATCGCTGGGTAAGTAAGGGTGATGTCAAGCCACCAACTAGATAAATCTTGCGTATGGTCTTCCAATAATCCCAATGAACAGAACTCCAATTAGTTCGATTCTTAATCGATATTTCAGATGGTTGAAGTAGTGTTGTTAGGACACTAGCTAAGCGATCGCCAAACATATCCGCTAGTTCTTCAGCTCCTTGTTTGATATCCTTTGAATCATGAAGTAGTAATTGATCAAACAGATAAAGTACGGACGTTGACTCAATCATATCATATAACCCATACATATTCATGTATTCAATCAGTTTCTCAAGGATTAGTGAGGGACGGAATAAATCATAGGCCTTTTCATTCTCAACAAAAACACTATTGATGGATGCAACGGGTAACATTTCACCATTTTGAACAAAAGGATTCTTCATGTTATTCACCGATTATTTTTACTAAGACCCGTTTTCGTCGTTTTCCATCAAACTCCCCATAGAAAATCTGCTCCCAGGGTCCAAAATCAAGTTGTCCATCCGTAATCGCGACAACGACTTCTCGTCCCATAATCGTTCGCTTGATGTGGGCGTCCGCATTATCTTCAAATCCATTGTGATCGTACTGGTTGTATGGTTTTTCGGGAGCCAACTTCTCTAAGAAACGCTCAAAATCGTTGTGTAGTCCTCGTTCATCATCATTGATGAATACACTAGCTGTTATATGCATAGCATTGACTAAAACGAGTCCCTCTTGAATACCACTTTCATCCAAACAACGCTCGACATCACGGGTAATATTGATTAACTCGCGTCGTTTTGACGTTTGAAACCACAGTTCTTTGCGATAGGATTTCATCAGATCACCTCGTATTCTATTATAGCATAGTCCATTTATCAAAAAACAGGATTTCTAATCCTGTTTTTTTAATCGTAATTTACTTACCGTCTCAATATGAGAGGTTTGAGGAAACATGTCAAATGGCGTAACTTCAAGAACTTCATACCCTTGTGACTGCAGATAGTTTAAATCCCTAGCAAGTGTTGAAACATTGCAAGATATATATACTACACGGGGAATTTTCATCTCAACTATGGTCTCTAGGAAATCCTTGTCACACCCTTTACGTGGTGGATCAATGAAGAGAACGTCGACGTCGTAGTTTTTCCAATGTTTAATCACTTTTTCTGCTTTACCAGCCACATATTTTGCGTTGGTTATGTTATTGTTTTTCGCATTTTCCATTGCATCTTCAATGGCAGATTTCACTACATCAACACCAAGGACTGTTTTCGCATATTTGGCTGCGGATAAACCGATTGTACCGATACCACAGTATGCATCAATGATCACTTCATTTGCTGTTAAATCTGCATATTCAATCGCTTTTCTGTACATTTCTTCGGTTTGTGCTGGATTGATTTGATAGAATGAACGATGAGAAATTTTGAATTCAACCCCATTGATTTCATCGCGAATGAAATCGTCTCCGAATAGGACTTTGCTTTTCTTACCAAGTACAACATTCGTATTATCGGGATTAAAGTTATGGACAACAGATACGATATTTTTATATCGTGATACTAGTTTTTTAACAATGAGTTCTTTTTTAGGAAGTTTTGGTGTTAGCGTAACGATAGTTACTGAAATATCATCGTACTTGTATGAGTTTCGTATCAGTACATGACGAACAACACCAACTCCAACGGTTTCATTATACGCAGGAATGTTTAACTCTTCAAAAATATTCTTCAAAAACTTAACAATATCAGTAGTGATTTTCGGGATGATATAACAACGTTTCATATCAATAATATCATGACTTCGTTTACGGTATAAACCGGCGATCATCTTGCCGTTTTCTTCTCCAAATGGTACAACTGTTTTATTGCGATAATAGTATGGATTTAACATCCCAACAGCATCCTTAACAGACGTATGGATTTTACCTAGTTTACGGAGGGTTTCTTTGACACGGTGTTTTTTAAAGTCCAGTTGCATTTGATAATTCATGTGCATTAAATTACAACCACCACACTCTGAAAAATGATCGCATATTGGTTCTTTGCGAAATGGTGATTTGTGTGTGATCTCAATCAGTCGACCAAAGCCAAAACTTTGATTAACTTTTACAACCTTGATATCCGCTTTTTCGCCTTTTAAAGCGTTGGGTACAAAGATTGGGAACCCATCTACCTTACATACACCCATTCCATCATGTGTCATGTCAACGAACTCAACTGCATAGTATTCATTCTTTTCAACCATTCTGTCCACTCCTTGATGTGCTGACTCGATCTTGTTGGAATGATGCTGCTATACCCATTATAACATAATAAAGATGGTTTGTGGGTAAAAAAAAAGGTCCTACCGGACCTTCTTGGAAAGGGAAAATTATTCGATTACGATTTCAACAAAATCGCCGTCTGCTGATTCAACTTCAACCAATTTACCTAACATTCCACTGTCAATCATTTCTAAGAGCTGTTCAATGTCTAAGTCAAGGTCTTCAATTTGGTCTACTTTCATAAATCCTTTGCCGCTACGTAATGCGACTTTTGCAAATTCTACAGGAATTTGGACATTTACTTTGTCACCATCTGCACTTAATACTTTCACTTTGAACATTTTGAATGCTTCTTTTTTCGGTTTCAATACAGTTTTGTCTTCATTTTTATCAAGAGCTTTGAGCAGTTCTGCACCTTCGGCAGCAGTAATTGTTTTCTTTTCGATCATTTCTAAGATTCTTAATTTGTCATCCATTATTTTATCTTCCTTTCGATTGTTTTATTATTTGTTATATTTTTTTTTACGACTGTCTGCTTCTAATATATATTTTTCTTCTTCTTTTTTAATTTCGTAATAGTTATATATTTCGTCTGTTTTTATTGTCCACATAGTGGTACCTCCTATTTTAATAGTTTGGCTGCTTCGAGTGCTGATATTTCACCATTTTCAAGCTTCTTGAAGACTTCTGCTTTATTCGCCTTTTCTTCATCATCCACTTCGTATCCTAAGCTTACAATGACTTCATCGAGGTTTTTCTTAACGGTTGGGTATGAAATCCCTAGTTCTTTTTCGATGGCTTTGATACTTCCGCGATTTTTAATGAAGACTTCTATGAAGTATAAATGTTCGATTGATAAGTAATTAAATTTTGATAGTTTAAATTTCCCACTGATTTCTGTACCGCAATGGTTACAGCTTAATTTTGAAACAATTAAATCACCTTTACAGATTGGGCATTCACCGATAACGTTGTTCATCTAATCTTCCTCCTACACAATTCGTATATCTACTTGAGCGTCTTTACTGTCTACATGTACTCGGGTATTTCTGGAATACTTCAACAATTTACCTATTTCTTTGAAATCAACATCTTCATCTTTTACAAATCGATTTGCTAACCGGATTCCTAATCTTGCGAATATCATTGGAATGGGTAAAGCGAAGAGGATTCGTAAGAAGGTATTAACTCCTTTTCCTTCTTCAGGAACGTGGATCTTTAATTTAATGAAGTGAGCCCGTTTCCCGATTTTTTGATTTGACACTGGATACAACAACTTCATTCCTTCTTGAGAAGTTATCTCTCCATTTTCAATTTGTTGAAGGACTTTTTCATATTTCATAACTATATCACGTCCTTTATTAATTTTTTTAATTTCGGCATTAATTTTCTTAATTACAACCTAATGATATACCATAAAAAAACATATGTCAAGTATCTTTATTAAAAATATTAATCTTTTTTTTAAAAAAATCAATTTCCTAGTTAATTTTATTAAGAAATTGATTTTATTGGTTTATATTTTTTTATCCTTATATTATATATTATGTCTCAATTTTATTGATTGCACGGATACGATCAACCGTTGGTGGATGGCTATAATACATCTTCACGTATAGAGGGTGAGGGGTTAAATTTGAGTAATTTGCACGACTCAATACTTTTAGAGCCGTTACCATCGGTTCTTTTTTTAAGTTGTTTGCTGCATAGGCATCCGCTTGATATTCGTGTTTTCGAGAGAATGTCATTGAGAACATACCAAACAGAATATTAACCGGTTCTAATAAGATGACGAAGAGAATGATTGAAAATCCAAAGTGTGAGGTGTTAAATCCAAATGCGGTTGAAAAGTCATTATTATTTAATACCATAACAAATACCCCTATATATATAAGGAACTGGATTGCAGTTTCTGCAAGATTAAACCAGACATGTTTGAATTTGTTATGTCCAATCTCGTGTGCTAAGACAGCTACAATTTCTTCGGTAGACATTTTTTCGATTAACGTATCATACAAAACGATGTTTTTAAACTTCCCAAAACCTGAGAAGAAAGCATTGAGTTTTGTCGAACGTCTCGATGCATCCATAACACTAATTTTCGCCACTTCATAACCTACTGAATTGGCAAACTCGTGAATTGCCTTTGATAGTTCTCCTTCTTCAAGAGGTGTTAGCTTATTAAATAAAGGAACAAAGACAGGTACATATAAGATATTAACAATAAAAATAATCGCTACCAGTGAAAGCCATGCATATAGGAAAAACAGATTACCTGCATTTGAATTGATGACAAGCAATAGATAAATTAATCCACCACCTAAGATAATGGCGATAATAAATCCTTTGATTTTATCTAGAACGAATGTTTTGATTGTAGTCTTGTTAAAGCCAAATTTTTCTTCAATCTTGAATGTATTGTAGTATGAAACGAAGATACCAAGAACAAAAGATACTAGATAATACAAGAACATGAACCATAAGATTTGCAAGCGATAATTACTAAATAACGATTCAGAAAGATCCTTGAACCAGACAAAGATACCCAAACTTAATAATGAAACAAAAATTATCACATTGATTGTCTTTACAACCATCGCAAATCGATTTTTTTCCATGGTATATTCCAACCACTTTTTATAGTCCTCTTGATCGTGCACATCTTTTACTTCTTCAGGAATTGGGGCGTTGCGATTGCTATAATTTAGATATGTTAGCCACGTATCAAATAAGAATCCTCCAATGATAAACGTGTATACTACTAATAAAATAATTAACTCCATATATATCACTCCCATCACATCACATTATATCATTATGTATGTGAAAATAAAACAAAATAATCCTATTATGACAACCATGTCATATTTTTCTTGACATTTGATTTAAAGAGGAGTATTCTATAAGTGACAAGGTTGTCATATGGGAGGTGATAGAATTTGCCGAAAGATACATTTTTAAATTTAGACACAGAAAAACAACAACGAGTATTTGATGCTGCAATCGATGAATTTGCGGAACACTCATTCAACGAAGCAAAGTTATCTCGCATTATCAAAACAGCAAAAATACCGCGTGGTAGTTTCTATCAGTATTTTGAGGATAAGACTGACTTATACAAATACGTATTTCAAGAAATTACCAAACACAAATTATCGTATTTTGGAGATGATTTGCAGAATCCTGAAGAAATCAGTTTTATTGATCTCTTCCGCATCTTGTATCAGCGAGGATTACAATTTGCACTGGACAATCCGAAATACATTCAGATCACCCGTAAACTTATGAGTGATCGTGGTCGTGACATTTTTAACGAAGTCATGGGCAGAGGATTAGAATTGGCAAAAGAGTATTACTTACGCTACATCGAAATTGATAAGAAACACGGGCGTATACGTAATGAAATCGATAGCGACATACTCGCAGATTTCATTGTAGAAACAACTACAACTCTGTCACTAACAGAGTTTACACATCAAAAAGAATTAAATGTAGAACACATGTTCCACCGTATCGAACAATTCTTATTGATCTTACAGAAAGGTATAGAAAAGGTACACTAATATGTTCAAAGTAGAAAACATGAAATACCGGTATCCAAAAAATCAGGAAGATACCATTAGAGGCATCAGTTTTGATATTGCTAAAGGAGAAATCTTTGGATTTCTTGGTCCTAGCGGTGCCGGAAAAAGTACAACACAAAAAGTCATGATTAAAGTACTAGAGGACTTTGAAGGTGGTATTTATTACGACGGAAAAAGCATTACGGAATTTAAAGATGATTTTTATGAAAACATCGGTGTAAGTTTTGAAATGCCGATTCATTTCTCAAAAATGACGGCGATGGAAAATGTGGAGTTTTTCATGAAACTCTACAAAAAAAATGCAGATATCGAGAAACTAATGAAACGTGTAGGGTTATGGGAAGACCGCGATAAAATGGTTGGTGAGTATAGTAAGGGAATGAAAATACGTTTAAATTTCGTCCGTGCTATGCTCAATGATCCCGACATGTTGTTCTTGGATGAGCCAACCAATGGTCTCGATCCGAAGAATGCGATGATTTTAAAAGATATGGTACGAGAATTCCGTGATAACGGTGGAACCGTCTTTATCACATCTCACATTATGTCTGACATTGATCAATTGTGTGATCGTGTCGCATTCATCGTTGATGGAAAAATTATTGAAATGGACTCCCCTCGTAATTTGAAAATCAAGTATGGAAAACGATCCATGAATTTAGAATACAAAGAAGACGGGCAAACAGTCCGTAAAGAATTCCCAATGGACGGAATTGGGAAAAACAAAGAATTCCTCGACCTTTTACAAACCAAAGAAATCGAAACCATTCACAGTGGTGAAACAACACTCGACGACATCTTCATCAAAGTCACCGGAGTTAGTTTAGCTGATGAATAGATTACTTCTACTTGTAAAAGGCGAGCTGCAACGACTACACAAATACAATGTCACTAGTATCAGTTTTGCGGTCGCAATCATCTGGGCGGCATTCCTCTACTTTATCGGTGATGACTTACTACCTACATTATTACCACTTGTATTACTTGTTGATGCAACGATGATGTCCTTAATGTACGTTGGTGCAATTATGTATTTTGAAAAGAGTGAATCAACCATTTCAACTCTGCTCGTTACACCAACGACCAAAGACGAACTGCTGTTAGCGAAAATCATTTCCAATACCGCACACAACATCTTCTCATCTGGACTCATCATTCTTGCATTCACGTTCCTGTCCGATATTGTAATTAACTATTTCTTCATCTTTTTAGCAATCCTAATTTCTACGGCAGTACATACCGTTATCGGTATCTGTATGTCGTATACAACGAAAGACTTTACAAGAATGTTGATGCGTGTCATTTCCTTTGCTTTCATCCTGATGATTCCAACCATCCTGTTTGATCTAGGACTAGTTGAAGGAACATTCTGGGAAGTAATCAATCTCTTAAACCCAGTTAACGGTGCGCTTGAACTATTAAACGTTAGTTTTGAAAACGCCGAAGTTACTTGGAAGTTTTATGCCAGTTTAGGGTATTTAATTGTCGGAGGAATTGCATTGTACTATTTCTATGCAAAACCGAAGTTCCAAGAATATGCTGTACGTCAAAGTGGGGTGTAAACAATGTTTTTACATGTCTTAAAAAATGAAATAAAAGGTATTATTCGTGATCCTATGTATGCCTTCTTTTCCGTGTACCCCTTCATATTTGGTGGATTAGGTTATCTACTTGTAAATTATATTAAGGACAATAGCGATAATCCAGCTTGGGGCAACATGGTAGCCATGCTACTTGTGATTATGACAAGTTATGTCTTTGGCGCTGTTACTGGATTTACGTTACTTGATGATAAAGATGATAAGGTTCTAATGAGCTTGAAAATCACACCGATTTCAACAAAAATGTATGTCTTTGTGAAAATCCTGATCGGCTATATATTCGGATTTATCGCAACATTAATCATTGTCTTTGCGACCGGATTCTTGAGTGATGCCGGTTTAGGAATGATATTACTCATCAGCGTTATTGCTAGCTTACAAGCACCATTTCTAGCACTTGTTGTAAATTCATTTGCACAAAATAAAGTCGAAGGTTTTGTCATCATGAAAGCCACTGGTATGACATTGATTTTACCTGCGGTTGCCTTCTTCTTGACTGATTGGAAAGAATTCTTCCTGATCATCGCACCAGGCTTCTGGCCAGCACGTATGATTATGATGGAACTGATGCCGACGGATTTATATGGTATTGAATACAATCTTCCAATCTTACTCTATTTTGTCATCGGAATTGCCTATAATTTACTTGTTACATTTGGCCTATTTAAGCTGTATACAAAAAAATCAAATATCTAAAGGAGATCAATTATGACAAACGAAACATGGGGAATCATCTTAATTTTATACGGTATTATATGTGCGTATATCCTCCTCTTAAAACCACCATTCATTTGGAACATGTCAAAATTTAAAGTCATGATTAAAATGATGGGACAAAAAGGATTTACCATTTTCCTAGCCGTATGGACCCTCGCCGCATTGATTGGCGGAATTATTGTTTATAATCTTTAAAAAAAGAAGTGCCTCGGCACTTCTTTTTAAATGAACTCATACAGTAATACTAAATCCGTTAGTTCAATTTCTAGGGTATTTAAATCATCCATTGTCATAAAGATATATCCCGGCTGAAAAATCACCTCGAGTCGAAGATAATCCATTGAATCAACAACTTCCGCAATGGTATATACCGCTCCAGCGTATATATTTTCATCATCGATTGTAAATTGATCTGGTAACTCCAACCAGATCTCCATCATATCGATATCAAGTGAATCACTCGTACCATTCGTGATGAAAACATCAAGAACTAGATTGTCGTCTTGGTACACAATACTTTCGTAGCGAGCATCGACTATACCCGGTGGTATAGTCACTGGCGATGTGCATCCACTTAGCAGAAACAGAACTCCTAGCATAACAATAATCCGTTTCATAGCATCCCTCCTATAAGGATGATTTTAACTCGATAATAATATCCCGTAATTCTGCGGCTCGCTCGAAATCGAGTTTTTGTGCAGCACTGCGCATTTCCTTTTCCATCTGCGCGATGGCATCTTTTTTCTCTTCTTTAGATAAATCGTGAATTGGTCGTGCTTCTTCACTAATCTCGAGTTTCACACTAATCGATTCACGAATCGATTTTACAATTGTTTTCGGTTCAATACCGTGTTTTTGATTATACGTTTCTTGGATTTCACGACGACGAGCAGTCTCACTGATGGCATATTGCATCGCGTCGGTAATCTTATCTGCATACATAATGACCTTACCATCTTTGTTTCGAGCGGCACGTCCAATGGTTTGAACCAAACTGCGATTACTACGCAAGAATCCTTGTTTATCCGCATCCAAAATACAGATTAAAGCAACTTCTGGGATGTCCAATCCTTCCCGAAGCAGGTTGATTCCAACCAATACATCATAGGTCCCTAGTCGTAGTTCTCGAATAATCTCAATCCGCTCTAACGATTTAATTTCACTATGGAGATACGCAACTTTTAATCCCAATTCTTTCAAGTAATTCGTTAAATCTTCACTCATCTTAATCGTGAGTGTCGTTATTAACGTCCGTTGATTGTTGTCGACACGTTTTAATAACTCCGCCACGATATCATCAATTTGACCTTCTTTTGATCGTACTTCAACAACCGGATCAAGCAATCCTGTTGGTCGAATAATTTGTTCAACGAGATACGGAGTACGCTGCATTTCATAATCTCCTGGAGTCGCACTTAAATAGATTATTTGAGAGGTTTTTCCATAAAACTCATCAAAGTTTAACGGACGGTTGTCAAGGGCGCTTGGTAAGCGGAATCCATATTCCACAAGTGTCATTTTTCGTGAACGATCGCCATTATACATACCTCGAACTTGGGGTAATGTTACATGGGATTCATCAACAATCAATAAGTAATCATCGCCAAAGAAATCCATCAACGTCGATGGTGTTTCCCCCTCATTACGAAGGGATAAATGTCGCGAATAATTCTCAACACCAGAGCAACTACCAATTTCCTTTAACATCTCGATGTCATAGTTGGTTCGTTGTTGGATACGCTCTGCTTCTAGATACTTGTCGTTTTCTTTATAATACTGTACACGTTCTGCCAATTCTTCTTCAATGCGGCGAATCCCTTCTTCGATTTTCTCTTTGTTTGTAACAAACTGGGTTGCCGGGAACAGGGAGATTAACGAATACTCGTTTACTACTTCTCCTGTTAATATATTAAACTCACGAATGCGTTCAATCTCATCATCAAACAGTTCGACACGTATACCGATTTCGTTAGAGTACATCGGTAATATCTCAACGACATCACCCTTTACGCGGAAGGATCCACGACTAAAATCATAATCATTTCTCGTAAACAACATGTCAACCAAACGAACCAATAAGTTGTCACGACCAAAATCATCACCAACACGGAGTGTCAACATGCTGTTTTTATAATCATCGGGGTCCCCAATTCCATAAATACAGGATACACTGGCGACGACAATGACATCATCACGTTCTAGTAATGATGCCGTTGCACTGTGGCGCATCTCATCAATTTCATCATTTGTTTGCGCATCTTTTTCAATGTACAAATCGCGGGATGGTACATAGGCTTCTGGTTGATAGTAATCGTAATATGAAATGAAGTATTCGACACGATTATTCGGAAACAACTGTTTCAGTTCACTATACAGTTGTCCCGCAAGGGTTTTATTATGAGCTAAAACAAGTGTCTTCTTTTGGACACGTTCAATTACATTGCTAATTGTGAATGTTTTCCCGGTTCCTGTTGCTCCCAGTAAAACTTGTTCACTTATCCCTTCTTCTATGTTTTTACTAAGATAATCAATTGCTTTTATTTGGTCGCCCATCGGCTTAAAATCTGCGACCAATTCAAACTTCGGCATACCATCACCACCATATTAATTGTACCACAATCAATCACAATATGATACAATGAGGCTGGTGATTTCCATGAACATTTTACTCATTAGTATCGATGCTAAGTTCATCCATACAAACAATGCTGTTCGCCTCTTAAAGGCCAACAGTACTTTTCCAATTGAGATTCGTGAGTTCACCATTAAAGATCGCATCACAACAATTGAAAAAACCATTCGACAGCGTAAATGGGATGTCATTGGATTTAGTGTATACATTTGGAATGTGGAACTAGTTAAACAACTGCTAATACGAGTAGAAAATACATCAAAGACTATTATTCTTGGGGGACCTGAAGTCAGTTATGATCCTGAACATTTTCTACAGTACAGAGCGGTTGAGGTCATTGTTCGTGGTGAAGGAGAACTCGTATTTGATCGGTTATTGCAAAGATTACAACACAATAAACCCTATGAAGATTTACCCAATATAGCCTATCGAAAACAAGGCGAGATTATCAAGAAACCAATTGAAGAAATTCAACATCTCAATTCACTAGAAGCGCCTTACTATTTCGAGGATGATATAGCCAACATACCAAATCGAATAACTTATATAGAGAGTTCGAGAGGTTGTCCCTATCATTGTAGCTACTGCCTTTCCTCACTGGAAAAATCAGTACGATTTTTCCCTGTAGAAGGGGTTAAACGTGCAATAACATATGCAATGAAGCACGGTTCTCAAACCATTAAATTTCTCGATCGAACCTTTAACGCAAATCGTCATACTCTAGATATTCTTGATCATATTATTCACGAGGATAATGGACGTACCGTATTTCAATTTGAAATTACAGGTGAAGTCTTATCTCCTAAGATCATTGAGTATATTCACAATTATGCACGGCCAGGACTCTTCCGTTTTGAAATTGGCATTCAATCCACCAACGAAACCACAAATCATCTTGTGGATCGTCATCAAAACACCCCACAACTCTTCGATCGTATCCGTCAAATCCAACAAGGAGGCATCATTGATCTTCACCTCGATTTGATTGCCGGATTACCGCAAGAAGACCTCGCATCCTTCAAAAAAACATTCGATGAAGTCTTTTTCTTAGGTGCGAAAGAACTACAACTGGGATTTCTAAAAATGCTTAGAGGGACGAAAATCCGTCTATTTGCCGATTTATACCATTACAAATATCATGAACAAGCTCCCTATGAAATCATTGAAAATAACGTTCTCTCCAAACGTAATATCAATGAGATCAAACATGTTGAACACATGCTGGAGATGCACCACAACAAAGGATATTTCGGTGATAATCTACACCAATACATCCTTTCCCAACCATCCCCTTATGCCTTCTTTAAGAAACTCTATGCACATTACAAGAAACACAAGTTCAAACAACACGGTTATCAACTTGTGGATGTTTATAACAATCTGTTGTTGTTTCTTCCGGAGGATCATCACTACTCCATTCTTCAAGATTACTTGCTTCGCAGTAAGATTAAACCACAGATATTCTTTACCCAATCTCTTACGAAAAAAGAGAGAAACATGGTGTTACAGCAAGTACATAATATTACCAATATTCCACTTCACAAGCTCTACAAACACAGTGTAATATTGAAAGGAAAAAGCGAGTATTTCGTTGCATACTACGAAGATCAAAACTGTATTTCATATAAAGTAAAAGCGCCCGAATAGGCGCTTTTGTTATTTAAATATATATAAGATTGTATCGTATAATGCATCGATGTATTGGTCCAAATTAACGGTTTCTTGTTGTTCGACATTGGCATTGGATAAACGGTTGATGCTCCCCGAAATTAACGCTGCAAACAAGGTTCCTTGAATGGCAATATCATCAACATGTAAGTATTGCTCTTCAACTCCTTTGGTAAGTACGCTTGTAAACATCGCTTCAAACTTCTGAGCTGTCTTTCGTAACTCTCGTCCAATCCCACTATTTTTCATATGTTTCGGAAGTGCTTCACTCTGCATGGGCATAATGTATTTAAAGATGTTCGAACTTTCTGTAGCAAGGTGAAATACATAGTGTAACTCTTCTTTTAACAATTGTTCAAACGGTAAATTCAGATTAGGTTCGTGTGCTGAAACCGACTCAATCGCTCGTTCGAAGATACGAATCATCGCTTGGGTTAAGATTTCATCTTTGGTATCGAAGTATTCATATATCGTACTTTTTCCAATATCCACTTTGCGAGCAAGTTCACTGATAGAGAAGTTCGCATCCAGACCTTTGGTATTGAATATCTCAATTAATGCATCTAGTATTTCAACTTTTCTAGACATTTACTGCACCTGATTTCTTCCGGAATACCCAACTTAGAACGACTGCAACAAAGGCAACAATTCCAATTACTAACACATACCACTCTGAATAGAAGTAGTAGGTAAGTGGTGTTGCAAGACCAAAGACAATCAATCCAAATGACGTAAAGATTCCGCGTTCATGTAATGTTACTAGATAATACATAATCGGTACAACAACTAACGTTAAGACTGTAGCATAAAGCATACCACCAATCGTAGTTACGGCCATAGGTTGCATCATCTCTGCACCTTCACCAATACCAATCGCCATTGTTGATAAGGCTAATATGGTTGTTAGTGCCGTCATAATGATTGGACGAAGACGCGTTTTACCAGCTTTCAGTAATGCTTCTTTAATGTCCAGCCCTTGTTCACGTAATTGATTCGTATAATCCACTAATACAATCCCGTTGTTTACAACGACTCCGACCAGTATGACAAATCCGATTGTTGCAACAACACTGACAGGCATACCACTTAAGAATAGAATTAAGAATCCTCCTGTAAAGGCAAGCGGTAAGGTGGCCATAATGATGAATGGATAAGTTAAGGATTGGAACTGTGATGCCATAACCATGTAGATTAAAACAACTCCTAATGCAATGGCTAAGACAAGTGTATTTAATGCCTCCATAATTTCTTCGTTTTCACCAGCAACTTCCATTTCAAAATCGTCTGGAAGGGTATAATCAGCAATCGCTTCCTCGATATCTTGTGCGACGAATGTACCATTGTAGTTTTCATCGAATGTCGCACTTACTGTAATAGTACGTGTACCGTTGGTATGGCTGATGGATTGGAATCCATCAATGATTTCAACGGTTGCAACATCACCTACTGTAATGACATCTAGAGGATTCATAAAGTTGACACCAATTGGCAAGTTTTGTAGTTCGGTAAGCGAGTATTCAGTACCCGAGTAGTTTGAAGAACTATCGTATACATATAGGTCGTATAAATCTCCCGTAACATTTACTGTCGTGGTAACCTCTTCCTCAGCAAGTAGCTCTGCAACCGCACCAAGTACCTGTGCTGTCGTTAATCCATAAGACATCGCAACATCTTTGTTAACGGTAATCTTCACTTCTTCTGCAGGGATACCAACGCCATTATCAACAGCCTCAACACCTTCAACAGTTGCCACTATATCAGCAAGTTCTTGTGCTGTCGCTTTTAAAACATCTAAATCGTATCCGCGAATCTCAAGTTGGAATCCACTACCCGTCAACATGTCGGTTTGCTGTTGTGATCCAGCAATCTCAAAGTCGATGGTTTCGTACTCTGTCGACAACATCGTTTCCAACATACTTTGCATTTCTAATGTCGAGTTCTCACGATTATCAATAAGAACAACATTTGCCGTAGCGGTATCGCTAGATGTAATACCAAACATACTTCCTTGCATCGAACCAAGGCTTAAACCGACAACTTCAACATCCTCATATGCTAGAATGTCATCGGCTATGTTATCAAGTGTCGTAACAAAATCATTATAGGCTAACGGATCATCAACGGGGTTATTGATTGTAATCGTTAACTGTCCTTCATCTGAAGAAGGAAAGTACTCAAATCCATTGGTTAAGGCAAGGACAATTGAACCTCCAAATAATAGAACAACAGCGGCCAAAACAATATATTTAAAGCGGAATGCTAGTTCCAAGATACGTCCATAAATATTTTTTGATTTATCCAAACTTGATTCATTTTTCTCTTTGGTATCTTCTTTCAGTACTTTTGAGGAAATCGCCGGAACTAACGTTAACGCAATCAATAAGGACGCGGTTAAGCTATAGGCAATCGTTAATGCCATTTGCATAAAGATTTCCTTGATAAATCCTTCAATGAAGAGTACGGGGATAAAGACACTAATTGTCGTAATGGTAGATGCCGTAATCGCTCCAGCTACTTGTTTTGTACCTTCAATGGCAGCATCACGGTTTGAATATCCTTCGTGTTTAAACCGGAAAATATTCTCAATAACAACAATCGAGTTATCAACCAACATCCCAATACCGAGAGCCAATCCTCCTAGTGAGACAATGTTTAACGTTATACCAGTGAAGTAAATCAACACTAACGCAAACATCAAGCTGATGGGAATGGATACGGCAACTATCGACGTAGCACGAGCACTGCGTAAGAAGACAAACAAGACGATAACAGCAAGAATTGCCCCATAGAGTAAGTTGGTAGCAACCGTACCAGTAGCATTATTGATGTAATCTCCTTGATCAAGTAATACAGTAAATTCAAGTGTTGTATCATCATCATCCAATGCACGGATGATGGCGTTGATTTCATCGGTAACATCGGTGGTTGCAAAATCACTACTTTTCTGAATGGAGAATGTAATCGCGTTTTCACCATTCACTTTTGAATATTCTTTATCATTCGCATTTACATAGGTGACATCCGCAATATCATCCACACTGAGTTGAATTGCTGGGATGTCGCCAAATCCTGGGAAGTTGAAAATAAGCATCTCACGAATGTCGTCCAAATCGCCAAACTCATCACCAACGCGAACCAAATAATTCAATCCGTCATCTAGGTTCGCATACCCAACAGGGTACTCAAAGTTTTGCGCCATGAGCAGATTCGAAATCAATTCTTTATCAAGAAGCATGGCATCCTCTGGGTCTGCACCTGGAATGGATTCAAACAGTGTCGTAATTTGAGCGTTAACCGTATCAATCGCTGCTTCATCAAGGACCACTTGTATCTCGGACTCATATGCGCCGCTGACACTGACGCTAGCCACACCAGGAACACGTTCGATTTGTGGCAGTATGTCTTCATCGACGTAATTGGTTAGTTCTTGTTGTGTAAACCCTTCTTTGGTGACACTAATTTGCATGATTGGCATCAAATCCGGATTCAATTTGATAATCATTGGGTCACCAACCATATCAGGGAAGGCGGATGTCAACATATCTAAGTTCTCTCGCATTTCAATTACTGCACTATCCATATTGGTGTCACCATTGAACTCCAACATAATAATACTGATATTTTCCTGTGAGATACTTGTAATTTCTTTAATGTTTGTGGTTGTTGCTAATGTCTCTTCTAATGGGGTTGTTACTACTTCTTCAACTTCATCAGGAGACGCACCTCCATAGGTTGTCAGTACAACACTATACGGTATGTTCATATTTGGAAATAGATCGGTTGTTAAATTGGTGTATGAAACGACACCAAATATTATCACGATCAACACAGCCATAAATACAGTAATGGCTTTATTCACTGAAAATTGCACTAAATTTTTCATGTCATAACTCCTTTTAGTAATATAGATATAAAGAACCCGACCGAATGGTCGGTCGGGTTCTATTATTACATAGAATTTTTAAGAAATCAAGTATTATGTTTCGGTTTAATCAAAATAGGTATCAACGCTACCGGTATCGGTTGATGCATTCCATGAACTTGGTTCGAAAGACTCATCACTATTTTCATAACTGATGCTTCCTGTGTCAGTATCTGCAGTGATATCATCGGCGTAGACATCAACCAATTTAATGGATCCTGTGTCGGCTTGAAGAACAATTGTATCCCCGTCTTGCAAGTCTTCATTAATGTGTTTCATTGAAATGGACCCCGTGTTGGTTGTGATATGATAATCATCAAAATTCGTGGATTCGACATCAATTGCACCCGTCGATGTTGACAAGGTTAAGGTTCCTGCTTGGGATACATTGACATTGCGAACCAAGATGGTTCCAGTATTGGTTGAGGCATCAATATCATCGACCAACTCAATATAACTAAGAACAATACTTCCTGTATTGGACGATACGTCCATCGAGGAGAAATTGACATTTCTGATATCAATGGTTCCGGTGTGGGTAACAATGTTGGCTTCTTCTAAGATCATGTCTCTAGGAACTTCAATGCGTACTTTGTATTGTTCCCCGAAGAGACGGAAGATATCCGTTACATTAATGAATATACGATTCTCATAATCTTGTGTTAGTGTTAACTCATTGGTGTCAAAATCAAAGTCATAAGTGAATTTATCGTCTTCATAATACGTATGAACAATTTTCATTTCGTCGCTGTCAGTCAGAACAATTTCTACATCCATGGTGTCAAAATCGGTAATAATTGTCCATTCATCCATATCGGCGATTTCAGAAGCAAAGTCTTCGGTTATGGTTTCCACTTGGGCATCGGTAGCTCCATATTCTGCTTCCACCCAATCAAAGTTGTTGAAGATCCAGAATCCGGTATACCCAATGGTAACTAAAGCACCAACAAGTAGAACATTCTTCACGCGGTTCACACCACGATGACGTTTAAACCATCCATCGAGACTATATCGGCTTAGCTTTTTAATGTATTTTTCACGGTTTTTCACTTTAAATACATTCAAATGCCACACGACAATGGTTTTGGTTACAAAAATCGTTGCTCCAAGGACCACAAGTCCAAATAAGAAATAGAGATAGTATCCTGCTGTCATAAAGGCAAAGACAAACTCATCAACTGTTGATACATCTCCTAATAATAAGGAGAGTGTTGCGAAGTACGATACGCTCGATCCTAAAATGGAGAACGCTACACTTACTAATGATGGTAATAACCATGTAGCAACAAATATATCAAATAAGATAATGAGTACAACTTGGGTAGAGTTTACGTTGGAATAACGCTCTTCTGATTTTTTTACGTATTTGGGGCTAACACCATACTCTTCCAAGACATTTCTTGCAATCACTTCTGGTTTTTCCAATTCAGCTATTACTTCTTCTTCGGTTTTGTTTTCATAAATGGTTCCCGTATAGAATCGTTCTTCATAGAAGGCGAGAATCTCGCGACGTTCTTCTTTTTCTAATACGGATAACTCTTTGTCTAATCGACGTAAGAAATCTAGTTTATTCATATCGATCACTCCTTATCATTTTATTAACGACCCGTTGAAACTTTTCCCAGTCCTTCTTCAACTCAGATAACCGTCCGTTTCCTTTTTTACTGACACGGAAATATTTCCGTGGAGGTCCTTCTGAGGATTCTCTTAGATACGTTTCACAAAGTCCTTCTTTCGTTAATTTGCGTAAAATTGGATAGATTGTTGATTCCGATATCGCCATATTCTGACTAATATCTTGGTAGATGTCATACCCATAACGATCATGTTCGGCAATTTTACTTAAAACCACCATTTCTAAGACACCTTTTTTCAGTTGAGTACTCATGGGAGCACCTCCTCCTACACATTATGTGGTATTACACAATGTATAGTACCATACAAAATATACAAATGCAATAGTTTTTTAACAACTTTTTTCAATTTTTTTGGTTTATACTTTAGTATAAAAAAAGAGACTTTTTCAAGTCTCTATTCAATATCAATGATACGCATACCGTTTGTAGGAGCCCCGATTGGGAATCCACCGGTAATGATAACACGATCACCTTTTTTGATACCGTAGTCCTTTTTCGCAAGAGCAATGGCTTTCTTAACAACGGTCTCTGTATCAGGTACCAACTCAAATTCTACAGGTTCTACACCACTGTGAAGTTGCAATCCTTTGGCATATGCTTCGGTCGTTGTGAGTGCTAAGATACGTGCATTGGGACGGAATTTCGATAAGTACTTCGCCGTGCGTCCTGTCATCGTTGGGACAATAATTAAGTCCACTTTTGATTGAATGACTGTATAGGCAACACTGATGGCGATGGATGTTGCTATCGTTCGTGAACTAATCGACTCTTTGTTGGCGCGTTTTACGATATCACGGCGATCCAATTTTTCTTCAATACGGTGCGCAATACGGGCCATCGTCTCGACACTTTCAATTGGGTATTCACCAATTGCACTTTCACCACTTAGCATAATGGCATCGGTACCATCATAGATGGCGTTTGCAACATCACTGACTTCGGCACGAGTTGGGCGAGGATGTTCAATCATCGACTCCAACATTTGGGTTGCAGTTACACTGACTTTCCCAGCAGCAAGACATTTATTGATGATATCTTTTTGAATAATCGGTACTTCTTCTGCAGGTACTTCTACACCCAAATCACCACGGGCAACCATTATTCCATCAGCGATATCAATGATTTCTTCAATGTTATCGACGCCTTCTTTGTTCTCAATCTTGGCGATTATTTGAATATTGCTATTGCCATTGTATTTCATGATGTTTCGAATTTCTTGAATGTCGCTGGCTCGACGAACAAAGGATGCTGCAATGAAGTCAACATTATGTTCGCATCCCCATTTGATGTCATCGTAATCTTTGGAAGAAATGAAATCAAGATTTAGTTTGACACCTGGAACGTTAATTCCTTTTCGGTTTTTCAGGGTATGGGTGTTTTTCGCCACTGCGGTAATTGTTTTGGCTTTCTTATTTATATGGGTTACTTCGAGTTCTAAATAACCATCATCGACTAAAATACACTCGCCGACCTTTATATCATTATATAGATTGGGGTAGTTCACACTAAATGCTTCACTAGTCCCTTCAATTTCATCCATGTGGATCAAAACATCGGCACCTTCAAAAATCGTCGCTTTCCCATCTTTGAACAAATGCGTACGTATTTCCGGTCCTTTGGTATCCAATAAGGTAGCGATATGTAATCCCGTATCCTTATTCACTCTCTCAAGCGTCTTCATTCGCTGTAAATGATCATCGTGAACACCATGGGAAAAATTCATCCGCATAACATCCATTCCAGCTAATGCTAATTCCTTCATCACGTCATAACTTTCAGAAGCAGGACCGATGGTACAAATAATCTTTGTTTGGTTAAAAGGTTTCATTTTGTCATCTCCTATTTCAGGCGTCCAACCAAGCCATAGCGCTTGTTTGGTATTTCTCGTTTCTTATTGAGGGCGAAATTGATATCATAATCGACATAATCCATACCGCGTAGTCCAACGGCTCGTCCACCCTTACCTTGAGACAATAATTCAACGGCGTATTCGCCCATTTCAGTAGCCAATACACGATCAAAGGCAACGGGGTCTCCCCCTCGTTGAACATGTCCAAGAACTGTCGCTCTAGTTTCAAAACCGGTATGATTCTCAATGTCTTCGGCCAATTTATGAACATCGGTTAGTTTCTCCGTGACGACAACAATCGCATGCCGTTTACCGGATTTATTAGAATCCTTGATAGCTCGTAATAACAAGTCTTTATTGAACCCCGTCTCTGGGGTAACAATAAATTCACTTCCTCCAGCGATTCCGGAATATAGCGCAATATCACCGCAGTGACGTCCCATGACTTCAACCACACTACAGCGTACATGACTCATTGATGTATCCCGTAATTTATCGATGCTGTCGACAGCGGTTTGAAGTGATGTCATAAACCCAATGGTGTAATCTGTACTAGAGATATCATTATCAATCGTTCCCGGTAATCCAATGGTCTTTATTCCCATTTCATGTAGGGCTTGTGCTCCCCGGTACGTCCCGTCCCCACCAATGACAACAACAGCTTCAATACCGAGCTCTTTTAAACGATCGACGGCTTGTTGCCGGACATCACGATCTTTAAATTCAAGGAATCTGGCACTACCTAAAATGGTCCCACCACGACTAATGATTCGCGATACATCATTGCGTTCAAGTTTCTTAATATTTCCCTCACATAGTCCTTTATATCCAAAGTAAATACCATACACTTCCATGCCATAATGAAGACCACTTCGTACCACGGCACGAATTGCGGCATTCATCCCTGGGGCATCTCCCCCAGATGTCATAACTGCTATTTTATTCATGTTTGTCACCACCGATTTGATTATAACATATTCCAACTCTTTGCCAAGTTCTATGAGAACTTAAGCGTTTTTATTTGATAAGTCATGGAGATTGGTTACGATTACTTGTCGTTCTCCTTTGCGTTCTTCCACTTTCCCTTTGCATAAGAACACATGTCCTTTAACGACGACATCTTGTAGTTGCTCATAAATTCGTGAAAACAAGACGCCAGACAGTTTTACATATTCATCCTGAAGAGTTACAAAAGCCATTGGTTGATTCCGTTTCGTCGTAATTTGACGTACGGATGTTAAGACACCAACAAGGCGAATTTCAGTATTCAGGTGTTCGTCGGATATGGTGGATGGTACCAAAAGATTATGTTTTTCAATGTACGCTTGGTGATTTAATAACGGATTAATAAAAAGATTAAATCCAATCACTGATTTTTCCAACTCTTCCAGTTCATCATAGGGATACTCATCGATATCACGGATGATGAAATCTTCTTGGCCAATAAAGTCGCCATATGTCGAGAAGTGCATAACCTCTTCTAGTTGATCAATCATCGCTTTTTTGGAATACCCAAATTCATCCAATGCCCCAGCATAGATTAAGGATTCCAATACACGTTTGTTTAAGATTCCTTGGGTTCGTTTAATAAAATCAAAAAAAGTCGTAAACAAGCCGTTTTCCCGTTCTTCTAACAAATCACGAATCGTATTTTGTCCAAGATGTTTAATACCGAGCAAAGGAAACCGCAAGGTATCTCCTTCTGGTTGAAAAATGGCAGTGGAGTAATTGACACTTGGTTTTACAATTTTAACTCCTAGTTTATTCGATTCAAATACGTACTCCCGCATTTGTGATTCACTACCGATAACCGAAGATGTTAAGACACTGATGAAATACTTCGGAAAATTCGCTTTTAAATAGGCCATCCAGTACGATACCATCGCATAGGCTACACTATGGGCTCGATTGAATCCATAATTCGCAAACTTAACGATGTAATCATAGATTTCATTACTAATGGCAATGTCGCGACCTTCTGCGGTAGCTTTCTGGACGAAGTTCGCCCGTTCCTGTTCCAGCGTAGCTAAGTTTTTCTTACTGACGGCGCGACGTAGTAAATCAGCCTCACCCAAAGAATACCCTGCAAACGAGGATGCGATTTGGATAATCTGTTCCTGATAGATGATAATCCCGTTTGTCGGTTCCAATATTTCTTCTAGAATAGGATGTGGATAGGTCACACCTTCTTCTTTGAAACGGCGTTTAATATAGGTTGATATATTATCCATCGGTCCCGGACGGAATAACGCTAGAACTGTCACAATATCTTCAAACTCCACCATTTGCATATCACCGATTAAACGACGCATACCTTTGGATTCCAGTTGGAAAATACCCGTTGTTTCGACACGACGTAACAGTTCATATGTTTTCGCATCATCGAGTGGTATTTTGTAAATGTCAATTACTTCATTGGTCTCTTCTTGGATCATCGATACAATGCGATCAATTGATGTCAAGTTACGTAATCCTAAAAAATCAATTTTAAGTAGTCCAAGACTCTCTAAATCTTTTGCCTCGTACTGTGTTTGGAACATATCGAGTAACCCCGGTTGTACAGCGGTGTAATTGGTCATATCGTCACCAGTGACAATGATTCCCGCTGCATGCGTTGACACATGACGGTGTAGTCCTTCAATCTTTGATGCAATCATTAACAACTCTTTGGCTTGTGGACTTTGCGTCATCATATTTTGAATCACCGTGGATTCCTGTATCATGTCTTTAATATTGGAGAAATTATTCGTTTCTTTGATAATCTGATTAAGTAAGATTCCTTCTACACCTAAAATGCGTGCTGTATCACGGATCGCAGATTTTGATAAAAAAGTCCCGAAGGTGCAAATCATTGATACATTATTCATCCCATATAAATCTCGGACATAGCGAATAATGTCATCTCGTTTATCATCAGGTAAATCCATATCAATATCGGGCAATGTAATCCGTTCTGGATTTAAAAATCGTTCAAATACAAGGTTGTATTCCAAGGAATCCACATTGGTGATTCCCAAACAATACGACACCAAACTCGCTGCGGCACTACCTCGTCCAGGTCCCACCAATACACCTTGTTGTTTGGCATAGCGGACAAAGTCCCAAACAATCAAGAAATAATCATTATAACCCATGGAATCAATGACGGATAACTCATAGTTTAATCGATCGACATATTGTTTCTTGTCAACCGATTGTTGATGTAGGCGTTTCGCTAAGCCTTTGTGTGCAAGTGCCGATAAATAATCCTTTGCCGACACCTCTTGCTTTATTGGATATGCTGGGAGATGCGTTGTGTTGAAATCAAGTTCAATCATACAAGATTCGGCAATGTTATGAGCCGTTTCAATCGCTTTGTCAAACCCTTTGAACTGCCGTTGTACATCCTCTTTTCTTGTAAATGATGCATTGGTAACCTGTCCCAAAACATCTTGTGATTGAACATTAAATATTTGGCGTAATACATCCATGACATCCCGATCTTCTTTATGCATATATCGTACTGGTGGAATGGCTACTAATGGTACTTTTCCATTCATATATGTATTAAATTCCATATCTTTGGATAAACCAACATACCCCTCTTCTAGATGGGTATTCAACCACGAGACAAACTCATTTATGACTTGTTTTTGTTGGTTTTGATACGCACCATACACTTCACTTTGATCGGTAACAACAATACCTATTATTCCTTGATTACGTTGTTTTAACTCCGTAAATGTTAATGGACGTTGTGATGAAATACTTGCTAATTTTAAGAGATTAGAGTACCCTTTTTGATTTTTTGCATATACCAAAAGGGTATTGGTTGAATCGGGAAATAGTCCTTCCACCATTAGTCGTAGTCCAATGAGCGGTTTGATATTGTGTTTTTTACAGGCTTTATAAAACTTCACCGCACCATATAAGTGGGGATCAGTAATTGCTAAACAGCTGTACCCATAGGATACGGCTGTTTGTACGAGTTCCTCGATTCGAATGTTGGATCCATTCATCGCATAATTCGTTTGAATATTCAAATGTGTAAAATTCATGCGATCACCACCATGAAAATTATACCATAGTTTCCGGTAAAAAAAGAAAAAGTAACGTTTACTTTTTCTTTAGAATTAGAAGACCACTAACCACGGTTATTCCGAGAATAACAAGATCGTATTGTTGGAGAAAATCAATGAAGGTTTTTCCCTCAACAACGTCCTCTATGGTGAACTCATAGGTCTCTTGATAATTGTTTTCTCCTTCAATTTTCAAGACATAATCTCCAGGATCCGTTACTTCATACGGCGATGTTATAAATGTATTATTCAGGTATCCTGTACCGTTGAATGTGAATGAGACATCCTGCTGATACGTTTGATTATCATAGACCCCAGCCAATGCGGAAGTGATCCGAAACGACACGTCTTTCCGATAATCACCAACTCCAAGAACGGTAATGGTATAATCTCCTGGTTTTGTAATTGGCGTACCCGATACATAGAGATCATCATTTAAATATACTTGTCCATTGGATACGTATGGTGTAACTGGTTCATTGTATATCGCTCCATCTTCAACGCCAGTTACTTGAGACTCGATTTGAAACGAATATTCCACATCTTCATATGTCATGGTGTAGAGTCCGGGGAAGTTAATAAACACTCCATTATAATAGGTATCCCCGTTGACAAGCGCTTCATTGATAAATGGGATATACACTTCTTTTTGAAATACTTCATGTGGTGCAATTGGTAAAGGTTGAGCTGTATCAATCAATTCTCCTGTTTGAAGAACCGCTTGATCGTAGATGCCATCTCCCTCATGATCCATCAATAACATTTCACGACTAGCAAGAAACTCTTCTTGTTCTTGATCAATTTGTGTCGATGCGATGCTTTGATATTGATAATCAAACAACTCAATCATATAGTGGGAAAAATCATATTGCTCTTGATCATTATAGGTCGCCACCCGCACAACAAACATCAATACATCATTCATGATGAAGACATCGCGAACATCTTCATTTTCACCATACGAAAACTCTCGTTGCATCACATTCTCACCGGTCGTATCAATCACATAGATATACCCATTGTAATGCCGCTCTCCATCGTTTCGTAGAACATTACCCATGAAGACATGATGTCCTTCTACTTCTACGATATTGGTGAAGTGAAGATTCGCTCCCTCGACTTCAATCACACGATTAAACGGCTCTTGTCCAACCTTTTGTACCTGATATGCCAAATGATTTGTCTCATTTCGAAAACTTGTCAGCTGGATATCATAGGTATCAAATGGATACACTTCCGTGCTGGTGGCGTTACTTGAGGTCCATGACATCATCAAAAGTAAACAAATAAAAACAACTCGTTTCATACTATCACTCCTTCATTGAGTATAGTACATCCACAAGTTGTATTTTTCTTATCCAATTAATTCCAATGTGTCGCGGGCAATCATAACCTCTTCATTTGTCGGTATTAATAAGAGTTTAATGTTGGATGATGGTTTTGATATAACCGTCTCTTTACCACGGGTAAGATTTTGTTCATAATCAAGTTCAACACCAAGAGCACCTAGTCGATCGACAACCAATTTCCGTGTTTCCGATGCATTTTCACCAATACCAGCAGTGAAGCAAATGGCGTCGCATCCTCCCAGCATTAAATAATACGCACCAATGTAATCGGCAATCATTTTCGCTTGTTTTTCAACCGCAAGAATCGACTTCTTATCACCGCGTTCTACAGCTTCCCATAAATCACGAGAATCGCTAGACAATCCGCTTAATCCAAGATATCCCGATTTCTTATTTAATTCACTAATAACCTCATCCAAGGATTTATTTTCCTTTTCCGAGATAAACTGAACAATCGCGGGATCAATGTCCCCTGAACGAGTACCCATAGCAATTCCTGCAAGAGGAGTAAAGCCCATCGATGTATCCATGCTTTTTCCATACTTCACTGCACATAAAGACGCTCCATTACCGATGTGACAAACGATGACTTTGGTTTGATTTAACGGTTTATCCAGCATCGCAGCGGCACGTAAACTGACGTATTTATGACTGGTTCCATGGAAACCATATTTCCGTACACCATATTTTGTATACCATTCATAAGGAACACTATACATATAGGCTACCGGTTCCATTGTTTGATGGAATGCCGTATCAAATACCGCAATTGCTGGTACATTCGGTAAGGCTTCCTTGAAGGCTTTGATACCGGTAATATTCGCTGGATTATGAAGCGGAGCTAAATCATTTACGGATTCGATACTAGCGATAACCTCATCATCAATAATGACAGAATCATGAAACATCTCACCACCATGAACAACGCGATGACCGACACCCTGTATCTCATCTAAGGAAGATACAATGTGCAATGATACCAATTTTGACAGTAGCATTTGAACCGCTTGTGAATGATTCTTGATGTTCTTAATTTCTTTGTGTGTTTCCCCGTTAAATTTCATCGAGAAAATCGAGTCTTGAAGTCCGATTCGCTCGACAACACCACTCACTAGTTTCGTTTCTTTAGGCATGTCCAATAATTGAAATTTCAATGATGAACTACCAGCGTTTACTGCCATAATTTTCATGCTTTAACATCCTTTCTTGCTGCAATCCATTGATCCACTTGTTGAAGTGTATTCTCCATGCCATCTTGATCTGTAAATGGTGGCATTTCAATCAATAGGAAATCATTTTGTTCGTTCGTTTCTTGTATTTTTTTTCGTAAAATTAATATACTTTTTGGTCGATTTGAAAACAAACGTTTATCCAACGAGATTAATCCAAATATTTGACCTTTCTTTTGAATTTCTTGTCGAAAGATATTGGCTCCTTCTTGTTCAAAGAAATCATTCTCAATAATCGCAAACAGATATCCGTTCTCTCGCAATGCGTCTATATGATGATTTAGTACTTGATACGGCATATATGTTCCGTCATTATGAAGCATCATATCCGTAACAATAACATCCATATGTTGGTGGTAATAGGTAAAGGTATCTTGGAAAAACATCGCGTTTTCAATGTCCATTAAATCCCCCAAATTTCGAGATAACTGACATTTCAAAAAATCGTTATCGACACCGTATACCATGATATCTTGCTTCAATACATTCGCAATCGTATACACCAAATTACCTGAACCAACGAGAGGATCAAAAATGGTTTGCGGCTGTTCTTTGTATAATTTTTGGATAAAATAAGCAATGATCATTCCCATGGTATCGGGAGTAATTAACGCATTCGTTGAATACGTGTGCTTATATCCTTTGAGCATTCCTATTTGAACACTTCGGCGAATGTCTTCACGCGAAAACTCCACATCTACAATCTCTTGTTTCCATGAAATGAAGTCGTTGATATCCTCTTCTTTATACTCATCCTTCATCTCATCATCTAACAATAAATTGAATGCTTCATTCATTCCTTCTAAATACGGCTTCTTATATTCACGATACAACCGATCTGCAATCCGATCGTAATAATCGTAAAATCGCTCAATATTTGATTGATCCATACGTATCACCAAGTCAATTATAATCGAACAAACCAGCTTTGTCTAATGTAATCACTTTTCTTGTGATAACCATGTTATTTTGGTATTATTTATACGAGGAGGTGTCACAATGCGGAAAGTCATGATTCGGTTAATTGAATGGTATCAACGACAGTCGAAAAACACCAATCCAACCTGTCGGTATCACCCCACATGTAGCAATTACGCCAAGGAAGCTTATCAAACGCGTAATTTTTTCGTTGCTACTTTTCTGAGTAGTTGGCGAATTCTTCGATGTAACCCACTTTCCAAAGGTGGCTACGATCCTGTTCCAAAACCACGAAAAGAAAGGACACATGATCATGAAATATCTTGATATCACATTACCTGCAAGTGATGATAAGAGTTACTCACTGCGCGATTTTAACGGACACAAAGTTGTGTTATATTTTTATCCCAAAGACAATACATCAGGATGCACATTAGAAGCCAAAGATTTTACACAATTACAACAAGAGTACCTCGACAAAGGCTACAAAATTATTGGTGTATCTCGTGATAGCGTGAAATCACACAAGAACTTTATCACGAAACAGGAACTAAATCTCTTATTACTCAGTGATCAAGACGAAGAACTTGTCAAAGCGTTTGATGTACTGAAAGAAAAATCAATGTATGGACGCAAGTACATGGGAATCGTCCGCAGTACCTTTGTCCTGGATGAACAAGGCGGTATTGTTAAAGAGTATCGCAATGTGAAAGCCAAAGGTCACGCTGAAACACTATTAAACGAATTATAAAAAAATCAGTCCGAGACTGATTTTTTTTACACTCGAATTTCGTTGGATTGTTCCAAAGAGAATTTGACACCAATTGGTCCAAATAACTCATAAACTAAGGTAGCAATTAAGACCACGATAAGAATGGTAATACCGTCTTCTCCAAAGTCTGTTTTTGCTTGATACGCCATCCCAAGGGCAACCCCTGCTTGTGGTAACAAACATAGTCCAAGATACCGTTGAACACTGCGGTGTGAACCCATAATTTTGGCACCAAGTAATGCGCCACCCATTTTACCAACAATCCGAAAGAGGATATAAATGGCGGTAATACCAATCAGACTTCCGTAGGCAACATTCGTATTTTCACTAAAGGCAACAACCAGTTCCGCTCCAGCTAGTGTGAAGAATGCGACAAGAATTGGTGCACTGAACTGTTCGACACTTAGATTCACATCGTGTGCACGTACCCGCGATAAATTATTTGTCAGAATCACACCCATAATCATTGGGGTTAAGATTGGGGATAAATGAATTTGCATCTCACCGATATGAAATCCCATTTTCGCTAGTGCTACAGTAACAAATACTGCAAACACACTAACGCCAAGGAATACTTCTTCTTTTTGATTATCTTTACTGCTAATCTTTTTAATCATCAGCGCAGATAGAAATCCAACTAGTCCTCCGACAATCGCCGAAGCTACTAATTCAATAAGTGGTCCTTCCAACGTTTCCATAACGGATAATCCAGCACCTGTATTCATCGAATCAGCTACAGCTAGCAAAATCCCGAATAAGATAATCCCAACTGCATCATCCATTCCAACCAAAGGAAGTAAGGTATCGGTTAATGGTCCACGAGCTTTGTATTTTCTGGTTAATAACATAATCGGTGCCGGTGCAGTAGCTGTTGCAATTGCTCCTAAAACAAGGGCAATCGGTAGGGACACACCGATAATCAATATCCCAAGAATTGTCACAACCGAAGCAGCAACGGCCTGAATAATGGTTATAACAACAACTTCTTTACCTGATTTTTTTAATTTTCCAAATTCCAGTTCTGTACCGATTCCAAAGGCAATAAAACCTAAGGCAACACTTGATACAATCGCTAGATGTTCGACAATTTCGCCGAGGTCGATTAATACAAGTCCTAATCCTATGAAGACACCTATAATAATATATCCGGTGATGTGAGGTAATTTAATTTTTTCAAAAAAGCGTCCTGCATACAATCCAAACAATAAAACAATGGCTAAAACTAGCAATGCTTCATAGGTGAACGACGCTTCACTACTGATGATTTGATGAAACATGGTAACATCTTCTTTCCTATTTATATAATCACGACAAGTATTTTACTCCTCGAACCAATAAATTTCAAGGGTTTATTCAAAAAAAAGGCTTCCAAGAGGAAGTCCTTTATTTTTTTAGTCCCAATCACCTACTGCAGCATCAATTTCTCCAGCCTTACCAAGTGCCGCTTTTACAATAACTAAACCAAATACTTCATAAATTACAGTGGCTGCTAGAACAATGGTCATAATCGCAGCCCCAATTTCAATAAATGGCAGTAACGCCTCCGTGGTCTCAAACCGCAGTTGCGTTGTAAGTGCCATATCAATCGCAACTCCCGCCTGAGGGATAAGAGTGAACCCAAGGTATTTGATAACCGTTGGTGGAGCTTTTACACCTTTTGCACTAACATAGGCACCGGAGACTTTACCAAGTACTCGGGTTAATAAGTAAATGACGCCAAGTATCCCAATTTTTACAAGCAGGGACAACTGTAGTTCCGCACCAGCAATCGTGAAGAACGCT
The DNA here is from genome assembly GCF_014023125.1 of Candidatus Xianfuyuplasma coldseepsis. Lineage (GTDB taxonomy): Bacteria > Bacillota_I > Bacilli_A > Izemoplasmatales > Izemoplasmataceae > Xianfuyuplasma > Xianfuyuplasma coldseepsis. The sequence continues at coordinate 650,375 of NZ_CP048914.1, forward strand.
AGTAAGATAGGTGCACTAAATAAATCGGTTGTTTGTGTTAAACGATGTTCGTACTTTTCATCAATCGAATTTGTTAAGACAATCCCAATCGTCATCGGCAGTAATATAGCTGAAGCATGTACGGCTTGTCCAATCCCAATTCCAGCAAAGACAAAACCAATAATTACCATCATTAAGAATTGATCACTCTCTCGATTGAATTTCTTGGCAATCAACGTTACTGCAAATCCAATCAAGGCCCCAAATGCTAGACTAAAGAAGATCTCTTTTGCGGGATCAAGTAACATATGAGACAGACTCACAGGACCACTCAATAAGGATGTTCCGAAAGATAACATCACCGCAAAGAGCATAATTCCAATCGCATCATCCAAGGCTACCAATGGAAGTAGTACATCCGTAACAGGTCCCTTTGTGCGATAACTCTTAACGACCGCAACAATTGGTCCCGGTGCTGTTGCGGTGGCAATTGCTCCGAGAATTAAGGCGTATGTCCAGACATGATCTTTCCCCGTAAGAATCAGATACAGGGCAACTGCTAAACACACCATAACCGCTGTAGAAAATGCTTGTGATATGGTAATTATCGTAACCTGTTTACCAGTTTTCTTGAGTTTTGAAAATCGTAGTTCAAGACCAATTGTATATCCGATAAATCCAATGGCGACCTGTCGAATAATCGTAAAGGATTTTACCATTTCGTGCGATAGTAATTGTAAAACACTGGGTCCAATCAAAATCCCAATAAGAATATAACCAGTAACCCGTGGAAACTTAATTAGATTAATTAATTTTCCACCTAAAATACCAAATAATATTAGTACGGATACACCGAATATGGGATTCTCATATAAATGTTCGAGTATAACGGCTATTCCGGATGCTTCCTCCGTTGTTGATAACAACATATCCATCATCGCCATTTCCGTTTCTTCGCTGTTTTGAGATAGTCGACAAATTCATCTTCTACCACTGCACGACAGAAGTAATTCCCGGTCGCGATATTAACCCCAAGTTCTCGAATCAAGTCCAAATCTTTCTTGTTCTCAACACCGGTAGAAACAACTGATAAATCAAACTTTTTACTAATGTCAACAAAAAACTTATAGACAGCCATCATATGGATATATTCTTCACTTTTATTCACTTCTTCTAATAATGTTTCCGACAGTTTTAATACATCAACTTTCAAGTCCGCCAAATAACTTAACGACGATGTTGTATTCGAGTAATGATCCAATACCATAACAAATCCAAGCTCATATAGATTTTGAACTTTTTTATAGGCATTGTGATCGGTAATATAGTTTTCACGTATTTCAATAATGACGTCGCGAGCAGAAACTTCATAGGTTGTTAAAATATTCATAATATCTTTAATTTCAATACGTAATAATGTATGCAATGACAAGTTTACTCCGGCTTTAAAACGTTTTGAAAGCTTGATGTCTTTTCGATCTTGCAAGGAGCGATAAAAGCGTATCGCATCGTCAAATATCTTCATTTCTAAATCATAAATGATACCAGTCCATTCCGCAATTTCAAGATAATCATGAGGCTTCAATAATTCCCCGTTTAAAATCCATCTTGATACCGCTTCAAACCCGATCACTTCACCGTTGAATGTATCGACAAATGGGCGATATTTCGCAAAGAAATCACCGGAATCGTGTGCTTCATAAATATGATGTTCAATTTCTTTGATACGGCGATATCGTTCTTTGTGTTCTTTGGTCGCATAGATCAACGTATTGCGTCCCATCGATTTCGTTAAGTCGATTGTAATATGTGCTAACTTTAAAATATCGTAGAGGCTATCCCCTTTGAATTCATCATAATCAATGACACAAACCGATGCATTAATCACATATTGAATGTGATGATGCTTAAATGGGGTTTTTAAGATTCGTTGTAATTCCGATGGTTCGCAGATGTATTGGCTTGTTGTTACCAACATAAACTGGTCGTTCCCAACGCGATAAACACTTGATTTGCCACAATAATCTTGTAATACTCCTGCAAGGGATACCAACATATCTTCTACTGTATCGATACCAAAAATGATGTTCATTCGATTGAAGTCATCAATATCGACATAAATAAAATGCATCCCAGTTAAATCTTGATTTTGATATTCCCGATAGAGACCTTTTAAATTGGGTAATCCTGTTAAATCATCGATGTACATGTTGTAGTTGAAGTCCATTTCAAAAACCATCGCTATCACCTCTCCTTACTAGTATAACAAAAAAGCGTGTTGACATCTATATAAAGATGTTCGAATCCATGAAAATGAGCACAAAAAAAAGACAATTTTCATTGTCTTGATTTTTCACTGGTGCGGGTGACAGGACTTGAACCTGCACTCCGAAGGAACTAGATCCTAAGTCTAGCGCGTCTGCCAATTTCGCCACACCCGCAAGTGGCTGGGCTAGATGGATTCGAACCATCGGTCCCGGAGTCAAAGTCCGGTGCCTTAACCGCTTGGCCATAGCCCATCTTATGGGGCGACCGATGAGAATCGAACTCACGAATGCCGGAGCCACAATCCGGTGCGTTAACCACTTCGCCACGATCGCCGTATCTTCTTCCAAAAAAGAGACTATATACATTGTATTCAAAAGGCTATGAATTGTCAAGTTATTTCAATTACATTTTACCGTGTTCAATGGAAAAATCCAAACAGATTATTGGATTTTTGTGGATTTTACGTTATAATATATTGCACGAAAGAAGTGATACGATGAAAGACACATTACGACAATCGTTTAATTTACTATTATTCTACCTCTTCAGTATCGTATATCTAGAGGTATTATTTAAAATACGCGTCCTTAATTTTCAGTTTGACAGTGATCTTTTTCGCATTGTCATTTTTAGTTTGTTCTATAGTTTTTTGTTCTTGTTTATTCTTAAATTCTTCGGTGAAAAGACCGTTAAAACTGTGACGTACGTATTAGTTGTTTTGATTACGTTCTTATATTTTAATCAAGAAATCTACAGTTCCTTTGTTGAGGGATTCTATTCGATAACTGTTATTGGTGATTTTACCGCAGGATTATCTTTTTTTAGTGATTATCTCGAGTCGATACGATTGGGACATATCGCCTATCTATTACCCATCGCTTCACTCATTGCCTTAGATTACTTTAAACTAAAATTCTTCCATATTGAATATTGTGGTTTAAAGCAACCACTATACTTCTTACTACTATCCTTCTTATTTTATTTTGGTGCCTTACAAACCGTAAGTGATGAATCGATAATTCGAAACCAAGACGGTGAAATCATCACCATTGAAAATGTTGGGACATTGTTATCGTACAGTGATTTAGATCTCTACACCTATATGTATAATTCACAAGATGCATTAAAGAAATTCGGATTATTAACCTATACCCAGCGCGACTTCATGCAGTTATTCCGAAACGATCCAATCAGTCCCCAAGCATATGAAGTGCTGATTGAAGACTTCATCAATAATCAACCCGGTCACATTGTCAATGCTCACTCTAATATATTTGATGATAAAAACTTTATTCTGATTATGGCGGAAAGTCTAGATACTTTCGCGATTAACGAAACCCTCACACCAACCTTGTATCGTTTAAAAACGGAATATGCCTACTTTGAAAACTATTATTCACCATTATATTATCGTTCCACAGCAGATAGTGAGTTCCTTGTACAAACATCCATGTATCCGGATAAAAACGTTACATTAAGCATGGATGCATATATGGAAAACACCTTCCCGAATACCTTACCCAAATTATTTAAAGAACAGGGATACACAACCTACTCGTTCCATAATTATTTCGACTATTTTTATCCTCGTGGTGATTTTCATCTCCAAACCCTTGGGTACGATCAATTTTGGGGAAGTGAAGAACTTGGTATTACAACTGGATTTGATCCCGATCGTGTGATTGTCGATCATATTTGGCAAAGCGACTACGATATGATGAAACGCATTGTTCCGAAATTCATTAATGATGACAAATTCTTTGTAAATATCCTTACCGTAAGCGGACACTTCAACTACGCGGAAACCCATGAAATAGCACGGCCCGACTACGTTGAAGCCGTACAGGAATATTTGGATAATCTAGAAGAACCGGTTGAATATAGCGATCAAATTCTATATTACCTTGCGGTACATATGGAAGTGGATCGGGCTGTTCAGTATCTCATCGATGAGCTAGAAAATGCTAACAAATTAGACGATACCGTAATTATGATTTTTGGTGATCATTATGCCTATGGTATTGATAATGAAGATATTTGGGCCTACGACGATGAATATAAAACCGATAATGATGAACTTGAACTTCATAACGTTCCCTTAATGATTATGTCCAACTCCACTCAAATGCGAGGCATCAAAACAGCGTATGCTTCGACCATTGATATTACCCCAACGGTATCCAATTTATTTGGATTGAATCTCAATTATAAACAAGTGTTTGGAAATGATATATTCGCGATTAATGAACATATCGTACGGTTCGCAGATGGTAGTTTTATCAGCTCTGATTTTCGATATGATGCCCTTAGTGAAAACTACATCATTAACGATGAAACGATTAGTGAACAATATATTTATCAGATTAATCAGAATCTGATGAACAACTACATGTATAATCTTTTGATGTTAGAATATGACTACTTTAAAGAAGACACCGAAGAATGAAAAAAAGCGGCTATGCCGCTTTTTGTTTGTCTTGATATCGTTTCGCTATATAGTACAAGATGAAGAAGGTAATAAGTAGGACAATCTCGAAACTGATAAAGTGGAATGGAAATGGACCAAATACACCTTCAACATCGTCGGGAGCCCCCATGGTAAACATAAAGTTTGCGTCGGGATAAATACCGGTGCGGTCTAAGAGGATATTAACAGGCAACATTCCAAAGCCCAATATGTTGGTGATCAGAATGCCCATCCATGTTTTTCGTAATGTGATAGTATACTTATAATTTACCAGGTAATAAATCGGCAACATAATAATGACGCTATGGGCAATGATAAACTCATAGAACCGAAACCGATTATATCCTGCGTGATCCAACTCTGGAATGGCAAAGGTTACAATCCCACCAATAATTCCTGAAAAGAATAAATAATTAAATACTTTTTCATTATTTGTAAAGAGTAGGATAATTGCTAAAAAGTAGCTGATGGAGCATAGGTGGAGCGGTAAGTATAAATGTCCACCAATGGTATCAATTGTAATTAATGTAATCAACATTACAATGAGAAAACTACCAAATCCATATCGGATTTGTTTTTCATATGGAGATTGATAAATCCTCTTGTGGAAAATAAAGAAGAGGATAAATAATATGGCAGTTAGACCAAGCATCAATACATGCATTGATGTATACATATCGAATTTTACTGCTGGATCGTATGCGTATTCAAAGAAACTCATTGACATCACCCTTTGTAATACAATTTATAGATCGCTTCTACTTTTTGAGCATATGTAGCTGCTGAGAACCGCTGGATATCTTGATCCGCATTTGCTGTAATGGTATCAAAAACTTCCTGATCTGTAATGATTTTCTGAATATAGGATTGAAACTCATCATTCGTTTGAAAGGTAAATCCATTGATACCAGGAAGGACTACTCCTTCTAAATTATCATCATACCGCACCAATAGTGGTGTCTTGGATGCCAGTGATTCAATGTAGGTTAATCCTTGTGTTTCGGTGACACTAAAGTTTACGAATACATCCGCAATCTTGTAGTACTGGTGAACTTCATGTGGACGTACCATTCCGGTAAACACGACGCGATTACTCACACCTGACTTCTCTAGGATATGTTCTACATGAGCACGATCAGGTCCATCACCAACCATTAATAATTTTACTCGATCATCTTGTATTTTCACAAACTCTCGTGCCAAAACATCAATGGATTTTTCGCGCGACATCCGTCCCAAAAACAATAATACAATATCATCTTTGGAAAAACCTAAACGACTTCGCAATGAATTATCAACTGGTGTCTCTAAAAACTCTTGCAATGTGATACCCGTAGGAATTATTTCTCCTCTTTTGGTAAAACCGTATCGATCAAATGTTCGTTTCACTTTAATCGTTGGAAAGATAACGTGATCAGCACTGTTCGCAAAACTCCGACTATAATATTTGGATACAATCCGTAATGGATAAGCTAGTGTTTTTGATATAAAATGCACGTAATCTTCATACATAGTGTGGTAGGTATGAACAACGGGAATTCCTGCTTTACGCGCAGCACGTCGCCCTAGTCGTCCCATCGTGAACTCGGTGTGACAATGAATGATATCGAGATTTAGAGCAAGAACTTCCATTACTTTTTTCCGTGTCACTTTACTGACACGATACTCATGCATACCTTTCATCGGCAACTTATATCCGCCCAAACGAAGAACATGTGGCTGGGGTGTCGCATGTTCATGATGATTGGTTATGATAAACACGTTATGTCCACGTTTCATCAGTTCATTGGCTAAATTATCCACGGATAACGACACACCGGAAATGATAGGAAAATATGCATCTGTAAACAATCCAATTCTCATAATAATCACCTAATAAGATTTATTCGTAAAATATCGATAATATAGACTAAAGAAGCCAAATGCTACGGCCGTGTGAGTGATTGCAAATAAAACGGATGAGAGTGGGAAAAACCCAAACACCTCATTGGGAATAGTGGGAAACATGATTCGGAAGATGCTTTGATCTTTTGTGTAAAAATAATCTGATCCTGCGAGTATATTAATGGGAATAAATAGAAGTAAGATCACTAGCATTAATCCCGTAATCATTAATAAGTCCTGCTTCACTGGACGATATCCTTGATAAACAACAAGGAAGAACGGTGTGAGACCCAACACAAAGTGATCAATATAGAATGTCTCGGTTAAAGTCGCGATATTCGTAATATCCCCATTGGGATAAATGACTCCGGCAAGTCCTGTTGCCCCCCAATAAAATAAAAACGATTCAACGCGTTTATCCTTTGTAATTACATAATAAAGTAATACAAGTGCACTGAGTCGACAAATATAAAAGGGAAGGTGAGTTAACGGATTGAATCCGATAATTCGAAAATTAAAGAACCAGATATTCCACGTTACATCATTTTCAAAAAAGAAGCCAATGTATCGCGCAATTTGGCTCCACGCTAAGAGGATTCCGACAATCAGGAATATTTGTTTCTTATGATTGTTGATCCATTCTTGATTCTTAAAAATTGCTCGTGCAAAGAGCGCAAACAATAATACAATAATCATAAATATAATATATGGATTTACAAAATCATATAATAACATGATGTCACCTCAACGTAGAATTGCGTTACTATTATAGCATATATCAGGTAAAAAAATCACGTAAATTCTCGGTTGATTGTAGAACAATGTCCGCAGCTTCTACAATCGAAAACGTTGTAAAATAGTGATCCTCTAAAGGAATCCACTCCGTCTTAAACCGTTCTAATATTGTCTTGTTTGATCGCTGTAAAATGCGGTTATGTTGCGTTTCTCGATCAACTTCTATATAAATCATTACATCGTAATATTGTTGAAAATCCGGGTGCATGGAATACACACCTTCTATAAGAATAATTGGTTGTCGCATTTTAGGCGAACGAATTTCAAGAGCTTCGATGTGACAATTATAATGGTGGGAAGAAATATAAGGATCATCCAGATGTGAAAATACCTCTTGTATCATTCGTTCTCTGTCTAGATTCCCACCGGCTTCACGTAATCGCTCTTTCGTTTTCCGCTTGGCTGGTAAAAAGTAATCATCCGTATGAAATACAAGCACATCATATGTACTCTCTAATAATGAAGCTAACGTTGATTTTCCCGCACCACTTGGTCCATCTAGTGCAATCACCATTGGCACTCCAAGTTTAAGTGCTTTTTGTAGTTCTTCTACCGTCATATATATCACCTGTCTTATTGTACCATACGGTTTATCTTTTGTGTACGAGTGGTTTTTGATATAATGATAGAAAAAGGTGGTGGTATTATGAGCAAAGTCGTCGTATTACGTTGTGAATCCTATGATGTTGATGTCATCTATGATAAACTTCAGTACGCCTTAGAACAACTAGGCGGAATGGAATCCATTATACCAAAAGGACAACGCATTTTAGTGAACCCTAATACACTTGTTGGGATCGATCCGAGTGCAGCAGCAACAACCCATCCCGCGGTTGTCGAAGCTGTGTTTCGCATCCTCCAAGAACAAGGGTATACTCAATCCTATGGGGATTCACCTGGATTTGGTGACCCTGGTCGTGTCATGAAAAAATGTAAAATTGCCCCTGCCGCAGATAAATATAATGTCCCCCTAGCGGATTTTACCAATGGACAAACGATTCACAATCCTGAAGGTATCATCAGTAAACAGTTTGAAATCGCAAATGCCGTTTTTGACAACGATGCAATTATCAATGTCTGTAAAATGAAGTCCCATGCGTTTCAACGGATTACCGGTGCGGTGAAGAACCCCTTTGGTTGTGTTGTTGGGTTTCACAAAGGATTAATGCATAGTCGCTTCACAAATCCCTATAACTTTGCGGAAATGATTGTCGATTTAGCCAATTACCTACCACTTAAACTACATATAATGGATGGGATAGTAGCTATGGAAGGAAACGGCCCTCGTAATGGGAATCCAACACCAATGAATACCCTTCTAATTAGTACCGATCCTGTCGCATTGGACGCTGTCTTTTGTAAGTTAATCAACCTGAAACCTGAAATTATTCCTACCATCACATACGGCCAGAAATATGGTCTTGGATCCTATCAAAACATTGAACTAATTGGTGATGATATTACAACGTTAATCAATCCTCATTTTGATATTGATCGCGATACTGTCAAACACACCGAACGTAACAACTTCAAAGTATTACGGCAGTTCGTAATTCGTCGTCCGGTGATTAATGAGGATATTTGTGTAAAGTGTGGTGTATGTGTCGAGGTATGTCCCCTCGAAGATAAAGCAGTTGATTTCAGCGATGGAGATAAATCCAATCCACCCGTTTATGATTACAGCAAATGTATTCGGTGCTACTGCTGTCAGGAAATGTGCCCCTACCATGCGATTGATACGGAAACACCGTTAATTGGTAAAATATTATACAGAACTAAAATACTAAAGTAAAAGTCCTACAGCTGTAGGACTTTTTGTTTATTGTAGATACCTTTCAATTGCTTCAACGTCTTTATCACCACGTCCTGACAAATTAATAATTAAAACGTGGTCCTTTGACATTTTCGGAGCAAGTTTCATTGCATAGGCAACTGCATGAGATGATTCAATCGCAGGAATTATACCTTCAACTTGCGATAACTCTAAGAATGCATCTACTGCTTCTTTATCAGTTACGGCGACATACTCCGCTCGTTTGATATCTTGTAAGAACGCATGTTCTGGGCCAACACCAGGATAATCCAATCCCGCACTAATCGAGTACACGGGACTGATGGATCCATCTTCCTCAACAACGGCTTTGGTATTCATACCATGAATAATGGATTCTTTACCTAGTGTTAAGGTTGCTGCGTGATCCTTGGTTTCTAGTCCCATACCCGCTGCCTCAACACCGATGATTTTAACGTCCTTATCATCGATAAAATCAGCGAATAATCCGATTGCATTGGATCCGCCACCAACACATGCCATAATGACATCTGGTAAACGACCTTCTTGATCGATGATTTGTTTCTTCGCTTCTTCTCCAATAATCTTTTGAAAAAATCGTACAATGGTTGGGTATGGATGTGGTCCAACCGCACTACCTAATAAATAGAATGTGTCGTCAATTCGTTTTATCCATTCGTTTATCGCGTAATCGACAGCATCTGCTAAGGTCTTTGTTCCTTGCGTTACTCCTGTAACCTTGGCACCTAGCATCTCCATTCGGAATACGTTTAGACGTTGCCGTTCCATATCGATTTGTCCTTGGAATATTTCACATTCCATATTAAACATTGCGGCGGCGGTTGCGGTTGCTACACCGTGTTGTCCAGCACCGGTTTCGGCAATAATCTTGGTTTTTCCCATTCGTTTGGCAAGTAATATTTGGCCAATGGTATTATTAATTTTGTGCGCACCAGTATGGTTTAAATCCTCACGTTTTAAATAGATTTTTGCGCCACCTAGTTTCTTCGTTAACTGCTGTGCAAAATACAGTGGTGATGGTCTCCCCACGTACTGTTTTAGATAATATAAATATTCCTCAATAAACGTAGGATCGTTTTTTGCATCATTAAATGCTTGTTCCAGTTCTTGTAATGCTGCTGCTACTTGTGGAGGTACAAATTGTCCTCCAAATCGTCCATATTGAAATTCCATAATCGTCTCCTTTGATTGTTTGTTTGATGGTTGAATTGTATATAGTTTTGCTGTTTACGATCTCTTCACGGTCCCATTTCAATACCTCCTTAGTATAAAAAAATTCCTCTACACAAATACTGTGTAGAGGACGTTATTCACGTGGTGCCACCTCATATTCGGTTATTAAAAAAACCCTTGTTCGGATACATGCATACCCTAGCCCTATAACGGGAGCTCCCGTGACTCCATACTACGATTCAAGAGTCCTCTCATGGATCCATTCATCATTCATTATTTGATTCGTTTCCACCAACCACGAACTCTCTATACAAATGTCTGAATAACTACTTACTTCCATTCAACAATTTCCTACATTATACCCCAAGGTAAAGGATATTGTCAAGATAGGATATTTTTCAAACAAAATCCTTGCGTTTGATTATTTGATGTGCTATTATCTTAATAGTACTTTATCGATGTAAAGTATTAAAGAGGATGATTACAATGACGATATTATTTAACAAAAACCATCATCATACAAGAACATAAGGTTTGTACAACTAAACATCGTTTAGATACAGGCCTATTTATCATGTCTTGTATCTATCAATAGAAAACTTAAACAGGTAGATATGCTACCTGTTTTTTATATGGAAAGGATGACAACTATGAAATCAATTATTGAGGAAATACAATTTATTAAAAAGCGAAATAAAATCTTGCGCCAGCTCGAAGAGCTTGCTGAACAGGAAGGGATGCTACGTGTAGAAAGTGATGCGTTTGAGGAATATACTTCTTATGTACAATCGAATCCGAGACAGGATGCAAACAAACTGGTTAAGGTAGCGGATCTACAAGGCGACGTCTATCTGTTAAAGCCAGACATCACAACCAACCTTATCAAACAGGTAATCCCACGGATGGAACAAGACCTTGGTTTATCCCTCTACTATCTGGATACAGTATATGCCTTTAATGATTTTGGATCGATTACACCTACTCGACAATTTGGAATTGAAGTCATTGGTGCATCTCAAATCGATGAGGATTTTCGTTTAATCTCATTCATTACACGGCTATTCGATCAGTACAATATTACATACAATATCGAGCTTGGGAATCAGCAATGGATTAATGATGTGATTGAACAATTACAAGCATCCAAAACCATTGCCAATCTAATAAAAAAAGCCCTGATTGATAAAAACAAGGAAGGCATCAAACAATATGTTAGCAATCCAGGGTATCAAACCCTCCTACTAACTGTGATTCAACGTCAAAATGATATCCCAGCGTATATAGATATCATTCAACAATATAACCTTCCTAAAACATTACACACGCAATTATTGGAACTACATGAACTTGTTAACCGATTGGATAATCCCAATATCGAGGTCGATTTATCATTACTAAATGAGTTTGATTATTATAACGGCATTATCTATCGTGGATACGTTAACTCCTATAAAACCAATATTCTTCGTGGAGGTCGCTATGACTCGATTACACAAGAGTTTGGAACGTTAACTCCAGCCTTAGGATTTTCGTTGGATGTGGACATCTTTATCAATGAGGTGATTACCAAATGAATTCAAGATTAACCATTGCCCTCCCAAAAGGTCGGCTTGCACAACAAGTATTGAAAAAATTAAACGCACAAGGATTACCAATCACGATTAACCCATCATCACGCGTCTTAATTCAGACAGATGAAAACAACTATGAATACATGTTTGTCAAACCCAGTGATGTCATCACTTATGTCGAAGAAGGTGTTTGTGATATTGGGTTCGTCGGTTCTGATAGTATCCTCGAAGAACGGAAAGATATTTATGAACTTGTCGATCTCAAAATCGGTGTATGTAAAATGGTCATTGCTGGTAAAGACAATGATATTTTAGAAAAGTCATCCACAATCCGTGTTGCGAGTAAATATCCCTACATTGCGAAAACAGCATGTACCGACATGGGAATAAATGCAACCATCGTTAAACTAAATGGTAGTGTGGAACTCGGACCACTCGTTGGTTTAAGCGATGTCATCGTTGATATATATGAGACTGGCAATACATTAAAAGCAAATAATCTTCAAGTTCTCAAGGAACTATTTGATATCAGTACACGCTTAATTGCAAACAAAGCAAGTTTCCGTCGTAAACGACAGATTATAGAACGGATTATTACAATCCTAGATGAAGAGGTGTCACCATGATTACAACCTATACAAAAGAAGAATTTATCAACCTTCCCAAGGAAAAAACAGCGTTTAATTCTAAACAAATCAATACGGTTAAACAGATCATAAACGATGTTCAACTGCGGCAAGATGATGCCTTACGAGAATACACCCTTCTGTTTGATAAGGTAGATATCGAAAATTTTAAGATTTCCCAAGATCAAATCGATGTAGCCTATCAAACCTGTGATCCATTATTGCGACAAGATTTGGAAATCGCGTTTCAAAACATTCTTTCATACCATGAACAACAACGTCAAAAAGGGTATCAAATATCACTCGATGATGACAGCTACATAGGACAATTAATCCGACCGATTGAACGTGTTGGAATCTATGTCCCTGGTGGTACCGCAGCATACCCATCAACGGTTCTGATGAATGCGGCACCAGCAATTATTGCCGGTGTCAAAGAGATTGCGATGATTTCTCCACCAACCACGAACAAAACGATCGCCCCAATTATTCTAGTAGCAGCTAAAATTGCTGGTATCAATGAAATCTATCAAATCGGTGGTGCACAAGGCATTGCCGCGTTAGCATACGGTACGCCATCGATTCCTAAAGTGAATAAGATTGTTGGTCCTGGGAATATCTATGTGGCTTTGGCAAAACGTGAAGTCTATGGAACCGTTGGCATTGATATGATTGCAGGACCAAGTGAAATCATGATATATGCTGATGAATCCTCCAATCCTCGATTCATTGCTGCAGATTTGCTCAGTCAAGCGGAGCATGACATCCTTGCTCGACCACTACTTGTGACCACATCTCCTATCATTATTCCTCTTGTACAAGAAGAACTCTCAAAACAATTAGCACAACTCTCACGACAACAAATTGCAATTCAGTCCCTACGTGATTATGGTGCAATCATTCTTGTCGACAATGAAGCGGAAGCCATCGAGATGATCAACCGTGTCGCACCTGAACATCTTGAATTATTACAACAAAATCCAGAGAAGTCGATTCCTCAGATTCAAAATGCCGGGGCAATCTTTGTTGGTCCCTATAGTCCTGAGCCACTTGGCGATTATATGGCAGGACCAAATCACACATTACCAACAAGTGGAACTGCCACATTCTCCTCGGCATTATCAGTTGGTGATTTCATAACCAAAACATCCGTCATTTCTTATTCAAAAGCACGTCTATATCAAGCAAAAGACCGTATTGTGCGCATCGCTACCAAAGAGGGTTTAACCGCTCATGCCAATGCCATATCTGTGAGGTATACCAATGAAAACGAATAAATATATTACAAGTCTAATACCCTACTCGTCAAAAAAAGTTGATGCATCAATTCTACTAAATGCGAATGAAACCACTAACTATTTGTTTCCAGATGGAATCCGTCTTGACTATGACATCGAGCGCTACCCCATCAAAACCCCACAACAACTAATCAATCAATTGGCAGATAAATACTCCGTACCATCCGCTTCATTGATTCTCGGTAATGGATCCACAGAACTGTTAGAGCTTTCGACACGTACCTTTACCGATATCGGGGATATCATACTAACACTTGATCCATCGTTTTCAATGTATACTGTCTATTCGCAAGTGGTTGGTTGTACCTTGAAAACCGTATCCGTATTTCAACCGATTGAATCCATCTTTACCAACTTACGTGAATTAAATCAACAATTCAATCCTTCCATTGTTTTTATCTGTAATCCGAACAATCCAACGGGAACATTATTACCCCGATCAGAGATTCTCTCCTTTGTGAAAGAGACCGATGCATTGGTGATTGTCGATGAAGCCTATATGGAATTTGCTAACGAACAAGAAAGTGTTGCCCTTGACACAAAAACCTACGACAATCTACTTGTTGCTCGAACATTCTCAAAAGCCTATGGACTTGCCTCTTTACGATTGGGTTATATGATTGGTTCACCCTCAACAATAACTACACTATCCAAGGCAAAACTTCCTTATAGTCTAAATGAAGTAACCGCCCGAATAGGATTGCAAGCTTTAGAATATGAATCACGCGTTCAAACATTTGTCTCTTCTGTCATTACAGAGCGAGACAAACTGTATCAAGAATTGCAGCAATTACCACTTAAAGTACAACCTTCCTTTACTAATTTTTTCTTTGTAGAGAGTACCATTGATTTACAGTCAGCACTGCTTAACTATGGTATCTTAATCCGATCATTTCGTAATGGAACATACCGTATTACGATTGGAACGAAAGATGAAAATAAGCAATTATTAATAGCCCTTCAGGAGGTATTATCATGAGAACATCGTCCTTATCACGACAAACAACCGAAACCGACATATCGATTCAACTGAATCTAGACGGGTCGAACAACACCAATATTTCCACAGGTATTCCCTTCTTTGATCACATGTTAACAGCCCTTGCATTCTACGCAAATTGGGATATAAATCTCACTGCAAAAGGCGATTTAACGATTGATGATCATCATACCGTTGAAGATATTGGCATTGTCTTAGGAACCGTATTTAGACAAGCCCTTGGGTCCAAAACGGGAATCACCCGTTTTGCGGATACATTCACACCGATGGATGAAGCTTTAGTTCAAGTCGTTATCGATATCTCCAATCGTCCCTATTTGGCATTTATTTCACCCTTTAAACGGGAACAAATCGGTGGGTTATCACTCGAAAATATTAAGGAATTTCTATATGCCTTTGTCATGGAAGCACGGATAACACTTCACATCAATGTTTCACGTGGAACAAATGATCACCACATCGCTGAAGCCATCTTTAAAGGCTTAGGTAGAACTTTGTATCAAGCAAGTGTACTATCCCGTGATATCCTACCTTCCACAAAAGGTGTCTTAGAATGATTGTCATCATTGATTATGATGTTGGGAACCTTCAATCGCTGCAACAAGGATTCTCCCGTGCCAACATGGAGACGATCATCTCCAATGATTCCGACATTATTCAACAAGCAGATGTTTTAATTCTTCCAGGCGTGGGTGCCTTTCCCGATGCGATGAAGGATCTCAAACAAACTGGTTTAATTCCAATTATCGATCAACATGTCGCTAACGGTAAACTCTTGGTTGGTATCTGTCTTGGAATGCAGCTTTTATTTGAAGCTAGTGAAGAGTTTACGTATACAGAAGGTCTGGGTTATATTGATGGCACAGTCAAAGCGTTAAACATTCCTTACAAAGTTCCACATATGGGATGGAATGATCTAACCGTCATCAAAGAAGACCCGATCACTTGCACCATCTCAAATGGTGACTACGTCTATTTTATCCACTCGTACTATGTCAACACATCACTAGAGAATGTCATTGCCTATACCAATTACGGTGTCGACATTCCCGCAATCGTCCGTAAAAAGAATATTATTGGTATGCAGTTTCATCCAGAGAAAAGTGGACGGGTGGGGCTTCGACTATTACAAGCAATCAAGGAGATGATTCGATGATTATTTTCCCAGCAATTGATATCAAAAATGGAGCTTGTGTTCGATTACAACAAGGGGACTTTACAACAAGCACAACCTATCGTGATAACCCCGTGCAAGTAGCCCAAGAATATGAACGTGATGGAGCATCGTGGATTCACATTATTGATTTAGATGGTGCCGAGACTGGAAACAATACCAATATCCTTGTCATAAAGGATATCGTTGAACAGACCAGTATAAAGATTCAAGTGGGCGGTGGCATTCGCAGTGAGGAAACCATTCGTACATTACTGGATATCGGTGTCACAAGAGTCATTGTAGGTACGTTTGCTTTGAAACAACCACAAGCACTCCAACGACTACTAGTAGATTATCCGAATCAAATAATTGTCTCTGTGGATAGTAAGGATGGGTTTGTCACCTACCATGGTTGGCAAGAACAATCCACAAAAACAACACTATCATTTTCTAAAGAGTTAGAAGCTCTAGGAGTACAGACAATCGTCTATACCGATATAGCCAAAGATGGAATGATGCAAGGACCGAACATCAACGATTATCAAACCCTACAACAACAGACCTCATTGAATATCATTGCCTCAGGTGGAGTATCTACTTATGATGACATCAACACACTACGAGAACTGGGTTTATATGGAGCGATTATTGGTAAAGCACTCTATATTAAACAACTGAACCTAAAGGAGGCAATCCGATGCTCGCAAAACGAATCATTCCCTGTTTAGATGTCCGTGACGGACGAGTTGTCAAAGGAACAAAATTCACCAATATCCACGATGTGGATGATCCGAAAGTTCTCGGTAAACGCTACAGTGAAGACGGCGCTGATGAACTGGTATTTTATGACATCACCGCTTCCCATGAAGAGCGTCAAACATCTCTCGAGTTTGTCGAACAAGTTGCCTTAGAAATCAATATCCCCTTTTGTGTTGGAGGCGGTATTCGAACGATGGACGATATCAAAACCATCCTTCGCAAGGGAGCCGACAAAGTATCGTTAAACTCCGGGGCCCTTGATAATCCATCCTTGATTCAAGAAGCATCCCAAAAATATGGTGCCCAGTGTATTGTCTTATCAATCGATGTCAAAGAAGAAAACGGCCAATATCTTGTCTATCGTAATGGCGGTCGGATCAACACCCGTATTGATGCGATTGAATGGGCGAAACAAGGTGTTGCCTTAGGTGCTGGTGAACTCGTCATCAACAGCATCAATTACGATGGGATGAAGAACGGATTTGACATCACCCTATTAAACAAAATAA
Organism: Candidatus Xianfuyuplasma coldseepsis; assembly: GCF_014023125.1. Lineage (GTDB taxonomy): Bacteria > Bacillota_I > Bacilli_A > Izemoplasmatales > Izemoplasmataceae > Xianfuyuplasma > Xianfuyuplasma coldseepsis. The sequence continues at coordinate 667,673 of NZ_CP048914.1, forward strand.
CAGCTGTTGTCAATGTTCCTGTAATTGCCTCTGGCGGTGCAGGATCAATAAACGATTTCATCGAACTTGGCAAGCGTACTACCGCAGATGGATTTCTCGCTGCTAGTGTATTCCATTTCGGAGAAATAAATATTCCGACATTAAAAGAGACGCTGAACCGCGAAGGTATCAGTGTCCGGATTGAGAGGTAACGTATGAATATTACATTTAACAAAGAAGAACTTGTCCCCGTCATTGTTCAAGATTATCGAACGGGTGAAGTCTTAATGCTTGCTTATATGAATCAAGAAGCGTACGACAAAACTGTGGAAACAAACGATATGTATTACTTCAGTCGTAGTCGTCAAACCTTATGGCGTAAAGGCGAGACATCCGGTAACACGCAACGCTTGGTATCCCTGTCATATGACTGTGATCAAGATACATTATTGGCCGTTGTCAATCAAACCGGTCCAGCCTGCCACACTGGGAATAAATCCTGTTTCTACCGAAGTGTTGTGGGTGAACTAGAAACTAGACAAGATCCGCTAGTAGCACTGTATGATACGATTCAGGCAAAACAACGGAATCCGGATGAAGGATATACATCCTACTTGTTTGACAAAGGATTGGATAAGATCTTGAAAAAAGTTGGTGAGGAAACCAGTGAAGTCATTATCGCATCAAAAAATAATAATGAGGAAACCATCTATGAAATCAGTGACTTATTCTATCACGTGTTGGTGTTGATGGCGAATCAAGGAATTACCCTTCCCGATATCTATAAGGAACTCGCATCACGACGAAAATGATTCCACGCAATCACGACTATCACATCCACACCAACTACTCTCCGGATGCTGATCAAGAGGCTACATTTGAGGCCTATATCAACCAAGCTCAAGCACTTGGTCTTACCAAGTTAACCTTCACGGACCATGTGGATATCGATGCCGTTCATCCGTTATTCCATACCCCCATTGATTACAATGCATACCTAAAAGAGTTCAATACCGTTAAACAAACATCCCCCATCGATATTCAACTTGGTGTTGAAATTGGTTATCAGTCCCATGTTGTTGAAGAGATTAATACATTCTTGTCCAAATACCCCTTCACACATGTAATCTTATCAATCCACTATCTCGAACAAAAAGATCTTTATACGCAAGAATACTTCATTGGAAAAACAAAAAGACAAGCCTATCAAACATACTTTGAGACCTGTCTAGATGCCATTGAATCAATTGATCAATTTGATGTCTTTGGACATCTTGATTACATTACTCGGTACAGTCCTTATGGTGATTATGACTATGAGGAATATAAGGATATTATTGATCGTATACTACAAGCCTTAATCCGTAAGAACAAGGGTCTTGAAATCAATACATCAGGAATTGCAAATGAACAACGAACGTATCCCAAACAAGAGGTCCTTGATCGCTTTATTGAACTTGGTGGGACAACACTTGTTTACGGGTCGGATGCTCACAAAATTTCGGAACTTGGTCGTTTCTTTATCCAAAAAAAACAGGTTTAATAACCTGTTTTTAATTACTCTACAAACCAACTGATTCCATATCCTTTTTTTCCAACATGGATACTGAATACAGGTCCTAGATATTCCGTAAATGTAATTTTGCTTCCTGGGAATTCTTCTAACAGTAGTTCTTGTACTTGAAGCGCACTATCCTTGGAATTCTGACTGGTAATATAGAACGTTACAGTTTTATGTCCTTCTAAGGATTTACGGATACTATTGACGAAATACTGATGTATTTTTTTATACGTACGTTCACTTTTAACTAGTTCTAATTTTCCCTTGATTACTTCGATAACTGGTTTGATCCGTAACACCGTTCCAATTGCTGCCCGAGCAACGCTTAGTCGCCCACCTTTGGTTAACGAGAAGAGATTTTCTACCGTAAACATTTGGTGCGATGTCGCAATGATGGATGTAATCCGTTGAATGATGTCATAGTTGGATTTTTGCTGTTGGACCATCTCAACCAATTCAACCGCGATCATTTCAGTACCATAAGCACATAACTGCGTATCAAACAAATGAACTTTATCGGGATCATCAAGCATGTTCTTTGCTAACAATGCACTTTGGAATGTACCACTGATATTTTTTGATAACAAGACACAGAAGATCATCTCAGCCCCACCATCAATTAATCGTTGGAACTCGGACAGGAAGTCGCCGGGTGCCGGCTGACTGGTTTTCCACTGGATTCCTTCATCTTGCTTTGCCCAAATAAAGTCATTGTCAACCGATACTTCTGGATAGGTCTCTGTACCAGCTGTAACATTTAAAGAAACAACTGTAATATCATTGTCTTCAATCATCTTCTTGGGAATATACACCGTACTATCAATCAATATTTTAACCATAATTTCTCCTTATTCGCTGGTCCACGATACTCCGTATGCATTGGTTCCTAAGTGAATACTAAACACAGGACCAACATACTCTGAGAACGTAACCTTCGCTTTCGTAAACGTTTCTTCAATAAGCGATTTCAATGTCGATGCATTCTCCAAGGAATTCTTGGAGACAATGCGAATAATAATGTTTTTTGCACCTTCGGTTGTTCGCTTCATTTCATCTAAAAGTGTCGCCATTACTTTCTTATGGGTTCTCTCTGAACTATGAATTTCAAGCTTCCCCTTAACCGTATGTAAGATTGGTTTGACACGCAATACAGTACCCACAAGAGCTTTGGCCCGTGATAATCGTCCTGAGCGCATTAAATGAATGAGGTTCTCTATCGTGAACATAATATAAGAACGATCATTCAATGTATTGATCCGATCAATGATTTCTTGCTCCGACTTCTTCTGATTGATCATATCAATTAGTTCCAGGGTTAACATCTCATTACCAAAGGCTGCCATCTGCGATTTAAACAGATGAACCTTGTCGGGATCATCCAACATCTTCTTGGCAATTTCTGCACTTTGATAGGTTCCACTGAGAGGCTCTGCTAAGGTTAAGACGAAGACTTTATCTGCGCCTTCTTCCAAACACTTCTCATATAGATGTAAAAACTCTGCAGGAGACGGTTGTGATGTTGATAGCCGACGATGATGTTTCAATGCATCAAAGACGAATTCATTTTCCGTATCCAGTTCACGATGGGTATCATCCCCATCTAGAATATTTAAGCTAGCACGCTTAATATCATATTTCTTAATTTCTTCTTCGGATAGATAAAACGTACTATCCACTACTACTTTAAATGTCATAAATCTGCTCCTTTATTTACAGTATGCCCCACACAGCAAGAAAATGCATAAAACTTCCTAATAATACAAAGATATGCCATACGAAATGGGCATATTTGAATCGTGATACATAGAATCCAACTCCCAATGTATAACTGATCCCACCAATCAGTAGGAACCATAAACTGTTTCCAAGATTGGGTTGAATATCACTCCAGACCAGGACAACGCTCCACCCCATCAATACATAGAGTGCTAAATGAACGTAGTGAAACTTGTCAATCCAAATCGATTTGAATACAATCCCAGTAATGGTAATCAACCATAGTGATCCAAGCAAGATATGCCCGGTAAGGGTATCAGCACACAGTACAATGAATGGTGTGTAGGTACCCGTAATTAATAAGAAAATACTTGAATGATCAAACCGTTGAAAGACACGGTATACTCGTTTCATGTTTTCCGGAAACGAGTGAAACAAGGTACTGGATAAGTACAAAACGATCATCGATACACCAAAAGCAGTACTAACGAGAGCTTCGGTTATCGAGTTGGATTTCACCAACAATAAAATCAAGTAGGTAATGGCGAATAATACCCCTACACCGTGCGATACGGCGTTCGCAATTAATTCACCCAACGATGTCTTTTTCATAGTGTTCTCCTTTTACTCTATCACACATAATAATTTAACAAATATTACTCTATCTGTCAAGGTAATTGAGCAAAAGAAAAAGATATGATACAGTATCATATCTTATGTAAAGAAATGTTGTAAAAAAGGTACGTCTGTTTTTGTGAATCGATTCTTATCCTGTAGAAGTAAATCTTTGATAAATTCTTCCAATCGACGTAACTTGCCACTGGATTGTAATGCAGGATAATCCTTCATCATTTTTAGGAATGTGTGATTCCATAATTGGTAATCCTCAAACTTGGCAAACGACTTCACAGATTTATTTTTTGTATTCCATGGTTTTAACCCAGCAAAGTGAATACCGTATAACACATCGATAGTAGGATAGCCATTAAATGATGAATACCGCAAATCAATATTGTGCCATGTGCCGGATAGGAAGGTTGTGATGTATTGCATCTCAGGCCAATTGTACGTTGATATCTGATCCTGAACATCTTCTTTTACGATATCTTCCATTATCGCCTTATAGGTATCCATTGATGGCTCTAATACATATATCGATGCATTCACACCCATGTTCTCTCGATCAGAATCGGGACGATCAGTAATCTCTTTAGGAATCAATGTTCCATGTGGAACATCATGATACACCTTGTGCCAAATCCACGTTCCATCCATCTCAACGCTATCTGGAATAATATAGGAACCATCGACATATTCTAAACAATATTCTTTCTTTTCATTGATGATTCCTGCCGGAGCGTCCACATGAAATAACGTATCATAATCACGCAATGGTAGGACATCACAATCAGCGACAACTACCTTCTCATATTCTTTTTGAAGTGGTCCATCTTCTCCGAGTAGAAAGGCATTGAATCGGGAAAATAAGAAGGGACGGTCCTGTCGTTCCTGACGACGCTTATGGGGGACATAGACTTCATTGATAACAACGACATCATCATATAGTATCTTTAATGCATTGATCGCTCTTGAGGATATTTGTTCGGAGACAATACATATTAAATCATGAGGAGTCTTTTGCAATCGTAATGCATACGCAAAAACAAGAGCTCCCGGTAAATAAGAGTCGTTGCGAATGATAAAGGTTACGTACGCATACTTTGACATAATAACACTTCTTCCTCGAGTTGTGATATACTTATTATACAATAGTTTTCATGAAAAGTGGTGATGAGATGGATAAACGTCAGCGATATATCGAGCAAAAGGCTGAACAAGCAAAGATTGATGGCGTTGTTTGTGTTTGCAAACAAGTTACCGAGCGTCGGATTCGCAAGGCAGTGAATGCGGGACATCGACGTTTCGTATCTGTCAAACGAGTTACCGAAGCTTCTAGTAGTTGTGGACTGTGTCAGCCGTTCGTTGAAGACATCATTGCCGATACAATTAAACGTCGTAAATAAGCCTTATTTATACTATTTATAATTGTAAATGCTTTCATCTGTTAAGATGGACGCATTTTTTATTTTTTAAACTATTTTTACTTGTAAATTGTTGTTTGACAGTTGTTTATAAACTACTATAAAATTGAATTTCTATGTGTGAAAGGAGCACGCACAATATGATGAAAAAATCAGACTTGCATGTGGAGTTATTGGATACGACGCGTTTGAATCAATTGGATTCGTATATCGAAACAATACAGGATCCTGTGGGAAGCCTTATCAATGTCCTCCATCGTGCACAACACATCTTTGGGTATATCCCAAGGGAGTTACAACTGTACATTGCCCGTAAATTAAACATCGGGGCTGCGAAAGTGAATGGTGTTGTTAGTTTTTACTCGTATTTCTCTGAAGAGAAAACTGGTAAATACCTAATTAGCGTTTGCATGGGAACCGCCTGTTACGTAAAAGGTGCGGAAGAGATCGTTAAGACATTTTTAAGAGAACTGGACGTCGACAAGCACGAAGTGACTGACGACGAATTGTTTAGCGTACGTGATGTACGGTGTGTCGGAGCATGTGGGCTTGCTCCAGTCGTTACGGTTGGAGAAAAAGTATACGGTCATGTTACGCCCGATGATGTCGCCAAAATCATTAAGGATTTCCGAGGTGATAAGGTATGTTAATTACATCAAAACAGGAACTGCATGAGTTTCGAGCAGCTCAAAAGCCTATTTTAGTCGATAATAGTAATAATCATATTGATGTATTTATCGGTATGGGAACATGCGATATTGCGGCTGGTGCGAAAGAAACCTTAGCAGCATTTGAAGCATGTGTTGCTGCACGTAAATTAAAAAACGTATCCATATCCAGTGTTGGCTGTATTGGTTTTTGTAGTGAAGAACCAACCGTTGAAATCCATATGCCACATCGGGAACCATTGATTTATCGTAAGATTACCGAAGACAAGGTAGAACACTTAGTCGATACCGTATTGGTAAACAACGGGTATTTACCAGATGAGGAACGAATCAAATCATTCCATCATTCTGGAGTATATCTACAAAACAAGAAAACGATGCTTGTTTGTGGGGGCAAAGATTGTCCTACTGGTAACCTTGTTGTTTCATCACTCAAAGATAAAATCGAAAAGTTGGAATTATATCAACAAGTTCACATCATTACGACAGGATGTGTGCGTCCGATTGAACAAGGTACCATTATTAAAATTCAACCGGATAATGTCTTGTATGAAAATGTAACCGTCCAAGATGTTGATGAAATTGTTAAAGAGCATATTCAAAAAGGTCGTGTTGTCAATCGTTTACTAAGTAAAAATGCGTTGAATGATACCATCTTTGAACAAGAGGTAGATTTTTACAAAAAGCAACTACGGATTGCCCTACGAAATTGTGGGTTTATCGATCCTCACGATATCAAGCAATATATTTCGGCCCGTGGATATGAAGCTTTGGCACACTGTCTTACAGAGTTACAACCTAAGGAAATTGTCGAGATCATCAAAGAGTCACAACTTCGTGGACGTGGTGGTGGCGGATTTCCCACCGGGTTAAAATGGGAACTCACTGCACGAGAAAACAGTGAAGAAAAATACATCATTTGTAATGCTGACGAAGGGGATCCTGGGGCATTTATGGATCGCAGTATTTTAGAGGGTGATCCTCATAGTATTATTGAAGCGATGGCTATCGCAGGGTATGCAATTGGTTCCAATACTGGAATCGTATACATACGAGCAGAGTACCCCCTAGCGATTAACCGTCTTGAAGTAGCAATTGAACAAGCGCGAGAATACGGATTCTTAGGAGACCATATTTTTGATAGCAATTTTAGTTTCGATATTGAATTACGACTAGGTGCTGGAGCATTCGTATGCGGTGAAGAAACGGCACTGATTAACTCGCTAGAAGGTGGTCGCGGAGAACCAACGAAAAAACCACCATTCCCAAGTGTGTCTGGGTTCCGTAAGAAACCCACCTCAGTAAACAATGTGGAAACATTTGCGAATATTCCACCCATTATTTTAAATGGTGCAGAGTGGTTTGCCTCTATTGGTACCGAAAAGTCCAAAGGAACCAAAGTCTTTGCCTTGGCCGGTAAAGTCAATAATGTTGGTTTAGTAGAAGTTCCAATGGGAACGACACTACGTGAAATCATCTATGATATCGGTGGTGGTATTGTTAATAACAAAGAATTCAAAGCTCTTCAAACCGGTGGTCCTTCAGGTGGTGTCATCACCGCTAAAGATTTGGACACACCGATTGATTATGAATCCTTAAAAGCCATTGGAAGTATGATGGGTTCTGGAGGAATGATTGTTCTTGATGAAGAGGATGATATGGTGCAACTCGCCAAATTCTATCTTGATTTTACTCAAGACGAATCATGCGGTAAATGTACGCCTTGTCGAATTGGAACCAAACGGATGTATGAAATATTGGATCGTCTTACCAAGATGGAAGGTTCTCCTGAGGATCTGGATATTTTGGAAGACTTAGCTCAAAATATAAAATACTCATCGTTATGTGGATTGGGCCAAACCGCTCCGAATCCAGTATTATCAACAATGGAATACTTCCGTAAGGAGTATGATAGCTATGCCTATCGTACCAAAAAAGTATTCTATAGTATCGATGAAGAAAAATGTATCGGTTGTACCAAATGCGTTCGCGTATGCCCTGTCGCTTGTATTAGTGGTTCGGTAAAACAACCGCATAGTATTGATGAAGATGTATGCATTGCTTGCGGTGCATGTTATGACGCATGTCGCTTTGACGCGATTATCAGACCATAAGGAGGAAGCCAATGATAAATGTAACAGTAAATGGTATTGCTGTACGCGTACCTGAAGATGCAACGGTAATTGATGCCGCTGAAAAAGTTGGTATCCATATTCCAACCTTATGTCACCTTGATTTACATGAGTTTGGTGTTGTCAATAAAGTGGCTAGTTGTCGTGTTTGTGTGGTTGAAGTCGAGGGTCGAGGTAACCTTGTTCCCTCATGTGCGGAAACTGTATATGAAGGAATGAATATTATCACCGATAGTGTCAAAGCTTTAAATGCACGTCGGATAAACCTGGAACTATTACTGTCAAATCATCCATTCGAATGTTTAACCTGTCGCAAAAATCTTCAATGTGAACTACAAACACTCGCAAAAGAATTGAATATCCGTGGCGTATCCGTTCAAGGAGAACGAATGGAATACCCTCTGGATATGACATCTGGGGCGATTGTAAAAGATCCTGAAAAATGTATTATGTGTCGTCGTTGTGAAACGATGTGTAACGAGGTTCAAACAGTCGGTGTCCTCAGTGCGATTAATCGTGGTTTCGAAGTGACGGTTGCACCAGCATTCAATCTTAATTTTGTGGATACATCCTGCACGTACTGTGGCCAATGTGTTGCGGTATGTCCTACAGCTGCGTTGACATCGATGAGTGAACTTCATAAGGTATGGCGAGCACTCGCCAATCCCCGTCGTCACGTCGTTGCCCAAATTGCACCTGCTGTCCGGGTTGCACTTGGGGAAATGTTTGATATGGATCCCGGTAGTATTTCCACTGGTAAAATTGTTACGGCGTTAAAACGCTTGGGCTTTGACAAAGTATTTGACACCAACTTTGCGGCTGACTTAACGATTATGGAAGAAGCACGTGAGTTGGTTCATCGTATTGAACATGGTGGACGTTTGCCAATGCTGACATCCTGTTGTCCGGCATGGGTGAAGTTCATTGAACATCAGTTCCCAGATTTACTGGATGTACCTAGTTCCTGTAAATCCCCACAAACGATGTTAGGGGCTATCGCAAAGTCCTACTATTTAGATACACTTGATATCTTACCTAGACGGCTCAAAGTCGTATCAATCATGCCGTGTGTAGCAAAAAAAGCCGAAGCGGCCCGTCCTGAATTATCAAAAGAAAGCTTACTGGATGTCGATTATGTACTGAGTACAAGAGAGCTCGGATATATGATTACCGAAGCTGGAATCGACTTTAAAAACCTCGAGGAAAGCGAGTTTGACAGTATCCTTGGTGAATCCACTGGTGCTGCTGCCATCTTTGGAACCACGGGTGGTGTAATTGAAGCTGCGGTTCGTTCAGCAAGTTACATCATGACGGGTGAAAACATCGATAAGATTGAGTTTGAAGAACTTCGTGGTTTAGACGGAATCCGGGAAGCAACGGTAAACGTTGGTGGTATGGATCTAAACATCGGTATTGCTCATGGACTTGGAAATGCCCGGAAACTACTGGAATCGATTCAAGCTGGTACGTCCAAATATCATGCGATTGAAATTATGGCATGTCCAGGTGGATGTATTGGTGGTGGTGGGCAACCCTATCATCATGGAAAAACCGACGTTATCTTAAAACGACAACAAGCTATTTATGAAATTGATCGCAATAGTACAAGACGTCGTTCACATGAAAATCAAGCTGTCTTACAACTATATAAAGATTTCTTAGGAGAACCTTATGGTGAAAAAGCACACGATTTACTTCACACAAGCTACACCAAAGGAGAACGAATTTAAAAACTGGCAAATCATGCCAGTTTTTTTTATTAAATCTCCTATATAGAAATATATATTTCTAATCTTTTTACTACTAATTATTGAGTTGACATTGAAAATATTGAGTGATACTATAAAATTGTGGAAACCTTTCCTTTTTTTAGTAACTACAAATGGAGGAGACAGTATGAAATCATTGTATTCAAAACGATTATCCAAACATCAAAAAGAATTGAAACAACTGTATTTCAAGTTGTATGATTCATATGGTGCAACACCCAAAGATTTTGATTCTCTCCTTTCCATGATGTTTGAACGGTATAATGAACGAAGTGATCGTTTGAACAACTTAGATCAACATCATAAGACGTGGTACTTGTCCCGTAAACTTGTCGGATATACTTTGTATGTCGATTTGTTCTCTGATACCCTTCGCAAGTTAGAAAAGAAAATACCGTATCTACAAGAACTAGGTATTACATTTGTTCATCTAATGCCACTTCTACAAACCCCTGAAGGGGAAAATGATGGTGGATACGCTGTTGAAGATTATCTCGAGATTAATCCATCACTGGGTACTATGGATGATTTTGAACATCTCATTGAACAATTCGCAGATGCCAATATTGTTATCTGTATTGATTACGTTATCAATCACACATCGGACACGCATGAATGGGCACGAAAAGCTCTTAATGGTGATTCACAATATCAAGATATGTACCTGATGTATGATGATCGCACAATTCCTGATCAGTTCGACCAAACGGTACCGCTCGTGTTACCAAACAAACGGCCAAGTAATTTCACATACAAAGAAGAAATTAATAAATGGGTCTATACCTCATTCAGCAGTTTTCAATGGGATTTGAACTTCAAGAATCCATTGGTATTTGAAGAGATGGTAAATATCTTATTACAATTAGCAAACAAAGGTATCAATATGATTCGACTCGATGCCATCCCTTTTATGTGGAAAGAACTACATACCTCTTGTCGAAATCTACCAGAAGTACACGACTTATTACATTTGTTCCATTTAATCAAAGAGATTGTCTGTCCTTCACTGGTCCTACTTGGCGAAGCCATCGTCGAACCTGATGAAATATTTAAATATTTCGGTACTGAAGAACGAAATGAGTGTAGTGTACTTTATAATGCAAACCTCATGGTGAACATATGGAATGCCTTTGCCACAAGAGACGTTCGATTATTAAACATTGATAACTCTAAGTACCATATTCATGATCAAGGTTGTTGGATGAACTACGTTCGCTGTCACGATGATATTGGTTGGGGGTTAAATGAATCCGCATTGGAATCTCTTGGAGTGAGTCCTTATTATCATAAACAATATCTAATTGAATTCTACAGCAATCAGTTTCCTGGTAGTTTTGCCAAAGGTGAAATCTATCAATTCAACCCGCAAAACAACGATGCAAGAATTAATGGTACTACCGCATCACTACTTGGTTTAGAACGTTCCTATGATGAACACAATGAATACGAACAATACATCGCGTTGCGACGGATATTTCTTGCCCATGCAATTCTCTTTTCCCATCGTGGAATACCACTAATCTATAGCGGTGATGAAATTGCTACAATTAATGATCAGTCCTATCGTAGTGATGATCGCAAGAACGAAGACGGACGATGGGTACATCGACCATATTTTGATTGGACACGAGCCAAAAAACGATTAACACCTAAGACATTTGAATCAATCGTATTCAATGCGATAAAAAACATGATTACAATCCGTAAAAAACACTCGGTATTTGATGGCGATGTACAGTCAACCATTATTATCAACAATGATATCTCACTATACTCCTTTGTCAAAGCAACCGCAAAAGAGCGGATACTATTCATATACAACTTCTCGGAATATCGCAAAGAATTAACCTCAGAACCGTATCAAGAATTCCAATTTTCTACGAATATGGAGGATTTATTTACCGGTAGAACCATTGATTTTAACCATCCATCAATTACGATATCTCCGTATGAAGTGTTATGGTTAATGGAGAAACTATAAAAACGCAAAACTTTATTCAATTTGAACAAAATGTGTAATCGGTTCCACATTCTCCTTTATTTTCCGTACAATATTTTGTATAATGACAACTGTATGTGAAAGGAGTGATTACTCGTGCCTAGTATAAAAGATGTTGCTCGTAAGGCTGGGGTAGGGATTGCAACCGTATCTCGTGTAATCAATAATTCTGGCTATGTTAAGCAATCTACTCGTGAGAAAATCGAGAAGGTTATTCAAGAAATTGGATACGTGCCTAACGAAATTGCCCGAAGTATGTTAAAACAAAAAAACAATATTGTCGCTTTCATCATTCCTAATAGTACTCACCTCTTCTTTGGTGAATTACTGTATCATGTAGAATTGGAATTATTCAAATACGGATATAAATTAATGGTCTGTAATTCAAGTGAATCCATGGAGAAGGAATTAGAATACCTCGATATGCTTAAAAACAATCGTGTGGACGCAATCATTCTACTTACCAATAACGACATTGAACAGTATCTCAACAAAGATCTCCCTTTAATTTCATTTGATCGTAAGTTTAAGGATGTACCGTTTGTTGCAAGCGATAACTATCAAGGCGGTATCCTTGCAGCCAAGAAGCTAATTGATTTAGGTTGTGATCACTTAATGTTCATCGGTGATGATGCACAAGGAGATTCTACACCGGTACAAACGGAAGTTACCAAACGGCGACTTGGATTTATGAGCTATGCCAAAGAGCATCACCATTCCGAAGTAATTAATATTGAATACCCGTTGGGTAACTATATAAATATCCCTGAGCAAGTTCATAAAACTGTGTTAGAACATCCTGAAGTTGATGGAATCTTTGCCATCTCAGACGCGGTTGCTTGTGAAGTCATTCTGAACTTGGAAAAACATGGCAAACGAGTTCCTGAAGATGTTAAAGTTATTGGTTTTGACGGAGGTAGAAGTTTTCTAAATCTAGGTAAGAAAATGACTTCAATAAGCCAATCTCCTGAACAAATTGCTCACGCAATCGCAGAAAGTATCCACAGTTTCTATGCAAATGAAAAAGTGGAAAATAAGATTATTCCTGTAACCCTAACAAATGGAGAAACCGCATAAATCCGGTTTCTTTTTTTGTCCACTTTTTATTGACAACGCTTTCAACAAGTGCTATTATGAAATTGTGGAAACCTTTCCTCATTTTTACATAATAACAATTTTTTCATGAACTCCTTTTCGCCATCCTGCTCCGAACGGAGCAGGATGTAAAGGTGTAATTAACTAGAAAACTAAGTAGATAGGAGCTTTCCAATGGATGATAACAAAGTACGCATTATCTTAATTCGTCTGTGGCGAATACTAGTAACGATCCCAATTGTTGTGATTTACATACCAATTGTTGGTCTTATTAATCTTGTATGGTATCGGCTATTACGACGACCAAACAAAGTGGTATGGACGATTAGTCCGGATACCAGTTCGTTAACACTAGCATATTTACGAGATCATTGGGTAGGGGATTCAAATACCGCCCAAAATAACAAAGTGTTTCTTGGTTTTGTATTTCCTGCACTAGGTGCTTTTATTTTAATGGTTATCATTCCGTTCATTATGGGTATATACTATTCCTTTACAGATTGGACAGGATTGAACAATGACAATCTGCAGATGGTATGGTTTGATCACTATCGTACATTGCTAACGGATGTGAAGTTCTTCTATTCCTTTTCAAGAACAGTAATCTATTCCATCCTAAATATTGTATTTATCAATCTGGTTGCCTTTGGATTAGCTTTATTGGTAACACAAAAAATTAAATTACGTAATCTATACCGCGCTGGTTTCTTCATGCCAAACTTAATTGGTGGTTTGGTCCTTGGGTACATTTGGCAATTCATCTTCAACCGTGCTATTGTTGCATTTGGAGGTATCTTTGCGAAAAGCTTACTCGTTGATGGAAACTCTGCATTATTTGCGTTAATCATTGTCGTAACCTGGCAATATGCTGGATATATCATGATGATCTATATCGCAGCTATTCAAAACATACCACAAGACTTAATTGAAGCAAGTAAAATCGATGGTGCTTCAGCAATGCAACGATTACAAACGATTACCTTCCCACTTGTTGCTCAAGCATTCACTGTTGCGATGTTCTTAACATTAGTCACATCATTTAAGCAATTTGATACAGTTGTGTCACTGAGTGATGCTGGCCCGGCGATGCTGCTACCACAGTGGATTGCCGATATCTACGGTATCCGAATAGCACCTGCTGTGGACTCATTGAACTTCATTGCCGTAGATATCTATAAAGAAGCCTTCTCGAATTACAATATGGCTTTAGGACAAGCAAAAGCGATTATATTCTTCATCATCTTGCTGGTTATTTCACTTGTCCAAGTTAACTACAACAAGAAAAGAGAGGTGGAATTATAATGACAGACGAAAAACGGAACACATTGATATATAGTGTGATTGGTTTCATCTTAATGATTGCATTCTTCTTCCCCTTTTTCATTGTATTAATTAACTCTGCCAAAGATAGTTTTACGATTACCCAAGATCCACTTAGCTTACCAACAGATATGGGACAGCTCTTTGAAAATATCAAAATCATAGTTCAACATGATGGAATCAAATACTTTTCATCCTTCTTTAACTCACTTCTAATTACCACATTAAGTCTAATTACAATCGGAATATCCTCTGCGATGGCAGCATGGGTATTGGTCCGAACAAAATCAAAACTATCCTACATCATTTTCTTGTTTTTCTTAAGTGGAATGGTCATTCCATTTCAAGTTGTTATGTTACCACTTGTCAGCTTACTTGAAATCCTTCGTGAAATAACGACAATACCATTTAAAGATACCTATTGGGGTGTTATCTTAGCATACATCGGATTTGGTGCACCACTCAGTGTCTTTCTATTTCACGGGTTTATCAAATCGATCCCAACGGATATTGAAGAAGCAGCCATCATTGATGGTTGTAGTAAATCACAAGTCTTCTTCCGTGTTGTATTACCAATTTTGAAACCAATTTTTGTCACCATGTTGGTATTGAATGGTATGTGGATCTGGAACGATTATCTATTACCATCCCTAGTCATCGGAATTGGTGGAGATGTTCAAACACTACCACTAGCCGTGGCAAACCTAGCTGGTACTTATGTCAAACAATGGGATTTAATTTTAACAAGTGTATTAATGGCTGCTTTACCAGTCATCATTCTCTTCCTCTTTGCCCAAAAGCACATTATCAAAGGAATGACTTCTGGTGCCATTAAGTAAGAAACTTTTCATCTTTGATTTGGATGGTGTCTTAACATCTACAAGTCATGAGCATTTACAAGCATGGACACTTTTATGCGATGAACTGGGAATCAAAATTGGTCCGGATATCGAGGAAAAAACAAAAGGTGTCTCTCGACTAGATTCACTGAATATCGTCCTTTCCTCATCACCAAGTATAACGGCTTTTACCGAACAGGAAAAAATAGAGTTAGCTACACGTAAGAATCAAATATATCAATCACTGATACAAGAGTATACACCGAAGAACTTATATAAAGGTGTGCTTCAGTTACTGGAATATTTGCATAAAAATAACATATTAGTTGCCCTTGGTAGTGCTTCAAAAAATGGACCGATGTTGCTGGATAAGTTAGGAATAACAGACTATTTTGATTACATTGTAGATCCATCTACAGTACGTGGGAAACCACATCCCGATATCTTTCTTAAAGCAATGAATCACTTTTCATTACAACCAGAGCAATGTGTCGGCGTAGAAGATGCCATAGCTGGAATCCATGCGATTAATCAAGCAAATATGTACTCAATCGGAATCGGTCATAAAGACACGCTATCCCATGCATCAATTGTGTATCCTTCAATTGATCACATTCGTCTTGATGATATAGATACCCTGATAAAGGAGGGTACTTGATGATCATTACAAGAGACAATCGGTTACACATTGAACAGTTACAAACCGATGAATCTATTTTTGCAACCCAAAATGGATACATTGGTGTACGAGGAACCTTTTGTGAGGGATATGGTACAAACGGATTAAGGAATGGTACTTTCATCAATAGTTTCTATGAAGAATACCCTTATCGATATGAAGAGAATCTCTCGGGCTTTGCCCAAAAGGGACAAGCGATGATTCATGTAATTGATGGGCAAGGAATCGAGTTTTATATTGACAATCATCCATTAAATATGGAGAGTTGTGATGTTGTAAGTCTCCATCGAGAGTTTCATTTGTATGGTGGTTATACAACAAGAACGATTCATTACAAAACACCCTCACAATATGAATTTATCCTTACCGAAAAACGACTTACTTCTCTTGAACAGCCTGAATTATTCGTCGTTGAAATCGATCTTCAATCGTTAAACTATAGCGGACATGTAGAAATGCGTTCTACAGTGCAACAACCACAATTTAGTAACACCTTATCCCGTGATCCACGGATTGGAAAAACACATAATGAATCGTTTATACTACGTGATATTCATATCAGTGACGATTACGGATGTATCCAAGTTCAAACGAAGCATTCCAAACTAGAAATGGCGGTATCTGTTACGCACAATATCCCTGTTCAGTATACTCATAATGATAAAAACATCACGGCAACAGCACATGCTTCATTGACTGAAAACGAACACTTCACTTGTCGTAAATATGTAATCTATACATCCAGTAATTATCATTCAAATTATGTGACTGCAAACAATATATTACGTCAACAGATTCTTAAAAATCAATCTACGGATTACTTTGAACAACAACGACAAAGTCTTACGTCATTCTGGAAAACGTGTGAAATAGCAATCGACGGCAATGAGCGATTACAATTGATCATGAATTATAATGTGTATCAACTACATACGTCTGGTGGTCTGGATTCTCGCTTCAATATAGGAGCGAAGGGTCTCACAGGAGACGGCTATGAAGGGCATCATTTTTGGGATACTGAAATCTATTTACTACCATTCTTTGTATTAACGAATCCACAAAAAGCAAAGACATTATTATTGAATCGTTATCACAATATTGAAGCAGCCCGACAAGAAGCATTAAACTTAGGTCATACTCGCGGTATCAAGATACCTTGGCGTTCCATCACTGGACGTGAATTATCGCCATATTATCCCGCGGGAACAGCTCAATACCACATAAATAGCGATGTTGCATATGCCGTCATACATTATTACTACGCTACAGATGATATGTCGTTTATGTTGAAATACGGGTTTGAGTTACTTGTTGAAACCGCACGGACAATCTATGATATCGGTCATTTCCACAACGGAGTATTCCATATTCATGAAGTGACTGGTCCCGATGAATATACAACATGTGTAGATGACAATTACTACACCAACTCAATGGCACAGTACCATTTTCAATTCATCGTTGATTTTTACGACAAACATGCATCATTATTGAAATCCCTCATAACAAGGATGCAACTGTCCGATCAAGAAATAAAGGATTTTAATCAGGCTGCAGAATCCATGGCGATCATCTATGATGAAACATTACAAATTATTGCTCAAGATCAAACATTCTTATCCAAAGAACCATGGGATTTAGAACATACACCATCCTCAAACTTTCCATTATTACTTCATTATCATCCATTACAAATTTATCGGAAGCAAGTTCTCAAGCAGGCCGATGTATTGTTGTCGATGTTCCTACTGGATTTTGAGGATAAAACAATCATGGAACATTCATATGATTACTATTCAAACATAACCACACATGACTCTAGCTTATCGAAGTGTGTTCATAGTATTGTAGCAAGTGCATTAGACAAACTATCCGTCGCATACGATTATATGATAGATGTCAGTGAAGTGGATATGAGTAATACGCAACGAAACACAAAAGATGGACTGCATTTAGCAAATCTTGGTGGTTCATACATGACGATTGTATATGGTTTGGCTGGTTTACGAATCAAACCAGATCGCATTATTTTATGCCCAAGGATACCACATGACATGAATGGGTATTCGTTTACGATCCAATATCGTCAATCTATAATAACCATTTCCATATCGGACACGATTCAATTAACTTCAACAAACACTGTTGATATCGAACTGTATGGAAATGCAATCACATTACAAAAGGGTACAATACTTGATTATCCGTTAGGGTAATGAAGGAAACCAATAATTATTTCAATTAACAAAAAATAGGAGGAAATTAAATTGAAAAAATTAGCTTTATTTTTAGTAGCTCTAGTACTAAGTTTTGGTGTGTTATCAAGTAACACTACAGCTGTAGAAGCTGCAGATGGCACAACGTTAACAATCTTCCAAAACAAAATCGAAATCGACGCCGTTTTAACAACCTATGCAGAAGCTTGGGGAGTTACAAATGATGTAGACGTTGATGTCAAATCATGTGGTGGAGATGCGTGTGCTTATGGTACGCAAATCTTAGCTGAGTTCCAAGCAGCAGAACAACCAGATATCTTCGTTATTGAAGGTATGGGTGGATACAATCAGTACGCCGATAAAATTCTTGATTTAACTGGTGAAGCATGGGCAGCTGACACTGGATTAGAATTTGTTGTCGATGGTGTTGTATACGGTTTCCCAGTAGCTGTTGAAGGCTGGGGTATGGGATACAACAAAGAAATCCTTACTGCTGCAGGTGTTGATCCAGAAGATTTAACAAACCTTGCCGCATACGAAGACGCATTTGACAAAATCCAAACGTATTATGATGCAGATGCTACAAGAGCCGACTATGCTGTTGTATCAATGGCAGCTGGTGCCGGTATGACATGGGTTACAGGACTTCATAACTTCAATGCATACTTATCCGCACAACTAGATTACACCGATTCTACTGTTATTGATAAACTCAATAATGAAGAAGTTGACATGGATCGTTTAAACGATTTAGCAGACTGGGTAGAATTACTATTTGAATACGCTGATACTACCATCTTAGAAACTGGTACATATGACGATCAAGTTGGTAAATTCGCCAATGGAGAAGCTGCATTTATTCATCAAGGTAACTGGATTGATGGAAACCTAACCGATGCAACCTTCGAAATGGGATATGCTCCTCACGCAGCAATGTCTGGTGAAAATACAGCAATCTTTATTGGAGCACCTTCATTCTATGTAATCAACAAAGATTCTGATAACATTGCAGATGCAAAAGCATTCTTAAATGATTTGGCTTCAACCACAGAAGGTCACGATTACATGGTTAATGAAGCCAACATGGTTCCTGCATTTGATAGTGTAACATTAACACCTTCTACACCATTATCTGCAGAAGTAATGGCATGGAATCAAGCTGGTAACGCTTATGCATGGTGGCAAAATGATATGCCTGCAGGATTTGGTATGGATACGTTAGGACCAATCTACGAATTATTTGCAAAAGGTACTATCACAAAAGCTCAATTTGTTGATCGCGTTGCACTAGCAATCGATCCAGATTATGAACCAGCCGAAGAACAAACTGGTGGAAACACTGGATTATATGTCGCTATCGGTGTTGGTGTTGTTGCCGTTGCTGGTGTTGGATTCTACTTCTTCACCAAAAAAAGCTAACACATAATTACATTAAAAAAACTCAATCTCAAACGAGATTGGGTTTTTTTGTGCTTATTGAATTTGATTCAAAATAGCATCTACTTGCATTTGATATGCTTCAACCAGCTTTTGATTAGACAAACTGGTGATATTTATACTTACATTCTTAAGGGCACCATGACACGCAGCTTGCAACTGTAACTCTGCCACTTCAACATCACTGATGGCATTCCTATTTCCATACGCTTTGATTGGTTCAATAGTACGAAGTGCTTTCATACAAAGATTAGCAACTCGTAATGGCACATCAATCGCATAAATGGTAGCTCCCTGAATGGCTTGTTGACGATATTTTATTTCGTCTTCAGTAGTTTTGGGAAGTTTGAAAGCGGTCATAATCTGATTAAATGCATCGGTGTCTTCATCAATCAATGGTATTAAATCTTGTTTGATGTCATCTAACTTGTTCCATGCATCAATGAATGCTTGTTGTTGGTCTTCACTATATTTATTAAATGCTTTGCGGCCGATGGTAATGTGTCCTACCATCCGTAGTAAAGCTACACCCATCGTCGCAGACAAAGCACTAACACTTCCACCACCTGGAGCAGGTGATGAGGAATCAACTTGGTTTATAAAATCTTCAATTGTATGATCAATTAATTTCATAGCTAGACGATTTCTCGATCTTTCACGACAAGGCGACCATTTTTAAAGACGTCTTTGGTATGGTTGACACCGAAATGGTACATAATATAGTCTAAATTAGGAGCATTCATAATGACAAGGTCGGCTTGTTTTCCCCGGGCGATACTACCAATTTTTTCCTTTAATCCAAGACTGTATGCTGGATTAATGGTTGCTGCTACTAGAATTTCGTATGGGGTCATCCGTAATTTATTCGCTGCGATTTGCATTGTTAGTTGATAGTTTTCGCTGGGACTACTTCCTGGATTGTAGTCCGATGAGATACTGACAATACATCCGCTATCAATCATATGACGAGCTTTCGCATAGTCTTTATCTAAGTAGAATGATGTGGCTGGAAGTAAGTTAGCGACGGTTTTGCTTTTTGCTAGTTTTTTGATGTCTTCGTCCGATGCAGCCATTAAGTGATCAGCACTTGATGCTTCAATATCAACTGCGAGTCCAGTACCACCATGGGGTTCAATTTCATCCGCATGAACTCGCAAATGGAATCCAAGTCGTTTTGCTTCTTCCAGTATCCGTTTTGTTTCCTCATTGGTAAAGGCCCCACTCTCACAGAATACATCAACACTTTCTGCTAAATCACGCGATTTAACAATTGGTAAATCATGAATGATTTGATCGACATATCCGGTATGATCATCTCTAAATTCATGAGGGATTGCGTGTGCACCTAGATAAGTTGTACTAATTGCAACTGGATGATTCTCTTGTAAGTCCTTCATCACTTCAAGAATTTTAAGTTCCGTTTCGGTATTGAGTCCGTATCCACTTTTTGCTTCAATCGTGGTAACCCCAAATAGCAACATTTCATTTAATGATTGATAGGCTTTATCGTATAACTCTTGATGGGTTGCATTTCTAGTGGCTTTCACCGTTGATAAAATACCGCCACCTTTATTTAAGATTTCTAGATAGGATACCCCTTGTAGCTTTTTACGGAATTCTTTTTCCCGGCTTCCCGCATGGACAAGGTGGGTATGAGAATCAATCAATCCCGGAATCACTATGTTGTTTTCAGCATTATGGAAGTAGGTATTATCCTGGATATACTTGGAATAATTTCCTTGTCCATAATCAATGATTTTCCCATCTTTAATCGCTATAAAGGCATTGGGAACAACTTCTAGTTGAGCCATTTCCGTACCTCGATGAAGCAACGATCGATGGGGAGTATAGAGTTCTTTTATATTATAAATAATTGTGTCTGCACGCATGTGTGCACCTCCTAATTAATATTGGCCTCAATAATTTTTAAACGATCAAAATCACGGAATCCGATGTATTGGATACTGTATTTCACAATATCATCAAAAGACATGTCCGCGTCCCATGGTTGATTGTATCGCTTGAAGTAGTACTTCAACGACTGGAGTAATGCCTGTTTGGGGATCAACCCAACAAGTTCACATGATGGTACGTCTACATGATACTGTGCGGCTTCCATTTTTACCGTTTCCAAAATCCGGTAGATGGGATTCTTCGTGTAATCCAATATATTCATTGTCACTTGTGTATGTTTTCGTGACTCTAGATATACTGGTCCTGCTTGAATATGGCGAAATCCCCCACTTGAAAAACGGATTGCACGAGAAATCTGTTTTGCCGGATTCATGTCTGTGGTATCCAAATCAATATTATACGCAATTAGTGGAATCCGCGCACCAATTCCAATGACACCAAAGGTCGGATGAATCTCGTTGGTTCCAAAATCAGGGGTCCAATGGGGATCTTTGATTTTGTCTTTCATCCCTTCAAATTCGCCTTTGCGGATTGTCGGTAGTTTGACGCGATCTTTTTTCGTTGCCGCATTGGCGTATAGGAAGCTTGGAATCTGATAGGTATCATAGATTAATTGCCCAACTTGATTGGCATATTCAACACACTCTTCCATTGTAACATGTTCGATTGGAATAAAGGGAATAACATCCACAGCACCCATGCGAGGATGTTCTCCCTTTTGAACATTCATATCAATTAGTTCCAATACTTTTCCGACAAATGGAAGTAACGCTTTGATAATGGCCTCTGGTTCTCCAATTAACGTTACTACGGTACGATTATAGTCTTGATCCGCTTCATAGTTAACAAGGTTACAACCATCGATACCACGAAGTGTAGAAACAATCTCTTCGATAACTGTCTGATTACGTCCCTCACTAAAGTTTGGAACACATTCCACGATTTTACGCATCTTATTTTCCACCTTTTTGATAGTGTCTCTCAACGAGTTGTTGGATTAAGGAATCCTTTGCAATATAGGGTAATGTAATCGACGAATTGTTGTTCATCTCATTGTATTCTTGAGCGGTTGATATCGCATGTTCATTGCGAGCCCAAGCTCGTCTTGACACGCCACCCATCACATCATATAACATCGCAACTTGAAGAATATCATCAACACGTTTGCTACCATCTAAAACCATACCGTAGCCACCGTTGATTACTTTTCCAATCCCGACGCCGCCACCATTATGGAGGGATACTAAGGACATCCCACGACTGGCATTCCCTAAAGCGACATGAGTTGCCATTTCACTCATGACATTGCTGCCATCCTTGATATTCGATGTTTCACGGAATGGGGAGTCGGTACCACCGGTATCATGGTGATCCCGTCCTAACATAATCGGGCCAACTTCGTTGTTGCGTACCATTTCATTAAATCGTAGGGCGATTTGTAATCGTCCATAGGCATCTTGATATAGTATTCGTGCTTTGGTTCCAACGACAAGTTTATTCTTTTTCGCATCGCGTATCCAATTGTAGTTGTCACGATCTTGAAAACGTCGATCTTTATCGATACAAGCCATAGCGGCTTGATCGGTTTTATCGAGATCGTCGTCTTTCCCGGATAAACATACCCAACGGAACGGGCCATACCCATAATCAAAAAGTAGGGGTCCCATAATATCTTCGACATAGCTAGGCCAAATAAATCCGTCCAAATCATTCGTTTTGTTTTTACAGATCGCTTGAATACCACTATCATACACGGCTTTCATAAAGCTGTTTCCATAATCGAAGAAATAGGTTCCTAAAGCGGTGATTGCTTCAATCGCATGATAATGACGATGAAGACCTTCATCTACCAGTTTCTTGAATGTCTTTTTATCATTTTGAAGTAAGGATGTACGTTCTTCAAAGGTAATTCCTACAGGACAATAACCACCTTCATAGACGGCATGACAACTGGTTTGGTCACTGAGAAGATCAATATAAATCTTGTTCTGTACGGCGTATTCAAGTAATTCAACAATGTTACCATAAAATGCAATGGCGATTGCTTGTTTGAGTTGTTGTGCTTCTTTGGCTTTGGTAAATGCTTCTTCTGGGGTTTGTGCAATATAGGATACCCATCCTTGATGGTATCTCGTTTCAATTCGGGAATAATCGACTTCTGCGATGATTCCAACACCACCACAGATTTCAATCGCTTTTCCTTGAGCTCCACTCATTCCACCTAAACCAGAGGATACAAATAATTTCCCTTCTAAGTTCGCATCATCAGGTAGTCCTAACTTCGAGCGTCCTGCGTTTAGTAATGTCGAGTACGTTCCGTGCACAATTCCTTGTGGACCGATATACATCCAGCCGCCTGCTGTCATTTGGCCATAACTGGCGACACCGAGTTGTGCGGCACGATTCCAGTTATCAATATCATTGAACTGGCCAATCATTAAGCCATTGGTTAGAATGACCCGAGGGGCATTCTTATGAGTGGCAAAAACACCTAGGGGATGTCCACTCATTAAGACAAGGGTCTGTTCATCGTTCATTTCTTGTAAGTATTTTTTCACAAGGTGATATTGCATCCAGTTTTGAAAAACACGTCCGGTTTCTCCATAGGTAACTAATTCGTAAGGATATAGGGCAATCTCGAAATCGAGATTGTTGTCAATCATCACTTGAAATGCCCGACCTTCAATGGTATGACCTTTGTATTCTTCAATTGCCTTTCCATAGATGCGTCCTTCTGGCCGGAAACGATATCCGTAAATACGTCCTTTTGTTAGAAGTTCTTCTAAAAACTCTTCTGCTAGTTCTTCATGCCATCGTTCTGGAATATAACGCAAGGCATTCTTAAGAGCGAGTTCGGTCTCATCTTTTGACAGAACAAACTCGCGTTTTGGTGCCCGTCTTATACCATCTTGAAACGGTTTTTTCGGGGGTAATGTCGTAAACATATCATTGAGTGTAAAAGATAGTGCTTCTCTCATATCTTAACCCTCCTTGAATATAGCATTATATAGTTGATCACTTTGGAGTAGATCATCCATTTTATGAATGTAGTGGTACATGATGTCATCATGTTCAACAAAGGGGATGTGTTGACGGATGAATTGATATGCCTTTTTCGTATCTTCACCAAGAGAACTGAAACCTCGTATATCGAGTGCTTGAGCTGCGGTTAAAAATTCCATGGCGATGACTCTCCTTGTGTTATGATAGATGGACATCGCTTTTCTGGCCCCAATGGTCCCCATCGACACGTGATCTTCTTGATTCGCAGATGATGGAATACTATCAACACTACTAGGATGAGCGAGTACTTTGTTTTCCGAGACCAGTGAAGCCGCACTATATTGTACGATCATAAATCCACTATTCAATCCTGGATTTTTTAATAGAAATGCTGGCAACCCTTCGGATAATTGTGGATTCACTAGTCGTTCAATCCGTCGTTCGGAGATATTGGCGAGTTCACTGAGAGCAATGCCTAGATAATCAAATGGGAGCGCTAAGGGTTGTCCGTGGAAGTTTCCAGCACTAATGGCAATACCTTCATCTGTAAGAATAATTGGATTATCTGTGACCGCGTTCATTTCAATTTCGACTTTGTCCTTAATAAAGGTAAAAGCATCCCATGACGCACCATGAACTTGAGGGGCGCAGCGTAAGGAGTACGCATCCTGGACACGCAAGTCTCCTTGATGTGTGATGTTCGAACTATTTCGTAAATGATGACGCACTGCCTCAGCAATTTCTATTTGGCCGATATGTCCACGTACTTGATGGACTCGTTCATGATAAGCATCAATAATACCTTGAAGTGCTTCTAATGTCATCGACAGTGATACATTCGCAAGTTTAAGTAATCGAATGCTATCGTAAATAACGATTGCACCAACACTTGTCATGGCTTGAGTACCATTAATTAAGCTCAGTCCTTCTTTGGCTGCTAAGTTAGGAATTGGTGTAATCATTGCTTTACCAAAGGCTTCTTTTGTCGACATCCGTTTACCTTTATAAAAACACTCACCAAGTCCGATTAACGGTAAACTCATATGAGATAATGGAGCAAGATCGCCGGATGCACCAAGACTTCCTTGTTCAAAGACGACAGGAATGACGTTCTTGTTCAGCATCTCTACCAGTTTTTCAAGAACTTCCAATCGTATTCCACTATGCCCGCGAACAAGAGCGTTCACGCGGAGTACCATCATCCCGCGAACGATTTCCTCACTAAAGGGATTACCGACACCACAGGCATGACTTTTCAGTAAGTTTTCTTGTAGTTTTGCGGTATCTTTTTTATTGATTGGTACATCACTCAGTTTTCCGAATCCTGTATTGATTCCATAGACTGGTTTTTCACTTTCAACAACAGCTTGTACAAAATCATTCGCTTGTTGTACGAGTTCTTGTTGTTCTTTTGCAATCGTTACTTTCTCATGAAATCTAGCGATGCGGATAAATGTTTCTAGTTGTAATCCATTTCCATTTAGTACGACCATATAACTCACCTCTCATTGTAGTAATAGTATACTACAATGTAAGCGATAACAAAAGCAAAACATGGCCTAGTTTAGGGCTTTACACCGGTAAAGCGGTAAAGCGAAATAAAAAATATAGATGACAATATTCACCTATATTTGATGTTTTATGGCGTAGACATCCGGAAGATGTTGATCCATCTTCGCAATGGTAAATCCATCTTTTTTAACCGACACAATTGCGGTATGTCCTTTGGCTTTTACCTCACCTTGATCATTGATAAGAACATGCTCAAAAGCAATCTTCACTTTTGATAACTCGGTAATGGTAGTATCGCAAAAAATAGTTTCACCTAGAACAATGCTTTTGAAATACGTACAGTCGACTTCTCGTACTGGAAACACATACCCGCGTTGTTCGATCTCGTAATAATCAATACCGAATGAGGCGAGTAATTTTGTTCGTCCAATTTCAAAGAATGAAAAATAGTTTGCATGATATACTACACCCATTTGATCGCTATCACTGTATCGTAGTTCAATTTGTTCTCGGTGCATAATAATCCACTCCTATAACGTAATGATGGCGACGACTTCACCATCGACAAACTCTCCATTTTCGACAAAACCCAAATCATGGTATAGCGGACTTGCTTTGTCATTATCCGGACGCCATGAGATTTGAATCTCATGAATTCCATCAATCTTTTGTAATGTATCTAGCACAATATTCATTGCCTGTCTTGCATAGCCTTTACGATGATACTTCTGATCTACCATAAGTCGTGATACGTATCCTTTGTGTTCGGATTCATTATAGTCATACATCACAAATCCAACCAACGTATCATCATCGTAGATGCCCCGGGGTTGACTGACTTTATCCGCATAGGCTTCGGCCAAACTAAACACATTGGATGCGACCATTTTTCGATCGATGTCATCCAATGATAAGCGAATCACATCGAAGAAATTATCCATTGTGATTTCTTTCAAAGTAACCATTAGGCAACTCCTTTGGAAAAGGATTTTTGATACAGTGGCGTATAGGTTAATACTCCATCAACGCGATGGGATTGAAACAACGTTAGTTTTGAACATTCAATCGGTTCATCAAAATATGGCAAATCGTCGGATATTGCACCATTGTTAAAGACAATCTTCTTACCAAGGGTAATATGGGGACGGTATTTACGATTTTCAGCCTCAAACCCCGATTCAACAATTTCCTTTTCGAGTTCTTTAAAGAGCGATTTTAATTTCTGTTTTCCGCTGGTAATACCAACCCATAAAATACTGGAATTCTTTTTATGAAAAGCTCCCAAATCACCAATACGGATTGAAAATGGCTCGATATTTTTACATACATCATCCATGATTGCCGTTAACTCTTCATATTCACCGTTGTAAATGTTTCCGACATATTTTATTGTTAAATGAAAATTGGTGTAATGGGTGTAGTTCCCACTGTAGGTGGTTGTTTTGATAATATCTTGTACGTTTTTTAAGTATCGTTTCACTTTGTCTTCAAATTCAATTGCATAAAAGACGCGCATCCAACCACCTCGTTTTCTATTTCTAGTATATCAAAAAATGGGATGAAAATCATCCCATTAAAGTGTAATTCGAACAAAAACAGCGTAATGATCGCTCACTGGATTATCCGTGAATAATATCGTATGACGATCGGATGTGATTGGTTGATTTGTCATGATGTAATCAATGCGTGAACCATTGGTATGAATGTCCATATTATCTAAGTGTGTTGGTTTGTCTTTCAGTGGTCCTTCTCCAAGGATATCAATACACCCATGATTCATTATGTATTTGTATTCATTCGATGTCGGAAGGACGTTAAAATCACCCGCCATAATCCATCGTGATGTTATTGGGAGCGCAGCTATGGCCGCATCAAATTGATCTTCAAATACTTCATTGCCATCACTCCAGCCAAAATGTGTTGTCGCGAGATACAAATCCTCTGAATACTGTGCAACAAGAACTTTGCGCGATTTCCAATTTGTGTAATCTCTTGTTTTTGATATACATCTTGTATCGGTTACCAATAGTGGTGTTTTTGATAGTAGGGCAAGTCCTTCATCATATCGATTAAAGGATTGCTTAATTGGAAGATAATAGATATGATAAAACAACTCCTTTTCTTGTAATAATTGTTGTAACGTATAGGCATAGTTATCTGCTTTGATATGATCTTCTATGTACGGTAGTGTCTGTGTCTGAGCAACTTCTTGAAGAAAGACAACGTCAACATCATAATCAACAATCGCTTGGGCAATTCGTTGTTGTTTGTCGGGAAGATTTTCTTCCACTAGACAATGAAGATTTAACGTTAATAGATTAAGCTTTGACATGATCCATAACCTTCGGTAACATCGAAATCACGTCGGATGCCATCATTGATTCTTCTCCATACACTTCTTCGGCATATTGTCCTGCTAAGGAGTGCATTAACACACCGATTTTTGCAGCATCCAAAGGAGGTAATCCTCTGCCCAATAAACTTCCTATAACTCCAGATAAGACATCACCTGTACCAGCTTTCGCAAGTCCGGGGGTTCCATTACTCGAAAAATACGTTTCAATATCATTTGTAATAATAGTACAAGTTCCTTTCAATACAACAACTACATTGTAGGTGTGGGCAATGTTTTTCGCATAAAGCACTGGTTGTTGTATGACGTCTTCGATGGATATTCCCAAGAAATCAGCCATTTCTTTATAGTGGGGGGTAATAATAAGATGTCCTCTTGTATTGTATCCCTTCAATAAATCTTTAAGGTAGTACAAACCATCCGCGTCAATTACAAGAGGGATCTCAGTGGATAATAGATGGGCTAATATATCCATATTAAGGGGATTTTTCTTACCAAGACCAGGACCAAAAACAATGGCATCCATACGTCTTATTTTTTGGGGTACATCTTCAATCCCAAGATAGGTATCCACCATAATGTCAGGATAGGGATTCTGGAGGTATTTGTGATCTCCATCATGGACGTACACTTGTGATAGGCCACTACCACTTCGTAATGCAGCCAAGGCGGATAAGATAGGTGCCCCCATCATTCCTTTACTACCACCGATGGTTAGTAGATTCCCATAATTGTATTTATAACTGTTGTGATGTCGTTTTCCTAGTTTCCCTTGAAGATAGGACAATGGTAACTCATACTGAATGTCAAACTCCAAACTTTGGACAATATCGACATCAATTACATGATTTAGACCAGAGAAATCTTTGGCGTCGTTCAATAGATTTCCTTGTTTAAAGTTCTGAACAATGAGCGTATGATTCGCGTGAACAGCCGTTCCCATTTGAAGCCCATTATCGGCGTGAATACCAGATGGTATATCGATACTAATAACGGTCGCATAGCTTTGATTCATTGCATTCATTACCGATTTATGAGGATCCTCTACATCTCTTGTTAATCCAATACCAAATATCCCATCAATAATGACGGTTGCATCATCAAGTAGTTGTTTATAGGAATCGTCTTGAGTCTCAACAACGTAATGCACAGGTATATGTTGACAGTGTTTTAACGCTTTCAAGGATTCCTCTGTTTGTTGTTCTTGCGAACCAATAATGATGATTTCTGTGGGAATTCCACGGGTATGTATATGATGTGCTACTAGCATGCCGTCACCACCATTGTTTCCTGTCCCAGCTACAACGACAACGTGATCCTCACTGGTTATAAAATTGTTCGTGATAATAAAGTCAAATAGATATTTTCCAACACGAGTCATCAATTCATATGACGTAATATTCTGTTGCTGAAGTGTTAATTGATCGAGTTGTCGCATCTCATTTGCTGTAAGTATTTGAATACTGTTCATCCAATCACCTTCTTCAGTTCTATTATACCACTAAAAAAGACGATGTTGCCATCGTCTTTTACAGAGGGGAGGTTTCTATACTTCGTTGTTTTCGGTTTCTTCTTCCTCTTCTTGTTCGACTTCGTCATCATCGTCAAATCCGTGGGATTTTGGTTCTGGTTTTTCAACGTCTTTTTCTTTTCCGCCTTCAACGATGTGGTAGGAGTAGGTTACTTCTCCAAACTCATCGGTAACAACTTTGATGGTTACCATACCGACGGTGTTGTCAACGCGATATTGTAGTTTGTAGACAATTTCATCATCTTCGGTTTCTTGTTTGAAGCTGTAGCTGTCATCACCTTCGGTAATGCTAACTTTGTACTCGCCTTCTTCTTGTGAGATTTTGAGTTTGACATTTTCTTCCACACCACCAATGAATTTTTCCATGATGAACTTCACTTCGGTTTCATCTTCTTCGGTTTCGGTTTTGTAGATGATTCGGATGTAGTCGTCGCCACTGTAGGCAATTAGTGTCATTTTGGTTTCGCCTTCTTCAGCGTAGTCTTCTTCCTCTTCTTCATCGTCGACTTCATCATCTGGTTCATTTTGGTTGGCATTTTGTTCTTCGTTTTCGGTGTCTTGTTCATTTTGTTCTTTTTCTTCTTCTTGGTATTCGTATTCTTTCATGTTGTCTATGACTTCAAACGTATATTCTGCTTCACCAAGAACAATAATACCTGTCATTTCACCGGTGTCGGCATCAATCGAGTAATAGATCACATAGACTTCTTCATTAACGGTAAAAGTTAATTTGTAATCATATAACTCGTTGTCACTAACTTCCTCAGTAACGCTACCAAATCCATCCACACCATTGTCAATCAAGGCTTTTAAACGGTCGAAGTAGACATTTACGACATCAAGTTCATCTTCAATGGTTGTCCATCCACCACTGTCATTTGCTAAGAACATGGTGTCGGTTGTCGCGACGGTAGGACTCTCAAAATCTAAAAACCCGGTTGATAAGTAGGATAGTGTAGCTAAACTTTCTTCACTGCCTAGTAATTCTTCTGTTACAGTATTATCAATATTGTCATTTGCAGAAGAACATGCGGACAATGTAATGGCAAAGATTCCTAAAAATACGGCAATTACTAATTTCTTCATAATTCTCTCCTTTTTATTGTTGATTTGTTAATATATACAATTGCTGTAAAACTTTTTCTCCTTTTACACTCCAATTATTTCAAAATCAAATGAATCTGTATTATGTTGGTTCCCCGGTGCGTCTCCACTGTTACCAGGCGTATCATCGTCTTCGTCATCGTCATTGTTATTACCGGGATGATCATCATCAAAGTTGTATTGCGGTTTACCTTTTTCGATTTCCTTCTCAATATCGCCTTCTTTGATTTGATATGAGTAGGTGGTTTCACCATTTGTACCAACACTCTCGATGATTTTCGCTTCCCCTTCAACACCGTTGATTTGATATTCTAGTTTATACTCGATTACACCATTTTCCAATTCTTTTTTCAATGTGTACTGATTGTCACCATCATGAATCTCAACACGGCTTTCATCGTCTTCAAGGGAGATGTTGATTGTTTGATTTTTCTCAACGTTATTAATCCGTGATTGAATGGTGTACTCGGTTTCAACTTCATCCTCGGATTCGGTTTGATATTCGATACGGACATAGTCTGAGCCGTTTTCAGCGTTAATTGTGATTGTTTTTTCCACAACGACACCATCTTCTTTTTCTTCTTCGATGGTACCTGTTACGATAAAGGTTTGAGCATTAATAATCAATTCTCCAGTGATGTTTCCATCTTCTTCTGTGAGATAATACTCATATGGATGACCATTCACATCAAAGGTAATGAGATAGTCGTATGTTGAATCTGTCAGTTCGGTTACGGTAATCAGTGATGCAAAATCATCATTTAAGAAAACGCGTAACGTATCAAAATATACATTAAAAGTATCGTTTTCAGCTTCAAATTCGGTTTCATCGATATCTGCTAGAAACTGAAGAGCCGGATTAATTACGGTAATGCTTGATCCGATAAAACTAGATGAAATATAGGAGATTTCAGCGAGTTTTTCAGAGTTAAACGCACTAATTACTGTGGTGTTATCATCTGGTGGAGTAATTTCGGTTGGTCCATTAAAGAGGATAATCAAGGCAAAAATTAAAATAAGAGCTGGGACAAATGCAGGCCGTAAAATATACTTGATTGAAAACGAAGTTTGAGACGACTCAATACGACTCATTACCGAATGAATCGTACGTTCTTTTGCTTGTTCCATTTTTATTGGATCGATTTGTCGTTGTAATTTACTCATGATTATTCACCTCCTGTTGGATTTTTTCAATACTTGATTTAATTGCTTTATAAATTGTTTTTATTGGTATGTTCATTGTTTCTCCAATTTCTTTTACAGATAGTCCGGAGAAGTAATGTAATGTCATGATTTTGAAGTGTTTGTCGTTTAAGATATCTTTCATAATCGTCACAATCCGATGGAGTTGATCTTCTTTCACAAGTTGTTCTTCAACGTCCTCATCGTCCTGTAATAGAGACAAATCAACTTCACCAGCAACTTCATAGCGGCTACTTGCCTTCTTGACATGATTGAGTGTGTGATTGGAGGCAATTCGATACAACCACGTTCGAAACGATGCCTTATCGGGATTGTATTTTTTTAAGTTTTGATAGGTTTTAAAGAAGATATCCTGAACTAAGTCTTCGGTATCTTGGTATTGTCCAACCATGTTGAAAACAAATGAGAACATCTCATTGTGATATTTGTTCATTAGTTGTTCATACTGATTGGTATGTCCCGCTAATACCTGATTGATAAGTTGAATATCCTCTTGCACATGTATCATCCTTTCTACTTGTATTATATCATCAAATGAGATTTTGGATAACACTGTGTAAACCCTCTTTGACAATATATACAATGTAGTTGATTAAATTTCTCCTTATATGAAAAAAAGACCATTGCTGGTCTTTAGATTTCACAAGTTTCGTCGGTACATGCAGCGCCCTTATCGGCACCATCAATCGTTTCGAATTTCGGTTTTTCTTCTTCCCATAGTTTTTCTAATACTTGGGTGAAGTATTCTACTGGTTGTGCACCACTGACACCATATTTACGGTTTAATACAAAGAATGGTACACCTTGAACACCAATTTGACGTCCTTCATTGATCTCATTATGGACTTGATCGGCATATTTATCGGACTTTAATACATTCTTTGCTTCTTTTTCATCCAATCCAACTTCTTTGGCAATCTTCACCAAAGCATCCATGTTTGCGATATTGATACCATCGGTAAAATAAGCTTTCATTAACCGTCCAGTTAACTCGTACTCTTTTCCGAATTGATTCGACCATTTTGCCAAACGATGGGCATCAAAACTATTCGTCATTTTGATAATGTCGTAGTTATAGGTTAAGCCAACTGTTTGTGCTTGGGTTTTAAACATCTCAAACCGTTGTTTGGCTTGATCAACACTCATCCGATGTCCTTTGGCAAATGTTTCAGCGGGACTCGCAGTCATTACTTTGCGGGCATTGGGATTTAATTGATACGCTTTTAATACTACTTCTACTTGATCTTTGTGAGGGAATGCTTCTAAAGCTTGTTCAAACCGTTTTTTACCAATATAACAAAACGGACAAGCAAAGTCACTCCATAATTCAATTTTCATATATTTCACTCTCCTTTATCATTCCTTTATATTATCCTAGAAACGTTGGGAAATTGCAACTAGTTTGCTTGCGTACTATTTTACCATTACCATTTTATTTTCGACAGTAGTATAATGAAGATAGGAGGGATTATCATGAAAAAGTTTAAACGGCTTTACTACATCTTGTCCTACGTATTTTTTATCCTGCCACCCTTTATTTGGGGACTCGTTGAACTCTACTTAGAGCGAGACTGGAAAGTTCATGTTGTTAGTCTTGTTGTGAATTTAATAGTGTTGTTCATTATCACTCTAGTTCTTTGGATATTAACAATCAAAAATGTTTTACACGTTCCCAACAAGGAAGAACAACGTCAGTTACTGTTTGGGTTAATTGGGAATACCGTCGTTTATTTCTATACCTTCCAAAATCCAATGAACCTTCAAAACGTTGTGACAATTTATCTCATTTTGTTAATTATTCTTGTTGTTCGGTACTATTTGTTAAAACGTAAAATCTCAAACTATGAACTATGGATATTGCTACCTATATTCCTATTGATTGATACGTTGCATATCCTGCTAACTGGATGCGGTTTTAGTAATCTTGGAGGATATTGTGTCCCCAATGAAGTACCACATGTTGTTTTGTATCTCTTGTATAGTACAATTGTTGTTATAACAATCGGATACTATGCTTATAAAGTGTATCTCTATCGAAGATGGAACTTCTGGGGAATCACCAATATTACGTTGGTTGTTTTAACGAGTATCTTTATTCAAGAAATTGTCGATGCTGATGAAAAAATTATTGGTACCCTAACGATTGCTTTAGCCTTCTTTGTTATACTTGATTTTATCGTGTCGATCGTCAACAAGGTCTACACCCATCGAACGTTAATATTCTATGTCCGTACAACGACCTTATTAATTCTCATTAGTTTATTATCAGAAGAAGATTTCTTCATCGGACAAGCGGATGAAGATATGCTTGTATTGATGGTTATTGTAACCTATGTTTCGTTCGGTATAACCATCCTCAAAAGCTTACTTCATATTACCGAAGAAGCGGATACCACGAAAGCAAACTTTACCATAGAAATCCTTACTGAAGATCTGCGCAATCAGATCAAAGAGAACTATGGTGATGTCGCATATGATTATATGGAGATTGGCGATAATATCTATAGTCTTATTGCCATCGAAGATAATACGATAATCGGCTTTATCTCCACGTATACTCAACCGTTGAAAGAACCACTTGAAGATACAATGGAAGCCTATATCAACATCATTGAAGTCCATAAAGACTATCGCCGTCAGGGTATTGCGTCCACCTTAATTAACGAAACCGAACATTACTTCAAACGACAAGGTATTCCGCAAATACGAGCGTGGTCGAGTATGGATAAAGTAGAAGCGATTCAATTATGGCAGGCATTGAATTATAACCTGTCTCCGACGACGATTCATATCGACAGTAAGAATGTGAATGTCGAAGGTTATTATGTTGTGAAATCATTATAAGGAGGACAACGATGAAAATTACATTTTTAGGACACGCTGCGGTGTTATTAGAACACCATGATTTTAAGGCGTTGATTGATCCGTTCTTAACCAATAATCCGGTATATAAGAAGGATCCTACTCATACACAAGGTATCACCCATATCTTTGTGACTCATGGCCATGGCGATCACGTTGGAGACACCTTACAAATTGCGAAAGAGAACAACGCGATGATTATTGCCAACGCTGAACTCTGCTCTTTGTTTAGACGAAAAGATAAAACACTCAAACTTCACCCAATGCATATTGGAGGAGCCTTTACCTTTGACTTTGGACGTGTCAAAATGACACCCGCTGTACACGGTAGCTCATACCAAGATGAAGATGGAGTCCACGAAGGTGGGAACCCTGGTGGATTCCTAATTACCGTTGATGGTACTAGTGTCTATCATGCCGGAGATACTGGATTAATCTACGACATGAAACTACTCGAACAAGATGAAATCGATGTAGCGTTTCTTCCGATAGGAGGAAATTACACGATGGACATCAATGATGCCATTCGAGCCGTCGAATTTATCAAACCAAAAATTACCATACCGATGCACTACAACACCTTTGGTTTAATCCAAGCTGATCCCTATATATTTAAAGGACGACTACTTGAGTACCGTGTCGAAATTCTAGAACCAGGGGAAGCGATCAAACTCTAAGCGGAATGAACTTCCGCTTTTTTTATTATTTAGAATCAGTTATAATAAAATTAACATCAAGAATACTTCTACAACACAAGGAGGATTTCTATGAAAACAATCATTTTGTACGAAACACGAACAGGATTCACCGAAGAATGTGCACAGAACATGCACAAACATATACCAGGTAGTGTATTAAAAGACATTCACGAAGAAGACTACAGCCTTGAAGACTTTGATACGGTCTTGGTTGGAGCTCCCATCTACGTCGGTGAAATTGAACACTATACTTCGCGCTTCTTCCAACGTAAAAAACGCAAACTCATGGACAAGCGCCTTGGAATATTCTGTGCTGGAATGAATACCGCAGAGTTTAATTTAGCTGTTCAAACCTCCCTACCACCAGATATCTTTTATCATGCACAAATCGTTCATTGTGGTGGGAAGATTGATTATAAGTCACTATCTTTAAAAGATAAATTTACTGTACGGCGGCGTCTTGGTTTAAAGGAAAACAAAGAAATCCACAATGAGTTAAAAGTAGAAGAGTTCTTAAAATGGGTAAATGAAAAGGAAGCCAAGTAGGCTTCCTTTTATATTAGTGTAAGTAATGCATTAAGTGCAACAACAGCTATAAATATCCAATAAAGTTTCGGCTGAACATCCATCAATAGTTGCTTTTCACTTGTTACTAGTTGTTTAAGATAATATACGCCATACCCTACAGCGATTAACTCGACGACCGTAAGAATATAGAATGTAACATCATCACCACTAAATATTGGTGTCATAACTAAGATGAAGGAAAATAGCATGATATTTAACGTATACATCCAAAATAACGATATGACATCTTGAACATTCTCACTTTTTAATAAGATAAAATGACCTAAGAAGACATGGATGACAAACATTGAAATAGCAACGGTCGCAGTTCCTTCAATAAACAATAATAGATAGAATATTAGGTTTACAATAATGGTTAACTCGTAAATGATAAATGGTAATTTTAGATTCATGGTGAATCCCCCTTATGTTGTAGTAATTATATTAGATATTATATCAAGAATATTGGATTATACAAGATGGTGCAATTCTAACATTCATATTACTCATCTGGTCTGCGTTCTATCACAAACATCCACACAAGTAGACCCAGTGTAATCACATTGACAAATAGAATGACGAGATCAATTGTACCTATTTGATCGAATAGTGTCATCACAATATTGATTCCAATGAATACTGCGACACCATATTCAAGAAGCGGATTTCCTTGAATTACGATAAATGCTGCAAGAACATAACAAAGCGCATTTATGATAAGTAGGATTACTATCCATAGTGGCATACTTTCTTGATTGATTGCTTCGAATACAATCAGAATAATCCAGAAAAGAACTTGGAATAATAAGATATCGACTATAATTTTAGGTAATAAGGTTTTCACTATGTCACCTGATTTCGTATACTGTTTTGATACACTAGTACCTCTTTATTGTATCAAATCAAACTCGCTTAGACAACATTCATAGATAGAAGAAAAGAGAATCGTCAGATTCTCTTTATCGTTTAATTTGTTTTGGTTGTCGGTGTACAGTATAGAACCCCCAATGCTTTTCTGGTTCATGTTCATCCGATGAACCTTTCCATGGTTCATCGAACGCCTCAAAGAAATACACTTTCACCTTATTTTTTATACTCCACTTACGCATTTGATTGACGTACATCAACTGGTGTTGTTCATTTGCTACATAGCGGTTAATGCCTGAACCGTTTGAGGTTGTGGGCCAACCGGCTTCGGTAATCATAACGTCTTTATCGGGATACAAGTTCTTCACTGAATTGTATTCTTCAATGCTTGTGTCAAACGCTTCAGCAATCCTCTTACCAGTCCAAACAGGATAGGTATGAATACTAATGAAATCCACTTCTTCAGCTACTTCAGTAAGTTTATTACCCCAGTAATAGAAATTATCACAATAAGTGACCGGTTGATTTACATACGCTTTTAATTGACGGACAAAGTAGAGTACACGTTGTGGATCAACAAGATTCTCATTCCAGTCTGGAACTGATTCATTGCCTGCAGATACACTCCACACAATATCTTCATACTCATTGGCTAAGTTGATTAATTGAAACAACGCCTCTTGATTCTTGCGAATATTTTCCGCACATTCTTCAATCGTATAATCCCCACCCCAGGCACAGTTGGGATTATTTAATTCTCCAAGTAAATCCATTCCTAGCATCACTTGGAGTTGGATATTTTCCTTCCGAATCACATCTAGTACAGTTTTTGCATGTTGATTTGGATGATACATCCGAATATAATCAAAATCTTTTTCGAGTAATAACAAGTCTTCTTTTACTTCATCATATGTAGGAAAAACTTCAAGTATTGGACTTTGGCCATGACGGAATCCCGAGTAACATATCGCACGTCCATACGGTATTTTGTTCATTGTAAAGCTCCGTTCTATTTGTTAAATTTATATGCTCCATCTTTATCCCAAATGCCCCAGTATGCACCGTATTCACCTTCGTGATTGATTTTCCATACTTCATCAAATGAGGAGAAATAAAATAGTGGTATATTTTCTTGTAGTGCCCAGTTTTGTGTTTGAATGAAATAGCTCATCGCATTTTCATAGGATGGTACAGCCCCACCATATTGGCTACCCGCACTTGGCCATCCTGTTTCACTTATCAATACTTCTTTTCCTTTGGAATTATCTTTGACAAGTTGATACATTTTCTTCATATAATCGACACTGATTTCCAAACTACAGTGTTCCCAGAATGGATAACAGTTCGCGAGTAAGACATCACATTCATCGACAATCTCTGGATAATTAATGAACATGTAGTACGCATCCACATAGCCAACTTTGACATGGGGTACTGCTTCTTTGACACGGCGGATATACGAGATTAACTGATCCAATTCCAAATCTTCACGTAGCAGTACTTCATTCCCGATAGCGAGAATGTCCGCATGCCCATTTTGTGCAATTTGAATTGCATTGTTGATTTCTAGTTCATTGTTTTCTAAATCGGTATCAATCCAAGCACCAACCAATGTCTTTAAGCTTTTTTCTTTGGCAATCCGAGGAACTTCTTGATTTCCTAGTGTACAGGAAAATGTTCGAACCCAATTGGTATATGGGCGGATCACTTCTAAACGATCGGCAATTTGTTGTTCGGTAATAACCGATTTCTCACTAGGATCTTGTCCTTCTAAATAAGGTGAGAAACTAATCCCAAAGATTTTATGATCTAAAATAGATTTCATTTCAGATTCATATTCTTCTGTGGATTGAAACTGTAAACGACCTTTATGAAGTAAATAACGATTCACATTTAAATAACGCATTTCTTCTTTTTTTGGTTTTGACACAATTGTCACCTCACTATTTTCTCTACTTTGAATATACCATAATTTACCAGATTGTCAACCAATCCAAAACGTTTTCGAAAGGTTTGGTACTTTGCACAAAAAAAGCCTGAGATAGGCTTATTTTGATTTTTCCATTAGCAACGCGATAATATCTTCTTTTTGGGTATTTATATCACAAATATCAAGATACGTTAAATCATATTCTTGACATTCCTTATAAATACGATGACTCTCACGAATCAGATACTCGACAATCTCTTCAATCGGTTGATCCAAATGATTGAAGATCCACGGGTTATGTAGTTGATTCTTGTACCGAAATAACTCAACAACTTTATCTTGTGTTGATACATCCATGTATCCAAGATATACAATCTGTACATGATTGCGAAAATCCTCTAGCAATCGATGACTAAATTCCGGATTAAAGTGGACTCCTTCTATTAACACATCCTCATCATTATCAATCATACTTTTAATGAGTCCATACAGATAGGGTTCCATTACTTTGGAGACACTCCGGTCCGAGGCATCGATATCAAGTGCTGGTTTTTCGTTACTATAGTGAAGCATCATCATGATGTGATCGGTGGATAATACTGAAATATTATACCGCTCATGAATCCAATTTGATATTACTGTTTTACCAGATTTAGCAGTTCCAGTCAGAATATAAATCATGACATCACCTCTTTATTTTGTTGATTGCCTACGGTACGTTAGAAACACATTCTGGCCAAATGTTTGTGATGATACCAACTCAAGATGAAGTCCTTGATTATCCATAAACAATGGTATTCCACGTCCAATGATATACGGTACTATGTACAATTGCATTTCATCGATTAAGTCCTCATTGATGAACTGCTTAATTAGTTGTGCACCACCAAATAACCAGACCGTTCCTGTTTCATTTACAATGATATCTCGAATATCACAATTTACAAACTCTACGTGATGCGCCGAATTTTTAGCAGGTCTAGTAGTACATACTTTTATCGTTTTATCTGCAAATGGAATGTCCCCATATTCTAACATTTTTTGATAGGTATTACGCCCCATAACAATAGTATCTATTTGCTTTATAAACGACTCAAAAACCGGTGTAAAAGATGGTTCTATATCTCCTAAAAAATCGACTTCCCCATTGGGTCGAGCGATATTCCCATCCAGACTTAGAGCAAGTTGTAAAATTACATATGCCATCATATCACCTCAGCTTATTATACCACCACTAACAAAAAGGAGCCAGTGATGGCTCCTATAAGTTACTTAGTTATCGAGTCGAGATGGTATTAATGGAATGTGAATCGTACCTTGTAAAACATCCTCAACATACTCGGCAATAGTATCTAGTTGTGATTGAGATAGATTGGGATTTACAGGTGGTAGACTTACACCACCTAAGGCCAAATTGAATGTAATTATTTCTCCGTAAACAGCATCCAACTCGATCAATGAAGTTGCAATAATATTAACCACATTATCCATGCGTTTTAACGCTGATGTTAATACAGCTGAATCTGTTTCATTATAGAGTCCATCCGTATATTGATCGAGATCGATACCAATAACCCATACGTCGTCTCCATCACTCCGACGATACTTCGCTTCGAAAATGATTCCATTTGCGGTTCCACCAGCAGCATGGAAGATCACATAAGCACCCAAATCATATTGTTTGACAGCTAAAGCTTGTCCCATAGCCGGATCCGCAAATGTCCCTGCATAATCAACTAACACTGTCATCGTTGGATCAACTGCCCATACACCAGCTTCATATCCGGCTTCAAACTCTTGAATTAGGGAAAAGTCCATTCCTCCGATAAAGCCAACAGTATCTTGTCCTGCTTCTTGTGCTTTTAACGCTGCTGCAACACCGGCTAGGAATCCTTGCTCCTGTTCAGTAAATAATGCAGATACTACATTTGGTGCATCCACGTAGTTATCAATGACAAGAAATTGTTGGTTCGGGTATTCACTCGCAAGTTGTAAAATCGCATCATAGAATAAAAATCCTGGGGCGACAATCAAATCAATGTTGTTATCAATAAACTCTTCGATGTTCGGACGATAATCCGCATCCGAAGATGACGTTAAGTAACAGTAGTTCGATTCTGGGATATTATTCTCTGATGCAAATGCAACGATTCCTTCCCATGTCATTTGGTTAAATGAATAATCAATACCGCCGGTATCTGTAACCATACCTATTGTATAATAATTAGGATCAATTTCAGAATCACCACACATAGAGGTTATATTCCAATTGGCATATACAGATATATCTGAATCTACTGGGGTTTCAAAATTGTAGATGGTAGAGAATGATTCATCTTGATACCATGCATCAAATGTATATCCATCTTTAAACGGATTATCAGGCAAAGTAGGATAATTCCCCTCTTCCACAATTTGAGTGAACAGTACACTACCGCTGGAACCGATAAACTCAACGGTGTAGTATTCAACAACTTCATCCCATTTTGCATACAAGCTGATATCACGATCAATTGCCGTCTCAAAGTTAAATTGGTTTGTATACTCTGCGTCTGTATACCATCCAATAAAGCTATATCCTCCTTTTGTAGGATCTGTCGGTGTTTGTGCTTGTTCACCTGATA
The DNA here is from genome assembly GCF_014023125.1 of Candidatus Xianfuyuplasma coldseepsis. Lineage (GTDB taxonomy): Bacteria > Bacillota_I > Bacilli_A > Izemoplasmatales > Izemoplasmataceae > Xianfuyuplasma > Xianfuyuplasma coldseepsis. Next base: position 709,293 of record NZ_CP048914.1, read on the forward strand.
CGATATCCTGAGTCGATAAACTTGCTTCACCATCGTAAAACGATACTTGATAGGTCACGATGACTTCGTCCCATTTTGCATACAGCATTAAGTTTCCATTCACAGTACTGGAAAAATCATATGGAACATTCAGTGACGAATCACTAAACCACCCACCAAAATCGTACCCATCTTTGGTTGGTTGAACAGGTTCGGATACCGTCTGTCCTTCTACTACTTCTTTTACAACATTTGTAGTGTCACTATTATAGACAAATGTTACTGTAAATGTCTCTTTTTGAACAGTCTCGCATCCACTGAGTATAAACACACTCAATACTAGTCCTAACATAACAGCAATCTTTTTCATGTTTTCCTCCTTGATGTAAAAAAACACAGACTACTTGAGTCCATGTTTCGTTTTCATCCCTCTTTGTAGTACTAATATTTTATCATAGATAATCTCTATAGACAATCTGATTTAGAACATATCGATGATATAGTACTCACCATCAATTTTAACGATTCCTAACTCATCCATTATATATTCAAAATCACCATAGAACTCATTCTCAGGATATAGGTCTATTGAAATAAACAGCACCTCATATACCCCTTCTAAGTTGGTAAAATCTACATCTGGATATGATTGATTCATCTCTTCTATTGTAATATCTTCATACTCATATACCTCTTCAACCGCTACAAAATAAGTTTCCATCATACCATATTGTGCTATTTCAGACTTCATGTACTCAATATATTCTATGGTATCAGTGTAAAAAGATCCGATAATTATTTCAGCACAATCATCAAAATAGTTATACCCCGTCTCTGTATATGATCGATTAAGAGTGACAAAAAAGCGTTCTACTATCTCTACAATCTGTTCTTCATGTGTTGGAACATAAATTTGACTCTCAAGATACTCATTCATCAATTGTAGTTCATCTACTTGATTTTGAAGAGTAGTTTTATCATTATTCAGTTCGATAATAGATTGAGCTAAATTGTCAATCTCTAATTGCATTTCTGCCATCTCATTATTTGAACCACAACCAATTAATATAACCACTAAGAATAGTGTAACAACTATGTTTAATCGTTTCATATGATGCCTCCTTATACAAACTATTATATATTAAAACAGCTTTATCTATCAATCAGAAAAAAGAAGCTTTAGATAGCTTCTATTAGTTTCGTTCTGATTTCAATTGATTTATCTAAGATATTCTCAACGGTTTCTCCATACACATCAATGATTATAGTCATTGTATTTGATGACTCATGATATTCAATCTGTATCGTCGAACCATCTTCAATAACATACTTCAGGAATTTTCGCTTTGGAACATCCATTGTCTCTTCTCCCCTGATGGAGTATCTTTTTCGGGTATGGTGGTTCTCAACTTCAATGACATTTTGATTGTAATATTTACTTGGTGCAAGCTCTGTATAATGATTGTGTAATTTGTCTAAAAAACCCCCATTTACATTGGAATCCAAGTGAATGTCAATTGTCTCTTTCAAATTCTGTGTAGAACGCTTATCTTGATTCATGGTTTTACATCCTTTCTTCGTTATATTTTTAGGATACTATGATTTCTTGAATCATGCAATCCAATACTTGTTAATTGGAGGTACTTCAAAGACTTAACGAAAAACTTTTTAAAAAATATGTAAAGTTTACTTGACATCAATCGATTATTAAGATATCATTACAGTGTAAAGTTTGTTTTACATATAGTAAACCAAACACGACAAGGAGGAAATAAATATGAAAGCAATGTATTGCCCCAAATATGGCGGCCCAGAAGTATATAGACTAATGGATGTTGAACAACCAATACCATCCGAGAACGAGATTCTTGTTGAAGTCTATAGAAGCATCGTCTCCCCAACGGATGTGAATTTCCGTTCTGGTAAACCATTTGTCGCTCGTTTATTTAGCGGACTGACAAAACCGAAGAAGACCATTCATGGAGAAATGTTTGTTGGCAAAGTCGTTCAAGTTGGTAGTGGTGTTACAGAATTTAAAGTAGACGATCTGGTGTATGGTACCAACGGAATGAAGCTTGGAGCGTATGCAGAATATGTCGCAGTTGATACAAAAGAAGCCATCAAGAAAGTTCCAAATGATATCAAGTATAAAGATGCCCTTCCACTATTGGATGGAGGTATAACCGCATTACCTTTTCTGAGGGAACTCGCAAAAGCGAAAAAAGGAGATACTGTTTTAATTAATGGTGCTTCTGGGGCTGTTGGTTCCATGGCTGTTATGATTGCAAAGCACCTTGGATGCCATGTAACCGGTGTATGTAGTACCAACAATGTAGAGGCTGTTATGAATGTAGGTGCTGATGAAGTGATTGATTATACCAAAGAGGATTTCACACAAAATAAAAACACCTATGATATAATTTTTGATACCGTAGGGAAAGCATCCTACTCGAAAGCCAAACAAGCCCTCACTGAACATGGTCTCTTTATAACTACTGTGCCTACACCAGGAATCATGCTTCAAGCATTATTCAAAAAGAACAGTACCAAACGAAGAGCTAGTTTCATGGCTGCGGGTTTACGAAAACCAGCACAAAAAATCAGTGATCTTGAGTACCTCGAAGAACTTATCCGTAACAACGAATTAACACCATTACATGGTAACGAGTATCCATTATCAAAACTAGGTGAAGCTCAAACCTATGTCGAAACAGGTCACAAAGTGGGAAATGTAACAGTAATCGTAAAAAAAGAAGCCTAAAATAGGCTTCTTTACTTTATATTGTTCCTAGAATAAGTGGGTGAAAAACCATCCATTCGGTCTCTAGATCAAATAGTTACTTTTTTGATGGAAACGAAGTGAAAATATGAATTAAACTCTTGATACAAAAAGGTCTCTTGATAATCCACTTCTAAACAGTGCTTTGATTTCGTAATAATTTCATTCAAATGCTTAACTCTAAAACCACTCTCTTGTACAATGAGAACGAATCGCGCGTTATTCTTCATCTTATCGATAATTCGATTAATGGACCTTGTTTCCTCGGCAATATCGTTTTTATAAAAATGAAACATCGAATTCATTAAAATGATATCGTATTCTTGGAAACTCGCAAAATCTTTATAATCTGTGACTTCACCAACGACATCTAATTTCTCTTTCGTTGCGATCTCATTTAATTGATTGATTCCAACATCGGATATATCTATTCCTCTTACAGAAAATCCCATACGACCTAACTCTAGAGTATCCCTCCCTTGTCCACAACCTACATCTAATATCATACTCGATCGATCAAATCGATCAAAATAACGTATTAATTCAGGATATGGTTTTCCAAAATAATTAGCCTTTTTATAGTACTTATTATATGAAGACATGAAATCACTCCCTACGATAATTCTAGCAAAATTCAATGCATATTTAAAGGTAATTAATCCGTGTGCTTTATATGAAAACAAAAAAAGAAGCAATAACTGGCATCTTTTATTTATATAATGGTAGCGGTGACAGGATTTGAACTGTACCAAAGATTTAGAGACCCAAAATGTAATACTTACTCTACCTCCACATAAATAAAGAAACATTCCACGAGGAGTATTTCAGAATTATCCTTTAATATATTCAAAATCAATTACTACCTTAGATTTTGGCAAATAAGTGATTGATATCTCATCACTAACTTTAGGCATCTTATCTTTACATAGAATGTAGAACTTAATACCATTAACAACAAAAACTAATGTATTGTGACCCCTTGTATCAAACCAAACAAAATCATAGACTTTAGAAACTTCTCCTTTGAGTACCTTAGTGTTTAAGTGCATATCATCTATGAGTTTTAACCCTCTTATTAATCTTGGTATCATAATGATGTTTAACCCTATCATTATAAATCCACTAACTAAGACAAATGTTGTATCTATAGCTTCAATAACATAACCAAGAGTGAAAAATAATGAGAGAATCATTGTTAAAATAATTGCCCCCAACGGCCTATAGAACAAGTCTTTCTTATAGTTTCTATACTCTTTTAGTATATTCATGCTACCCCTCCAATACTCAACATTATAGTAATTATATCACATCTAGAAATCTAATGTAAGACAGCAAATGCACAATGGTCTTATCGATATAATTGTGTACATCACAAACAAAAAGAAGCCTATCTTGGCTTCTTTACTTTATATAGTGGCAGGGGTGACAGGATTTGAACCCGTACTAACGGTTTTGGAGTCCGATTATATGTTTTTTCAGCACTCCAATAAGCTAGTAAAGTTCATTACCTTACCCTATACAATAATTATACTAAAGAAAGCGGGTGATAACAACATAGACGCACCACAAAAACAGGTCCACTCCCTGGCACGACTATTAAGGGGAGTATGAATTGCAACAAGAGTTCCAAAGTTAAAAGAAAGGATGTTGCAATCGGTGATCATGTCATAAACTGGCTACCACATTGCCTTCGGGAAAGGGTGGCACTAAACAATGTTAGGCTCTGTTCAAATACAGACTTCATAAGACCTACAGCATAAGTTGATCACTTAAACATGATAGTTCGGTACTGCCGCACCTATAAAGAAATCACTATAGTAATAATAAACGAAATAAGAAGAAAAGGAGAAGGAAATGAAAAAGACGACATCCTTCAATAAAGATTTGTTTAAAAAAAGTTTAGTTAATAGTTTAAGTAATTATAAAGAGGGTTCTAAACAACAAGTAGAGCGCACTCCTAAGTATTCTACTGGAATAATTCCTTTGGATGATTTACTTGAAGGTGGTTTCCCAATGGGAAGCATAGTTGGCTTTGGTTCAGAAGCCGGTGTAGGAAAAACAACCATACTTTTACAAGCTTGTGCAAACATTGTTAAGAAGTACAACAAGACTGTTTACTACATTGATGTTGAGAATGGAGCAAAACTAGACTTGATCTACAAAATGGAATACACAGATATGTTGTACCATCCTGAATCAAATCCAGAAGGCAGGTTTTATCTACTATCATTCAAAACTATACAAGACATTGTGAGTTTTATTAACCAGGCTGCGAAAGGTCAAGATACTGCCGTAATTGTAATTGATTCTGTAACACAAGTTGTGGATGAAGAATCCAAAGAGAAAGATGATTTGGATGTATCTAATAAACAAAAGGGAAAAATCGCAACAATGTGGTCTAAAGCATCAAGAGCTTTGAACACTATTATCGGTGACTCTGACATTAGTCTAATCATGGTTCATCAAGCAAGACAAAAACTAAACGACTTCAACCCTAAAACCACTTCTGCTGGTGGGAATGCTCTAAAACATATCACCTCAGTTGAGTTATGGGCAAAAAAGGGGAAATACATAAACGAGAAATATGTAACAGTTGACAAGGCGTCAAACTCAATAGGTTTCAATGTTAAACTTCAGAGTTTGAAGTCTAGATGTGGAGATTCGGACTCTTCAAGAAATCTAGTACTTTTCAAGGGTAAAGGCGCTGTTAATGTTTTTGCTGTAAAGGAATGGCTTGAAGAGTATCAGTATTATGATAAAAAGAAAGAGGAATACATCCCGTACTTCACTAAAAACGACCCTTGGAAGACATACAACATTCCTCAGTTAAGTATCTACATTAAGGAGAGATCTTATACAAAAATTCTTGAGCAGCTAAACTACCATAGAGATGAACTTATTCCATATGTTATACAACAACTCGAATCAAATTGGTAGATAATGCCTCAATAACAACTAAAATACTTATTATCATTATGGGTTCTCACAAATAAACAATCAAAAACACTCCTATATCAATGTGATTTAGAAGTGTTTTTGTAATAAAAATCCCAGTAGCTTTCTCAAGATTAGTAAAATTAACCTCTAATCCGTAATTGTGAGAGAGTCACAACTATATTGATTATAGATACTATAAATCATCAATTATTTGTTTTCTTTTAGTGTTGTATTCATCCTCAGTGATAATACCTTTGTCTCTTAAAGAAGTTAACTTTTCTAGTCGCTCAGTAACGTCAGTATCTTGCTTCTGAATTTTCGGTTTAAAGTGTTTGGATTTATCTATCCTACTAAATCTTGTGTTCATAGATTCAAGATATTTATCAATCCATCTAGGTGCTGATTGGAATCCAACAGATCCATCCATTGAGTCAGCTTGAATATTAACTTTCGTTCCATCTTCAACTCGACTAAAAGTAATTCTTAACTTGGCAGGATTCAATGGAGGAAAGAATTTCATTGGGCACTTAATTACTATTGAACCAATTCCCCTATTGTTGCTAACTACCTTACCAATGTCGTTACCAGCATTTATGCATAAGTTAAATGCATCATCAAATTCTAAAGGTAGGACCATTTCTCTAGTCCCCTTTTTAAACATTGTACCTACTAACATGTTACACCTCCATAATCCTATATTAAACCAGAAGTAATCATGTAATCAATAAAAACTGCTTACAAAAAGTCCCGCACAGTGTAATTTTTCATAAAAACTTGATCATTCTTCACCAAGAAAGACATTAAAGGGGGATGTATTTTCCTTCCCAAACATACTAACTACAGAGTTAGACTTCGTTAGCTCCATCAATGTACTTGTCATAATCGATGTCTTTGGTTTTATCAAGACTGATAAAAGTAACCTTATCAGCTACAACTGTTAAGTCTTTTACGATGATCTCTAAGTGTGCCTTAACTCCGATCATGCTTCCAACCTCGATATGTTCTTTAATAGCATTTGATAAATGCCTAGATAGTCTTACATTAATCTCATCAGTGTGGTTTTCTGTTTCGTTTACATTAGTAACCAACAACGAGATTAATAACTCTTCAGGATTTCCAGCACTAGTAACAAAGTCATATATACCAGTAACCTTACCTACCAAAATGACTTGATTCAACATGGAAATCAACTCCTTTCAACTATAGTTGATGTATTAAGTATAACCGGTTAAGCGCCTAAATGCAGCCCTAAAATAGAAAAAGATGATACTATTGAACTGTATCATCTGTATTCTCTGTATTTGACTTCTTAGGTGATTTTATTTTCTTGATTGTCACTTTCACTATGTTTTGTAGAACCAGAAAATCTTGTTTGACATCTGTCTTTATTACATCTAGAGTTAAGTATCCTTTACGAACCAGTACTATTGTTACTACACCACTACCTGTTATCGAAATCCAAAAGAATGATAGGAAGATATAATGAGAGCCAAGTAAATCCCATCTAGTAACTTCAATGAATGAAGCATAATGATCGTTGGTATAAAATAACTGCTCACTTGAGAAAACAAATCGCTCAGCACCAACATCATCTGTTGTGGCATTGATATATGCTTCAGTATATGAATATCCGTCTGGTAGTAAAACTGGATCTCTAGTATTGTCGTATACAGCATAAACTGTTACATCGTATTCCCCAGGAGCAACTCCTTGTGACTTAGGCACGTAATTGCTAGGCAATTCATCATACTCTAGTATATACATTGCGACATGATCATAATCAGTATATGTTTTATAACGTCTAGCATTCACATCTGTACTCATTGACATAATTAACAGAAAAAGTACCACAGGAAGGAAAATGTATCTTATCCTTCTTCTAAATGACTCTTGTTCTAAACTTAAAAGAAACTTGTCTATACTATCTCTAATCTTCTGATTCATCCACTTTATCCATAAGGAACTTTACAGCAGATGTAACTGAGTTCAAATTGAATCTATGATTACTATCATATGCATTTGGGATACTGAACACTGCTCCAGCATCAAGTAGTACTTTAGCAATAGCAAGTCCATCTTCAAAATTCACTTCTTCTAAGGCTAGATCTAGAGATTTCTTATCAACTATGTTGATCAATGCTTTGACAGCCATCAAGTCGTTTGCTTTTACTGCATCAATGATTCCATTGGACATCTGATGTTTGTTAAGATTCATATTAGATACTCTATCTTGAACGTATGCTCGATCATTAATTTTCAAGAGATTCTCAACAGTCTTTAGATCATAGTTATCATATAGGAACTTAGCACACTCTGTAGCCTCATAATTAATCGCAAAGTCAAACATGTCCTTGTTCACATTATATTTGCTTCTATCGAGGAAGTACTTAAGAATATGTACTACATCTTTCTCTATTGCAACCTGAACTAGTTTAGGGACACCCCTGTCTCCCATTCTCACTAATCTTAATTCGGGAATAAGTTTTAATGTCTCGTCATTGGTACAAGCTAGAACGGCAGAAACGTATTCCTTCATATTCTCTGAGAGGTTTGCATACATGGGTAAAATTTTCTTACCTATTCTTAGCGAACCGCTTCTCTCTGATAATCTAGGTATCTCTAATTTACCATGATGATAACTAACAACATTGCCTTCTTCATCTTTTATCGGAGTACGGAAACTCGACTGTAGTAATTTCAAATCGTTGTTCTTAATAAGAAATGCAACAAATCGAGGATTGTTATTCAGTGACTCAATGATAAGTTGTTTAGAAAAGAGAAATTTGAATTTCTCTAAATCGTTACTCTCAATACAATAGTCTAATAATGTCTTACCATTACTATCAGGCTGTTCAGGAGCCAAATCTGGATTGATTTTATCAATGTCTTGGTTATAAAACTTGCTTAACATTGTTTCTCGCTCTGAACCAGCATATAGGATGTCATCCACTTTTACATCTAGAAACTCTGCAATCATCATTAGGTTCGAGATCTCAAATGAACTCTTACCACTTAAATTCTGAGATACTGCTTGTTTGGATATACCAAGATAATCAGCCAAATTCTCTTGTGTATGTCCCTTTAATCTGAGTTGCTCTTTGATAAATTTTCCAATTTCAACTGTGTTCATTTTGATTCCTCCTTTTGATAACTTCATTATAGTCAAGTTGTGATTTATTTGTAAGCAACTAATAGTTAATTTCTCCTTTACAATATAAAAATGATACATAGTAAAGTAAACCACTCATTAACTTTCTTTTACTTAAGCGGTATTAAGACTATGTATCAAACTATTTCGGAAGTAAATTACCCCTTATTTTTATTTTATCATTTTACAAAATAAAGTATAACAAAAATTTTCAAATGTCTCTTCTTGTTTTAGAATGGCAGATCATCTTCCGACACTTCAATATAAACAGGTTTCTTTTCATTAATACGTACTTCAAGTAGTTTGTTTTGAAAAGAATGTATTAATGCATCCAATAATTCTTCATTTTTGTCTTTCAATGCTTCGTATATTTTATTTAAAACTTTGATATCTTCAACAGGAATTCCAACATTGCATTTAACTTTTATATCTAAGGAATCAAAAAGATCTTCAGCTCTAACAGAATGTTCAAACCAATTCCTTTTTATCAATATGTTTAGATTGTCTAAAATCTCTTTAATTGATGCAATACTAAATTCATTATAGACATTAAATCGGGGTTCAAAATGAACATCTCCATTCCAAATTTCTAATCTATCATAAAATATACTTACCATACTATCTAAAGCCTGTTGTCTCAACTCATCATAATTAATCTCTGGTTTAGTTTTATCTAAAGGAGATTCTTCGATGGAATCTTTGTTTTCTTCATCGTAATCAATGGTTATTTGAAGTTCTTTCTCTAGCTTATTAAGCTGCCCTCCATCTATTATTGACATTGAAAAATTAGTTTCATCTAGAAACTCAGTTTTCAAAGCATTAGAGTTGTTTAGAAATCCTTTGTCGGATGTTATAAAGTATAGGTTTTGATATTTCTTCATTTCAAAGTACTCTAGAAGACTAATCCATATCATACTATCTTTAAAACCTTTGTCGCTTGCATTCTCATTGCTGTTGAAAGGTGGTAACTTATATCGATCTCTTTCAAGTAACTTGTCAAGCATCTTTTTCTTATTGTAGCTGATAACTTTATCCTTAAAATGATGATCAATATATTTATCAAGTGACTTCTCATAAAGTATTATCTTGTCTTCAAGATTTACTTTATTATTTATCTCAACATACTCTACTAACTCTTCTTTTAGTACCTCTATTTTTTCATAAGATTTTTTTATGTCTCTTGCTTTAATGTTCTTAATCTCTTTAACAACAATTTCAGGGACAAAAACATCATATTGTTTTTTACACTCTACTATAAATCTTGTTATGTAATTGTCCTTTCGTTGTTCTATTAGAAAATTTGTATCTATTACAATAGCATTTTCCATTATATCTCTCCATCCAAGCCTAATTTAAGTATTTTCATAAACCAGTTCAATCGTTTCACAATGTACTAGTCTTATGAATTTATACTACCTAGCCTTCTTCTATTTTCTTTTCACCCATTTTGCCTCACCCTTTTTTTTAAAGAGTGTAATAAAATATGATTCAACTGCCGGTGCCATCCAATGTGGTTCTATCAAAAAAGATTTATAATATACAAACCTACTAGGAATTGGCAAAGTCATTATATAGTCATAGATTTTCTTTATGCAAGATTTTGTTTTTGCTTGAGTGTTTTGCACAATGTGAGACTTGATACGTGTGTTAATACCCTTTTTATTTTCCTTCTTACCAATATATTGACACCTACCAAGGTTATCAAATATAAAATAGATGTTATTAGAAGAAGGTTCCAAGACCTTTGTATCTTTTCGTTTCAATACTTGGTATCTTTTTGGTTTGTTGTAAACCATTCTTTTGAATTTAGATGGATTTTGAATGTCGTTTTCGATTGTGTCGAGAACGTTCTTTATACATGCAAAACCACTGAAATTGTAATCGGCCATAAACTACCTCTTCTTAATACTAAAAATCTGCACTTATATGTGAAAGAGAAATTATTTTGGTTAGCAACAAATCAATAGACTCCTCTTTATACTTTCTTTCTTTCGACCAGTCTCTAATCTTCTTTATGAGAATTTCAATATCGCTTTTATTATCAACAATAATATATTCAATATCTTTAATATCAAGTTTTAACTTGAAGGCACTTTTTAAGTCATCACGAATATCTTTGTTGAACAGGTTCATCTGTTCTTCCCAAATGAACAAACTTTTGCCTGTCGTATCTTCAAACACATTCTTATTCGGTACGAATCTCCATTCATTTTCTAGATAGTACCTAGTAACCTTATCATCTTTCCTGATTATCATTGGTTTTGAATAAGTTTTCATCAATCTTAGGTAGTTTAGAGCATTTGTTTGTAGATATAAAGAATCTCCATCTAGTACCTCTTTAGACATTTGATATTCTCTTGAATCTGTCACTTTTGCCACCAATAATCTCATCTCAGTGTATATAGGCATCTCTGAGCTATAATACCAAAGTGGGGTCAACCCATTATGCAAACCCCAAGATTGCTTCATTCCAATGGCAATTCCACCATATTTTGTTTTGTGTTCTTTTATGCTTGTTAATGGGATATCACAAAAGCATACCATTGGGAAGGTACTCGATCCTAGTTCATCTATTAATTCAGAATCAAATAATTCTTCCTCAAACCCAAATAAATCATCAATTTGTTCTTTATTATAGAAGGGTATAAATCCATGTTCTAAAATACTTATAATAGTGTCTATATCTCTTGTAAAATGAAACAATGAGTTAGTTTTATAAGCCATATTGTACCTCATTTTCACACACCAATTCAGTTTGTTCCATAATCAATTTCACTGATCGATCGTAGTTGTTTGGGTCTGTTGGATCATCTGGTGGATACTTGTATTTCTTAAGTAGCACTTTGATTTCGAATCTCATTTTAGCTCTAACTGAATCTCTAATGTTCCAGTCTACGGTAGTGCTTGCTTTAATTTTAACAGTTAGCTCTTTGGCAATATCTTTGAGGACATCAATACCCATTACCTCTTGAGCCTTGATGTTTGATGCAAGTGCTTGATAGAATGCATATTCATCTTCAGTGAGTCCAGATTCTTTACCAGCTTCAGCAGCTTTAGTAATATCTTTTGCTAAGGCTATCAATTCTTCAATGACTATAGTAGAATCAATAAGTCTCTTGTGATATTTAGCTAGGGAATCCTCTAACATTTCAGAGAACAATCTTGACTGAACCACTGTTTTGCGTGAAAATGCTCTGATCTTACCTTGGATAAGACGTTTGAGAAGTTCAACTGCAACATTCTTATGATCCATGTTCTTGAACTCTTCTAAGAACTCATCTGATAGGATAGAGATATCAGGTTTAGCTAAACCTATTTCAGACATAATATCTATAACCTTGTCAGATTTTAAGGACTTAGAAATCAATTGATTCAACTCTCTATCGAGTTGGTCTCTTGATTTCTTTTTATTGTTATCAGTAGTAAGTTTGATAATTCCCGCTCTTACAGACTTATAGAAACCTATCTCAACATTGTGCTTCTCTGCTGTTTCAGTAGTAGCACAAAGAGAGTAAGCTTTTGTGAGTTCTGAAGTTAGTTTGATATAATCTTCTTTTCTCTTAATCGATAAACCAACAATATAGTCTATTGTAGCCATAATGATTTTGAGTTTATCTGTCTGTCTACCTTTGAAATATAGAGAGTAGTCGAACCCATGAAGTAATTCTCGCACCAGTTCCAGTTTCTCCATCATAACAGAAACAGCTAGTTCTGTATCTACTCCAGTTTGTTCTCTATCACTATCTGTATATTGAGATAGAGCTTTTTTAAGACTTTCTGCAATACCTATATAGTCAACAATAAGTCCACCTTGTTTCTCTTTAAACACACGATTCACTCGTGCGATTGCTTGCATTAAGTTATGTCCTTGCATAGGTTTATCAACATACATGGTATGTAAACTTGGAACATCAAATCCTGTAAGCCACATATCACGTACTATTACGAGTTGTAGTTCATCGTCATTGTCTTTCATACGTCTAGATAATGTATCTCTAGTTTGTTTATTACCGATATGTGTTTGCCAATGCTCAGGATCTGAAGAACTACCTGTCATAACGACTTTTATTTTACCTTTCATCAACTCATCTGAAAGCCAATCAGGCCTTAGTGCAATAATTGCATCATGTAGTTCAACAGCAATTCTACGACTCATAGCTACGATCATACCTTTTCCAACTTCGGTTTCCATAGAAGCTTGACGTTTTTCAAAATGTTCTACAAGATCTTTAGCTACAACCTTAATTCTAGGTTCAGCTCCAACAATTGCTTCTAACCGTGCCCATTTACGTTTGAGACCTTCTTTTTGGACATCTTCTTGGTATTCGGTTATATCATCATAATTCTCATCTATAAGCTCGTATTCTTCAGTGAAGTCAATTCTCGCTATGCGGCTTTCGTAGTAGATTTTAACGGTTGTTCCATCTTCCACTGCACGGGTCATATCATAGACGTCAATATAGTCTCCAAAGACTGCTCTTGTGTTCTTGTCAGTAGTTTCTATTGGTGTACCAGTAAAACCAATATATGAGGCATTTGGAAGGCTGTCACGCATGTGTTTGGCATAGCCATACTTCTCATATGCCTCTTCTTTTGTTTTTACAACTTCAGCTTTAAAACCATACTGGCTTCGATGTGCCTCATCAGCCATAACAATAACGTTCTTACGTTCTGTTAAAGGTGTCACTAACCCTTCTTCGTTAGGAGCAAACTTATGTATAGTAGTAAAGATGATACCTCCTGAATCTCTACCATCTAATAGTTCTTTTAGATGGTCTCTTGATTCTGCTTGTTGTGGATAGGAACGTAATAAATCTTTTGACTTAGAGAACGTAGAGAACAATTGATCATCTAGATCATTTCGATCTGTTATTACAACAATAGTTGGATTTGATAGTTCTTGTGAGATTACCATCTTACCAGCATAGAAGACCATAGATAGTGATTTACCACTACCTTGTGTATGCCATATAACTCCAATACGTCTATCCCCATCTTCACTAGTAGCAGTATAAGTGCTTTCTAATGCAGTATTCACAGCATGGTACTGATGGTATCCAGCTAATATCTTATTGTAGTCATTGTTGTTCTCTTGGAACAAGATGAACTGTTTGATAATATCCATAAAGATATCTTTACGGAACATACCTTTTAGTAAGGTTTCTAGTTGAGGTAATACTTTAGGAGCAATATTAATACCATCTATTGTACGCCAAGACATATACCATTCTTCATTTGAAGTAATCGTACCAGCTTTAGCTACGTGTCCATCACTAATAACATTGAATGCGTTGTAGACAAATAAATTACTAATAGATTTTTGATAGTTCTTGATTTGTCTGTAAGCATGATGAACTGTCACCTTCTCATCCGAAGGTGTTTTAAGTTCGAAGACAACCAATGGTAAACCATTGACAAAAAGAACTATATCAGGACGTTTTTCAACTCTGTTCTCAACAACAGTGAATTGATTCACAGCAAGGAAGTCATTGTTCTCAATATTCTCAAAGTCAAAGAGTTGGATGTTTGGATATACTGTGCTTCCATCCTCTTCTTTATGTAGGACAGTAACTCCCTCATTAATCATCTTATGAAAGGCATGATTATTAGCAATCAAAGATACTTGTTTAGGAATGGTGATCTCTCTAATCGCATCTTCAATGACTTGTCTTGGAACTGTATCATTAATACGAAGAAGCGCTTCTCGTAAGCGCTCAATTAATATTACTTCTTCATATGAATCCCTTTCAGGATATTCCCCGTCAAATGAGATATTAGGACCAAACTCAATATTGTATCCTAATTCTTCTAGCCACTGTAAAGCAGCTTCCTCTACATCCGACTCATAAAATACTTTTACTCCCATTTCATCACCCCTCAATAGGTACTTCTATCTCTCCACTCATTAGTTTTGGTAATAGTGTATCTCTAGTTATGGTTAACACTTCATTCTCTTTACCATTCTGCTGTATTTGTTCATAAGTATCCAAATAAAAACTAGCTAGTCTGTCTATCCATTCTTTGTTTGGGATTACAATCTTGTATTCATTCAATATAAACTTCAAATCAAAATTCTTTATTCCAGTAGTCCCATTCTCATAATTGAAGAAAACATTATTGTTATACAAGTATTCAAAAGTAAGACTTATATAAGGTGATAAATTTATGTCTTTTGGCTCAATAGCTCTACAAAAATTAGTGCATATAACCTTATCATTATATCTATGTATAAATTCTTTTGATATCAAAGCTGTTCTACCAGTCGACTGTTTAGGACTTCCCCCCGATATCTCAACTACTATATCTCCAGCTTTCAATTTCTTCTTGAGAAAGTTCTTATTAAGTATATATCTGGTTGGGCATTTTCCTTTATCCCCAACTTTGATTGAGTTTATATCTGCACCTCTAATACACACAACTTCAGAAGTATAGTTACCAGTTATTGCTTCTTTACCCCAGTCACCTGCAATCGTTGTAGCTACAAGATCTCCTAGACTCCCGACTTCCCATCCTCTAGGAATTAATCCCAAGTCACTTTCTATCATTTCTCCACCACTAGATTTATATGGTTCTCCATCTTCATTAGGATACTCAAAATCAACAAACCATTGTTTATATAATGCTTGTGCCATTTCTTCAAGGTTCTTATTGATTTTGTTGTTAAGTTCTATTTTGTCATCAAGTGATGATAAGATGTTTGATATTGTTTTTTGTTCCGCTAAAGGTGGTAAAACAACATTAATATTTTTAATGTTTTTTATAGGTAATTTTGCTTGTACCGCCCCTACAGTTCCCATTCTAATTTCTTGAATACCATTGGGTGAGTTCAAGTAATAATAAAGAAATCTATAGTCAATTTTCTCAGAATGATTTGTTAATTTAACGCAATTTTCTGTCAAACTTGCATTATCCAATGTTTTACCTACTATACCCGTTAAACCTATAGTCCCAACTATGGATAATAGTACATCTTTATAATTAGTAATGTACCGTGAAATATTACTAAATGTCTCCTCAATAATATATTGAATCCCATCAAATTTCTCAAGTTTTGTAATATTATTCAAATCTCGCACACGAATATATGGATGTGTAGTTTTATAATCTACTAAAGAATGTCCTTTAGGTAATCTCTTCCCGCCCTTTATCTCAACTATTTCTTCTAATTTTACATTTCTCCAATCATCATAACTCATAACCTATTCCCCTTAAGTTCTCCTTGATTTTTTCCTCAAGAGATTTAGATTCTTCAAATAGGTCTGATAATTCTGAAGTAAGTCTATCCATTTTCTCTTCAAATGGAATACCATCATCTTCCTCTTCTTCAATACCTACATAACGTCCAGGAGTTAAAACATAGTCATGTAACTTAATTTCTTCAATTGTAGATGATTTGCAGAATCCATCAACATCTTCATAATTTTCTTCATTTTTCCAATTATGGTAAGTAGTGTAGATTTGTTCTATCTCTTCATCTTTTAATTCTCTATGTTTTCGCGTTTCCATATATCCCATTTTACGAGCATCTATAAATAATACTTTATCTTTTCTACCGTTCTTATTTTTGGAAACAAACCATAAGGATACAGGAATAGCCACATCATAGAATAGTTGTGAAGGCATAGCTACAATACAGTCTACTAATCCTTCTTCTAGGATTGATTTACGGATATCGTACTCCTCACTTCTTGATGTTGATAAAGAACCATTAGCTAAAACAAATCCAGCAGTACCTCTTGGACTTAATTTACTTATCATATGTGAAATCCATGCATAGTTCGCATTTGTTTTTGGTGGAACTCCCCATTTCCATCTAACATCATCTAATAAATGAGGTTGTCCCCAGTCTTTAATATTAAAAGGTGGATTGGCTAATATATAATCTACTTTCAATGTTTTATGTTGATCGTTAGTAAATGTATCTCCATCTCTTTCACCAAGATTTGCATCAAGTCCTCTGATTGCAAGATTCATTTTTGCTAGTCTCCATGTAGTAGCTACATATTCTTGTCCGTAAATTGAGATATCACCAAGTCTACCTTGATGTTCTTCAACAAACTTTGCAGATTGCACAAACATACCACCACTACCACAACAAGGGTCATATACTCTACCTTTATAAGGTTCAATCATATTTACTAATAATTTAACAATACTGGGTGGTGTATAAAACTCACCTTCCGTACTACCAAACTTCTTAAGGAAGTACTCATATACTCTACCTAACACATCTTTAGCTCTTGCTTCCTTACTTCCTACGTTAAAAGAGAATAGGTCTACCAACTCACCTAATCGTGTCTTATCTAGAGCTGGTCTTGCATAGTTCTTAGGTAAGACATTTTTTAATGGAACATTCTCACGCTCAATAAGGATCATTGCATTATCGATTACTTGTCCGATAGTAGGTTGTTTCGCTTGTGACTTAATATAATCCCATCTAGCTTCTTTCGGTACGAAGAATACATTCTCAGACTCGTATGCATCTCGATCTTCTTCCATACCAGGATAGACTTGCTTCACTTCGTTATATCGTTCTTCAAAGGAATCAGAGATGTACTTCAAAAAAACAAGCCCCAATATAACGTGTTTATATTCAGAGCTTTCAATATTACCCCTTAACTTATCTGCCATTTCCCACAGTTTATTCTCGAATCCTAAATTTACTTTTGCCATAATTAGTACCTTCCTCTCTATTTATATACTTCCCTTAAAGATTTTCCTTTGCTATTTACTATTTCATCCCATGCTTTTGTAGTTATGTACCCTAAAAAAATACATGCAGCTCTATTGGGTGATGAAAAAACCTCATCAGTTTGTAATTCGTAATAGTTTTGATCATACTCTTGAAGAACCCCTTTGTTTAGTAAATCTCTTCTTGAGCGTTCAATCCAATTACAGTCAGTCCATTTTTTAGTAATTATAGGTTCTCTTTTCATCAAGGAGCCTTTATGTACTATAACTTCATTATCTTTACCTTTGGTTTCTCCCGTACCTATATAACTTATAGTAGCAATTAACATACCTTTGTTATTTTTTAGATAAAAATCCACTTAACTCACCACCATCTTATTCAGGTTCTTTTCAATTAAAATTATATCAAAAAATGAACGTAAGTTAAATAGCTAGTATAAATGAATAATTGCAAGTCTGCAGAAACGTCATTGTTAAGCCATCTATCCATTAAATCCCTATCGAAACCTTCCGTATACCAAGATCAGACTGGATTACATATATACTATAGAGTCTGAAAGCTATCTCAAATACGGCATGGACAAACCTGATCCTGCCGCGTATAATGTGGTACACAAATGAAATAAACCACTAATTTTTGCCCTCTCAATTATACTGAGCATTAATTAGTGAATTAATTCTAATTTGTTGTTGAGTGCACTATAAAAGGATAAATGCACACCATAAAGGAGGGTATCTAAATGAGAATAGGATATATGAGAGTATCAACAGTCGCTCAAAACTTAGATACACAGAAAGCGGCTCTGGAATCATATGGAGTAGAAAGAATCTTTGAAGAGAAAGCGTCTGGAAGAAACATTGAAAGACCAGTCCTTAAGGAGTTGCTTAAGTTCATCAGATCAGGGGACACGCTTGTAATATATGATTTATCTAGACTGGGTAGGACAGTACATCAAGTTGTAAAATTATTAGATGACTTCATAAAAAGAAACATTGGTTTCGTATCGCTTAAGGAATCACTGGACATAACCACACCGATGGGTAAAGCAATGGCACACATAATTGCAGTGTTTAATCAAATGCAAGTGGATGTTCAAAATGAAAAGACTAGAGAAGGACTACTAATCGCAAAAGCAAATGGTAAAAAACTTGGGAGAAAAGCCATTACTCAAGATAAGATTCTAATGATACAAGCATTATGTAAAGAAGGGTATTCGAATCAAGAAGTTGCAGATAAATTAGGAGTCTCAAGAAGAACTGTAATTAACTACAAGAAGGGCTCTAAACAGATAAAAAACTAATGTTGAGGTGTAAACTATGGACGAAGATAAAAGAGCATTTCAGGCTAGTGAAAATCAGCTGCTATATAAAAAAACTTTAAGTTCAGACAACTTCATTATTGATCAAATAAAACAAGCATATCTATTAAGTCTTCCATATCTACCTATGGATTCCTTAGAAGAGTCTGAGAAGATCGCTTCATTGTTCGATTTATTGAAGAGGAACATGGCTTATAAGAAGGGGTTAATGGATCAGACTGTTAGTCTTATTACTGAGGATGCATTTAATGAATGGTTCAAAACTTAAAACAATGCTTAAAACTAAAAAAGATGGGCACTACTACATCCATCTTTCTTTTAGTTTGTGTGAAGCTGACAAAATATTAGCAACCTTTAGCATCAATGCCGATTTGATACTAATCAAATCTGCTGACAGTTTATTTAGTTTCTCAGTATCTGCTTCAGAGATACTGTTTTTATTTACTGAATCTTCCTCCAACCTTTTATGGTGTTCCACAAAATCATATGTTTTCATATCAAATAACACGCCTAACTCAGTAATTGTGAGGTCGCTAAAATCACTGTCAGGAATGTCTTTAATGAAAAAGGCTTGAACGGGATAATGGTAGAAATCTGCTAGCCTTTCCAAAATATCAAAAGGAATATTCCTATCACCTAATTCATATCTACTGTAGTTTTGTATCCTGATATCTAAGTGTTGAGCTATATCCTTTTGCCTGAATCCTTTTTGTTTCCTTAGTGTTCTAAGATTGTTGCATATGTTCATATAATCTCACCTCATCTAAATTATAACATCCTATCACCATTTTGGTGAATATTTCTTCAAACCTATACACCCCTGAATTGAAAAACTAATTTATTCACCGTTTTGGTGATTTTATTGGAAAGAGCACATGAAATGTCCTGTATTTAAACCGCATAATAAAGCCATCTTGTTAAAATGGGCTTTTTTGGCTCAAAAAAAACACACCTCTAGTATATACGTAGGTGTATAGTGCTTGACACATCCAACAATAAAAAATGAAGGAGTTGATAAAAGTGAAAATGAATCAAGCCCTAGATAATTTTTTAAAGCTGAAAGAGGCAACGTTTAAACCTGAAACTGTAAGATACTATAAAGGAAAGATACCTACGATTAAGAAGTTCATGGGTAATCTAGATGTTGAAGAAGTAACAGATGTTGACATTGCAGACTTTCTACTCAAACTCAAAGAAAGAAACCCGGAAATCTCCAAACGAACACAAAGGAAATACGTTGACATCATCATGAGTATAGTCAACAAAGGAAAAAAAGAAGCTGATAAACTTAAATTTACCAGACCAAAACCTGTTTTGAAAAAGATTAAAAAGGTATCAGATGAAAACATAGCTCTGATACTTAATTACTATGTATCAAATCTTAGCTATGCAAATAATCACAAGTACTACTTGTTAATCAATCTTCTTCTTGATACAGGTGTCCGCATTAATGAACTAGTAAACATTAAGATGAAGAACATCAATCTATCTATGAATAGCATCCATCTAGATGTGACCAAGACAGATTCAGATCGAACTGTGTATTTTAGTGATAGGACAAGACAAATACTTCTAAGCTACATTAACAAACACATTGATGGTCACGAATATCTCTTCTACAGCCAGGATGGTAAGGGTCATATTCATAGAGACTCTGTATACAAATCTATAGCGAGATTGCAAAAAAGACTAAACATAAAACAATCAATAAGTCCACATAAGTTTCGTCATGCTTTTGCAACAAAGCTTCTTAGAAAAACAGGTGACATCGAAGTGGTAAGACAATTGCTTGGGCATAAGCATCTTGAAACCACACAAATATATCTAGACTATGAAGACGAGTACTTGAAGAAGGTCTACGATAAAGCAATGAATAACAATGGTATGTATAATGCCAAAAATCAAAATAAGGAGGATCAAGATTTGAGCAAAGCTAAAGTACTTCAAGATCATTATCAAGTGAAATGTGATGTGTGTAACACAGACATAAACACTCCAAAAGATGACATACAGATATATTGTCCAAAATGTGGATCAGTTATCACAGTGTTACACGATAAAGACAATCATGCTTATGCAATTGAAACCGGAGTTCTTGTTGCATCTTCATTTCTCCCTGGAGAACCTAAGAAATATGTTATACACAAAGATGGTAATCGAGGTAACAATAACGTTGCAAATCTACAATGGAGCGATCACCCCGACTATCCAAGCCAAGATAAACAAATCAACTAGGTAATACATAAAAATGGTATGTACTAGCGGTCATTTCAAGACTAGAGCAAATAAAAAAGCAAACCTAATGGCTTGCCTAAGCTCTTAAGTGGCAGGGGTGACAGGATTTGAACCCGTACTAACGGTTTTGGAGACCGCTGTGCTACCATTGACACCACACCCCTAAGATGGTGGGAGGGGACGGATTTGAACCGCCGAACCCGAGGGAACAGAGTTACAGTCTGTCGCGTTTAACCACTTCGCTACCCGCCCACTAATCTGGCTCTATTTCTAGAGCGCTATTATATTATAGCAAAGTGATATTATAAAATCAATGGTTTTGTGTATAGAAAAAAGACTGGATAAAATCCAGCCTCTTGTTCGCTTGACAATTATGTGTGTAATCCGTCTTTATTGTGAGAAAACTTAATGGATTAAATAGATAACACGACTATCCCTTACGATAGTTTCCTTGAAATCCGCTTGTGTTACAAATAGAACCATATGATGTGTACGTTATGAAGTTATGACCTAACGGAACCACCTTATAATGCAAACGAATGTAGAAGAGAAAACGTTATATAGAACTGAATAATCCCCTTGATTATTTCAGAACTACAGTATGGATTATATCATGTTTAAAATGAAAATACAAAAAAAGCAAAGCGGAGAGCAATCTCCGCTTTGTTACTTGATTGTATAGCCTTTTTGTTCAATCGCTTCTCGTGCAACTGCGACCGATCTTCCATCTAAATCAAAGTTGACAATCTTGGTATCAAGATCAATGATAATGTTGGAAAACCCTTTTTCTGATAAGGCTTTTTCAATCGTCATCTTGCAATGATTGCAAGTCATATCAGGTACTTCTAGTTTTGCCATATCGGTTGTACCTCCTTTTTCAGATTTGAATTCTGGTAATTTATATGCTTTTAAGCGTAATGCGTTTAAGACAACAGTAATACTACTGAAGGCCATTGCTGCTGCTGCGACAACCATACTAAGGCGTCCGGTTGCAGCAAGTGGAATCGCTACAAGGTTGTAACTAAATGCCCAACCAAAGTTTTGATAAATGTTTTTTAGTGTTGCTTTGGACATATCAATCGCTTTAATAACAAGACCGAGATCATAACTCATTAAGGTAACGTCACTACTATCAATTGCAACGTCGGTACCATGTCCCATGGCAATTCCAACATCAGCCAATTTTAAAGCTGGTGCATCATTGATTCCGTCACCAACAAAGGCTACAACATGTCCTTCTGCTTGAATGCTCTCTATGATTTTTGCTTTTTCGTGTGGTAGGACTTCACTATGGACATGCTCAATGCCAAGTTCTTTGGCGATTTGATTGGCAACCACATGGTTATCACCTGTAATCATATAAGGTATTAATCCTCGTGCTTTCATTTCGGTGATGACTTGTTTTGACGTATCTTTGATTTCATCACGAACAGCATACATTGCTTCTACTTTATTATCAACAATCACAAAGTTTACTGTTTTTGCCTGATTGATTAATGTTGTATGCTCATCCGCAAAAGGATTCGTGAGAGATAAATCATGGAGTAATTTATGGGATCCAACGACAATGTCTTTCCCATCAACAACACCTTTAATCCCTTTTCCTTCAATCGTTTCAAATTGTTTGACAGGTAAGGATTTGATATTGTGATCCTTCATATAATCCAGCACTGCACCACTAATTGGGTGATTACTGTCTTTTTCTAAGGAGTATAGAAGTTGTAATACGTCTTCATTTCCCACATAATCCGTAACACTCGGTTTCCCAACGGTTAGGGTTCCGGTTTTATCAAAGGCAATCGCTTCGATTTTGTTCGCGAGTTCAAAGAATTCGCCACCTTTATATAAAATATGATGTTGCGCAGCTTTACCATTTCCAACAAGAATACTTGTAGGTGTCGCTAACCCAAGAGCACACGGACAACTAATAACGAGGATTGCTATGGTCCGTTCAAAGGCAATACTGAAATCATACCCTAAGAAAGCAAAATGAATAATGAAGTTCAATAATGCAATGGATACAACAATCGGAACGAAGTATGATGCGATTTTGTCCGCTGATCGCTGAATCGGTGGTTTTTCTGCACTGGCTTCTTCTACGTGCTGAATGATTTGTGCCAACATCGTATCACTACCAATTTTTGTTGCTTCAATAATGATTCGTTGACGTTGATTAATGGTTGCACCAATGACCTTGGATCCCGCCTCTTTCTTAACTGGGATACTTTCTCCAGTAATCATCGATTCATCGATATAAGTCGTTCCTTCAACAACTTTTCCGTCTACAGGAATTTTCTCATTGGCTAAGACAACCAGGTGATCTCCTAAGAAGACCTCATCGATGTCAACCATCTGTTCCTTGCCGTCTTTTAGAACACGGGCTTCTTTTGCTCCTAAGTTCATCAGTTCGACTAATGCATCTGTCGTCCGTTCTTTGGCAATATGTTCAATGTAATTCCCGATTAATACCATCGTTATAATTAAGGCACTAATTTCAAAGTAATAGGTTGGGTGCATAACAGGATTTTGAAGTTGTTCAATCAGTAAATAGATACTGTATAAGTACGCACTGGTGGTTCCCATAACAACCAAGATATCCATACCAAGTACTTTTTTCTTAATACTGTGGTAGGCTGCTAAATAGAACCGTTTCCCAATATAGAACTGAACGATCCCAGCAACAACTAATTGGAAGATCCCATCTTTTAATAGTTCTGGTACCCAGATAAAGGATGTAAATGACAAGTGACTAAACATCGCCCAGAGCAATGGAATACTGAAGAATACGGAGATGTAGATTTCCTTCCGCATTTTCATTCGTAGTTTTTTGGCATCATCGAGGTTTTCTTCAATGACGGGTTCATACCCGATTTCTTCGACGATTTTAGCGATATCAATTAATGTATAGGTTTCTTCATCGTAGGTAAAAATAACTTTCCCCGCACCGACATTAACATTGGCGCTAATTCCTTCATAGTGCTCAAATGTGTTGGTAATCGTTTTGGCACACATCGCGCATGTCATCCCATTGACTTTCATGCTTTTCTTAATCATCTGTTAACTCGCCTCGTTTCGATATGTACGACAAACATAGATGTTGTCATCTTTTACATCTTCATGATGTAGAAATTCTTCATAATCTTGCTGTAATAATGGCTCTGCAAAGCGTAAATCTTTAATATGGTTAATCAAGTGCTCGTTTTCTTTGAATGTATCGGTTATGAAATAAAACCCACGTTGTTTATCACGCCTCACATCAACGATGTTGGCGTCTTTTAAACTACTTAGATTCTTTGATATGTTCACTTGTCGGATGTTTGTGATCTCTTCGAGTTCACAGACACATAGTTCATTCTCCAACAGCAAACTAACCAGTCGTAGTTTGGTATTATTACTGATACTCTTTAAATAGGTTAGACTCTTCATCTAATCACCTCGCATGTTCATATTACCACATCGTTATATTCCATTGAAGGAATATACGTTATTTTCTAAATAACAAGCCCCTGAAACATGTTTCTTGACAAATAAGTTGTTTGTTTGTATACTAACTTTCGTATTACATAATGACTTTTGTAATCACCTATTGTATACTACAATTGTCAACCCATATATTGGAGGTACGTATGAACGTATTAACGACCTATAAAGAGATTGAAATAACATTGCAGAAAGACTTTGTGATGGTGATTGCGAAATCCCATACTTGTACCGCTTGTCAAAGCATTTTAAATATGTTAGAACACAATGTGAAAAACTTGGATCAAATTGAGATTTATAACGTCTTTATTGATGATATGGATCAATTCCGAGGGGATCACTTGATTTTTAGTGTACCAACCGTCTTAATATTTAGTGAAGGTAAAGAATTATTACGAGAATCACGCTATATTAACTATAGTAAAATAGAACGCTTAATCGATTTATATCGCAATTAAAAAGGATGCTCAGCATCCTTTTTTGTTTACCATAAATAATGAACAGGGTCTTTGATATACTTGTTATAAATATCTTCGACTGCTTTCATTTGCTTTTTTGTTAATGGTGGCAGCTCTGCAGCTTCGGCATTGGAGATAATATGTTCGGCTTTACTAGCGCCAGGAATGACGGTGCTAACCGCATCAAACATTAAAATCCAACGCAATGCAATTTGAGCTAAGTTTTGATTTGGGAATACTTTTTTAAGCTCTTCAACTGCTTCCAATCCTAATTCGTAATCCACACCACTAAAGGTTTCGCCCTTATCAAATGCTTCCCCGTTACGATTAAATGTACGGTGATCCCCAGGACTGAAGGTTGTTTTTTTGGTGTATTTACCGGTTAAAAGTCCACTAGCAAGAGGAACCCGAACAATAATGGCTACATCGTTCTTCTTCGCTTGTTCAAATAGTAGTTCTAATGGACGTAAACGGAACATATTAAAGATGACTTCAATTGCTGCTACACCTTCATATTCCATCGCTTTTAAGCCTTCTTCGACTTTTTCGATACTGACACCATAATGCGTTATTTTACCTTCTTCTTTTAACGTATCTAGAAGTTTAAATACATCGGGATTATAATACACATCGGTTGGTGGACAGTGCAATAGAACCATATCGAGTGATTCAACATCTAAGCGTTTACGACTATCATCAATAAAATAACGAATGTTTTCTTCGTTGTATCCCTCAGCAACATGGGGATTAAGTCGTCGCCCGGTCTTTGTGATCACAAATGGCTTTTCATCTAAGGTCTTGATGTATTGCCCAATCGCTTCCTCACTCGCTCCGCCTTGATATACATCCGCCGTATCATAGCAGTTTATATCTTGTGCCGTAGCCCCTTCTAATGTTTCTTGTGCTACTTTGGCATCAAATGGATCTCCCCATTTGGAACCAAGTTGCCATGTTCCAAGAGAAATTTCTGATACCATTACATCGGTTTTACCAAATCGTCTTTTCTTCATAAAAATCCTCCTTCTATTCACTTACTATTATACAACATCCCCACGGAAAAACACATTTATAACAAATATATTATTAGAATCAAAGATTTATACGGTATACTGTATATGAGGTGATCATCATGAAAATAGCCATCATCGCACATGATAAGAAAAAAGACGAAATGATAACATTCTGTAAACGACATAAGGATATTCTTGCTCGACATCAATTGTTTGCCACAGGTACCACCGGACATCGTGTTATGGAAGAAACTGGACTGATAATCCATTGTTTTAAATCCGGTCCACTTGGTGGAGACCAAGAAATTGGGGCTCGTGTTGCCAATGGAGATATTGATTTAATCCTGTTTTTCCGCGATCCATTAACCGCTCAACCACATGAACCGGATGTTTCCGCATTATTCCGCTTAAGCGATGTATACAAAATTCCGCTCGCTAGTAATATCAATACCGCAGAAATGTTCTTTAAAACATTAAAATAACGCTCAAGTGAGCGTTATTTTTTTAGTTGATATCTAATTTTTGAACCTTCCAGACGGATAGTCCTAAGAAGCCGAGTGTAAACAATACCGTTACGATAATATTCCAAACAAACACACCGGTTTCATTCACCTCGTATAAAACTCCTACAATACTGTTAACGAGCATTCCAGGTAGTACTTCAAAGACAGGAACGTCCCCAAATATGGTAAATATACTTATCAGTATGTATACTCCAAACGTTAATGAAATAGCTGGTAAATAGTTCTTGGTGATGGTGGCAAAGAACATTGCAATTGCCGAGATAAAGGCTAGATAAAGCAGATATAACGACATCATCGCAAGTCCCTTGGCAAAGAAGATTTCATCAAATAAGAAGTACGTGTAATATGTGAATAATAAATATCCAATAAAGGTGGATATGGTAATCATAATCATAAATGCCAGATACTTACTGAGTACGTATTTTGTACGATTAATTGGTTTACTGAAAATTAACGCAGCAAGACCTTTGGATTTATCACGAATGAAGATGCTTACCGAGACAAATAATACAACGAAGAAGATGGTTTCGAATAAATCAGAGATGTACTGTTCATAGGCGGTATATACCGTTGGTGTACCAAAATCAATCTGGATATCGGTACCGCCAGTTAACGCTTCTAAAATTTCTCCAATGTATTTTGCGGTAAGTGGTGACAAAATGGAAAAGAGAACAAATACAGCGGCAAAAACGGTTAATTTATGGGTTTTGATCAGATAGAAGAAATCGTATTTAAGTAGTTTTTTCATTGGTTACCTTGATGAACACGTCTTCTAGTGTCGCATTAACACGTTTAAACTCTTGTATTGTAAACCCATTATCAACCAATACTTTTAAAACGTCTTGTGCGGTTTGTGCTCCATTTGTTTCACATATAATTCCATTCTTATGTTTTTCAATGGTATTTTGAATACTCTGTTGTTCTAGAAATTCAAACACAGTAGTCGAATCTTCCTTGGTCGTAATTAGCATTTGATTTTGATAGTAGTTCTTTTGAATGTTTTCAATGGAATCTTCTAATAAAAGCGTTCCATTATCGATTAAGCCAATATGATCACAAACTTTTTCAACGTCTTCAAGGATGTGTGTTGAATAGAAGATGGTTTTCGTACCTTTTAGCTTAAGGATGATATTCATGACATCTTTACGACCGATCGGGTCCAATGCACTGGTAGGTTCATCCATAATGATAATTTCCGGATCATGAACCAACGCTTGAGCGATTGCTAAACGTTGTTTCATTCCACGGGAGTACGCGCCAATCCGCTTCTTGTGATCATGTAAATCGACAAACTGTAATACTTCTTGAACTTTTTGCGGAATGGCTTCTCTTGGAATATCAAACATATCACAAGTATATGTAATGTATTCTTTGGCATTCATATAATTGGGAAATACCGGTACGTCTGGTACAAATCCAATCGTTCGTTTGTAATGCTGATCATTAAAAACTACTTCTTTATCATTTATCTTTACGTTTCCTTCACTTTTATGAATCAACGATAAAAGAATGTTGATTGTCGTTGTTTTTCCAGCTCCATTACGCCCAATAAAACCATAGACGTCACCTTTTTTAACATGGATATCCACGTTGTCTAAAGCGCGTTTACGATCGTATTGTTTACATAGTTTTGTTGTCTCAATGGCGTACATTAGTCATCTCTCCCGATCAGGAAGTAGATGATCCAACCAAAGTAACTTACCAATCCAACAATTAAAATCCAGACAATTTTGTTGTTTCCTTTTACTTGCCGTTCTTGTTTGACGATGTCGATAATCGCAAAGATACGAAAACCGATGTCGATTAAGACAATCGGTATCAGTAACGGCAGTAATTCTTGAAGTTGTTCTAGCATCAAGAATCCTCCTTTATGATGTTATATTCCGTCGCGTATATTACGTTCTTCACGGTGTCCACTATAACCGGATACACCGCTGATTAAATACATTATAGCTGTTACTTGATTAAATAGGACATTGATTCCACCCCAAATAGCTTGATAAAGGTAGACTTTTTTTGCAGATTCTTCATCATATTTACCTTGTAGTAATTTGACGAATAGAACGAGATTCACAAGAAAAACAACTCCCATGACAATTGCTAATACAAATAAAATATCACCAAGCCATGCGAACAATTCAACGACTTCATTGAAGTCTTGTTGTGTTAAATCCATCGTTTCTGCACTGATCCCAGGAAAGGAATCAAAATTCATCATAACCCACGCACCAAACAAGGTGCTTGGAGCTCCGATACCTTCAAATATTAACCCAATAATTGTTAATATTCGTGGTGTTTTATCCATCTGATGCATCATAATACCTAGTCTAATTTAACAGCTGTCCCGTAGGCGATGATTTCCGCAGCTCCACCCATGACTGCACTGGTTTGGAGACGGAATCCAACAACAGCATCTGCACCCATTTCGTCCGCTTCTCGTAGTAGTCGTTCTGTCGCAATCTTACGTGCATCATTCATCATTTCCGTATAGGATTGGATTTCACCACCAATGAGACTTTTCAATCCCGCCAAAATATCCTTTCCAACATTCTTTGTTTGGACGGTAGATCCTTTAACATATCCCAGTACTTCCGTGATATTACGTCCTGGATACTCGTTAATGGTGATTAATTCTTTTCTTGTAATCATGAAATAAATCTCCTCTCTGGTTTCTTACCAAACACTTTCTACCATTATTATAACCTCATAATTAATTAAAATCAACTATTTATTATTTTTAATTATTTTTTTGTATATAGTTTTGATTTCAACACTATTTTTATGAATTTGTAGCGTTTAAAACTCCATTGGTTTATACTATTATTACATGGAGGTGGTACTCTTGCCTACATTCTTTACTCGTATCCCATTAGATGGGGAAAAGGAGTTTTATCTTGGGTCTCCCCCTCATATTATAGCACTTGTTGTCGCACTTATACTACTAGTAATTGTCTACATCTATTTACCTAGACTTCAACGATACAAACACGAACGATCTATTCGTTATGGAATCGTTGGTTTCTTACTACTAACATCTATTATCAAACAATCGTTCCTGTTTTTTAGTGATGTACCCTGGTATCAACATCTACCTGAAGCCACATGTGGCTACGCGATTATCACAAGTTCGATCATGTTACTCACAAAGAATAGGACATTATTCGTGATTACATTCTTCTGGGGATGGGGTGCATTCTTAGCTTTATTTGCTCCAAACCTATTAGAAACATGGAATCGATTGTATTTCTATCAGTTTTATCTACGGCATATGATGATTGTTATTGCTGGACTGTATATGATTCGTGTACATAAGTTTTCAGTCTACAAACGTGATTATCAAACGTATATTACAATTACATTAAGTTTAGCCATTATTGGATACATTGTATCAACCCTTATCAATCATCCCAATCAGTTTAATATGATGTATATGGTTCAACCACCCGTAGAAAATATCATCTTGTATAGCATCTACGATGTGCATCCTCTTCTTTATACATCCTTCTGGGTTAGTGTTGCGTTTCTCTTTGGATATCTCTATGGATTACCATTTTATCAAACAAGTTCAAAACACGATGTAGTTGCATAATAGCAATAATCAAAAACCTACTGGTGATAGAATATAAGTAGACAATAAAGGAGGATCCTATGAGCCAATTTTTAATACCATACGTCATGTTTGAAGACACAATGAAAGCTGTTGAATACTATAATAGTATATTTGGTGGAGAAGTACGTTATACAATGATGGGTAAAGATATGCCCAATTGTCCGGAAGAGGATTTAGACAAAGTTATGCATCTGGAGTATGTATTTAATGACACTGTCTTTTACTTTGGTGATTTGCCACTTGAGGATCAAGGACGTATTCAGCTACATCTTAACTTCAGATACGAAGATGCTGAATTTATGGAGGAAGCGTTTAACAAGATGAAAAAGCAAGGAACTGTAATCCAAGAATTAAAAGAAGAGTTTTGGGGTGCCGTATACGGTAATATCAAAGATCCATTTGGTGTTACTTGGCAATTTCATCGACCCGCACAAAAACGCTAAACAAAAAGGAATGACAACTGTCATTCCTTTTTGTTTAATTACGCTTTTTTTGTTGGTTTTGGTTCGGGTGCTGGTTTCGATGCTGGTTTGGGTTCTGTCTTTGGTGTTTCCTTGACAGTTGGTTCATCGGTTTTGTCTGCAAGTTTATGTGCAGCAACACCACCGAGTGCTCCACTTAATAAACCACCTAAATCAATACCTAATGTTTCTTTTACACCTTCTAAGATGTTGGTTCCAGTTTTCATGATGTCTTTTGATAGCTTCGCAGCATTTCCTTCCCCATACATAACAATCTTATCTGTTTGAGCAAGTGGTGCAGCAGCTGCTTCAACAATTTTAGGTAATACATCGGAATCAAGAACAAGTCCAAGGATAGCGGCTTCTTCCATTTTCTTCATAGCGAGTGCTTTCTTTTCAATGGCAGCAGCTTCGGCAAGACCGACTGCTTCGATCCCTTTTGCACGGGCTAAAGCTGCTTCGCGTTCCGCATCAGCGACTACTTTGATCGCAGCCGCACGGTTGGTTTCTTCAGCTAATTCTGCTTCCGCATCTTTTGTTCGAGTAAATAAATCTGCTTGTGCTTTTTGTTCCGCAGCGTATTTATCCGCATCCGCTTGTTTCTTAATGCTCGCTTCTAAGAACCGTTCTTGAACGCGTACTTCACGTTCTTTTAACTCAATTTCTTTTTCTTTGCGAGCGATTAATGCGTTTTGTTCGGCAACGTTGATTTTAAGTTGTTCTTCTTGTTGACGAATCGAATACGCAGCATCTGCAGTAGCTTGTTCCGTTTGTGCTTTGCGCTTCAAGGCTGCTTTTTTAAGGTCTAACTCCGTATTTTGTTCAGCGATTAATAATTCGGCTTTAATACGAGCTTGATTGGCAACTTCTTTAGCTTCTGATGTTTTGACTTCAACATCTCGCTGCGCTTCTGCTTTCGCAATGCTTGCATCTTTACGGATTTGTTCTACATTGTCAACCCCAAGATCTTGAATTACACCGTTATTATCAGTAAAGTTTTGAATGGTGATGTTGATGATTTCAAGACCCATTTTTTCCATGTCTTGCATCGCTGTAGTGCGTACTTCGTCGGCGAATTTATCACGGTTTTGAACCAGTTCGGTTAATTTCATCTGACCGATGATTTCCCGCATGTTCCCTTCCAAGATTTCCTCGGCGATTTTCTTTACTTGATCGCGTCCCATCATGAGGAAAATCTCTGCAGCACGTTTGATATCACCTACATCATGTCGTACTTTGATGTTGGCAACACCGTCAACAAAGATGTCAATGAACTCGTTTGTTGGTACAGCTGATGTTGTTTTGATATCCACTTGGATAATATCTAGTGGAATCACATCTACTCGAGATATGAACGGCATCCGCCAAGTGGCTTTCCCTGTTACGACGCGAGAAGTTTTTTGTGGGCTTGTGATGATGTATGCTTGGTTTGGTCGTGCTTTCACGTATCCTAATGCGAAGATAACCAATCCAATCCCAAGAATCACAACACCAGCGGTAACCCATACTCCTGTTGCTAATAATGCCATATGTAGTTCTCCTTTCAAATTTGTAGTTCATACTGCATAAAAAAAGCCCATAGAAAGGGCTTTATCCCTTACAATATGTCAAGCATATTATACCATGATAAATACCATTGTGACAAAATTATTTTTGCAAATGAAAAAACATCTAAATAAAGCGCTTAATTGGCAAATTAAAAAGGACTTATTTGTCCTTTTATTGGTTTAATTTAAAGAGCTCTTCTACAGCAAAATGCAACTTCGTTACCGCAAACGATTGATCGATTGGATACAAATAGAACGTATCATTGATATTCGAGAAACTAAACCCGTCTCCTTTGCCAAAATAATCAAACTCCAAATGGAGGCTGTAGTTGGCTGAAACTGGTTTTTGAATGTCCAAATCACCATGGTCCCAGTGGCCGGTTAAGTGGAACCCATCGGCATTATGTGTAATATGACCCTTACCCAATCGATAAAAACCAGTACTGTTGGGAAGAATATCGACTTGAACATCCATATCAACGTGATATTCATCTCGTAAAATCTCCTCGCGTACTTGTGATCGAATCCACTCATACCAATCCGGTATATGAGAAAAAGTCGTGTTTCCTGATGTGTTATGAAGTACTCCATATTCATCCATGTTATGAACTTCACCGCAAGCCTCACAAATGAGTTGGTTCGCTTTACTTGTCATTTTAAACTCGGTTTTACAGGAGGGGCATTGATATAATATTTTATGCAGTCCCTTGGCACGGTTGGGGTATGTAATCCGTATTTTATGATCACGTTGATACTGATAATCATCATATTGGAAATGTGTGCGAATCCGTTGATTAATCTCATCCACGCTTAAGGTTTGAATCTCGTCTTTGGTAATAATCTGCGTAATGTCAGATGTTGTATGAAGTTTTCGTTTGTTAAGGTTCCAAACCGGTTGACGCAAATGGTGTCCGTGGGATATTAAGGTAACAACAGGATGGCCTAACTTTTTACATAATTTCCCAAGGCTATCGGGTAAAATTGCCGTTGTCCCTACGAGTGAATACCGTGCTTCGGCATAGATTTGACAAATCGATCGGTTGACATTAAGACTATGTTTGATTTGGCGAAACATGGTTGAATCCGTGACAAACTTACGCTTTCCAAAACACCCCACATTCCGCAATAATTCTTCGCGATTGATAAAACCATCAATGGCGACAATGTAATTTGAACGATGGGGAAAAACCGCTTTTGTAGCGACTTTGAAATCCAAAAAACTATTGTGATTACAAAGTAATACGTAGGGTGGTTTGAGACCCTTCATATTGATTTTTGTTACTTTGGCTCTTGTAGCAATGGTTTCTGGAAAACTTAACATCCATGCAACAATCTGCAGATACCACTTCGCTTTTCGAGGAGGTTCTAATAAATCAAACCGGGGCATTGCATTCATTTCATCTACTGTCGTATACACAACATCACTAATTTTCATATGAATACCTCATAACCTCTCCATCCCTAGTAAAAGCACTTACTACCATTATACTCTAGAACATTTTAGGATACAAAATAATCTTTCAAGTTTCCAAACTGGATAGATTTTTTGTATGAGAATAGAAAAATCAAACGGATTACGATATACTGAATATAGAGAAAAAAGGAGGGTTTATATGACCATCGCACGAGTATTAGGATATGCCATACTAGTCTTTTTTATCCTTGCATCATTAAATGGAGCAAAACGATACACCAAAAACACATTGGTGCGAGCAATTGCCAAACAGCATCAGATATATGCGGGAATAGCCGTTCTATTAGCTCTTGTTCATTTGATTGTTAACGTAAGCAATAACAACCTATCACCTACTGGATTGATAACATTGCTGTTACTAATCGCAACTGGTGTCATGGGAGCATTGTTCAAGCATTTTAAGAAACGCAATTTATATCTTGCCCATCGAATCTTAGGACCCTTAGCATTTGTATCCGCATTGATTCATGTACTTACAAACCTACTCGCGTAGGTTTTCTTCGCAAAAGGAGGTGGCTTATGGACTATAATACAACCGGTGTTATTTGTACGAAACGACGCCTTTGGAAACAACAATCAACCGTCGTTGCCATCATTTCACACTTACAAGATCAAGGCTATCATTTTAAGGAAGTAGTTCTTGGAGAACCCAACAACTTCATTTTCGCTGATACAGTACATGAACTCGATGAGATCTTTGCAAAAAAAGGATATTACGGTATCCGTATCAAAATGGACAATGATGATACCTTAATTGAAATCAATTCCAACACCGATGGAATCAACAACGTTCAATACACCATTTTCGCTGAATCCGAAGAACTCCTAGTAAGAGCAAAACAACATATGGAAGAACTAGTATTCATTATTCGTCCTTCGAATAATACGTTCGCACAATTTAGTGAGTGGCTAGGGACTCATAAACAAATACGAAACATTGCAGTATTAGTTCTCATTGCGATTACATTATATTTTTTAGGTGTACATGTATTCATCTTTAGTTTCTTGCAGATGATTCTATCCTTTTCTCCATTTCTAACGATTTATATCATCTATCTATTATTACGAAGAAGACGTTAAAAAAGGCACTCATGTGCCTTTTTATATGGTTTCTACGATAATTATTACACCACTATACGCAAGTAATAGCGCCATAATAATATTAAATACTGTTCGATGGTTCTTCATTACTTGCTTCAACGCTTTTCCGAAGTAGCCCCACACAAGAACACTGACAAAACATAAAAATGCATTGATGAAACTGAGTAGAAACATCCCATCAGATGGGAATGATAACCCCAAGTAGAATGCTGCAACCGTTAATCCAAAAATAATCGCTTTGGGATTGATCAATGTCAAGACAACCGCCATATAGAAGTAGCGATCATTTTGGATCATCATTTTACCTTCTTCGTGCCTTGTTTTAAACATTCCATATGCTAAGTATAAAATAAAGAGTCCCCCTAATATTCCGATATAGCGAGTTATTACAGGAACTTGTTCTGCTAAGAACACATTAAATATTCCTGTGATATAAAATACAATAAATGTTCCTACGAAAACCCCGGCCATAAATGGTAGGGTCTTCACAATTCCAACCTTGGAACTGGATGCTGAGGAAAACAAATTGTTGGGTCCTGGTGTAAAAATTGATACCAGGATATAGATAATAAAAGCATCCATATCATCACACCTACTATATTTTTTTGTTAGTTCTACACTATTGATACTCTTTCATCACATCATATCGTTGTAGTATCTCATTTGTTTCACCGGTATATTTTATATCATACTTCATGATACGATCAATACGATCAGCTGTTTTAGTGATTGTATCTACGGGTACTTCATGCTTCAATAGAAATTGTAATACATCGTCTTTCGTTGGTGTAGAGCGAATCAAATTCATAAGTTCACGGTAATCATACTCTGTGATTCGATCTTTATCCAGTTGAATCATTTTACGAAATGTTCGTCGTTCGCGATAAGAGATTTTGTCATCATCATGTTTTAGAACATAGGCAAACATCATCGCAAAAACTTTCATCGCAAGTGTTTTTTGCTTATAGTCCCACTGATCATAGATGGATCGTGGCTGTGGTTGCGTTTTTTGGACCATAAAGAAATCTTCAACACCGTATCGCAATCGTTCGGATAACGTATACCCCCATAAATGGTTATTTCGATGTCTCGTAGGTACCAAACGAGGTGTACTGTGAATTTGCTTCGTCGGAGGTAATGGATTGGTACGTAGTTTATCCCAGATATTCGTCGACCGAGATTGTGCAGAAAAATTCCGAAATGCCGTTGAACTAGAGGTTGAACGAATCCGTGGTCCCGAAAAACTACGCCCCGATACTCTCGTACTCATTCTTGTACTGTGTGTTCGTGTTCGTCCAACTGATGAGGACCGGAATCCTGAAAACCCTGATTTTTTTCCCATAAATAACACCCTAATTTATTCAACATTGTTAATGAATTGAATCTCAAGTTGTTGTAACAATGAAAGATACTGTTGCTTATTGCGTAAAATTCTTTTAATACGTTCTATTACTTTTTGCATGATGCTGTAATGTACTGTATTTGATTCCATGAAATCAATGATGGATTGTTTGTCGATACGCAATCGTATCAATGACTCAATATCGGTATAGTCCTCTTCGGATAAATCATCTTTTGCGACTTTAAGAACACGTTTAAACCACCGACGTTCTCTCATTGATACCTTGTCGTCATCATTCACAAAAACATATGCTAATACCAGACATGTCAGTCTTACTTCAAGTGTTTTTTGTCTTGCATCCCACGTTTCATATACATTGTTTCTTTTTTCCAATTTACCAAAACCACCAAACATATTTGCAGCACGATCATTACCCCCATGTGCTGACATGGATCCTTGTACAGGTGTTGTTCTATTGCTTGGCAATGTATTCTCATTCATATCAGATTGCTTCTTTGATGTCTTTTTCACTATATTGCTCACCCTTTCATAGGCACTATTATACATTACATAAGTACTTATAGTCAAAAGAGTCTTCATTCAAAATGCTTTTATAATCGTTTTAAATTGAGTATAATTAGGATACAAGAAAAAGGAGGTACTTATGAAATTTAGTGAATTTACATATGAGCGTCCCGACTTAGAACAATACAAAGCTCAAATGACGGACATTCTTAACAAAATGAAGGATACCCCAACCGTAGGTGAAGAACTCGCTCTCATTAAGAGCGTCTTTGATTTACAAGATGAACTATCGACTATGGCTGGACTAGTCTCCACCAGACACAGTATTGATACTAGAGATGAATTCTACGAAAAAGAACAACAGTTCTTCAACGAAAACATTCCTCACTTGCAACAATACGACCAACAATTCTCGATCGCATTATTGGAATCTAAAAATCGCAAAGCGTTGGAACAAGAATTTGGAACACTGTTATTTGATCAAGCGGAATTACAACGAAAAACATTTTCCGAAGAAATTATCCCAGAATTACAACTTGAAAACAAACTATCGATGGAGTATCAAAAACTCTTAAGTAGTGCGAAAATCGAGTTTAAAGATGGAACATATAATCTCAGTCAAATGCGTCCATTTACCCAAGACTTGGATCGTCAAACACGCCATGATGCCCAACTTGTTGTATCAAAATGGTTTGAAGACCACGAAAAAGAGATTGATGATATCTACGATAAAATGGTCGAAGCACGTCATTCAATGGCGATAAAACTCGGATACGAGAACTATGTCCAATTAGGCTATGACAAACTCGGTCGTACCGATTATAACTGGAAAGACGTGAAAACCTATCGTGATCAAATCTATCAAGATGTTGTTCCGGTTGTCAATGAACTTGCGGAACGCAAAGGAAAGCGAATTGGTATTGACAATCCCAAATCCTACGACTTAACACTCTCCTTCTTAGATGGTAACCCGACACCAAAAGGAGATAGTAAATGGCAGTTAAATGTAGCGAAAACCATGTATGAAGAAATGTCACCAAAAACCGGTGAGTTCATTAATTTCATGATTGACAAAGAACTGCTTGAACTAGACGCCAAAGAAGGAAAATCCGGTGGTGGATATTGTACGTATTTCCCAACATTTGAAACCCCATTTATCTTTGCCAACTTCAACGGCACCAGCGGTGATGTGGATGTCTTAACCCATGAAGCAGGACATGCGTTCCAAGTCTATTCCAGTCGTCACAACATCCCTGTGTATCGCTGGCCAACATTAGAAGCTGCTGAAATCCACTCGATGAGTATGGAATTCCTTGCTTGGCCATGGATTGATGGATTCTTTAAAGAGGATACACCAAAATATAAGTTCGATCATCTTGCTTCCGCACTTAGCTTCTTACCCTATGGTGTAGCGGTTGATGAATTCCAACATGGTATCTATGAGAATCCCAAGTTAACCCCAGATGAGCGAAAAACTTTATGGCGTAGTATTGAAAAGAAATACCTTCCATTCAAAGATTACGATGACGATGCCTTTTTAGACAAAGGAACGTTCTGGTACCGACAAGGACATATCTTCGGTGTACCATTTTATTACATCGATTACACCCTTGCTCAAGTTGTCGCCTTCCAATATTGGATTAAGAGCCAGGAAAATCATAGCAAAGCGCTGGAAGAATACATTGCCCTTTGTGAACGTGGTGGATCCAAAAGCTTTGTTGCTCTACTAGATAGTGCATCGCTAGAAAATCCATTCATTCAAGGTACAGTTAGCAAAATTGTTAAACCCATCAAAGCCTATTTAGATGGCATTGACGACACAACCTTATAACAATTAAAAAGCATAATGCCACATGCATTATGCTTTTTTCTTATACTAAATATTTTAAGTCGTTATTGAGAATTACAGATACCAAATCAACAATAAAGAATAGTGGGAACAATACAATGTTCAATATGACTAATACAAGATTCTTCTTACTTAAACGATACAAGACCCCAAGAATAATATTTGTAATGGGAATAATCGCTAAAATTAAGGATACAATAAACGGTTGTTTCAAATACGCTTTGTTCGTTTTGGCTGCCATATTTCCTCCTACTTTTTTCTTTATTCTACCACATAGATTGAAAACATAAAAGCATATTTCACTATGTGTGTTATTTCAACTTTTTATCGTGTTTTGTTTTTGATACAATAAAAGTAGATAGGAGGTAGTGGTATGGAATCATTGTTTTATACAGTATTATCAGAGCAAGCAGTCCATTGTCATGTATGTGAACATCACTGTGTTATCAAAGATAATGACATGGGTATTTGCGGTGTCCGAAAAAACAATAATGGCGTATTAAAGGTCTTAAACTACAATAAAACCATTTCTGTCTCCATTGATCCGATACGTAAAAAACCTCTCTATCACTTTCTTCAAAACACGAATACGTATAGTTTTGCGGCGATAGGTTGCAATCTACGATGTGCGTGGTGTCAAAACTATTCCATCTCCCAATCACAACATACCTTCAATAGTATCCCCGGTAAACCAATCAAACCACAACAGCATGTAGATCAAGCCATTCACTATGGTTGTCCGTCCATATCCTACACCTACTCAGAACCAACAATATACGTTGAATACGCATTAGAAACAATGAAACTAGCTCATA
This sequence comes from Candidatus Xianfuyuplasma coldseepsis, assembly GCF_014023125.1. Lineage (GTDB taxonomy): Bacteria > Bacillota_I > Bacilli_A > Izemoplasmatales > Izemoplasmataceae > Xianfuyuplasma > Xianfuyuplasma coldseepsis. The sequence continues at coordinate 748,577 of NZ_CP048914.1, forward strand.
AACAAGGTCTCAAGAATATTTGGGTTACCAATGGCTTCATGTCAGAACAAACAATACGAGCTATCATCCCGTATCTAGACGCAGTAAACATTGATTATAAAGCTTCAAGTGAAGAAATATATTCATCCTACATTGGGGGACGACCTGAACCAATCCTACGCAACATGAAGCTATTTAAAGAAGCTAGTGTTCATATAGAAGTAACGACACTAATAATTCCTGGAGTGAACGATTCAACCAAAGAATTAACAAGTATTGTGGAGGATCTAACAAATACGTTAAGACATGATTTCATCTGGCACATATCTCGCTTCTTCCCTTCCTATAAAATGAAGAGTACAAGTCCAACACCAATGAATACGTTACGAACAGCAAAAGATATTGGAACATCATACGGAATTCAACACATCTATCTCGGTAATGTATAAGGAGTGATTTGATGATTCTAAAAGCATATACCGTTCCCCACCCCCCAATTATTATTCCAGAGATTGGTCGAGGTGAAGAACGTAAAATACAAGCAACGATTGATGCCTATCATGCGATTGCCAAGGAGATTCGAGATCTACAACCGGATACGATCATCATCTCCTCGCCTCACTCAACTGTATACTCCAATTACTTTCACATATCTCCCCATTCAAAAGCATCCGGTTCCTTTATCTCTTTTGGATTCCCCACAATCTCAACCAATGTCTCCTATGATACAACTCTCGTGCAACGAATCGAAGAACTAGCCATCCTTAGCGATATTCCTGCGGGAACGCAAGGTGAACGAGATAACCAGCTTGATCATGGTGTCTTGGTTCCACTGTACTTTATTAACCAATATTATAGCGACTATAAACTTGTCCGCATTGGTCCGTCAGGACTCTCTTCACAAGAACACTATCGCCTAGGACAAACCATCCAAAAAGCATTGGATTCAGATAAGAAAGTAATCTACATCGCAAGTGGTGATTTATCCCATAAATTAAAAAAAGATGGTCCTTATGGCTTTGTTAAAGAAGGTCCTATCTTTGATCGGGAAATCGTCTCCATATTGAACGAGGCAAACTTCTTAAAACTGTTATCTCTTGATTCCACCCTATGTCACAAAGCAGCCGAATGTGGATATGGATCATTTAATATTATGGCTGGTGTATTAGATGGTTATGATGTGATATCAAACGTATACAGCTATGAAGGGCCATTTGGTGTCGGTTATGTCGTTGCTGGATTCACACCAACATCCCCAAACATAAATCGCCACTTTTTATCTCAATATAATGAATCACTACAGGAAGGGCAACGCTCTATCCGCAACCACGAAGATGAATATGTAACCTTAGCACGACAATCCTTGGAGTACTACATCAATCATCACAAACCATTACCCCGACCGAAAAACTTGTCCAAAGAATTAACCTCTTCCAAAGCTGGAGTCTTTGTCTCATTACATAAAAACGGACGTTTACGAGGATGCATCGGTACTACAGGTCCAACAACCATTTGTATCGCTGATGAAATTATTCATAATGCGATTAGTGCTGGCACAAGAGATCCTCGCTTTCCAAAAGTTACTGCAAAGGAACTGCCTGACATTATCTATTCTGTGGATGTCTTATTCCCTCCAGAAGCAATCACATCCATCAACGATCTTGATCCGAAACGATACGGTGTTATCGTTAAGAGTGGTTACAAATCTGGATTGTTACTTCCCAATCTAAATGGAGTTGATACTGCTGAGGAGCAGGTTGACATCGCCCGTCAAAAAGCTGGAATCCATAAAAAAGATAACTATACGTTAAAACGGTTTGAAGTGATACGCCATCATTAAATAAATAAAAAATCCATGAGTGGATTTTTTATTTTAAGATGTTTTTTTCAATGATCCAGTATAGGATTACACCTACATATGGAAGTAGAATAATGATAATTGCCCATACCAACTTACTAAGATTCTTCGGTTTTTTACCAGTTACAAGAACATAGAGTGTATACACGACTAAAATGAACCACACAAAACCTAATATACCTTGAAAAGCGTTAACTAATAACATTGTGTCCTCCTTAGATTATTTACTATAGTATACCATACCCAACAATCATCTACGAAGTACTACAGTAAAATATGCGTAAAGTATTATCCGTTTTGGACATAATATACTATAATAGAGCTATATGTTTGAGGTGACTCTATGGGATCTGCTACTTACAAGAATGAAGCAACCTTATTTCAGATTAGTGCGTTTTCTGGTAACAATGCAGCGACAACATCATTGTCGTTAATTTTTACCGGCTTTTTTTTAGCATATGGAACCAATGTATATTCCTTTAGTCCAATTACAATTGGTGGAATTATGATGATCACTCGTATCCTAGACGCCTTCACAGATCCAATCATTGGTATTTTGGTCGACCGGACACATACTCGATTTGGACGGTTCCGTCCATGGATATTATTTGGATCCCTTTTAATGTGTCTTTCGTTCTTCTTGCTCTTTTTGGGACATGATTTTGGTAGTAATACCGCGAATTTAATCTGGATAATCAGTATGTATGTCCTTTGGGTAATCGGGTATACATTTCAAACAACCATCACCAAAGCGGGACAGAATGTTCTAACGAATCACCCCAAACAACGAACATTGTACAGTGCCTTTACGCAGTTCTATTCAATGTTTCTATTACTATTCATTTACACGATAATGGTTCCTTTCCTAGATCGATTTGGAGGCTTCGCAAGTGCAGAAGCTTGGCGTAATCTAAGTCTCGTGATGATTGCGATTCAACTAGTCTTTACTGGATTTGCCCTAGCTGGATTGTGGAAAAAAGATGTGATCGAGAACTATGGTAAGAATCATGATGAGTTTCATCCTAAAGTTCGAGACTATATTCAAATGTTTAAGAATAATCGTGCCTTGACAATGCTCATTATTGCGGCATCCACAAATAAAACAGCGAATACAATGGTAAATGGTTTGGTTGTCTTCTTCTATGTGTACGTTGCTCAAGATGTTAGTAACCAAACACGGGTAACTCCGTTTATGGGGATTGCGATGGCAATTGCCATTGTAATCACTACGATACTAACCAATCGAATTGGACGTAAAACTACATTTCTGCGTTCATCACAACTGGCATTTCTCTTTGGTCCAATTGCAATACTGGCAATTGCTTTAGCACCAACGCCAACACCCTTCATCGTCTTAGTATTTGTCTTTATGCTCTTTGCATTCATCACTGCTGCGACCGAACTAAATATCATTCCAATGATTGGGGATACAGCGGATTACGAATACCACTTGTCAAAGCAGTTTGTTCCCGGAATGATTGGATCTGCATTTAGCTTAATTGACAAGTTTATTAGTAGTTTTGCCGGACTATTTAACGGGTTAATCCTAGCTCTATTAGGCTATGTTAGTTTTGCTGATACTCCTCCAAACAATACTCTATTTTGGGGAATCTTAATTACCATTGCTGCGGTTCCTTCATTAGCTCATTTAGCAAGCATTATTGCGATATATTTCTATCCAATTGATGATGATACACTTCAAGAAACACTCGCATCTTCTCAAGTATAGACGCCACATTGGCGTTTTTATTTTGGCAATAAAAAAGTCCGTTCTATTCGAACAGACTTTGTCGTTATTATGGTGACCCGTACGGGATTCGAACCCGTGAATGCATGCGTGAAAGGCATGTGAGTTAAACCGCTTCTCCAACGGGCCAACTAGAACGCTTTTTCATTATAACAAAAACCATTCTTTAAAGTCAATAGGCAGAAAAAAAAGGAGATTATAATTCTCCTTTTTGTACTCTTTCAATTAATTCAATGACTTTTTCCTTTATGATATCACGGGTTTCCTCAAACCCTTCTTTCGGTCCTCCACTTGGATCGTCCAGTCCCCAATCCTCACGATGATTCGTAGGAACATACGGACATTCTACACCACATCCCATAGTAATCAGGATATCCAATTCAGAAGGAATATCACTTAGTAACTTACTACTGGCATGTGACATATCGACACCAGCATCATTCATAACTTCTAATGCCATAGGTTTGGGTCCAGGATAGACTTCAGTTCCTGCAGAGTATACATCCAGTACATCCGCTCCTAGTTCCCGTGCCCAACCTTCGGCCATAATACTACGACAACTATTATGAACGCAGACAAATGCGACGACTTTTTTCATATTTCAAACCTCCTTGTTATGCACCTATATTATATCGGATGAAAATGCAATGGGCAATCAATTTACATAACGATAACATTTCTTATAAAAAAAGAGACCTTAGTCGGTCTCCTCAAATGTAATCTGAATCACATCATCGACTGGAATATCAAAGATTTGTGCGATTTTAGCTACAAGCACAAAAGATGGAGAATACTTGTTTTGTTCCAAGGAGATAATGGTCTGTCTAGTGCATCCGACTAAATTCGCCAGAACCTCTTGACTCATTTGATGTTGATAGCGATAATCTTTTATCGTGTTCGATACCTGTTTAATCTTCATACCCAACACCCTTGTGTTCGAAGAGTAGATATAAGCCACTATGTAGCATGAATGCCACAAAAATCGTCGTATAGGCGATAAACCACAACCACGCAACAGGTAGACCTACTTCGAACTCATAGGAAATATATAGCGTCATGACCAAGGCATACACATAGAGTAATATTCCAATTACAGAAACACTACTTGTCCGGTACTGAATCAACTGTGTTCGTTCATCCAATGGTTCTACCTTATCTTTTGATAACAATAGGATTTGGATTACTCCACCGACAAATAAAAGAATCGCAGAGAGTAATCGAAACAGCTGATTTTCCTGCCATTGATCAACATCTTTCAAGACAAAAAACAACACAATAAATACTGTCATAATCACACTCCACATTACAAGTGATATCACTGCACTTTGACGTCTCATTCTCATTGGATTACCTCCATATTTCTTGATATTATTATTGTAATATATTTTTTACATAGTGTCAAATATATATTACATTCATTTCGTAGGCAACCAACCGGTATACGTCTTAATATAAACAAAAAACGGACATTTGTCCGTTTTCATTTTTAAATGGCGGAGTAGGAGAGATTTGAACTCTCGCGCCGCGTCAACGACCTATACCCTTAGCAGGGGCACCTCTTCAGCCACTTGAGTACTACTCCAACTGTTAGCCTTTATATAATAATATATTTTAGGCTAACTGTCAATAAGATGTGTTCTTAATTTAACCTACTTTGTATAAGGGGCATTTTCCTTTATCATAGTCAGTTGTAAACGATGACGTTTTAAGTCAACATCTTTGACCCAAACAGTCACAATCTCCCCAACACTAACAACGTCAAGAGGATGTTTGACATATCCTTTTGCAAGTTGTGATATATGGACTAATCCATCATCTTTAACACCACAATCGACGAAGGCACCAAAGTCAACGACATTACGAACGGTACCTTGGAGTTCCATACCAGGACGTAAATCTTCTAACTTCAATACATCACTACGAAGAATTGGTGGTTCAACATCATCACGAGGATCACGAAGTGGTGCGACAAAGATATCCATAATATCCTCAACAGTATGTAATCCAGCGTCAAGTTTTTTGGCGATTTGCATTTTACTCATATTAGCGAACTTCAATTTAAGAATAATGTTTCCAATATCATCATAATCCAATTTCAACTCTTCCATTAAACGAAGCGCTAAATCATAACTTTCGGGGTGAATTCCAGTTTTGTCAAAGGGGTTGTCCCCATTTAGTATTCGCAAGAATCCAACCGCTTGTTCATATGCTTTTTCACCTAAACGTGGTACTTTTAGTAGTTGTTCACGATTGGTGAACGGTCCATTTTTCTCACGATATTTAACGATATTTTCAGCAACAGTTTTATTTAATCCAGCAACATATTGTAGTAATTGAACGGATGCAGTATTGACATTCACACCAACTTGGTTAACAGCCGTTTCGACGACAAAATCAAGAGAATCGCTTAAGTTCTTTTGTGAAACGTCATGTTGGTATTGTCCGACACCGATGCTTTTTGGATCGATTTTAACCAATTCACTAAGCGGATCTTGTAGACGACGGGCAATACTTACTGCACTACGTTCTTCGACAGCGAGTTTCGGAAACTCATCTTTCGCTAGTTCACTTGCACTGTATACCGAAGCTCCCGCTTCATTTACGATAACATAGAATAACTTTTTACCCATGTCTTTTTCAACATACTTGATAACGTTAATGATAAATTGTTCCGTTTCACGAGATGCTGTACCATTACCGATAGCAATGATGTCTATATCGTATTTTTTAATCAAGTTTGTAACTTTAAATCCTGCTTCATTACGGCGGATTTGAGAGACATTTTCACCAGGGAATTTTTGATGGGGATAAATCACATCAATTTCTTGCATGGTTCCCATTTTATCAACGACTGCCAGTTTACATCCGGTTCGGTACGCTGGGTCTACACCGAGAACCATTTTTCCCTTCATTGGAGGTTGTAACAGTAAACTCCGTAAATTTTCACTAAATATATGAATCGCATTTTGATCGGCTTTTTCCGTTAATTCACTACGAATTTCACGTTCAATCGATGGTCCAATCAACCGTTTATATGCATCACGTACGGCGTCTTTAATAAACGGTACGACATACGATGCTTTGTTCTTGATGACTTGACGATCTAAATATTCATGAATTTTCTCATCATTGATATTAACTTTTACCGTCAGAACTTTTTCCTTTTCTGCTCTGTTTAAAGCCAATACACGATACAATTTAATGTTGCGGATTGGTTCTGAAAATTCATAATACATTTCATAGATTTTCATCTCATCTTTAGCATTTTTCTTAATCGATGAATCCAGTGTTCCTTGCTTAAACGTATGGTTACGAATCCATTTACGATAATCACTGGAATCACTAATGTCTTCCGCAATAATGTACAGAGCACCTTGAATCGCATCCTCAACAGTAGGTACTTCTTCGGTTACAAACTCTTCCGCTTTTTCTTCCAAAGATCCTTCCGTAGGAAACGTTTCAATGAACTCCGCAAGGGGTTTTAGTCCTTGTTTCACTGCGATTGTCGCCTTGGTTTTCTTTTTCTCTTTAAACGGACGATACAAGTCTTCGACATCAACCAGTTTCTCCGCTTTCATAATCTCTTCGTGTAATTCCTCGGTTAACAGACCTTTTTCATCAATTAAGCGAATAACGTCTTCTTTACGTTTTAGTAAGTTAACACTGTATTCATATTCCTTGTTAATTTCGCGAATTTGCTCTTCATCAAGAGCCCCGGTTTGCTCTTTCCGATACCGTGCTATAAAAGGTACGGTATTCCCTTCTTCGAGCATTTCAAGTACCGTCTTAATCTGTTTGCGGGAAATGTTTAAATTGGCCGCAATGTCATTCATAAGTTTGTTGTTAAATTCCATTCTAATTCCTCCTAAAAAAGATAAAAATAGCCTAACTTGTAGGCTATTTAGTTAAAGTCATAAGTTCCATCATTGATCGCTTCGAACGTATCCAATACCTGAACATAGCCTGGTGCCATATGGGTGATTTGTCCATCTACAACTGTGATAAGTGATGGTGTCCCATCCATTGTCGCGAGTGTATCAGGATCAGTCACAATCCGATCTTTACCAGTTGACGCGAGATTATCAAGGAAATACACCTTTACATCCGCTTCATTATCATCAGCAAAATTCAATACTTGTAATTTTATATCGGTACAAATACTGCATGACTCGCTATAAAAATAGACCAAATACTGATCTTCTGGCTGATCTTCGATATCATAGAAATCGGTAATATGATCAAAGCTATCATAGGTTAGTTCTTCGCTAAAAATGTTGTATAAGATTAATCCTACAACAAGGGAAACGATAACTGCAGCAAATCCAACAAGCAAATACGTTAGAAAACGGTCATTGTTAGATTTTGCAAAAGAACTCTTTGCCATAAATCATCAACTCCTAGCCTAATCTATTGTATTAGAAATAGGAAAATTTTGCAAGAATAAAACCCATCAAAAAAACACCCGAAGGTGTTTATTCTTTTGTAACTATGGCAACGGCATAGTGCCGTGAGTGGGAAATACTAACGTGCAGTGTATCTTCAGGATGATATGAACTAACAATATAGGGTGCACCAAATTCATCATTTACTATCGATACGTCGGTAAAATTGAGTGGCTCGTTAAACTGTTTATACACCTTAGAGTAGGCTTCCTTTGCCGCAAAGCGTCCCATCAGATATTGAATTCGACGGTCTGTATTCTTAATCCGATGATACCTTTCTAGTTCTTGTTCACTTAATATCCGGTGGACGAAACGATCGCTCATACGTTCCTTAATCTCTTCCATCTCTACGATATCGATTCCAATGGCTTTACTCATGTAAGTTCTCCATAATTTGGTCCGCGAGTTCGTTTATATTACGAAATCGATGGTTTAACGCAGATTTTGAAATGGATTTGTTAAAGAGATCATAACTATAATCCGCAAGTTCATTGAGCGATGACTCGGGATAGGTTTTACGTAACGTAATCGCTTCTTTCATACTGTTAGGTAGTTTAGTGATGTCCGTCATATTTTCTAAGACACTAATACTTCGAAGTTGTTTATCTGCCGCTTCTAATGTTTTATTCTGATTGGCAATATCCATGTTCATTACTCGAGTAATCGAATTGACAAAATCCCGTTTTATTCGTTCATCTTCATATACAAACAGAGCATTCATTGCCCCAACAACACGGAGAAAGTCGGCAATTTTTTCCGATTCTTTAATGTAGGATATAAAACCTCGTTTACGTTTTAAGCTTTTGGCATTTAAGTGATAATAATTGAGTAAATCTGTAACCGCAGTAACATCTTCTTCGCTGTAAGAATGAATCTCCAAATGGTAACTACTGGATTTTGGTGAGTTGATGGATCCACTGGCTAAGAATGCTCCACGTAAAAAACTACGTTTACAACATTCCTTTACCATGAGTGGTTCGTCAATAATCGCTTCTTGATTATTCATTAACGATAGTTCATTGATAATTTTATTCGCTTCTTGTTTCATTCGCACAATGTACATGTCGTGCTTGTACAACTTCATTTGCTTCTTCGATACAACTTCTACATCGATCTTGTATAACTCCTTAACACTAGAAATCACACGGCGAGCAATCTTTAAGTTGGTTGTATGAAACTCTACCGATAGACCATTGCTGGATATGTGGATATCCCCGTTAATGCGTAAAAGAGCGGATAATTCTGCTAAAACACAGCAATTATCTGCCTTGACACTCAACAATTCACTTTTAACATCAGCTGCAAAACTCATATCATCACCAATCCTACCAAAATTATAACATGACGGTAAAAAAAAGAATAGGCACAAGTCCTATTCTTACCAAACTTTATTCGATTTACCTAAGTATTTACCAACTTGGATTGCAGCAATGCTTCCATCGTTTGCAGCGGTAATGATTTGGCGTAATTCTTTATCGACAACATCACCAATGGCATAAATACCAGGTACTTTTGTTGCCATGTTTTCATCCACTTCAATGTATCCCCATTTATTGGTGATACCCAAATCTTTTACAAAGTCTGTTTTTGGAATTTGGCCAATAAAGACGAATGCACCTTGAACAGCGATGTCTTGTTCTTCTTTGGTTTCAACATTTCGTACTGTAACACTTTCCATTTTATCCGTACCGTTGAAGGATACTACTTCGTATCCAAGTAAGAAGTCTGCTTTACCAGTTTCTTTTAACTCATCAATAGCTACAGCATCCGCTTGCAAAGTCGGTAAGATGTTGACAACGGTTATGTGGTTTACTGTTTTTGCAAGAAACGCAGCTTCTTCAATAGCACTGTTTCCTCCACCAACAACGACGATATCCAAATCTTTAAAGAAGGCACCGTCACACACTGCACACCAACTAACACCTTTTCCGGATAATTCGGATTCACCAGGGGCGTTTGTACTGCGTGGTATGGTTCCTGTACCGATAATCACAGCTGCTGTTTGATACACTTCACCAGATGCGGTGTGAACTTCCTTATAGTCACCTTTGTCAACGACGTTGACAACGTCACCGTAACGATATTCGACACCGAGTTCTTGTGTATGATTAAACATTTTTTCACTTAACTCAAATCCAGAAATGTTTCCAAATCCTGTATAGTTTTCAATTTCCCAAGTGGTCATCATTTTCCCACCAGGAGCGGCTTTTTCCAACATCAACGTTTTCAAACTAGAACGTTGTGTATAAATTGCAGCAGTCATCCCTCCGGGACCTGCACCGATAATAATAACATCAAATTTTTCCATCATTTTCACCTCGATTATTTATTATACTCCTTCTACTTCATTTTGTTCAGCGTTTTGCTCAGCGACCTCAGCTAAGACCTCGTAATACTTTTTCTGTGGCCATATTGTACGCGTTAATGCGAGCAACGCAATTCCACCAGCAATCATCACAAGACTGATGACTTGTGCTGTTCGGATATTGGTATCGCCGATGTACAAACTATCTGTCCGCATACCTTCAATAAAGTAACGACCAACACTATACCAAATCAAATATACCGGTAATAAGTCCCCACGAGTTAAGATCTTTGTTCGTCGTAATATCAACATGATGATGAATCCAACCACATTCCACATACTTTCATAGAAGAATGTTGGATGATAGTAATTTACGCGTACCATTTCGCCAAACATATCTTCTACAAGATATCCTGGGTCTCCCGGTTCAATCTCAATCAACATTTGATTGGTGATAAAATCAGGTAGTTTTAAGGTACCAGATAAAAACTCCCGTTGTTCATCAAGCGACAACGCTGGCGCTCCATCGGTTGTTCCACCAATAATGCCTCCATGTGCTTCTTGATTAAAGAAGTTCCCCCAACGCCCAAATGCTTGAGCAATCAAGAATCCAGGTGCCATGATATCAAAAACACTAAAGATATTGATTCCGCGCTTCTTGGTATAGAAATAAGCACTAACAAAGGCGGTTATGAATCCTCCGTGTATGGCAAGTCCTCCATCGCGAATATTAAATACGTTGATGATTCCATCAACAAAACCGTATGTTTGGAAATAAGGCCAATATGAATTGCCCCATTCAAATAGTACATACCATAAACGGGTTCCGACTATCGATAATGGAACGATGATTAAAACACCGTCCAAGATATGATCCGTTGAAATTCCTAGTTTATTCCCTTCTCGTATTCCTAGTAAGATGGCTGTCAGTAGACCCAGCATAATCATTAAACTATATTTCTGCCAGGAAAATGAATCAAAGAGTGTGATAAACGTTGGGTCTATCGGATTAAATACATGCATTGTAATGACCTCTATTCTGTTTGTTTCTGTTTTAAATATTCATCAAGTGCATCAGAAAACTCTTGTGCGGCATTTTCACCCAAAAATTTCAACCGGGCGTTTACCGATGCGGCTTCTACGAGGGAAGCGACATTCCGACCTTCTGATATGGGAATCTTTATATGTTCGACATCAGAATCAAAGAATCGAATCGTATGACTTTCCAATCCTAATCGATCATATTCTTGTTTGTAATCCCAGGGTTCCAAATCGATAACCAACATGATTTTCTTGTTTTCTTTGTAGGCCTTAGCGCCAAACATCTTCACCACATTGACAATACCGATACCGCGAATTTCCAAGTAACGGCGTAATAATTCAGGTGCTTCACCAACAATAACACCAATTTCTCGTTGATAGATATCAACACGATCATCAGCAACCAATTGATGCCCACGACGAACCAGTTCCAAGGCAACTTCACTTTTTCCTAACCCGCTTTTCCCACGAATTAATACACCGACACCACTAACATCTAACAGTGTACCATGTAAACTCTGACGGGGAGCAAGTTTCGCACTTAAATATTGATATAAATTACTTAATAGTGCGGATGTCTTCTTGTTGCTTTTTACGATCGGAATCTGATACTCATTCCCTTTGCGAATAAACACTTCGGGAACCTCCGCATTATGAGAGAAGATAAACATGGGTGGTTGTGCTTGAAACAACATATCCACACGAATCTCTTGATCCTGATGGTTTAACCACCCAAAAAAGGCCACTTCTTTACTACCGAATACTTGAACACGATCGTGCTCATAGAAATCAAACAAACCCGCTAGTTCAATCCCTGGACGAGATACTTGTGGTTTTGTGATTTCACGTAGTAAGCCTTCACTACCACTGATTACAGCTAGTCGATGTTCTTCGACTACGGTTTGCACGGTTAAACCCATCCAATCACCTCGATTCTACACGTCGTAAGAAACGACGCAAATATGTTCCAAAGAAATACCGTGTTAAGGTAAATATTAAGACAAAGAACGCAAGTAATGTCCCATTGACAAAGTTAAATGTCTTAATAAATACATATTGATCTAATACAAAGAAAATCACAATATATCCGAAGAAGAAAATTGTACCAAAAGATTTCAATATTAATGAGAAATGCTTCATTAAAAGGTACGTTCGATAGAACTCTTCCACGACACTATACAGTAGCATCAGTGCTACCATGTTTATAATATCACTATAGACGGCGAAATCAAAGATTTCGATCACGAAGAAGGCAAATGTAAAGTTCAAGATAAAACTAAATACAAAATTTATAATACGATTATGATGAAAAACCCCGCCAAATTCAATTGCGATAAATGGCCGACGAGGTCGTTTTTTAGGAGTTTTGTTTTGTTGCTTTTGAAGCTCTTCAAGTTTTTTAATCACTTCCCGAAGTTCTTCCAACTCCTCTTCATTTTGATTATTTTTTTCTGGTTCTTGATTCATCCAATCACCTCAGAACTTTTTTGAGGTATTCTCCCGTATAACTTTGTGGATTTGCGGCTACTTCTTCAGGGGTTCCTGTTGCAATAACTTCGCCACCCATGTCGCCACCTTCTGGTCCTAAATCAATAATATGATCGGCAACTTTTATGACATCGAGATTATGTTCTATTATAACAACTGTAGCGCCCATGTCAACGATATGTTGAATCACCTGCAACAGGCGTTTTACATCATCTGCATGCAATCCCGTTGTGGGTTCGTCTAGGATATATAGCGTGTTTTCCGTAATTCTCTTATGTAGCTCTTTAGCAAGTTTCACCCGTTGTGCCTCACCACCACTAAGCGTGGTTGCGGGTTGTCCCAGTTTTAAATACCCGAGTCCAACATTATTCAATGTTTCGAGTTTCCGTTTTGCTTTGGGGATATTCTTGAAGAATTCAACCGATTCCTCAATTGTCATATCTAACACGTCACTAATGTTTTTTCCTTTATATTTTACTTCTAATGTTTCACTATTATACCGTTTCCCATTACAAACTTCACAAGGTACATAGACATCTGGTAAGAAGTGCATTTCAATCTTAATTAATCCATCACCACTACAGGTTTCGCATCGTCCACCCTTCACATTGAAACTAAAACGTCCTTTTTTATATCCGCGCATTTTCGCCTCATTCGTCATCGCAAAAATATCCCGAATATCATCAAATACCTTGGTATAGGTCGCTGGATTGCTTCGTGGGGTTCGTCCAATAGGTGATTGATCAATGTTGATTATTTTTTCAAACTGATCAATGTTCTTGATCGCATCAAAATCACCCTGTGGGATTTTTTTACGATAGATTATATTATGTAGCCCTTTGTATAAACATTCATTCACAAGACTTGATTTTCCACTTCCAGAAACGCCAGTAATGACATTCAATACGCCTTTGGGTATCTGAACATCAATATTCTTTAAGTTGTTCTGACGGGCACCAAGCAGTTCAATATATCCTCGTTCGTGAGATCGTCTTGTTTGTGGTACATCAATCTGCAATTGTTTTGAGAGGTATTTTCCTGTAATGCTCTTGGTATCTTTTAGGATTTCTTCGACGGTACCTTGGAATGTGACTTCACCACCATAAATACCAGCACCAGGACCAATATCAATGATTTGATCCGCTTCATACATGGTTTCCTCGTCGTGTTCTACAACGAGTAATGTATTTCCTAAATCCCGCATTTTCTTCAGCGTTGTGATTAGTTTATGGTTATCCCGTTGATGAAGTCCAATCGAAGGTTCATCTAGTACATACAGAACTCCAGTTAACTGAGACCCAATTTGAGTTGCCAACCGAATCCGTTGGCTCTCACCACCACTTAATGTGGCCGCTTGTCGTGATAACGTTAAGTAGTTCAGACCAACATTATCTAAGAAAGACAAACGCTCAATGACTTCTTTTAACGCCATTTCACTAATCTTTTGATCTTTATCCGATAGGGTTAATTGTTGAAAGAACTGAATAATTTCTTTCACAGCCATATCGGTTACTTCAATGATATCTCGTTGTCCTATTTTGACACTAAGAGCTTTATCGTTTAGTTTTTTACCTTGACATGTTGGACAGGGTACTTCTGCCATATAGTTTTCAATCCATTCACGCATAAATCGTGACGTTGTCTCGATATAACGCCGTTCTAGATTGTTGATAACGCCTTCATATTTAGCGACATTTTCGTGGCGATACCCACCTCTTCCATTGCCACCAAACTTGAAGTGAATTCGTTCTTTTGTCCCGTATAAGAATAAATCCAGTTCCTTTTGCTTCATGGCCTTAACTGGTTGATTCAAATCCACACCATAATGTTTGGCAACCTGACGAATCATACTGAAGCCGTATGTATCGGTATTTTGCCATCCTTTGATTGCCCCGTCTTCAATGGAAATTGTTTTATCGGGTATCAGTAAGTCTGGGTCGATTTTGCGACTATGGCCAAGTCCATGACAAGTAGGGCAAGCGCCGTATGGAGCGTTAAATGAAAATAAACGCGGTTCTAAGTCACCAATGCTAAAATCACAGTGGGGACAAGCGTAATGTTCACTAAAGACGTGTTCTTCATCATTGATGAGAACAAGAACTTTCCCTTCACCCTTTTTCGCAGCGGTTTCTAAACTATCGAACAATCGACTGCGAACACCTTCTTTTAGACGTAAGCGATCAACAACCACTTCAATCGTATGGCGTTTGTTCTTTTCCAAATTAATATCATCATCAAGATCATAAACTTCACCATTGACACGAGCTCGTACATATCCTTCTTTACGAAGTTGATCCAATGTTTTGACGTGGGTTCCCTTTCGTTCTTTCACAAGGGGAGCTAATATAATGACTCGGCCCTCATTATATTCTAGAACTTTATCCGTCATTTCTTCAATCGATTGTCCTGTAATTTCAACACCATGAGTTGGGCAAATCGGGGTTCCAATTCGAGCAAATAACAAGCGTAAATAATCGTAGATTTCGGTTACCGTTCCTACGGTAGAACGAGGGTTCTTCGATGTGGTCTTTTGATCGATGGAAATCGCTGGAGATAGCCCCTCAATGCTTTCAACATTGGGTTTCTCCATATTGCCTAAAAACTGACGGGCATACGCACTTAAACTCTCGACATAGCGTCGTTGCCCTTCTTTGTATATCGTATCAAAGGCCAGGGATGATTTCCCGCTCCCTGAAAGACCCGTCATCACGACGAACTTGTTTTTCGGGATGCGGATGTCCAAGTTTTTTAAGTTGTTTTCCTTGGCTCCTTTTACATAAATATCGTGTAACATATAATCACCTATTTTTCTAGTAATGCTGTAAATTCATCCTCTGTCAATACGGTAACGCCTAACTGATTGGCTTTGGTTAGTTTACTCCCGGCGTCTGTTCCAGCAACCACATAATCGGTTTTCGTACTGACAGAGCCGGATACTTTACCACCCATGGATTCAATGAGTTGTTTGGCTTCATCGCGTTTATACTGTTCTAATTTACCGGTTAACACAAAAGTTTTACCGCTAAATTCAGCTTTTTGTTGAATGTTGGATGTATAGCTTGTATTCAATCCTAACATGTGCAATTGAAGTAGCATATTCTTTATATCTTCATCATGAAAATAGTGGTAGACACTACTAGCAATAACATCTCCAATTTCATCAATGGCAGTCAAATCTTCGATCTTGCAGTCAAAAAACGCTTCTAGAGATGGATAGTTACTTGCGAGAACTTTGGATACCTTCTCGCCAACGTGGCGAATACCGAGTCCAAATATAAGCTTATCTAAGTTATTCGCTTTTGAAGCTTCAATGTTATCCAATAATTTTTGGATGCTTTTTTGGCCAAATCCCTCTTTGACAACCAAGTCCATACGATGATTATGAAGGGTATAAATATCCGGAATAGATTGCACTAATCCATCATTGAAAAATTGCTCAATGATGCGATCTCCTAGTCCTTCAATGTTCATCGCTTTACGGGAAGCAAAATGAATCAATGACTCAATTTTTTTTGCTTCACAGTGAGGATTCATGCAATAGTGATCCGCTTCTCCTTCGTTTCGAACCAAAGTACTTCCACATACAGGACATTGTGAAATCATATGAAATGGATTCTCATTGCCTGTGCGTCGTTCAGTAACAACTCGAACTACTTCGGGGATAATATCTCCAGCTTTTTTAATTACCACATAGTCCTGTTCGCGGATATCCTTATCGATAACATAATCTTCGTTATGAAGTGTCGCTCGTGATACCGTACTTCCTTGAACGATAACGGGATCTAAATTCGCGACAGGGGTAATTTGCCCGGTACGACCAACTTGGAAGGTAATCGAGTTGATTCTAGTAATGACTTCTTCTGCTGGGAATTTATAGGCAATTGCCCATTTTGGGCTTTTCGCAGTATATCCAATCGTATCATACATTGTAACATCGTCAACTTTAATAACGATTCCATCAATATCATAGGATAAATCATGACGTTTGTTCGTGTATGTATCGATGTATTCAATCACGTCATCGATCGATGTGCATGTCGTACTTAATGGATTAATCTTGAATCCCAAATCTTTGGCGAATGCCAAGGATTGTTTGTGCGAGGTTAAGCCATGACTCGCAGGATCAACGATGCTATAGATAAACATATCTAAACCGCGTTTAGAAGCGATTTTACTGTCTAGTTGGCGAACACTACCACTTGCTGCATTACGTGGGTTTTTAAAGGGTTCTTGCCCTTCTGATAGTCGATCGTTGTTAGCTTTCTCAAATGATTTTTTCGACATGAAAATTTCTCCCCGGACTTCAAGGGGAAGGATGTAATTAATGGATAACGGTATGGATTTGATGGTTTTTACATTGGTTGTGATATTTTCCCCAACGACACCATTTCCTCGCGTTGCACCCAACACAAGAGAACCGCCTTCGTATTTAATACTTCCAGCGAGTCCGTCAATTTTTAGTTCGATATTGTAAGTGGCATTTGGATACACTTTGCGTACCCGTTGATCAAATGATCGTAAATCCTCTTCATTAAACGCATTCGCGAGACTCATCATCGGATGATCGTGTTCTACTTTTTCAAATTTATCGATGACGACGCTCCCGACGCGTACGGTCGGTGAATCTTCTGTTCGTAACTCCGGATATTGTTCTTCTAAACGAATTAATTCATGAAGTAAGGCATCGAACTCCTGATCACTAACCGTCGGATTATCCAGTACATAATACTCATAGTTATAGGTTTTTAATAAACGTTGCAACTCTTTAACACGTTGTTTTGGGTCCATATTATCACCAATCTTTATTATATCACTTATGGGTTACTTCTTCTTTGATATTGCAGGATGATCTTTTAGCAATGTCTTTATGCCGTGGGGAACTTGAAATGCGATAACGCAATGATCCCCTGCAACCGATACGACAACACCATCACCAAATACTTTGTGGATAACCTTATCTCCTTTGTTCAAATCATTGGTATTATCTTTGGAAAGCAATGACTTCCGTTTTTGATCAATTTGTCGTTTATATTCCGGTCTTTGATAGACGCTATTTACATTTTTAGAGCGATTTACCGCGACACTATATCCTTCACGATGTAATAGTTCTGCGGGGATTTCTTCAATGAATACGCTATCGGCATTACGCAATGTTTCACCGTATGTTTGTCTGGTATCCGCGTTGGTGACAAACAATTTCTCTTTCGCTCGTGTAACACCAACATACATCAAGCGTCGCTCTTCTTCGAACTCAAATCGATCACCAAATGTCCGAGATAATGGGAACATTCCCATTTCTAAAGCAACAATGAAAACCACTCGAAACTCCAGTCCTTTTGCGGAATGCAAGGTCATCAGAGTAACACCGTTTTCGACGTCTTCTTTCGTCTCCTCACTCTTCAAGGCAATGTCTTCTAAAATGTAAGTTAGCATCTCTTCTTTGGTTAAATCTTCATATATTTCGTTATTTTCGGCTAATATTGTCTTAAATTCGAGTAAATTCTCATAACGTACATCGCCTTTATCATCCAACTTCAACATGTCGATGTATCCTGTCTTATCCAAGACATAGTCGACGAAATCTGTAAATGGGATGTCATCAAGTTGCGTTCTAAAATCAACCATCATGTCCATAAATGCTGTTATTTTATTACTCGCAGTTTTACCAAGAAAATCTGAGGATAGTCTTAATGCATCGCTAAATGCTAATCCATTATTCGCAGCATAATCTACGACTCGTTCAATGGTTACCGGTCCAATACCACGGCGTGGTGCACTAACAGCACGAATAAAGCTAAAGGCATCATCGTTGTTTAAAATAAACCGAAGGTATGCGGTAAAATCTTTAATTTCCTTTCGTTTGAAGAAGCTTGTATTACCAAAAATACGATAGGGAATTTGTTTTTGCAGAAAAACATCTTCAAATGATCGAGACGTACTATTTGCCCGATACAGTATCGCAAAATCATTGTATTCATAGCCTTTACGCACCATATGTATGATTTTCATTGCGACATATTCAACTTCATCTCTTGCAGTAACCCCTTTGTAGTGGGTAATAGGCTCTCCTTTTCCTTTTTCAGAAAATAGGTTTTTCGGTATTCTTGTCGAGTTATTTTGAATGATATTATTCGCAGCATTCAATATATTGTTTGTACTACGATAGTTTTGTTCTAGAAGGACAAGATAATAGTTCTTATAATCTCGTTTGAATTTATTGATGTTTTCTATGTTTGCCCCTCGGAAGGCATATATACTTTGATCCTCATCACCAACAATGAAGATATTCTTGTTCTCATTTACGAGCAGTTTAATCAACTCATATTGAACATTGTTTGTATCTTGAAACTCATCCACAAGAACGTAATGAAATTTATTATTGAAGTACGCTTTGACGTCTTGTTCTTGCTTTAACAGTTTAATTGTTAACAGAAGTAAGTCTTCAAAATCAACCAGATTACTTTCGAATAAGTAGCTTTGGTACTTTTTGTATATAATCGCAACAACTTCATTAATTGGTGCTTCAATCGATTTGATGAAGTCTTCGTCAAACTTCATTTTAAGGACTAGATTGCGAATTATCTTCGGATTAAACAATTTCGTATCTATATTGCTTTTCTTCATCAAGTTCTTTACTAATTGATGGGTATCGTCATCATCGATGATTTGAAAGTTGCGTTTGTAGCCTAATCGTTCAATATAATCTCGCAAAATGCGGGCACCCATTGAATGAAACGTACTAATCCACATGTCGTAAGTATTAATTCCGAGAGCTTGTCGGACTCGTTGTTTCATTTCGTTTGCAGCTTTGTTTGTGAAGGTGATTGCAAGAATGTTTTGCGGGTTCACATTCTTCTCAAAGATTAAATAAGCGATTCTTTTCGTAAGAACGCTTGTTTTTCCGCTTCCAGCACCCGCTATAGCCATTACTGGCCCTTCGGTTTGAAGGACTGCTTCGCGCTGTTTTTCGTTCAATCCAATCAGTAAATCATTCATGTTATCACCTATAAAAATTATATCAAAAAAAGCACTAAAATCATAGTGCTTTAACCCTTAAATTTTAATCAAATTGATATAAATATTTCTTCAAATCAACCCGTTTATTTTGTACCTCAATTCCTTCACTAATAAGCATGTTTGTTTGGACAAATCCACCTTCACCAGTAAGTGAAATTCCTCCTTTTGAATTGATGACACGATGCCATGGTAGTTGATGAGATCCGCTCATAGAATTAAGTATTCTTGATACTTGTCTAGCTCCTCTGGGATTACCAGCAACTGCAGCAATTTGGCCATAGGTCATGACTTTACCATGGGGAATACTTTTAATAATATCCAACACTTGCTTTGTAAAATCTGTCACTTTATCACCTCTCACCCAAATTATAGCATAAAAAAAGACCGTTTCCGGTCTTTTTCGTTACATTATAAAGCTGTTACGTTTGCTGCTTGAGGACCTTTGTCTCCATCAACTACGTCGAATTGTACTTCTTCGTTTTCTTCTAATGTTTTGAATCCGTCTTTTTGGATTTGTGAGTAATGAACGAATAAGTCGCTTCCTTCTTCAGTTGTAATGAATCCGTAACCTTTTTCAGCGTTGAACCATTTAACTTTACCAGTCATGTGTGTTACCTCCTTGTTTTTTTGTTGATTTCATACAAATTGCATATTATTTCAAGGTAACACTGTTACTTTTCTTAATATTCCTTCATATTACGTCTACTCTATAATACTACATATTTTTAAAAATGCAAGAAAAAAGAAAAGGCAAAACATTTATTTTGCCTTTGGTTTGTAGGACGAACGTAGTTCGACTACTCGATTGAATACAATATAATCTTTTGTCGTGTCTGAATCAACACTGTAGTAGCCATTTCGAGCAAATTGGAATGTATCTCCAATGTTTGGATTAATATGTTCTTCGATAAATCCTTCTTTGACAATTAAACTTTCAGGATTGATTTTTTCACGGAATGGTGTATCTTTATCATCCATATCTGTTATCAATTCATCAAAAAGACGAATTTCTGCTTTCTTATTGTGAGTAGCATCTACAAAATGAATGTTTCCGTTTGGTTTGCGATCATTAAACCCGGATCCTGATTTGGTATTTGGATCGTATGTACAGTGAACTTCAATGATGTTTCCATCGTCATCCTTGACAACAGAGTTCGCTTTGACAAAGTAGGCATGCATTAGGCGTACTTCAACATCTAGAGCTAAACGTCGCCATTTTTTGTTTGGTTTCTGTTCGATAAAGTCTTCGCGTTCAATATATACTTCCCGACTGAAAGGAATGCTTTTGCTTCCTAAGTCTGGATTTTCGCGATTATTGACAACATCTAAGTATTCTACTTGTCCTTCTGGATAATTATCAATCACAAGTTTTAATGGATCGAGTACCGCAAAGGTTACGGGTGCATCGTGTTTTAGATGATCACGAACGTATTGGTATAGCATATCAATTTCGGTTTCACCTTGGCTTTTTGGTAATCCTAGGGCAATGATAAAATCATGAATCGCCATCGGTGGAATTCCGCGACGACGAAGCCCGCTTAAAGTAATCAGACGAGGATCGTCCCAGCCCATTACTAAGCCTTCTTCCACTAATTGCTTAATGTATCGTTTACCCGTTACAGCACCAGCTATATACAGTTTACCAAATTCGATTTGACGTGGTACTTCTTCCATTTCACAATGTTCGACAACCCAGTCATATAATGGACGATGGTCTTCAAATTCTAAGCTACATAAACTATGCGTGATTCCTTCAATTGCATCCTCAATTGGATGCGCATAATCATACATCGGATAAATACACCATTTGTCACCGGTATTATGATGTGTTGCTCGTTGGATTCGATAAATAACAGGATCTCGTAAGTTAATATTTGGACTTGCCATGTCGATTTTTGCCCGAAGGACACGAGATCCATCATCGAATTGGCCATCTTTCATTGCAATAAATAGATCCATATTCTCTTTAATAGAGCGGTTACGATAAGGACTTTCTTTACCGGGCGTGGTGAAATCACCACGATACTCGCGAATTTCCTCTGCGCTTAAATCATCGACATAGGCATCGCCCTTTTCTATCAGCAATAATGCCCGTTTATACATTTCATCAAAATAGTCGCTAGCGAATAGGAGATTCTTCCAATGACAGCCCAACCAAGCGATATCCTTCTTGATACCTTCAACAAAAACCGTGTCTTCTTTCACGGGGTTGGTGTCGTCAAAACGAAGATTAAAATACCCACCATGTTGTTGAGCCATCGTATAGTTCGTAATGATGGCACGCGCATGTCCTAAATGTAGTAGTCCATTAGGTTCTGGAGGAAATCGTGTGATTGCCTTTTCATGTTTACCACTGCGGATATCCTCTTCAATAATTGTGTTTATAAAATGATTAATTTCCATTGTTTTCACCCTTCTATATACTGTTTAGTTATGTCTATACTGTTTGATTATTCGGGTGTTCTGCTGGACCTTCATATATCTCACCTACTTCACTTATGTAGATATTGTATATTTTAACACATTTTTTTACAAGAGAAAAACCGAGAATTACGATTTCTTCTCGGTTTTCGCTTTAATCTCTTTAAATTCTTGTAGACTTTGGTTAAATACACCGCTTTTCTTTCCAATCCATCCAAAGAATCGTTCATCTGCAAGGACATCTTGGGCGACGGAATCAATTTCGAGGTAGTTGTCATTTAAATACGTAATGAAATCTTCAACGGTTTTGTATTTTTTACGTCGGAACTTATATAGATTTTGATCTTTTACATCTTCAATACCCTGACCTTTTTTCTCACGTTTTTTGCGTCGTCTAAGCTCTTTACGAGAGTATTTCTTGCGGTCTCGTCGTTTTAATTTTTTCTTTTTCAACTTGCTGGTTTCAAAGAATGTGTTTAAATCAACTTTTTCTTCTTCTGTAACAACATCTTCTACCGGTGGTGCAATCATATCTTCCGGTCGTTTTTGTGGTTGTTCCTCCACAACCTTGTGTCGGCGTTTTTTCCGTTTGTTACGTTTCTCTTCTTTTTCTCGCTCTAATCGTTCTTGTTCCAGGCGTTTTCGTTCTTTTCGGGATAGTTTCTTTTGCGGTAAATCACAAGCATCAACATCGGTCCAAACAAATCCTTGTTGAACTACTGGACTGTCATCTGGTTCTTCCTCAACCGTTTCTGGTTTCGGCATTTTTACTTCTTCAGAGTCTTCTTGATTCTCTTCAAGAATCTCTTGAATGATGTCTTGGGATTCCTCTGAGATGGGTTCGGTAGTGATTGCTTCAACGAGTTCTTCTTCATCTTCTACATCTCTAGATTTAGCGGTTTCCTGTTCATCTAGTTCGATTGTTTCTTCTTGATTTTCTACGACTTGATGATTAGGTTTAGCTTCGAGTTCTTCGTCGACTTCGGGTTGAACTTGATCTTGTTTCGGAGTGCTTTCCTCATCGATAGCTTGTGCAATGTCAGCAGCTGTTACAACGAGTTCATCTTCTAAAAGACGTTCAATTTGTTGTTGTTTCTTATTCTTTTTCTTAAACACTTAACCACCCCATTTGCATGAGGATACCTAGTCCAATAAAAGCAACATAGGCTAGTACTGCAAAAACATACATCCAGCGTAGTGCACGACGGAATGTTTTGTAATATTTCGTCATGATGTCATACTTACGTTCAATCATTTGAACATAGTCTTTTAGACGTTGCAACCAGATTTCTGGTTCTTCTAGTTTGGACAGTTCTAATACAGATTTTTGTGGTTTCTTAATGACACGTTCAACATAATCTTCTAAGTATCCTGCTTGTTTCAGTCGGGCATCTTTCATATCTTGGTCCCATTTGTCGAATGTTTTAATCGCGTGTTTGCTTTTTTCACTACGAATATCCCGCATATAACGACTAAAGAAGTTGTTTGATACGGCAAATAGAACAAATAGCAGGATTCCAAAATTCGCAATTAATGCCATCCACCAGTATTGGATTAACAACTCTTCATAATATTCAATAAATGGTGTGATAAATCCTAGGAATGGGGATTTAAGGCTATCTGGTGATACCATCAGCATCATTCCTAAAACTGCCATAAGAACGGCAAATAGGAAGAATATCTTACTGGCTTTTTTGTATTTTTTGTTCTTTTTTGGAAAACGACTGATCATTTCCTTGAGATTTTCCATTTGACGTATTGACATTTCCCGATATTCTTCAACCCAACCATCTAAAATATCGTATAAGATGCTTTCTCGATGAATCGGATCAAATGTATCCATTAGTAAAAACTCTTGTAGGGTCATCTCACGCTGTAAATCGGGATGTTTTACAAAGAATTGATCAATGGAAGTCGCTTCCGCTGGCCAGGAAGAACGATATGTTAAGGGGTTACGATGAAAAATATCGTCATCGGGTTCATACTGATAATGACTAACGATTAAGTCTTGGAACTTCTTGTATTTATACAGTTCCATGTTCCCTGTTTTTTCATATTCAAGTTGTTTCTTTAACTTGAATTTTGTGATGTCAAAACCATTGAGTTCCAACAACAGCATTAACTCTTCACTCGGATTCATCGTATCCCTCCTTTCCTAGCGGATTAAGCTCTTAACTTTTAATCTAAAATCATCACTAAACAAGCCGTATTCATCTTCGCCAAGAATACGCATTGCTTCAATCGTGATTTGTCCATCAGCATACATTTGTTCCAGTAACGTAGTACCATTGGTTTCATCGACAACATTAAACGCGAATTGATCGGCAATAGCCGACACACTCTCTTGTGTAATTACATTGTTTTCAACCGATGCATTCACTTCAGCTAAGAAAGCATGCATTTTATCAGAATCGTATACTTTGGGATTATTCTCTTCATCAACCATAAAGTAGGCTTTAAAGTAGATTTCACCAACCAAGTAACGTACATTCATGAAATCACCAAATAATCCGCCTTCTGAGCTGTTTTGGGTACAGATTTGTACATCATACCCCTGGACGTACTGCGGGTTACCACAGAACCGTGCAGCATCATTAAATACCGCGGCAATCAGTGGGGTCGTTTCCAAGGTCTCATATACATCGAGATGATACTTCATGACACTAATACCGATTTTAAGAATCATTGGAATATCTCCTTGGATACTGCTTGCAATATCCTTGTAGTACTCCTCGTATTCATCGACAAGTCCCTTTGTACTCTCTAAAATATCCTGTACTTCGGGAAACCCTTCAAATGGCTCATCAAATAATCCTGCTTCATAATCATACTTGAATTGTGAAATAATCCACGATACACTTTCCCCTTCAAATAGCGTTCCAACAATGCTGAACGCTTCATCGGCAAAGTCATAATCAACAACTAGTGCTGTGTTAAATGCTGGACAACGACTACTTTCAAGTGCAATGTCATCAAGTTCCACCGTATCAATGTTTTCCATTGTGCATTCCAACCACAAGGTGAATACATCATACGACCGGATACTCATTTGTGCAAGATAGAGTTTCTCTTCCAATGCATCATCACTAACACCCGCCATAATATCGTCGTAATTCGCTTTAAAACTGACAATAACCGCTGATATGTTATTCATGTTCGGTGGCGTATTATCACCATTGGATAAACCTTCAACATACCATTTTAGCAATCCCGCATGATTTTCAAAGTTCGATCCAAGGCTCGTTAAATCACTGCGAATATCCTCTTTATTCGCATAATCATCAACATATTCTTGGGCTGCAACGACTTCATCAGATGGTTCCAACTCAGGATCAATTGGCGCTACTGTACCTTCATATGGAACATAGTTTGACGGCTCATCCAAACTCATTTCTGGTCGAGTTTCGGTGAACTCCTGTGTAAATGCAGTTCCTGATAATAATGCATCAACTTTCAATGTTTCATACGCTTCTAATGCATCCAAATAGACATCCAGTTCATCCAAGTAGAGTTCGTATGCTTGGGTATACTCGTAATTGGCAAGTAATTCTTCATAGTTCTCAACCGACGCTTCATAAACATCAACAATCTCTTGGTTGGCATCGAAGATTTCATTAAACTGATTTTCATAATCAAGTAAATCTTGATATAGATAGGTATTTGTATCGGTTTCAGTCACCAATATGTAACTAACACCATAGTAATTTGTTAAACTTAATGATTCATCAAACATCTCGAAATAGGCAGTATCTAAGGCGTTTTTCGCCTCCTCAGTTAAGTCGCTATAGACGAGATTCATAAAGTCTTTTTCATAGGAGTTCGCACCACCCATATACTGCTGTTGGTACTCGGTAATGGCTTCGTTATAGTAATCTTCAATTCCCTCTTGCGATAGCAATTGTTGGAAGGCGTCTGCCTTGTCCGCAAGCCCTTTAATTGGAACTGCTTTTTCCGCTGTTCGGGCGATCCGTGAGAATGGTGGTGGGTGCTCCAAGACAAAATTCGTTAAATAGGAGTTAACGGAAACGAGATTGATGGAAAATGCCGGTAAAATAATGAAATACACCAAAACATATCCGTTAATTAGTGAGAACAATGCTCCAAGGTAATTGTTCTTTTTCCCAAGTTTTGCACGCATATTCTCATTTAACAAATATCGTCTTGCGTAAATTGATAAAATAAATATACCGGTAAACACAACAATATATGTGGATAAATAGGCAATAATCATTGTCACCGTATTTTTACCAAAACTCAAATACTCACTTACCAATTCAAAGAATAGCGTATTGGAAAGCGGGACATAGAGGTAGTTGGTAATCATCGGTCCCATATAATAAATGATGACAAATGGTAAGATAAGGTTAATCGATAAGCGAATTTGTTTATGGCCACCTGAAATATACCCATACACTAAGTATGCGCTGAATATTAAGATTAATACGACGTCAAAATTAAACGGTAGTGCTACTTCTTCAGGTATAATAGCCGAT
Source organism: Candidatus Xianfuyuplasma coldseepsis (assembly GCF_014023125.1). Lineage (GTDB taxonomy): Bacteria > Bacillota_I > Bacilli_A > Izemoplasmatales > Izemoplasmataceae > Xianfuyuplasma > Xianfuyuplasma coldseepsis. The sequence continues at coordinate 775,368 of NZ_CP048914.1, forward strand.
AACATAATTCGCCTCCTTTCACCCTAAACTTCAAGAAAAACCCTTGGTTAAAAAGGGTTTTTCTATATACTATTATTCAAATGAATTAGGGGGGTTAGATCAATTGTTATTATTCGGGTTCGTTATTCGGTTGGGATATCGTCTTCTCCAAGGGCTCCAAAGATACCTTCAAATCCTGTTAATACGGATGGATCGATTAGATCAACGATGGTATCTAAGAATTCTTCTTGAGTTTCTGAATCCAAATCTTCAAAGTTGGTAAATAGATCTTCGATTTGTTCACCTGTTACAGTTCCACCAGTTGAGATGGTATCTTGTAGATCTTCAACAGCACTTAATACGGCTCCCTCAGTAGGATCGTTTGTATCCAATACGCCACCAAGATCGGTGATTAATTCTTCACTACCTACAACATCTTCTAAGGCATCGGTGAATGCATCCAATGTTGCTTGATATTGTCCTGCAGTAACGGTTAATACAATCGCGTTTTCTTCCAAAGCGATACCGGTAACTTCAACAGCACCTTCATTGGTACCTTCTCCGAGTAATGCGCTTAACCCAGCAGCAGAGATGATTAGATCTCCATCTTCGTTAAACTGACCAAACTCGACATCGCCCATTTCGGCAAATACTTGTTTAAATGCACTTAAATCAAGGATTTCTAGGTAATCACCACTGTTTTCATCAACATCTTTACCAGCGGTAATGTCAACAAATCGGAAGTGCAATTCTTCACTTGTACTTGAGATTTGCTCTGCACGGATCACAACGAGGGAATCAATACCAGCAATACGGAATTGGGCTTTTACATAGATTTCCGTTGCTTCAAATTCAAACCAAATCGCTTTTAAACCGAGTTCAATGTTTTCCGTTTCGGTTTCATTAATCGGAATTTCAACGGTTTGACGTGTATCACTAAATCCGTCTGCATTGTAATAGATCAATTTATTGAAGGTTTTTTCTTTAATTTTAAATCCACCATCAAGGAAAGAACTATTAAAGATGTATTCTGTGAATAAATCTTGCATGTAGGCTTCGGGATCAAATAATTCGGGATTGAATTCACCAATAACGGTTTCGGTTCCAACCTCTTCTTGATCATGGAGATCATAGACGTACTCTGGGAATCCAGAATCATCGGTAGAACGGAATTTAGAAACGCCAGCTGTTAGAACAAATTCATCATCTTGTAAATCAAAATTAATCAATTGATTTTCAAAGATTATCGATAATACTTCTTGTCCTAATAGAGCTCCAGAATCCACTTCACCATTATCGTCTGTTGCCATTGATTCTAAGATTTCATCTTTTTGAATTGTAAACGATAGGTTATTTAAATCAAGTTCACCTAGAGGAATCTCATCAAGATTGCTTTCCAAATCAATGTCGGCTTGTGATTCCAGCATATTGATAATACTTGTGAAGAATGATTTTGGCAATGGTAAACGTCCAAGTTGAACTTTATCAAACTCTAAGTAATAGTAATCTGGATCATCTTCAAATAAGAAGTGAACTTCTACAACTGTTTTATAAGTCATTTGGCCGTTTAAATCAATTTCCAAGAAGGCATTGAAAACAAATCGTCCAGGATCTGAGGACGTATCACCATCATAGAATGATACCCAAAGTCCAACCAAACGATAGCTAAAATCATAACCTTCTACAGGAACGTAATCAGCAAATACATAACATTCTTCATCTGTCATACAATCTTCACCTGGATTATAGTCTGGATTGTTCTCCAAAACCGCATCGTAAATCGCTCGATTGATGATGTCAGAATGTAAATTAAAAACTAAATCGTCGGATGTTCCATCTTCCACTTCTTGGATTGATGTATCCAACTCGGTAAACAATAATGTTTCGGCATTATCTTTATCCGGCCCGTATAAATACGTAGGCATGTGTTCATCACCTGTACCATCATACATTAAGGTTGCAGCAAGTGCAGGTGTCCCCAATATAACCGCAATTGGTATAAAGAGTGCTAAAAATAATTTTTTCATTGTGTTTCCTCACTTTCGAATAACGTTTTCTTCTAACCCCAGTATATAGAAAATATGTGGATATTTTATGAACTTGCTTTTAATAAGTTATGAAATTAACATCACTCCAATCGTAGACGAGATGCACCATTCAAGGTCATATCATCTGTTTTCTGTATTTTTTTGTACTGGTAATACCCCGCAATTCCAATCATCGCGGCATTATCGGTACAATATTTAAATTGCGGAACAACCACCTCTACGTCTGTGATTTGTTCATCAATTTTTTTTCGTAATCCTTTATTGGCGGCAACACCACCAGCGATGATAAACATCTTTGCATCATACTGTTCAATCGCTCGTTTACTCTTATCAACCAAAACATCGGTAACCGCTTCTTGAAAGGATGCACATAAATTAGACACGTGTACTTCTTCATTGCGTTGATGAATATTGTGAACCAAGTTTATCACATGGGACTTTATACCGGAGAAACTAAAATCAAAGGTATCGCCCATAGAGATGTCCGGCATCGGATAGGTGGGTTGTCCCTCGATGGCCAATTGATCGACAATCGGTCCACCTGGATAACCTAGTCCAACCGTACGAGCCACTTTATCATAGGCTTCTCCTACGGCGTCGTCCATCGTTTCACCAAGTTTTTGAAAATCATAATGTTCTTCCATTAAGATCAGTTCGGTATGTCCACCACTTACAACAAGACAAATCAAGGGAAACGCCAAATCGCGTTCAATCGCATTGGAATAGATGTGTCCCGCAATGTGATGAACCCCAACAAGAGGAATCTGATTCGCAAAGGCAAATGCCTTGGCAGCATTGACACCAACGAGTAAACTACCAATCAACCCAGGACCTTTTGTGACTGCTACTAGATCAATATCATCCTTGGGTATTTGTGCTTGTTCAAGTGCTTCTTCAAACACCATTGTAATCCCTTTTATATGCTCTCGTGAAGCGATTTCCGGAACCACACCACCATACTGTTTATGAACGTCAATTTGCGACAAAACGACATTGCTTAAGATGACTTTTCCATCTCGTTGAATACTGACACTCGTCTCATCACAAGAACTTTCAACACTTAACACAATCATATTCTCACTCCTATGGAATACATCATGACTAGAGCATCTTCGCCATCCTCATAATATTGTTTTCTAGTTGTCACTGCGGAAAATCCTAGTTTCTTATACAATTCCACCGCAGGTGTATTACTCGGTCGTACTTCAAGCGTAATATTCTCAATATGTTCGCTTCTACAGATTTCAATCACGCGTTTCACAAGTAGTGTCCCATACCCCTGATTACGGTATCGATCTTCGATAAACAAATTCAATATTTCAGCATTGGGAAGCGTTAACCAACATCCAATGTACCCAACACGTTTGCCTTCTCTTAAAGCGATAAAGTAACGGGACATATCATTGTACATAATTTCGTTATACAATGTTTTTTCACCTAAACTCTTACCAAATATCTTGATTTCTTGTTGATACACATAAGGAATATCACTTAAATCCATTTTTCGTATCTGGATATTCATGTCATCACCTCAATATTCTACTCTGTCTCGTCGTCGGTACTGTCCTCACTACTAAAGTTAATACCGATTTCATCTTGTAATTCATCCATGGCTGCAATTTCATCCGCATACAATGTTTCGAAGTCTGCAATGAGCGGTATAACTTCTGTCAGGTTTTGCAAATCCATAATGTTGATATCATCGGGAATACCATTGATCTCATTCTTTGTCGGAACGTTGTCTTGATGTTTTAAATACAACTGTTCATATATTCCCATATCTTTGTAGTAATTGTGATACCCATTTAATAGTTCATCGCGATCTTCATTAATAATCATACTGTATGTACCGAGTAATTCACGTGTATGTGGTAACTCATAAATTTCAATGAAGCGGACCAACTCTTCCGGATTGTAAATAATGATACTAACGGTTGTATTTTTATCCTCGGTAATGGTTCCCATTAAATGGTATTCATCCGCAAACCCTTGTCGGAATTGATTGTTGGTATCTACGGTTTTATAGAGACAACTCAAATTGTCAAACTTATACCGTGTGTTTCCAACTTCAATGTTAATTGGTATCAGTAAATCGTTTAAATATTCCGTACAAACCGAACGTGGTTGCATGAACACATTACCGGTAAATCCCTCTATTTCGATGTCGAAGTCAATATTTGGATTCAGCATAATCATCTCTTCAATCGATAGTAAATGATCGATATTGAGTTCAATCAACTCCCCGTTTGTATCGGTTTTATAATCAATAATTATTTCACCATCTGTAGAAAATAGAGTATTGTCTTGGCGTGGTTTGAAGTTATATACAAGAGCATCTTCCCCACCACAAGAACTCAGGATAAACACAAGTACAATTACAATAACGCTAAGCATCTTTTTCATTGGAACATCCCCAATCTGCTTAAGGTATCGTAGATTGCATCTAAAATATCTCCTGCGTTTTTTAATCGAACTTGTTTAATCAATTCATGATCACGTCCTAGGGCTTCAATCGTTTCTTCCGACCAAATGTTATTGACATCTTCATCTTGATAATCATCGCGTAATGTAAGTAGATTAATTGATTGATTTTGAAGGATGTAATTCTCTAGTACATGAATCTCACTCATGGTTTCCGATAACCGTTCATAAGTATTACCTGCTTGGGTATAACTCATTGGTAACACGGAGACAATCTCTTTTTCCCATCGGAACGAGTTAAATGTGATTTGCTCGATAAACAAAATATCCTCAAACGTATTCAGTTTAAAATCAGCTTGTTTAAATCGCTGGATATTAGTGATTTCAATCGGTATATCTTGCTCTGGAACTTCAGGTTCACTGAATCCATTATGAAAGATGTATTCATCGTATGAGCAATACCCGTTGTCTCGCACATTATAGACATAGGTTTCATCGGCAATACGAATAAAGCGAGGTATTGCAGTTTCCCGGGTAATCCCACAACTAAGTAGTTCTTCGCTTGTTACAATGTTTGAAAATTCTGCATCACTTTCTAACTGATCAACATCAAACTGTGTATAATCCAACGCTTCAAAATATGTCATTAGTTGATCAATCAAGAAGATATCAATCTCACCAATGGAGTTTGTGTGGTATTGAATAATCAGGTTTTCAGATATGACATAACCACTACGATTTTTCTCATAATTTCCACGATCAAACAACCCACATCCAGTGAGTAGTATTGACAGGGATAAAATGAGAAATAATCGTTTCATATGATTACACTCCTATCGTAAAGGTAAGTGCACCTTGCAATGCCAGTGCATTGGCATCCGCTTGTGCTTCAATTGCCGCTGGAAGTGCCGCTTGTAATGTAGCTTCATCCATCAATGCAGCAATATTGTTTAAGGTTGTTGTAATGGCGGTACGAATGGTTGTTTCTTCACCGGCCCCTAAGTCTCCTACGGTGATTCCCGCATCGGTTAAATAACTTTGGAAGTAGTCTTCTTCGGTACCGAGTGTATCCGTATCAATCGCATTACGGAGTGTTACTTCGTCCAAGTGATCCATATATTCATTGGCTTGAATCTCCGCCCAAGAATCATCAATGGTATCATCACGTAAGCCGTTATATATTTCATTATCAATCGCTTCTTGAGCCGTTACTGCAGGAAGTTCTTGATCGTAATAATAATCGTAGATATCTTGATCTGTTAATGGTGAATACAATGTCACAGAAGTACCGTCTAATGCAGTAATGATATCTCCTACGTTAGTGGCATCCAACGTATTCATATTAAGTGTTTGTAACGATGCTAACATGGTTGTACTCGCAAAGTCAATAGTAGTAATTAAGGTATCATTCATGGTATAGGTATCACTAACACTAAGTCCTGTTGTTGTCAGTGTATCAATATTGAGTCCAACAACTTCTAATTCACCAACGTTACCGGTAATCGATACCTCATTCTCACTTGCCAGTGTAATGGTACCAATGCTTAAATCTGTGATATTAACACTAAGTGGATTAAGACCTTCATACGAAATAGTTACTTCGGTAAATCCACCAAGAATAGCCGCTTCCACTTCAATGTTTTCGGATAATGTCGCAACATTTGTCGGTGTCGTTTGATTTTGATGAATAATAAATGTATCAATAACCACATTATTTGTATCAATACTTGCTATCGGACCTGTAATCGTGACATCAAACTCATTAACGGTATGCACTCCATCATAGGTAATATCCGTAAGGCTACCAGTTTCCGTTATTGTAACGGAAGTTGCATCAACATTTAATGCAAGGATTGTTGAGGTTGTAGCACCCATCTCTAAATCAGCTACTGATCCAGTGATAGACTGTACATTTGAACCATCTAAGACAATAAGTGTATTCGGTGTAGTGAAGTTTATATCAAGAACATTTGCCGTCACACTCATGGAACCGCTCAACGCACTTGTTAGATTCATGGTATAGGTTGATACTGTTTCAAAAGTGACATCTGGAATGTCTGTCGTTAAGTTGAAGTTATCTTGAATTGTAGTAATTGAAAGACTTGTTGAAACGTTTCCTAAAGACGTATCCAGTGATGCTAATGCATCGGAAACAATGAATAAATCGCTTGTGTTTAAACCAGATAAATCGATACTTGTCATGAAGTCATCGTCAATATCCAACGAACTCATTGAACCAGATACCGTAAGCGATACTGCTTCTGAAGTAACAAACACATCCGCAAGAACACTTGTTACATCGACGGTATCAATCGCTGTTCCTAACATCGATATTGAGTTGGCATTCGGCACAACAACGGTCAGATCTGATTGTGATGTCGTAACAGAGACATCACTTAGTGATGCATTTGTAGTATTGAATGATGTTAATCCTGTAGAAAGGTAAAACACAGTATCAAAGGATGTTCCAATACTGTAGGTAATATCTGATAAATTCGTTCCTGTAAAGGTTACATCAGCTGCGGACCCACCTACATTTAACACGGTTGGTACTGCATAATTACCCGTGATTATGGCTTGATTATTACCGATAGATAACTGAATATCCGTCAATGTTGTTGCTTCAATATCCACATCATCTAACGCACTAATGTCAATACCGGTTGTATTTGTCGTAATATCGATTGAACCATTATTCTTTGATGAATTGATTTCCAAATCTGTAGCTCCTTGAAGATCTACATCATAGGCAGACGATGAAGCTGAAATGGTAGTCGTATCGACATTGGACCCGTTAATTACGGACAGCGAAGCTGTGGTTGCATCACTAATATTCAATGTGCTTACAGAAGCATCGTTCAAATTAACAAGAGACAACTGCGACGAATCAATGACGAGGATCGATATCGTACTAGCCGCATTCACATTTACGGTTGAATGATCTCCATTTAACGTAATTCCCGATGCCGTTACGTTATTTAAACTCATAGTTACAGCGCTAGATGTAAGGGTTGCAGCATTAATTTCTCCAGAGAATGTTTCCATATTTGGAGTTGTTAATACAAGAGTCTGTACATTTAATGCATCCATATCAAGTGTTGTTACGTCGGTCTCAATATTTACCAAAGCAATATCAACATCATTGGTTTGAATCGTATCCAACGAGGTGTTTGTTAAATCCAATCGAGATAAGGTAGATGTTCCAACCAAGGTGAAATCAGTAACTGGTATCGCATCCCCAATCAATTGGGTAATATTCGTTGTTGCACTAAGGCTTGCGGCACTGTCAATCAAGGTCACGGTTCCGCTATCAATATCAACATCCAATGTGGATAACGGTGCATTTAAGTACAATGCAGTTGAGCCACTACCAATAATGGTAAGACCTGCTTGTGACGATATGATGGTTACTTGATCAAGCGTAGCTGTACCATAGTTTAATGTTGTAAATGCTGTGGATTCAACTGATACGGATTCCACAGTAGAGGAATTATCAATAGTAATGCTACTTCTATTATCATCAGTAATCGTTATACTATCTGCTGTAGCAGTAATCGCTAATGGATTTGAGGACGACGAATTCATATGGAACTCATTATTTGGTGTATTCAAAGTTAAATCGTCAATCGCATTCCCGTTTAATGTGATTAATGTAGCATTTGGAACAGATAATGACATCGTTGAAGCATTTGCCGAAATTGTCATCTCATTTATCGTTCCAGAAGTTAGGTTTATGCTTTCTATTGGGCTTGTACTTAGGGTTACTGTATCAGCTGACAATGACCCCGTTAAAGTGACTAGGGAGGACGTACCTACCGTTTCAAATGTTCCCGTAGACACATCTAGATTTAATATGGTTGTTGTACTTTGTAATTGTACTGATCCATTTGGAAAATCCACGATTAAATCCGTTAGATTGTCATTAATAATGGCAACATCATTTGTTACTCTACCAGAAACAAAGGTTGTATCAAGTGTTTCTACTTCAGAAATAATTAGTACATCCGTAATGGTTTGTAGTCCAGTTTGAACAACGCTCTGTACATTTACCCCATTCGAAGTGAATATGCCCGTAGAAACATCAACATTTATCGTTTCTAACGTATCCCCATAGACGTCCATATTAAGCGCAGCCCCATCGATTGAAACACTGGTTGCTTCCACACTATTTAACGTTAGTTCTCCAACCATATTGACAAGCACACTAACTGCATTTGTTGTAACATCAATATCATTCGAATTCCCGTTTGCTAGAAGTAATAATTCACCTATTGAAGATTCCATAGTAATGGAGATCGAGTTCACTAAAGATCCATATCCTGTAATTTCAACATAATCTAAGTTTGCGTTATTCAAATCTGTAATATCCGCATTCAGAAGATCAATCGATACCATGGATAATGCGGCGTAATCATCTAGGAAGGCATAGCTAGTATAGTCTGCGGTATTGATGTTAAGTGTTTCCATTGCTGTAAAACTGTCGGTATCAAAATTAGCTGTAGGAGCACTACCGCTATTAACCAGTGATACAGTTAGGGCATTATGAAAGGAGTTGATGACGGTAATATCGCCATCAATACTGAGTTCATCCAATTCATTATCAACACTACCAATGTAATGGAAACTATTGGTAATTGTTGTTAAATTGGGATAGTTCGCATTGACATATTCTGCCACAAGTGGTTCAAACCGTGGAACATCATTAAAGCTATTTGTAATGGTAATTAATGCTGTTGGATTAATCCCAGATGCAGTTATGGAATCAAATCCACTGTAATTTAGTAGATGTTCTACTGGACCGTTCACGCCAATATATACGGCGATATCGTAATTAGATAATGGTCCAAAATCAAATGTAGTAGATGTATTTGAAATCTCTAATACGTCCAATGTTAATTCCATAGGTAAACCACTAAATGAGCTTAAATCAGCGACATCCAGGCCTATATATAATTGTTCAAGAAGTGTCAGATTATCCAGGAAATTGGTCGTTGTTATTTCGTGATTATTCAACCGTAGGATGGTTAGCGGTGTACCACTAAATGCATCATCTCCAATCGTTGTTATCGTCGATTGTAATAGTTGATTCGTTAGTACGAGCTCTTCCATACCTAGGTTTTGGAATCCCGTGATGGCTTCAATGTTATTACCGGTATAATTAATTGACGTTAATAACGGCATATTGTTAATACCATCAATCGCATGCAATGTACGTGTATCTCCAAATCCAGATCCAAGTTGATCTGAAATATCGAGAGTTGTAACCCCTGTTATTCCATCTAAGAAGGCTACCGTAGTCAAAATATTGCCACTTAAATCAATGGTTGTAATACTAGCCGCAGTATTGAGTGATGGGACGGTTTCCAAAAGGTTATTTGCAAGGTTTAAATCACCGATTGTTGCATTATTAAATGAGTTTGTTAAGGTTTCAATATCACTATTGCTGAGATCAATAAGATCACCATCATAATTATTAAAACTACCATCAATGTCGCTAAAACTGTTATTCGACAATTGCAATCCATTCTCATTAAACGTAATATCATTAAAGCTATCCTGTATATAGGACACAGCAAGTGGATTTTGATTACGGATTAACAGTGTATCATATATTCCACCATTGAAGGAATTATCAATAACGCTAATAAAGCCTCCACTAAAGGAAATCACATTATCCGATGAATACGTCGCGAATATATTGTTAAAGGAGTTTTCAATACTCCGCAGAGAACTACCGGTAATATCAAGGTTCTCTAAATTATCAAGATCATTAAAACAATTATCGAGCGACGTAATACTCGTATTGGTTAAATTTACCGTTTCTAAACGAGGTAAATCAATGAAGGCATTGGCCAAATCATTACCAACATTAATATTCATCGCATATACCGTTGTCAATTTATCCAAATCATCGGTATCCACACCGCTAATCACAGATAGATTCGCAATATTTGTATCGGAGATATTGAGATAATCCAGATCTGGATTGTTGAGAATAAACCGTAAATCATCAATATTATTCCCACTGATATCAATATACTCTAAATTCGCTAAATTAAAGGAATACTCATCAATCACAGCAATGTTCATATCGGGCCAAATAATATCGGTGATCGTGTTGTTATTCGAAAAACTATTTAAAATAAATAGCCCGTCTGCCAGATCATAGTCCAGTGTTAGTACATGATCTTCATGGATTGTAAGGTTTGGTAAATCATTATAACTATTCTCAATCCGTGCAATCACATTTGGACGTAATACGGGCACTTCTTCAGGATCAATGGTTTCTGGCGTTGCAATAATGAGCTCATTCAATTCTGGTAGATTCTGTATCCCAACCAACTGCGTTAGACCATTATTATATAATACCAATTGTTCTAATGAAGGATGTCCATCAACACGAGATATATCATTCAATATATTGCTATGTAGGTCTAAAATGCTCAAATTAGGCCATACATTACTAATATCTGGAATGGTTGTAATATTGTTCTTACTAACATCAATAGCGATTAAATTCGGAATCGCAAGCAAATCATCAAACGAGGTTAGTTGATTATCACTTAAATCGATGGCCGTTAATCCCGTCATTCCCGATAAATCATTAATATTTGAAATATTATTATTGTACAGAATCAATTCGGTAATATTCGTGTATTCCCCAATCGGTGTGATGTCCGATAAATTATTATTGTGAAGATGTAATACATCCAAACTAATATCGCGATCACGCAACCCTTCAATCGATGTTAAGTTGTTATCATTGAGTTTTAAGGTCGTTAAATAAGGCGCATTCTCTAAACTGTCAAAGTCCGGACTGACGCCGTTTCCCACACATCCTAAGTTATTAAAACTAAGATCTAGGGTTCGTAAACTTTCCAAATCGTCCAGTGTGCTAATATCACAAATTTGGTTATTGGATGCGTCAAGTGTTTCCAAATTACTTAGTCCGCTTAGGTCATCCCCAAGTTGAATAATATTGTTCTCGGAAATGTCGAGTGTTTCGAGTAAACCAAGATTATTAATCGATGGGAAATAGACAATTTCATTATTGTCTAAATACAGATGTTGTAAATTAACAAGGGCGTTTAACTCCCCAACATTCACTAATCCATTATCCGATAAATCGAGACTCGTTAACTTAGTCATTTCGCCAACACCAGTAACGTTTTGCAAGGTTAGTGTGTCATGAATGACTAAGTTATTGATTTTACTTAAGTTCTTGAAGCTATCAATACTGACAATGCTTGTATTTAACAATTCAATCGATTGAATGTTACTGAGGGCACTGATTTCACTAATGTCTTTAAAACTGCGTCCGACAAGTGTTAAGGACGTTAAATTTTGGAAGCATTGGATACCTCCTAAATCAATATCGCGCCCAACTTCATCAACTTCAAACTCCAGTTCGATTTCGGAAATAACACTTAAGTAGTTGAATCGATTTAAGTTGTACCCAGCGTCGTCTAAAAGCTCAAACATATCCGGACTTGCTATTGAGGCAAATCCCGCATAGGTTTGACAATATTCTGGTAAATGTTCGTTTTCCGCATTGCGACTGCAAGCTCCTAGTACACCAACGATAAATAACACAACGATCGCATATAGACTACGTTTCATCATTCATCACCGTCCTTACGCAAAATATCAATTGGTTTTGTATTCGCTAATTTCGTGACATTGCGATTACTCAAGAACCCAAGTAAGACAAATACCACAACAATATAGAATAATAAGTTAAAGAAACTAATCGATGTAATCGTACCATCATCACCGACAGACAGCTTCATTCCAGCGAAATTAATAACACCACTACCTTGATTAATAACCAGTAAGAAGACCGTATTAATGATCTCATTCGCATAATAAATCATCACAACACTCATCGCTGCAGCGAGTAAGATTTCAAAGACAATCTCAATAAAGAAGAGATTCTTAATATCTTTTGCTGTTGATCCAACACTGCGATAAATCCCAATCTCACCAATTCGTTCCGACAAGATGACACTTAGCAAAATATTAAAGAAGATAATACTGATAAACATCAACGTATTAAAGAAGACACCAAATAAAATCGAAATACTATTTAAGTAGTGATAACTCTCACTATTTACCTTACAACCTGAATAATCGGTAATCGTAAAGACATCTCCAGCGACAATGACATCATCAAAATCGGTTCCTTCGTTCAAGATATTATCAATCGCATAAATCGCACATTCGTCTCCTTGTTCGATTTCTTCTTTACGAATAATCTCATAGGAATCGCCATATCCAGCGGTATTGTGAAACTCTGTTAAGGGAATTGCAAAGGTTGTAACCGCTACATTATACGGATCGTTATCACGATCGATTCCACTCTCTAAGTTGACACTGAAGTACCCATCCACATTTTCGACTCCATCCCCAGGGGTAAAGAGCTTATTGTAGGTTAAAAAGTCCATATAGACTATCGATTCATTATCATTTTCAATAATACCGGTAATCGTCATTTCTTTCATGGTTAATTGATCACGAAATACGGCATTGTCAATAAATGCAATCCCATTATTTCCTGATGCTTCATCATAGACTTCTTGATAGACGCGTTCGATATATCGGGGTTCTCCTGGATCTAAAAACGCATCCTTCTCATCCGCCATATAGTAAATCGCATCACTACGTAATAACATATCAAAATAACCAGGTACAATCGAATCAACTTGTTCTTTAAAATCATCCATATAAGCGATATAATCTTCAATCGTATCGAAATATCGACTATACTGTTGATCGCGAATAATTTGAATGCATTGATCCTGATAATAGGGCTCCAAATCATCATAGTAATAACAATAATGGGGAAGATTCATGTTCAAGTAACGAACTTCAACTCGCTCCATGGTGTAAAGTGGGTTATCCTCAATAATCGAGCCATCTGCCACTTCTACCAATGTCTCTAGATAATCACTTACATTGTAGATTCCCTCATCAATTTCAAACGAATATTGAGGTACGGTAATCGTTGTATCTACATAACTCGATAAATTGACAACATCATCACTTAAATCAAAATACTCCCGATAAAACTTCGTTGTCACCATCATCTCATCAAAATTATACGGATATATACTATCACCAATAAAGAGATCGTTGTAACTGTAATCATTTACCTTCGCAATATCAATTAATCGTACTTTATACTGACTAAACAAGTCCGGACGACTCATATTGGGGAACACTTGTTCAATCCCATCGGTTGATTCACTAAACGCCACATCTGGTGAATATCCCTGGATTAATTCCGAATCCACATCAGCAAACTCCGCATTATAAGCACTGATTAAATCACTCAGTGCTGTATTGTAATTATTGACACTGACAACCTGGTCTTTAGGAACCAGACTAAAGGCATAACTATTCGCTTTATTAAGCGCTTCAAAATAGGCATCATAACTATCGCTAATCCCTTGTTCAATTCCACTAAAGAGGATTGTAAAACTGAACGCTAAAGCTAACGATAACGCTGTAAAGAACGTCCGCAACAACTGCGATCGTATCTTTGAGAACGTCAATTCAAATTTATCCCATATATTCAAGTTTGTTGGTTTTGTTTTACGGTATACATTCTGATACGTTTGTTCGATATCCTCCCGGATCAAATCACTGGTAAAACGCCCCTCTGCAAGCTCAATAATCCGCGTTGCATGCTCATTCGCGATTCCCCTGTCATGTGTTACAACAATAACCAAACGTTCTTTACTTAATCCCTTAATCAGCTCAATCACATTTTCACTCGTTTTATGATCGAGTGCACCGGTTGGTTCATCGGCTAAAATGATGGCCGGATCTTTAACCAGAGCCCGGGCAATCGCTACACGTTGACGTTGTCCTCCGGATAATTGTCCTGGTAATTTATGCATATGATCCGCCAAACCAACTCGTGTTAACACATCATGAATCTTTGCTACCCGGCTTTTACGACTGGTTTCATGTTGGTATTTCAAGGCAATCTCAACGTTTTTATACACACTTAAATATTCAATTAAATGATATTCCTGGAAAATAAATCCAATTTTCTCATTACGAATTGCATCCCATTGCCCTTCATTAATGCGCGCAATGTTATTTCCTTCCAAGAAGTAATCGCCACTTGTAGGTGTATCCAATCCTCCCAGAATATTGATCAATGTCGATTTACCAGATCCACTTTTTCCTACTACAGCAACAAATTCGCCACGTTTAAAAGACGTCGTAACCTTGTTCAATGCAACAATTTTACGCTCTTCTTTTGTTTCATATACCCTGGTGACATCGACCAGGCGTAAGATAATATCGCCTCTAGACATCTAATCACCCACTTCTAAGGGCATCAATTGCACGCATGTTTGCTGCTTTAAACGATGGAATAAGCACACTTGCAAACAAGAACACAACGGCTCCTGCAATTACCGATATCGTAAATCCAATTTCGTAACTGAACATTTCATTTACACCAAATAATGGCTCAAACACCGTTAAATCCACAACAATGTATTTATAAAGCCATCTAAATCCATATGCAATCCCTACATAAAGAGCACTATTAATTAATACAATTCGGATCGCTGTTTCCACAGTTTCAAACACAAACATATTCCGAATGCTTTTCTTACTGACACCGATACAGGAATAAATACCAATCTCACGAATCCGTGAAACAACACTGGAGGACACAATATTGATATCAATCGTACCGCTGATGATAATTAAACTGAAGAAAATCGCTAAATACATATAATATAGCATGTCTTCCAACGACTTATTCTCTTGATATTCACGTAATTCGTAATTATTTACATCCGCATCTAATTCCGTACTTAACGCATTGATTTCAATGCCTTGATCAATGTCATCCAAATAGAAACTTACGTATTCATCGTAATATTCATCGACACGTGTGAATCCCAAATTGTATTCAAGATGGTATAAGTACTGATCAAAACCTTCGTTTGGTGTAAAGATATGGCCAACATAATCAATGCCTTTATAATAACTATTCAATACCCCAGAAATAACAAACTCAAAACAACTACCTTCGGGATCTGTAATCCGATCATTGGTAATATCATTTCCGCCGTCAATTAGCGTTTCCCCACAAATATACAAGGATTTCCCAACAAAGTAATCCAATCGTTTGGGAAGTGTACCTGTATAATCCTGGTTGTACACCGATTCTATGGAATACCCGTAAAATCTTGTTAGTAGAAACTCACTACTTACCAAGACGTTATTGTTTTCTCTCGGATATATACCCGCAATCAATTGGCTGTTCAAATAAAAATTATCCCGATCTTCTGGTAATGACACCATCTTCGGACTAAACACACCTTTGTTATAGGTGGTTTTCGACGATGTAATCGGTAAGAAATCATCAGCGTCCTCACCATAGACCAAATACATCTCTTGTACATAGTGTTCATAATACAATGCTGCCTCATCGACTGTATCCATACCTTCTAAGGTAGTAATCACATCACTTGAATCTTCATAGTTTGTCACCAAATACTGACGATAATTGTTATTAATGTCAAATAAATTGAAATTATAGGCTGTGATATTCTTCATAACAATATTAACAATCAACAACATGCTGATACTAATCACGAAACTCCATAAAATTCGACGATTTATGCGTCGTTTTTGCTTGTAGTTTTCACGGGCAATTTTCCGCGTAAAGACTGGATTATTCGGAATGTATTTCCGTTGCATTGGAACCATATGTCGTTTTCCAACAACCAACTCATCTTCTAACTCAGGATATTGTTTTACCAAACGGCGTTTTAACCGACGACTAATCCGTGCTTCATAGGACAATAAGCGATTGGTTAAATCCCTCGTCGTACTATTCTTTTCCCGCACAATCTCATCACTAACAGTTTCCCCATCATGAAGCCGAACAACGCGCGTCGCGTTGCGATATGCCAAATCTTCATCATGCGTAACCATGATGATAATTCGCCCTGCAGCAAATTTCTGCAATAATTTCATGATTTCTTTTGCAGTTGTGCTATCGAGTGCACCGGTTGGTTCATCGGCTAGAATGATTGTTGGATTGACAATAATCGTCCGCGCAATCGCGACACGTTGCCGTTGTCCTCCGGATAATTCAGTAGCAAGCTTATCCTCAACACCTTCGAGTTCCACTTCTTTCAACAGACGACGGGCAATATTGCGAGCAACATTGTTGTCAGAACCAGTTAAGATAAGCGGTAAGACAACGTTCTCTAAAACGGTTAAATGATCAATTAAATTGAACCGTTGAAAGATGAATCCAATCTCTGTATTCCGTATTTCACGCCATTTGGCATCGTTAAATTTATCAACGTCCAGCTCATTAAAGAAAATTTTACCGTTGGTTTTCGCATCGACACCACTAATCATATTTAAGAATGTGGTTTTCCCACTTCCGGACTCACCTAAAATCGCGACAAACTCGCCTGCTTCGAACTTAAGGTTGACACCTTTCAAAGCAACAAAGTCACGTTCTTTTGTAGGATATACTTTTTCTAAATCGCGTACTTCGATCATAGGTTATCACCATCCCGTATCGCTTGAATGGTATCGATATTCGCAATTTTACGTGTGGATACACGTTTGATAATTAACTTGTATATAAATAGGTAGAACAACAAGGATACAAAGACAATAACCATCGCATTGAGGACAAAGACATCATATAAATTAAAGTCAAAGAATAACCCTAATAACGGCATATAGAAATGACTGATTGGTGCATTTGTGAAGAATTCCAAGCGACTTAAGAGGAATAATATAACCACAAATCCACCATAACTAAACAGCGCTACACGGCGATTTTCCAGTTGTACCATCGAGTGGATGTCCTCATAACTCGTACCCAAAACCCGTAAACTTGCAAGTTCTTTAATCCGACGTCTTGTCGCTGTTTCATAGATGTTGCCATACAAGTTAATTAATACAATGCTTAAGAACGCAACACTGACAAACAAGATGACGTAGATCACCACATACAAAATCACCATGACAATACTGCGAATCGCATTGGTTGTCAGGCTGGATATTAAAATATCAAGATTTGTTGTTTCTAAGAAGTCGACAAATCGCTCATTGCTTTCCAATCGTTCAATCATATTAATGAAAATACCTATAAAGTCAATCGCACTAAATGTCTCCAGTAAGCTACGTGGGACAATGATATATATCAGCGATGAAATTGATCCACTTTCTTTTAAGTACAAACGACTAATGCGCAATTCAAGATTTTCATCATTTGCAGTGGTTTCATATAAGTTACTTAATCGATGTCCATATTCGTTAAAAATGATTAGATTGGTGCTCTCTTGATACGTTAATCGAGAATAATCACCATAATTCTCAAGAACATCAATATACTGCGAGCTTTGTTTTAAACGAATATAGGCGGTATCCGCATTATCGAGCATATCCATCGCATCATCCGTTGTACTACAACTTGGACATAAGTACGATAACTCACTCGATAATCCACCAACATCACTTACCACCGACATATGTTGTGCTAAGTAATATCGCAATAAATCGCGATGCGTCAAACCAGGAAATAGTTCATCATCCACTAGTGGCGTTAGTACAGATGCATCTGGATTCTCACCATTGATGTCCGCACGAACATAGTCCGCAACCACATCGGTTGCATCTTGAAGCGTTGTCACAAGTAAATCCATGAATTCGACATAATCGGATTTCAATTCTCCGATAAACGCCTCATCAAAATCATTAATGATTGTATCTACTTCATATAGTTCATAGTTTTCCGTTGAAATTTCAGCGTATAAAATATCTTTCTCAAAATCCCCCACAGTAGCATTGTCAACAATTTCGAAGTTAATGTCATTCTCCGCTTCAGTACTGAATACGAAACTCATCGTATCGTTGGATAGGGTCGTTGATAACGACGAATCCAACATTTCTAAGTACGGATTAATATCCCCATCAAAGTTGATTAACCCTACCACTTCAAAGGTCGTAGTCTCGGTATCGTAACTCATTGTGTAATTACTATCACTATTGTCGATTGTAATGATATTCTTGGTGATATCAAGCGTTCGTTCTTCTTCAGACAATTCAAAGAATGCTTCGGTAATCCGTCCACTTGGGATCACTTCCATAACATTTCCGTGATCATCTTTAAAATCACTCGGATTTAGGATTTCATAATCAAACAAGTACGCCACCGGAATCACGACTTCATCCGCTTCCTCAGGCAATTTCCCGCCTTCTAACATATGCTTATTCAAAATGGCTTCGTTCGATTCCGCATAGAGAAAATCAAACGGATAGGTTACTTGTTGATCGAGGTCCAATCCCAAGAAGTTCGTCACATAAACATTCGGTTCTGCGAACTGATAAATACTTTCATAAGTATACTGTAGCTGTTCAAACAAAATCGCTTCATTTGTATCACGGAAAATGATATTTGAATTGTTATAATAAATGTTAAACACATCATCCGCACCCGAAGAATCTAGCTCAGACTCAATATAATACAGCTTCTCTTTTTGATAATAGTATTGGAAATACGGATCATCTAACAAGGTCTCAAAGAAGGGATCTTCCGCTATTTCAGTTTGCGAAAAATCACTGATGAAACGCGGGCGTTTATCCTCATATTGATAAATGACGCCTAAATCTGTTTCCTTTTCCGGACTGAGATACACACTTGGAACAAAGAAAATCTCATTTTCATTGTTCATCGTGCGGGTATATAGGGCTTTTTCGTTAAATCCACCAATGGTTTCGTTTACAAAATTTAACCCAAATACAATGGTTAATAGAAACACCGTAAAAATCATCGCACTAAACAAATGTAGCCCAATATTCCGCAAGAAGGACTTGTTCGCATAGCTTTTCTTACCATGAAAATCATCCGATGTTTGTAAGAAGCGATATATCCGTGTCGATAGTTTTGAATTCTGCATCCGTTCCTTGATTAAACGTCGTCGTAATTCATCATCAATATTGAATTTTTCATTGTTGTTTAAGCGGAACTCGGATAAATCGACACCCAAATCTTTTAATACGGTTGCCTTATTATCCTCATCAATACGAGTCTCAATATCAATCAATTGTTCAATGATTTCATTATCTTGGTTGATTTCTTTATCAATGATTAAATCCAGTTCATCTACCCGTACTTTACTTGGATCGGTAATTAATTCATCACGAATGGTGTATCCGCTTTTTAGTTCTATAACACGAGAACTAAAATCGCGGACAATCGCTTTGTTATGCGTCGCAATAATTAATAATTTGGTCCGACACAAATCTTTTAATAGCTCCAATATTTCATTGGAAGTACGAGAATCAAGTGCTGCTGTTGGCTCATCCGCTATGATCACATCTGGGTTCTTAACAAATGCCCGAGCAATCGCAACACGTTGGCGTTGTCCTCCGGATAACTCATAGGGATATTTATCGGCATGTTCTTGCAAGCCCACTAGTTTTAACGCATGCAAAGATGCCCGGCGGCGACTACCTGCGTTTACGACACCGATAACCCGGAGTGCCAACTCAACATTCTCAATAACGGTAAGATTATTGAGCAATACGTAATGTTGAAAGACAAACCCGATTTTACGTTTACGGATGGTATCGATCTCCCGTTCGGACTTTTCTTTCATACTTTCGCCATCTAAGATGTAATGACCGGCATATTCACGATCAAATCCACCTAAAATGTTCAATAAGGTACTTTTACCACTACCGCTTTTACCAAGCAATACAACGACTTCCCCTTTGTCTAGTCGATAATGAATATCGCTTAACGCAATAATGTTATAATTCACTGTCTCATATACTTTTGTTAAATTCCGTAGTTCAATCATTCGGTTGCTAACATCCTGATTGTGTTACTACGTGAAATCTTATACGCTGGAATCAAACTTCCAATCATAAAGAGCACGAGTACAATAAAGAATATTGGTAGTACATGGAGATAGTGAATGTGAAAATCAATAAGAGGGGAATCAATATTGATTGTAAAGGACAACAACGTACCATAAATGACCTGAACGATATTGACAACGAAATCATAATATTCGACATAGAGTATCGCTTGAAAATCAAACACACCATTCAATAACAACATCAAGATAAATGTATACAACAAGGTATCTTTGAAAATCGCCATTGTAAACTTAATCGGGCGAAGCATAAACAATATTCCAATCTCTTCTTGGGATGCCCCAAATGCCTTTAATACAGCTATTTCCCGTTTCTTTGTAATAATGTTTATCGTAAATACAAAGAGATACGACACAATACAGAAGCCAATCAATATATACAAAATCACTTGAATCAACTGGGTAATATTCTGTTCTAAGAATTGGTAGATAAAATCGAGGATTATATTGCGATCCGCAACCTCGCTTTGAACAAAGAAATCCAAATACCGTTTGGTAAAGACGTCTAAATTCTGATTGATAATCGACACAACAATAAACAATGTCAGTGAAATACTAAATGTTCTAAAGGTATTACCAAATTTCTTCTTATCAATATCCATACTGACAAAAGAATACGTGAATAAATTTAAAAAACCGGCACGATGGTCGGATAGTTTGCGTTTTTGTGAAGGTGCTTTTACTGGAATATCTTCCAAGATATCATCTTTGACGATATTACCATCTACCAACATTATGATGCGATTACTGTATTTTTTCGCGAACTCCTCATCATGAGTAACCATAATGACAGTTCTTGTTTCCGATAATTGTTTGAGCAACTTCAAGATTTCAACAGCAGTATAATCATCCAGTGCCCCTGTTGGTTCATCACAAAGAATGATTTTTTGGTCGTTGACGATGGCTCTAGCAATCGCTACCCGTTGCTGTTGCCCACCCGATAACTCTACAGGACGGACTTTTGCATACTGTTCTAATCCCACTTGTTGCAGCGCGACAAGTGCTCGTTCCCGTGCTTCTTTAAAACGTACTCCATTTAAAATCATTGGCGTTGCAACGTTATCGAGGACACTCATGTCTTTCACAAGATTAAATTCTTGAAAGACAAAACCGATATAATTATTACGAATGACATTTATTTTCCGTGTGCCTAATTTGCTTATATTTTGGCCATCAATATGAATCGACCCTTTGTCAAACTCCAACAATGTACTTAAAACATTCAAAAGAGTAGTTTTTCCCGATCCACTACGGCCTAAGATCGACACAAAACTACCTTCTTCAATATCCAAGTTAATACCTTTTAACACGTGTGTGGTGTTGGTACCATGCTTGTAACTTTTATGTAAATTCTTGATTGTCAAGATACCCACTACATCACCACCTCCATGTTTTTGCCTTACTATAACTATATCCTAGTCACACTTTATAAGTGTGAATATCCTATGAATTCTCTAAATTGCGTTCGGCCTCTGTTTTTCGTAAATAATTAGGATTAAGTCCATGAATATCAATAACTTCATCAAATAAATCAGACGTTAATAATACGCTCATATTCGGTTCACCATTACTGATTGTATCAAACGGAACATCCAATGATTTCTTGTAATCCACTAAATTTGTTAACTGTTCATTATCAACCAATTCTAGCGATTTTCCAGTTCTTTTATACAATCCCAAGAATGAATTTCCACGTCTTGCATCAAACTCTACTAGAACATATTTACTGCCAACATATGAACTAGCCACCAACGCTAGACTACTTACCGTTTTTACTGGTATGGAATTATTCCAAGCAAACATCTTTGCTACAACGACACCAATCCGTAACCCCGTATAAGACCCTGGACCAATACCGATAATAATTTCATCCAAATCAGCAATACTCCAACCTACTTCATCAAACATCGTTTCAATCATACTCATCAACTTCACGCTGTGATCATTATCCCCTGGTTTGTAGTACGATGTGAGACAGGTATCATCTTCATACAACCCAATGAATAGATATTTAGTGGCTGTATCAATTGCTAAGCGCTTCAACAATTGCTTCATAAGTACCATGTCCTTCCATTTTTAATAACCGTTTCGTTGGCCCTTGAATCTCAATCTCAATCACCAAACGGTCTTCTGGTAAACTGTCTATAATATGCTTGTACCATTCAATCACACAAAGACCATCCCGATAAATATAGTCTTCTAAATCATAATCTGCACCAATTCCATTCAATCGATACACATCCATGTGATAAAGCGGTAATTTTCCTTCGTATATTTTCATAATTGTAAACGTAGGACTATTAATCATATCATCAATACCAATGGCTTTTCCGAGATATTTGGTAAGTGTGGTTTTCCCTGCACCTAAATCACCTTCCAAGCACAAAACAAACCCGGGAAATACATGGGTACTCAACTGTTGAGCAAAGTCATTCATATCCTCCACATTGTTTACAATACGTTCTTTATACATCGTCTCACCAACTCAAAAAATATATATTACAATTATAACATAATAAAAGATTATGTTATATTTTTTCATGATATAATTGTATCAAGGGGGAATTCCTATGGATCTCATTCTATACAACCCAAAATCAAAAAATAGTCGTGGAAATATCCAGACCCACAAACTAATCAAAGCCTATAAGAAAGCGAATAAACCGTTTCGGCTTAAGAGTATATTGAAAATTGACGATGTGACATCTTACCTCGATGAACACACTCACTTTCAAAACATCATCCTCTTAGGTGGTGATGGCACGATTAACAATCTCGTGAACAATATTGTTCATTATGATCTGCAACCGGATATTTACCTCAAGAAAAATGGATCTGGTAACGACTTTTTACGCACCCTAAAAATACAAGATCACAAACCTCAATTTATCATGGAAAATACGTTGGATAATACGGATAAACATTACTTTATAAATGGAACGGGAATTGGCTTAGATGGGCTCGTTATCGACTATGTGGATAACGCAAAAAACAAAGGAAAATTAACCTATTTCCTCTCCTCATTTCGAGCGATGATGAACTTTGTACCCGAACCCTTGGACGTCACTATTGATGGAGAATCCTACCACTTTAAAAAAGCATACACGTTAATCATCAACAATGGCCAATTTGTTGGTGGCGGAATGCGCATGACACCGGACGCAAACCTCTATGATGAAGATTTGGAGATTCTTGTCGTACACAGAGTTCCAAAATACCTACTACTCGTCATCTTTTCTTCTGTCTACTTCGGTCTTCACACCCGGTTCAAACGGTATGTATTCCACAAGAGAGGGCGCCATATAAAGGCATCATTCACAACGCCCCAAATTGGCCAATCCGATGGTGAGAAGTTCATCGATGTTACGACCGTTGAAGTTCAATCAACAAATAAGAATATTCATTTTCGTGCATACAAGTAAAAAAGACGCTAATTTTGCGTCTTTTTATATGTTAAATATATATTTTGTTACTCCGTTTTCTTCGGTTTCAACAAACCCCATTTTTCGTAAGTACTTATCGTGCAATGGATTGTAGCTATAGGCAATTAATGATGTAATTCCAAACTCCGTAAAATATGCTTTATTCTCTTGGAAAATAAACTTGCCAAGTTTAAAGTCTCGATACTGGGGAATAGCGTAATCTAGACGTATTTCTAAAGTAGAATCATCCACTTCGTCAGCCACAAATACACCAGCTGTTGTCATATTACGTAGAATGTATAATTTCACTTTTGCATCACGTATATGAATATTTTCTAAGTCAAAATACTGTTCAATTTCGTCACGATAAAAGTCAATAAAGGAGTCTAAATATTGATGATCCTCGGTAATTGGCAGAATTGTAAAATACTCTTTAGATCCATACATTTTGATTAAGTACACAATATCTATTATCGCAATCCCGAGATTCATAAAGCCTGTTGGATAACTTAAAATCATAAACCCATAAGCCCCAAACAATAATGCTCCTACTAAATTGATCCATCTCAACTTCACGATTGAACTCATTAAGAGCGAAACTAAGACAATTGCGGATGCTATGTACCCCAACCATTCCAATGCTACTTCATTCATATCTATATCCTCCTTTTGTAACAACTTATTGTATCAAAGAATGTAAAATAATCAAGAAAAAAAGCAATTCAATATGAATCGCTTTTCATAGACGTTTTTTTAGTTCCTTGGTTAACTCTTCATATCCTGGTTTTTCCAATAATGCAAACATGTTTTTCTTGTATGCTTCTACACCAGGTTGATTAAATGGATTAATTCCTAAAACGTATCCACTAATTCCACAGGCCAATTCAAAGAAGTACACCATTTTACCAAATGTATAAGGAGAAGTATCTGGAAGATTCACAATAATGTTTGGTATTCCGCCATCAGTATGAGCTAAAAGGGTTCCAAGAAATGCTTTTTTATTGACAAAATCAACGGTTTTATTGGCTAAGTAGTTCAATCCATCAAGGTTTCGTTCATCGCTTGGTACAGCGATTTCCCGTCGTGGATTATCAACGTTTAATACCGTTTCAAATAGATGTCTCTCACCATCTTGAATATATTGTCCTAAACTATGTAAGTCGGTACTAAAGGATGCACTTGATGGGAAAATTCCCAAATGATCCTTTCCTTCACTCTCACCAAATAATTGTTTCCACCATTCACCAACAAAGAATAATGATGGTTCATAATTGACGAGCATTTCAATCTTTTTACCGCTTCGATATAATAAATTGCGCAAAGCAACGTATTTATAGACGGGATTACTTAGATTTTCTACTGTATATTCTTGTAGTGCATCTTGTGCACCTCGCATCATCGCTTCAATATCGACTCCCGAAGCAGCAATTGGTAATAACCCTACAGGGGTAAGAACACTGTAACGACCACCAACATCATCAGGAACGATGAATGTCTCGTAGCCTTCTTTATCGGCTAAGGAGCGTAATGCACCCCGCGCTTTATCCGTAGTTGCATAAATTCGTTTATTCGCTTCTTCTTGTCCATATTTATCAAGGAGTACCTGTTTAAAAATTCGGAAGGCAATTGCTGGTTCTGTCGTCGTACCAGACTTGCTTATTACGTTGATAGATAGCTCTTTCCCATCAATATAATCCAATAAATCAGCAATGTAAGATGATGAAATATGATGTCCGACAAATATGATTTCTAAGGATTGGTCTTTATCAAAATGCTTATTCAACATATCCAATGCAGCTTTTGCCCCCAAATAAGAGCCCCCAATTCCAATCACTAGCAGTACATCACTATCTTCTTGGATCTTCTTCGCAGCCTTTTGAATTCGGGAAAATTCACCTTTGTCATAATCGTTAGGCAATGTTACCCAACCTGTGTAATCACTTCCTGCACCAGTTTTCTTTACAAGTGTTTTATGCGCTTGTTTAATTTCTTGCTCAATGTTTGGTAATAAAGCTTCATCTATAAATGACGTTGCGTTTGTAATATCTACGGTTATTTGCTTGTTCATGTTATACCTCCTTTTATCGATTAAATAGTATCACAACATTGTTCATTTGTATAGCCATATAACAATAAAAAAACGATGATAATCATCGTTTTTTGTGATAATTCTCGATCCATTGATCAAGTTTTTCTTTTAAAGGAGAAAACCCGCTTTTTAAGACAATATTGTATCGTTTTTTACGTTTATGCAATGCTTTAAACGATAAGCTGAGTTTGTGATCTTGTACGTCGAGCACTTTTAGCTCCATAACATCGCCTACAGCAACGTAATCTTCAATATTACGGACAAATCCATCGCTAAATTCGGATATATGGATTAATCCCACATATTGATCATCGATTTTTACAAACGCTCCATATGGCTTAATTGCAGTAATCTCTCCTTTAACAATGCTTCCCTTGTTCATTGATGAAACACCTCATATTCGATTACTCGTAAACAGTATATCAAATTTTGCTGTGTAAATGAATAAAAAAAGAAAATCCGATGGATTTTCTATCTTAAATATTCTCGACACCAATGATTCCTGGTACTTCTTCTAACAAGATGGTTTCAATCCCGTCTTTTAGAGTCGAATCCAGTGCTCCACAACCAACGCATGCACCTAACATTTCAACAAATACGATTCCGTCTTCGAAACGTACATAGCGAATGTCACCACCATCACGTTGGATATAAGGTCGAATTTTTCGTATGATTTCTTTTACTTGTTTTTCTATCATTTCGTCATTCATGAAATCACCTCAAATGATATTGCAACAATAGTATACATCGTTTTTAAAATAGGACCTAATAAAACGCTAATTTTTTGGTTTCTTTTTGTTGAGTCGACGCAATACAAAATACGGTGCATTTGGCGTACAAGACTCCATTAAATAATCTGGTATTGTTTCTACGGTTTTGTCGGTAAAACCCTTTAAACGTAACATATCAGCACTATAGTCGCCAACAATATACTTATAACGATTTAAGTACGGAACATACTTATCGTTAAACATCTTTATTTCAAGGGCTTCCTTGTAATCCTTAATGATTTCAAAATAGCCATGATCGGTTTCTATCATAGTGTACCCTCCTACTTCTTCTGGTATTACTGTATTGTACCATAACATATATCAGACTTCTAGTAAATCGATTATGAAGAATATAAGTATTATTCAAAATATCAAAAACATCTTTATATAGCCATTTCCATGTAATCAATAATCCGTTAAGTGAACACTCCCACTACTTACAATAGGTATTGTTGAAGTAGGGGCTTCTCGGGTAATGCGCACTATCGCGCGCAAATCAATCGAGCTATCAAGGTTGTCCCATCCTCTATGTAATATCTATTCTTTTGTTTTCTGTTTTTACTCCCTTCTAGTATTTACCTACTTGCATACTATCATATTGTTGTAGAAGTGGCAAAATGCAGAAAACGCAATATTTTCGAAAATGCAAAGCATTTCTGCACCAGAAATGATATATATTCATCTCCCACTTACCAAATTTTCGAAAATTTGCTTGAAGAAGGAGTCTTCTATATATGAAACGATAAATTCTCTACTGATATTTAATCGTTTGAAACCAAGACAACACTCTCGGTCATGATGGCTTCTTCTCGACCAATAATTCCTACACGTTCGCCTGTGGTCGCCTTAACACTGACAAATTCAGGTTCAATATGCAGTAATGAAGCGATATTCTCACGTATTTGAGGAATGTATTGCTGCAATTTTGGACGTTCTAAATAGACCGTTGAATCAATATTAACGACGTGATATCCACGCTCGATGATCTTCTCCATCACTTTTCGGACCAATAGTGAAGAATTAATGCCTCGAAACTCTTCGGAAGTATCTGGGAATAAACTACCCAAATCTCCTAGGGAAAGAGCCCCAATTAGCGATTCACACACTGTGTGAAGGAGACAGTCTCCATCACTGTGACCAACACTTCCTTTGACATGGGGAATACGTACACCACCTATCAACAAACGATAGCCCGGTTCCAATCGATGGGTATCCGTACTATGTCCTATACGGATCATAAAATCACCTCCAATAGTGGAATATCTTCTTTAGTAGTTAGCTTAATAGAGCGATAATCACCTTCTACATAAGATGGCATAACTGTAGTAAAACGCCGTATTAAATCTGTATCATCGGTAGCTTGATACCGTGAATTACGTGCTTTTCTATGGGCATCAAGCAATAAATCCTTAAAGAAAGCCTGAGGTGTTTGAATGGCAACCAATTCATTTCTATCCAACGTCTTATTTAAGCGGTTTCCGCTTGTTTTTACTATCGTATCAACAACCGAAACAGCAAGTGTAGAAGCAGAAGTAGTAACCATATCTTTCACTAAATGATCAATTTTTACAGAACTTATGTATGGTCGAGCCGCATCATGAATTAATACATATTCGTATTTCGCTTTATTAAGCGCTTTAAATACACTTTCTTGACGTGTTCTTCCACCTACAACAATACTAGTAACACGGTGATGATATTGATCATACATGAAGTTAAAATCAGCATCTGATGATACTAGTACTATTTCTTTACAAAATGGATAATTTTCGAAAAATTCAATACTGTAATCAATCACTCTTTTACCATTGATTTTTAAGAATATTTTATTGAATTCTAAACCCATTCTTGTACCACTTCCAGCGGCAGTAATTATTGCTGTAAATTCCATTCATCAATCACCTATTTTCAAACTATAAATTTGTTGTTTATGTAGCACAATTCTATTGTAACATTTTAAGTTTTTAATGACCAATATTTTCAACTTTTTCTAGACATAAAATATAGATTTATAATAATCATATTTTTGAATCGTTTGCAAAATTTTCATACACTATTTTAAAACATATTTTTTGTTATCTAAAATACATTCCTTACTAAGATTTTATGAATATTAATTTGTATACTTTATTTGAGTTTTCCACAAATATCTATTGTAAATTGCGTCAATAAAAAACAAATGAATATGATTGCTTATTCTTTTGTTTTTTTTATAAACCCATTCACATCAAAAGACTATATTCTTTATAGCTACTTTCGGTTAAAGAAACAGAATGACTGGCCAAATGAATCATGAAATGTTTGCTGAAGCGCTTGTTCAGCTTCTTGTAATACTGTCTCTGGTTTTTTCCCTTCATAAGGTGATTCTGAGATTCCTAGATTGGGATAAATTGTTTGTGTTACTCCACCAAATTTCATATGCATAGTAAAGAGTTCTCCAGAGCCAACAAGAGCACGATCGAGAATGTCAAACTTACTTTTCTCTTTAATGATTAATCCAAATTTTATACCAGAAATTCGGAATAAACTTTGATTGTCTTTAATGAATTTAAATCGTATTTGAGAGAGATATTCTCCCATCATCAAATCACCAAATTCTCGTCCATATTTTTCATTAATCTTTGGTATATTAGTTAAGTAAATTAAGACAAAATGATACGCGTTTTTTTTACGATGAAGACGTTGCATTTCTTGATACATTTCTTTGTGTCCAGCGAGGTTATTTAATACATCAACTTCACTCTCTGGATACCGTCTTATATCAAGTGGTTTAATTAAAGAAATGTAAGATCTTTTTTTGTGTAAAATAATCATCTTACCATGTTCATCAACCCATATTTTTTTTCCATCTTTTTTGATGCGATATTTAATACGATATGTCGGGTATTTTCTCGAACATTTTTCCAGTTTTGAATGGTACTCAACAAGATCTTCTTTGATGATTAAGTTTTCAAAGTCCTCTACAGGAATTTCATTGTCTTTTACACCAATTATTTCAATAAATCGATCCGATCCAAAGATCTGATCCCCATCTCGGAAGGAAATTCCATCACGGAGCAACTCGATGGTTGATATAAATCGTTGTCTTAATAGTTCAGATGATGAAGAAACATACTCAAGTTTCTGCTCAAGGTCATGAAAATCGAATTCTGAGACGTTTTTCTTAAATAAGAGTACCGAATTATCAATAATCATGTAAAACGCGAAGAAACCGACAGTAATGTATGAATACCAGGTATAATATACTCCTTCAAAGTCTTCAAAGAAGTAGAGGTAACCAAATGCCAATAAAAAAACAAAAGCGACTATGAAAGAATAGTCGTACTTTCGTTTCTTTGTTAATTTAATGATTATCGCATAGATAAACCATGCAGCGATAATACCTACAAGAAGTAGTGGGTTCATAAAATCACTCCCATTAGTCAATATAACCCGTGATGTAGGATGATGGATAGAAAATTGATAGGTAGAACGATAGTGGAATCATGTAGTATGCTAAGGAAGCATAACTACGAATTAGTGTAATGTCCATGATCAAGATGACAAAGAATGTCATTCCCCAAATAAACGTTAACCCACCACTCATCTTGACAAATAGCTTCGTTCTAGTATAATCCGTACGATAATCATGTCGAATATACGAATATGCTAATGGACGGTTGATCAACCAGGTGCCTAAAAGGTATATCGAAAAGATACCAAGCGTATATTTGGCATCCTTCATTTCGTTGATATACGGTATAAATATACTCAACACTGATAAAATGAAGTATAAACCAAGAACAAAGTACTCAAATACAGATATCTTGTGTACCATCCGATATTTGAAATATACCGTACCACCAAATAGAGCCAAGGTAACTGGACCAATAATGACGTTGTAATGGTAGTTTGCCAGTAGATTCGAAATCAGAAGAAGTGCCATTTGAACAAGAAAGATAATATTTCCCCATTTTCCTTGAACATACTGATACGTTATTGGTTTTGTAATCTCAATTCCCATATCAAAAGCTTCCATGACTTCATTGAGAAATTCTTCGCTACCAACATATTCAAGTGTACCATTGGAAATCGCTTTATCTAGCGTTGTATTACCAACACTTAAATCATATAATGTCTCATTCGTTGCTATGATAATGATATCCGAAATATCACTAACACCCTTGTACAAACGCTGATGCGCCCCTTTGGTTCGAATATAATACGAGTCTTTACCAATAAAGAACTGAATGTTCTTCTCCACTTTGCCCAGTGAATTTGGGATAAACTGGTGATTAATAATATTCATCAGTTCATCATGATTAATGAAATAGTCATCATCTTCACCATGATAGATCAGATCATCAATGATGTCACCATATTCTACTCCAGTTTGAATTATACCCGTAATTCCAGCTTCTGGTTTCATCCAAGATCCAATGAAATAAGCATTGGGAAATGGGTTAATATCGCTGTAATCATCAATTTCAAACAAATCATTAATCGTCTTTCCTTCCCAGTATTCAGGGGAAGCCAAACTACTCATATACGGGATTTTCGCTCCAATACGTTGCAACGTAATGTGGTCTTTTGCCTTAGGGAAATAAGCTAATAACTGAGAAACCACTTCCTCTAACTTTGTTTTTCGTGGTGTATTATCATCAACAAACTCTACTAATAAAGCCGTTTTACCGTCCGGACAAGCCTTGTCATCATAGGCCTTATAATTGATTATACTGAGAATTCGTACAGCATCGTCTTCCACTTCACTAAATATATACTGACTGTCGAACATGTCGATTTCTTCTGGTGCACAATTTAAGCCGATATATGCTTGATTGACAAAGAGTTCGACTTCAATTTTAGGATACATCGACAAGAACTTTTCCTTTATATCTAGCCGTTTTGGTGCGTAACGATCAACAAATTCATCAGTTCTCATATTGATGATAAAGTGTCGCGCTTCAATCACATTGTCATCATCATCAATGACCTTAACAATTTTGTCATTTTTGATAATAACATCTTTAATCGAACGGTTCATGAAGATTTTTTCTCGTGTTTTTGAAATCTCAGTGGTAAGTGTTTGCACAATTTGATCATACGATGTCGTTATAAAGTGATTTCCGTCAATAAATGTATCAAACCACTTAATGAAATAATGGTACGCATTAATATCTTCTGGTTGTAGTCCAACAGAATTGTAGGTTAGTGTGAACTCGTCTATTACTCGTTCGTCACTAATATATTTTTCCAGTACATCACGCAAACTTAAATCGCCCCATTCAATCAATACACTTGATAACGTAAATTCAGCATTGATGAGTCGAGCTTGCTTTTGAACCCGGAAATCCTTATAATGAGCCATTATATCCGTAAACAAACGATGAATTTCATCACGTTGTTTGGGATATCGTCGAACTAAGTAAGTCTTGAAATCTTTCATATTGTTTGGGCGACGTACCAATTGACGATCTCGTGTAACAATCATCGTGTGAAAATTATCGTAAAACTCAAACTTATTCGCTATCCCACACTGTTTTAGGTATTCATAGAACAAGTCTCCACGATGAACTCCACCCATATCGTGATGGTGGAATGTATATTTAAAGTTCGAGTTTTCCGAATCACGGAAACGTTTTGAGTACGACTCTAGTTTACGGTCTTTTTGCTGCTCAAAAACGGCGACATTGCGCAGTCGCTTCGATAAATATGTAGCGGTAGTTAGACTCCCAAGTCCACCACCAATAATGACAACATCATACTTTTCCACATAATCACCCGTTTTCTAGTCTATCCATTATTATACCATATTTAATATTTCTAATTCTATCAAATTTGGTAATTATCCACATTAACTTTCATAACACCTTGATATAAAAAAAAGCCATTTCTGGCTTTATGATTGCAAATGTTTTTCGAGATATAACAACAAAGCTTCTTTTGAAATATCGTGATCCAAATATCCATCAACAGCAACACTGATCTTCCCTGTTTCCTCCGAAACAACAATTGTTAAAGAATCTGTAATCTCGCTAATTCCGATGGCAGCACGATGCCGTGAACCAAAGGTTTTTGGTATATCCAATCGTTCCGTTGGTGGAAAATATGCTCCTGCACAAACAATATTGCTCATTCGTACGATAACAGCGCCATCATGCAGCGGTGTACTAGGGAAGAATATGGTCGATAACAACTCATGATTTAACTGGGCATTAATAGGATAAGCCGTTGAGATATATTCATCTAATGAGTTTGTTTTTTCAAACGTTATCAATGCCCCAATGCGCTTACTAGAGAGGAAATCAACACTTTTTATCAATTCAATTTTAACCGTATCTTCAATGGTATTTGAGAAGAGATGTCCTCCCTTAAAACCAAGTTTCTTTAATATCAATACAAATTCCGTTTGAACCGTAACAACAAACAAAGGTATGATAGGTAATCCCTTGATTAAAGCCTCATGCCACACAATCTGTTCTCGCACCATTTCAATAATTGCAACCACAATCAAAACAACAACAAGCAGTTTAAAGAAACGATACAAATGAATGATCGTTTTTGTTTTGATGAGATTGGTAAAAATGGCAAGCAAGTATACGTTTATCAATAAAACGTCGAATTGAGTAATATCTGACATAAAACCACTCCTTCATTTCATTATAGCATAGTTTAAAAAAACACTAAACCAACAAATTTATTTTTTAATATATTCATCTTTGTTTTTGTGAGTGTATTTCTAAAAAAATCATCAATTTTCTAAATAAGAAATCGGGTAATTTTCTGTATATTTTTTCAATTAGGAAAACGGCTATTTTGAGCGATTTCACAGTATTTATGAAAAGTCAAGACTACAAATATATTTTCTTTTATTATATAATGGTACTACACTTTTCCAGGGGGTTTGAAAAGATGATTAAATATACAAAACAACTAACCGAAAAAATCAACAAAGATATCCAAAACGGATTTCCACATTTGTTTCCAATTACAGATGATATGAAAATGACATTTGAGGGTGTATCACGATTGGTAATGCTCGATCGTTATACCCAAAAAGATTTGTCTCTAAATACACTAAGTATCGGTGATTTGGTAATCACTGTCGTTAAGTACGATCCGAAATTCCCCGCTCGCGGAATCGGAAATGTAGTAGCTATCAATGGTGATGATATCACGATAAAATTAGAGGAAGAATCGCTTGGTAGTGCTGAAGATGCAGATAAAAATGGTACCATCGTTCGTAACATTCGACAACTCGATAAACCATTGGAACTCTATTTTGAACAAATCGCAAAACGGCTCGCTTATCATCTTGGGGAAGATGAAAGTCAAGACGTAATCGATTCATTCTATCATGAAGTCTCCTCATTAAACTTAGTACCCGCAGGACGGGTCTTGTTTGGTGCAGGAAGCAATACAAATGTAACATACTTTAACTGCTTTGTAATGCCTTTTGTGCATGATTCACGTGGTGGTATTAGCGATCACCGTAAGCAAGTTATGGAAATTATGAGCCGTGGTGGTGGCGTCGGAACGAATGGTTCAACCTTACGCCCAAAAAACGCATTGGCAAAAGGAGTTAATGGGAAATCAAGTGGAGCCGTTAGTTGGTTGCACGATTTAAGTGAATTAACCCACCTTGTTGAACAAGGGGGATCGCGTCGTGGAGCCCAAATGATCATGATGGCAGATTGGCATCCGGACATTGTTGAATTCATCATTTCGAAAATGCAAAACCCCAAAATACTTCAATTTCTAATTGATAACATTGAAGATCAATCCATCATAAAAGCTGCAAAAGCTAAGTTAAAATTTGTCCCTTTATCAGAAACCGAGATTCAAATTAACGAGTACATCTTAGAACAAAACCGCTTAACTCCAGGTATATTTTCCAAACAGATCGTGGATACTGCATTTGAGAAAATCAATAAAGGTGGCCATTATGAGGTGAATAACCCTGATTTTCTTACAGGAGCAAACATCAGTGTTGCTGTCACAAAGGATTTTATGGAAGCTGTCGACAATGACGAGGATTACGAACTTCGTTTTCCTGATGTCGATTCTTACAAAGATAAAGAAAAAGAAGATTACGATGAAAAATGGATGCATGTTGGCGATGTTCGCGAATGGGAAAAGATGGGATATCGCGTAAAAACGTACCGTACGATTCGTGCGAAAGACCTGTGGAATCTCATCAATGTATGTGCAACTTACTCCGCAGAACCAGGTATTTTCTTCATTGATAATGCGAATGAAATGACCAATGCTCAAGGATATGGCCAAAAAGTAGTATCAACCAATCCTTGCGGAGAACAACCATTAGCACCTTATTCTGTTTGTAATCTCGCCGCAATCAACCTTGCCAATATGGTAAAGAAAGATGATGCTGTCGTCGATTGGGATAAACTGCAAAACACCATAAAAACAGCAATTCGAATGCAAGATAACGTTATTGATAAAACCCATTATTTCTTGGAAGAAAATCGTGTTCAAGCATTAGGTGAACGGCGTATTGGTCTTGGAATTATGGGTCTTCACGATCTCCTCATTTGGACCAATCATCGATATGGATCCAAGGACGCTAAATTACTCGTTGACAAATTGTTCAAATTTATTGCTACAAATGCGTATGAACAGTCCATAAAATTGGCTAAAGAAAAAGGTTCATTCCCCTTCTTGGAACAATTTGGAAGCAAAGAAAAATTACTGCAATCCGGATACATAAAAAAATTACCAGAGTATATCCAACAAGATATTCTCAAACACGGCATTCGTAATTCACACTTATTAACCATCGCACCAACCGGTTCAACAGGTACGATGGTTGGCGTATCGACTGGATTAGAACCCTATTTTGGTTTTTCCTACTTCCGAAGTGGACGTTTGGGTAAATTCATTGAAGTAAATGCTCCAATCGTAGAAAACTATCTCAAAGAACATCCTGAATTAGACAAAAGCTCATTACCAAATACTTTTGTTAGTGCCATGGAACTAACTCCCGAAGAACATGTCGATATGCAATGTACCATCCAAAACTGGGTCGATTCATCGATTAGTAAAACCGTAAATGCACCAAAAGGATACAGCGTTGAAGAAGTCGAACAAGTCTACATGCGACTCTATAAAGGTGGCGCAAAAGGTGGAACCGTTTATGTCGATGGTTCTCGTGACTCACAAGTACTGACATTATCGAAAGATGATGATGAGAAAATATCCGCTCCAAAACAAGTGGATATCGCTGAACTAGGCGTTGAACTTGTAGAAGAGAAAAAGGAACCAAAAGAATCCAAAACACCCGGGATGCGAAGTGATCGACAAGATCGAAACATCGGTGTAGAACCTGGAGATATTTGTCCGATATGCTTAGAAGGTACCGTTGAAAATCTAGGTGGATGTCATACTTGTACAAACTGTAACGCTCAATTAAAATGTGGATTATAAGAAAAAGACGCAAATTTGCGTCTTTTCTTGTATAATAGGAGTGAGTTCAAAATAAATAGCAAGAGGTGATAATCATGTTCAAAGCAATATTGGTTGGCGCAGATTTGAAACAAGATGGAACAATAGATTACTATATGGAAGAGTTATACAATTTAGCAGTTGCAAGCAATTTAGAGGTCGTTTATTCGATTACTCAATCACTCAACCGCATTACACCAAAATTTTACATTGGTTCCGGTAAAGTCGATGAAATCAAGCGTTATGTCACCAATCTTAATGCAGATATGGTTATCTTCAACAATGAACTCAGTGGATCGCAATTACGAAATTTAGAGCAAATATTGGACTGTCGTGTCATCGACAGAACCCTCTTAATTCTAGATATATTCGCTAAACGAGCACGCACAAAAGAAGCGATGTTACAAGTAGAAATCGCTCAGCTAGACTATATGTTGCCCCGTCTTGTCGGCTTAACAGACAGTTTAAATCGTCAACAAGGTGGGATTGGATCCCGTGGTCCTGGTGAAAAGAAACTGGAACTAGACAGACGTCGAATAATTAACGAAAGAAGTAACCTTCAGAAAGAACTAGAAGACGTTGTCAAAAACCGTCAGGTTCAACGTCGAACACGTGATCGTTCCAACATCAAAAAGGTGGCCATTGTCGGTTATACAAATGCTGGGAAATCGACATTATTAAATGCTTTGGTTGATGTTACATCCCACAATGAAGACAAAAAAGTATATGTTGAGAATATGTTGTTTGCGACATTGGAAACCGCAACAAGGCACATTGTTCTTGACAATAATAAAGACTTCATTTTAACAGACACCGTTGGTTTTGTATCGAACTTACCTCATAAACTTGTGGAGTCATTCAAATCGACCTTGGAAGAAATCACGGAAGCGGACTATTTAATTCATGTTGTTGATACAAGTAATAAATTTTATGAAACCCAAATTCAAATAACCAAAGATACCTTAGCTGAAATTGGTGTACACGACATACCAACACTATACATCTACAACAAGTACGACCTAATCGACCACGCTATAGAACCATCAAACTTTCCATATATCATTGTTAGTTTATTAGACAATGAAGCCATTTCCCAAGTATTAGACTTCATTGAGAAAGAGATCTTTAAGGATTATGAAGTTGTCAAACTTCTTATCCCTTTTCAAGAAGGAGATCTGGTTTCATATCTCAATGAACACAATAATATTATCCATCAAAATTATGTCAATGAAGGGACGGTTATCGAACTCGAACTTTCCCAATTGCAAAAACAAAAATACGCCGACTATATCATTTAAAAAGAAGGACCTAATGTGGTCCTTCTTTTCTATGATTCTGATATTCTTCGATAATTTGTAGTAAGTCATCTTTGGTTGAAACTTGGGATAATGCCTTGCGAACATGACTAGCTCCTGGTAATCCTTTTACATACCACGGACCATGATTACGCATCTCCAGCATTGCTACTTTTTCTCCTTTTAAAGCGATTAACCGCTCCATATGGTTCGACATACGGTGGAATCGTTCCTCGATTGAAATATCTCTATTGTAGGTTCCTGTTTCCAAATATTGGACCGTTTGTTCCACAAGCCAAGGATTTCCAAGGACGCCACGACCAATCATTACAGCATCACATCCCGTTTCTTCTAACATTCGTTTGGCATCCTCTGGTGTCGTTATATCACCATTGCCAATGACTGGAATATCAACAGCATCTTTAATTTGTTTGATGTAGGACCAGTCTGCCTTGCCACTATACATTTGCTTCCTTGTACGAGCATGAACAGCGATCGCTTTAGCTCCAGCCTTTTCGCATATCTGAGCGATTTCCACGGCATATATTGTATTCTTGTCCCACCCAATTCTCATCTTTACAGTAACTGGTTTTTCAACCGCTTCAACAACGGCCTTTACTATCGTATATATCTTTTGTGGATCTAATAAAAGTTTGGCACCCGCATCACTCTTAATGACTTTATTAACGGGACAACCCATATTTAAATCGATGATATCACAATTGGAATGTTGATCTATGATTTTTGCTCCTTCAACAATGGTTTCTAAATCTCCACCAAAAACTTGCATTGTTAACGGGCGTTCTTCATCCACAACTTCGATCATCTTAACGGTTTTTTTGTTGCCGAAAGTCAGTGCCTTATCACTAACCATCTCTGCATAAATAAGACCTGCACCAAACTCTTTCATGATGGTTCGAAATGCGATATTCGAAACACCTGCCATCGGTGCAATAACAACTCTATTCTGTAGTTCTATATCCGCAATTTTAAACATTGAATCACCTCGTTGTTTCGTAAGTTATATTGTACACAATGGAAATTTAAAATGCAAATACTTAATCCTTTCAATTTTCACGTATTTTGGGTATAATATGTGCGGTGATATTATGAAAGATTATTTAGTTAAAGCACACGCATATGATGCCACAGTACGCATTTATGCAGCCAGTACAACAACACTGGTAGCACACGCTCAAGACATTCATGGATTATGGCCCACTAGTGCCGCTGCATTTGGACGCTTATTAACGGCAAGTGTGATTATGGGTGCCATGTATAAAGGGGACCAAGAACTAACTATACGTGTCGATGGTGATGGCCCAATTGGTGGTATGGTTGCAACGACTAATGCGCATGGTGAAGTTCGCGGATATGTAGGTAATCCTCGCGTATTTCTACAGTACAACTCTGGTAAATTAAACGTGGGACAAGCAGTAGGAAATGGCTTTATTCACATCACAAAAGACTTAAAGGTAAAAGACATGTTCACATCATCCGCGGAGATTCAAACTGGAGAAATTGGAGACGATTTTGCATACTATTTTACAGCTTCTGAACAAATTCCTAGTGCCGTAGGACTCGGTGTCCTCGTAAATGACGACAACACCATCCTATCAAGTGGTGGATTCATTCTTCAAATTATGCCTGGATGTTCCGAGGAAACAATCGAACAAATCGAAACGATATTAAAAGACATCAAACCAGTTAGTGAAATGATTCAAGAAGGATATAAACCAGAAGATGTCATTCGTGATTTAACTAACAATGAATACAAACTTCTCGAGCACCTTGATTTAGAATACAAATGTGATTGTAATCGAGAAAAGTTTGAAAAAGGATTGATTAGCTTAGGTGTGGCAGAACTTGAAACATTCCTTGAGGATGAAGACCCCATCGAAACATCTTGCCACTTTTGCAATACAAAATATCATTTTTCAAACGATGATATTAATCAATTAATCCATGAAATTAAGTCAGCGAAATAGTGCTGGCTTTTTTATTTAGAAAAATCACACTCGAATCCCATATTATAGTTATTATAAATATAAAAAAGAAATAAAGTCCTGAAAATATATAGGGTAAACTGGATGGGAAATGGCCATATAACGCTATCAAATAGTAGGTAGAAATGACTATCATATGCCTAAAGTCAATTTGTTTGTTTGCGAATTATATAGATTCCTTATTTGTAATTTTTCGTTATCACAATTACTTATTTACCCCTTAGCCTACTCAAAAAGGAGTGTCACAATGACACTCCTTTAACGATTTTTTCGATCACTTCTTTTGTATATTTTTTATTATACAAATCATAACTTGTACAAGACATCGCACCACATATTGATCCAAAAACTAACGACTGTTTAATATCGTTTGTTTCCAGATACTTTATCATCATCCCAGCAACAAAACTATCGCCAGCACCATTGGAATCCACATATGTAAAATCAGTATATCCTTTTAATTCAAATACTTGTTTATGATCCATTGCAACAAGTCCTTTTGATCCATTTGTTATAACAACAAACTCTTTTCCTAGTTCAATATACTTTTTGAGGAATTGTCCATGATTTGGAATAGATACCCCACTTGCAATTAAAATATCGGCTACATCAATAAAGTCTTGATGATATGGATTTCCTTCATCGTAATCATGAATATCTACAACGATTGGAATATCGATGTTTTGTAAGAATGGAATATACTGTCTACAAAACTCGTTAATATTTAAGAAGACAACATCCACAGTTGTGATTATGTCGTAAAATTCATGTGGTATAGGTGGGATTTGTGTCCCAACCGATGTGAAAATACTAATTCGTTTCCCTTGGGAGTGCATAATGTTTGTATGCGCAGTGCATTTATCTGTTTCAACAGGTACTACATGAATGGTAGTTGTTTCAAAAAACGATTCAATAATTGGTCGATATTCATCGTTTCCTAAATCGGTAATGAGCGTAACCTTAGAGCTTAAAACGTCTAAAGCAAGAGCCTTTCCGGCTCCGGTACCACCGATATTTGTGGATACATTCGTTGCCCACAAGCTCATATCATCAGCTATGGAATTAATTTCTGGAACATGGATTAGTGTATCGACACTACATCCTCCAATAACAAGACTTTTCATCGTAATCACCAGTTAAATTATACACTGTTTTTGCATGAAAAAAAGAAAAACCGTTTTTCACAAACGGTTTTTTTTGTTACATTACTTTCAAGTAGCGTTTGATTTCCCATTCTGTTACAGATGTCCGGAAATCATCCCATTCTTGTTGTTTTGCCTCGATAAACTTTTCAAAGACATGTGCACCCAAAGCCTCTTTTACTACGTCGTTTTTCTTAAGTTCTTTGACAGCGTCTTTTAGATTTTCTGGTAAATTGACAATGCCCATTGCTTCGCGATCATCACGAGATAGTTCATATAAGTTAATATAAACGCGATCAGTAGCTTCTAGTTTCTTCTCAATTCCCTCTAATCCACTTGCTAAAATAGCTGCTAATGCTAAGTAGGGATTTGCACTTGGATCGACACTACGGATTTCAGTTCTAGTAGCACGTCCTTTTTTCGCTGGTATACGAATCATTGCACTGCGGTTCGCATCACTCCAAGAAACGTAGCAAGGTGCTTCATATCCTGGTACTAGACGTTTATACGAGTTTACAGTTGGGTTTGTTACAGCAGTAAATCCACGTGCATTTTTCATAATTCCTGCAATCCATTGTTTTGCAACATCACTTAATCCAATTTCACCTTTTGGGTCATAAAATGCGTTATTTCCATCTTTATCACTTAGTGAACAGTTGGTGTGCATCCCAGAACCATTGATTTCAGAAATTGGTTTTGGCATAAATGTCGCATGTAATCCATGTCTTTTCGCAACATTTTTAATGACTAACTTAAATAATTGAAGATTATCACTTAACCGAACGACATCATTATACTCAAAGTTAATTTCATGTTGTCCGGGTGCTACTTCATGATGTGCAGCTTCCATAGTGAATCCAATTTTTTCGAGTTCTAGTACAATATCCCGACGACAATCTTCTGCCCCATCTACTGGAGCAAGGTCGAAATACCCACCATTATCATTAAAATCAAGTGTTGGTTCACCGTTTGCATCTAATTTGAATAAGAAGAACTCGGGTTCCACACCAACGTTAAATGCACCAAATCCAAGAGACTTCATTTTTTCGACGTTGCGTTTTAGAACATAACGTGGGTCGCCTTCGAATGGTTCTCCGTTTGGTAGATAGATATCACAAATCAAAATTCCCACTTTACCATACGTTGTCTGTTCCCACGATGAGATCAACCATGAGTCATAATCAGGATATAAATACATATCCGCTTCCTGAATACGAACAAATCCGTCAATGGATGATCCATCAAACATTACCTCATTGTCTAAAGCTTCTTCCAGTTTATTTCCTGGAATTTCAACGTTCTTAATAACCCCGTTGATGTCTGTGAAACACAAACGAACGTATTTCACATTTTCTTCTTTGGCATTCTTTAAGATTGCCTCTTTGGTCCATGTTGCCATAATTTCCTCCTTAAAATATAAAAAATGATGCCAAAAAATGCTGCGTCAGCATTGACATCATTTAATTTCTATTCCTTGTTTTACGAGACGTCCTTGTCTACAAACCAATTATAAATAAGGGGGTACTAAATGTCAATCTTATTTTCGATGATAAGGTTTACAAGACGACGTTTTGAAACCCGTAAATCCATTGCTTTTTTCTGAATAAATTGGTGGGAATCCTCTTCAGATAGCCCTTTATTCATTAACACTCGTTTTGCCTTATTTGTTAGAAGTATTGTTTCTAGACGTTCTTTTGTATTGTCATTTACAGATTGTAAGCGACGAATTTCTTTCATGTATTTCGCTACCAATTTTATTGTAACAGGTAATTCTACTTCCATCGTGATTTCATTCACTAAGTTGAAAAACAAATCATGATAGACATTATACAGTTGTCCAATGGATGGGGTATTGGTAATGTAGATAATTGGTATCGCTTGTTCGATAATCAGTCGTTCAATAAAGATCGGTTTGTTTGGGACATCGTTGCGATGGGACAAAATGATTGCATCGTATTGCTTTACGGTATTGCGTTGAAGATGGTTTACGAAATCACCCTTGATTCCGTGTTGATTTAGCAATCGTTCAATTTGTTTGTCAAGATGTCCATTTCCGTTGATAATTGCGACTCGCATATGATCACTCCTTTGTGATTAGAGTCTAGACATTAGTATGGTAATGGATATTTGGTTGTTAAAGTACTAACTTGGGAACGTACTCCTTCTAAAATGGTGTCGTCTTCTGGGTTCATCAGTGTATCGTAGATTAGTTTTGCAACAACTTTCATGTCGTCTTCGTTAAATCCTCTTGTCGTTACTGCAGGTGAACCGAGACGTATTCCTGAAGTAATGAATGGTTTTTCGGTATCATTTGGTACGGTATTCTTGTTGCAAGTTATATGAACGCGGTCCAGTAGTTGTTCCGCATCTTTTCCCGTTAATCCCGTTAATGATTTCACTTCGACTAAAATTAAATGATTATCGGTTCCACCCGAAACTACATGGAATCCAAAATCCTGCAGCTCTTGTGCCAATACTTGAGCATTCTTAGTGACTTGAGATTGATACGTCTTAAACGATGGTTCAAGCGCTTCTTGGAATGCAGCTGCTTTGGCAGCAATCACGTGCATTAATGGTCCTCCTTGAATTCCTGGAAAGACGACACGATTGATTTGTTTATACAGTTCAAAACTATTGGTTAGAATAATGCCCCCACGAGGACCTCGCAATGTTTTGTGGGTGGTGGATGTGACAATATCCGCGTAATCGCATGGGTTTTGGTGTAAACCAGCGGCGACTAGGCCGGCAATGTGGGCCATGTCGACCATAAATTTGGCATCCACTTTATCACAAATTTCTTTGATTCGCTTAAAATCAATTGCTCGAGGATAGGCACTTGCACCAGCAACAATTAATTGTGGTTTCTCCTTTAATGCAAGCCGTTCTAGTTCATCATAATCAATTTGCTCGGTCGTTCTGTCGACTCCATAACTAACAAAGTGATAATCAATCCCACTAAAATTTAGGGGGTGTCCGTGGGTTAAATGTCCTCCGTGATCCAAACTCATACCAAGAACCGTATCTCCTGGTTTTATGATTGCACGGTATGCACCCATGTTTGCAGTGGAGCCACTGTGAGCTTGTACGTTCGCATATTTAACCTTAAACAGTTTTTTTACGCGATCTCGGGCTAGATTCTCGGCCATATCGACAAACTCACAGCCGCCGTAATATCGACGTCCTGGATATCCCTCCGCATATTTATTGGTTAAGACACTTCCTTGTGCTTCTAAAACCGCTTCTGAGACAAAGTTCTCCGATGCGATTAATTCAATATGTGATTGTTGTCGTTGTTTTTCTAGTTCAATTGCTTCATACAACGCTTGATCTTGTTCTTGTAATTTACTCATTTGGTGATTCCTCCAACTGATAGATATATACGCCTGGTTGCTCATGAAACTCAACACGTACTTTTTCACTGGCACTTGTTGGCATATTTTTACCAACGTAGTCCGCTCGTATTGGTAATTCTCTGTGTCCCCGATCAATTAGTACCGCTAACTGGATCTTTGCAGGTCGACCCAAATCAATGATTGCATCCATACTTGCTCTGGCAGTTCTTCCCGTATACAAGACATCATCAACAATAATGACAACATTGCCTGTAAGGTTCACGTCAAGTTTGGTAAAATTCTCATTTTTGACATCATCGCGGTATCCAGATATATCCAATGAGTACACCGGGATTTCAACTTCTTCAATTGCCTGAATGTTTTCTTGAATGGCTTCTGCGAGAGGAACCCCGTTTCGTAATATACCAACGAGTACGACATCATCTAAGTTATTATTGCGTTCAATGATTTCATGAGAGATGCGACGAATCGTTCGAATCATCTTATCTTCTTCAATTAGTTTACGCATTGCAATCACTTCCTTGTTCATATGAATATTGTAGTAAATAATCCGCCAGTTGTAAACTATTTAATAAGAGATTATAATGTTATCAAGGTGATGCTATGAATAAACTGTTTTTCAAATTCTCATTATCACTCGTATTACTAATCAATACAATTATATTTATTGTATTTTTTCCGTCATTAATTGATGTCGTAGAAGAATGGTTATTTCCATTATTCTTCATTTACTTTATTCTTGATTCGTTCAGTGTCATGTTCCCACGATTTAACGATTCGATTTACAGTAGTAAGATGGAAGCCTCAAAATTTATGGAAGTCCCTGATTATGATCAAACAAAATTAAAAGAATTAGCAAAACACAACAATAAAATTTCCATTATTATCTTTTTCCTGTACGCTTCACTCATAATTTGTATAGGGTTTTTATACAAATTCATCGA
This sequence comes from Candidatus Xianfuyuplasma coldseepsis, assembly GCF_014023125.1. GTDB lineage: Bacteria > Bacillota_I > Bacilli_A > Izemoplasmatales > Izemoplasmataceae > Xianfuyuplasma > Xianfuyuplasma coldseepsis. Next base: position 820,219 of record NZ_CP048914.1, read on the forward strand.
TTTTTTGGATGAAAAGTACATTTATCTCGTATTTTTTGCATTAAATTTTGCCGATTATTTTTGTATTATGATTTGGTGTCCATTTCGAAGCTGGTTTTTAAAGAATACTTGTTGTAATACATGTCGCATCAGCAACTGGGATCGAATTATGAAATTTTCAATATTGATTTTTATTCCAAATATTTATACCATTACAATTTTTATTCTTGGTGTTCTTATTTTTCTATACTGGGAATACAACCACTTCCGTTACCCCGAACGATTCTATCGAATTTCAAATCAATTGTTGTGGTGTACCAATTGTGACAAGGTAACTTGTGGAAAGCAACACAAAAAAAAGGACTAGCCTGAGCAAGTCCTTTTTGTTTAAATATATTGTTTAGAATCCGGCGGTTGCTTTTACGACAAAGTATACAACAAACACAACGGATAATACCCACATTTCAATACTAACTTCTTTATGACGTTTCGTTATCAACATTGTGAGTGGATAGAATACAAATCCGACAGCAATACCTTCAGCGATTGAGTAGGTTAATGGCATTACTAAGATAACTAAGAATGCAGATACGGCAATAACTGTATCGTTCCAATCGATGTCTTTTAACTGAGATGCCATTAATACACCAACCATAATTAATGCTGGAGCAGTAACGGCTGCAGTAACAACACTTAGTAATGGACTAAAGAACATGAATACGAAGAAGAATAGTGCTGTAAATACAGAGGTTAATCCTGTTCGTCCTCCAACTTCAACACCAGCTAGTGATTCGATGTATGAAGTAGTAGAAGATGTTCCGGAAATTGCTCCAATTACAGTTGCCGTTGAATCAGCTAACAATGCTTTACCACTGTCTTTTAATTCTCCAGTTTCATCCAATAATCCTGCGCTATGTCCTACAGTAACAAGTGTTCCTGCAGTATCGAAGAAATCAATAAACAATAATGCAAAGATTACAATGAAGAATTGGAAATCCCAAACACCATCAGTGAACCCTTTAGTGAATTCAAAGAAATACGGTGCAGGTGGCGCATCAACAATTCCTGTAGGTAATCCTACTTGTCCAAAGATAATTCCAACAATTGAAGTAATGACAATCCCGTAGAGGATCGCTCCACGAATTTTTAACACGTACAATCCGACTGTAACGAGTAATCCAAATACAGCAAGAAGTACAACAGGGTCTGATAAATCACCAAGACCAACTAATACGGCAGGATTATCAACAATTAATCCAGCATTTTGGAGTCCGATAAAGGCGATGAAGAACCCAATACCAGCACCAATGGCCAATTTCAAGTTTTTCGGAATCGCATTAATGATTCGTTTCCGTAATCCTGAAAGACTAAGAAGAACGAACAATAATCCAGAGATTAAGATTCCAGCGAACCCTTGCCAAGGTGAATACCCAAGTGTTACAACAACGGTCCATGTGAAGAACGCGTTCATTCCCATACCAGGTGCTAATGCAACTGGGTAATTTGCATACAACCCCATGATTAATGTTCCGGCGATTGCTGCGATTGCTGTTGCGGTGAAGATTGGTCCCCATTCCAAACCTGTGAGACTGATCATTGTCCCTGTACCTGTTCCATCATCAACTAATCCTTGTAAAGTAGTTGGATTAACGAATAAGATGTACGCCATTGCCAGGAAGGTCGTTAGACCAGCTAAGAACTCGGTTTTAACCGTTGTACCGTGCTCTTCCAACTTAAAAAAGTTCTTTAAAAAATCCATTAAAAAATCCTCCAATTTTTGTGTGTTTGGTTGTATTATACACAATCTAAAAGAGGAGAATATCCTTAAAAAATAAAAAACGGATTATAGTCCCAACGTTTACGGTGTCGGGGTAGAAACAATCGAACCCTATTATCGATCATATATAATACCAACCAGTTTTAAGTGTATCGAAACTTGAACAATTGTTCAATAGTGTGAAAACACTTTCATAGAAAAAGACGCTAGTTTAGGCGTCTTTTTACAATTTTTTCATTTAGGAGATAGATTCCAGCAATCGATCCACCGAATAATAGTAAGATAATCAAACCACTTACCATCCAAAAGCTCTGTGGCAATAACAGTATCAATACATCATCCCAGTATAATAACCAGTCATCATTGGTAAAGAACAATTCGTGAAAGATGCGAAATGTCGTATCGAAATCAATGATGACGGCTCCACCGACAAATACGATAAAGGCAATTGGTCCAAACGGCATGACTTTTAGTGTTTTATACAGTTCTTTGGGATCTTTCTTATACTGATAGAATAGCAAGCCTGATCCAACTATCAGTGAACCCAAAGCAACAAGTCGTAAGGTAGTGTATAAGTTTTTCACATCAACCATGTGACTGATTTCGGTATCCCTCATAATCGTGGAATCATCATTTTCATCCATTCCGAATTCCAAATCATCGTATTGATAGTTTAAGTATCCCATAATCCGTTCAATTGCATAATCATGATCGTACTCAATTAATGCATGGGATGGGTAAATCCCTTTGGATAGACGTAAATAGGTTTTTGTAGTAAGTAAACTAGCAAACAACATTACAAGAAAAATTGGTATGGTAATGTTGATAATTATCCGTGTAATTCTCATGATGCCTCCTTGTGTAGGCTACCGTATACCTACTCGTTTAAATATAGTGTCGACCTGGCGAAGGTAGTACTCAACGGTAAACAACTCATCCAACTCTTTGTTATTGATATAAGATAATATCATCTCATTCGCATGAAGCAACTCTTTAAAATCCATTTGCTGTTGCCATGCTTTCATTGCTAATGGTTGTACGGTATCATAAGCCATTTCTCGGGACATCCCTTTTTCAATCAACGTGGATAAAATACGTTGTGAAAAGATAACCCCTTTTGTGATGAAGATATTATCATACATTCGACCAGGGAACACCGTTAGATTCTCTAAAACTCGTCGATATCGATGTAATGCATAATCAGTAATCATCATAGCATCCGGGAAAATAACACGTTCAACCGAAGAATGTGATATATCTCGTTCGTGCCATAACGGTACATTTTCATAGGCACTTACCATGTATCCACGGAGAATTCGAGCAACGCCGGTTATGTTCTCCGAACTAATCGGATTGCGCTTATGGGGCATAGCACTTGATCCTTTTTGTCCTTTGTTAAAGAACTCCTCTACTTCACGAACTTCCGTTCGTTGAAGATGACGGATTTCAAGCGCGATTTTCTCCATAGAAGCACCGATCAATGCCAATTCGGCCATATATGCCGCATGGCGATCACGCTGCAAAGTCTGGGTTGAAATATTGGTAGACCCGATACCGAGTGCTTGACAAACATAATCCTGTATAAATGGTGGTGTATTAGCAAAATTACCTACTGCACCACTGATTTTTCCAACTTCAAGCCCTTGTCGGACTTCTTTAAATCGTTTAATATGTCGGGTAAACTCATCATACCACAAGGCCCATTTTAAGCCAAACGATGTGATATCTGCGTGTATTCCATGGGTACGTCCGATACAAGGAATATCCTTGTATTGTAACGCCTGCTTCTTGAGAGTTTCATGGAATGCTAGAAGATCTTGTTCAATAATGTCATTAGCCTGTTTATATAAGTATCCTAAAGCTGTATCAACGACATCGGTACTTGTTAAGCCATAATGAACCCATTTCTTTTCTTCTCCAAGGGATTCACTAACACAACGTGTGAAGGCGACAATATCGTGTTTGGTTTCTTGTTCGATTTCTTGAATGCGTTTTACACGAAAGGTTGCCTTATTTCGAATCTTGTGTACATCCTCTTTAGGAATAGTACCAAGTTCACTCCATGCTTCTAAGGTTTTGATTTCAACTTCTAAATAAGCCTGGAACTTCGCTTCTTCAGTAAATAGACGATGCATCTCATCTCGACGATATCGCGAAATCATGGCTTTACTATCCTTTCAAAACATTCTAAGGTATTTTGCAATAATGATGTAATCGTCATAGGACCTACTCCTCCAGGTACAGGAGTGATATAGGACGCTTTGTCTTTAATCGCTTCAAAATCACAATCCCCTACAAGTTTTCCATCAACTCGATTGACACCAACATCAATGACAACAGCCCCTTCTTTTACCATATCGGCAGTAACGGTGTTGGCACGTCCTACAGCTGCAACAATGATATCAGCACGAAGACATTTTTCCTTCAGATTTTTGGTTCTACTATGGGCGATTGTCACGGTACAATGTTCTTTCATCAACAGCATAGCTGCGGGTTTTCCCACAATATTACTACGTCCGATAATGAGGGCATCTTTACCTTGTAGTTCAATGTTTTTACTATGCAACATCGTTAAGATTCCTTTCGGTGTTGCGGGTAGAATGGCGGGTCTCCCAAGATGCATATAAGCAACATTCAACGGATGAAATCCATCCACATCTTTGGTGATATCAATTGCATCGATGACTTTATTCTCATCAATATGTTTTGGTAGTGGTAATTGAACTAATACACCATGAACCTCATCGTCATTATTTAATGTTTCAACAATGTCTAATAATTCTTCTTCAGAAATGGTATCGGGTTTTCGAATGACTGTACTATGGATCCCCGCTTTCGTACAAGCACGTTCTTTCCCCCGTACGTAACTCTGACTTGCAGGATCTTCCCCAACGAGTACAACCGCTAAATGGGGCACTTTCCCATATTTTTCTTGTAGCGCTAATACATCCAAACGAACTTGTTCTCGTACATCTTTGGACAATGCTTTTCCACTAATAATTTCACCCATTATTCTTCTCCTTCTATCTGATACGTATCAATAATTTCACCATAATACACCATATGGAAGTTATTATTCGGATAGTACCGATCTTTTACCTGTTCCATAATAGCGTTTGGCTCCAAAGCTTGTCGATAAATAATTTTACATTCATAATGTAATTCACATTGTTGAATGACTGGGGTTTCGACTTTTCTACCTTTTACCAAGGTAAGATCTAAGTCTTTGATCTTATCAGTTTCTCGTGCTGATTTCGTACCACAGTATGCCAGTTCTTTCTTCATCGTACCAAATTTTGGAACACTTATCGTAAATTCATCAGTATATTTTAAGTAATTGTAGGTTTCTCGTGAATACCGGACATAAATCGCATATACGGGCTTTCCCCAAATGATATGAATTCCACCCCAAGCGATGGTCATCGTATTGATCCGTCGTCCTTTTTTGGTGGTTAGAAATGCACCTTTTGCCAATTGGTTCAACATTGTGTCGCTTTCGCTATATAAGGATATATCAATATACTTCATACGAACACCTCCAAGACTATTATAACATTAAACATACGCATGTATAGAAAAAAAGGCAACCAATCTATCTGGTTGCCTTTTGGCTATTTTTAGCGGTTTACTAGAAATATAGTTCCGTATATTTTTCTTTGAGATATTCTACATAATATATTGGATTAAACGGTTCACCTGTGACGTCGAGAATTAATTCAGCAGGGGTTTTGGATTGTCCAAATTGATGTATTTTTTCTTTTAGCCAATCATTGATCGCTTTGATGTTGTTGTTGCGAACTAAATCATCAAGATCCAAATCCTGCTTCATCGCATGAACAAATTGTGCCGCGTATGCGGTTCCTAGTGCATAGGTTGGGAAATACCCAAACAATCCAGCACTCCAATGGACATCTTGTAATACACCTTCGGCATTCGTTGGGGGTTCAATACCTAAATATTCAACCATCTTTTGATTCCAAACTTCTGGTAGTTCGTCCACTTCAATCTCATTACTAAACAGTTTTCGTTCAATTTCATAACGAATCATAATGTGTAGTGGATACGTTAATTCATCGGCCTCAACACGAATTAGTGACGCTTCGACCTTGTTGGCATTACGGTAGAAATCATCCGCCGTTATATCTTTTGTTTCTTCTGGGAAAATCTCTTGAAACTTAGGATAATGCGCTTCCCAAAATGCTTTACTGCGGCCAATAACATTTTCATAGAATCGTGATTGGGATTCGTGAACACCCATGGATGCTCCACCATTGAGTCCCGTATCATTCCATTTATCATCCACTTGTTGTTCATAGGTCGCATGTCCAAGTTCGTGAATAGCAGCAAAAATGGATGAAAATACGTAGTTTTCCAAATATCGCGTTGTAAATCGAACATCGGATGGATGTGTGTTCCATGTAAATGGATGTACACTCTCTTTCATCAACCCTTTGGTTCGATCAAAGGCTAACACATCAATCAAATAATCACAGAATTCCTTTTGTTTTTTAGGATCAAATGAATTTGTAGAAAAGTCTTTCTTAAGCGGTTTTCCATCTTTTAAGACTTTGTGTACAAACGGAACAAGTTCTTTGCGTAACGTATCGAAAAAATGGTCGTATTGTTTCATTGTCATTCCTTCTTCAAAGTCATCGAGCAAGACATCATAATCTTCCATATCAAGTTCATAATAGGAGACAAATTTGCGATTATAGTCCACTAACTTTGCTAGATTGTCTTTGAATAAATCCCAATTGTCTTGTGCTTTTGCATCTTCCCAAAGACGTTGCGATAAATTGACAAGTTTATTGTATTCAACAAACTCATTTTCTGGAATTTTAACCATCTTATCCATGTCTTTTTTAGCACGTTTAATTTCTAATTGCATATGCTTATCAAGTTCATCTAATCGCTCATATAAGCCATATACCGCTTGTTTAAATTCGTCACCTGTACGTAGTTTAAACACTTCTTGAGATAGAACTGCCAACATTTCAGCGCGACGTTGAAAAGCACCTCGCGGTGCTTCTGTTTGGCTGTCCCATCCAACGACATTTATTACATATCCATAGGCTTTTAATTTCTTTTGAATTGCCTTATATTGATCTAATAATTCCATCGTATCACTCCTTGAGTAAATTATATCATGAATGAGTATGTTTTACTTGATTTTAACTTTTCCACTCAAGGTTTTTTGTTTTAATACTTGGATATTGGTTTGTTTCTGGTTTTCAATTTTAATATCACCGCTTACAGAGCGTAACGAAACTGTCTTTGGATAAAATTCTTTTCCTTTGCAATCGCCACTAACGGTTTTTAAGATCAAGTTGTCACATGTTGTTTCTTCCAATTTCAGATCCCCACTAACGGTGTTGGTATTCAAATCACCAGAAATGGCTGCATGCAGCATATGAACATCTCCTGATACCATACTGACATTACAAGATTCTAAGGTGACATCTTTCCATGCTAAATCACCACTTACTGTTGAAATATGGGCATCTTTCGCGACAACACCTGTTAGTTTCGCATCACCACTCGTTGATTTGATATGTAGTGTTTCAGTTGTAATACCGGCATATTTACCATCTCCACTAACTGTTTTTACATCAAAAGTGGTACTTTGAACTCCTTCAGGTACTCGAACGATAAATTTGACAGACTCTTTTCTCATCGAGAAATGACGTTCGCGACTATTGCGTTTTAAGGTAAAGGTTGATCCATCAAATGACGCGGTGTAATCGTCGGTGTCTTTGATGTTTTTATAATGTACTTCTATTTGATCTAAGTCATGATTCTCATATTTAATATCTTCGCTTACTAAAGCGATTTCCACGTTAAACTCTTTTGCTGTTACTGGGAATGTTTCTAATAATGTATATCCGTCCACGTTTTGTCCTCCTTTTTCAACCACGTGGGTGGCTGCGTTCTCTTTTAAATCCTGGGCTAGTTTTTCGGGATCACCAAATTTTAGATGTAATTCCTCATCGGATAAACCTTGTTCTTTAGCGGTTTCTATCATTTCTTGATGATCGTTGATGATTTCTTCAATTTCTTCTTTACTAAAGTTTCGTTTCTTCAGTTCTTTTTTCAAATCTTGCAAGAATTTCTTCATGTTTTTTTCCTCCTTTATTTAAAATCTCGTACACACCACCGATAAAGTGGTCCCATGAATCGCGTAGTTCCGCATAGTAGCGAAAGCCTTTGTCGGTTATTTTATAGTATTTGCGAGGTGCACCAACATTCGACTCTTGTAAATACGTCGTAAAGTATCCTTCTTTCGTTAGCCGGCGTAAAATCGGATATATCGTATTTTCATTGACGTCTAAATGCTGCGATATGTTGTTAATGATCATATAACCGTACATATCGTCTTGCACCAATTCAGATAACACGCAAAGTTCTATAATTCCGCGCTTAAATTGTGCATTCATATCATCATCTCCTATACCAATCATAACACACTACTGTGTCGTACACAATACCTAATTAAAAAAAAGGACTATTTTAGAACAGTCCTTTTGCTTCTCCATCTTTCGTAATGTCCATTTTTAGCGCTGCAGGTTCTTTTGGTAATCCTGGCATTGTCATCACATCACCTGTTAAAGCAACAATAAATCCAGCTCCAACAGATGGTCTAAGTTCACGAATGGTGATGGTAAATCCAGTGGGTCGACCTAGTTTTTTCGGATTATCACTTAAGCTGTACTGCGTTTTTGCCATACAAACACCTAGATGATCCCAACCTTCCCGTTTAAACTGACGTAGTTGTCGTTTTGCGGTTGTTGTAAACTCAACTCCATCTGCTCCATATACAGTTTTTGCAATGGTTTCTATTTTCGTTTCCAGTGAGTCATCTGGTGAGTACAATCGTTTGAAATGATTCTCTTTTGTATTGATTTCATATAGTACTTTCTTGGCTAAATCAACAGCACCATCTCCACCTTTCGCCCATACTTCACTACGACTGAATGGGTGATTGTGTTCTTGTAAGTAGGCTTCCAATGCTTGAATTTCAGTTTCGGTATCACTGGTAAACGCGTTAATAGCGACCACATACGGAACGCCAAAGGTTTTTATTGTCTCAATATGTTTTTCCAAATTGGTGATTCCTTGTTGCAATGCTTCTACATTTTCAAGATGTAATTCTTTTTTATTGACACCACCATGCATTTTTAACGCCCGAATAGTCGCAACAATTACAATTGCACTTGGATCAAATCCAGCTTGGAACGTTTTAATATTCAAAAACTTCTCGGCACCTAAATCAGCCCCAAATCCCGCTTCTGTTATAACGTATTTTGCTAATTTACGTCCCATATTGGTTGCAATTATACTATTACATCCATGAGCGATGTTTGCAAATGGACCTCCATGGACCAATGCTGGTGTGTTTTCCAACGTTTGAACTAAATTTGGTTTTATCGCATCTTTTAAGATTAATGCAATGGCTCCTTCTACTTGTAAATCACCCACCGTAACAGGTTTACGTTGGTAGGTATATCCAACAACAATTCGTCGAACACGGTTTTTCAAGTCTTCTAAATCACTTGCTAAACAGAGCACGGCCATGATTTCTGAAGCAACTGTGATATTGAATCCATCTTCCCTAGGTAAGCTGTTTCCCACTCCTCCTAGACCAACAACAATTTGTCGTAAAGCACGATCATTCATATCGACTGCACGCTTCCATGTAATCCGCCGTGGATCAATTTGCAACTCATTGCCTTGATGAATGTGATTGTCAATAATCGCACTAATCGCGTTGTTTGCAGTAGAGATTGCGTGAATATCTCCGGTAAAGTGAAGATTCAAATCCTCCATCGGTACAACCTGACTGTAGCCTCCACCTGCAGCTCCTCCCTTAATTCCCATAACCGGGCCAAAAGAGGGTTCTCGTAAGGCGATGATTGCATCTTCACCGATTTTGGCAAATGCCTGTCCTAACCCAACGGTAGTTGTGGACTTTCCTTCTCCAGCAGGAGTAGGGTTAATTGCCGTTACTAGAATCACTTTCCCATTATCGTGTGTAGCAAGTTTGTCCATGACATCAAGATTGATTTTCGCTTTGTATTTTCCATACAATTCAATATCGTCTTGCGATAAACCTAATGATTTGGCAATTGTGGTAATGTCCTTCATTGTAGCTTGTTGCGCAATTTGTAAATCTTTATTTTCCATCATATACCTCCTCTATTCCGTTCTTATTTTCTCACTTTTTAAAACGAAAAGCAACAAAAGCACCTAAAACGCTTACAAAATTCCTAGTAAAAAACCCGATTAAAATATAGTATAATGGATACATACCACAAAAACAGGTGATAAAAATGAAGATAGGAATCGTAGGACTTGGCTTAATTGGGGGCACATATGCAAAAGCTCTTAAACGCTATCCATATACGATTGTGGGTATGGATATCGATGAATCTGTCATCCATTATGCTCTCCAGAACAATATCATCGATATTGGAACCACGAACCCAAGCGATGTACTAGGCGATTTAGATGTCGTCTTTTTGTGCTTATATCCAAAAGCGGCTGTGTCTTTTATCCAAAAACATATCACCTCGTTTAAACGTGATGCGATTATCTCGGATGTTGTTGGCGTAAAACGATTCTTGATTGATCGATTGGATGTATACCAAAATGATGACGTTGAATTTGTCTTTGCGCATCCTATTGCAGGTCGAGAGAAAGTTGGAATAAAATACAGTGATGAAGCGATTTTCCATGATGCAAACTTTGTTATCACACCAACAAAACACAACACCTTGGAAGCGTTGAACTTAATTGAAACTTTAGCCAAACAAATGGGCTTTAAAAACGTGTCACGAATTGCCGATTATGAACACGATGACATTATTGCATATACATCGCAGTTAACCCATGCGATTGCAATTTCACTTGTGAATAGCGACACGGATAAGTACGATACCGGATTATTCATTGGTGATTCGTATAAAGACTTAACACGGATCGCTATGATTAACGAGTCCCTTTGGTCGGAATTGTTCTTAAATAATAAAGACTTCCTTTTACGTCGCATCGATGCCTTTGAAAAACAGTTGGATTTACTAAAGGATGCTTTAGCAAATAAAGATCAGGCAAAATTGGAAGAGCTAATGCGTCAATCCACGAAAAAACGAGGTGATATCAAATGAGTGATATGACCGAAATTAAGCTGTTTCCTAGTTATTTAGAAGGACCATTATCTGTACCAACATCCAAATCATTAACCCATCGTGCATTGATTTGTGCTGCACTTGCAAGAGGAAAAAGCACCATATCCAATGTCGTCTTTAGTGAAGATGTGAAGGCAACGATTGCCGCACTCCAACAAATTGGAGCGAAGTTTGAGATCGAGGATTCTACCGTTTATGTAAAGGGTGTTCGTTCGATAAGAACTCCTAGTAAAGCGATTGATTGCAACGAGTCAGGTTCAACACTTCGTTTTCTGATACCGATATTATCACTAACGAACAAACCCATTACATTCACTGGAAAACCATCTCTACTAAAACGCCCTCAATCAGTTTATCAAACTCTTTTTAAAGAAGATGGAATTCCGTTTATACATACCCCTGATGAAATAATGGTAAACGGCTCTGTTAAGGCTCGTAATTATACAATAGACGGATCGATATCATCACAATTTTTTACTGGTTTAATGTGCTCCCTACCCCTATTAAAAAAGGATTCTCACATAACCATTAAAGGTGTGCTAGAGTCCAAAGGATATATTGATTTAACGATAAACATCTTGGAACAGTTTGGAATTGAGATCCAAGAACTAGAAAACGGCTACTATATCCCCGGAAATCAAGCCTATAAGCCGTTTGATTATACGGTAGAGGGTGATTTCTCCCAAGCTGCGTTTTTCCTTGTAGGGGGAATTTTAAACGGTTCTATCACGATTGATAATTTATCTCACGAATCACTCCAGGGTGATCGGGAGATTATTGACATCATCAAACGCATGAAAGGACGTATCATATTTACGGAAAACGGCTATAGTACTACAAAATCCGAAACAAACGGAGCCACAATTGATATTTCGAATTGTCCCGATTTAGGTCCAATTGTCGCCCTACTTGGTACCTTAAGTAGAGGTACAACAACCATTGTCAATGCTTCTCGTTTACGTTTAAAAGAGTCAGATCGAATTGAATCCACGGTACATACACTACAAACACTGGGGGCAAACATCAAAACCAATGACGATGATATCATCATCTATGGAAAAGCCCAATTGGCGGGTGGTATTGTTGATTCATATAACGATCATCGCATTGCGATGATGAGCGCCATTGCCGCTTTGCGATGCGAAAATCCAGTTATACTAACACAAGCTAACGCGATACATAAAAGCTACCCCCACTTCTTTGAGGATTACGAAAAACTAGGTGGTAAATTTACCATAAAGGACTGATTATTATGTTAAAAGTTCCAGTTGTACTCCCAGGAAGAGAGTACAACATCATTATTGAACAACACTGTTTGCAACACATCAATGATTACGTTGATCCATCTCGAGAAATCGTGATTATTACCGATGACAATATTCCCAAACAATACCTCAACACAATTGCACCATTACTAGGAGATCCTTTCACTCTTTTTGTCCCTCAAGGAGAGTCCTCAAAAAGCATGGAAATGGCTCAGTTATTATGTGAAAAGATGTTGAAGGAAGGTATCACTCGTAATGCATTAATCCTTGCTCTAGGTGGTGGCATGGTTGGTGATTTGGCTGGATTTGTTGCCAGTATTTATATGCGTGGGATCGACTATATCCAGATACCAACAACGCTGTTATCTCAAATCGATTCATCCGTTGGTGGTAAAGTTGGTGTCAACGCAAGTATCATGAAAAACGCTATAGGAGCATTTAAACAACCGCAACTAGTATTAATTGATTCAACAACACTACAAACATTGGATCAACGTCAAGTAAATAGTGGTATTGCCGAAATGATTAAATACGGATTAATCGCCAGTAAATCCCTATTTAAAGCGTTATTAGAAGATGATATTCTTCCCAATATCGATAACTACATTTATGAATGTGTCTCGATAAAAAGAGATGTCGTGATTAAGGATGAGCGCGATACAGGAGTTCGACAAATATTGAACTTTGGACATACGATTGGTCACGCAATAGAACAAGCATCAAAATATCAGTTATTACACGGTGAAGCAGTCGCCATTGGTATGGTGATAATGGCTAAAAATAAGTCTTATTATAATGACTTAATACATCTACTCGCTAAATATAACCTTCCAACATCATATGAGTATGATAAAGATGAAATTTACCAGTATATAACAACCGATAAGAAAGCAACCAAAACTTCTTTGAACATAATTGTCGTTGATGAAGTGGGAAATGGCTATATTGAGCCAATTGAAATTTCCCAAATTAAAGAGAAATTGTAGGTGATTTTATGAGCTCTTTTGGACAAGTTATCCACATCAATTTGTTTGGTGAGTCACATGGGGAATCCATTGGATTGGTAATCAATAATCTCCCTGCCGGCCTTACCCTAGACAAAAAACGGATTGAGCACGCGTTATTTAAACGGCGCCCAAAATCCAATTTATCCACAGCAAGACAAGAGAAAGATCCCTATAAGATCGTTAGTGGTTACTTCAATGATAAGACCACAGGTACGCCGTTAACCATACTTATTCCAAATGAAGATACTCGATCAAGGGATTATACTCCAGAAATACTAAGACCTTCTCATGCAGATTTTACAGCAAAGGTAAAATATAATGATAGTAATGATTATCGGGGTGGCGGTCATTTTTCAGGACGCCTAACGACACCTATCGTCATTTTAGGGGCTATTTGTGAATCAATCCTCGAAGAAAAAGGTATCATTGTATCATCACACATTGCTTCCATAAAAGACATTTCCGATACGTCCTTTGCCGACATAGACATTACCGAAGATATACTTAAAAAGCTTAATCTAAGCGACTTTCCAGTTGTCAATTCAACAGTAAAAGCGAAATATGAAGCACAAATTTTAGATGCCAAGCATAACCTTGACAGTGTAGGTGGAACCATTGAGACAATGATTCACGGAATCCCTGCTGGGTATGGCTATCCCTTCTTTGACTCTGTAGAAAGTATTCTCGCTCATCTACTGTTTAGTGTTCCTGCTGTAAAAGGAGTCGAATTTGGAAAAGGATTTGCCATTACAAAGCTATTTGGTAGTGAAGCAAACGACTCCTTTATTCTAGAAAACGGCCAAATTAAGACCTCATCAAATAATAGTGGTGGAATTCAAGGCGGTATCTCAAACGGTATGCCAATCACATTCAAAGTCGCCATAAAACCCACTGCATCGATTGCGAAACCGCAAAAAACTGTAAACATTGAAACGATGGAAGAAACAACGTTGGAACTAAAGGGACGACATGATCCTGCCATTGTTCATCGTGTTATCCATGTCATCAATGCAATTACGAACTATGCTGTATTAGAACTAATACTCCGAACGGAGGGCACAAAATGGATCGGTTAAAGGCCTTACGTAGCGAGATTGATGATCTAGATCAATCCATTATGGAATTGTTAGAAAAACGAATGGACATAGCCATTGAAATTGGTAACTATAAACAATTAAAAAATATTACAGTTTTCGATTCAAGTAGAGAACAATCAATATTAGAAAAAGCGTCCACATTTAGCCATTCTCCACAAATATCAAACATCTATAAAGCAATTATGAAGGAGAGTAAATCCCTACAAAGGAAGTAGGTACTACAAATGTATGGATTACTAGGAAAAGTACTCACACACAGTTTCTCCAAAGACATCCATGAATTTTTCACGGATTGTAAATACACTCTTTTTGAAAGCGATAATCTCAAAGAGTTCTTTGAATATATACCTTTTTCTGGTATAAATGTAACCATACCCTATAAACATGACGTAATACCGTACTTAGATGAACTATCAGAAGAAGCACATGTCTTACAAGCAGTAAACACCATAATTAACAAAAGCGGAAAACTCATCGGTTACAACACCGACTATTACGGACTTGAAAAAGCCCTTAGTTATGCCAATATAACCGTTAAAAATCAAGAGATAATAATAGTGGGAAACGGCTCAACTAGTAGAACAATTGCCTATTATTGCAAACATAATTCGGCGAAAAATATCACTATTCTTGCTCGCAATCCAAAGAAAAATGAATATCATTTTACCGATGTGGATAACTTCAATTCAGCAACTATCATATTCAATGCAACACCTGTGGGTATGTTTCCAAACAATAACCACCCATTCCCAATTGACTTATCTAAGCTTCCTCATTTAACTTCAGCGGTGGATATGATTTATAATCCCTTACGCTCATCCTTATTAATTGCTGCAAAAAAGCGTAATATACAAACACTAAACGGCTTATTTATGCTAATAAGTCAAGCTGTAAAATCCATCGAATTGTTTCATGATGTGACTATTTCAGACGATGTAGTACAACAATACTACAATGATCTTCTCTTTAAAATGACAAATATTGTTCTGATTGGAATGCCGATGAGTGGTAAATCATTTTTCGCTCGAATCATTGGACAAAAATACGATAAAGATGTGATTGATTTAGATAACATGATTGAGCAAGAAAACCACATGTCTATCCAACAAATCTTTGAAAAGTATGGCGAAGCAACGTTTCGAAGTATTGAAAAAAACATAGTTTACAAATGCTCAAAAGAACATAACAAAGCGATTTCCTGTGGTGGCGGTGTCGTATTAGATCCGGACAACATTGATTATTTAAAACAAAATGGTGTCATTTTATACTTAGATATGCCACTTGATTTATTAAAGCGATGTAACCCTAGAAATCGTCCATTACTACAAAATCCTGCAAATCTAGAAAAACTCTATTATGATCGTAACGATCTATATCGTAATAGCGCTGATATCATTATTCCAAAAAACACCTTCAATAAAAACATCACTGAAGGCATTATCGAGGTGAAAATCAATGAATATTTTAATTCTTAATGGTCCTAATTTAAATATGCTTGGTATTCGTGAACCTGAAGTATATGGTTCCAAAACATACCAAGATTTAGAATCCTATCTTCACTCTTTTGAAGATAATTATCCTGTTACAATTGATGTCAAACAATCAAATCTAGAAGGACTTCTCATTGATATCTTGCATTACGCAAACGACCATTACGATGGCGTACTATTCAATGCTGGAGCCTTTACCCATTATTCCTATGCTCTTTATGATGCCATTAAATCGATTACGATTCCCGTGGTTGAAGTGCATCTCTCAGACATTACAACAAGAGAGGAATTTCGTAAAGTGTCTGTGATACGAAATGCCTGTGTTGGTAGTATAATGGGTCTTGGATTCAAAAGTTATGAAGAAGGTTTAAAATTATTATTAAAAGGTCGTGACGAACAATGATTGTTAAATTAAAGAGAAATGCAAATCAAACCGATGTAACCCATTTAAAGGAACATCTGCGTAACCAAGGTTTTGAACTACATGAAAGCATTGGTACATCCTACAGTATTTTTGGCGTGGTTGGTGACACCGCAAGTTTCGATATGCGTAGTTTATACGCCTACGAATGCGTCGAAAGTGTTGTTCGTGTTCAAGAGCCATTTAAAAAGGTAAACCGGAAGTTTACCCAAGAGGATACGATCATTGATGTGAATGGAGTACGGATAGGTGGCGACAACATTGTTGTTATGGCAGGTCCTTGTAGCGTTGAATCCAAAGAACAAGTGGATATTATCGCAAAAGCTGTAAAGGAAGCTGGCGCAAAAATACTTCGTGGTGGCGCATTTAAGCCACGTACATCACCATATTCCTACCAAGGTATGGGTGTAGAAGGTCTCCAAATCCTAAAAGAAGCTGGCGATAAATACGGGATGCCGATTATTAGCGAATTAATGAGTACGGAAAACATTGATGACTTCTTACAATACGTAGATATCATTCAAGTTGGTGCACGTAATATGCAGAACTTTCACTTACTAAAAGAACTCGGTAAACTAGATAAACCAATTCTGTTAAAGCGTGGTTTCTCCAACACCATTGAAGAATGGCTAATGAGCGCAGAATATATCATGGCCGGTGGAAACAATAACGTCATTTTATGTGAACGTGGAATCCGTACATTTGAACCATATACCCGAAATACACTCGATATCTCCACAATCCCCGTAGTCAAGAAACTAAGCCATTTACCAGTTATTATTGATCCGTCACACGCAGCTGGAAAATGGGACTATGTAGAAAGTCTATCACTCGCAAGTATTGCCGCAGGAGCTGATGGATTAATAATTGAAGTTCATCACGATCCCGAACACGCGATGAGTGATGGAGCCCAATCCTTAAAACCAAAGAAATTTGAAGAACTAATGACAAAAGCAGAAACAGTAAGTTCTGCGGTAGGAAAAACACTGGAACGTTAAAAAAAAAGCGAATATCGCTTTTTTTTATTTCATTATATCCTCTAATACAACCGTTTGGGTTCGATCAGGACCAACACTAAACATAACAATTGGTACACCTACTAACTCACTAATGACATTCAAATAGTGTTGTGCATTGTCTGGTAAATCGCTGAATAGAGTCGTTTTTGTAATATCTTCTTTCCATCCTGAAACCGATATATATATTGGTTTACAACGGCTAAAATCATCAATACTTGCGGGGATATAATCAATGTGTTGTCCATCTAATTCATATTCGGTACAAATGTGTAATGTATCAATACCTGTTAATACATCCAGTAGCATAACACTTAGTCCTGTAAGACCTGATACTCGCTTCGTATGGCGCAAAACAACGGTATCCAACCATCCAATACGACGAGGTCTACCAGTGGTTGTTCCGTATTCGTGCCCTACTTCTCGTATTTGATGGGCAATGTCATCATCAAACTCGGTAGCGAAATATCCTGAACCAACACGAGTTGAATAGGCTTTTGTAACCCCTATTACATCGGTAATGTATTGTGGGGAAACCCCTGTATTAAGCGGTACAGACGCAGCAGTTGGACTACTTGATGTAACGTAAGGATAGGTTCCGTGATCGATACATAATAATGCACCTTGTGCTCCTTCAAAGAGCACTTTTTTATTGTCTTCAAACGCTTTGTTTAGTAATAATCCTGTATCGGTAACATACGGTTTTAGTGCTTCCGCATAATCACAATATTCTTCATATATTTTCTGGACATCAAAAGATTCTTTCCCAAACGCTTGAAAAACAGTGTTGTAAAAAGCCACGTGGTCCTTTAACTTATCGTAAAATACTGTTTTATTAACAAAATCACAAACACGAATTCCCATCCGAGAGTATTTATCGGTATAGGTAGGCCCAATACCCTTCTTGGTTGTTCCTACTTTCTTCTCTGGTGACTTAATATCCTCAAGTAAAGCATCCATTTCAATATGATATGGCATTACAACATGAGCACGATCACTTATCGCTAGTTGGAAGTTTGTAATACCTCCTTGTTGCAACATTTTTAATTCTTCCAATGCTGCTTTTGGGTTGATTACCATACCATTCGCAAGGATATTAATGGCATCTTCTCGAAAAATTCCCGATGGAATTAGATGAAGCGCATACTTTTCACCATCAAAAACAATGGTATGTCCTGCGTTATTTCCACCTTGAAACCGCACCACTACATCGGCTTGTTCAGCCAAAAAGTCCGTTACCTTGCCTTTTCCTTCGTCACCCCATTGGGTTCCTACCACAACTACACCTTTCATAAATAACCTCCTGAAATGAAAAAATGTACCACACATGGTACACCGATGGCGTACTAGTATAGTTTCTTGATACGCCGTTTTTGTCTTGTCCATTTGTATAATATCATTGTGCAAGACTCCTGTCAATATCGAATCGAATCCTATCTCAATCAATATATTATGCACATATAAAAAAAGGCTAAAATAAGCCTTTTTCCATTGATTATAAGATTTCTAGCAAGTCGACAATCACATATACGTAATGTCGATTTAGTTTGATTGTATCTAAGATGATATTGAGTTGTTCATTTTTATATTGGAATCGAATAAACTTACTAATGGTATATGCTTTTTCAAAGACATACTCTCCATTAATGTTTCGTGACGCCTCTTTTGTTAAGCGGAATGTGATATTATTCTTTAACTCTCGTATTTTCTCTAAACCTTTGATTTTTGCCAAATGCTCAAACAACTTCTCATACATATAGAGATCAATTTCTTTTGGCGGCATCCCAAAGCGATCTTGGAACTCTTCCTGAAGTTGCTTGATATCCTCTTTTGATTCTATTCGAGCGATTTTACGGTGCATTTCCATCTTAATGTAGTCGTTTTGAATGTAATTACTATCAATATATTTATCAACGCGAAGTTTCAAGGTTGTTATTTCATCAACCGGTTCTTCTATCGTTGTTTCAATACCTTGTTGTTTGGCATCTACTTCTTCCTTTAACATCTCTAAAAATAGGTCCAAACCAACGCTATCCATGAACCCTGACTGTTCCGTACCTAAGACGTCTCCCGCTCCTCGTATGGATAAATCTCGAACTGCAATTTTAAATCCAGAACCGAGTTCTGTGAACTCTTTAATTACCCGAAGTCGTTTCATTGCCTCTTCAGTTAGTTCTTTGTTTTTCGTATACATTAAGTACGCATAGGCAATCCGATTACTACGTCCAACACGACCCCGTATTTGGTATAACTGAGATAATCCGAGACGATCACTGTCATGAATTAATAATGTATTCGCATTGGGAATATCTATTCCTGTCTCAATAATCGTTGTGGAGACTAAAACATCATACTCTCCATCTAAAAAGGCTTGAATCACGTTTTCCATTCGTAAACGACTCATCTTCCCATGAGCATAACAAACACGTGCTTCTGGTACCAATCGTTCGATTTGATTGGCTACTACCCCAATATCATCGACCCGGTTATACAAGTAGAATACTTGTCCATTTCTAGCCATTTCCCTTTGGATCGCATCGCGTATTATCGAGTTGTTTCGTTCCAATACATACGTTTGAATTGGATATCGATTCAGTGGTGGCGTTTCCAATAACGACATGTTTTTTACTCCCATAATCGCCATTTGTAACGTTCGTGGTATAGGTGTGGCACTTAGGCTTAATACATCGATATTGATTTTCAACTCTTTGATTCGTTCTTTGTGTTCGACACCAAAGCGTTGTTCTTCATCCACAATTAACAATCCTAAATCATGGAACTTCATGTCTTTGGATAGTATTCGATGGGTTCCAATAATAACATCCATTTCTCCTGTCATTGCTTTATTTAAAATATCGCGTTGTACGGCTTTTGTTACGAATCGATTTAATAATCCAACTTTAATTCCATATTTATCAAATCGCTCTTTAAAAGTATAATAATGTTGCCGGGAAAGCACTGTAGTAGGCGCTAGATAGGCAACTTGTTTATTGTCTAATACAGCCTTAAAGGCAGCACGCATGGCGACTTCTGTTTTCCCATATCCGACATCGCCACATAATAAACGATCCATCGGCATTGTCGATTCCATATCTTGTTTTACATCGTCAATCGCTGTGATTTGATCCGGTGTTTCTTGATATTCAAAATCGGACTCAAACTCCATTTGAAACTCGGAATCTGGACTAAACGCAAATCCTTCTGCTTGTTCTCTAGCGGCGTATAGTTTAATGAGTTTGTCCGCTATATCCTTCACTTTTTTACGTACTCGCAGTTTCGTACGTGCCCATTCCCCGCTACCGAGTTTATGGATTTTTGGTTTAATGCCTTCACTACCGATATATTTCTGAATCAGATGAATGTTTTCAACAGGGATATATAATGTGTCATCCCCTTTATAAGCGATGTGAATATAGTCGTTGGTATAATCGCCAACAGTCATTTGAATAACGCCTAGAAATCGCCCTATCCCATGTGCATGATGAACGATTAAGTCGCCTTTTTTAAGTTCTTCGACCGTACTGATTTTCTTCGCATCTTTCATCGACGAACGATATTTACCATGTTTGTGTTCTTTTTGTTTAAAGAGATTATCTTCCGTTAGAACAATAGTGTTGATATCATGGTGTTCAAAGGATAATTGATTATCACTTACCATGATATTGAGTTGTTTGTTGATAATGTGATCGTTTCGTCCAATGATGTTGTAGGGGATTTTATCATCAACAAGATTGATGAAGTGACGCATTCCCTTTTCTGTTTTGAAGGTAATAATGATCGTTGTAAATCCTTTGTATTTCCCTAAATCACTTAAGAGCATATGAATATTATTGTTGTATAATATTGCTTCTTTTGCTCGAACATTTATCGTTTTATCAGATTGTTTTACATCGCCAAAAACATCTAAATATAGCGATTTACCAGCAAATATATGGTGGATATCTTGTATCAACTCAAACCCTAACTTAGGATAATCTTCTGTCGCTTCATACCAATCCGTAATGTCATGAACCACATCGTCGTAATTATCGAGAACTCGTTTGTGTTCCCAATAAACGACAATATTGTTATCAATGTAATCTAATATAGTCTCTTCTTTATACGGAAGAAATGTCTGGTATCGTGCCAATTTATCGATATCGTTGTGGTGTTCTAATGCTTGTAAATCATCAAGAATTCGATTCAACGACTTCTCTTTAAAGGTTGATTGTTGTAGTTTCTCTTCAACTTGTTGTTTAATTTGTAGGTAATCTTCTTGATCATAGTAAAACTCATACATTGGAAAAATGTCCACAGTAGTTGCTTTTATTGTAGAACGCTGGGTATTGATATCAAAGAAACGAATGGAATCCACTTCATCGTCGAAAAACTCGACCCGTACAGGATTTTCTTCGTTTAGTGGGTAGACATCAAGAATTCCTCCTCGATAGGAGAATTCACCTTGTTGTTCAACAGTTTCTTCACGTTGATACCCCATAAATATAAGTTTTTGTAGGGTTGCTTGAACATTTACTATAGAGTTCTTTTTTAGTCTTATTAACGCCTTTTCCCATCGTTTTAAAGGCATCAATTTTTTGATTAATCCTGTTGTGTTTGTAACGATAATAAGTTTTTGGTTTTGTAAGATACGAACAACAGTATGGATTCGTTCAACTTTGAACTCCGAACTCATTGCAAGCATCTCTGTCGTCATAAACTCATCTTGAGGAAAGAAGGCGAGATTGTTTTCATCCATATGGTTTGCTAGTAGATCATACACCTTTTGTGCATTGTAGATGTTTGGAGTTACTAGGACAATACTTCCCTCTTGTTTCGCAAATATGTGTAAAACCGACAGGATTGACATGCTGTCGTTTGTATTTACGATATGTACATCTTTATTATTGCTAAACGTGTTTGTAATATCTGTATAAAACGGCTTGTTGTGGATATATTCCAATATCTTTTTCATGGTTTCCTCCACGTACTTATAGCGAATTCCCACAAATAGGGGGGCTTCGCTTGTTTTTTGGTGTTCTAATAATATCATAAAGATTTTTGGATTTCAAACAAAAAAAGTCCATCATGGACTTTTATTGTACTCATTCATAATTAAGGTAAATTCTTGATTATCTTTAAATTCATTGATAACCTGATATATTTGTTTTGCAGAACTCACAATTACATCCAATTCATCCTTAGTAAAACGACCTAATACGTAATCTTTTGCCTCAATCATGGGATTGGAATCAATACCGACACGAACCCGTTTGAAATCATTTGTTTTCAATTGTTCAATGATTGATTTGATACCATTATGACCTCCTGGTCCTCCTTGTTCTCGTAAACGGAGTTTCCCAAGAGGTAAATCAAGATCGTCATAGATTACTAAAACATCATCAATATCAATGTCATAATAGTTCATTACAAGACGAATACTTTCTCCTGATAAATTCATAAATGTGTGTGGTTTTAATAATACTAGATTGCCTAATTTTAGCGTTTCCCCATTAAATTTACGTTCAAATTTAAAGGATTCTTTCGCTTGGTTTGCGTAGTAATCCAAACACATGAATCCAATGTTGTGTTTGGTTTGTTCGTATTGTTTCCCTGGATTTCCGAGACCTACGACCAATTTCATGTTATCGCCTCTTTGGTTTGATAATTAGATGGCGATTGGATCCTTCTCCCTCAGAAACAGTAGTAACATCACGCCAATCCGATAATTTTGTATGAATAATGCGTCGTTCATAGGCGTTCATTGGTTCTAATTTTGCTTCAATTCTTGATCGAGCTACATTTTTTGCCGTTTTGGTAGCAAGAATTTCTAATTGTTTTTTGCGATTGGCTTTATATCCACCGATATCTACAAGTACAATCATGCGCTCATCTGAGAAGATGCTTACTAAGTTTCGAATATAGTATTGGATGTTCTCTAATGTTTTACCATTTTTACCAATCAGTAGTGGATTTTCACTACTGTTGATGGAATACACTATTTCCGTGTCGGATTTACGACGCATCTCAATGTTTGCTTCAATATCCATTTCACTAAACATTTGTTGTAGTGCTTTATATCCCATTTCGGCAGGGTCTACATTTGTTGTAGCGCGTACAACGTATGTTTTTATAATCATACCTTTTTTATCTAATACTTCTATATCGATAAATGATTCATTTACACGAAGCTCATTTGCTGCATAGGTTTTTGCATCGTCTAATGATCTAATTTCAAATTCAATTGATTTCATAATTGTCATCACCTTTATACACTTTTTACAACGTCTTTACTCTCTAAAAACTTCTTGTATTGTTGGCGTCTATTCACCCAGGTTTGGAAGAATTGGAAGGAGTTACCAACAACCCAGTAAAGAGCTATCCCGTTGTTTGTAATTGCGATACTAACTAACATAAACACCATGAAATAAGACATGTATTTCATCTGGTTTGCTGTTTGTTGTGCTTGTTTTGTTTGGTACTTTTTATTTTGTAAGTAATCTGGTTTACTTTGTGCATATTTTTGATAACCAAACATCAATACACCAACTAAAATCGCTAAAATGATTTCTGGGAATAATGATCCAACCGCATCGAAGAATGGTACATTACCAAATACAGTAAAATCAACACCCGCTTTTAAGTCGATACCTAAGAAAGAATAATTAAGCGATGAATAGTCTTTTAATCCTTCTGCTCCACCAACCGATAGTGGTAAACGGCGTACAACTTGGTACATCGCGATAAAGATTGGCATTTGCAAGAATGGTAATAAACATCCTAATGGATTAATATTGTACTTCTTATACACTTCCAACGTCTCTTGCTGCATCTTTTTCTGTGATAACTCGTCGGTACGACCTTTGTATTTCTCTTGAATCTTATTCAATTCCGGTTGTGCTTGTTGCATATTCAATGTCATCGCATTGGATTTTGAATAGATTGGCCATCCTGCTGAACGGACAATTAACGTTACGACAACTAGTCCAATCCAATAATTTCCGCCTAATTGCGTACTTACCCAGAAGGTAAATTCAGCGATTTGAGAAATAATCCATTGTAGCCATCCCCATCCGCCTTCAGCACCAATTGGTTGTTCATACATCGATGTCCCACCGTTACTACAAGCACTTAGTGCAACCACTAGTAGTAGGGTCATCGCAATCAATAATACTCGTTTCTTACGATTCATTTGCTTTCACCTCGTTTTAATTGTTTGTCGATTAAATTGGTTAATGTTTCGGTTATACTTTGAAAAGACAATCCTTTTGCAGTTGATTTAACTACAATAAAAATATCAACAACATCGACAACGCCATATTTCGCGATAACTTCCCGAATTTGACGCTTAATTTTGTTGCGTTCCACAGCATTTCCATACTTTTTCGGAACACTTACAGCAAATCGAAAATGACTCTGTTCATGGTTTTTCTTGGTATATACGACAAAATACTTGTTTCCAGCACTTTGTCGGTGTTTGATAATCGCTTCGATTTCACTGCCTTTTTTGACTCGATACTCTTTTTTCATAACGATCACACCCTAAATAAAATAAAAACCACCTAAAAAACGATTTTCTTTTTCAGGTGGGTTCAGGTATTTGATATTCGTTTGTTTGTAAGACTTATTCGTCAGATACGGTTAGGTTCTTGCGACCTTTGGCACGACGTCTTGCAAGAACACGTCTTCCGCCTTTGGTTTTCATACGAGCAAAGAAACCATGTGTTTTAGCTCTTTTACGTTTGTTTGGTTGATATGTACGTTTAGACATGAATCAACACCTCCTACTTCATAAGTAAAAACCATGCTATAACATTATATAGTCTATGATTTGTTGTGTCAACACTAATCCAAAAAAAACCAAAAAAGGTGAAAATTAAAAAAAGTTTTCCACACCCTTTAAGGGCTATTTTTCGTATTTTTACATACCCTAATTGTGGAAATGTGGTCTTTGTGAAAAGACGAAATTGTGAACATGTGTACAACTATTTTAAACATCTTTATGAAGCGATTTCCTATCCCCAAAGAATTGGATAACCAGGTGTGGATAAAAATAGTTTTCCACATTTTTAGTGTATAAATAATTTTTCTTTTCCCTCTTTTTTTATGGTATATTATTTGTATAGATTTTGAGGTGAACTGGATGGAGAAATATAACACAATTTGGGAAGAAATTAAACAATCGTTAGAGGACGATTTAGATGATGAAGTATTTACCGAGATATTTGAACCTGTAAACACAGTGTTTAAGGTGGTAAATAACTACATTTATTTAATCGCGCCTAACGATTTTATTAAGCGTAGAATAGAGATGTTGTACCTAAATAAATTAAACCGTTATTTAGAGTTACGTTTAGACGATCCACACAAGTTCCGCATCATGACAGAAGAACAAGCATCAAAGGAACTTGCAGATGAAAAAGAATTTGCTGTGAACACACCTGATCAAACACTGGTAGATCGCTATATTCAGGGGAATATTAATACAAGCTATACGTTTGATAGTTTTGTCGTTGGGAACTCAAATCGTCTCGCTTATACAAGTGCAATAAAAGTCGCTGATCAACCTGGTATTGTAGCCAACCCACTCTATATTTTTGGTGATGTTGGTCTAGGTAAGACGCATTTAATGCAATGTGTTGGTAATTATATTTTAGAAGGAAACATGAATTCACGCGTTTTATATGTAAAAACCGATCAATTTGTCGAAGAATATGTTCGTCACGCATCGAAGAAAAAATTTGATGAGTTTAACGAGAAATACCGTAATGTAGACGTTTTATTGGTTGATGATATTCAATTTTTATCTGGAAAAGATCAATCCCAAAATGAATTTTTTAAGTTGTTTGAACTATTACATGGGCAACAAAAACAAATTGTAATCACGAGTGATCGTAGTGCAAACGAGTTGAAAGATATCATGTCGCGCTTAACGTCGCGCTTTGAGTGGGGGGTTACCGTTGATATCAATCGACCGGATTTAGACCACCGAATTAAGATTCTTCGCAAGAAATTAATGGCAGAAACATCGAATGCGGATTTAATTCCCAACGATGTCATTGAATACATCGCTAGTGTCTTCGATAATAACGTTCGCGAACTAGAAGGAGCACTAAAACGTGTCTTATTCTATTGTACCGCATTCAACATTGATTTCACTGTTAAAAACGCAGAAGCAGCACTGGAAAACCTTGTTAAACCGAGGATAAACGATAATTTCTTAAGTGAGAATAAAATCAAAAATATCATGAGTATTGTCAGCGATTACTATCGTATTTCAACAAGTGATTTAATCTCTAAGAAACGAACTGCAAAATATGTGTTTCCACGACAAGTCTCAATGTACTTAATTAAGACATTATATGATCTTCCTTATAAAAAAATTGGAACATTTTTCAATAATCGAGACCATTCCACTGTAATGCACTCCGTTGAAAAGATAACCAACGAAATTGAAATGGATATAAATGTGAAGAAAGATGTGGAGAAACTCACGATAAAATGTGGACAAAAATAGGAAAATTAAATCGCTAAAAATAGCATTATATGATATAATATGACTATGAAATACCGAGCTTTCCACAAATCCACACGACATAATAATAATCAACAATATAATATATAGACAATTAGAGGTGATTTTATGAATTTTCAAATCAACAAAGACACACTGCTTAATAATTTGATTGTTGCTCAAAAAGCACTCTCGAATAAAACACCAAATCCTGCTTTGCAAGGAATTAAACTAGAAGTATTAAAAGATCATTTAGTGATTACAACAAGTAATTCGGACATCGCAATTAAATTAACAGTTAAAGATGCCAGTCTTGCTGTAAAAAGTGAAGGTTCTGTATTAATACCAGGAAAGTACTTCATTGAAATCATACGCAAGTTAGATGGATTGAAAGTACAATTGTCCATGGCGGCAGATAACATGCTACGCATTGAAGCGGATCGGTCTGACATTACGTTGAATATGATGGATTTAGATGATTATCCCGAATTACAATTCAGTGAAAAAGTAAAATCAATCAAAATTAATGTCCGTGTTCTAAAAACAATCATCCGTCAAACCGCATTTGCAACGTCATCCATTGAAAATCGTCCAATCTTAACAGGAGTAAACTTCAAAATTGATGGTAAAAAGTTGATTGCCATAGCTACCGACAGTTATCGTTTAAGTCAAAAAGAAATTGAGTTAAACGAATCATATGAAGCACTCAATATCATTATTCCAGGTCGTAGTTTAGAGGAATTAATCAAAGTCCTTGAGAACAACAACGACCAAGTTGAGTTGCATTTTGATCATTCAAAAATCTTATTTAAATACAATAATTTGTTGTTCCAATCACGTTTGTTAGAAGGAAACTATCCCGAAACATCAAAATTAATCCCAACCGAGTTCGCGACAGTTATCAAATTTAACAAAGAAAACTTATCCACAGCAATTGAACGCGCGAGTTTACTGTCCAGTCGTGACGGAAATAACGCGATTGTAAAACTAGCACTACGTCAAGACAATATTGTTGAAATCACCTCCAACAGCCCTGAAATCGGGAAAGTCTTAGAAGAAGTGTATCCAGTGGATGAAATTGTTGGACATCCTTTTAAAATTGCCTTTAGTTCAAAATACATTTTAGATGCGTTAAAAATCTTCAATTCAAGCGAAGTTTCCGTTAATTTCACCGGTGAAATACGACCATTTATCATCAAAGGTGAATACGACGAAAACATGTTGCAACTCATCCTTCCAGTACGAACCGAATAAAAGCCCAAAAACGGGCTTTTTTTATGCTTTTATTTTGTTGTAATTTATAACGTTTTACTATATAATATTTATATACATAATAATATATATGAAAGAAAGCGGTATTTTTATGGAAAAAATAGCGATCACAACCGACTATATCACCTTAGGTCAATTTATCAAATTTATCGATGTCATTCCTTCTGGAGGTATGGTGAAATATATTCTCCAAGAATACACCATATACGTCAACGACGTCGAAGAGTCTCGACGCGGTAAAAAATTATACCCAGGAGACAAGATATTGATTAAATCAATCGGTGAATATCGCATCACAAAACAATGAGAATTAAACAACTTCAATTTAACTCATTGCGTAACTATGAATCGTTCCATCTAACTTTTCCTAACAATACCACTATTTTTATTGGAAACAATGCCCAAGGCAAAACCAGTATCTTAGAAGCTATTTACATTTTAGCCTTTACTAAATCTCATCGTAGTGTGAAAGATGTTGATGTGATTCGATTTGGCGATGATTTCGCCAAAATTAACGCTCTCATCCATTTAAACGACCGCGATATACAACTAGATATCATCTTGTCAAAACTTGGTAAAAAAGTAAAATACAACCAAATAGAACTAGACCGGTTAAGTGAATATATTGGGTTGTTAAACGTTGTAATGTTTGCTCCTGAAGATTTGGAACTAATCAAAGGAAATCCCAAAGATCGTCGCAAGTTTCTCGATGTTGAAATCGGACAAATATCTTCCAATTACGTTTATAATCTCCAGCAATATCGCAAAATTTTAAAACAACGTAATGATTTACTTAAAACCATGCAAAAAAGCATGGATAAAAACGAGTTGTTACTCGATGTTATCACCGATCAACTAATCGATTACCAAGAACAAATAATGACACTTCGAACATCATTCTTAGCCTCAGTTGAGCGATATGCCATTAATCATTACAAACAATTATCCTCCTCAGAAGATATCCTAAAAATAGAATATATTCCTTCATTAAAAGGGAATATAAAAGAAGAATACATATCGAAATATCAGTATGATATTATTACTGGAACCACCAACTTGGGAATCCACCGTGATGAAGTGGAATTTCACTTAAACAACCACCCACTGAAAACACACGGATCACAAGGAGAACAACGAACCGCTGTACTAGCCGTTAAACTCGCTCTCATCGATTTTATCTATCAACATAAACAGGAATACCCTGTGCTGTTATTAGACGATGTGCTAAGCGAATTAGACGATACAAGGCAAACCAATCTACTACAATACATCAACAAAGACATTCAAACATTTATTACCACAACCGATATTCATGATATTGACGTGGAACACATAAAAGAGTACCAACTTTACAAAATCGATGACGGTAACGTCAAGGAGTGTGACAAACATGGACAATAACACCAACAGTTATGATTCCAGTAATATTCAAATTTTAGAAGGGTTAGAGGCGGTTAAAAAGCGTCCAGGGATGTACATTGGATCCACCGGACCACGCGGTCTCCATCACCTTGTATGGGAAATTGTTGACAACTCAATCGATGAAGCCTTAGCTGGTGCAGCCGATAAAATAGTTGTTGAAATTTTACCCGACAACATCATTCGTGTAAGCGACAACGGACGCGGTATCCCGGTAGACACTCATCCTAAAACAGGACTTCCTGCAGTCGAAACCATTCTTACCACCCTACATGCTGGTGGGAAATTTGACAATGCATCCTATAAAGTCTCTGGAGGACTTCACGGTGTTGGTGCCAGTGTTGTAAACGCCCTTAGTGAATGGATGGAAGTTGAAATTCACAAAAATGGTACCAAATATACCCAACGCTACGAATATGGTTTTTCAGTTACTAAACTAATTGAACACGGCCCGACAGACCAATCAGGAACGATTATTTCGTTTAAAGCAGACCCGAAAATATTCACCGAAACCAGAGTGTATGAATATGAAATACTACGCAATCGGGTGCAACAGCTTGCATTTTTAAATCGTGGAATCAACATTGAAATCAATGATTATCGCAGTGCGGAGCCAGAAACCAACAATTACCATTACGAAGGTGGAATCATTGAATATGTTCAATACTTAAACCGTTCATACGACACCTTGCACGATCAAGTTATTTTCTGTGAAGGTGAAATTGACAACATTGTGGTTGAGATTGCAATGCAGTACAACAATGCATATCGAGCTAACATCTTCAGTTTTACCAACAACATCAATAACATCGAAGGTGGAACCCACGAAGAAGGTTTCCGGATGACATTAACGCGTGTATTAAACAACTATGGAAAAAACAATAATATCTTCAAAAAAGACGAATCACTAGTAGGAGAAGACACTCGTGAAGGTCTTACTTGTATTATTAGTGTAAAACATCCAGATCCTCAATTTGAAGGACAAACAAAATCTAAATTAGGATCTACGGAAGTACGACGTATCGTCGCCCAAATTTTGAGTGAAGGATTGGACCGCTACCTACTGGAAAATCCCCAAGATTCGCGGATAATCATCGAAAAAGCATTAATGGCATCACGCGCTCGTATCGCCGCCAAAAAAGCTCGCGAAGCAACCCGTCGTAAAAGCCCGTTGGATGGTTTAGGTTTTGCATCCAAACTAGCTGATTGCCGTAGTAAAGACCCTCGCCAATCTGAAATATACATCGTCGAGGGAGATAGTGCTGGTGGAAGCGCAAAACAAGGACGAGATAGCGAATTTCAGGCGATTCTACCCTTGCGTGGAAAAGTAATAAACGTCGAGAAAGCCCGCCTCGATAAAGTATTAGCAAACAAAGAGATCTTATCGATGATTCAAGCGTTTGGAACCGGTATTGGCGATGAATTCAACATCAACGACGCTCGCTATCATAAAATCGTCATCATGACCGATGCGGACATTGACGGGGCCCACATTCGAACACTTTTATTAACGTTCTTCTTCCGTCACATGAAACCGCTGATTGAAAATGGCTATATTTACATAGCTTTACCACCACTATACAAAGTTCAGCAAGGAAAACACATTGAGTATGTGTATTCAGACGATGAACTACAAAAAACCTTAGAAAACTTTGGAACAAGAGCGTCGATACAACGCTACAAAGGTCTTGGAGAAATGAACGCCGAACAACTATGGGAAACAACCATGGACCCTGGTGCTCGTACATTGTTACAAGTAACCTTAGAAGACGCATTAGAAGCCAATGAAGTATTCAGTATGTTGATGTCCGATGAAGTCGCACCACGCCGCGAATTCATTCAGAAAAATGCCATCTACGTACAAAATCTAGACGTTTAGGAGGAGATGCACATGGAAGACAACAATATAACATATGACAACGTTAAAGAAATAAACATCTCCACCGAGATGAAATCATCGTTTCTAAGCTATGCGATGAGCGTTATCGTATCACGGGCATTACCCGATGTACGTGATGGACTAAAACCGGTTCACCGACGTATTTTATACGGTATGGATGAACTAGGTGTATACCCCGATAAATCCTATAAAAAATCTGCTCGTATCGTCGGGGACGTTATGGGGAAATATCACCCTCACGGGGATAGTTCCATTTATGACGCCATGGTCCGTATGGCCCAAGATTTTAGTTATCGTTATCCACTTGTTAATGGACAAGGGAACTTTGGATCCATCGATGGTGATGGCGCTGCAGCAATGCGATATACCGAGAGTAAAATGACCAAAATCACCACTGAAATGCTCGCGGATATTAAAAAAGATACCATCGATTTTGTTGAAAACTACGATGGTAGCGAAAAAGAACCGAGTGTTCTACCGGCAAAATACCCCAATTTACTTGTCAACGGGGCAACCGGTATTGCTGTTGGTATGGCCACCAACATCCCACCGCATAACTTAGGTGAAGTCATTGATGGAATATTAGCCTATATTGATGACCCAGACATTACCACAGATGACTTAATGGACTACATCAAAGGACCGGATTTTCCAACTGGGGGAACCATTATGGGACTCACTGGTTTACGGACTGCATATGAGACGGGAAATGGCTCCATTAAGATACGCGCTAAAACAGAAATAAAAGAACAAAAAAACGGTAAAAAATCGATTATCATCACCGAAATTCCCTTTCAAGTAAACAAATCACGAATGATTGAAAAAATCGCTGATTTGGCCAAAGAAAAGCGGATTGAGGGAATCACTGATTTACGGGATGAATCCAATCGCAATGGAATCCGTGTCGTGATTGAACTACGGAAAGATGTCAATGCCGAAGTCACATTAAACAACTTATACAAATACACAACACTTCAAACATCATTTGGGCTGAATATGTTGGCACTTGTTGATAATCAACCACAAGTATTGCCACTCAAAGATATGTTGGTCCATTATGTGAATCATCAAATCGAGGTATTAACCCGAAAAACCAACTTCGATTTAAACCGAGCCAAAGCACGTGCCCATATCTTAGAAGGATTGTTAGTTGCTCTTGATCACATTGATGAAGTGATTGAAACCATCCGCAACTCTTACGATGATGCCGAAGAACAACTAATGACACGGTTTGAGTTAAGCCAAGATCAAGCTAAAGCCATCCTCGAAATGCGGTTACGCCGGTTAAGTGGATTGGAACGAGAACGACTTGAAGGGGAATTAAAGGAATTGTTATCCACAATTGAAGAGTTGGAATTTATTCTTGCAAACGAAGATCAAAAATACGAACTCATCAAACAACAATTACTTGATATCAAAGACAAATACGGAGATGAACGACGCAGTGAAATTAGTTTATCGCTTGATTTAGACATCGAGGACGAAGATTTAATCCCTGTTGAAGATGTTATTATCACCATTACATCATCCGGCTATTGTAAACGGATGAATACCGAGGTATACAAAACCCAAAACCGCGGTGGAAAAGGGATGAAAGGAATCAAAACCAACGAAGACGATGTGGTGGAACACCTCATCAGCTCCAGTACCCATGATTTCATTCTATTCTTCACCAACACTGGTCGGGTGTACAAAATGAAAGGGTATAAAATACCGAATTATGGACGTGCATCCAAAGGACTACCGATTGTCAATTTACTCAATTTAGACGACAACGAATCCTTAGCCGCAGTCGCTAAAATTAGCGATTTCGAGTCCGAAGATTTCTTATTCTTTGTCACCAAAAAAGGTGTTGTCAAACGGACACCGGTTAGCGACTTCCAAAACATTCGTACCACCGGTATAAAAGCCATTAATTTACGTGATGGTGATGAATTACTCGCCGTACGTTTAACCGATGGTGAGCGCGATGTTATTATCGGAGCAAGCAATGGTAAAGCCATTCGTTTCCACGAACAAACCGCCCGGGCAATGGGACGAGTAGCCAGTGGAGTGCGAGGAATCCTCCTTGCTGACGATGATGAAGTGGTTGGATTTACGATTGTTACTGACGACCGTACGCAAATTCTTGTAGTAACGGAAAATGGCTATGGTAAGCGAACAGAAATCGATGAATATCGCCAACAAAACCGTGGTGGTAAAGGTGTGAAAACACTCAACATCACCGATAAAAACGGCCTTCTCACAAAACTCCGTAGTGTTTGTGGCGATGAAGATTTAATCATCACCACAACCAAAGGTATGATCATCCGTCTTCCAATCGAACAAATCGCTGTTTCAAAACGGGCGACACAGGGTGTTCGACTAATTAAATTGAATGAAGGACACAAAGTCGCAACGATTGCGATTGTACCTCCATCTGAAGACGAAGACGATGAAGTTGTCGAAGAAATGCTTATTGAAGAGCAAGTAACAGAAACCGAAAACCCATCTCAAGAAGAATAAATAACAAAGGTGCGAATACAATTTGTATTCCACCTTTTTACGTTGACAAAGCATCGATATTTTGTTATTATCAAACCAACAAATCAACGACGAGGACAAGTACAGTACAAACGCGATACCAAGAGAGTTCATGGTTGGTGTAAATGAACATCGCAAGTCTGGAAATCTACCTCTGAGAGGAACCAATCCTTCCCGTGTAGTTACGTTATCAACTACGAGTCACAAACTAAGGTGGTACCGCGAATGTTATTTCGCCCTTAAAACAGGGCGAATTTTTTATTTTAAGGAGGCATTATTATGTTAGATATTCGATTACTTCGAGAACAACCAGATTATTACATTGAATTACTAAACCGTCGTGGAGGAGATTTCTCCTATATCAACGATCTTTTAGAAAAAGATGCACGACGTCGTGAAATTCTTGGCGAAGTAGAAAGTGTAAAGGCAAAACGCAATGAAATTAGCAAAAAAATCGGTCTTTACAAACGAGAAAAGAAAGATCCAAAGCCATTATTTGAAGAAATTGCCAACATCGGACAAGGGATAAATGTGTTGGAAGAAGAGTTGAAACAACTAGAACTTGATATTCACGATATTCTGCTCAATACACCAAATGTTCCATTAGATGATTTACCGATTGGAACCGATGATAATGACAACCTTGAAATTAAAAAAGTTGGAACCATTCCAACCTTTGATTTTGAACCAAAACCACACTGGGATTTGGCTACCAATCTAGATATTCTCGATTTTGAACGAGCTGGGAAAATCAGTGGAAGTCGCTTTACAGTATACAAAGGGTTAGGTGCAAGGTTAGAACGGGCACTGATTAACTTTATGGTGGATTTACACGCTTTAGAACACGGTTATACCGAAATTATTCCACCATATATCGTCAATGCGGAATCCATGACGGCAACAGGACAATTTCCTAAATTTAAAGAAGATGCCTTTAAAGTTGTCGATGAACGGGATTTATACTTAAATCCAACCGCTGAAGTACCAACAATTAATCTTCACCGCAACGAAACGTTATCTGGTGATCAACTTCCCATTAAATATACCGCTTTTACAACGGCATTTCGTCAAGAAGCAGGAAGTGCTGGACGTGATACGAGAGGGATTATCCGTCAACATCAGTTTAATAAAGTGGAGTTAATCAAATTCACAAAACCAGAAAACTCCTACAAAGAGTTGGATGAGATGCTGGCATGCAGTGAACGCGTCTTACAATTACTAGAATTACCCTATCGTGTTGTTGTTTTATGTACAGGTGATTTAGGCTTTAGCATGCGAAAAACATACGATATTGAAGTATGGTTACCCGCATTTAACACGTATCGTGAAATTGGATCCATCTCCAATGCGGAAGATTACCAAGCTCGCCGTGGAAACATCAAGTTTAAACGAGACAAAGACAGTAAACCAGAATATGTCCACACCTTAAATGGAAGTGGCTTAGCAGTAGGAAGGACGGTTGTTGCGATACTAGAAAACTATCAACAAGCAGATGGAACAATTACCATTCCCAAAGCACTGATTCCATACATGAAAGTAGACACAATTAAATAGGAGGACATTATGGTAGACATTCATGAACAAAAGACATTTGATTTTATTACGGAAGAAAATGATATTGTACTGGTAAACAAACTTGATCACCCACTTGTTAAAGCGATTGATAAACAAATGGATGGATTGTTACAAAATAACTTTGATAAGCCATTTACCACAGTTCACACATTGGGTAAAATGGTTGCTAAGAAACTACACATTGTCAACAAAACAGATTTGGAAAAACCCGATAAGCGAGAAGAAATTTATAAACAGATTGCCAAATTAAAAGGTGATTTATGTGTCTTGATTGATACATTCGAAATCAACGATTATCTAGAGATAGTACAAGACTTATCCGAACATATTTTGACGAATAATTATGTGTTTAATACATTCAAAAATGACAAAAAAACCGACGACAAGAACTTCTATTATTATGGGGAAACCGCTATATATCGCAATGTATTAAAAGGATATGTCTACGGTGAAATGATGAATAAATGTCGCGATTTAGTGAATACGCCATACAATCATCTAAATGCCATTGATCTTGCGAATTATGCAAAAGCACTCGAAACGTACGACAATGTTACGGTTACAATTTATGATAAAAAGCAAATTGAAGATATGAATATGGGATCCTACCTTGGTGTCAACAAAGGATCCAGTGATGAACCACGATTAATTTTCATAGAATACAAAGGCTCGACAACCAAAGAACCTGTTGCTTTAGTTGGTAAAGGTGTGATGTATGACACAGGTGGTTACTCCATCAAAACATCCACAGGTATGCCGGGTATGAAAGTCGACATGGCAGGAGCTGCTGCTGTAATAAGTGCTATTGAAGCAATTGCCAAATTAAAACTAGATGCTCATGTAATGAGTATTGTCGCAGCGACGGATAATCGCATTGGTGATGGCGCTATTGTCCCAGACGATATTCTCACCGCAGCAAACGGAAAAACGATTGAAATCATCTCTACGGACGCCGAAGGACGACTAACATTGGCTGATGCTGTATGGTTTGCGCAACAACAAGGAGCGAAAAAAGTCATCGATGTTGCAACTCTAACAGGATCGATGGTTCGTGCTCTAGGAAAAGAATATACCGGCGCATTTACCAACGACAACGAGTTCCTACAAGAATTAATGGATGCTAGCAATAAAACCAAAGAACCTCTATGGGAAATGCCGATAAACAAGGGATATCACAAACTGCTTGAAAGCAAATTTGCTGATATGAAAAACACTGGTGGACCACTTGCAGGTGCTTCCACTGCAGCAGCCTTCATTGAAAACTTTATTGATGAAGATACAAAATGGATTCATCTTGATATTGCAGGAACCGCTTCAAACAAGGCAAATGAAGGTACAGGTGTTATGGTTAAAACCTTCACAGAGTTATTTGATAACTAAAAGAGCTTCGGCTCTTTTTTTATGCTTGACAAATAAAAAATAATGTTATATAATTCTAACATAAGGTTATATATTTCTAACATAAAGGAGAGTTGATATGGAACCCAAAAAACGGATGATCATTATGTTATCCCTTGTATTTTCTGTTATTGCAGGTACTGTGCTATTTACAGTACTCTCTGGATTTAGTTGGGATGCATTGATCGTTGTTATCATTGTCTTATTGTTCTTAGTGTATTCTATTCCGAGATTTATTTTAAATCGAAACGATGTTGTTTCAGATGATGAGTACAGCAAAAAAATTATGCGCATCGCCGCAGGTCGTAGCTATATTGTGTCGTTATATACATGGTTAGCAATGATGTGGTTTTCGAAAATACTCGATGATGTATTTCCTGAAACAACAACTAAAATTGGCTTAGGTATTGGAATTATGGCTATTGTATTCTTGATTAATATCATCATTGTACGAATCACCGGAGTAAAAGAATAAAAACAAAAATCAAACAATACCGCGCAGCCAAAGGACTAACACAACAAGAATTAGCCAATCTTGTCCAGGTTCGACGGGAAACCATTGTATTTTTGGAAAAAGGAAAATACAATCCATCGCTTAAATTAGGCGTACTAATCTCTCGGGTTTTAGATGTTCCAATCGAAGAATTATTTGACATTGATGACTAAAAAAGCACTCATGCGAGTGCTTTTTTATAGACTATCTTTAATTTTCTGGGTAATTTCTATAAATGTTTCCGGTTCAATCTTACCAAAGTTGTTTTTTGTGGATAATACCATTCCATCATCCTCATAACGTGGAATTAAATGAACATGAAAGTGAAATACACTTTGCAAGGGGCGATCATTATTGTTAACAATATTTAACCCAATCGGATTAAATGCTTTTTTCAATGCTCGAGCAATTTTTGGAACCGCTGTAAATACATGGGTAATCGTATCTTCATCAACTTCATATACATTGGGAACATGTTTCTTCGGAATTACTAAAGTATGACCTTTTGTACCTTGCGTAATGTCTAAAAATGCTAGGACGTGATCATCCTCATAAACCTTGTATGAAGGGATTTCCCCTTCGCGAATCTTACAAAAAATACAATCCATTAGTTGTCCTCCTCAATTTCTTTAATGACACGATAAATATCATTCATATCGTTTAGCATAAAATCTGGTTCAACTTCTAACAAGTGGTCTGGTCCTTTTAAACTCCATGCAACACCGGCACTATATATTCCAGCGTTCTTTCCAGCAAGAATATCCCCTTGATTATCCCCAATCATAATGGCTAAACCATGATTTGGGAAGTTGGATAACGCTGTATCTACGGCATTTCGATGTGGTTTAGGATGTTCCACGTGATCCAATGCCGTAAACGAATCAAATATAGTTTCAAGACCATAGTGTGTAAAACTCGGCCACGCCGCCACTTTAAACTTGGATGTTAAGATACCTAAATTATATCCTTTTTCTTTTAAATCGGTAACAACTTCTAATACATCGGGATAAATCTTAAAATTACCAACTTCAAACTCCACATAGAATTCCCGATAGGAATCAATCATATCCTGAATTTCAAACGGGTCGTTCGTATAATCACTAAACGTTTGATGTAAGGTCGGTCCGATAAAGGAATGAATTTGGGCATCGGTTACTTCCACATCAGGGAAGTGACGATCAAATGTAGCACGAAAACTGCGGACAATAATATCGTTTGTATCAATTAAGGTTCCATCCAAATCGAATAGAATCGTATCTAGTTTTTTCATAAAATCACCTAATAGAAATTATATCATACTACGCTTTTTCCACAAAACACTATGAAAAGAATTGTATTTTCACAAAAACATTGTACAATATATAACGGTAAGGAGTGATAACATGTCTTTAATTATTCAAGAATTAAAAGAAAAAATATCCGGGAAAGGGCTAAAAGTAGTCTTTCCTGAATCAAACGACCCTCGTATTATCGAAGCCGCAGTGAAACTTGCAGAAGAGGGAATTGTAAAACCAATATTGGTACAAACCAAAGACCCTATTGCATCAGGCTATGATATTTCAAAATGCACAGTCATTGATCCTAAATCATACGATCAGTTCGATAAAATGGTCGAAGCTTTTGTCGCACGGCGTAATGGAAAAGCAACAAAAGAACAAGCACAAGAGTGGTTGTTAGATGAAAACTACTTTGGAACTATGCTAGTTTATATGGGACAAGCTGATGGGATGGTAAGTGGTGCATGTCATTCAACGGGAGAAACCGTACGTCCCGCCTTACAAATTATAAAAACAAAACCTGGTGTATCACGGACCTTTGGCTATTTCTTAATGGTTCGAGATAACGATAAGTATATTTTTGGCGATTGTGCTATTAATCCCAATCCAACAGCAGAACATCTTGCGGAATTTGCGATTGAATCGGCAAAAGCTGCAGAAATGTTTGGGATTACTCCGAAAGTAGCTATGTTATCCTTTTCGACAAACGGTTCAGCAGAAACAGAAGAAACCGAAAAAGTACGCCAAGCAACCGCTCTTGCACAACAAGCAAATTCTGGATATGAAATTGATGGAGAAATGCAGTTTGACGCCGCATTTGTGCCGTCTGTAGGAGCTAAAAAATATCCTGGAAGTACCGTTGCTGGACAAGCAAACACCTTTATTTTCCCAGATTTAAACAGTGGAAATATCGGATACAAAATCGCTCAACGATTGGGACAATTTGAAGCCATGGGTCCAATCTTAGCAGGATTAAATAGCCCTGTTAATGATCTATCCCGTGGTTGTGACAGTGAAGATGCTTATAACACCGCAATCATCACCGCAGCCCAAGCACTGAATAAATAAAGCCTAACGGCTTTTTTTTTATTATGTTATAATAAACATTAAGTAAGGCAGGGTGATTGCATGAAAAAATGTACGATTATATACAACCCAGTTAGTGGTAAAAAAGATTTTGATCAACACTTGAATTATGTTACTAGACGACTGGAAGAACACGAATACAGTGTAAAATTATATGCAACGGAACGTCCTAAACACGCGATTTCCCTTACAAAACAAGCGTGTAAGGAAGAGGTTGATTTACTATTAATTTCTGGTGGCGATGGTACGATGCATGAATGTTTGAACGGGATTGCCCATTCAACGTTTCAACCAATTATTGGATATATACCTTCTGGGACAGCTTGCGATTTAGCAAGTACGCTTAAAATACCAAAAGATGTCGAATTAGCCATGGATATTATTCTCAATCACGGCCAAGTTGTAAAAATGGATTATACCAACACAAATAAAGGGAGTTTCATCTATGTAACCGCAATTGGGACCTATGTGGATATCTCCTATGTTACAGACTCCAAATTAAAGAAATACCTAGGTTATCTCGCATACATCATTACGGGAATCAAAGAGTTCTTTACAATTCCGATGATTAAAACCAAAATAGAGCATGATAACGGCTTCTTACGTGGTTATTATTCACTTATTCTGGTTGTAAACTCAAAGAAAGTAGCTGGATTCAACATTGTATCACACCCGGTGTTAGATGACGGGAAGGTCGATGTCGTTGTTTATAAGTATATTCCCCTATTAAACAATCTTCTATACTTCATCTCATTTATATTAAGTCCAAAAGTACTACCTGGAGTCACAAAATTCCGTACATCAAAATTAAAAATCTATACCGATCATCCCCATAAGTGGAACATGGATGGGGAAGAAGCCGATGGTGGTAATTTAAATATTCAAGTGCAAAAACAAGCACTCAAAATCATTGTAGATCCAAGTATCGTAAATAAATATTTTAAGGAGCAGGAATAAATGGAATATCGCGCAATTAAAGTACAAAACAAAGAAGAAAATGTCTCATTACTAGGATTTGGATGCATGCGATTCCCAACCTTGGAAAACGGAGAAATCGATAAAGTACAATCCAAAGAAATGATGCTTCATGCACTGGAAAATGGCGTCAACTATATCGATACTGCATATCCCTATCATGGTGGAAAAAGTGAGTTGTTTGTTCGTGAAGTCATTCAAGATTTAGACAGAGATAGCTTCTTTTTAGCAGACAAGTTACCAATATGGGATTGTAAAACCAAAGACGACGTCGATCGTATTTTTCACGAACAACTCGATAAATGTGGTGTTACGTATTTTGATTTCTACTTAATCCACGCCGTCAACAAAGGACGTATACAACAAATCAAAGATTTAGACCTACTTAATACATTAGAAAAATACCGTGATGAAGGGAAAATCCGGAATATTGGATTCAGTTTTCATGACGATTTAGAAACCTTTAAGAAATGGGTGGATTTATACGATTGGGATTTTGTTCAAATCCAACTAAATTACATGGATATCAATCACCAACAAGGTATGGAAGGATATGATATCTTAACTGAAAAAGGGATTCCTGTCATCATTATGGAACCTGTTAAAGGTGGAAGCCTGGTTCGATTCAACCCGGTTATTGAAACCCAATTCAAAGAACGAGACAAGGACGCATCCATCGCATCATGGGCCTTCCGTTGGGTGGGAAGTTTACCCAACGTCAAAGTCATATTAAGTGGAATGAGTAATTTGGAACAAGTACAGGATAATCTCAATACATTTACCAACTTCAAACCATTATCCGAAGAAGAACAATCGTTTATGGCACACATTAGAGAAGATATTCTCCATCTCTCTAAAGTTGATTGTACGTCCTGTAATTACTGTATGCCATGTCCTCATGGGGTAGATATCCCTGGTAATTTCCGCATCTTTAATCATCATTCGATGTATAAAAACGATGGGTATGTTCATTGGCGTGTAGGAGAACTAACTAAAAAAGACGCATTTGCCGATCAATGTATCAACTGTGGTGAATGCATTGAAAAATGTCCGCAGCATATTGATATCCCAACGGATTTAGAACGATTCCAAGATTATTTAAAAGAGAATGGACTCAAATAATAGTATACAAGAGGTTGTGGTGGTGGAAGGCTATCACGACCTTGCTCGTTTAAAAGCTATTTATCCCACAGTAGATGTAATAATTACAAATGGTTCAGAAATTAGCGATACCACCTTGAATGAATTGGTAAAACTACAACAAACACGAGGGTTAATCTTATTCCTTGACCCCGATTATCAAGGAGAACGTATACGTTCAATCATTGATGAGACCGTAGGTGGGGCAAAACATGCATTTCTAACCAAACAACAATGCATCAGTAAAAATGGTAAAAAAGTAGGCATTGAACACGCTTCGAATGAAGATATTGTTACCGCATTACAAAGTGTACTTACAGCTACATCTCATACACAATCAACAATAACAATGCGTGACTTACGACAGTGGAATCTTGTTGGTACAAGTAACGCAAAACAACGACGACAATACGTAACAGAAACACTGGGAATCGGCCTCTGTAATGGAAAAACACTATTACACAAATGTCATATGTTTAATCTTTCGAAGACCGATATTCAGAATGTTCTTAAGGAGTATCCTCATGAGTAAACCCTCCTCAAAGACCAAAGACATCTTACAAAAATACAACTTCCATGTAAAAAAGCACTTCGGGCAAAACTTCTTAACCGATACCAATCTGCTTCATAAAATTGTGGATACCGCACAAGTGGATCAACAAACATTGGTGATAGAAATTGGTCCTGGAATCGGTAGTTTAACAGAAGTTCTTTTGGCAAAGGCCAAACACGTTATTGCGTATGAAATCGATGATGATTTAATCCCCATTTTACAAGAACGGATTA
The DNA here is from genome assembly GCF_014023125.1 of Candidatus Xianfuyuplasma coldseepsis. GTDB lineage: Bacteria > Bacillota_I > Bacilli_A > Izemoplasmatales > Izemoplasmataceae > Xianfuyuplasma > Xianfuyuplasma coldseepsis. Next base: position 862,787 of record NZ_CP048914.1, read on the forward strand.
CCCATCGTAATTTTACGTTGATTCATCAGGATTTCTTACAATCGGACGTCGATCATGATATCCTAGCACTGGGTATAGCATTTACCAAAGCTATAGTCGTCGCAAATTTACCGTACTACATTACAACACCTATCATCATGAAATTAATCGAAGAGTCTACACGTCTTCAAGAATTCTACGTGATGATGCAATACGAAGTGGCGAAACGCTTCACCTCAAAACCATCAACAAAAGACTACAATTCACTCAGTGTATTTATCCAATATAAAACAGATGCATCGATTGTAATCAACGTACCAAAACACGTTTTTACGCCAGCTCCTAACGTGGATAGCGCTGTTGTAAGAATGCGAATAAAAGACCATATAGAGCGATTTCCTATCGATGAAAAACATTTCTTCAAACTCGTACGAAATGCGTTTTCGATGCGCCGTAAAACACTCGCAAACAACTTATCAAAAACGATGGGATACAACAAGCAAACCTTACAAGACCATTTCACAGACTTAGGATTCTCACCATCTGTACGTGCCGAAGCACTACAAGTGGATGATTTTATAACGTTATCCGATATCTTACACAAGGAATGATCTTTTATGAAGGAAAAAGCCTATGCAAAAGTGAATCTCTTTCTAAACGTCATTCAAAAACGGACTGACGGATACCACGACCTTGAAATGGTTATGGCGTCCATCAACCTTTTTGACGTACTGTCATTTGACACGATAAACGATGGAATTGAGATTGTATCCGATAAAGAGATAACACCCAACGTGGAAGATAACATCGTCTACAAGGTCGCCCGATTTCTTCAAGAACATTACCATGTAACAAAAGGCGTTCGGATTACCATACAGAAAAACATTCCCATCGCTGCAGGATTAGGTGGCGGCAGTGCCGATGCGGCAGCAACGTTACGAGGATTAAATAAACTATGGAAACTACAACTATCCCTTGATAAACTTGCTGAAATAGGACTGCTCTTTGGTTCAGATGTACCATTTTGTGTCTATAATAAACTATGTATTGCCAAAGGACGAGGCGAAGAACTAGCCTTCTTAGATAACAAGTTGAATATCCCAATATTAATCGTCAATCCGAACATTCCCATATCAACCAAAGACGTATTCCAACAAGTACAACCAGAATCGATGACAGAACATAAAATCAATCACATGACAATGGGAATTTATAACCGCAATACAGAGATTATCGCGAAAGAACTATACAATTCCCTTGAACCAGTAGTATTTACCATGGAACCCAAAATCCAAGCACTAAAAGACGACATGCTTAGTTGGGGTGCTTCTGGAGCGTTGATGTCTGGGTCTGGCGCAACCGTATTTGCGATTGATTCCCATAAAAAAGTCCTTAAACAGGTTCAAGAAACCATCCCTGATTCGTACTTCAACTACTTGACCAAATTACGATAATTGGCCAATTTACGCAAAAAAAGTGTTTGAAACCGTTTTCTACTATGATATAATCAAGGTAAGTAAGAACAACAACTAACATAGAGACGCGAGGTGGTACGGTGAACATAACAGACGTTAGAGTGAAAAAATTTAACGGCCAAAACAGACTAAAAGCAATTGCCGCTATAACAATCGACGAATGTTTTGTGGTTCATGAATTACGCATTATTGATGGTAAAGCGGGTTTATTTGTGGCAATGCCAAGCAGAAAAATGCCTAACGGCGAGTTCAAAGACGTTGCACATCCAATCAATCAAGAAACTCGTAATATTATAGAAAATGCCGTAATCGAAGCATACAACCAATTACCCGACGACGAAGAATAAGAATAATAAATGTAACTTTTTTGAAAAGTTGCATTTTATTTTTGCTTTTTGTTATGTAAAATGTTAATGTATACACGGAACGAAAACACAACCTTTTGGAGGGATTCATTCAATGGCAGTAATTGAAGGTCACCATATAAAATTGTTTAGTCTAAGTGCCAACCCCCAACTTGCTGAAGAAATATCAAAAGAAACAGGGATTCCACTTAGTAAAATTGAATTAGATCGTTTCGCAGATGGTGAAATTGGGATTAATATTCCAGAAACCGTTCGCGGGCATCATGTATTCTTAGTACAACCCACAAATGAACCCGTAAATGAAAACATCATGGAACTACTCATCACCATTGATGCGATGAAACGGGCATCCGCGAAAAACATCAATGTCATCATGCCATATTACGGATATTCAAGACAAGATCGCAAATCCAAATCCAGACAACCAATATCGGCAAAATTATTTGCAAATCTACTAGAAACTGCCGGTGCAACACGTGTCTTATCAATGGATTTACACGCCGGACAGATTCAAGGATTCTTTGATATTCCAATCGATAACTTCCGCGCATTGCCAATCATTGTCCGCTATTTCGAAAGCAAGAAATTTACCGATGATATCGTCATCGTTGCTCCTGATCATGGTGGAGCTGTTCGTGCCCGTAAAATGGGGGATATCATGAATTGCCCAATCGCAATTATTGACAAACGAAGACCAGAACCAAACGTTGCTGAAGTCATGGGAATTGTTGGGGACGTTCAAGGTAAAGTCGCCATTTTAATCGATGACATCATTGATACTGCAGGAACCATCACCGCTGCTGCAAGAGCGCTTATCAAACAGGGTGCCAAAGAGGTATATGCTGCATGTACACACCCACTCTTTAGCCCACCAGCCGTTGAACGAATTAATGATTCACCAATACAAGAATTGATCTGTACGAACACCATTATGTTACCAGAATATAAAAAATCAGAGAAAATCGTTCAACTGAGTATTGGACCACTACTTGGAAAAGGCGTTATGTCGATTATTCACGACGATTCGCTCAGTAAATTATTCGAATATGATGCAATCACAGGTGAAGGAAAATAAGTAGATGGCAACATCTACTTTTTTGTTACCAAAAATGGTATAATATAGACGAGGTGATACGATGACAACAGGCGAAATTGTAATTATTGCGATTGCTGCAATAATTCTACTCTTAGAACTATATAAAATCATGCGTGAGAAACCAGCAAATGACCGCACAGATGAGGTTGTTGATGCACTAAAAGAAGAAAGCAATAAATCACTCCAACAATTAATCAAAGAGTTGGGGGAATTTCACGTATCAGTAACCAAATCGATGGGCGAAAGTTCCAAAGATAACATCAAAGACTTAAATGAATTTAAAGACTCCATGTCGAACAACATAGTTTCTCAATTTGAACTAATGAATAAGCGGATAGAAGAACAGATGGATCGGATTAATCATAAGGTAAACACTCGTCTTGAAGAAGGGTTTGAGAAAACCAACAAGACCTTTACCAATATTGTTGAACGACTAACAAAGATTGATGAAGCACAAAAAAATATTGAACAGTTATCCACAGAAGTCGTGTCCTTACAACATCTGTTATCCGATAAAAAAGCTCGAGGAACCTTTGGTGAAGTTCAACTAAACCACATTCTAAGTGCTATTTTTGGGGAAAATAATAAAAAAGTGTACGATACGCAAGTAAAACTATCGAATAACATGATGGTTGACGCACTATTGTACTTACCTGACGAAATGGGGAACTTAGCAATTGATTCGAAATTCCCCCTTGAAAACTATCAACGAATGGTGGACCGTGAACTGACAGATCGTGAACGAGAGTTGGCTACAAGAGCATTTAAAGCTGATATGAAAAAACATATCGATGCCATTGCCACTAAATACATCATTCCTACTGAAACCAGTGATCAAGCGGTATTATTTGTACCAGCGGAAGCGATATTCGCTGAGATTAATGCTTATCATCAAGAAGTAGTGGATTATGCCCAAAGTAAACGGGTATGGATTGCATCCCCAACGACATTAATGAGTCTTTTAACAACCGTTCAAGTACTACTACGGAATGTTGAACGAGACAAATACGCTAAAGTTATTCAAGAAGAATTGGTGAAACTAGGAACTGAATTTAGCCGTTATCAAGAACGATGGGACAAACTATCTCGTAATATTGATACCGTCAGTAAATCCGTGAAAGATATTCATACAACCAGTAATAAAATCGGGAAACGATTCAAAGAAATTTCCCATGTTGATTTAGAACTAGAAGAACCAGAAGATGAAGAATAGTTGACAAATCAAGTAGTTTTGTTATGATAGTGGTATAAAACGATGAGTGGAGAAGTACAATATCACCCTGTATAAAGCGAATCTAGGATGGTGAAAGCTAGGTAATAAGCGATATTGGAATAACACCATGAGTGATGGAAGAATTGAGTAGACCCATCCGTACACCTGCGTTAAAGGACTTGAGTGCTAGAAATAGAACTAAGGTGGTACCGCGGATTTTATTCGTCCTTAAACGATTGTTTAGGGACGTTTTTATTTTTTAGAGGAGGAAATTATATGAAATACTCTGTTCGAAAACTATACAAAGAATATGAGTCTATGGATCAACAAAAAATAACATTGTTTGGGTGGGTACGCAGTAATCGCGCTCAAAAGGAGTTTGGGTTTATCAATTTAAACGATGGAACATTCTTTGAAACAATACAAGTCGTATATGATATTCAATTGGATAATTTTAAGGACATTCAGAAATATCGTGTTGGGTCCGCCATATATATTGAAGGAACTGTTCTTTTGACACCCGACCGGAAACAGCCATTTGAAATCAAAGCAACAGCAGTTGAACTTGTTGGTGATTCCGAAGAGGATTATCCGATACAACCCAAACGTCACACCCGTGAATTTTTACGGGAAAACGCACACTTACGGGCTCGAACAAATCTATTTAGTGCTGTATTTCGTGTTCGGAGTATATTAACACATGCAATTCATACGTTTTTCCAAGAACGTGATTTTGTTCATGTCGCTGCCCCGTTAATCACCGCAAGTGATGCTGAAGGAGCTGGGGAAACCTTCAAAGTAACAACATTAGATTTAGATAATCTCCCACGCACTGAACAAGGAGATATTGATTATCGTCAAGACTTCTTCCAAAAGAAAACCAATCTCACCGTATCCGGGCAACTTGAAGCTGAAGCATTTGCCCTTGCATTCCGAGATGTCTATACCTTTGGACCAACCTTCCGTGCTGAAAACTCAAACACCACAACACACGCTAGTGAATTTTGGATGATTGAACCAGAAATTGCCTTTGCCGATATTCATGACGACATGGATTTAGCTGAAGATATGGTGAAATTCTTAATTCAATATGTGCTGGATAAAGCACCAGAAGAAATGGCATTCTTCAATAAATTTGTTCAAAAAGGACTACTGGAAAAATTAGACAAAGTTGTCAATGGGGACTTTAAACGAATTACCCACAAAGAAGCGATACAAGTCTTATTAGATAGCAAACAAAAGTTTGAGAACACACCATCCTTTAGCGAAGATTTGGCGACCGAACATGAAAAGTATTTGGTACAACATTTTGATGGACCAGTATTTATCATCGATTGGCCAAAAGACATCAAAGCCTTCTACATGAGACTAAATGATGACAATAAAACAGTTGCTGCAATGGACTTGCTTGTGCCAGGAAGTGGTGAACTCATCGGAGGATCCCAACGGGAAGAACGTTTAGAGTATCTAGAAAAACGAATGAAAGAAATGAATGTACCAAAAGAAGACCTATGGTGGTATCTCGATCTCCGTAAATACGGTGGTTGTAAACATGCCGGATATGGTCTTGGATTTGATCGAATGTTAATGTATATCACTGGAGTTGAAAACATTCGCGATGTTATTCCATTCCCTCGTACACCACGAAATTGTGAATTTTAGTAATTAAAAGAGACGATATGATTCGTCTCTTTTTTCTAAATAAGGCCAAACGAAGCGATTTCCTTATTTAGAAATAAGGTTCGGTCTGCAACTGTCTGAATCGAAATAAACTATATCAAACACGTAATAATTATAAATAAGCAACTAACTAAAGTAGGAACATAGTTGATATATTATTACAAATAAGCATACAAAAAAGGTAGGTTATCCTACCTTTTTTTGAATTACTTTTTATCTGTTTTGAAAGTTTCTGCTAAGGTTCCAGCGATTCCAACCATACCTTGTAAATCGGATGGGATGATTAGTTTTGTAGCTTGACCTTGTGATACTTCAACCATTGCTTTGTACGCTTCTAAACGTAAGAATGCTTCATCAGCGCCAGCTTTCTTGATCATTTCAATACCGCGAGCGGTAGCGTTTTGCACTTCAAGAATTGCTTGTGCGCGACCTTCAGCTTCGCGAATACGAGCTTCTTTGTCGGCTTCTGCACGTAAGATTTTTGATTGTTTTTCACCTTCCGCAGTAAGAATGTTTGATTTTTTCTCACCTTCCGCAAGTAAGATTGCTTGACGACGTTCCCGTTCGGCGCGCATTTGTTTTTCCATCGCTTCACGGATGTCTTTTGGTGGGATGATATTTTTCACTTCGACACGGATAATTTTAATTCCCCATGGGTCGGTTGCTTCATCCAAGATAATTCGCATTTTACTGTTGATTTGATCACGTGATGTTAACGATTCATCCAATTCTAAGTCCCCGATAATATTACGGAGTGTTGTTGCGGTTAAGTTTTCAATCGCACGAAGTGGACTATTAACACCATATGTGAATAGCTTCGCATCGGTTACCATGTAGAATACAACGGTGTCGATTTGCATGGTGACGTTATCTTTGGTGATAACGGGTTGTGGTGCGAAATCCACAACTTGTTCTTTTAATGATACTTTTTTACGAATACGATCAAAGAACGGAATTACAAAGTGAACACCAGCATCTAAGCTTTTACTGTATACACCTAAACGTTCAATAACGTATCGATTTGATTGTTGAACAACGATGACTGCTTGTGACAATAAGATCATCAACAATATAAACAGACCAACGACTAATCCAACAGCAACTCCACTAACTAATAAGCTTCCCATTAACATTATAATATTCCTCCTTCAGATTCTAATTAAAATGGGTAATCTACGCCTTCGTACTTCACATAAGTGCGTGTAACGATATCACGTAGTGTTTGTTTCTTCTTGCTAAAACTAATTAATACAACATCCAAAATAACGCCTCCGATAACGAAGGTTACCACCCAGTATCCAAGTTTCCATAGAACTTCACGAACAAATAATGTCCATGCGTTTACCCGTCCACCCAGCTCGATTTTTAGTAAACGTCTTCCTAGTGTTCGTCCTTTCATAAAGACGGAATACACGTAATAGATTAAGATGAATCCAAAGACGTTATACATGATTACACGAACCATATATTCAAACAATACAGCATATTGTTCTTCACTGGCATCTTGGAATTGAGGGTTGATTTCATTGAATTCTAATTGATATTCTTCTAATGTAATTTCGTCATTTGCATATTGCTCTTCGATGTCACCGAAATATTGTACTCGCAGTGCTTCATACTCTGCATACATGGTGTCATAGTTGTCTTGCTTTAGTAAATCCCCTACAAAAAATTGAAACAGTAATGATAAAATAACAAAGATTGGCATCGCATCAACGATGAATGATCCAATCCTACGAAACAAACCAACGCGCATTATTGAATTTTATCAACAATCAATTTTACGCCTTCGATTGCGAGTACTTCTACACGCTCATCGATTGCAATGTCTCGGTCGCCGGAAGTTACAGCCAGCCAATATTTACCATCAATTTTTACTTCCCCACGTTCTCCTACGAGAATTTCTTTGGTACAAACTGCTACCTTACCTATTAAACGGTCTGCATTTGTACTAATAGCATTGGTTTTAAAGTAGTTTTTCGCAACAGGACGTACACTTGCGACAAGAACTAAACTTACTAGAATGAACGCAGCAATTTGCCATCCAATATTAACGCCAATTAACGCTAATACAAAGGCAATCAATGCACCCACACTAAACCAAATACTTGCCAAATCCATTGTGTTCATCTCAATTACCGCAGCAACGATAACAATAATGAACCATACGATAATCATTAAATCAGGCATTTCCTTACACCTCCGGTTGAGTTAGATCAATAACCAGTAAGGCATCTTCCTTACTCCACTTAGCCTTATATTTAAAGGAGTTATTGTCTTTCAAATCAATTTTTGCAAGATCTGCGACTTCTTTCAAGAATTTTTTGTTGCATACTCTAGCATAACTAGATCTAACTGTAATCTTATGTCTTTTCTCTTCTGGAATTGCACCGATATCGGACTCTTCTTTAGAAATTGGTTTGACGGCAATTCGTTTCGAATCAAGATCCAAACCTAAGAGAACGTTATAGGCGTGTTCAAAATGGGAACTAGCCGCTTTGTTTAACGTAATATTTGATTCATAAAGAGTGGCAACTCCATCTTTGGGTTTTTTAGACGCCCATGTAAATGACATAATTTCACCTCCAATATTTTTCTTGATAACCTTATTATACCCTTATTACCATAATAATTCAAGAAAATTATTATTTATTATTTTTTATTAGACAAGGGGTATAGTATACTTGTTTTACCAAGGAGGTGGAAATTACCGAATGAACACCCAACAAAACTTTGAACGTGACATTATTAAGACGTATCGTAAACAATTATGGAGCCCATTCATCAAAGCGATAAAGAAATATAAATTAATCGAAGAAGGTGACAAGGTTGCTGTTGCTGTAAGTGGTGGAAAAGATAGTCTACTACTAGCAAAATTATTCCAAGAATTACAGAAACACCCACTTATGAAATTTGATGTAGAATTCATCTCTATGGATCCCGGATACAACGAAATCAATCGAACCTTACAGGAAGAAAATTCCCATAAATTAGGGATTTCCCTTACTGTAGAACCATCCAATATTTTTACCATTGTCGAGAAAATTGCAAACGATTATCCGTGTTATATGTGTGCGAGAATGCGTCGCGGATTTCTCTATAACATGGCACAAAAATTAGGTTGTAACAAACTAGCTCTTGGTCATCATTTTGATGATATTATTGAAACAACGATGCTTAATATTTTATATTCGGGAAACTTTCGAACGATGCTTCCCAAAGTTCCGAGTAAGAATTTTGAAAATATGGAATTAATTCGTCCAATGGCATTCATAAAAGAATCGGATATTATTAAAATAATGAAAAATAATTCAATTGAAACAATGGACTGTGGTTGTGAAATTCAAGTATGTAGTGTCTCGAGTAAACGACAACGAGTGAAACAACTAATCAGAGACTTAAAACAAGAAACCGATGAAATTGATCGAAACATCTACAAAGCTGCAGAAAATGTTGATTTAGACGGAATCATTGGTTGGATTGAAGCAGATAAAGAACGAAAAACTCGTTATGATGAATAAACACGCGATTATCGCGTGTTTTTATTTTCCTAGGCAAAACTTACTAAATAACTCATCTAATAGGGATGTAGAAGAGTTGTCCCCAATAATATCTCCAAGTAGTATCCAGGCATTCTTTAAATCAATTTCCACCATATCGACAGGCATTTGCATCTCAATTGAGGCAAGAGAATCGGTTAAAGCCTGTTTTGTTTCGGTAAGTTTTGCGATATGACGAGCATTGGATACATAGGTTTGATCGGAAACATTAATTGTTCCAGATAAAAACATGTCTCTAATCTTTGATTCTAACTGATCAATACCTTGTTTGTGCAAAGCACTAATCTCAACACTGTTTTCAAAGGAGTGGGTTAATGCTCTAGAAAGATCATTTTTATTGATAATAACAATTCGTTTCTTATGATTAGTCGCTTCAAGAAGCGCTTTATCTTCATCGGTAAGAGGCTGGTTATTGTCAAGGACAAACAAAATTAATTCGGCTTCTTCAATAACCGCTTTTGCCTTATCAATTCCGATTTTTTCCACAATATCTTCACTGTCTCGAATCCCTGCGGTATCAATTAGATTGAGGATAATACCACCGATATTCACGGTTCCTTCGACAATGTCCCGTGTCGTACCTTGAATTTCAGTGACAATGGCCTTGTCTTCTCTTAATAAGGCGTTTAGGATGCTTGATTTCCCCACATTTGGACGTCCGATAATTGCTGTTTTAATTCCATCTCGGATAATTTTCCCAAAATGTGACTGTTCAATAATCGTCGATATCTTAGATTCAAGTGATGTAATTGCTGGTTTTAAGATTTCGTTTGATAATTGTTCGACATCATCGTATTCCGGATAATCTATATTTACTTCAATGTTAGCAATGATATTAAGGAGCTCTGTTCGTAAATCGGTAATTAGTTTATATATTACGCCATCTAGCCCTTTATTTGCCAGTGTAAGACTCATGTCTGACTTTGCTTCAATAATATCCATAACCGCTTCAGCTTGGGTTAAATCGATACGGCCATTTAAGAACGCACGTTCTGTAAATTCACCGGGTTGGGCGGCACGAGCTCCACTTATCAACATTAGTTCTAAGATTTTGTTTGCAACAAATACACCACCGTGGCAATGAATCTCTACTAAATTTTCAGTCGTAAAGGATCGTGGTGCACGAAAAACACTGATTAATACTTCATCAATGTGGTTATCATTATTGACAATATGGCCATAGTGAATCGTGTGCGATGGAACGATTGTTAAATCGACACCTTCAAAACGGGAATTGACAAGATTGATTGCATTGTCTCCACTTAATCGAACAATGCTAATTGCTCCTTGTCCTAATGCTGTGGAAATCGCAACAATTGTATCTTCATTCATAGAAATCACCAAAATAATTATACCATAAACAAACGATTTGTTATATAATACAACTGGTGATTTGAATGAAACGTAAAAAAGGATTGAAATACTACGCAAAATTCTATGTATTTGTACTCGTGGCATATGTAATTTACATTGTTATCATCGGTGCTCGGAATGGAGAGTTTGATGCGACAATGTTGGGAAGCATGGTTTACTTACCAATCATGTTTGTTGGCTTAGTATGGTTGTTTGATTCGCTTTTGGAGCCTTTTTTCAAACGCATTGGACGAGGAAAACAGACTGGTGTTCAAGAACAGTATCGTGAGTTTTTTACCACATTGACAAATGAAGTGAATACCCAATGTGAATTTTCGATTGAAGATTTTCGAAGACTTCGCGAGAATGAAAGATTTCAAAAGGCATTACAACAGTCTTACAAGGTCATGACAGAAGGTGAAACACCGGATATGAATTTCACATTATTAGACAAGAAATTCAAGAAGGATTCACGGGAATACGAAGCGATGCAAGTTGTGATTAAAGAGGTTAAGAAAATGATGACAAATGATGGAAAAGACTACCAAAAATAGTCTTTTTGTTTTATAATGGATATACACACAAACACGGATTTCGGAGTGATTACATATGGCTTATAAAGCACTATATCGTACCTATCGACCTGCGGATTTTGAAGAGATTGCAGGACAAGAACACATTACAAAAACCTTTAAAAACGCATTGAAAAATAACAAGATAGCGCATGCCTATCTTTTTAGTGGACCCCGTGGTACTGGGAAAACCTCAATTGCAAAAATTATTGCTAAAGCTGTCAACTGTGAAAAAGCACCGATTGAAAATCCTTGTAACGAGTGTGATGTTTGTCGTGGCATCGAAAACAATACCATCAGTGATGTTATTGAAATTGATGCTGCTAGTAACAATGGTGTCGATGAAATTCGTGAAATTCGCGATAAAGTAAAATACTTACCAGGTATTGCAACCTACAAAGTCTATATTATTGATGAGGTTCACATGTTAAGTACGGGTGCCTTTAACGCCTTACTCAAAACATTAGAAGAACCCCCGAAACACGTCATCTTTATATTAGCAACCACCGAACCACATAAAATACCGGCGACAATCCATTCTCGTTGTCAACGTTTTGATTTTCGTGGCGTATCGATTCCGGAAATGACGGGACGACTACATACCATCATTGATGAAGAAGATATTGATATCAGTAAAGAAGCCATCAAAGTCATCGCCGAGAGCGCCGAAGGCGGTATGCGGGATGCAATCAGTTTACTCGATCAAGTGGTTTCTTATACCGATAAAAAAGTTACTGTCGATGACGTTCATGCCATCAAAGGAACGGTATCCAATGAAAAATTAGTGGATGTCGCCAAAGCAATCTATAATAACGACTCCGTTCAAGCAATCAAATTACTCGATGAACTGATTCACCTTGGTAAAGAAGCACCACGCCTCGTCGAAAACATGATTAAGTTCTATCGTGACATGTTGGTATACAAAAATACAAACATCGATGAAGACGATCAGTTAATATACAGTAATAAAACCTTCTTAGAACTAGCTAATCAATTATCCAACAACATGATATTCTTTTATATCGATGTCTTAAATAAAACCCAAAACGACATGAAATGGACCAATAATGCGAAGTTGTTTATGGAACTAGCACTGATTAAAATGGTGGATCGTGTCGAAAAACAAGAAATCATTTTTGAAGATGAAATGAGAGAGTTGCGAGATCAACTAGAATCATTAAAACTAGAAATGGATCAGAAAGCATTTGCCCCAGTGGTGGAACCCCAGGAAGAACCTAATGATACCGAACCACAACTGGATTTCCCATCCTTTGTAGAACCTCAAGAAGACAGTGTTGATGAGCCTGAAGAGGATGATCCAGTATCTTTAGATACACCAGAAGAAGCCCAAGATGAGCCGGTTGAAACAACTGAGCCGGAAGAAGAGGGTACGACTGATTTATTTAGTTTACAACCCGAAGAGCCACAGAAAAAAGAAGATACAGAATCCGAAGAACCTTATAAAACCTATGATGTTCGTTATGTTGAAAAAGTACTGAACAACGGTGATCGTGAAGCGAAAATACGAATGAATAAAAAATGGTTTGATATTGAGCGCTATACCAGCCCTGAGTTGATGACGTATGCCAAATGGATTACCACCGGACGCGTCGTCGCTACCAATGGTGAAATGATGATTATCCAGTATTCCAATGCATCTTTATGCAATCGGATGATGCGACCTGATGTAAAGGAAATTGTTGTCAAAATGCTCAGTGATTTCTACGATACACCTATCGATTATGTCGCCTTGCCAACCGATGTTTGGGAACAAAAAAGCCAGGAGTTCATCAAGAAATGGAAACAAGATAAGGAAGCCTATATCAAGTTAACCCCGATTGAACATCCTGCATTAAAAGAAATACCGAAGTTTAATAAAGAAATGAGCGAGTTTACACCTGATTCTGTAAAAGATGCAATTAATCTTTTCGGATCGGACGCTGTACGAGTGAAAAAAGGAGATAAGTAAATGAATCCCAATATGATTAAGAAACTACAAAAAATGCAACGTGACATGGTAAAAGCACAGCAAGAACTAGAAGCATCTACTTTTTACGGTTCTGCTGGTGGTAAAATGGTAACCGTTGAATTCACCGGTGATAAAAAAATGAAAAACATCACGATTGATCCCGATGCTGTGGAATCCCCTGAGGATATCGAGATGTTACAAGATACCATCATTGCTGCTGTCAATGATTGCATCAAACAAATTGAAACCGAAACCGAAAGCGTAATGTCACAATTCACTGGTGGAGGACTACCAGGACTCTTTTAGGACGTGATACTATGAAATACCCCAAGGCTATTGAACAATTAATTGAATCCCTACGTGCCTATCCTGGCGTTGGTAAAAAGACCGCAGAACGCTATGCCTTACATACGGTAAATCGCTTAGATGAAGAACAAATCGATCAAATCATCGAGGCCTACCACCATATAAAAACCGACATCTTTCAATGTCCAGTGTGTGGAAATATTACCGATACGGATCCATGTTACGTATGTAAAGATGAATCACGAACTCATGAAACAATGATAGTCGTTGAAGAGGCAAAAGATATCATTGCCATGGAGAAAACCAACCGATACCATGGATTGTATCATGTATTAAATGGTGTTATTTCACCCAGTAATGGCATTGGACCAGACGATATTAACCTGAAAAGTTTATTGCAACGATTGCAAAATGACACCATTAAAGAAGTAATTTTAGCAACGAATCTAAACAACGAAGGGGAAACCACCGCAAATTACATCCGTCGCTTATTAGAGGGCACCGACATCCTTGTCACGCGTATCGCTCACGGGATACCTGCAGGTGGAAATATCGAATATGCAGATGAGATTACAATCGTAAAAGCACTAGAGGGGCGACGAAAACTCTAAAATTTCTAGAAAAATTCATAAGATTTACACAAGTTTTTTGATATAATGTAATTAGAATTCGCGAAAGAGGTGGAGTGTATATATGTTTTTAGCTAACTTTATTGAAGAATATTTGCCATTTTATGATCAAATAGACGCATTTATCAATAGTACATTAGATCTTGACGGATATATTAGTCAATTTTTTACATTTATTGATGGATTGGATGCAGTAACACTTGTATTAGGAGTATTACTAGCGGGTCTTATCTTTATAATGGGGACATTTGAATTATTGAAAAAACTGTCAAAACTTATTATTGTTGTAGGTATCCTTGTTGGACTCTACTTACTCTACAGTAATGGGGCTCTTGACTCATTGATTGGCTAACAAAAAAGACGATTTTTCGTCTTTTTTTTGTAGGATCTGAATCATAAGTTGACCCATCTTTTTTATAATATTTATAAGGATAAATATTTATAAAATACTATTTAAATTGAACCGATTTTATTGTATAATGGGTTGTTAAAATGATGACGTATTAGGAGATGTATTAATGGACATTAGATTACAAAATGTAACAAAAGTATTCCAAGCGAAGGACAAGAGTGAAACCGTCGCTGTAAAAGGATTTAACGTAACAATCCCATCAGGAAAACTAATCGGATTATTAGGACCTTCTGGATGTGGAAAATCAACAACACTCTACATGATTGCGGGACTTTTGGATCCAACCGAGGGACGCATTTTTTTCGGTGAAGACGATGTGACCGACATTCCTCCAGAAGAACGAGGAATCGGATTGGTATTCCAAAATTATGCCCTCTATCCCCATATGTCGGTTCGACAAAACATTATGTTTCCCCTGGAAAACATCAAGGTACCGAAACAAGAAGCATTAGAACGTGCGCAAGAAATGGCGGATTTGGTTGGTATTGGTGAGTTAATGGACCGTAAACCAAAACAACTGTCTGGGGGACAACAACAACGTGTTGCGATTGCTCGAGCACTTGTAAAGAAACCTCGTGTATTGTTACTAGATGAACCACTAAGTAACCTAGATGCTCGCCTGCGCCTTCAAACTCGTGAAGAAATTAAACGGATTCAACGTGAAACTGGAATCACTACCGTATTCGTTACTCATGACCAAGAAGAAGCAATGAGTATTAGTGATCAAATTGTATTAATGGAACTAGGTGTTAAACAACAAGTTGGGGAACCTCAAGACGTCTATGACAAACCGGAAAACCTCTTTGTTGCTAAGTTTTTAGGAACACCGCCAATTAACATCTTTGATGCAGATCTGAAAGATGGCTCCATGTTCCTTGGTGAATTTAACATTGGTAAAGCAC
The DNA here is from genome assembly GCF_014023125.1 of Candidatus Xianfuyuplasma coldseepsis. GTDB lineage: Bacteria > Bacillota_I > Bacilli_A > Izemoplasmatales > Izemoplasmataceae > Xianfuyuplasma > Xianfuyuplasma coldseepsis. Next base: position 878,298 of record NZ_CP048914.1, read on the forward strand.
CAAAAGGTTCCACCGATATCCTTGTTGGGATTCGTCCCGAAGGATTTATTGTGAAAAAAGACAAAGGGACCCTTACCGTTGATGTCTATCAAGTCGAAACAATTGGTAGAGATACTACGTTAATTATTAAAGACCCCACAGCAAAAGATAAAAAAACAAGATTTCGTGCAATCGTGGATTCGGCTCACCGAATTCAACCAGGAGATACAATTAAGCTAGATATCAAACCAGCAAAAATATTTATATTTGATAAAGCAACAGGTGCAATTCTCTAATGCTTGAGAAACAGAGTAATTTTAAAGCCTGGTTGTATTTAGCTCCTGCATTAATTTTGTTAACCATATTTACGTTTTACCCACTGATTAATGCATTTATTATTGCCATGTTTAAAAACGTACGGATTGAAGATTTTACCCATGATGGATTTTATGGATTCGGAAACTTCACCGATGTACTGGCAAACGGGAACTTCAGACAAGCATTAATCAACACATCCGTAATTACCTTTATATCTGTACCGGTATCGGTTATCTTAGCATTATTGATTTCGGTCGGATTAAAATCGATTAAAAAACTACAAGGGGTATACCAAACGGTATTCTTCTTACCATATGTCACCAATGCTATCGCGATTGGGATGGCATTTGCATTTATTTTCAACAAAGAGTACGGGTTATTAAACACCATGCTAGGATGGATTGGAATAACACCTGTCAACTGGCTAGCTGCTGGAGCTACATGGTGGCGTGGGATGACCGCACTTCTCATCTTTACCATTTGGGGTGGATTGGCGTTTAAAATCCTGGTGTTCCTCAGTGGACTTCAAAGTATAGATAAACAATACTATGATGCAGCTCGTATTGATTCTGCATCCAAAAAACGTATTTTTACACGAATTACAGTACCGCTGTTATCACCAATGATTGCTTACATCACGATTACCTCGTTTATTGGAGCATTCAAAGTGTATACAACCGTAGTTGGTATGTTTGGGCCAAGTATGGGTACAGCTGGTAATCCACGACAATTCATTACGGTTGTTGGTATGGTGTATAGCTATATCGATCAAATCGGTCGTGCGGGTACTGCAGCGGCAATGGCCGTTATTCTATTCGTTATCATCCTGTTATTTACCTTCGTTCAAATGCAGGTAAGTAAACGGCGAGTACATTTTTAAAAGGAGGTACATGATGGACAACGAAATGAAAACGTCAAAAGCCAAACGTATAACCTATCAAGTGCTTCTCTATACATCACTAACAATCTTTGCAATCTTTATCGTCATCCCGTTTTATTGGATGATTCTAACCGCTTTAAAATCCGATATTGATTTGGTTGTGGCACCACCGATTTTATTCTTAAAACCAGGGGATATCGTCTTCCAAAACTTCGTTGATGCCTTTGCTCGAGCACCATTTGGGCGCAATATGATTAATACCGTATTGGTCGCATTCATCTCGACAACCGGAACCATTATCACCACCGTATTGGCATCGTTCGCCTTTGCGCGATTGAATTTTAGAGGGCGTGAGTTATTATTCTTGATTTTCTTATCAACAATGATGATTCCTGGTGAAATCTTCATCATCACCAACTTTAACACCGTTGCTCAACTAGGATGGCTTGGTGCGGATGAAATCGCGCAAACCTATCGTCAAGCATTACAAGCAATGACATTCCCATTTATGACGAGTGTCTTCTATATATTCTTCTTGCGACAAACGTTTAAAGGAATTCCAGATGAACTGTATCTGGCAGCTAAAGTCGATGGAACCAGTGACTTTAAATATTTGTGGAAGATTATGATACCGATTGCCAAACCAACCATCATCACGATTACGATTTTAAACGCCATGGGGTCATGGAACGCCTACATTTGGCCAAACTTAGTTATTGAGAAATCCGAGTTTCGCCTTGTAACCGATGGTCTTCGTAACGCGTATACCGAACTTGCTGGAGGAACCATTTATAACGAACAAATGGCCGCCGCACTCATCATTACATTACCACTGCTTATCGTATTTCTACTTCTGAAATCCCATATTATGCGTGGGGTATCACGAAGTGGAATTAAAGGATAAAAAAATAGGAGGAGAAAAAATGAAAAGAGTTATTACTTTACTAGCAGCATTTGTTCTTGTATTTTCACTTGCTGGATGTTTATCCGCTCGTGAAGATCAAGGAGAAATTGAGGTTGTGGTTTTAGATGAATTACCAGATGAAGAAATCACAATCAAGTTTTGGCATATCTACGGACAAGAGAAAGGTGCATTGTTAGATGAAATGATTGCGGATTTCATGGAAGAATATCCAAACATCGTCGTCGAAGCAGAATCAAAATCGAACTATACCAACCTCTTATCTGTAACCAAAGTAGCAATTAATAAAGGAACAGCACCTGATGTACTAGTGGGATACCCAGACCACTTTGCGGAGTATCTTGATTTAGGTGGACTAATTCCTTTAGACAAGTTTGTAGAACATGAAACATGGGGTGTAGATTTAGACGATTACATCGATTCCTATGTAGCCGAAAATCAACAATATGCAGACGGAATGTACTCCATGCCATATTCAAAATCTACCGAAATGATGGTCTACAACAAGGAGTTCTTTGATGCAAATGGCATTACATTTGATGATTATGAAGTTCTATATTGGGAAGACATTGCAGCAATGAAAGATACCATGGTAGGTACTGGTGCAACACAATGTGAATTCTTAATCAACTATGACTCCAGCGCAAACTTATTCATTAACTCAAGCCGTCAATGGGATGCAGGATATACCAATTCAGACGGAGAAGTATTGGTCGACAATGCAAATACAAGAGCGATGTTAACCTACTTCCAAGGATTAATTGAAGACAAAGTATTGGCATTACCACTTGAGTGGGAAGAAAGCTACGGAAGTACAAACTTCTTACAACAAGATGTTTGTATGACAGTCGGTTCTACCGCAGGATTAAAATACAACCTTCCTGGTGTTCAATTGGACGAAGCAGATTACTTTGAAGTTGGAATCTTGCCAACCCCACAATTTAAAGACAAAACACAAAGTGCGATGCAACAAGGACCAAATATTGCGATTATGGAAAATGCTGATAACGCAGAACGCTTAGCTTCTTGGTTGTTAATCAAACACTTAACAACAGCTGAAAATACTGCTGCATGGGCAATGGAAACCGGATATCTTCCTGTTACCTATTCTGGATTTAACAGTACGTTATATCAAAACTTAATGAATGATCCAAGTCCTGATTATATCTACGAATCCATGGTTGCTAATGCTGCATACACACAATTAAGCTATAACAACTACGATCCTGCATTTGCTGGTGTTGGATTAATCTCATCTGCAAAAGTACGTGAAGAAGCTGGATATGCAATGGAAAAACTATATGTCAGCTTAAAACCAGAGGCAGAAGATAAAACAATCGATCAAATTATCAGCGAAATGCTCGCACAACTTACATGGTAGTGATGTAAATGAAAAAACTACTTGTATTGTTACTTCTCCTTATCGGGGGTACACTGAGTGCTTGTAAACCAGATGATGAAGGCCCAGAAGAGATTGATACAAACTTATATACGACGCGCACAGACAGTCTCCAAATGGACTTCACGTACGACGGAAAAGAATTTATTGCCGACGGCGTTGGTGAAGTGACCCTTGACAAATGTACCGATGGGGACACAGCACAATTTACAAGTGGGGGAGGCACCTTCCCAGTTCGATTTTTAGGAATTGATACACCAGAATCAACCTATCGAATTGATCCTTGGGGGAAAGAAGCAAGTGCATATACTTGCGATAAACTAGAAAATGCAACAACCATTGTGTTAGAGGCTGATGGAGATCGTCAGGACGGATATGGTCGTTACTTGGCCTGGGTCTGGTATGATGGTCGTCTATTAAATCTCGAGCTTGTCGAACAGGCATACACCGGGGCAAACAACGTATCTAGCACAAAGTATCAAGACATCTTCTATGATGCAGACTTTTCAGTTCAAGAAACCGATCGTCGAATCTGGGGTGAAGATGATCCAAACTTTGACTATTCACTCGATGGAACACAAGTTACCATTGAAGAATTAGCAACCAATCCCGATTTGTATGAACAAACAAAAATTGTCATTGTCGGAACCGTAGCTGTCGAAGTAAATGGGGACCCCTACATGGTAGATGGTAGTGGATACGGTATTTATCTTTATCTAGGATCCAACAACAGTGTGTATGTTGAACCAGGTAATGAACTCCGGATTGAAGGATTAAACTTAACCTATTATCCCGATAAAGAAACCGGAAGCCCACAACTAACAGGATTCAACAAACGAAACATTGAACTAATCTCTGAAGGAAATGAAGTCACACCACGTGAAATTGAAGTGGGAGACATCGAACTTATTGATCTTGGAAGTTACGTTCAAGTACGAAACATCGAAGTAATTGATGTGTACTTTAGCACCAACACAGGTGATTTTACGATTACTTGTGAAGATGCGTCTGGCGATGAAATTGGATTGCATATTCAAGGTCTAGATCGTGCGGAAGGTGAAGCATTATTCACTATTGGAAGCACCTTTGACGTTGCCGGACCATTAAGTCGTTACATGGGGCAATACCAACTAGAATTATCAAACCTTAATTCAGTTGTAGAAAAATAAAAAAATAAATGGAGGAGATTTAAGAAATGAAGAAAGTACTTGTATTTTTGTCTGTTTTCGCATTTGCACTTGGATTAGCTGCTTGTAAAGACGAAGTTGATCCAGTAGATGCTGAGAATATTGCAGACGCGCTTCAAAAATTGTCTTTAGACATTTCAGACCCACTCGCGGTTACTGAAGACATTACGTTACCTGCTGAAGGTCTTCATGACGTTACAATTACGTGGTCGTCAGATAACACCGATGTTATCGCAAATGACGGAACTGTAACTCGTCCTGCTGTAGGAGAAGCTGATGTAACTGTTAAAATTACGGCAACCATCACCCTCGGAGATTTAACGGAAACCAAAGAATTTACGGTAAAAGTTAAAGCGGAAGTTCCTAGTCTTGCTGTTACAATGGCAGAGTTTCTTAGTGAAACGGTCGCCGTTGGTGACGTTGTTGAGTTAACTGGTACTGTTATTGGTGTCATTCCGGATGCTGGATACCATCTATATGCTGATGGTGTTGCTACTTACGTTTATGTAGGTGCTGCATTTGATCCTGTTGTTGGAGATAATGTTACAGTAAAAGGATCCAAAACAATCTATTACAACTTAGTTGAATTAGAAGATGTCCAAAGCACAACCATTAATTCAAGTGGAAATGATATGCCTGCCGCTGTGGCAACAACATTAGAAGACATCTATGCAGAAAGCAATACAGACTCACAATTCTACAACATGTGGGTAACCTTCGATGGTTGGGTCCATGAAGTCCCAGCTGGACAATATACCAATACTCATATTTCATGGTATGACGCAGACTTAAACTACTATGACGTAATGGTATATTACAACTCTGGTTCAGATGCTGCAATCACCACGTTAGAAGGATTGTATGGACACAAAATCACTGCTGAAGTAATCATTAAAGATTATCATTCACAAGGATATTGGCGTATCAATGCAGCCAAAGACGCTGTTGCAACTGATTTAGGTGAATTAACCGATCAAGATAAAGCAAACTTAGCTGCTGCTATGGTTGAATTTACGGGATTAGATGCCTTAATTTCGAACTTAGCATTACCAGCTGGAAATGAAGACATGGGTGCTACATTTGCATGGGCTTCTGACAATGAAGCTGCTGTAAGCAGTGCTGGTGTTGTAACTGCTGTTGCTGGATCTGAAGGATTGGCTACATTAACCTTAACTGCAACCGTTGGTACTGCAACTGCTGAAAAAACATTTGATTGTGTCGTTATGGATTTAAATGATGCTCAACCTACTTCTGTAGATGAAGCATTAGACGCACCAGATGATTCCTATGTAATCGTTACTGGTGTTGTCACTGGATTCTATTATGACAATCCATTTATCCAAGATGCCGATGGTACTGCTATCGTTGTTGAAGATATGGAAGGTATGGTCATGGTTGGAGACGAAATCGTTGTATCTGGATTTATCGCTACCGATGACTATTACGACGAAAGACGCTTAATTGAAGATGCCGTCTTACAAGAAGTTGTTTCTTCTGGAAATGAATTATTCGTTATTGATGATCAAGATAATACCATCGTTGTAGCTGACAACAGCTTAGCTATTACAAACAAACTATACAACATGGATTTAACAGTTGCAAATGCTCCTGCAAATGCATCAGAAAATCCTGTAATTGATACCTATGGATATGTCTTCTTTGTTGGAGACGGAACAACATTCTTAACGATGAAAGCGGAAGACTTCATGCCTGGATTCGCAGATATGTATGTTGCTGGTGATGTGATTAACTTAACCTTCATCATGAGCGATGTTCACTTTAACAATATCCGTATGGCTGCTGTAATTCCACCTATGCAAGATTGGGTAGCTTACGGATGGACAATGACCGAAACCGATGGTGAGTTTTCATTTGATTATTCTGGAACGGATGCAAATCAATTCTGGAACAACAATGCACAACTACCATTATGGCCATTAGGTGAGTATACAACATCAATCGATGTTACACTAACTGCACCAGCTGAAGACTTCATGTTGAAAGTTGAAATAACTGGTGGCGCTAATTTAGAAGTTCCATTCACTGGTACAGGTGCAGAACAAGTAGTAAGTATTCCACTTGATAGCTTCACAGAAGAACAAATTCCACAATTAAATTTAATCGTATTATTTGCAACCACCGTTGATGGAACGGGAACAATCGTAGTTCATGGTGTAGAATTTGTTGAAACACTACCTACTCCTGATTGGAACGCATATGGATGGACCATGGTTCAAACAGAAGATGCATATATCTTCGGATATTCTGGAACCGATTCAAGTCAATTCTGGAACAACAATGCACAATTCCCAATTGATCCAGCACTTGATCCGTTAACTCAAGCAATTGACGTTACCTTAATGGCAGAAGCTGGTGAAACATTTATGTTGAAAATTGAAATCACTGGTGGAGCTAATTTAGAAGTACCATTTACGGCAACTGGTGAAGAACAAGTAGTAAGTATTCCATTATCTGGATTTACTGCTGAACAAATTCCTCAACTGAACTTAATCGTATTATTTGCAACTACTGTTGATGGTGTTGGAGACATCGCTGTTTACAGTGTTGAAAAAGTAATGCCAGACTGGAACGCCTATGGATGGACAATGACCATTGATGGTGATGACTATACATTTGGATTCTCTGGAACGGATGCAAACCAATTTTGGAACAACAATGCCCAATATCCACTTCCAGAACCACTAGCAGCTAATACGGCTAGCGTTGATGTAACATTAACCGCACCAGCTCAAGATTTCATGCTAAAAATTGAAATCACTGGTGGCGCATTCTTAGAGGTTCCATTTACTGGTACTGGCGCAGAACAAGTTGTCAGTATCCCACTTGATGGCTTTACCGCAGAACAAATTCCTCAATTAAGCTTAATCGTATTATTCGCAACCACCGTAGACGGTACTGGAGATATTACAGTCCATGGAATCGAATATGTTGAAGCTGCCCCTGAACCTGATGTATTCATTAGTGAGTATATTGAAGGATCTTCAAGCAATAAAGCTATTGAGTTATACAACCCAACCGATGCTGCGATTGATTTGACTGGATATGTTGTTGTACTATATTCAAACGGATCAACAGATCCTGGAAACACCTTGGATTTAACAGGTCAAACCATTGGTGCTGGTGAAACCCTCGTTATTTATAACAGTGGTGCAGTTGCCGATATTACAGACGTTGGTGACATAAGCTCCAACATAACATATTATAATGGTAATGATGCTGTTACATTGGAGAAAGATGGTGTTGTTATTGACATCATTGGTGAAATCGGTGTTGACACAACTTGGACAGTAGGCGATGGTGCTACTGCTGAGTATACATTACGTCGTGATCCATCTGTTGGTATGGGTAATGCTACATTCACTCCTAGTGAATGGGTTGTATTCCCTCAAAATACATTTGATGGATTAGGAGCTCACACAGTTAACTAAGTAACACAAACATTAAACACCGCTGAATTTCAGTGGTGTTTTTTTGTTTTTGTATAGGTGAAATCCACTTCTTGTGATACAATGAAATGCTATACTCAAATGAGGTACATAATACAAGGAGAATCATAATGAAACGAATCGCTAACACCGTAGTTATTATCATTTTAATTGTTCTATTATCCGGTTGTAAAACAACTCCAGAAACAACAATTGAAATCCCTAATTTTAGCGGAAATACAGAATCGATGATCATCGATTATTTCGATGTGGAAGAATACGAAAATTATCAATTTGAATACATGGATACTGATGATGAGGATTTAGACGGATTGTTTGTCGAGTTGGTGAATGCAGACGTTGGTGATGCGTTTGATCGAGAAGATACATTAATTATCACAATCTTACGTTATCAACTAGCACAACAACCAGAGTACTTCCAAGTACTCGATATGGAGTACGATGGACCATTATTGGATGAATCCTTTGCAAGTATTGATTATTTAGATCCCCGCGGTGGCTATTTTGAAGTCACTTTAGTACAGTGTACAGATGGGGATACCGCGGTATTTGATTATCCTAGCGATGTCTATGAAGCCATCACATCCAACGCAAAATCAACACGGTTCTTAAATATGGATACCGAAGAATCAACTAACACCAAAGAAGAGTGGGGAAAACCAGGAAGTTTGTATACGTGTGGTTTGTTGGAAGGTGCAGAATCAATTGTATTACAAACGGATCCAGGAGATAATTTAACAGGGACCTATGGTCGCCTTCTCGCCTGGATATGGATTCAATTACCAGAGGAAGAAGACTATCAATTACTAAACTACATGGTTGTGAAACAAGGCTTGGCACAAGTAAAATTTGAGTTTGGTGCTGGGGAAACCATATCATATGGAGAATACACCTATAATGAATGGATGCACATCGCTGAAGATTACGCGATTGAGAATGAACTAGGACAATGGGGAAGCAAACTGGATTATTACTGGGATTACGAAGAAAATAAACCCGATTATAGTCGTTGGTAACAGTGGTTTTTGTTATGTTTTTATGGTATAATTAGGCTGTAATTTAGAGGTGGGCTTATGCATAAGATAATCTTTGATATGATCGAGAAATACGATCGAATTATCATTCATCGCCATAAGAATCCAGATGGCGATGCCTATGGGGCACAATTGGGATTAAAACGATTAATCGAACTAAATTATCCGGACAAAGACGTATATGCTGTTGGAGATACCAACAACTTTGTCTTTTTAGGCGATATGGATATTATTACCGATGAGGTATATCATGGAGCACTAGCCATTATTGTCGATGTCTGTGTTACCTCTTTAATCAGTGATGATCGCTATACTTTAGCAGAAGAAGTGTTGGTTATCGATCACCATCTGAATCAACCCGATTTTACCTGTGAAGCAGTTATTGAGTCTTCTCGAATTGCTTGTTCGGAGTTAATAACGCATGAAATGATGGAGCGAGAGTTTCAATTTGATCATCTTGCGGCTACACGGTTATTAACCGGGATTGTCACCGATAGTGGCCGGTTTCGCTATCCCTCAACCGGACCTGAAACCTTGGAAATGGCTGCCTATTTGATTCGTCAAGGCGCAGACATGAACTGGATTTACAAACAACTCTATACCGAAGAATTGAACTTTAAGAAACTTCGAGGTTATTTCATCGAACATTTCCAACTAACTGAACATAAAGTTGCTTACATGATGAACACCAAAGATTTAAAAGATAAATTTGGCGTATCGACATTCGTTGTATCCAGAGCCATGGTAAACCAAATGTCGAATATTGAAGGTGTTGATATTTGGTCGAACTTTACCGAGGATGACGATGGATCGATATTGGTGGAATTACGTTCTGCGAATGATTCCATTGTTCACATCGCTCGAAAATACGGTGGTGGTGGCCACGCAAGAGCATGTGGTTGCACGGTCGAATCTTTTGCCCAGGCACACGAATTACTGCACGATTTAGATACGTTTATTGAAAGTAGGGAACACAATGGATAAAGCAAAACTGGAATCAATATACAAAACAATTGAAGAATATAATAAAATCATCATTTTTGCCCATAAACGCCCCGATGGTGACGCGATTGGATCGTCCTTTGGCTTAAAGAATATTATTGAAACCACATGGCCGAACAAAGAGGTTCATGTCACCGGAGAATCCAGTGATTTTACTCAAATCATTGGTATCCCTGAAGTACTGGAAGATGATGTATTTGAAGGGGCTTTGGCTATCGCTTTAGATACTGCAAACAAAGATCGTTTAGCGGATCAACGCTATACCTTATGTGATAAAATCATCAAAATGGACCATCATGTATTTGTTGAAGCGTATGGCGATATTGATTATGTCGATACTGGCCGTCCCGCATGTACGTTGATGATTATGGATTTGTTTGAACTCCATAAAGACACGATGAAAATGACCCAGGAAGGTGCAAAAGCTTTATACTTTGGCACACTAACTGATACCGGACGTTTTAAATACGATGGGGTTGATGGCGATACCTTTCGTAGTGTTGCAACCTTATTTGATATGGGATTGGACAAGAAAGTCATCCATCAGTACTTGGATCAACGTAGTGAAGAATTAACCAGATTCAAAGGATATCTTCTCCAACATTATCAAAAAACACCACATGGTGTCGTTTATTTTAAAATCAAACCAAAATACTTAAAGAAATTCAAGGTGACCTTAGAAGAAGCATCCAGTCTTGTCAATGAACTAGGAGTATTTGAAGGCTATCCTATTTGGCTTTTATTTGCTGAATATGAAGAAGGAATTGTACGATGCCGGATGCGCTCGAAAGGACCACGGATTGATTTGTTAGCTAATAAATACGAAGGTGGAGGTCATCAAATGGCTTCTGGAGCTTCACTTGGCACTTGGAAACGAACAGATTTGCTTATCAAAGATGCCGATCAGCTTGCGAAAGACTATAAACAAGGACTAGTAGAGTAGTCCTTTTTTAATGGAAATATGTAATGTTAAGAAATTGTTAAGAAAGGTTTAGATTTTATTTGTTTATTTCACAATTGTTAACATTGTGTTATAGTTCTATTGGAATCAATTTCAAATAAGAACCTGTGGAGGTATACAATGTTACTACTAATTAATATTAAGGAAATGACACTGGGAAGTCCGGAATACATTACCGCATTAATTTTTATGATCTTTGGGGGGCTTGGTGTCTTTTTGTATGGGATAAATTTAATGGGGGATTCATTAAAAGCAATCGCTGGGAACAAATTAAAATTAATTATTGAACGCTCGACAAATACGCCTTTAAAAGGAATGCTGATTGGATTCATCATTACCGCATTAATCCAATCATCAAGCGGAACAACCGCAATTACCGTCGGATTGGTTCGGGCTGGATTAATGACCTTACCACAAGCGATTGGGATTATTTTAGGGGCAAACATCGGGACAACGATGACGTCATTCTTAGTCACATTAAATCTAAAGGAATACGCCTTACCAATTATCGCCGTTGGGTCGTTACTCAGTTTCTTTGGACAACGTAAAAAAATGAAACAACTCGGTGGAGTATTACTTGGCTTTGGGATGTTATTCTATGGATTAGACGTCATGGGTACAGCACTGAAAACCATGAAGGATTTTGATGTATTTAAAAGCGTTATGGCATCTACAGGACAATGGCCACTAGTTGGGATTGTTGTTGGTGCTGTTAGTACGGCTATTATTCAATCTTCAAGTGCAACCACTGCAATCTTACAAGAACTGTACACCACTGGTACATTTGAGTTAATTGGGGCATTGGCGATCTTACTAGGAAACAATATTGGAACCACTGTCACTGCTGTGTTAGCGTCTATTGGCGGTAGTATTACAGCCAAAAGAACCGCTATGGCCCATGTATTATTTAACGTTATTGGAAGCATCTTCTTCTTGATTCTTCTCGTCCCATATTCCCGATTAATCGGTTATATTGAAACCACATGGTATACACCATATTCAACGGGCGCAATATTCTGGGGTCATATCATCTTTAACACGGTGAACGCCTTCATCTTCCTCTTCTTAGTGAAACAACTCGTATGGGTCGTAACAAAACTCGTGCCCGGAGTGGAACGTGAAGTTGGCTTTAATCCAGAAGATTTATTGGATAGCCTCATCTATGAAGCGCCAGTCTTCGCCCTTGAGAATGCGAAAAAAGTCGTCTCTCATATGGGTGCGGTTACCAAAGATATGCTAACGGATACGATTCAATATTCATTTGTAGATGATCACAAATTGTTTGAACAAGGTATGGCGATGGAAGAAATGCTAGATACAATTGATAAGAAAACACATGATTACCTTGTGAAAATCGCCCAGGTAGGACTTGATCAACCATCCTCTCAACTACAAGCTGAATACGTTGATACGATTCGTGACTTTGAACGAATTGGCGATCATTGTACCAACTTACTCCAATTCTTTGAAATGCGTTACGAAGATAAAGTCGTCTTCAGTGAAGACGCTGAAAAAGAGTTGCGGAAACTCTATTCCGTGGTATCGGAAACAATGGATTATGCGTTAGAAGCATTTGACACACAAGATAAGGCCATCGCTGAAAAAGTCTTAATCCGTGAAGAAATCATCGATAAACTTGTTATTAAAAACCGAAAACGTCACATCATGCGCATTAACAACAATGAGGACACCGAGACCCAAGATCAACTATATGTAGATATTTTATCCAATATTGAGCGGATTGGGGATCACTGCAATAACATCGCAATCAATGTGATTCAAGACTCCTATTATAACGAGGAACTAGACTACGAATTAGACGAAAGTTTAATGTAGTGTTAACAGAGTATTATTTCTAGTTAAGTTTTGATTTAATTTTAACTTGTTTATAACAATTATGATATGATAAGTTTGGAGGTGTTGTTATGGCAAAGATATTAATTATCGAAGATGAAAAATCAATTCAACGTATGATTGAGTACGACTTAAAGCAATTGGGTCACGAAGTCGTTAGTGCAGCCGATGGATTTGAAGGGTATAAAAAAGCATCCACATCAATCTATGATGTCATCTTACTCGATTTAATGTTACCCAATATGAATGGGATGGATATTTGCAAAAAACTTCGTAAAGAAGGAAATAACGCCTATATCATCATGCTTACTGCAGTAGATGACGAATACAACATCATCCAAGGATTCGAAGTAGGTGCTGATGATTACGTTACCAAACCATTCTCACCTCGTGAATTAACCGCTAGAATTAAAGCGGGATTACGCCGCCAAGGAGTACATAAGAATGATGATGTCCTCCACTACGAAGATTTAACAATTATCCAAAGTAGTTATGAAGTATTAAAAGGAACCGAAAAAGTAGATGTTACATTAAAAGAGTTTGAACTTCTTGTCTACCTTATTATAAATAAAGGAAAAGCATTGAGTCGTGATCAACTCTTAACAAACCTCTGGGGATTCAGTTATGATGGAGACTCTCGTGTTGTCGATGTTCATATCTTCAAATTACGGGAGAAACTAGACCCACACAATGAATTTATCAAAACCGTACGCGGTGTAGGATACAAACTAATTTAAAGACGAGTTTATCAACTCGTCTTTTTCTTTTCATGAAATATCAATTAATGTTAACAAATACTTTACACACATCATATTCTCTATTAATAGTCCTTCGTTATAATAGCATCGTAATATAAATTAGGAGGATTAAGAATCGACATGAAAAAAATTACATTATTCGTACTAAGCGTACTTGCTGTATTTGGATTAGCAGCATGTGGCGGAACAACTGAAGAAGGATGGGACTCATCCAGTAACATTACAATCTATACACGTGATACATCAAGTGGTACTCGTGCAGGGTTTATGGCTGGAATCGGATTTGACGATGCAGCAGAAGATGACAACTTATTAGCTGATGGATTTGTTATTAAAGATAACACCGGAATCTTTACAACAATGCAAACAGATGAATATGGAATTGGATATGTTTCACTTGCAACCTATGTATCCGACCCGGATGTTGTAAAAGCATTAGACTTTGAAAGTGTAGAAGCATCATTGGCAAATGTTATGAACAATACCTACGGATTAAAACGTCCATTCAACTATGTATTACGTCAATTAGATGATTATGCAACGGACACAGAAAAAGATATCGTCTTAGCATTCGTCGCATTCTTAGAAACAACCGATGGCGCAGATATCATCACCAATAAAGGTGGAGTACCGTTAACTAGTACTAAGACATGGGATGATATTAAAGCGGATCATACGGTATGTACTGAAGATAACTCTGGTGTAACGATTAAATTTGGTGGATCAGACTCGATTGAAAAAATCGCCAAAGCATTATCCGAAGCATTCGCACCAAAATGTGGAAACTTTGTCCCAGAACACGACCATACAGGTTCAAGCGATGGATACAAACGTACCCAAGGAATCGAAAAGGATGGCGACAATGCAAAACATATTGGATTTGCATCACGTCCATTTAAAACCGATGGTTCAGAAGGAACCGTATTAGAACAAGATGAATTAAATCAAGATGAAACCAAAGGACAATTAGCATGGGATGCCATCGTTGCAATCGTTCATCTAGATAATGAATTAGACAACGTAACAGCAGACGATCTAATGAACATCTATTCCGGAACCTATTCTGTGTGGGATGACTTACTAGAGTAATAACAAATAATTTTTTCATTATTTCCTTAGAATAGCCCTCGGTACTTAGGGGCTTTTCTTGCGTATTAAAGGAGTGTTATTATGCATAAAATACATGAATTATACACAAATATGAGAGAGAAACTACGTTTCAACAGTCGGAAAGAACGGGTGGACTTCATTATCCACTCCATGTTCCTCCTGGCAACTGTTGTTTCCGCATCTTTTATCATTATAATTGTCATTTTTATCGCACAAGAAGGTATGATTCCTTTTGTGACCGATAATGATGGACTCGGGGCTGTAAATCTATGGCGTTTCCTTACTGGTTTTACCTGGTTGAAAGGAACCGCATTTCAATCTAATCTATATGCGGTAGGGTATATTATAATCAATACCCTATATGTAGCCTTTCTATCCCTATTATTGGCGATGCCTATTGGGGTATTAACCGCATTATTTATCGCCAAAATTGCGCCAAAAAAAATTGCTGAAGTACTTCGGACAATTGTTGAAATGCTCGCAGCCATTCCCTCAATTGTTTATGGATTGTTTGGTGCGGGATTAATTCTTCCTTGGATTTATGAGTTTGCCAAAATATTTGGCGTTCAATCCAAAGGAGGAAACTCCGTATTAGCAACGGTATTGGTTCTTTCACTAATGATTTTACCAACCATAACGGCCCTGTCGGAAGTGGCTATTCGTAGTGTGCGAAGCGATATCGAACACGGTAGTTTAGCCCTCGGAGCAACCAAAACACAAACGAACTTTAAAGTAGTACTAACCAGTGCGAAATCCGGAATTTTTGCATCAGCGATTTTAGGTGTTGGCCGAGCATTAGGAGAAGCAACTGCGGTAAGTTTAGTTGCTGGTAATGCTCGTAGTGGGCCGTCATTTGGCTTGTTTGAAACCACGAGCACCCTTACCTCAACGATGCTTCAAGGGTTAAAAGAAACCGTTGGAATCGATTATGATATTCGCTTTAGTGTCGGGATTGTCCTGATGGTTGTGATCTTGCTCACGAATGTAACCTTGAATTTCGTGAAGAAGGAAGTAGGTAATGTCGATGTCAAGTAAACGTAAACGGATTGATTTGATCTATCAAGGAATTACCTATGCCGCAGCTAGTATCGCTGTAATTGTGCTGTCGATGATTTTTCTTTTTGTCTTTCGCAACGGTTCAGGATTGCTAAATTTCGGATTAATCGTCAATGATTATCATGCCCAGTTCTATAATGGTGGAATTGAGGAAGTTACGGAGTTTTCCCAAACCCCCAAACCATCCTCACTAGGCGATGATGTGTATTACTCCGAAAACTGGGGACTTGGTCTCATTGATGGAGAAGACCGTGAAGGAAACGCCATTATTGAAGTGGCATATGTTGCGGCAGATTCACCACTTCACAAGATGTATGACAAGAATGAAAATGATTATGAAGATTTTGGTTTAAAAAAAGGAAACATCGTTACTGCCATAAAGTTTTATGATAAAAATAGTACGCTTCCAATTTATGGAGCCGAGTTCATGATTAATGAACTAGACACTGAAACGGTATTTCGTGAAATTGATTATTCTAATCTCGGTGGCGGGATTCGCGGATCTCTTGTAACCACATTATATGTGATTGGTTTAACCCTGTTGTTTGCCTTACCAATCGGAATCTTTACGGCAATCTATTTAAATGAGTTTGCTCGGAAAAATCGAATCACAGATATGTTGCGAAGCTTAATCGAAGTATTAACAGGAGTACCTAGTATTATCTTTGGATTAATGGGATTAGCTGTATTTGTGCCACTAACGGTTAGATACACGTCTGCTGATAGCGCCAATTTACTCTCAGGTAGTTTAACGCTCGCAGTAATTCTTTTACCGGTAATTATTCGATCAACAGAAGAATCACTTAAAGTGGTACCAGATGATTTCCGTAGCGCATCCCTCGCATTAGGAGCCAACCGAACTCAAACCACTTTCAAAGTCGTATTACCAAATGCACTACCTGGTATTATGACAGCAACACTTCTCGCAATCGGTCGGATAATAGGAGAAAGTGCTGCTTTGATCTTTGCGATTGGTACAGCTGTCAAAGATGACATTTCAATATTTGGAAAATCAACAACATTAGCCGTTCATATCTGGTCGTTAATGACCGATGAACCAGCGAATATTGAACTTGCTAGTACGATTGCTATCATCATCTTAATCATTGTATTAATATTAAACTTAACGGTAAAACTTGTCTCAAGACGGTTTATCAAAACATATGAATAAAGGAGAGATAACATGAGTGAAATTGTATTCTCTATTAAAGATTTAGACTTATATTATGGGAACTTTCAAGCATTGAAAGACATCGAGTTATCCATCGAAAAAAACAAGGTAACCGCATTAATCGGACCATCCGGATGTGGGAAAAGCACGTTCTTACGTTGTTTAAACCGAATGAACGACCTGATTGATGTTTGTCGAATAGAAGGGAATGTCAACTATCATGGGGAAGATGTCTATGATAGTCATTATGATGTTATTAATTTACGTACCAAAGTGGGGATGGTGTTCCAAAAACCGAATCCCTTCCCAATGACAATCTATGATAACATCGCCTACGGACCTCGATGCCAGGGTATTAAAGATAAAAGAACCCTGGATACTATCGTTGAAGATTCCCTAAAGAAAGCCGCTTTGTGGGATGAAGTCAAGGACCGCTTAAAAGAGAGTGCGATGGGTATGAGTGGTGGCCAACAACAACGGCTTTGTATTGCTCGTGCCATCGCAATGGAGCCAGAAGTCATCTTAATGGATGAACCCACCAGTGCCCTAGATCCAATCGCAACATTAAAAATTGAAGAGTTAATTAACGACTTGAAGAAGAACTACACCATCATTATCGTTACCCACTCAATGCAACAAGCTGCTCGAATTTCCGATAATACTGCATTTTTCTTAATGGGTGACTTGATTGAGTTTGATACCACTGATAAAATATTTACACAACCAAAATTTAAACAAACCGAAGATTACATCACCGGACGATTTGGATAGGAGGCTTTTATATGACCAATCGAAAGCATTTTGTCGATGAATTAAACGACTTAAACAACAAAGTCATTCTCATGGGCGAACAAGTATATAACAGTTATGTAAAACTGATTAGCGTGTGTAAAGCAAAAGACATGGATTTAGCACAACAAATCATGGAACAAGACAAACTAATCAACGAGTTAGAGGTATCGATTAATGTCGATGCGTATTTGCTAATCGCAAAACAATGTCCAGTTGCGAGTGATTTACGACGTATCATTACCGCACTAAAGATATCTAACGAATTAGAACGAATTGCCGACTACACTGTTAATATCGCGAAGTACTTTGTGAAAACAAGAAATAATGATCAACAATTTCTTGATCGTATCGTTACCCTCGCATCCTTTGTCATGGAAATGCTGGAAGGAATTATGGAGGCATTTGAGCGTGAAGATGTTGCACTAGCACTAAAAGTAAATGATGCGGATGAGGAACTCGATGAAGAATACGAAACATATGTAGTCGATCTGATGAAAATTGCAAAAACCGCTTCTGACGAAGAAACAGAGGTCGCCATGCGTGCACTTCTTGCCTTAAAACAAATCGAACGCGCTGGTGATCATGTCACCAATATCGCGGAGAATATCGTTTATTTAGTAAATGGTAAACGGGTAGAACTAAATTAGGGTATAATATGGTTATGGAGGTGATTTGATGAACATAAATCGAGAATATCTTGCCATTGCAGTAGGATATCTTTTGGTTATTTTATACATTGCATTCATCAACAATGCAGTCATCAATATTATCTTAGTCTTAATCCTGTTATTTGTTCACTTACAAGTGTACACTCAATTTAAAAAACGATTATCTCAGGAAAAAGATACCTCCGTTAACAAACTACAAAGTCGTTTAGAAAAAACAAAACGACTACAAGAAGAAATGGCTGAACGCTTCTTCTCGCTATCACAATCATTTGGTAGTGGACTATTGCTTGTTGATGAAGATGGGATTATTCAGTATGTAAATACCGACATGACAAACTATTTTGGTGAGATTGAATTGGATCAAGATTACCAGAAAGTCCATACCGTTGATGAGCTACATGAGTTCATCAACAAAGCGTACTTAATTGAAGCACCGATGAGAAAACAAGTCCGTCATCAAGGGCGTTCATATGATTTAATCAGCACACCGATTTTTGAAGCAAACATCTTTAAAGGGGCACTGATTCTAGCTCATGATATTACCGCTTTAAAACATGCTGAAGAATATCAAAAACGCTTTACTGCGGATGTTTCCCACGAATTACGAACCCCCTTGTCAGCAATCAAAGGATTTGGTGAAATTTTAAGTCGTGATGGAATCTCAGCGGATGAACAAGCAGAGTTTATTCAACTAATCCGCAAAGAAGCCGACCGCATGGAAATCCTTCTAAAAGATCTTACGGAAATATCAAAGTTGGATCGCGTCGATTACGAACTAGAAAAAGAACAAGTATCAATCCAATCACTTATTGAAGAAACCGTAGGCGTTTTAAAACCACGAATCAAAGAAAAACAATTACAAGTACATGTAGATATTGAAGATGTCAATCTCGATATTGACAAAAATCGCATGAAACAAGTACTATTAAATATCATTAAGAACGCACTGAGTTATACCGATGAAGGTTCGATAACAATTACCGGAAACAAAGAGGAAAATCGTTATAAAATTGCAATTTCTGACACGGGAATTGGGATCAAAGAAGAAGACTTCGACAAAATATTCAAACGGTTCTATCGTGTTGATAAAGCACGTTCCCGTGATACTGGAGGTAGTGGATTGGGACTATCCATCTCAAAAAACGCCGTTATGAAACACGGAGGTACAATCCATGTGTCATCCGCCCTGGATCAAGGGACTACATTTACAATCTATTTGCCTCTATAAGAATAATGGGGAAACCTATTATTTTTTTCTTGCAAAAAAAAGGACTTTTGTATATAATATGTGGGCATTAAGGTAAAATGGATTTTAAGGTTTCTAATTAAGCACAAATGAGGTGGTTATATGCACCGAGTACAAGTACATTTCACCATCACTTCATCCGACGCTTCACAAACTTTTGAGACAGTAGGAACACTTGATGATAGAGTACTGGAGTTTGTTGATCCTACCGATCATACAAACAGACTCATTATGAGTGACACCCTTTCCTATCATAAGATTGGAGAAACGATACTGAATCTTAAGCTTGATGAAGACCGTCTTACTACAGCTACGTACCAGGTTTACGAACAGACACTTCAATTTACCGTACATACGAAATCTCTGAATCTAACAACCAAATACATTGATGTAGAGTATGAACTCTACCAGGATGAGAACCTTGTCAATACCACCCATTTTACCATTGAGTATCAACCATTAAAGGAGGACCATCATGACTAAAGAATTATCTCTTATGGACGCAGCAACAATGATTATGGCAAATGAGAAAAAAGCATTTGACGTCTATGATTTGTTTGATCGTGTCGCCGCACTATTAGAACTATCTGAAGACCAACAAGCGAATTTAATTTCGAAATTTTATGCGGATTTAACAACGTCCGCGAAGTTTGTGTATGTTGGAAATAACGAGTGGAACTTAAAATCCAATGAAAAGATTGAATTATGGGAAAAAGACGGATCATTCTACAAAGAGTACACCGTTGTTGAACTACCGGAAGAATACAAAGTAGATCCATTCGCGCAAACCAAAAAACCTAAACCAAAACCTGCTCCTGCACCGAAAGAAGAACCCGAAGTGGTCGTAGAAGAAGTGGTTATTGATGTTGTTGAAGTACCGGAAGAAGTTGTTGTTCAAGAGGAAACCAAACCAGCTATCGAACCAGCTGTTGATCCACAAATTGCTATCGATTCCAATGAAGCTGAAGACGATTATGAAGAAGAAATCTTCGAGGATTACGATGATTTCGATGAAGAAAAATACAACGAATACATGGATACCTACGAGGATCAATACGACGACTAAAATTCAAAATCGCTATTGATTTCAAAACGCCGTTTTGTTATAATTTTAGAGGGCACACTAGAAATAGTTCTCCTATTTTAGGAGGACTGTTTTTTATTTATAATAGATTTTGAGGTGATTGGATGAAAAAAACGAAGTTTATATTTGTAACCGGTGGCGTGGTTTCAAGCCTAGGTAAGGGAATTTTGGCGTCGTCCTTGGGACGACTTCTTAAAAACCGTGGATTCAAAGTGTTCATGCAGAAATTTGATCCCTATATCAACGTTGATCCCGGTACAATGTCACCCTATCAACATGGGGAAGTATTTGTTACCGATGATGGCGCAGAAACCGACTTAGACTTAGGGCATTACGAACGTTTTATCGATGAAAACTTAAGTCAAGCAAGTAATATCACCACAGGGCGAGTATACGCTCGTGTCATCGAAAAAGAACGCCGTGGCGATTATTTAGGTGCTACCATCCAAGTCATTCCTCATATCACCAATGAAATCAAAGAACAACTCTACCGTGCTGCCCAAGAAAGCGATGCCGATATTATTATTACGGAAATTGGGGGAACGGTTGGAGATATTGAATCCTTACCGTTTTTAGAAGCGATTCGTCAAGCACGACGTGATTTCGGTTATAAAAGTACCATCTTTATCCACAATACCCTCGTACCCTACTTAGAAGCGGCTCACGAGTCCAAAACAAAACCAACTCAACATAGTGTCAAAGAACTGCGTGGACTAGGGATTTCCCCTGACATCATTGTCCTTCGAACTTCGCGTCCTGCAACGAATGCGATGCGTGAGAAAATCGCCTTGTTCTGTGATGTTCAAAAAGAAGCTGTTATCGAAGCCCGTGACGTGGATATTTTATATGAAGTGGTTTTAAATCTAAAAGAACAAAACCTCGATGACCTCGTTGTCAAACATTTCCGTTTAGATGCACCACAACCGGATCTAACGGAATGGCGATCATTAGTTGATCGTATCCAACACTTAAATCAGACTGTAAAAATTGCGTTGGTTGGAAAATACGTATCTCTACAAGATGCATACCTCAGTGTTAGTGAAGCTTTAAAACATGCGGGATTCCACCATCAGGCAAACATTGATATCAAATGGATTAATGCCGGTGAACTTGTTGATAACGATCCCGAAGAATTACTTGGTGATTGTGATGGTATTTTAGTTCCAGGTGGATTTGGCCCGCGTGCAATCGAAGGTAAAATTAACGCTATTACCTATGCAAGAGAAAATAAAGTACCGTATTTAGGTCTTTGTCTAGGAATGCAAACCGCTACGATTGAATATGCTCGTAATGTCTGCAAGATGGAAGGAGCAAACTCCACAGAAATGGATGCGAAAACCCCCTATCCTGTCATTGATTACTTACCCGAGCAATACGAAGGTATTGATATGGGTGGAACCTTGCGTTTAGGGCTATATAACTGCGATATCAAAGAAGGTACCTTAGCTCATAAGGTTTATGGTAAAACGAAAATTAAAGAACGTCATCGTCATCGTTATGAGTTCAACAATATTTATATGAAACAGCTAGAAGAATGTGGCTTGGTGTTCTCTGGAATCAACCCGGAAACAGGTCTTGCTGAGATTATTGAAATACCCGATCATCCATTCTTTATTGCATCGCAGTTCCACCCAGAATTCTTATCACGACCCCAACGGTCTCATCCGTTATTCCGAGAATTCATTGGAGCAACAATTAATCACAAAAAGGCAGAATAAACTGCCTTTTTTTGTTTCGGCGAATAGATAAATTGATACCATATGACAATTTGATGAAAACTGTACATTTTAAGAAAATCAGAGAAATTGCATAATAAAGCCGTTAAAAGGCATTCTTGTTTCAGTGTTTTTGCCTTTCTTAATAGCTTTCACTATGATATAATTTGAATAGACATTTAAAAAATACACATGAGGAGGAATGTCATGTTAGATAAAACAGTCATTAAAAATGTATTACAAATGGCGTTATCAACCGCTGGCGATTTTGCAGAAATCTTTATTGAAGATAAATTTTCCACATCTGCGAATATGTTGTCCAGCAAAGTAGAAGGCGTACACAACGCCAAAACATCAGGAATTGGAATTCGTATTGCCAAAGGATATCACCGTGTATATGGGTATACTAATAGTTTTGAAGAAGAAACACTACTACAACTTGCCAGTGATTTAGCGCAATCGTTCCCAGGAGAACCCCTTGGAATTGAGTTTGAACTTGGTGAGATGAAAGTTGCTACCAAACATCAAGCGAAGATCAATCCGAAAGATGTCTCAATCGAAGACAAAGTAGCTTTACTCTATCGAGCCGATAAAGCGGCCCGTGCTTATGATGAAGACATTAAGCAAGTGAATGTACGGTATTTGGATTATACTCAAAATGTATGGATTGCGAATACCGAAGGGACTTATGTCAACGACACACGTACAAGAACTCGTTTGGCGATTGCATCCATTGCGGCAAATGAAAAAACCAAACAAACTGGGTATTATGGACCTGGTGGAACCTATGGATTTGAGTTCTATAGTGATGTCATCAATGTCGAAGAAGCAGCAGAAGAAGCTTCTCGTATCGCCAAAACGATGCTCTATGCAGATGAGTGTCCGAGTGGGAAAATGCCCGTTGTTATTGACAATGGATTTGGTGGCGTTATCTTCCATGAAGCTGTTGGCCATAGTTTAGAAGCTACCGCAGTTGCTCGTGGAGCAAGTGTCTTTACCGGTAAAAAAGGTGAAGTGATCGCCAATCCATTAATCTCTGCCGTTGATGATGGAACGATTGAACATGCATGGGGTAGTGCAACCTTTGATGATGAAGGAAACTACCAACAAAAACGTCAACTAATTAAAGACGGCGTCTTAACAAGCTATATGATTGATAAATTAAATGCCAAACGGATGAACGATGAATGTACTAACTCTGGTCGTCGTGAATCGTATCGTTTTGCACCGACATCACGAATGACAAATACCTTTATTGAAAACGGAAGCTCGACATTTGATGAGATCATCGCTGCAACCGAGTTTGGTTTATATGCGAAAAAACTCGGTGGAGGAAGTGTCAATCCCGCAACTGGTGACTTTAACTTCTCCGTTAACGAAGGATACATGATCCGTAACGGTAAAATCGCTGAACCAGTGCGTGGAGCATCCTTAGTAGGTACTGGCGCTGAAGCTCTTAAGAAAGTCGATATGGTTGGAAACAACTTACTTCGCGAACAAGGTATGTGTGGTAGTGAATCTGGAAGTATCCCGGCTGACGTTGGACAACCAACCATCCGTGTATCGGAAATCACGGTTGGTGGACGAGGAGGTGCCATCTAATGAATTTTGACAAACTCTTTGCTCTCGCAAAACAAGAAGGCATCGAAGACGTACAAGTCTATTATGCCGCTGGAACGGAATTTGAAATTGAAGTATTTAATACGACTTTAGAGAAATACACCATCGCGGATACCGCTAGTTTACGAGTAAAAGGTATCTATGATGGTAAAATGGGTACTGTTAGTACCGAAGAAATTAATGAAGACATTTTCCCATTCTTAGTTGACAGTGTTGTTGCATCGGCAAAAGCAATCACTAGTGAAGATGAAGTGTTCATCTATGAAGGGGACAAGGAATACAAGGAACTGGATTACCTGTACAACAAATCACTAGACGATGTGTCTGCAGCCGATAAAATCAATGATACATTGAAATTGGAAGAACTAATTAAGGCACAAGACAAACGTATTTCCATGGTACAAGCATTCTATGGTGACGGTGCAAACGTGGTTCGCATCGAAAACTCGAAAGGGTTAAAACTTCGTAAAGAAGTAAACAGCGCCATGTTAGGTGCATTTATCATTGCTACTGATGGAACTGATCAACGCAGTGTCTTTGAATATAAACTCTCGAATGACTACGCTGATTTTAATCTCGAAGAAATGGCCAAAGAAGGTGCTGAAAAAGCAGTGGCACTTCTCGGAAGTTCTCCAGTTAAATCAGGAACTTATGAAATTTTATTAAAAAATACTGCAAGTTGTTCTCTTTTAGCACCACATGTCTCTATGTTCAGTGCTGAGAGCGTTCAAAAGGACGTCTCCTTATTAAAAGGAAAAGTAGGAGAAGTCATCGGTTCAGACTTAATTACATTAGTTGATGACCCATTCATGCTGAAATCCTCCAGATCGGGTGCGTTTGATGATGAAGGTGTCGCAACTAGATACAAAGAACTCATTCAAGATGGAAAACTTACTGGATTCCTGCACAATTTAAAAACAGCGAAAAAGGATAATACGGAATCGACGGGTAATGGATTCAATGCAATCCGTCCAACCAACTTCTATTTTAAAGCTGGTGAACTGGACTACGATGATGCTGTGAAATCGATGAAAAAAGGATTGATTATCACCGCACTCGATGGTACACATGCAGGATGTAGCCCGATTAGTGGTGACTTTAGCCTTCAAGCCTCTGGTTTCTTAGTGGAAGACGGTGAGATTGTGCGTCCAGTAAACCTTATCACCATCGCTGGTAATTACTTAACGTTGCTTCAAGATGTTACGGCTGTTTGCTCCGATTTAAAATTCAATTATGGATTCGTCGGAAGCCCCTCATTATTGATTAAATCACTACAAGTATCCGGTGAATAATTCACAAAAACACTGTTCCGACAGTGTTTTTTTGTTGAGAAGGTCTCATTAGTTTACTTACACAAACAAATAATGTATAATATGACTGATTAATAACATAAATATTAGGAGGAACAAGTAATGGCTTTAGTATCAGCAAAAGAAATGTTACAAAAAGCGCGTAAAGAAGGGTATGCCGTAGGGCAATTTAACATTAACAATCTCGAATGGACAAAAGCAATCTTAACCGCAGCCGAAGAAAGTAAATCACCTGTAATCTTAGGTGTTAGCGAAGGTGCTGCTCGTTATATGACTGGTTTTGACACCGTTGTTGGTATGGTAAATGGAATGTTGAAAAACTTAAACATCACTGTACCGGTTGCCATTCATTTGGATCACGGATCATTTGAAGGTGCAAAAAAATGTATTGAAGCAGGATTCAGTAGTGTTATGTTTGATGGATCACACTTTGAAATTGAAGAAAACATTCAAAAAACCAAAGAAATCGTTCAATATGCTCATGATTTAGGCATCAGTGTTGAAGCCGAAGTTGGAAGTATCGGTGGCGAAGAAGATGGTATCGTTGGTGGCGGAGAAGTCGCAGACGTAAATGAATGTAAAATGATTGCCGACCTTGGTGTTGATATGCTAGCAGCTGGAATCGGAAATATTCATGGGAAATACCCTGAAAACTGGGCTGGATTACGTTTGGATGTCTTAAAAGAGATCCAAGATGCTACTGGACAAATGCCTCTCGTACTACATGGTGGAACAGGAATTCCTGGAGATATGATAAAAGAAGCAATCTCATTAGGTGTTTCTAAAATTAATGTTAACACTGAAATTCAATTGGTATTCGCTGAAGCAACTCGTCAATACATCGAAGCTGGAAAAGATTTACAAGGAAAAGGATTTGATCCTCGTAAATTATTAAAACCTGGTTATGATGCTGCAATCGCTACAGTAAAAGAAAAAATGGAGCTATTTGGTTCTGTAAACAAAGCGTAGGTGGTTTATATGTTTGATTGGATTTATGCAAATCCAGTACTCGCCGCGTTACTAGGAACGCTATTCACCTGGGGCTTAACTGCTGCTGGTTCAGCACTTGTATTTCCCTTTGCTAATGTATCCAAGAAACTGTTTAATGGATTACTCGGATTTAGTGCCGGGGTTATGATCGCTGCTTCCTTTTGGAGTTTATTAAACCCAGCGATAATCCTTGCTGAAGAAACAGGGATGAATCCTGTTTTACAGGCATCGTTAGGATTCCTAAGTGGTGGATTATTCATTCTATTAATTGACAGATACTTACCTCATATGCATGTGATGACAAAGCATGAAGAGGGTGTGAAGTCCTCTTGGCACCGTAGTGTCTTATTGGTTCTTGCGATTACATTGCATAATATACCAGAAGGATTAGCTGTAGGGGTAGCCTTTGGGTATGCTGCAACGGTTGCTGGTGGTAGTACTGCCGCAGCTGCAGCCATTGGTGGAGCCGTCGCTCTTGCTATTGGTATCGGAATTCAAAACTTTCCTGAGGGAGCCGCAGTAAGTGTTCCACTGCGTCGTGAAGGAATGAGTAAAACAAAAGCGTTTATGATTGGCCAATTTAGTGGTATGGTTGAACCGATTGCCGGTGTTGTGGGTGCATTGTTAGCAATTTCAATGCAAACTATCTTACCATTTTCACTAAGCTTTGCGGCCGGTGCGATGATTTATGTTGTTGTTGAAGAATTAATACCTGAATCACAAATGATGGAAACAACTAAAATTGCCACGATTGGGGCAATGGTTGGTTTCGTAGTGATGATGACATTGGATGTTGCCCTTGGATGAGTTTGTACTAAAGGATTACGCATCCTGGAAGATTGAGAATCATGTCATTATTGATACCTTCCGCAACAACCACAACAAGATCTATGAACGCTTAGAACCGGTCTATCTCGTCTTGGAACACATCTACGACATGGCCGTTAACCAACAAGATATTGATGGTGATTTAGAGACTATCTTCAACATTGGGTTTCAATACCTACATGCTCAATTCAATGTCATGAAAATCTACTTTGAAAGCCTCTTCCAAAGCAATTGTGAGGATTTTGAAGAATACCATGAAATGCTACTATACTTAATGTATATTTTTGATGTTCGGACCGATCTTGAGAACCATGATGTCGATTCGGATATTGAAGCGCTCAACCATGTTGAAACCTACATTGAGAATATGATTATGGAACGCCGTGACGATTACGCATACGTGCGGGAAATGATGAACGATGCATTAAAGACGGTATTTGATATGATTGAGTACGAATATGTAAGTATTATTGATATTTACGTTGAAATTGCTGAAAATTTAGATATATTCATCTACGAAGAAGATGAATTAGTCATTGGAAAAGAAGTTTAAAGGCACGAAATAACGTGCCTTTTTAAATGGAAACATTTTCAAAGTGTTTTGTTTAGTATTATTCTAAATATACGATATAATAGCAATGCAAGAGAGGTGATTACTATGGGAATGATTAGTGATATTAAAACCGTCAAACAAAAAGATCCTGCAGCACGACACGCTTTAGATATTATCCTAACGCATAATGGACTACACGCCGTATGGTATTATCGTATCGCTCATTTCTTTTGGACTATAAAATTAAAAATGATTGCACGTATTATTAGTAATATTGGCCGAATGTTAACAGGCGCTGATATTCATCCAGCAGCAACCATTGGCAAAAACTTCCTAATTGATCATGCAACGGGTGTGGTCATCGGTGAAACCGCTGAAATTGGACAAAATGTACTAATGTATCACGGTGTAACCTTAGGTGGAACCGGTAATGATTCCGGATGCAAACGTCATCCAACCGTATGCGATCATGTGATGATTGCTGCCGGTGCAAAAATACTTGGTAATATTCATATTGGTTACGGAGCTAAGATTGGTGCCAATGCGGTAGTATTAAAAGAAGTACCACCACATTCGACAGCAGTCGGAATGCCAGCACGAATTATTCAAAAAGAAGAGACCAAATTACTAACCGAAACAGATTGCAGTTTGGTAGCAAAGGAAAAAAAGTATAAAAAAAGAGTAGCTAGCTAAGCTACTCTTTTTTGTTATTCAATAAATAGTTTTGTGGATAAGTATCGTTCTGCGTTACTTGGAGAAACCGTTAATACGGTTTTTCCGGAACCTACTTTATGTGCTAATTGCAACGCAGCAGCAACATTTGCTCCGGTTGATATTCCAACAAATAATCCATATTCTTTCGCGAGATATCGAGCCATTTCATACGCTTCATCATCATCCACTAGAAGCACTTCATCATAAACAGTGGTATCCAATACATCTGGGATAAATCCTGCACCAATGCCTTGAATCGTATGTGGTCCTGGAGGGTTACCACTTAATACAGCACTTGTTTTTGGTTCCACGGCTTTAATGGACACATGTGGGATGTGTTCTTTTAATATAGAACCGACTCCGGTTATGGTACCACCGGTACCAACCGCAGCAACAAAGTAGTCTAAATTGGGTAAATCCTCTAGAATTTCCAGAGCGGTTGTTTTCATATGGGCTTTTGGATTGTTGATGTTCTCAAACTGCATTGGCATGAAGTAGCCATGTTTTTCTACAAGGTCTTCCGCAATCCGAATCGATTCTTTCATACCCTTTTCCGCTTCGGTGAGAATCAATGTAGCTCCATATCCTTTTAATATCTTGCGGCGCTCGATGCTGAGACTATCCGGCATAATTAAGATGGTTTTATATCCTTTAGCCGCACCAACCATCGCAATTCCGATGCCGGTATTACCACTGGTTGGTTCAACAATCGTATCGCCAGGTGTTAAAAGACCTTCCTGTTCCGCCATATGAATCATATTTAATGCAATTCGGTCCTTAACACTACCTCCAGGATTGAACCATTCCAATTTAAGATATAGTGTTGCATCATTCTCGGTAGTTAATCCATGTAATTCAATAATTGGTGTATTACCGATTAAATCATATATGTTTTGTACAATCATCTGTGTCACCTCGATTATTATTATAGTATTGATTTTATAATTAAACTATTAATATGCTAAAAAAAGAACCGATTGCTCGGTTCTATTATCCACGTGGTTTCATGTGGGGAAACAAGAGGACGTCACGGATTGAAGTGCTACCGGTAAGTAGCATTATTAAGCGATCAATACCTAATCCTAAACCACCAGTTGGCGGCATACCATATTCCAATGCTTCTACGTAATCAATATCCATTTCAACAGCTTCATCGTTCCCTAAATCTTTTTCTTTAATTTGAGACATAAAGCGTTCTTTTTGATCAATGGGATCATTTAACTCCGTGAAGGCATTTCCGTATTCACGACCATCAATGAATAGTTCGAAACGATCAGTAAAACGGGGATCTTCTGGATTTTTCTTCGCAAGTGGACTAATTTCAACCGGGTGGCCATACAGGAATGTTGGTTGAATGATGTCTTCCTCACAGTACGCTTCAAATAATAAGTTCAGGATATGACCGGTACCGGTGTAGTGTTTTGGGACTTCAAGATCTTTATCAAGCGCAAATTGTTTTGCTTGTTCAAAGGTCATGTCGGGATCCCAAAAATCAATACCTACCTTGTCACGGACAACGTCAGCCATGTGCAGTTTTGCCCATGGTTTGGTTAAATGAATCTCTTTGTCGTTATATACAACCGTCTCTTTACCGAGTTGTTTTGCGACGTATTTGATAAGCTTTTCCGTTAACTCCATCATTGTATCAACGTTTCCATATGCTTGATACAATTCCAACATCGTAAATTCAGGGTTGTGTTTAATACTGATTCCCTCATTACGGAAATTACGACCGAGTTCGTAGACTTTTTCTAACCCACCAACAATGAGTCGTTTCAGATATAGTTCTGGGGCAATCCGTAAATAGAGTGGCATATCCAATGTATTATGATGGGTGACAAACGGACGGGCTGCGGCTCCACCTAAAATCGGATGAAGAATTGGGGTTTCGACTTCCAAGTATCCATCTTTATTTAAATAGTCACGAATCATCGTGATGATTTTTGAACGTAAGATAAATGTTTCTTTGGTTTCTTCATTGGTAATTAAGTCGACATAACGACGGCGATAACGTTCTTCGATATCCTTTAAACCGTGCCATTTTTCTGGAAGTGGACGTAATGCTTTGGATAAGTGTTCAATCGTCTCCACACGGATGGATAACTCACCCATACGTGTTTTCATGATAGTCCCAGTGACACCGATGATGTCTCCTAAGTCCGCTTTGTTAAAGTATTCAAAGGCATTCTCACCAACAACGTCTAACCGAACATACAGTTGAACTTGGCCATCACGATCCATGATATGAGCAAAAGCAGCCTTTCCTTTTCCACGTTTGGTCATGATTCGACCTGCAACTTTCACAATTTCCTTTGGTTCGATGTCGTGTAATTCTTCTTTGGTATAAGAATCAAAGGCATCGTGCAGGGATTTTGTGGTGTGTGTGCGATCAAAACGAACGCCGAAAGGATCAATTCCTTGATCTTGTAAAGATGCCATTTTCTCGCGACGAACGATTTCTTGTTCACTTAGTTTTTCCATATGTATCACCTCTTTGTACGCATTTATGATTATAACACAATCACTTCTATTTCAAAATAAAATAGAACAAAATTGTTCTATTTTGTAGCGCTATTTAGTGCTGTTAAGTTGTCGATCATGAGGGTGAGATAGGTGGATCCGTTGTCTCGCTCATCATCGGTAATTTGTCCTAAACCATGTAAGTACAAGGCAGCAGCTTCTGGGGCGGTTGTTTGTAAGTCAGATAGTAATTGTGTTCCTGCGGGAGAATTGGCATTTTTCTCGAACAAGATGTATTCCACATTATGTTCCTGGGCAATTTCTAATACTTCAATTAATTCACCGGGATTGGTTTCACTACTGTGCGCATCGGTTGTTATCGATATAATTTCAATATCATAACGATCATGCCAATAACTAAATAACATAACGGTTGTAATGATTGGTTTTGTTGCATTATCCGCCATTTCTTGATAATCTAAATCTAATTTTTCTAGTGCGGAGTTGAGAACATTGTAGTTATTATTATAGAGTTCTTCGTTTTCAGGATAGGTAGCAATTAACTTGTCTTTCACAAATAATGCAGCTTCTGCCATCCGAACAGGATCTATCCAGAAGTGTGGATCATCGCTTATCATGTTTGCATCACAGGTTTCATCCACGGGGTTCTCAGTTTGTTCTTCCTCGTGTTCTTCATGCGTATGGGTATAACAAACTTCGTTGTATTCAATGTGTTGGGACATATCGATTAACTCGACATCACCATCATCAAATACATCCGCATTATCAGGAATGTAGTCGTCTGCGCCACCGTGTATATAGAAGAGTAAATCGGAATTGATCATATCGATGATTTCACGGGCACTCCAGTCGATGGAATCGCTATGGGAAGAGGCTCCAGGTACTTGAATGACATTCACCGTATCACCGGCGATTTCTTCGATTAAAAACTCCATTGGATACACAGTAACATATATTTTGGGACGATCATCGTCCTCGGTTCCCTTACACGCGGCAAGTGATAAGGACATCACAAGAATCCCCACGAGTAGTAGTAATTTTTTCATTTTATATCACCTATATTTCTTATGAATAGATTATAAATCATTGAAGTTGAAAATGCAAACTATTATAGCCTTTTTTCTTCAATGATTTCAAACATATTTCCCGCATCTTCTTTTTTTGTGGAATCCAGTAACGCAAGGACTTTAACGGTGACAACACGATTTCCAAATGTAATCGTAATGATATCATCCACATCGACTTTAGTGGATGACTTAGCAACGCGATCGTTGACGAGAATACGGCCGTTATCGGCAACCTCTTTGGCGAGGGTACGTCGTTTGATGATGCGCGATACTTTTAAGAATTTGTCTATTCGCATATTGTCCTCCTTGTAAAGAAAAGGATACAAAAGTATCCCTCTTTATTTATTCCGGTGAGACGGCTGTCTCTTGTTTTGTAGATACGTCTTCTGTTTCTGCTATTTCTTGTTGTTGTGCCTCTTGTTTTGCTTTTTTCTTTTCCCACCAACCAATGGTTCCGGTTTCCACGATTTCGTAGATGTCTTCTTTGGTTAAGGTTTCGACCTCAAGCAAGTATTTTGCAATCAGTTTCAGCAAATCAATGTTCTTTGTTAATACTTCTTTAGCATTTTCGTAACAATCATTGATGATTTTACGGACTTCATTGTCAATTTCCAAAGCAACTTGATCACTAAACGCTTTATCAGTATTATAGTCACGACCTAAGAAGACCGATCCATTACGTTTTTCATATTGAATTGGACCAAGTGAACTCATACCGTACTCCGTCACCATTGAACGGGCTATTTCCGTTGCTTTTTGGAAGTCGTTATGAGCACCAGTACTCACTTCATTGAAAATGATTTCTTCCGCAACACGTCCGCCAAGTAAACCGGTAATCCGGTCGATTAAGCTTTGGCGTGTAGCGAGGAATGACTCTTCCTCTTCCGGTAACATTAGTGCGTATCCACCAGCTTGCCCGCGGGGTATAATCGTTACTTTGTGAACGATGTTGGCATTGTCTAGTTTAATACCAAGTACGGCGTGTCCAGCTTCATGGTGGGCGATAAAGTTACGTTCGCGTTTGGTGAAGACCCGTGATTTTTTCGCAGGTCCCATCATGACGCGGTCCACCGCTTCATCGATGTGATACAACTTGATGTGTTTTTTGTTTTCACGCGCCGCGAGTAATGCGGCTTCATTTAACAAGTTTTCCAAATCCGCTCCGGTAAATCCAGGAGTACGTTTGGCAATTTCTTGGAAGGTTACTTTTGGATCGAGCTTTTTGTTACGTGCATGGACTTCTAAAATTGCTTGCCGACCTTTGATGTCAGGGCGACCGATTGTAATTTGTCGATCAAATCGTCCTGGACGTAGTAATGCAGGATCGAGTACGTCAGGACGGTTGGTTGCTGCCATGACGATAATACCCGAGTTGGTGCCAAATCCATCCATTTCGACGAGTAATTGGTTTAAGGTTTGTTCGCGTTCATCGTGTCCGCCACCTAAACCGGCTCCCCGTTGACGTCCAACAGCATCAATCTCATCGATAAAGACGATACATGGCGCGTTTTGTTTGGCGTTTTTGAACATGTCACGAACACGACTTGCACCTACACCAACGAACATTTCTACGAAGTCCGATCCACTGATGGAATAAAATGGTACACTTGCTTCTCCAGCTACAGCACGTGCGAGTAAGGTTTTCCCAGTTCCAGGAGGCCCTACAAGTAAGACACCAGTAGGAATACGAGCGCCTAAGGACATGTATTTTTTCGGTTCTTTCAAGAAATCAATGATTTCCGCAAGTTCTTCTTTTTCTTCATCAACACCGGCAACATTTTTGAATGTTGTTGTTTTTCCTTTGTGCAAACGAGCACGGTTTTTTCCAAAGTCAAAGGCACGATTATTACCGCCTTGATTTCGTAGAAAAATAGCAACAATGACAACTAAGATAATCAGTGGTGCGATAATACCAAGAACATTCCAGAAGGTATAACTACTTGCTGGTTCATGTTCATAAATAACACCATGGGTATCGGCAAGTCCGACAAGGGTGTCTAATTGTGATGTATCCGCAATCTCTAATTGATACGGTGTTTTTGCATTGTCATCTTTGGTACCGTAAATTCTGAATCCACCTTGATTGGCGTCTCCACTTAATGGCTCAGAGTACATGCGATCAATTTCACCATTGATGATTGCTTGTTTAAATGTTGTATTGTTGTACGTTACAGTTTCCTCGCTTGAATTGGTGTATACATAGTATGCACCAAAGACAAATAAGAGGATAATCGATATGACGATTAAGTTCCCAAACCTGCTTGGGGCTGGGCGCATTTGCTTGTTATCTGCCATCTAATCACTCCTAAGTTCTATTCGTATACCTCTGGTTTTAGTACGCCTACATAAGGGAGGTTACGATATTTTTCGTCAAAGTCGAGACCATATCCCACAACGAATTTGTTGGGAATGGTAACGCCAATGTATTCCGGATCAAGCGATACAACTCGCCCAGCCGGTTTATCTAAAAGTGTTACGACACTAACACTTTTTGCTCCTCGATATAATAGTAAATCCATTACGACACGAATGGTTTTACCGGTATCTACGATATCTTCTGCAATAATGACATGACGATCTTGTACCGGGATGGTAAGGTCTTTTTTAATTTGGATATCACCAGAGGATTTAATTCCACCGTGGTAACTTGATACATCCATAAATTCCATTTCCAAGTGACAGTTCATCTCGGTGATGAGACGTCCCATAAATGGAACACAACCTTTTAATAACCCAACAACGATTGGGTACTTGTCTTTGTAGTCTTCGGTAAGTTGTTTTCCAAGTCGTTTGGCTATTTCGTCAATTTGCTCTTCCGATACTAAAATTTCTGCGATATCATTATGCATTATTTCACCTCATAGATATATAGTTTGTGCTCACACGTGCGATCCGTATGGGCTTTTTTTATTCCTGGTATCCACAACACCTCGGTTTCGGTCGCAATCACCAAGAGTCGATCGCGAACGGATTTTGGTACTTTCTGATCAATTAAAATGTCTTTGACTTTCTTGGTACCAACGGATAGTGACATCTTATCGCCATTTTGTCGCTGTCTGATGTAGAGTGGAAATACTAATTTATTATAACATAATTCAAAATAATTACTATTATTTTGTACCATTTTATCCGTTGTAAAGACGAAACTACGTTCATCGGATACAAAATACTCGCCAACCTTATTTACTTGAATCATAATTGGAACGATATCTTCTAGTTTTGTGACGTAGATAACATCGTATTCTTTGACGAAATCATAATCATCACTTAAACTGATACGCTGATTGGGATGTTCATTATAACACAGTTCAATGATTTGTTTGTATTGTTCGTAGGAAACTTCAACGGAATTATTTGTCGCTTGGTTTACCATATGCTGGATGATTTTAATCTTGACAATCTTGTTGAGTTTGTTGAAATCGTGTAAACTAACGTGATTATACATTGAATACTCACGTAAGAATGTTCGTTTTTGAGCCTCGATTAACTCATCCGCAGAATCGATGTATTCCGCAAGCTGAATGATTTTACTTTCAAGATTGGGATTTTCTTCTTTTAATAGAGGAATAATGTGATTTCTAAATCGATTTCTCGTATAGACATCTTCTTGATTGGTATGATCGTTAAAGAAGGCAATATCGTGTTTTTCCGCATATGTGATAATATCCTCTTTTGTGATGTTCATTAAGGGACGAATAATGGATACGTTACGATCCATCCGAATTTCTTTAATACCGGTATAACCGCTAAAACTAGTCCCTCGAACAATTCGCATTAAGACTGTTTCCACTTGATCATCAAGATGATGAGCCACGGCAATCTTTTTACTGTTGTACTTCGCGGCAATCGCTTTGAAAAAATCATATCGTTTTAGTCGTGAATCGTGCTGAAAATTAGACTGATCTTGTTGCTTAATGGTATACCCCTCAAAACGAACACCAACAGACTTAGCCATTGCTTTAATGTAGTTGTATTCCTCGATGGATTCATCACGTTTATTGTGATTGACATGGGCAATAATAACGTTGTTGTTCAACTTGTGAATGATGTCGAAAAGAACCATTGAATCAACGCCTCCACTTAATGCGACAATGATTGGTTCGGTTTTATTGAATAATTGTTTATCTTTCACAAGTTTAACTAAGTCTTTAGCCATTGGTATCACCTACTCATATTATACCATTGATTAAGGTCTCAATAAACAAAAAAGCCATCTCAATAAGAATGGCTCTATGATGGTGATAATCAGTCTTTATCAGTCGTAGTATTGTCGGTTTCTAGCTGATCAATTCGTTTATTCACGCTAATGCGATACACATCGAGTGTAGTTATTTTTGTTTGGAGTTCATCAATTTGATCGTAAAATATGTAGATTATGAGTGAAAGAACAAATATAATGATTCCTAATACAAGGATGAATAGGTGAATCATCAAGGGTTCTCGGATATAAAGTATAAGGGCAGATAGTGCTAAACCAACACTGGCTAAAACACCAAATTTAATGATGACACTTAATGTGTTGTTTTGTGGTTTCAAATTAGTACCTCCCAATTAAAAAATACCTTTACTCTATTATAACATATATCAAATAAACAAATATAATATTTCATGCACATACGGAAGGTTTACTTTGAATGACAAAACATCGTGAATATATTCATTGGATTGTGGTATAATATAGAAAGATTGTACTAAATAAACGAAATGGAGAAACGATATGTTTAAATTACCTCATTTGTCAAAAAAAGAACGAGCTTGGGTATTGTATGATGTAGCTAATAGTGCGTTTATTTTGACGGTTATTACGATTTTCTTTCCAATTTTGTATCAAATGGTGTATATGAATGGGCAAGGAGTTGCCGAAGAGGCTGCGAATTATCAAGAAGTATGGACAAGAGGGTCTCAGATATTTAAATATTTAACCAGTGCATTAGCACTTACAGTGGCTATTTTAAGTCCTATTGTTGGTTCCTGGAGTAACTACCACGGGAACAAGAAGAAGTTCTTTAAACTTTTCTTAGGTGTAGCAATGGTTGGTGGTGTCGGATTGGCGATTCCAACCTTAGGATGGGTAACATTACTTGTGATTTTCTTTATTACAAGTATGAATTATAACCTAACCAATGTACTATATGATGCGTTCTTGGTTGATGTTACCACAGAAGATCGTATGGATGAAGTTAGTGCAACCGGTTATGGATGGGGATACATTGGTAGTTTAATACCGTTCTTTATCGGGATTATTCCATATGCACTTGTCTTATTTGGCGTCATTAAAGTAGGATTCTTAGGCATGGATAGTTACATGTTAGAACGTGTTACCATCGGGATTGCTTTTGTGGTATCGATTGTATGGTGGTTGATTTATTCACTCCCGTTATTACGAGAGGTTGATCAAACATACAACTTAGAACATACTGGAAATAATCTGGGGGAATCGTTAAAACGCTTAGCAAAAACCTTTAAAGAAATTCGGACATATCGTTATATCTTTATGTTTTTAATCGCATATTTGCTGTATATTGATGTTGTCAATAGTGTTATTCGTCTCGCGACGAACATTGGTGGCGATTTAGGAGTTGAAGCGATGACGATGCTTGGTGTTGTTGTTATGGTTCAAGTGATTGCCTTTCCAAGTGCGATTGTCTATGGTCGGATGACGAAGCGTTTTGGTACAAAGAATATGATTTTCTATGGAATAGGTGTGTATGCTATTGGGGTTATCACAGTATTCTTTATCCGTGAAGATACCACGTGGATGATGTGGATTGTTGGAGCATTGATTGGTACTGCACAAGGTGGTATTCAATCGATATCGCGAAGTTACTTTGCAAAAATGGTTCCCAAAGAAAAAGCCAACGACTTCTTCGGATTCTTTAGTGTATTTGGACGTTTTGCGGGGATTTTCTCACCATTTATTATCGCCTTCTTTCAAGCACCAGATCGGTTGGGAATCAATGGTGCTGTGCTCGTGTTATTAGTGCCACTTGCACTCGCTACGATCTTACTCGTATTTGTGAAAGATCAGAAAGTCGAATATGTTGGCTAAGAAATTTATTTTAGCTAGCCAATCACCACGTCGTCGAGAATTACTCAAATTTTTAGACATTGAATTTGTTGTCAAACCAAGTGATGTTGAAGAAGTTATTGATGTTCGGCTATCCTTTGAAGAAGTCGTTATGGATTTGGCCAAACAAAAGGCGGAGTACATTGCCGACAAGTACCCTGACCATACGATTTTAGGTTTTGACACTCTAGTGATACACAACGGAATGGCCCTAGGGAAACCAAACAATCGACAGGAGGCATTTGACATGCTTCAATCATTATCTGGCGAAACCCATACCGTGTTAACTGGGTGTGCTCTGGTTTGTTGTAATGAGGTTGTTACCTTCTATGATCAAGCGGACGTCACATTCAATCAAATGACTGCCGATGAAATCAATGAGTATCTCGATACCGGAGAACCATTTGATAAAGCGGGTAGTTATGGTATTCAAGGATATGGGGCACGCTATATCAATAAAGTTAATGGAGATTATTACAGTGTAATGGGGGTACCATTACAAAAACTATATCAAACGATAAGAGGCTTAGAATAGCCTCTTTTTCTTATTCTGGTTTGTGAAAATTGTAATATGGTGTACAATAAATGTAGGATACCTATAATCTATTTTTTTCACATCAAAGAAGTGCTAGACTGATAGTGACTTCAGAAGGAGGCTCTTATGTTTAAATTGAACGTGAAACATGCGGACAAAAAAACCATTAAAGAGCGATTGAACGTTGTAGAGACACCACAATACAAGTATGTTCTTACGGATGATAAAGAGAGCGTAGAAGACGATAAAATCAATATCGTTTTCCCGCATGCGGAAATCCCGCAAGTTTCCTCCTTATTAGACTGGATTGTCAAAGGGGAAGAACTCTACATTACCGGATACAACCAATTCGGACAAAAACGTGTGGAGTGCCGTAACATTCAATACTTTATTGTGGAAACTGAAGATGTTTTTGCCGTATTACATGACTCGAAACTGATTGTCAAACTGAAACTCTATGAGATTGAAGAGCTACTTCAACACAAGGAGTTTATTCGTGTCAGTAAATACTGTTTGGTAAACATCGGTAAAATTGAGTACATTCGTTCAGCCTTGAATTCAAAACTAGATCTACAAATGAAAAACGGCGATCACTGTGAAGTGAACCGCAGCTACTTAAAAGATTTTAAAGCCGCTTTAGAGCTTTAGGAGGTATCATATGTTATTTTTACTGAATAATCCTGTGATTATGATTGTTGGTCTATTCATCTTAGTATTGATGACGTTTTCCGCTATCAAGATGGGGCGGGAAATCAAATGGAATCGCTTATTAACATCGAAACACCGTGCGATGCGATTACCAGCTTCAACCAATCCCGGATTTAAAACACGGATGGGATTACTCGCATCCACAGCCTTAGCACCACTTGTTGTTGTTGCTTTGGTATTAACCACAATGCAAACAACTACCGTAACTCCAACAGGAGAACTCCATGATATTCGCAGCGCTAATGACGTCTTAGACATTATGGAAACATTCGAAGCTAGAATGCAATCCTATAATCTCTTTCGAGGATGGATGGAAGACGATATAGCCCTAGAGAATTTTGCTCCTACCAATGATGCGTTAGATGGAGCTGAAGGAGACTACACAGATGGTGGCGACGAAGGTAGTGATGATTATTCGGAAACCAACAACCAAGTTACTGGTGTTGATGAAATGGATAACGTCGTTACCGATGGAAAATACATCTATGTAATGCAAAACAACAAAGTATTCATCTCGTTGGCTTATACCCAAGCGGGAGAAGCAAGTGTATTATCCAACTATAAAACGATTGAATACGTTGATGAAGAAACCGAGTGTCCTTCTGGAATGTATGTTACGGGATTATATGTTGATGACGACTATCTAGTCGTTGTCGGATCAGAGTATGAATACTATTGTGACAAAGAAGGCGAAGAAGATTTCTTCTATTATGATTATTGGTACGGATATAATGATAATGTCAGTGTATACGTATATGATAAAGCTGATGACTTCGCATTGTTAAATGAATATAACGTCAGTGGTAATTTGATTGGAACTCGTAAAATCGGCGACAATTTAGCCATCATTACGACAACCTACTTACCTTATACCAACGATGAATTTGAGGTTGATAGCTATCTACCTGAATATGCAGTCGATGAAGAACTAACAACAGCTACCTATCGTGATATTTCGTATGTAGATGGTACCGAACCAAACTCCTTTACGTCCTTCTATATGATTGATCTCGATAATGAAGCGATTGATATGGAAGTAGTATTAGGGGATAATGGATACAATCTCTATGTTTCAGAAAATAACATCTATCTAGCTGGAAATATTTATTACTTTGTTCCAATGGCCGATATTATTGATGTCGAAGATCCTGTATCAGAAACCAAAACAGCCATTACCAAAGTAGAAATTAATGATGCTGATTTAACCGTTACCAACACAGGAACCGTACCGGGATACACCTTAAATCAATTCTCGATGGATGAGTACAATGGATATCTCCGTGTCGCCACAACAACTGGTTGGTGGGGAGACAATATCAACAATCGTGTCTTTATTCTTGATGAAAACTTAGATGAAGTATCGCGATTAGAAAACCTAGGTGAACCGGGTGAAACCATTAAAAGCGTACGATTTACCGGTGTATATGGCTATGTGGTTACCTTTGAACAAACGGATCCATTCTATGTCTTAGACCTTGCCGATGAAGACAACCCAAGTGTTGTTGGAGAGCTGAAAGTTCCTGGATTCTCTAGTTACTTGCAACCCCTTGGAAACGACTATATCCTTGGTATTGGTTTTGGCGATAGCGATGGTGGAACCAACGGATTAAAAATATCAATTTATGATATCACCGATAAAACCAATCCTGTAGTCTTCTCCGAAGCAATCTTTGATTATTCCGACTTCGGTTGGGGCTGGAGTTCTGCTACCTATGAACATAAAGATCTCCTTGTCGACTTAAACAAAGGAATCATCGCATTACCGTTCTCAACCTACAATTACAATGAAGTAACCGGTTCGACATATAATAGTGGAATACTGGTCTACAACTTTGATGAAACCGATGGATTAACGTATGATGGATTCATCCGTCATGAACAAGATGCAGAAGAAGATGTATACGTCTACAAGATTAAATTCATCTCAGACTATTTCTACACTGTTTCTCGTAAATACATCAAAGCATCCCTGATTAGTGAACCAGAAACCATTCTTCATTCGGTTACATTACCCGAATAATATAATAAAGACACTCAGCGAGTGTCTTTTTCTTTTAATGCTTCTTGTTGAACGGCATGCGCTACTTCCTTCACAACGCGTTTATCAAATGGGGATGGTATGATGTAATCATCTCGCAGTTCACTGTCATTGATAATCGCTGCAATGGCTTTGGCACTAGCAATTTTCATCTCATCGGTAATGTTCTTTGCTCTTGCATCGAGTGCCCCACGGAATAATCCTGGAAAAGCAAGAACATTATTAATCTGATTGGGATAATCACTGCGACCCGTACCAATGATTTTTGCTCCGGCCGCTTTTGCATCTTCATAGGTGATTTCTGGATCAGGATTGGCCATGGCGAAGATAAATGGATTGGGATTCATCGTTTGAATCATCTCTTTTGTCAAGATGTTTTTAACACTGACACCGATAAACACATCTTTATCCTTGATTAATTCAGCTAGAGAATCCTCTTTTAAATGGTCTGGGGATAACAGAATATCATGTTCGAGTAAGTCTTGGTCTAAGAAACTGTAGTCATTATACTTACGGTCTAATAACACCCCTTGTTTATTAAATCCATACAACTCGGTAATTCCTACTTTATGAAGTAAACGAGCGATACTACTACCCGCGGCACCTGTACCACATATAACAATTTTTAAATCTTCTAGACGCTTATCTGTTAAACGACAAGCATTGATTAATGCTGCTAGTGTTACAATGGCGGTCCCATGTTGGTCATCATGAAATACCGGTATATCCAATTCTTCTTTTAATCGTCGTTCGATATAGACACATTTAGGAGCATTGATATCTTCTAGGTTAATTCCCCCAAAGCCAGGACTAATATGTTTAATCGCTTGAACAATTTCGTCCGGATCTTGGGTATCGAGCATTATCGGAAAGGCATCAACATTTGCAAACTCTTTAAATAGTAGTGCTTTTCCTTCCATAACGGGAAGACCGGCATATGGACCGATATTACCAAGTCCGAGAACGGCACTGCCGTCACTCACAACGGCTACCATATTGCCTTTAGTAGTATAGTCATATATTGTATTAGGGTCCTCTTGAATCGCTTTGCATGGCTCTGCGACGCCCGGGGAATACGCCAAACTTAAGTCATCATTAGTATGGACGGATACCTTTGAAACAACGGATATCTTCCCTTTACGTTCTTTATGTAATTGAAGGCTTCGTTCTTTTAAATTGTCCATAGGGTTACCTCTGAAAGATGTTTCCACCATGAATGTCATAAGCAACAAAACATGGGAAATCTTTCACTGTAAGCTCTCGGATGGCTTCCGCACCCAAGTCTTCATACATGATTGTTTTGCTGGATAGTACAGTACTTGCGAGTAGCGCTCCAGCACCACCGGTAGCTATTAAATAGACGGACTTATACTTCATCATTTCTTGGCGAAAGGCTTCGCTTCTGTCTCCTTTACCAATCATTAATTTTAAACCTTGTTGCATTAAATTGGATGTAATATTATCCATGCGATAACTGGATGTGGGTCCACTAGAACCAATGGGATTCCCACCTCGTGCTGGGGTGGGACCGACATAAAATATGACGCTACCGTCGATATCAAAGGCGGGACGTTCTTCTGTAAGAAGGCGAATATGAGCTTGATCACGAGCGGTGTATATCGTACCTGATATCAGTACTTTCTCCCCTGCATAAAGACGTTCTACGTCGTCGTTGGTTATTGGTGTTGTCATACGGATCATAGGATCACCTCCGTATGGCGTGCGGAGTGACATTGGATGTTGATTGCCACAGGTAAACTGGCAATATGCATGGGGTAGGTATTGATTTTAACGGCTAAACAAGTGGTTTCTCCACCAACACCCATAGGACCAACCCCGAGTTTATTTATCTCTTCGTAAAGTTCATTCTCCAATGATGCGATGATTGGATCATCATGGTGATCATCCAAGGGTCTAAGAATCGCCTCTTTGGCTAGTAATGCACTTTTCTCTAAATTCCCTCCAAGCCCTAAACCGACGATGATTGGAGGACAAGGTTTTCCTCCAGCATGAAAAATCGTATCTAACACAAGTTTTTTAACACCTTCGATCCCTTCGGCAGGAGTTAACATTTTAACCAAACTCATGTTTTCACTACCGCCACCTTTGGCAGCGATTTTAAGTTTTAATGAAGAACCCG
The DNA here is from genome assembly GCF_014023125.1 of Candidatus Xianfuyuplasma coldseepsis. Taxonomy (GTDB): domain Bacteria; phylum Bacillota_I; class Bacilli_A; order Izemoplasmatales; family Izemoplasmataceae; genus Xianfuyuplasma; species Xianfuyuplasma coldseepsis. The sequence goes on from NZ_CP048914.1 coordinate 921,952, forward strand.
CTACCACTCTTGTATGAATTATAGCGGGAGTGTTATCTTGTGTATTTTCACGATTGAACGGGTGGTTCACAATACTTTTGCGTAAATAGCCCTCTTGATACCCTTGGCGAACACCCTCATTGATGGAAGCTTCTAGGTCGTGTTCAAGATATATATCACGGCCAAGTTCCGCAAATACAACGACAACACCAGTATCTTGACAAAGAGGGAATTCACCTTTTCCAGCAATCTCTTGATTCGCTAGTATATCGTCTAGAATGGCACTCGCTGTTTGATTGGTTTCGTGCTCTTTCGCTTTTTGAATTCTTGCTACAAGGGAATTATCAAGATTATAGTTAATCTTGATAACAGCTTCTTTTACAGCTTTTGTGATGATATCACCAGATATTTTACGCATTGTATACACCTTCTTTTTTCACTCTCATTATACCACAAACAACAAAAGGAATGGGTTTAAAATCCACTATTTTAATGGGGATAAAATAATCGATATTTTACTTGCCTTTATAAACGTAGTTTGTTATAATTTACTAGCAAATACACTTACTATGGTAACCTAAGCCATGGCGGAAGGAGTAGACGGACATGAAAAAAGGCATTCATCCTGATTACAAAAAAGCAACCATTACATGTACTACTTGCGGAAATACATTTGAGAGCGGAAGCATCAAAGAAGAAATCCGTGTAGATACCTGTTCTAATTGTCACCCATTCTATACAGGTGAACAAAAATTTGGTAAAGCTGCAGGACGAGTCGAACGTTTCAACAAACGTTACGGTCGTAAAACAGAAGAAAATTAATAAATTGGCTACTACGGTAGCCTTTTTTATTTATTCTAATTTATATAAAACAATAATAATATATCGATAAACGATAAAAAACTGTTGACAAACATAAAACAGTAGTGTATTCTATAGTTGTTAAGGAGGTTGATTATAATGAATAAAACAATCAACAAAAAACGGTTTGATAACATTATGAAAGGAACCCATGTATTTCTTTCTTGGAGTGTACGAGCACTATATGTTCTTATGGGGTTTGTATTGATCGGATTTTTAGTGGCACTATTTATACCAAAGGACTTGATGAACTTTGACTTGGATAATATTGAACACATAAACATTCAATTGTCCAATGTACTATATCAAATAGATGAATCCTTATTTACGGGAATTATTAATGTTAAGTGGACATTGGTATTACTAGGATTTATGGCTCTAGCCAATCTTGCATTCTTACAGTTTGTCATGATTTATATCCGCAATATATTGCGGGATACGATCGATCAAAATCCATTCTCGGATAATAATGTAAATCGACTAAAATATATTGGATATGGCTATTTGATCGCATCTGTTGTTTTACCCTACATCAATAACTTATTTTTCTGGCAATTAATTCATCAACTCGACTTATTCGAAGCAACCATCAACTTCAGTATTCATTTCCAATCCGTCTTCATGGGTGTCATTATCTTGATCTTAGCAAACATTTTTGATTATGGTTCCTATCTTCAAGAAGACCATGATATGACGGTGTAACAATGCCGATAATTACTCGTTTAGATCGTGTTCTTGCCGATCGTAAAATGCAGCTAAGTGAATTATCGGAGCAAGTTGGGGTTAGCATCGCCAATTTATCCAACCTAAAAACTGGAAAAGTGCGTGCCATCCGCTTCTCAACGTTAGAAAAAATATGTGAAGTATTAGAGTGTCAACCCGGGGACATCCTCGAATATCAAACCGAAAAAGAAAACCCAGAATAATCTGGGTTTTTATGTTATTTATAGAACTTTCGTTCTTGATACGTTGTATGAAGCAATGTTTTTGCTTTCGTTGAACCTGGTTTTGTCAAATAGTTATCGTAAATGGCTTTGACGTTATCTGCGAGTCCAACCTCACGTGTTTCTTTGGAATGTTCTAAGTTATGTAACGCTTCAAGCCGAAGGCCAACAATATCGATATTGTCTTGAACAACAGCTGGTTGAATTGGTTGTCCACCACCGGCAACACAACCATCGCTACAAGCCATAAATTCAACATAGTGATATGTTTTCTTTGTTTTCTTAATGTGTTGGAAGAAGTCTTGAATGTTCATTCCACCATGAACCACAGCAATATTGATATCCATTCCTGAAGCACGATAAGTCGCTTCTTTAATATCCTTCATTCCCCGTGCGGCCTTAAATTCGATGGCTGCAGGTTTCTCTTCTAATAAATGAGAAACCGTATGTAATGTTGATTCAATTAATCCAGCTTCAAGGTGGGGTTGTAATGGTGTTTTGGTTAACTCAGCAAGTGTACCATATGGTTCACCATCAGATAGTGACATAAAGCGGATTCCTTTTCGTTTTAACAAACGAGCATATTCTCTTGTCGTTAAGACGTAATCTACATCCTTAACACCTTGATATTTCATTTGCTCACGATCCGCTTCGTGTTTCTTCGCAATACATGGCATGATCGTAACATACACAATATTTTCTTTATGATAGCCTAGTTTCTCAGCATAGTAATGTTTTACTAACGATCCGGATACTTGTTGTGGTGATTTCGCGCTGGATAAATGTGGTAAGTACTCTGATTCGTATTGCTCAATGTAATTAATCCAACCCGGAGAGCACGATGTAAACATTGGAAGTGGTCCATCATTTTTCAGGCGATGAATGAACTCGGTAGCTTCTTCAACAACAGAAAAATCGGTTGCGAACGTTAAGTCCATTACTTCATCAAACCCGACTTTTTGCAAGGATGTGTATAATTTACCTTCTACATTTGTACCAATCTCGGCACCAAACTCTTCACCTAGTGTAACGGTAACAGAAGGAGCCACACTAACAACGACTTTTTTGTTTTTGTCGCGCAGTGCATCTAAGACAAAATCAATGTGGGATTTTTCTTTGATAGCGGCAACAGGACACGCTTGAATACAAGCACCACAGTAAATACAACCACTATCTTCCATACCGTGGAAGTTCGCTGGTCCAATGTAGGTATCTTGTCCACGTTCGTTGAATGCCAAGATTCCTAAACCAGTCGCTTTTTCACAAGCGTTGACACAACGACCACATAGAATACATTTTCCACTATCGAGAACAATCGCACTAGATGTATCATTGATTAATCGTTCTTTACGATCGAAAAATAGATTCTCACCAAACACATTGTCGACATTGAAACGACGCATTAAATCAAGCAATTCACAACTGTTTTCGCGTTCACAAGCCCAACATTCGAAGATGTGGTTTGCGGCGAGAAGTTGCAAATTGGCAACGATACTATCGTGAATTTCTTGGGTGTTGGTTTCTACTTCCATACCATCGTCAACAGCTAAGGTACAGGAGTTCTTCAGTCCGCGCATGTTTTTGACGTCAACGACGCATAAACGACAAGCGGAGGTTTCATTAATATCTTTTAGGAAACATAAGCGTGGTACTTCGATGCCCAAATCTTCTGCAGCACGCATAACGGTATAGTCTTTAGGAACGGTAATCTGTTGTCCATTGATTGTAATTGTAACTTTGTCCATTCATATACCTCCTATACACTAATGATGGCGTCAACAGGGCAAATGTTTTTACAAATACCACATTTAATACATGCTGACGTATCAATTTCGTGCAGTTGTTTGATTGAACCAGAAATACAATCAACTGGGCAGTTGGTTGCACACTTCGTACATCCGATACAATCTTTTGTTATTTCTAGATGGATGAGTGGTTTACAGACTCCACCCGGACATCTTTTATCGACAACGTGGGCTTCAAATTCTTCACGGAAGTGCTCCAACATTGATAAAATGGGGTTCGGAGCGGCTTGGCCAAGTCCACATAAAGATGAGCTCTTAACCATTTTTGCTAGTTTTTCCAATCGATCAATGTCTTCCAAGGTTCCTTCACCTGAAGAAATGATTTCCAACATTTCATACATTTTTTTGGTACCTTCACGACAGGGGGTACACTTACCACAGGATTCATCAACGGTAAACTCCAAGTAGAAACGGCAGATGTCGACCATACAGTTGTCTTCATCAATAACAACCATTCCTCCGGATCCCATCATCGAACCGGCTTCAACAAGCGTTTCGTACTCAATCGGCATATCGAGTAACGATTCTGGAATTGCTCCACCAGAAGGTCCACCTGTTTGTACGGCTTTCAGCTGTTTGTTCTGTGGAATTCCGCCACCAATTTCATAGATTACCTCGCGTAAAGTTGTTCCCATTGGTACTTCAACAAGTCCAGCGTTTTTGATGTTTCCACCCAAACTAAAGACTTTGGTACCTTTGGATTTTTCCGTACCGATTTTTGCAAATTCTTTTGCACCAATGTAAAGAATAGCTGATACATTGGCTAGAGTTTCCACATTGTTGATAATGGTAGGTTTTCCCCATAATCCTTTTGCAGCTGGGAAGGGAGGTTTGTTACGAGACATACCTCGTCCACCCTCAATCGAAGCGATTAATGCAGTCTCTTCACCACAAACAAAAGCCCCGGCACCAAGTCGGATTTCGATATCAAAATCAAATCCACTACCAAAAATATTTTTACCAAGCAAACCAAGTTCTTTTGCTTGAGAAATTGCGATTTTTAATTTTTCAATGGCTGTCGGGTATTCTATACGAACATAGATATATCCTTTGTCCGCACCAATAGCATATCCGGCAATCATTAAACCTTCTAATACCGCATGTGGATCCCCTTCTAATAACGCGCGGTCCATAAAGGCACCGGGGTCTCCCTCATCGGCATTACAGATGACAAATTTTTGATCGCTTTCATTCTGATAAGCGAATTTCCATTTCAATCCTGTGGGGAATCCTCCTCCACCACGTCCGCGCAATCCGGATGCTTGCATTTCTTCAATGACTTCAAGTGGTGTCATTTCAAGTAATGCTTTACCAAGACCACGGTATCCATCACGAGCAATGTACTCTTCGATGTCATCGGGATTGATTAACCCACAGTTACGTAAGGCAACACGGGTTTGTTTGGAATAGAACTTAATTTCATCAAAGGCTTTGATTTCTTTTTCGTCCGTCATCGCTTCATCAAAAACGAGTTTTTCAACAATACGACCTTTGTATAAATGCTCTTCACATATTGTTTTAATATCTTTGTTCTTAACAAGGGCGTAAAATACACCTTCAGGATAGATGATGACAAATGGTCCTTGTTCACAAAGACCGACACAACCGGTATTTACCAGTTTAATCTCATCACGTATTCCCAGTCTTGTTAAGTGTTCTTCGAATTCGCTTCGTAAGGATTTTGCGCCCCTACTAACGCACATCGAACCACTACATATCAGGACATGAGCTCTCTCAATCATGTTGTCACCACCTATAGTCTATATTTACCAATAAGATTGTCTTGGACGACCTTACCACCGATAATATGTTCATTTATGATTCGTTCTGCTACGTCGACATCAACACGGCAGTACGTCGTTCGTTTCTCACCTTCTAGTACCTCTACAATTGGTTCAATGGCGCATTCACCAATACAACCAACAGGAGTTACGGTAACGTTGGGGATATCTTTTTCGGCAATATCCTCAACCAATTTATTCATGACCGGGCGGGCTCCAGCACTGATACCGCAAGTTGCCATACCGACAAGTATACGTGTACCTTCGTTTTTACCCCTCATCGTAACTTTACGTTGAGCAGCATCCCGAATTTTCTTTAAATCGTCTAAAGATTTCATCTTGCTTCCTCCTTATGAATTGTCGTTATTCCTTCTTTTATATTGTTCTTAACCCACATGATTACGTCATAATCAGCGAGAGGAATTCCATTTAGTACGTTCTTAATTTCACGAGTATCTAAAACATACTCTTTATGATTGCATATGTGCTTGTAATAAATATCTATGGCAGCCTCATTCATTAGTAGAATGGCTAAGGTATCTTCTATCGAACCGAGTGGAGCACGATCGATGTGATTGTGCTCAAACTGAGCAATTACGGACGTACCTTGATTGACTTTTGAGGTAATATTAAACGTCCCTCCAGCCATTTCAGCAGCCATTTTAAAGAGAGAGACACCCATTCCTACAGAACGAGTTGTTCTCGTTGTAAAGAAGGGATCTGCAACTTCACTTAATGTTTTTTCGTTCATACCAAATCCATTGTCATGGATTTCAATGATATATGTGTTTTTGATAGTATCTTCGGTAATAATGATTTGTATTAAAGACGCGTTTGCTTTGATTGAATTTTGACAGATATCTAGGATGTGTAGAGACAACTCATTCATTTAATCACGACCTTTTAGATATGCAAATAGGGCTTCTATTGATTTCTCAGGTAATTCCAACTCTTCTTCTCGTTCTGATAACCTTAAGATTGAGTGTGCATCAGAACTAGAGAGAATTGGGAATTGTGTAATCTCGGGATGTTGCGATAAAAACTCTTCCTTCTTGTAGTGTTGAATCTCAACACCGTCAAAGGGTATGTCGGATAGAGAATAATATAATAGAGCGCTTTTGCTAGAACGTTCAATGTGTGCCAAGACACACTTGCCGTTATGTTTTTGGACAAAATGATAGAGTTCCATATAAGGGATAGTAGTAGCCCGTAATGAATATGGATACGTTTCAAGTTCGATATCATAGATATCAGTAATGACTTGATCCGATTGGGAAAACGGTCCCCAATCTTCCTTTTTCAAATATCGTTCAAGATGATTTGATAATACTATTACATCTTCATACGTGCGAAAATAACATAGTACATCAAATCCCTCTGCTACAGTTACTTCAATCCCGGGTACAACGATAAAATCATAGGCTTTTTCGATTTCTTGAATGGTTTGTAGTTGCTTCGCTGTATTGTGATCTGTTATCGCCACAAAATCGAGTTTCTTCAACATCGCCATATTGAGGATGTTGTTTGGTGTCATCATCTCACCGCCATCAGGCGATAAAATACTATGAATGTGTAAGTCGTATTTTAAACGGATAATTAGACACCAAGCTTATGCAATGCAACAACAGTATCTGCTGTTGTCATTGATGTGGATAATAGGGGAATGCCGAGTTCATTCGCTTTATCAATGATGGATTGCTGTACTTGAATGTTATGTGGAAACACAACACCAGATAAATCCAGTAAGTGAACCACACCTAGAACATTGATGTTGTTCAACACAGTAACCAACAGTTCACCTTCATTTGCGAATCCCATCACATGACTTAATAAGTCACAGGCGAATACACCTTGAATGGTTTGATTGGTTTCCCCAGGGGAATTTAGTAGTGTCCATTGAGAATCTGCAATTACATCATTAATGTTCATACGCATCTTCTGTAATGTTGAATTTTATCCGCAAGTACGTTCCATCAGTAGATGATTGAAGATCCATTTCATCACTTACAGCTTGAATATTTGGTAATCCCATACCAGCACCAAAGCCATTCTCAATAGCGTAAGAACTAGCGGTTGAGTACCCAGCTGTTAGTGCTTGTTCGATATTTTCAATACCAGGACCAACATCTTCAAATGTGATTTCGGCAAAATCATCGGTTATTTCGACACTGGCTTTACCGCCATACGAATGAATAACAACGTTAATCTCAGCTTCGTATACGCCGATGGTAACCTGTTTGATAAATTCCCGTGATAATCCACGTTTTTTTAATGCTCGTTTTGTTAAGCTGGCAATCGTACCAGCGTTGGCGATGTCATTTCGTTCTATTTGGTGTTCTCTGGAGTACGGCTCCATTAATTTTCCTCAAGAACAGACTCGTAACTCTTAACACCATTCATGAATAATAAGCCACTTGTACGATACATCGTTAGTTCGGTACCAATTAAAGTAATTCCAATCTCATCAGCAAGATCAATTACCGATTGAGAAGGTGTTTTACCGCGAACAAAGATAATCGTCTCTAAATCGAGGATTTCTGCTGTTCGCAATGCTTGATTTGTCACCAAACCCGTGACCAATGCTCCATGGGCACCAATATGACTTGGCATTTTTTTAAGTAGCATTAATGCGTCACTCATCAGGTCACAAACAAAGGCGTAATTAATCTCTTTTACACATCGAGGGCATTCTTGGTTGTACTGTTTTGCATTCAATAATCCTAACACGTCATTTAGTTCCATTATTTACCACGATACTCCTTTATCAGTCTTCTTGCTTTTGTTACACTCATTTCTCCATAAACGTCTTCATCAAAAGCCATTACTGGAGCCATTCCACATGTACCAATACAACGAATAGCTTCTAATGTATAGTATCCATCTTCTGTCGTTCCACCAACATCAACACCGAGTTCGGTTTTCACAAAATCGAGAATGGTTTGGGCTCCACGTACATAACAAGGGGTTCCTAAACAAACCCCAACGATGTGATCCCCTTTTGGATGTAATGTAAAACTTGAGTAAAAAGTTACAACACCGTTGATTTCAGCAACAGGAACTCCGGTTTCTTCAGAAACAATCTTCTGAACTTCTAAGGGTATGCAGCTAAAGATACGTTGAGCTTCATGTAATATCGGCATAAGCGGTCCAGGATTCTTTTTATGATGTTTAATTTCTTTAAGCAATTCCTTTCGTTGCTCTTCGGATATCTCGAATTTCTTACCCATAATCTACTCCTTATTAAAAAAATGATTTATATTCCAAACAATTATAACATAATTGTTTATTTATTAAAAGACTTTTCAGGCATTTACGGTCAATATATGGGATGTTTCTAAATAACTTTAAAGCCCTAAATATAGCCGTTTTGAGAGATGTTTGACAAACATCTATGAATAATTCTATGAATTGTTTGGTTACAAAAAATAATTATAAATAATCTTTATGATATTTTGGAAAACCATTGTTTTATTTGGCGTACTATTGTATTATGGATATAGTAAAAAATGAGGTGGAATTATGTATTTGAATCAACGTGATGGATGGATTGAAGTGATTTGTGGTCCAATGTTTGCTGGAAAAACGGAAGAACTATTGCGCCGTGTTAAACGTTTGGAATATGCGAAAAAGAATATTGTTGTTTTCAAACCAAACATTGATAACCGTTACTCAGAAGGAGAAGTGGTATCCCATAATAACAATCGAACCAAATCTGTCAACATCGCTTCAGCATCACAGATATTCGATTATATCGATTCTGAAACAGATGTAGTTGCAATAGATGAAGTACAATTCCTAGATGAAGAAGCTGTTCCAATTTGTGAATTCTTGGCAGAAAAAGGCATTCGTGTCATCGTCAGCGGTCTTGATCGAGATTTTCGCGGAGAGCCATTTAGTTTTATGCCTAAGTTACTTGCGATTGCTGAGTATGTGACAAAATTAACTGCTGTATGTGTTCATTGTGGTATTCCCGCTACACGGACACAACGAATCGTAAATGGTAAACCGGCACGATATGATGATCCAATTGTAATGATAGGTGCAGAAGAAAGTTATGAAGCTCGTTGTCGCAAGTGTCATAAAGTGTATCGAAAACCAAATCTATATCGGAATAAGAAGTTGTAACAATTGAATCATAGTAAATATATGAAAAAAGCCCTAAAAGAGGCTAAAAAAGCATATAAAAAAGGGGAAGTACCAATTGGTGCTGTCATCGTACACAACGGTAAAATCATCGCAAAAGCTCATAATTTACGAGAGAAAGCTAGAAAAGCCACCGCACATGCAGAAATACTGGCCATTGAGAAAGCAAATAAAAAGTTAAAAAGTTGGCGCCTTGACACATGCACAATGTATGTTACAATAGAACCCTGTCCGATGTGTGCCGGCGCAATTATCCAATCGCGAATGAAGCAAGTAATTTACGGTGCAAAAGAATACAAAACAGGTGCTCATCAAAGCATCACCAATTTATTTGATAAACCATTTAACCATAAAGTCGAAGTCTTGGATGGAATCATGGAGGAAGAATGTGGTAAAATTATCACAAGTTTCTTCAAAAAACTAAGAACAAAATAAGACATCTCTTATGAATCATCCTCATTCAATAGGTCGTAACGAACTAGGTCAGGTCGGGAACGAAGCAGCCTTAAGTTTTCTATCTATGTGGATGGGGGTGCTTGATAGGAGATGTTTTTCTTACCTTTGACATATATATTACTATATGGTAATATTACTGTATAATTATATTACTGTAAAGTTATAGAGGTGAAATAATGTGGATAAATTTGACGTCATTAAGCTCTTATCTGATGAAACAAGATTTTCAATTTTTAAAACACTATTAGACTTTGACCGGTTGTGTGTAAGTGAGATTGAAAACCTGTTAGGTATCAAACAAGCAAATACATCAAAACACCTTCGAAAGCTGAAGGATTTTGATGTAGTAGAATCGGTGCGTGAGAAAAATACAATTTTTTACAATGTCAAAGATCAATTTTTGACAGACAATGAGGAATTAATACGATACTTACTTGTTTAGTACAAATTGTAATACTTAAAGGGGATTAATTCATGAGAAAAAAATACGTTTTTGCAGATTTAGATGGTACGATTCTGGATTATAACACTCATTCTGTGCCACAAAGTACCGTTGAAGCGTTGAAAATAGCTCGCCAAAATGGACATGAGATTGTTTTAGCAACCGGTAGGCCACCCGCATTGTTTTATGGAATAGACAAAGAACTTGGATTTCATTCATTTATTGCCGCAAATGGTCGGGTAGTTGTTTATCATGATGAGGTTATTTTTGAGAGCCCTATACCCGAACATAACATCGATGCAATACGTGAGCTTGCTCAGAAGGAGAAATTTGATATTGCCTATGAGAGTATGGATGGATTTGTACTAGAATCAATGTACAACGATACTTATCAAAAGTTTTGCGATCATTTCAATCTTCAATATCCAACTCTTGAACCAAATTACTACAAGGGTAAATCCGTCTATCAAATCAATCTTTTTTATCAAAAGGATGATTTCAAACGTTTTGAGAAGCTTGTACCAGGATTATCCTTTGAGTATTCCTGTCAATACGGTATTGATGTTAATACTGAGGGGGGATTCAAAGAGGTAGGAATCATAGAATTTATGAAGAAACTTGGATTAACACAAGATGATATTATTGCGATTGGTGATGGATATAACGATATATCGATGTTGCAATTTGCGAGAACAAGCGTTGCCATGGGGAATGCTCATCTAGCTGTTCAGAAAGAAGCTAAATATGTAACGGATAGAATTGAGAATGATGGCTTGTATAAAGCGTTTAAAATGTTAGGATTGATATGAAAAAACAACGTGTCTAGACACGTTGTTTTTTGTTCATATAGAAGTACGCTTTTACACCGTTTTTAACATTTGATATACCAAATTCGGCATCGTGAGCTTTCAGAATTTCGCTAACAAGGTACAGTCCAATACCGCTTCCTTTTGTTTTAATCGGGTTGGTTTCTTCCCTTGATATACGATAAAATGGCATCCAGATTTTCTCGATTTCTTCCGTCCGGATTGTAGTCCCGTAATTGGTTAATTCGAAGTACACTTTGTCTTTTCGTTCCGAGACTTCAAGGTACATCCTACCTCCAATAGGAGTGTATTTGATGGCGTTTGTCAAGAAATTTGATATGACACGTTTGATCAGCTTCTCGTCACCTTCTACAAAGACTTCATCTTGGACATTGATATCCAATTCAAGTTTATATTGACGAATGGCATTCTCAAAATCATTAACAAAGAAACAAGCGGTTTTCGATAAATCAAATTCGGAAATCTCAAGTTGAGAGTTGGCGTCATCTAAGCGATAAATTTGTAACATGTCTTGTATCATCATAGATGATTTATTAATCTCATCAAGGACATTTAGTAGTTCTTTTTGTTGTTCCTCATCGGGAATGATATCATCGAGGATTCCTTGAATTGTAACTTGCATAATCATCAGTGGTGTTTTCAATTCATGAGAAATCGATGAAACCAATTGTTTTTTCAGGGAGACTTGCTTTGATTGATCTTCGTATAAACTCATTAACTCTGAATTTTTCCTGTTTAAAGTCTCCAGCGTGGTCCTTAAGTTTTTCGCAATTAGGTTGATACTGTTGGATAACGATTCATTTTCACGATTATTATACTCATGCGCCTCAACATCAAAGTTTAACTGTGCAATTTGCCGGGCGACAAGCTCAATGTTTTGTATTGGTTTTGATATGATACTGGATAAACGAAAACTCCAGATAAAGATAATGACAATAGCGGTTGCATATACGTAATAATTGTAGGAGTTCACAATATCAATCACATCGTTCGTATTAACGACCGGAACAATTGTTACAATATAGTTCCACGTTTTTAAATTGTGAACAAACACTAATGTGTCGACAGAAGCTTCGGATGAACGATACCAAGAACCTTCAACACTACCACTGGTATATTCGTAGTCTTTTAGATCAATTTCGCCCCCAACAATTCGGGCTACTTCATCACGAACAATAGGATTATTCTCAAATAAGTAGTTCAAGTTGTTTGGTTTACTGACATTGGTGATGGTTCCATTAACAGGTGTACAATCGACTTCAGCACACGTGATTTCACTATTATATAAAATGGTACTGCCTACCTCAATGATATCCGCAGAATAGAACTCATCATTATAGGGATAAATGGTAACCGATAGTTGTAAATCTTCTGTATATTCAAAATCATTGTTTGGTACAAGGACCGTATAAGAAAGTAATGTTGTATCATCCTGTATCGTAAACGTATAATCCGTTCCAGAGGATGTTAAAATTCGATACTGCCCACCGACAATGACACTATAGGCATTGTTTTCAGAAGTGAAACGATACATTTCATCATAGTAATCGATGTCGTCTTGATTCATATTTTCAACATATTCAATCAAATCGGAATGGATTCGATCAAAATCTTGAGTCGTAAAGAAATTACGGAAAAATGCAACATTGAGAATCGACTGCAAAGCGAAGAAAGATAGGAAAATCAAACTGATAGTGATGATTAATTGCGTCGAAATGGAACGAGCTTTGAAGAGGCGAACAATGGTCTTCCATGTATTGCGGAACCAATCTTGTACGTTTGCACTAATCTGTTTCATGCGGTACCTCAAATCGATAACCTACACCAAATACCGTTTTAATATAGTTGGATCGATGTCCTAGGAATTTGCGTAGTTTTTTCACATAGGTATCGACAATTCGATCTTCGACATAAACATCGATTCCCCATACTTCGTCAAGGAGAAGGTTTCGTGAACAGATTTTGCTTTCGTGTTCTAAGAAGTATTTAAGCAAATCAAACTCTGTTTTAGACAACTCTTTTTCGTCACCTTCGAGATACACCTTATGGGTATCTAAATCCATTTTGATACCACCAAGCTCAAGCATCCCACTTGTCTGTACTGAGAAATCTTGATTTTGTAATCGCTCTAGTAAATTGCGTACTTTGGCCACAAGGATTTTAGGATTAAATGGTTTGGTAATATAGTCGTCCACTTTAAGCGAGTATCCTTTTAAAATATCCTCTTCTTCAGATAAAGCACTCATCATAATAATGGGAACATTGGATGTTTCGCGAATTGTTTTTGCTACGTCCCAACCATTGACATTGGGCATCATAATATCTAGGCAAACCAAATCCACACGATTTTGACTAAATAACTGTAGCCCTTTAAAACCATCCAAGGCACTTAAAACTGTGAATTTTTCCTTCAAAAAATAATTGGAGACAATGCGATTAATTGTCGGTTCATCTTCAATGATTAAGATTGTTGTGTGTTCCATATCATCACCTCTTGCAATAATTATACCGTATAGATGTGAATATTTAAAGAATTCACGCTGTTATATGCTTTACTATTATCAGTAGTCGTATTACAATAGACCTGCAAGGTGATTATTATGTATGATGTTATCGTCATTGGTGGCGGTCATGCGGGAAGTGAAGCATGTTTAGCCGCTGCTAGAATGGGTCATAAAACCCTACTTGTTACAGGAAATGTAAATATGATTGCGTCGATGCCGTGTAATCCATCAGTTGGAGGACCGGCCAAAGGAATCGTCGTACGTGAAATTGATGCACTTGGTGGTGAAATGGGCAAAAATGCAGATAAAACAGCCATCCAAATGCGTCTTTTAAACATATCCAAAGGACCTGCGGTTCGTGCTCTACGTGCTCAAAGTGATAAAGTATTATACCCCAAAGAGATGAAACAAACGATATTCAATCAAGACAATCTTGACGTTGTCGAAGCATATGTTGATTCATTATATCTGATCGATAATGCCGTAAAAGGTATTGTCCTAGAGAATGGTGACATCTACAAAGGACACACAGTTATTGTTACAACTGGTACCTATATGCAAGCGAAAATTCTTGTTGGTGACCAAGTAACCGACAGTGGACCCGATAAACAAAAAGCATCCAAAGGCTTAAGTAAGCAATTACGGGAAGTTGGATTTGAAACAACCAGATTAAAAACGGGAACACCGCCACGCATCATTACAAAAACAATTGATTTTAGCAAGACGGAACGACATGACGGAGATGCTGTTGTTCGCCATTTTAGTTTTGATAAAGAAACCTATTATGACGTCGATAATCAATGGCCATGTTATCTAACCTATACAAGCTCTGTTACACATGATGTGATAAACCTAAACCTTACAAAATCGTCGATGTACAGTGGTGTTGTTGAAGGAGTTGGCCCCCGTTATTGTCCATCAATCGAAGATAAGTTGGTTCGATTCCAAGACAAGGAACGCCATCAAATATTCTTAGAACCTGAAAGCCAATTCATTGATGAAACCTATGTTCAAGGATTCTCCACATCAATGCCTCATGATGTTCAAGAGCAAATGATTCACTCGATTCCAGGACTGGAAAACGCTGAAATTGCCCGATATGCTTACGCCATCGAATATGATGCAATCGATCCACGAGTGTTATATCCTACATTGGAAAGCAAAGAGTATCCCAATCTATATTTTGCCGGACAAGTAAATGGAACAAGTGGATATGAAGAAGCCGCCTGTCAAGGACTTATGGCGGGAATTAATGCATCGCTCAAATTAGAACAAAAATCGCCTTTGGTATTAAAACGGAATGAAGCATACATCGGTGTACTCATTGATGATCTTGTCACAAAAGGCGTCAAAGATCCTTATCGACTACTGACATCACGGGCGGAATATCGTTTATTATTACGCCATGATAATGCGGATATAAGATTACGCGAATATGGATATCAAGTCGGATTGATTAATGAAGCGCGATACCAATCATATCAAGATAAGATTCGTGGAATTAAATCATTGAAACAAGTACTACAATCGATTCAATTATATCCGAACCCTGACACCAATCAATTGATTCGTCAACTAGGAACCGTTGATATTAAGGATAAAACATCACTTTACGATTTTCTAAGACGACCAGAAATTCATCTTGAACAATTAACAAATTGGGTTGATTTAGAATCATTCAATGAAGATGTGATTGAACAAGTTGAGATTGATATCAAGTATGAAGGATACATTACAAAAGCCTATAAACAAGCGGAAAAAATGTTAAAGATGGAAGACTATAGTATTCCAAATACAATCGATTATGACAATATTCATAATTTAGCACTAGAAGCCAGGGAAAAATTAAAGAAAATCAAACCGTTAACTATCGGACAAGCATCACGTATAAGCGGTGTAAACCCGGCTGATATCTCCATCTTGCTAATACATATTAAGACATTAAATAATAGACTATAACGATAGTCTATTATTTTTAATTGTTTTTCAAATAATATTGAATATGGTAAAATAGGATAAGGTGATACTATGATAGAGCAATTTCAACACATGCTTGAAGAATGTGGGATTCAACTTAGTCCAAAACAAGAGCAACAATTTGCACACTATTATAATCTGTTAATGGAATGGAACAGTAAACTAAATTTAACTTCCATAACAGAGAAGGAAGAAGTATATCTCAAGCATTTTTACGATAGTATTTGCCTCACAAAAGCAATTTCATTGTCAAACCAAACCATCTTAGATGTCGGCAGTGGTGCCGGCTTTCCAAGCATACCGTTAAAAATCATATTTCCCGACCTTCAGATAACCATTATTGATGCTCTACAAAAGCGTGTACGTTTTTTGCATGAATTAACCGATACGTTAGGAATATCAGTCGAACTTATTCATGGACGAGCTGAGGAATTTTCTCGTCGTGAAACATACGATATCGTTACCGCTAGAGCCGTATCTAATCTACGAATGCTTTGTGAATTATGCATACCATTTGTGAAACATCACGGTGTATTTCTAGCAATGAAAGGTCCGGGGTATCAAGAGGAAGTCATCGATTCTAAGAACACGATACAGATACTTGGTGGAACTTTGGAGGATACCATTTTATATCATGTCAATCATTTTGAACGTTCGATTGTTGTTGTCCGAAAAACCGCTACAACTCCTACAAAATACCCCAGAAGATACAATAAAATTAAGTCAAAACCTCTATAGGATGTGTATTCTATGAGACAGTATAATCATAAATACAATTTTAAGCAGCTAGAACCGTATAAAGAGATTCTAGAACTGCAACACATTCGAATTAAAACACTGATCGTTAACATTTTAAACGTCGTGTTTGCTTTTGTTGTGTTGTATTTTTTTATTCGTCTACAAGTAGAAACAATTCAGATTCTACAAGTGATGTTCATGTTTGGATTATTACTACTAATCAATATTTACTTCATGTCGTTGAACCACGATCTTTATAATAATCTAAAGCTCGCAATGTATACGAATGCCTTAGGAGAATTTATCATTGCATTAACCCTTATTTTTATGTTTCAAACACCCAGTATATTTACTTCGTTATTCTTAGCCTATGCAATTACCTCCATATATCAAGACTATAAAGTTATGTTCATCAGTAATGGTGCCTTATTTGTCAGTGGGATATTGCTAGCCATTAACTATCAAGTAATCTTCTCCATTCCGAATGTGGATGCGATTCAGAACCTATATGTTGTAGTCTTTTTGTTACTTTTTGTATTATTACTAACATTATCATCATACATCTTGATTAAACGAAAATCATTTTTCTATAATCATTTAGCAAAAATAAAAGAATCCGAAGTGCGAAACATGGATTTATTAATGGAAATTCAAACGATTCGAACTAGTCATGAAATGGATGTTGATGCCTATTATAAATCTCTGGATACTTTTACCAAAGAATTATCCAAAAAGATAGGGATTGAAAATGTCTTTGGACGTAAAATTCAATTACTTAAAGATATGAAAAAAGAACCAACTACGAGCTTACTTGAAAAGTATCCTGAATACACTCTAGAGCAGCTCAATGAGTTATCAAACTTAGAGTTATCCATCCATCATAAAATGAGAAATATCGGGCTAAAAGCAAGTAAAACGAAAGATATTGATGTAAATCGCAAAGAAATTTTTTCCGAAAGTCAGTTCAAGTCATTTCGCCATTTCAATGATGATACCTATGTGAAAATTATTTCATTTGTTGTGTTTTATGTGATGCTGCGAATGGACAAAATATACTTATCGGAGTTAAGCCAAGAAGATGTAGTGGACATCTTATTTAACTCGGAATATTATTATTTAATTGATGAAGACGTACTTCGTGTATTTAAGGAGAACAGCGAAGTGTTCGAAATGATTATACAAGACGTATTGAAGGATGCCTGGGGCCATGAAAAACATATTTGAACGAATTCAAAGTAGTGAATTCCTTACCTTTAGTGAAGTTCTCCGCCTAAAAGTAGCTATCGTAACAATCTTTGTTTCCGTCTTTATTGTCCTTACAATTCCACTATCATCATTTAATGATTTCTCAATCGATATCAATGTATTTGTACCGATGGCACTTGCCTTATTAATTGTTTTAACATTGTTGATGATGATTATAAACTTCAATCGATTTTCGATGCATACATCAATTATTACAATTGCGATACTTACCCTGTTCTATTCACAAGGATCAAACCACTTTTACGGATACATCATGTTCTTCGTGTTCTTAACCATTGTTATTTTTTACCAAGATATTCTTGCATATTTGTTTTATGGAGGCATCATCACAGGTGTTGGTGTATACTATATCTTCGATAAAGGTGTCTCGATTATTGGAACAAACTCTATTGATACCAATGTATCGATGATGACGTATCTTGTTGTCTTGATTGGATTCTATATCATTTTCTTAATTCAATTTCTGATATCAGATAATATCTATGAGAAAATGAATAATGAGTGGGTTCGAATGAAAAAAATCTTGGAAAAATACCAAGAGTTTAGTATTCGCCATATTACGGAAATGGAAGAGGAAAATGACCTAACACCCGTTTGGAGAGAAACTAAATTCCAACGCACGGTACATGAATTAAGTGTGTTTATTAACGAATTCTTTGAAGCTGACGCCCATAAAATATCTGAGGTTATTGAGTTCTATTTCTTCTTACATTCTCAAGAAGTGGAGGAAGTTATTGCAAATGAAAATGCATCAATCATCGCGCGCCGTTATGCCGTTCAATTCGAAAAATATCTTATCAATCGTGAGGGCGAATTAAATGCGATTTTATTTGAAATAGCAAGCCTGTATAAACCGACCCCTAATTTCACAGATGACCGGTATAAATATAATCTAAATGAACTATTTCACGATCGTATTGATAAGTTATTATCGCTCGCTATTTTATACCATTTCTTAAAAACTGAGGTCACACAATTGGATAAATGGGGTAACATAAAAGATACCCTAACTCATGAAGAAATAACGGAACTTTTCAAATCGAAAGAATATCGTGAGTTTATACCCTATGAGTTGGTAAACTTCTATTTGGATAACGAGGACTTATTTAGGACGTTGTTATAATATTTGTCCACAAAAATCTGTGGATAACTTTTACGTGTTTTGGGTGTAAATTAAAGTATGTATATGATACAATATATATACTTTTCTTTATATTGTTTAGAGGTGAAAAGTATGGGGAAAATATTATCTATCAGTAATCAAAAAGGTGGCGTTGGGAAAACAACCACGAGTGTTAACCTTGCCAGTTCATTATCGTATCTGGGGAAGAGCGTATTATTGGTTGATGTCGATCATCAAGCAAATGCGACAACGTACATGGGGATTAACCGCGCCAATCTTGATTTTTCGGTTGCTGATATTTTTATGGAACGATTGTCAATTCACGATGTCATTGTAAAAGTTCCATCGGTTGATGTTGACATCATTCCCGCGCGTTATGAGCTAGGACACATTGAGTCCCATCTAATCAGTCATGATAATAAGGATTTTATTTTAGCGAATGCTTTAGAAGAAGTGCGAGATAATTATGACTATATTATTATTGATTGCCCACCTTCGTTGGGTATCGTTACGATTAACGCTTTAACTGCATCGGATAGTGTTTTAATTCCTGTTCAATGTGAGTTTTTAGCATTGGATGGTTTAACGCAGTTACTAAACACTATTCGTGTTATCCAAAATAAACAGAAGTACAATCATAAAACCTTGACAATTGAAGGAGTATTACTAACCATGCTTGATACTCGTAGCAATATTGGATATGAAGTTATCAATGAAGTTCGTACATATTTTAAGGAAAAAGTATTTAAAACAATTATTCCTCGAAATGTCAAGTGCTCCGTAGCACCAAGTCACGGATTACCTGTTACGGAATTTTCGCCTCGTAGTAAAGGATCCATTAGTTACCAAAATCTAGCGAAAGAGATGGTGGCTATGAATGAAAGATTCTAAAGTAGAACTTGGTAGAAGCTTTAAGGATTTAATGGAAGAAAATCAACAAGAGTACTCTGATCGCGAAGAGGTTCAGGACATTGATATTTCTCTCATCGTTCCGAACCCCAATCAACCGCGATCTATTTTTGATACAACAAGCTTACAAGAGTTGGCAAACTCCATAAAAGAACACGGTGTGTTTCAACCGGTTATTTTAAAACCCGCCGGAACGGGTTATATGATTGTAGCTGGAGAACGACGCGTAAAAGCGGCCAAACTAGCCGGTCTAACATATGTTCCGTCGATTATTCGAGATTACAATTCAATTTACTTATCCGAACTAGCAATTCTTGAGAACTTACAGCGTGAAGATCTAACCCCAATTGAAGAGGCAATAGCACTTCAAAAAGCATTGTTTCAATTAGGAGTAACACATGCTGAACTTGGAAAGAAAATAGGGAAAAGCAGAGTGTATGTCACAAACATAATTGGGTTATTAAATTTACCTGCAACGGTAATTCAAAGCGTTAATTATGGTCATATAAAAATGGGACACGCAAGAGCGTTAAGTAAAGTAAAAGACCAGCGTTTATGTCTTGATCTACACGATCGAATTATTGAAGAGAAATTTACTGTACGGGACGTAGAGAGAATCATTCGTAACATTCATTCGAAAAAAATCTCAGTTCCGAACAAGGTTATAAAAAATCGTCGTCAATATTTGGAAAATATTATTGATGATTCTATCAAATTTACACTCGGTAAAGCACAACTGACATTTCGATTTGACACAGAAGAAGAATTGAATAAAATTATCGATCTATTAAATGGAGGTAGCAAACAATGAATGGTATTGGTGAAGTAATATATAATATTTTTGTAAACAACTTAAATATACCTGAATCATTGAGTGAATTTGTCATCATAGGTTTTAGTATTGTAACTTGGTTATTATTAGGATTTATTATTAATCGAGTATCAAAACCTGTTATTAATAAACTGTTACGTATTGAAAAAAAAGGGGCTCGAGCAAAGACTGTAGCAAATCTGTTATGGAGTGTAACAAGATATTTGGTATGGTTTATTGTTCTAATGCTTATTTTCTCTAGTTTGGGTGTTGATTTAACGCCATTTATTGCATCAGCAGGTGTTGTTGGTCTAGCAATTGGTTTTGGAGCACAGGAAATAGTACGCGATTTTATGAGCGGTTTCTTTATCATTTTTGATGGTGAATTCCAAGTAGGAGAAGTCATTGAAGTAAAAGGTTTCAAAGGTACTGTAATTATGATTGGATTACGAACAACAGTTATTGAAAATTGGAAAGGTGAACGGAAAATCATCAACAATGGAAACATTGATAGTGTTATAAACTTCTCTAGAAATCAAAGTATAGCTGTTGTCGATTTTGGTGTGGCATATGATACAGATCTTCAAAAACTAACTGAAATCATGCCTGCATTTCTTGAGCAAGAAGATGAACGTTATGGTGATATTGTAGAAATGCCTAAGTTCTTAGGAGTTACAGAATTAGCAGATTCAAGTATTAATATGAGAATTATAGCTAAAACAGAAGTGATGAAACATTTTCAAGTAGAACGAGATATTCGTAAAGACTTAGTTATGTATTTTTCTGAAAATGAAATTGAAATACCATTCCCACAGGTGGTAGTGCACAATGCATAAATTTGACCTAAATGATGTTTTGGTTTTAAAGAAAAAACATCCTTGCGGTTCTTTTGAGTGGAAGGTAATCCGAACAGGTGCAGATGTAAAACTTCAATGTCTTGGATGTAACAGAGTTGTTATGTTGGAAAGACCAATACTACAAAAAAGAATAAAAAAAGTTATAAGAGCAAATTCTGGTGAATAAAAACTAAGGTTGGGATATACTTGAGAGATATAATTAAGGAAATTATTAAGTTTAGAGATGAACGTGGATGGGAATCAAATGATAAACCAGAGAACTTAGCAAAGTCAATTATTATTGAAGCTGCAGAGTTATTGGAAAATTATCAATGGGGACCTGATCACGCAGATTTAACAAATGTCAAGGAGGAGATTGCCGACGTGATAATTTATGCAATTGCAATGGCATATGACCTAGGCTTTGATATTGAACAAATTATTCGAGAAAAACTAGTGAAAAATGCCGAAAAATACCCGGCAAAAAAATAACTTGATTTTTATATTGAGATATAATAAAATAATATCTGCATGTTTGGGCGGGTAGCGAAGTGGTTAAACGCGACAGACTGTAACTCTGTTCCCTCGGGTTCGGCGGTTCAAATCCGTCCCCTCCCACCATACTGGGCTATGGCCAAGCGGTTAAGGCACCGGACTTTGACTCCGGGATCGATGGTTCGAATCCATCTAGCCCAGCCATTTTTTCTGTTATCCTTTTTGTTTTGAAAATTATAGACTTTAAAGGTTGACAACTGACCAATTAAATAGTAGAATAAATAACGCACTTATGTCTTTTTGGTGGGGGCCTGTAGCTCAGTCGGTTAGAGCGCACGCCTGATAAGCGTGAGGTCGTTGGTTCAATTCCAATCAGGCCCACCAAATAAGTTGCCTGATATTCCCAAAAATAACATATGGGGCCTTAGCTCAGCTGGGAGAGCGCCTGCCTTGCACGCAGGAGGTCAGCGGTTCGATCCCGCTAGGCTCCACCATATGGAGGATTAGCTCAGTTGGGAGAGCACTTGCCTTACAAGCAAGGGGTCACTGGTTCGAGCCCAGTATTCTCCACCATGCCGGAATAGCTCAGATGGTAGAGCAACTGACTTGTAATCAGTAGGTCACGGGTTCGACTCCTGTTTCCGGCACCATTTATTTAGGCCGTTTTTCGACCCGCTAGCTCAGTCGGTAGAGCATCTGACTTTTAATCAGAGGGTCAGAGGTTCGAATCCTCTGCGGGTCACCATTTGCCTGGGTGGCGGAATAGGTAGACGCGTTGGACTTAAAATCCAATGGTAGCAATACCGTGCCGGTTCGACTCCGGCCCTAGGTACCATTCTATTAGTTTTTAAAGTGGCAAGCTGCTTTGGATTATAGTGATACGAAGTCTCACAGGTCTAAAAAATAGCACCACCAAAAACATCAAATGGCGGTGTAGCTCAGATGGCTAGAGCATTCGGTTCATACCCGAAAGGTCGTGGGTTCGACTCCCTCCGCCGCTACCAATTTTTGGAGTTATGTATGGACCCGTAGCTCAGTTGGTTAGAGCTCCCGGCTCATAACCGGTAGGTCGCAGGTTCGAATCCTGCCGGGTCCACCAAAATTATATATATTTACTTAAATGACTAAGTGGAGGAATACCCAAGTCCGGCTGAAGGGATCGGTCTTGAAAACCGACAGGCGTGAGAGCGCGCGGGGGTTCGAATCCCTCTTCCTCCGCCACTTATATTTAACAACATTTTTCACACCGCGGGGTGGAGCAGTCTGGTAGCTCATTGGGCTCATAACCCAAAGGTCGTAGGTTCAAATCCTTCCCCCGCAACCAATGGTCCAGTAGTGTAGTGGTTAACATGTCGGTCTGTCACACCGAAGATCGCGGGTTCAAGTCCCGTCTGGACCGCCAGTGTGGCTCGGTAGCTCAGTTGGTAGAGCAACGGACTGAAAATCCGTGTGTCGGTGGTTCGATTCCGCCCCGAGCCACCATTTATTTTACCAAAGCCATTAATGGGCTTTTTTTATTTTAAAAATAAAAAAAATAACTAGGACTTCCTAGTTATTTTTTTTGATAACCTGCATCCATTAACGCTTTTTCAGCTTCTTCATGAGTTGAGTAATGAATGACTTTTTGTTTGCACAATTCTTTGATTTTTTGTACAATTTCTTCCTTTGGTCCAACAAATTTCTTAGCTAAGTAATCGATCTCATGTTTTTGAGAACAGTTAAAATATTTTCTATCATTATCCATAGACATCAACTCCTTTCGTATTAATTTTATTATACCACTCTTACAATGTTTATTTAAGAAAAAATTCAAACATATCATTATTATATTACTGGTGATAAGAATGAAAGAGGATTCGTTATATACTTTTGATACTCCACAAGAATTTTTTAACTTCTATGATGAGTTAAATATATATGGAGAATGGAAGATACAAAAAGGATTGCTAAATAAACGAGGTTCACTAATACAGAATAAACCATATGTAAACTTACTTAGAGATAAGTTTTTTAAGAGAGGATTCTTCAGAAAGCAAGTCTCAATAGCTGAGATTGTATCATGGTTGGATACTATGTTTATCATTAAGCGATATCTTACGATGTTACAAGCATCTATAGAATCAAGCATGTATAGTCAAATAAAGATTTATGTCGAGTATATGATTAAGATGTCAAAAAAAATGAGAGTCGATTACATTTTCAAATATAACAATACAATTCTACTAGTAGAGTTTCGAACAGTTAGTACCTTTGAGAAAATTAGGCCAACATGGGATTTAAAATTCCGTGAGTTACTAATATATAAAGAATTAATGCGGTACTATATCAAACATAAGAGTATAATACTATATGCTTTCATAACAATGTTTGAATATGATAATAAGAGATTGGTTGAGAAGAATCATCAATACAATGAGAATCAGATCAAATATTTGGTTGAATATACAATAAAATATCTAATTCAAAAAAATGAATTTTTATAGACTTCAAATATGATATAATTAAAATAACAATAATATATAGGGAAAGAGCTATCAAGTTGTATGGGGAATATACTTTTTTAGCTCTTTTCAAATGTAAATGGAGGAAAAAATATGTTTGGATTAGTAGAAAATTGGGAACTTATGAATTTCTTTGTTTATTTAGGGGTGCTTTTATTCATTGCAAAGATTATTAAGGAAAAAGTACCATTCTTAAATAAAGTAATTATTCCTTCAGCGTTAATTGCTGGGACAATCGGTTTAATATTATCTGATGGATTTTTGAATGTCATAAATATATCTCAAGATCGCTATATTCTATATGAAGGATCAGAGGCTGAAGTAATCGAGGAAGGATATGATTATGAGATTATCTTGGCAGAGGATGCTGAAGATTATAGTGTTGATATCGATTGGGAAGAATATGCCACCAACGATCAAGTAATTGTGCAAAATGTACCTGCTCGCATCGACATAATTTACGAGACAGTTTATCATGCCCTAGCAATTGGATTCATAGCTTTAACTTTGCGTCGAGACAAATCAAAGGCAGATAAAAAAGTATGGTCTACAGGTATGGTAATCGTAATTTCTTATTTACTACAAGCAGTAATCGGTGCAGCTGTAGTTTTCTTCCTATTTAAGAATATTTTCTTAGGTGCTGGATTGCTACTTCCACTAGGTTTCGGACAAGGACCAGGATTGGCAACCAGTATTGGTAGTGGATATGCTGAAGGAGTTGGAGCATTGAGCCAAGGTGGTGCATTAGGGGCAACCATTGCATCCATCGGATTCCTGGTTGGTGGTGTTGTCGGGGTAATATCATTAAATTACTTAGCAAGAAAACATAATCTAGTTGTTGATAAATTCCATCGAGAAGAATCTTCCATCAAGCAATCATTCGAAATGGAGACAATTCAAGAAATTCGCGTGTTTGACTCGTTGACAATGCAAATTGTAATCATTTTTGTCATTTACGCCTTTGTGTATTTAACACTGGTTGCTCTTGAAAACTACATATTACCAACCATGGGTGACTTAGGTGAGACCTTTGCAGGTGTATTCCATGGATTCAATTTCTTGATTGGGATTCTATACGCTTTATTATATCGTCGCATATTAAAATATGCTGAGGTAAAAGGAAAAAATGTTAACTTTTTAACCAACAATTATGTATTATCAAATATTAGCAGTATTGCATTCAATTTCATGATTATTGCAGCTGTTCTTACGATAACGATTGAATCCATTCAACAGTATTACCTATTAGTAATTGTAATGGCTACTGTTGGGGCAATATGTACATTTGCCTTCTTGCGTTGGATTAGTCATCGTATTTACAAAGGTGAATACGAAGTACATTATTTTCTTGCAATGTTTGGTATGTTAACTGGTACTGCAAGTACAGGATTGGCATTGCTTAAAGGGGTTGACAGTGACTTCAAATCGCCAATAGCTGAAGAAATCGTAGTTGGAAGTGGAACTGCAATCTCGATGGCATTACCGCTATTTGCTCTATTGATGTTCCCCGGATTAGCAATTACTAGTGGAAATAACATCTATAATGCACTCGTATTTATCATTCCATTAACGTATGGTTTAATTTTGCTTGGAATACTTTTGTATATTAACCGAAAAAAGTCATAGATAGTCATTGATTTAGTTATTTTGATTTGTTATAATGAAGAAACTTTTCACGTATAATCGCTTTAATAAGGAAAGCAAGTCTCTACCCTAAACCGTAAATTTAGGACTACGTGCAAATTACTCTACAACTGTAGGTTTCTTTGCGTATGGTCTATCACGCGGAGAAACCATTTTTATTTGATGAGGAGGAAATTATGAAAAAAATTAAACAACAGGGGTTTACATTTGATGATGTATTACTCGTCCCAAACCATTCTGAAGTGCTTCCAAGTGAAGTCTCTCTTCAAACAAAGTTAACGAAAAATATAGCACTTAATATTCCAATTTTATCTGCTGCTATGGATACTGTAACTGAAGCAAAATTGGCTATTGCACTTGCACGACAAGGAGGAATAGGTTTTATCCATAAGAATATGCCTATTACACAACAGGCTAAGCAAGTAGATTATGTAAAACGTAGTGAATCGGGGATGATATTGAATCCAATTACGCTACGTGAAAACAGTACCTTAGCTCAGGCAGAGGATATTTTGTCAACATATAAAATATCAGGATTGCCAGTTGTTACAAAGAATAATACTTTAATTGGTATCATTACAAATCGTGATTTGAAATATCGGGAACTAGATGATACGCCAGTGAACAAGGTGATGACAAAAGATGCCTTGGTGACAGCACCTGTCGGAACAAGTTTACAAGATGCAAAACAAATACTTCTCGATAATCGCATTGAGAAGTTACCAATTGTTAATGATGAATATAGATTAAAAGGTTTAATCACTATAAAAGACATTGATAATGTAATTAATTATCCCAACGCTAGTAAAGACGATAAAGGTCGATTACGTTGTGGAGCAGCAGTTGGTGTTGGAAACGATACAATAGATCGAGTAAAAGCGTTGGTTGAAGCGGGTGT
Source organism: Candidatus Xianfuyuplasma coldseepsis (assembly GCF_014023125.1). Classification (GTDB taxonomy): domain Bacteria; phylum Bacillota_I; class Bacilli_A; order Izemoplasmatales; family Izemoplasmataceae; genus Xianfuyuplasma; species Xianfuyuplasma coldseepsis. The sequence continues at coordinate 948,892 of NZ_CP048914.1, forward strand.
CGATGTTATTACTGTCGATAGTGCACATGGGCATTCTGAGGGAGTTATAAGTACCGTTCGTGAAATTCGGAAATTGTATCCTAAGCTTAATATTGTGGCTGGTAACATCGTCACCAAAGAAGCTGCAAAACAACTTGTTGAAGCTGGGGCTGATGCAGTAAAAGTAGGTGTAGGACCCGGCTCGATTTGTACAACAAGAGTGGTTGCTGGGGTAGGTGTACCTCAAATTTCAGCAATCTTGGATGTGTGTGAGTATACCAATGATACGGATGTTTGTGTCATTGCTGATGGTGGTATTAAATACAGTGGAGATGTTGTAAAAGCCTTAGCAGCAGGTGCGGATACAGTAATGCTAGGATCTCTTCTGGCTGGAACGAAAGAGTCACCTGGAGAGGAAGTTATATTTCAAGGTCGACGCTTTAAAACATACGTTGGAATGGGATCTCTTGCTGCCATGAAACGAGGGTCGAGTGATCGCTATTTCCAAAAAGGTAACGGAGAGGCGAAAAAACTTGTTCCCGAAGGCATTGAAGGACGAGTTCCATATAAAGGAGAATTAGCCGATACAGTATACCAATTGTGCGGAGGACTACGATCTGGAATGGGTTATTGTGGAACAAAGACCGTAGGTGATTTACAACGTAATGGACAATTTGTTCAAATTACAAGTGCTGGATTAAAAGAATCACATCCACATGACATAAATATAACGAAAGAAGCACCAAATTACACAAAATAGCGTGAAGTTTTAATATGTAAATTTGATGAATTGAAGTGAGGAAAGTATATGAAACGAGCATTAATTAGTGTCAGTGATAAAACAAACATCGCACATTTTGCTTCCGCGTTAATATCACACGGCTTTGAGATAATTTCTACGGGTAAAACAAAACAAATACTTGATGAAGCAGGAGTGCTTACCAAATCTGTTGAAGATATAACCGGGTTTCCGGAAATCTTGGATGGACGTGTTAAAACGCTACACCCTAAAATCCACGGTGGTATTTTGTCTCTGCGTAACAAACCACATCATATTGATGACGTCGTAAGCAATAATATTGAATATATTGATCTTGTATGTGTAAATTTGTATCCATTTAAAGAAACCATCTCAGTTCGTAGTTCTACCTTTGATGAAGCCGTGGAACAGATAGATATTGGTGGACCATCTTTATTGCGTAGTGCAGCAAAGAACTATGAGTTTGTTACCGTTGTCACAGATATTAATGATTATAACCTCATTCTGACAGAGCTGGAGTCATATGGTGATACATTGCCAGAAACGAAACGACAACTAAGTGCAAAGGCCTTTCGAACAACGGCAAAGTATGATTCAATAATAGCCAATTATTTTACAAGTTTTGACAACTCTAGTATGATAGATACTATCACCATATCTGGTGATTTTAAACAACATTTACGATATGGAGAAAACCCTCATCAGAAAGCCGCACTTTATCAGCTATCAGATGATCCGTACTCTATATTACAGGCGATACTTTTAAATGGTAAACCACTTTCATATAATAATATTCAAGATGCCAATGCAGCAATCAATATTTTAGCTGAGCACTCAGAACCAACCGCAGTTGCACTAAAACACATGAACCCATGTGGTGTAGGCACAGGAGAGACAATTTTCGAAGCCTATCAAAAAGCTTATAAAAGTGATACAATATCGATTTATGGAGGTATTGTTGCTTTAAATCGAGTAGTCACTACCGAACTTGGATTTGAAATCAATAAGCTATTTTTAGAAATCATTATTGCTCCTGGGTTTTCAAAAGATGCTCTTAGTATATTGAGAAAGAAGAAGAACCTACGTATCTTGCAACTTGATACTTCTCAAAAATCCACGGATACTGTTGAATATAATAGTGTAAATGGTGGGTTACTAATACAAAATATTGACAAGCAAATAGTAAGTATTGATGAACTCCATTGTGTAACGAAAAGATTCCCATCTGAAAGAGAATTGGAACAGTTACATTTTGCTTGGAAGGTAGTAAAGCACGTGAAATCGAATGGGATTGTGATAACTTCAGGGACCCAAACAGTAGGTGTTGGAGCGGGTCAAATGAACCGTGTGGGAGCAGCGAAAATAGCTCTGGAGCAGGCTAGAAATAATGGCTTTACTGAAAACTTAACTCTTGCTAGCGATGCATTCTTCCCTTTTGACGATGTGGTTAAACTGGCGTATGAATATGGTGTAAATCACATTGTTCAACCGGGTGGAAGTATTCGAGATAATGACTCAATCACAGCTTGTGATAATCGATACATGACGATGGTATTTACCAATAATCGTCATTTCAAGCACTAGGAGGTCTATCATGGATACCATCATTGTTTTAGATTTTGGTTCGCAATACAATCAACTAATCGCTCGCCGTGTTCGCGAACTCGGTGTCTATTCGGAGATTCATCCGTTTCATTATAATCTCGAAAATCTAGTACAACCCCATATTAAAGGGATTATTTTATCCGGCGGACCAAACAGCGTGTATGACGAACACGCCCCACAAATTACCAAAGAATTATTTGATCTACAAATACCAATACTCGGGATATGTTATGGTATGCAGATTACCCAATATCTATTCAATGGAACCATTACACCAACCGACAAGCGAGAATATGGAAAATCGGCACTTCACATAACACAATCAAATCCCTTAACAAAGGGCATCCCATCCTCATCCACAGTGTGGATGAGCCATGGGGATCACGTTGATGCATTGGCGCCTTCATTTGATCAATTGGGCCATACGGATTCTTGTATTGCCATCGCCAAACATCAGACCAAAGAAATCTACAATCTTCAGTTTCATCCTGAAGTCACCCACACAACCTATGGCAAACAGCTCCTATCTAACTTTGTGCTAGCTATTTGCAAAGCAACACCATCGTGGCGAATAGAAAACTACATTGAACAAACCATTCAACATATAAAAGACGTGGTGCAAAAGGACCAAGTCATCTTAGCCTTAAGTGGCGGGGTAGATAGTAGTGTTGCAGCAATGTTAATTCATAAAGCTGTTGGCAAGCAATTAACCTGTGTGTTTGTCGATACCGGACTACTTCGTAAGGATGAAGGCAACAAAGTCATGGCGCTTTATGCAGAGCACTATAACATAAACGTTGTTCGAATCAATGCTAAAGAAGCATTTATGAAGGCATTAAAAGATGTGACAGATCCCGAAGAGAAACGAAAAGTCATTGGAACAGAGTTCATTCGTGTGTTTGAACAGTTCAAACAAGAACATGCCAATGCGCGTTTCTTGGCACAAGGAACCATCTATCCTGATGTGATTGAAAGTGTTTCAATCAAAGGACCAAGTGAAACCATTAAGTCACATCACAATGTCGGCGGCTTACCCGAAGAAATGAACTTTGAACTATTGGAACCTTTGCGCGAACTATTTAAAGATGAGGTTCGACAAGTAGGTCTTCAACTGGGCATACCCAAACACATGATTATGCGTCATCCATTCCCTGGACCAGGACTAGGAATTCGAATTCTTGGTGAGATCACGGATCAAAAAGTAAGAATTCTACAAGAAGCGGATCACATCTTTATCAGCGAACTGTATGCACATGATCTATATGATCAAGTATCCCAAGCTTTTGTGGTCTTATTACCAGTCAAATCCGTCGGGGTTATGGGTGATAAACGGACATATGAATATGTTGCATCATTACGTAGTGCAGACACCATTGATTTCATGACCGCAACGTTTAGTCACTTACCCTACGAATTCTTAGATCGAGTAACAACTAGAATCATCAATGAAGTCCAAGGGATTAATCGTGTTGTTTATGACATCACATCCAAACCACCTGGAACAATTGAGTGGGAATAAAAAATATACTGTATTAAAATAAAAAAACCATCGTTATGTGGTACAATTGTATCTGCATAAGGATGTGATACACATGATAATTTTATTAACAAATGATGACGGGATTGATTCCCCGAAATTACAGTTTACCAAAGAGATCCTATCCCATTATGGAACCGTATATACGATAGCACCAAAATACGAACAATCTGCGAAAAGTATGTCACTTACCATAGGTGGATTTGATTTTGAGCAGCTCGACGAGTATACCTATACCATTTTAGGAACACCTGTGGATTGTGTAAACTTTGCCTTTGCGGGATTAAAATTGCAACCAGACCTTGTCGTTTCTGGGACAAACAATGGATATAATCTCGGTATCGATACCCGTTATTCCGGTACTGTAGGGGCAACACTACAAGCCCAGTATTTCGGATGGAAATCACTCGCTTTATCATCCGATCGCAAAGGGGATACGATCTTACATCAAGAACTCAAACCAACCTTGGACCACATCTTCAGCAACGGATTACTCAGTCGAAAATACTCTTTGAATGTTAATTTCCCAAGAGAGAAATTTGGTCGTTCGAATGGAATACTAGAAACTACCATTCACTATCATACATTCCACTATAATCCCACGATAGAAGGAACGACATTTAAGCCCAATCGAACCTATATTCATGAAGGAAACCTACCCGAAAATACAGACACTTGGGCCTACGCAAAAGGATATACTTCCATCTCAAAAATAACCGTCTAATTCACTAGACGGTTTTTTAAATACTCATGGTACAATGTACATAGGAGGTGATTCGATGACGTATTTTGTCATAAGCGATATCCACGGCTATTATAAAGCCATGCGACAATCGCTACAAAAAGCTGGTTATAATGAGAACAATCCACACCATCATTTAATTGTTATTGGTGATATGTTTGATCGCGGACCGAGCTCGGATCAAGTTCTTGAATACCTCTATCCTCTATTTCAAGAGAATAAAGCCTCGATCATCATCGGCAATCACGATACCTTCTTACGTGATTTTCTTCAAGGCGATAACTCTCGTGTATTATTTAACGTCATGTATAACGGATTTCAGGCAACACTTGAAGCTCTATCAAACACCTCTTTTACCGAAGATTCATTGGATTCAATTCGCACAAAAATTCACAGACGATATCCGTACCTTCAATCGCTTTTAGAAAACGTACCTTACTTCATTGAAAAAGGAGATTATATCTTTGTTCATGGTGGTATTGATGGTGGTGCACTTGATTGGAGAACAATGCTTTCAGAGCATGATTATGTCTGGAGTCGAGAACACCAATTACCACCCATTCCAGGGAAAACAGTTGTTGCTGGGCACACGCGTGTAGCGACGATTCGTAAACGGACAACAAGCTATGAACTACTTTTTTTACATCATCCAGAGTATTTTGATATCCTCTACATGGAGGGAAAAATCCTCATCGATCGTTTTGTTGAAGTAGCACAAGAATTAAACGTATTGGTACTTGATATGTAGACCCAATTTGGGTCTTTTTTTATTCTTTAACACAGTAAAGTGTTAGCGTTTACATAAAAGTATCAGGGAACTATTGAGCCATCCACAATAGTTTGCTATAATGAGATTGGTTTTGTAAGAAAACGCTTACTTTTAGAGGTGATTGTATGAAGAAAATGATGACAGGAAACGAAGCAGTAGCTCGTGGTGCGTATGAAGCATCCGTGCACTTTGCTAGTGCATATCCGGGAACACCAAGTACGGAAATATTAGAGAATATTGCTACCTATAAAGAGATTATAGCCGAATGGGCTCCCAATGAGAAAGTTGCTTTAGAAGCTGTGATTGGTGCGAGTTTTGCTGGGGGACGTAGTTTAGCCTCGATGAAACACGTTGGGTTAAATGTCGCAGCCGATCCGTTGTTCACATTTTCTTATACTGGTGTAAACGGTGGTAGTGTTGTCATTAGTGCCGATGAACCAGGTATGTATTCGTCTCAAAATGAACAGGATAACCGCAATTATGCCATCCATGCAAAAATTCCAATGTTGGAACCGTCAAACTCTCAAGAAGCTAAGGATATGATGGTGGATGCCTTCAACATTTCCGAAGAATATAATTCCGTGGTTTTATTCCGCATGACAACACGGATTTGTCATTCCAAATCGATTGTGGAACTAGGAGAGCGTCAAGAGATTTCACCAAAACCATATGAACGTCAATTAGATACCTATGTATCGGTACCGCGCAACGCTCGTAACAATCGTCACAAAGTCGAAGATCGGATGAACCGATTACAAGAGTATACCGAAACATCCAAGTGGAATTACACAATTTCCCATGGTTCAACAGTGGGTGTTATTGCAAGTGGAATGAGTGTCGAATTTGCCAAAGAAGCATTGGGCGAAACAGTCGATTATCTAAAACTGGGATTTACCAATCCTCTTCCTAAAAACCTTATTCAAGAGTTTTGTGATAATCATGAAACTGTCTATATCATTGAAGAAAATGATCCCTATATTGAAAACTACGCCAAAACACTTGGTTGTGAGGTCATAGGAAAGGATTTATTCCCCTATACCGGTGAAATGACACCGGACGTTATAAAACGTTGTGTCTTGAGTCAACAAGTTGAAGAACTTGAGGTGCCACAAGATCTGATCGTCCCACGACCACCAACGTTTTGTAGTGGATGTCCGCATCGAGGATTCTTCTATGAACTTGGAAAAAAACGGAAAAAAATCATCGTTGCTGGAGATATCGGTTGCTATAGTCTTGCTGTTGGTGAACCCTATCGGATGATGGAATGGTTGATCTGCATGGGGGCTGCTTATAGTACCGCTCATGGAGCGCAACGAATCATTGATTTGAAAGATGATGATGATCGTCGCCTTGTTGCTGTAATGGGAGACAGTACGTTCTTCCATACAGGGATTAACTCCTTGCTAAATACCATTTATAATGGGGGCAATACCATCAATGTCATTCTCGATAACCGAATCACAGGGATGACAGGACAACAAGATAATCCTGGAAGTGGATTTACCCTACAAGGTGGCGATGCAGCGATAGGTGATATCGAAGCAATCTGTCGTGCCTTAGGTGTCAAACATGTACGAACAATCAATCCTAATGATTTGGCACTTGTCAAAGAAACGATCAACTGGGCAATGGACCTTGATGAAACCAGTGTTATCATCACAAACTGGCCATGTGTCCTCAAAAAACACTACAAGGACGAAGACTTTGAGATGTATCAGGACATGTGGAAAACAAAGGATTATGTGATTGAAGAAAAATGTACCGGTTGTAAAGCATGTCTGCGAAGTGGATGTCCGAGCTTAATTTTCAACCCAGAAACAAAGAAAACATCGATTGATCCATACACCTGTGTTGGTTGTGATGTCTGTGCTCAAATCTGTCCTTATGATGCAATCCAAAAGGAGGGATACCATGAGTAAATCAATCAAGCTTGTCGGTGTTGGTGGCCAAGGTACCATCTTAGCCACAAAAATCCTATCTACTGCTTTAATCCATGAAGGATATGACGTTAAAATGAGTGAGATCCATGGTATGAGCCAACGAGGTGGTAGTGTATCATCCGAAATCCGGTTTGGTGACAAAGTTCATTCTCCGGTTATTGAAAAAGGCCATGCGGATGTATTGGTTGCGTTTGAACAAATGGAAGCCGCCCGTTATCTTGATTATATTAAAAAGGATGGTGTTGTAATCGTCAATGATTATCAAGTAAATTCGATGGTTACACTAACTGGAAAAGTACCGTATCCTCAAGGAATATTGTCCTACTTAAAAGACCATGTGCAAACCGTAATCGTTGATGCTCATACGATGGCGGGAAAACTTGGAAATGCCAAAGTTATGAACATCATCATGCTTGGTGCATTGATCAAACAACTCGGTTTTGAGCATCTTGATATCGAAGGTGCCATCCTTGAACATGTCAAACCGAAATACCATGAACTCAACAAAATAGCCTTTCAACAAGGGCTGCAGTTATAACACAATTATGTACTACCTCCTAATGAAAAGAAGAACCCATCGGGCTCTTCTTTTCTATTGGCTAATACTTATATTCATCTTCATCAATGGCATAATCATCGGATAACGAATCTTTATTGATACTGGATATAACATCTTTTTTATCCGGTAATATGAGATAAAATATCACATACAACAATATCGGTGATCCAATCACAAACAATGTTAATAGAACATATACGATACGCACCGTTGTTACATCCATATCATATACTTCACTAAATCCTTTTAATACGCCACCTAGCTGCGCTCCGTCTTTTGTCTTGTACAATTTCTTACTATCGGCCATGTTACATATCCTTTCGTAGTTGATGAGTTTCTTTGATATGAGGGAATGTCGTGATTAAATACTGAAGAATATCCTCGGCTTTACGACTATAAATATTCGAACAAAGGGTCACAACCTCGTTCTTATACAGTGCTTTGATGACACCACTCTCACGCGATGATAGTTGAACCATTGAGATGTCCTTAATATCAAACTCGCGCGTTTTGATTGGTGTTTTCACAATCATTTTATCATCGGTAATCACAAGGGCATCTTTACGCCGGATAAACCCGAGTACATAATACGTCACAATCAAGACAACACCTATAATCGTGATCACATCAATCAGATCGAATCCTTGGAGTAAAAACAACACCATAATCACAATAAATAAGAACACAATCCATGGGGACATTGTGATATTTGCTTTCATACTCATCACCTCATTTCAGTACCCTTATTATAACACAAAGAACGATTTTCAAAACAGTTTTTGAGTAGTTATGGTTTCGACGGATTATGCAGTGTATAATGGAAGTGGAGGTGGTAGAATGAACCACGAGATATTTAGGGAACGCTATAAACGTTTTAGCGAAGAAGACGAAGCCATTCAGCTATCAATCAACACAATTATTGCCTTTGAACACTACATCGAGAAAGACATTGAAGAATCGACCCTTGACGATTTAAAAGCTTATATGAACCATCTCATTATAACCAACGCCAATAAATACAATAACGTCATTCACATTGCCCGATATTATTACTACGTGGATATGAAAGACCACTACATCCAAATGACGAAATACTTCAATACCTTAGGCGTCTTGGAAAACATTGTCGATCGCATAGAATTATATGGATCAAAAGAGTTAAAAGACAAGGTATTACAAGATATCGAACTACCCCCATTTCTATCTGATTCTACGGATATGCCCCATTATACAAAACGTTTTTTAGATATATTGAACAAACACATTCCACAAGATACCTGTAATCACATCCTCGCCGGAAACAATCATGGAATTCCCAAAGAGAGCTTCGATCAGGAAAAACAGTATTACAACGAGGCATCTAGTTTTAAAGAGTATTTACTAGACAAACATGCACGCAAGGTTCAAGAATTAACCGATTATTATAACAACAACCAAATCTGGTTTGAACAAGTCATCACACCCGATGTCATTGAATTTGTCAAAGATAATCCCGAGATTCTCGGAGGAACCATCAAGGACGATAAGCTATACATTACAAAAATACCCTATGACATCAATAACTTTTTAAACGCGGAAAATGATACGTTAGCTCGCTATTATGCATGTCATTGTAGTTTTGTACGTGAAAATATCAAACAAGAAACCGAGGATATTCCGAAAGAGTGGTGTTATTGTTCAGGTGGATTTGCCAAGTATCCATTTGAAGTATTATTTGATCAAGAACTAGATGTCAAGCTACTGACAACACCACTGGATGGCCAGCGGTTATGCCGTTTTGAAATTGATTTATCCAATGTAGATTATAAAAAATAAACCGATCTCGGGATCGGTTTTATTTTTTGTTTGTACATATATCAGCTACTGTATCACGTATTATGTTGGAAAAAGTTTGGATTGCCTATATATGTAATATATAGTTGTAATGCCAACATATGATGAAAACATTTTCACTGCAAAAAGGTCTTGATTTCACAATTAAAAAGTGGGACAATGTGGAAAACGAAGAACATGAGTAGTACAGTTTCATCAAAACGCAAAGAGAGCTGTTGGTTGGTGTAAAACAGTGGGTTGATAGATTGGAACGTGCATGGGAGTTGGATTATCGAAGTTTGAGGTAATCACGTTGCCGGCGTTAACGGTTTGAGCGCATAAAACAAGTAGTTTTATGAACTAAGGTGGTACCGCGATTATACTAGTCGTCCTTATTTTAAGGATGACTTTTTTTATTGGTTTAGGAGGTGTACTGATGGATACATTATTTCGATATGATGCAATCAAAGATTGGATTCCCTATCTATTTGGGGGATTAGGCATAACATTACTCATTGCAGTCGTGGCAGCTGTCTTTGGTTTTATCATTGGTATTTTAATTGTGATTTCGTATAAACATCCAACGACATCATGGGCCGCAAAAGCGTATATCGATATATTTCGGGGAACCCCGTTACTGCTGCAGCTATCGATTATCTATTTTGCTGTTCCACAGATTACCGAGAGAGTTCTAAACAATATGATGGGGCTTGACGTTGATATTACCATTGCATCATTAACCGCCGCATTTATCACCTTTAGCTTAAATTCCGGAGCGTACATCAGTGAAATCATTCGTTCGGGTATCAATAGTGTTGATCCAGGAGAATTAGAAGCAGCCAGAGCTCTAGGAATTAGTAAGTTTCATACATTCAAAGACATTATACTACCAATTGCCTTTAAGAATTCTTTTCCAGCACTCATGAATGAGTTCATTACACTTGTGAAAGAGAGCTCTGTCGTTTCGGTGATTGGGATCAAAGATTTGATGCGTCGCCAACAGATCGTTACATCACAAACCTATATGTATTTTGAACCATTGATCGTCATTGGAATTATCTACTATGTAGTGATCAAAATATTGACGATGGTTGGCCGAAAAGTGGAGGTGACTCTTGCGTATGATCAACATTAAAAATGTCAATAAATACTTTGGCGATTTACACGTATTAAAAGACGTATCTCATACGTTTCAAACTGGTAAAACCACTGCAATAATTGGTGCCAGTGGTAGTGGTAAAAGCACCCTATTACGATGCATTAATCAACTCGAGATAATGGATTCAGGTGACATTTATGTCGATGATAAATCCATCTATGAATACAAACACACAGATCTTGTGACGAAAGTCGGAATGGTCTTCCAACAGTTTAACTTATTTAGTAATATGACGGTGCTTGAAAACGTAGCTTACGCCTTAAAAAGAGTGAAAAAGTTATCAAAAGAAGAAGCGCAAAAACAAGCACTTACTGCTCTCACTACTGTCAATGTACAGGACAAAATAAAACAGTATCCCGCCACCCTCTCTGGTGGTCAGAAACAACGTGTTGCGCTCGCACGAGCGATGGTTCATAAACCTGATGTCATGTTGTTTGATGAACCGACGAGTGCGCTCGATCCTGAGATGGTGAACGAAGTACTGGATGAAATTAAAAAGTTAGCACATACCGGATTAACCAATATTATTGTGACTCATGAAATGGGATTTGCCAAAGAGGTAGCCGATGAAGTCATCTATATGGACGATGGCAAAATTATTGAATATGGACCGGCCAAAGAGTTCTTTGAACACCCAACACAAGAACGTACCAAACAATTTCTAACCAAAATATTATCATAAGGAGAAACCAAAAATGAAGGAATTTATCATTATAGTATTAATCGGAATGATGACGTTATTAGGAGCTTGTGAACAAGCAGAAGACGTCGAAAAAGTAACTGTTTTAACATCCAGTGGGTATGCCCCATACGAGATTGTTGACACCAAAGGAAATTTAACCGGATTTGATATTGAATTAATGGAAGCCATCGCCGATGAAATGGGAATCGTTATTGAATGGAGTGATGTATCCTTTGATGGTATCATCGCTAGTATTGAAACGGGACAAGCAGAAATTGCGATTGCCGGATTATCCCCAACAGAAGATCGGAAACAACAAGTAGACTTTTGTACGGTTTACTACAATGCAGAGAGTGGATTAACCAATGTATTAATCTTTGATCCTGCAGAAGTCACTGTAGAAACATTGGATGATTTAGATGGTTTAATTGTCGCTGCTCAAACAGGAACCGTACAAGCTGGATTCTTAGACAATGTAAAAGACGAATATAATTTCACGGTAGAACTACGTACCGACAACACCGCAATTGTCCAAGAAATTCTAACCGGAAACATTGATGTATTAGTTGTTGAACATGCAATTTCGGAAGAGATATTAAATGTGAATACCAATCTTGCAACTGTCGGTTTTGAATCGTATTTAGATGATACATCTGGTAACGCGATTGCCATTACCAAAGGCTCTGCCTATTTGGATCAAATCAATACTGCAATTGCTATACTACAAGAAGATGGAACAATTGACGCATTAATTGCGGAATGGTTCGAATAAAAAAACGGCTTCAGCCGTTTTTTATTTTTCAAAAGGTTGTAAGACACGTTCTAACCATTCTACCGACAAGTCAAACCATTTTTGGTAATGGGGATCAATCGCATGGGGATGATTGCTTAGAACTAGTTTGTTGCCAAGCGAAAGTCCGTGTTTTCCATCGCGAAATACATGGACCTCAAACGGAATATGATGTTTGTTATACTGATCGGCTAAATAGAGTGTATTTTTTACTGGAACCAAATCATCATCAAACGTATGAAAGATGAATACTTCGGGTGTTTTATCATCGACTTCAGGAAGCGGATATTCAACGCCAAATCGTGGTTTCCGCATTAATGTCGGATACCCAACCAATAAGGCATTGGGTCGTACCGAGCCAGATGTCGCTAACATGGTCGCTAAATGTGCCCCAGCACTGAATCCGATGACAGCTACTTTATCTGGATCTAAGAACCATTCTTCATGATGTTCTCGGATTAACGTTAAGGCCATTTCCGCATCATGTAGTGGCTGTGGAAACTGTGATTTTTCCATTAAACTATACCGTAAAACAAAAGCTTGATAGCCTTCTTTTAGATAGCTTAAGGCAATCACTTCAGCTTCCCGATCACTGCAAATATGATATCCACCACCAGGGCAAATTAATATTGCTGGTTTGATTTGAACCCCTGGCATTTCTTTTGAAGGGGATTGAATATATGCGGTTAATGTAACATCAGGATCGTCGTGTAATTGGATTGTTTGGATATTCATAAAAGTCTCCTTAGTATTTGTTTTCTTGTAGTTCTTTTTGAACCACTTCGGCAATCTTAATCATGCGTGGTAAGGTTTCTTTAAAGAATCCTTTGTACGCTTCACAGTATTTAGTTTTCGATTGTTCGACGGTATCAAACGGTTCTTTGTTACGGCGACAACCACCTTTGCACAGTTGATAGTAGGGACAACTCATACAGTCTTCATGTGTGCCAAAACTGGATTCGATAAAGAATCGTGCTTGTTGATTGGATACCAACTCTTCAAACGACTGATCTACAATTGAACCAGTTTTATACTCATCTAAGACATAAAAATCACATGGATATACACTTCCATCCGATTCAACAACCACATGGGTTGTACAATGACCCATCAATGTACAGGAAGCCGCAGGATATCCTAATATGATTTTCAAGATATCATCGAAGTAACGAATACTAATTCGTTTCCCTTTATAAAAATCACGCTCCCAGACATTAAATAAACGAATCAAAAACTCTTGATATTTGTCGTTGTGAAGTGTGTAGTTCTCCACACGATGATCAAAGGAATCAATACACGGAATAAATTGAAGATAGGTCGTACCCAGCGATGTAAGATACCGATATACACTTTCTGTATGTTTCACGGTTTCATCGGTAATAACGGTTAAAATATTATAATCGACCTTGTGTTGTTGTATTAACCGTAACCCTCTCATCACTTGTTTAAAGGATCCTTCATGTTTGCCATCTAAACGAAATTTATTATGCAATGCTTCACTGCCATCAATACTGATCCCGATTAGAAAATCATACTGTTTCAGAAACTTAGCAAATGCTGTTGTGATCAATGTACCATTGGTTTGCATCGTAAAAGATGTAGGAACATCTTTCGTATTATAGATGTCTACCAAGGCTACTAGTTTTTGATAGTACTCAAGACCAGCAACGGTCGGTTCTCCCCCTTGAAACATGAAGGTAACATGTTCATATGGTTTTTCATAGGCTCGTTGCACCATTGTTTCAAGCGTTGATTCATTCATAATACCGTACTGCTTGGTTTCACGATGATCCATAACATCATAGTAAAAACAATATGTACATCGCATGTTACATCGTCCTGATGCCGGTTTTATGAGTAAAGATAAAGTATTCATGCAGTTACCTCCTTAAAAATGACGGGGGTCTTTCTTAATTGGCGATACATCGGACGTTCGCAAATACCATGTCAGTAGAGCCTCTTTGAGGGTGGTTAAGATAGGTTTATAGTTCTCATCTTCGATGACATTCATTAATTCATCCGGATCCTTCTGTAAATCATAAAGTTCATCCAAGTCTTGCGATCGTTTCACATACTTGTAATTCTTGCTTCGTATCGATACAAAACGACTCACACTATCGGGGTTGGTTTGTTGTAGTAGACCCTTTGGATAGTAAATCGAACGAGGATTTGCGTTTGGTGAACCCTCAAAGATATACGGTTCATTAGTATCATATCCTCCCTCGGTAAACACATACTCTTTATGGAAAACACGTGGGTTGTGTAATAACGGTCGCAACGTTTTTGAAAAATGAGGGTGGTTTGCCTCACAATCACTATAATCCAGGATTGTGGCCATTACATCCAATAGTTCTACAGGCGATGTTACAACCTGATTCAAAGGAATGCCGCCTCCGGACATTACAAGCGGTACTTTGATGATATCATCCTCTGCTGAACTGGGCCATTTTTCAACAAGTCCATAATGACCTTGATAATCTCCATGATCACTCGTGAAGATGAAGATGGTATCATCATCAAGAACCTCACGTAATTGGCCGAGATAATCATCGACCTGAAGACACATCTTATAGTAGGTTGCTTGAATGTATTTGAGCTCATTCATATCCAATAATTCTAGGTTTCTTGTATCGCGAATTCCTTGATGAAATAGTGGCTTATTGTCACGAATAATCGGTTTTAAATGTGCAATTTGATGGGGTGATACCATACTTTCTGTCCGTTCGTTCGAAAAGTATCCCGGGTGAGGTAGATTGATCGGAACAAATAAGAAATATGGTGATTCTTGGTGGTTATGAATCCACGTTTTTGCACGATCTACAAAATATTGATCTCTCTCATATACACCATGATTTGACGTGTTGTACTGGAATGAGTAGTATTTTTCATGATCCTCGGGGTATTTTGGTGTAGGAAATGCGGATGGTTTAAATCGGTTTTCCTCTGGATCTTGAACATACTTTTGAATCAGTTCTTGGGATAATAGGTCGTTCTTTCCAATGATATTTACCCGATATCCACCGGAAACTAAATACTCCAATAACTGTGGTTCATTCGGTTGTAATAGATGCGCTAACGACCGATGACTATTTGTATGAGGATAGGTTCCTGTAAATAATGAACAACGTGACGGAGTACAAACGGGATGCTGAACAATACAATTCGTAAATCGTGTACCATCACGGTAAAGACGTTCAATATTGGGAAATTGAACGTTGTTTGTTACTGCATTGTCCAGTGCTGTTTGACTGAAACTATCCGGCATAAATAATACAATGTTTGGGCGTTTCATTCAAATCACCTATTGAATCTGTATTTTGACAACTGTTTCATCATATAGTCGTTGTTGTTTATGAACAACATAATGAGTACCTTGTTTTGTTATTTCTACATAGGGATCATCACAAATAATATTTCTTGTCGATTCGATTTCCATTGTGAATGAGGGACCCATCAATTGAATAGTAATTTCATTTGAGTCAAAAGAGACCAATTCATTGGTTGAATAAAGCACGGTTGTATCAGTTGATATCGGTAAATTTTTCGCCATTAATAACGCTCGTCCGCTCTCTAATACAATCGGATATTCCTTGTCATCATGTAATGTAAAGGATTTGTCAAAATCATCCAAATTTAGAAGGTGGTTGTATTCAACTCCATCGTCATTGACTGTTTTCGCCATAAAGATACCATGATACAGCTCGTAATCATGGTGCATATGTCGCGATACACCCAGGGTGTCCATAAACCGTTTATAAAGTTCCAAATCCGCACGATAACGCGTCGTAATAACAATGGATTCAGACATGTCTTTTTTGATATGGAATCCACAGGCTTGGTGGTTGTGATAGACTTCAAAAAAGACGCTTGATGGATTCTCTACTGAGAATGTTTGATAGTAGTTACGATGAAGTTCCGCGCGTCCTTCAGCTAGGTTTTTCGCAATAATCGAAGGTCGGAAGCGATAGCCTTTTGGTTCAAAATAATGGGGATTCTTGAGTTCCAAATAATCTTGAATCAACGTACATGGATTGTATTCCAAATCATACTGAGGAACTTCCCCAAACAAGATCATTTTCCCACCTTGTTGCAAGTGATTCACAATCTTTTGTTGGGATTCTTGCGACATAAATCGTGCAGATGGTACTAATAAGACAGATTGTGGTGTTAACGGATCATCTTTTATATTGGTTGCTTTGAAATGATAGTTTAAAAGAAGTAACGGTTTTAAGACGTTATCCCACATGTCCCATGAACGATGCATTTCCAAGTTGTGAAAAATCTCGTTGTCGAGGTTCGGCGTATGGTATTCCGTCATGAAATAATCAGGATCAAAGACATACTCTAGTCCATCATCCACGAGTGATTGAGTCGCAAGATGGTTTTCATGAGCACGGACTAAATGCATCACGTCTTGCATCCGCAGCCAAGTATAACTCTTCTCTCCATTTGGAGATATCGGAGCAGCAAATCCATGTTCTTCACCAGTTGTGGCAATCCGATTATTCCCATCATCTAAATTGTCTTCTAGACGATAGTTTCTCCCACCGACAAATGAATAGTAATTCAATATCCGATTGTTTAATGCAACGAACATCCGTGTCATAAAATCAATCCGACTTGTTTTATAACGGGAGGAATAACTATTCCCATAGTCGCCATCCCCGGCACTAAATTCCAAGGATGTTAGAGGTTGGTCTTCACCATTACTAGCTTCCGTTAGGCGATTTAAAATATAGGCATCGGTAAAATGAGGAACATCCACATCTCTTAAATAGTGATCACTACCGCTGATGAAACGAGGTTTGTTTCGATAGGATTGATAGAGTTGTGAAATACCAATGGGGTAGGGGACTGCACGTCCTGCACTACAACCGTGGATATTAATCACAAACAATCCTTTATCAAACCCGTACTCGGTCGCATAGTCTGCTAGGTATTCAACATAACGACTATATCGAATCCGGTTATATTGGCCTAGATCTTGATGCAGCTTATGGACGTATTCTTGCTGTGGAAAACGAACATGTTCTATAAAATCATCCATCGGTGTATGGATGAAAGAGTACCGTTTTCCTAGGTGATGATCATAGGTATCTACCAGATATTGATAAAAATCAGTGAGTACGTTGTCGGTTAAATCAGGATTATTACTTACCCAAGGTAACATACCAATTTCGTTATCGAGTTGAATCGCAAGAGTATTTCCCTCGGGGTATTGATGTTTCGAAATAATCGGGATTACTTTGGAATAGTACCGTTTAGAAAGACGTAAGAAGTCCGGTGCTAAATAATCAAGCGTTACCGTAGTAGAAGGTTTGTTAAACCAGGATACTGGAACGACATCAGGATATTTCTCATACACCCAAAATGGGATGCCATCGTTTTTCATTTCAGCCATGATAAAAGGCCCAGGACGAGCGATAAAGTATAAATCATTTTGAGCGATCAAATCGAGAAAACCAATCAGGTTATTCTCTGGATGATAACGACCCTCAAAATCAAAATCATTCTCGTGATATTCATGAATTAACCAAGGGATATACGACGCGATACCATGAACGCCACTTGCTTTGATTAAATCAATTTTTTCTTGCCATTTATCCGGAGATGTCCGGTAATAATGAAACTCGGCAAACAAGAGTAGTCTTGGTTTGCCGTCGATTAGAAACTGTTTCTTGTGATATGTAATACTCATGATGCCCTCTTTTTCGTTGTATTTCGAAGGTGTAATTGTACCGGACATACTTTTTGTTTATCCACGTGCTTTCCATCCAATACATCCAGTAAATCTTGGGCTACTTCGCTTCCCCATTTACCTTGATCTACATCGATAGTCGTTAATCCACCATTGATGTATTGGCTAATATCAACATTATCAAACCCAATAACACTGATATCTTCAGGAACCGAAATACCGTATTCCATACATCCTTTGATAAATCCAATCGCCATTTCATCATTGGCACAGAATATTGCTTCAAATGGTAGTGTGCCTTGGAGTTGTTGGACAAGTTCATAGCCGCTACTTTCGGTAAAGTTACCAAAGTAGACTTTCTCTTGAATCGAACCATTCGATGAGATGACATCATGGAATGCACGATAGCGTTCATCATCGACA
Organism: Candidatus Xianfuyuplasma coldseepsis; assembly: GCF_014023125.1. Taxonomy (GTDB): domain Bacteria; phylum Bacillota_I; class Bacilli_A; order Izemoplasmatales; family Izemoplasmataceae; genus Xianfuyuplasma; species Xianfuyuplasma coldseepsis. Next base: position 967,347 of record NZ_CP048914.1, read on the forward strand.
AAACTACCAACAATACCGGATAAATAGGCAATCGTTTGATGGCCTTCGTCGACCAATTGTTGTGTTGCTAATTTTGCTCCTGTATAGGAATCCAACATATGGGAATATGTGTGTTCATCGCCATTATCTAACCGGTCTAACACAAACACGGGCATACCCAAACGATTGGCGTGTTCAATCACTGAGTCCTCCACTTGCGGACACATAATGATTGCCGCATCAATTTGACGTTCCCGAATCATCCGTTTCGCATTTTGGCTAAATGATAGGATTAAGTGATATTTACTGTTGTTGATGACGCTCGCAACACCATCATAGATTTTATGATATACCGGTCCGGTAAATCCAGAAATGAAGAATCCAATATTGTTTGTCGATTTGTTTTTTAAGTTCCGCGCTGCAGCGTTAGGATAGTATTTCAATTTTTTCGCTACCGCCCAAATTTTGTCCTTTGTCACTTGGGGGATGTTGTCGGAATCATTTAGTGCATAGGATACCGTAGATACACTGTATCCACTTGCTTTCGCGACATCTTTTATCGTTACCATACATGTCCCTCCTTACATGGTATATAGGTCTATTATATAATCTTTTTTACCATCGTTAAATAACTCTTTATCAATGGCAATACCGCCCATGCGGTACGGATTTTGTAATCGTGTAAATGGCACTTCTTGTCCATTTAGGTAAACAGAAGTGATGGAATAATCTTCAGCTTGTAAATGATACTTGAGCGTGAATGTAGCTTGTTGGGATTGATACGTTACTTCCAAACCATCAAGATCCGATGGAATTTGTGGATCAAATTGCAAACTATTTTGTGTTTCTCGTATACCTAATGTGGAGCCAATCAGTTGATTAAGATAGATTCCAGGCCCACTGGAGTAGACACGCCAACCACCTTTTACACCGATGTCTCCGGTATATAGTTTATCAAACTCGTCCATCGCTTGATAACGGGTTAGGAAGTGTCCGTCACTACTACTGAAATACGCGTTTGCCTGACGTGGCATTGCATTGCTAACCGTATCCGTTATATTGATTGGATTGATTTTGAAGAGTCCGTTATACGCCGCTTCTTTGTTACCAAACTTCGCCATTGCTTCAATGTAGCGAATGTGGGCATGGACATACTGTAATCCAATTTCTCTTCCGAAACAAGCACTGGTTTCCGCACGTTTAAAGTAGGTGTTTAATCCGCCTTTATACGGGATGGTACGATTCATTAATCGGACACCATCGGGATGGGTTAAGTGATTCAGAATCAATTGATTCATGTGTTGGGCTTGTTCTTGATCAAACATCTCACCAATGATTCCACGGTTCATCGGAAGTAGACGATACTTCATATTCGTCACATCATCATCGGGGTGAATCATATAGGTTATTTGACCTTCATCAATGTATAAGAACCCCGCAGGAACCTGGTCCTTAATCACGTAGCGATTGTAATCCATCTTAATGTTTTTGGCAAATTCTTGAAGATAGTTAGTATAATCAGAATCCACTGTTTTGATTGTTTCGGCGAACAATGTGAATGCTTCATAGGTTAACGCGGTCGTCCAACCGCTCACCATTTTTTTCCGTAATTCGGGATTGGCCGGTTGCAAGGTATCATCCCAGTCCCCATCGCCATAACAACTTAATGCCGTTCCTTCAATAAGGTTATCTTCGATGTATTGAACTTCGGTTTTGACATGCTCAAATAGGGATGAGGTTTCGGTTGTAAAGGTGAATCCATTTTTTGTTGTATACGGTACGTGTTCCTCTAGAATCGACACATCACCGGTCGCTTGTAAGTAAAGAGCTAAACTGCGTAACGGCCATACAATGATATCTCCGTGGGCATCACCCGCTTGAATGGATGAGTAACGATCAAACATGAACCACTGTGGCCAACTTCCAGTTTCCAGATGTTGATGGGAAAAGATTTTCAGTAACATATGACGTAAGACATCATAATGTCCAGCAGCGAAGAACAGCTCAAATGGTCCTTGACAAACATCCCTTGTTCCCCATGCGGCTCCACCGTATTGTTCCAAACCGTGTGGTGAAGCGTAGTGAATTAAGGCATCATGCCAGTACCATCGGATAAGAAGATTCATTTTCTCCACATTATGATATTCATGATGGTCGGTTGGTAGTGATAATCGCATATTGCGACTCAGGTCGTTGTAATGTTCTATAAACCGTTGTTTTTCCGCAGAGAACGATCCAACCTTCGTTACTAAAGACGAATGATTAAGTCGTGCTTGAATCGTAATTCGCATCGAATGTCCGCTTGCCAACACAATGGTTTGGGCTTCGTACGATGCGGGTTCGATAAAGAAGGACTCATCGGTAAATACAACCGTCTCTGCATCGACAATCAAATCATACGTTAGTTCTGGATATTTTTGATACGTAAAACTGTGTTCATCCAAGGTGAACGTACATACATTATCATGGATTTCTTTATGGAATGGTTGTCCGAATTCTTCGGAACCCATAACGACTTGATGTAATACCGCAATCTCATATTGACGCATTTTTTCCGATACGATAGTAAGATTCAACCATGCACCATCCAAACCGATGTAGGAGGTGATTGTAAGCATATCATCATCGATTTTATACAACCATTTCGCATAGTTGTATCCCATCTCATAGACCGCAGGCATCGTTAGTAATTGATATTCTCCATGTCGTTTAATGAGAATTCGTTGGCCACTGGTTTTGGCAATGTTTAGGCCATTACGTGCATTGCTGATAAACCGATTAAACGAGGTATTCCCAATCACAACTTGAGAACTAAACAATCCATAGATGTAGTTGGTTGATGCGTATACATCCTCCCGAACATACTGATTGTTTCCATTTAATAAGATATGACCATGGGATCGTTCGACATGGTGTTCTTTTTCCCCAAGGACAATATGAGCTCCATCACGATCAAAGAAGGATACCAATTGTCCCTCGATCCATTCTTCTTGGATCTGGTTGGGATAGAGTTGTTCAATGTCGTCGATTGATATCGCTGGCGATGCATATACATGATCGAGGCTTTCATAGTACGTAATACCAAGTTCTTTTGGTTCCTGTAACTGATGTGATACCGAGTTATAGCGCTCAGCAATCTCATCAACGTATTCCAAGTTCGTTACGCGATCGTGATAGCGATTAACGAAATGACCATAAAATACATCTTGTATGGTATCCTTTGGAACCAGTAGATGTTTAGCCGTTTGTAACGAACCACACGCATGTTCAAACTGATATACTTCATTCGGTAAATGATCGTGTAATAATGCTTCGGGAATATTGGTCGTTTTATAGGATAATCCATAGAACTGATACCCATCCGTTGCATACCCAATAACCGGTGTTAAACTACCCAGTTGAAGATATTCCTTTGCCCCTTGATTTTGCAATGAACAAATGGCGTAACCGTTGGGTGATGGATACACAGAATGATCAATGTATTGGGAGTTGTACGCTTCATTATTGCGAATGGCACCTTCGTGCTTAATCCCAATATCCTGAACATAAAAGACATCATAGATAATATCCTCATCTAAAGGATTTGTCACATTCACGGTATAAAACCATGTCTGTTCGGTAATGGTTAATACGACCGTTACGTCCAGACCAAATACAATACCTTCGTATTTGACGTGGTTTTTGTCGTGTGTGATTCGCATCGAATGATGTAACAATCGTTTGCTTTGATAGCCACCATTTGTATGGATTCGCAGGTACAGATTCGATGCCTGTCCATCCAAATTGGTACCTCGAAGTTGATTGATCATTTTTTGTTCATAATTGATTTTATGGATGTATCCTGACGGTAGCATGTGAAACTGCAGTCGTCCGATACCTACCGGGGTTGTATTAATAGTACTCATAACGTTCACCTCTATTTTGTGGCAATTGTCGCTTGGAAATGAATGGCATTGGATGCACGACCAAGCAGTATATGATAACGACGTTGTTCGACAACATCGTTCATGTCGATATTATAATAAGATAATGATTCATAGGGTAGTTGGAGGGTAACTTCTAACGATGTATGGGCTTTGATAAACACTTTTTTAAACTGTTTCAACTCCAATACTGGACGACTGACACTAAATGATTCCGCCTCAATATAGAGTTGTAGGACATCATACCCATCATAGTTCGACGTGTTTGACACTGTGCAAGAAACGGTTAATTGTTCGCCTTCACGAAGGGTGTCTTGTGATACACGATAATTGGAATATTCAAATGTGGAGTAGGATAATCCATATCCAAACGAATACAGTGGAGTATTGGGAGAATCCAAGTACTTTGATGTATAGTAATTGTTTGGATCTTTTGCTGGTCTACCGGTAGGGAAATGATTGTAGTAGACAGGAATTTGTCCGACACTTCGTGGAAACGACATTGCCAAACGACCACTTGGATTATTGTCACCAAACAGTGTATTTGTCAGAGCAGGACCACTCATTGTACCTAAGAACCAGCTATTGATTAACGCATCGCAGTTCATTGCATACCAATTAATTAGTAAGGGTCGTCCACTAAATAGAATCGCAATAATTGGTTTCTCAAGTGTTTTTAGCTCTTTGGCTAATGTGAGCTGTGCATCGTAAACATCCAAAATGGTTTTTGAAGAGGCTTCGCCACTTTCCCACTGATGTTCCCCAAACGCTAGAACAATCACATCTGACGTAGATGCAACATCCAATGCTTCTTCAAGTTGTTCATTGGCTATCTCTTTGATGGAACAACCTTCGGCATAATTCACATTTGCACCAGATTCTTGTAAGGCATCCAGTAACGTAACGGTATCTTCATTTCGTGCTTTTCCACCCCAACCACCAACAACATGATGACTCGCTGCAAATGGACCAATCAGAGCAATTTTTTTGTCTTTCTTAAGTGGTAAAACCCCATTGTTCTCTAGCAACACAAGGCTCTCTTCAGCTACCTTTAGCGCATGTTCTAGTGCACGAGGTTGAAGGTAATACTCTTCAAAATTCGGGTATAAATTCTTATAGGGATTATCAAATAATCCTAACCGATATTTTAGCGTTAGAATGTATCGCACGGCTTCATCTATATATGTTTCAAACTCTGGATCCTCCTCAACAATGGAGTCCAAATGATCAATATAGGAAGACGAGATAATCTCCATATTAAGACCGGCTTTGACGCATAATTTTGCCGCGTCTTTTTTTGTGGTTGCGAGTTTATGTTCAACAACTTCAGTCGTCGATGCATAGTCGGATATCGTCACACCATCGAATTTGTATTCATCACGGAGAATCGTCCGCAGAAGAAAGGCGTTGGCACTTACAGGAACCCCGTCGTACAGATTAAAGCCACTCATAATCATGGACGCACCTGCTTCTAAACCCGCTTTAAATGGTTGCAGATATACTTGACGTAACATACGTTCGGACATATCTACAGTATTATAATCCCGTCCGGCTTCACTCTTACCATAACCGACAAAGTGTTTGAGACAAGATGCCATTGTATCGTAGGATAACAAGTTATCTTGTTGGAACCCTTTGACATAGGCCTTCGCCATTTCACTTGCTAAAAAAGGATCTTCCCCAGGAGATTCCATCACGCGTCCCCAACGAGGGTCTTGGACGATATCAAGCATTGGACTGAACGTTAAACTCGTACCACTATGACTGGATTCATATGCAATGATTTCACTTGCTTGTTGTATCAACTGTGGATTAAAGGTCCCACTTAAGGCTAGATTAATTGGGAAGCCTGTCCGGCATCCATGAATGATGTCATTCATGAAAATCAAGGGAATACCTAGTCGCGTTTCGTGTACTGCGGTTCGTTGTAATTCATAGGCAATTTCATTGTCATATGTACCAACAAAGTTACCCGCTAGTCCATCACGAATTAACTGAAAGGAATTGTTTTTCTCAAAATCTGGACCAAATGCAAATTCATGACTAAAAGCCGACAAGTACATTTGTCCGATTTTTTCTTGTAGATTCATCCGTTTTAATAACGACTCCACATCCTTCTTAATTGACGCGTCTGAACGCTTTGGTAAGGGGTCGCGGGATATGTGTTTCATCTCTTCTAATATTGTTTCTTTACTGCGCATGATAAAGCTCCTTATGTATTATTCCTCAGCTGTAATCGGGGTGATTTCAATTCGTTCCATTCCGTTTTGAACATATTCACTTTGCATGAAGTAGGTCCATGTTGTTTCGTCGAGATAGTTGGATAACATCAATACGGTAACACCTTTATCGATACCGAGACTATCCTCAGCAATCCACACTTCCGTGCCAATATCAAAATTATAGGCATCTTTGAATCCATAATCACCAATTAATCCCTCGATGGTATAGAAGTAATTCATTGCTGCAATGGTTTCTTCTGGAGTAAAGACGATACTGCCTAAGGCACCTGCGGGTGGAATTGTTCCATCATTTAAGTGAGAGGCATTATTGTATCCAGATGGTGCAGCCCCATATTTTCCACTGTAACCACTTGGTCCATCGGAAGCTGTCATCCCCCAGGAATTTTCGCCAAAGGTACTGAACTCATCGTTATGATCAATGGCATAGTTACGATTGGCAAGTGTTGCATGAATACTGTTTTCAAACCAGTTCACACCATCGGCATCTTCGGTATTACGAAAGTCCACAAATGCATGACTGAACTGATAGGTAAACAAGCTTCCAAACCAGCTGTGGATAAACACCTCTCCGTCGCCATAATTTTCATTGTGACGAATAAACGCATCGTATACGGTTTTGTCGATACGATACTCTTCGGTCGGTGTTCCTGCACCTAAGACATAGAGAATCAATTGTTCCGCGTAGAAATCCCAATGTCCCGCAAAACCACTCTCAGGACGATAGCCCATATAGAACTGATCATTTGAAGGATCGATGTACCAGGTCCAATCAATCTCAGCGTATAAACCATCGGCTTTGGTTTTCGCTGTTCCACCAAAATACTCACCAGCGGTAATCGCACCAGCGATAAACAACGCTGTATCAATTACGGATACTTCGGATGTTCCGGCACGTTCTCCGGTTGCTTTATTTAAGAAGTGGTAGAAGAAGCCCGAATAGTTATCTAAGTTCTCGAAGGTTTCCAACGTTTTTATAACACGTTCTTCCCCTTCTTCATGGGTGATCCATCCGTATTCCACACCAATAGGAATCGCTGCGAGGCCAAAACCAACACTAGCGATACTGGATAAATTGGGATTGTTGGGATAACGGTCGTTAATTAAACCATATCCACCACTGTCTTCATTGGTGTTCGCAAGTTCCCAAAAGAAATTAAAACTCGCTTCCATTTCTTGTAATATTCGTTGCTCGTCTTCGGTATATACCCGAACACATTGTTCTCCTTGTAAGACCTCATTGGCCGCACATTCTGGCAGTGGTTCAGCCTTGGTGCAGGCACTGAGGAAAAGGACAATGAAGAGGGTTGCTATTATTGTAATTTTTTTCATAGTTATTCTCCTGTAATTCCGGAACGGTCGACGCCTTCAACAAACCAACGTTGTAATCCGAAATATAGTAGTAGTAATGGGAGGACACTAACCAGTGTACCCGCCATGTATATCGCTTCATTTAGTTCATCTTCAAATTCGGCACCATTGGTATCCACATTACCGAACTGCTCTCGGAAACTCGCCGCAAATCGACTTAATTGAATCGGCAAGGTTCGTGCATCTTCCATGTATAAACTTGTTAGGTACGTTTCATTCCAGTACCACACAAAACTAAACAAGAAGACGACAATCAACGATGGAACAGCTAGTGGAATCGCAATCCGGAAGAACACTTGTAACGGTCCAGCTCCATCCACCAACGCAGCCTCATCAAGAACTTTTGGAATCATGTTGAAGAATTGATAGAAAATCATAATAAAGATCGTCGATCGAATTCCTTGTCCAAATAACGCAGGGTAGACAAATACACCTATGTCGCCTAAGATTCCGAGATCACGATACATCAAGTACGTTGGAATCATTAGGACAGGTGCCGGAATGATAAAAGTAAACAGAATTAAGACAATGACAATATTTTTAAATTTAAAGTTGAATCGACTTAGTCCATACCCAATCAATGCGGTTGAAAATACTTGAGCTAGAGATGGTAACAAGGCAATTGTGACCGACTCCTGCAATGCATTCCAGAACCCAATCGTTTTAAATGCTTTCGTGTAGTTTTCTAAATAGATTTCGGAAGGAATTAATCCAACACTGCTATTGAGGACATCTTGTGGGGACTGGAGACTGATTAATCCGAGATAGATAAACGGATAGAGGAATGTGAATCCTACGGAGATAATCAAGAGATAGACAAACACCCGAAAGACAATGCCATCCGTTCCTTTCCGTCCAACCAGTCGTTTTCTCACCGACTGTACTTTCGGATTGGTATGGAACCAGTCTTTTTTTACGTCATAACGCATCATATCAAACGCATAGTATGTCCGGTCCAACGTGATTTTGACTTTTCCTGGTTTACGAATAAAGAACAACAGGAAGAAGAAGATAACAATCAGTGCGAGTGCTCCGAAATAGATCCACACAAGAGCAGCACTAAATCCAAATCCAGCAAACTCATCGGTGAAATTAAACATGTAATTCTTGATAATGATAATCACGTTATTATCGGCAAAACCGGCAAGTAGTACAAGCGTATAAATCATATTGATTAAGATAATCGGTTTTAAGAACGGAAGCGTTACTTTCCAGAATTGTTCCCATGGACTCGCTCCGTCAATCTCACTGGCTTCGTAGATCTCTTTATTCATTTTCTGCAAGATTACTAAGTAAACAATAATCTGAACTCCGGAGAACCAGAACATGTAAATTAAATTATTAAACACTTGGACGATAATCGAACCAAATTGACGACCGAAAATCTCACTAAAGATTTGAATAACTTGATACTGTTCAATTCCTGGTAAGATGATCGCTCCTTTACCAACAAGTTCCGCCATAACCGGCCCACTAACAATAACAACCGGTAGGAAGAAGATGGTTCGGAAGAATCCTTTTCCTTTTAAATTGGTATTTAAAACCAGGGCAAAGATCAGAGCAAACACGTTGATAATAACAATCATCAACATCGCATCTTTGATAAATTCCCACAGGGCTAAAATCATCACCCGGTCGACAACAAATGCTTGCTTATAATTCGCAAACCCAACATACTCCAGTTCAATTCCAGAGGTTGGAATACTGACAAAGTTTAAACTTAAGAAGAACGAATAGATTATTGGGTAGAACGTGAACACAGCAAACCCAATAATCCATAGGGATATAAATCCATACCCAAGTAAGTTCTCCCGTGTCTTCATTGAAATTCGTGATTTTTTCATACGATCACTCACCTTTCAACCTTGTAATCAAGTGCTTCAATCGTCACCTGATTACCGGTGGTATAGTCATCGTTTGAATAGTTCACGTAAATGACGACATCATTGCTATAGGTTACTTTCACAACCCCTTGAGCCAGTACTTCACGACCGACAATCTCTTCACCAGCGGTATACATGAACGCATCACTAATCTTGTCGTAGGTTGCATAGATGTAGTTGTTCAAGTTCCCATAGTAGGTCGCATATAACTCACTACTCATCGTTTTCGATAGTAAGTGACTCGGTTGATCGGTAATTAAGAACGCAGGATAAACACCAAAATCAATCAATCGTAATAAATCGATATTAATGTTTGGACTGAAATTAAGATATTGGGAATACATCGGCATATACCCACTCAAGATGATTTGTTCAAACGGAACACTATCGGTAAAGAAACGACTCCGGTTGTGATACAGTGCACTTTGGAAATACAGCGACGTATTGTCCCACATGTAGTAATTGGGTCGTATTTGTGGCATCGGTTTAAAGACCAACTCATCGTATAAGGCAATAACCTCTTTCCGAGACATCCCTTCTTTGGTATTGATGTTATTGGAAATACCATCAAGTAATACTCCACCATACTCATTCAAGCGATCCATTGCTTTTGGGAATTCCTCACGAAACGCATCAATATCGACATAGTATTGGAAGTACTCTCCCCGTTGAATACCGACTTGTGCAGGTGTCATATTGATTAGTTGTAGGGTATGTCTAGGAACTACCGAACTATCGGTATAATGTACCGTTGGATCGTAGTAGAAGAGGACATCAAGATTTTTCAAATCTGATGCTCGTCCAACTTGACGATCAAAGGCATAATTATCAAATGAACGATCGCTGTATCCACCCTTGTTGTAGCCACGCATGGAGTACACAATATTGTCAACACCATTACTAACAAGGTCTTTGTTTATATCTAATAAAGCATTCGTCGAGGTCATAATATAGTTGTTTTTAAACAATAAACCTTGTTCATATTCTTTGGCTAACACATCGATATGAATCGATGGTTCACCACTGGTTCTTGTTGTTAAAATACTTTCTTCGATAAGATAATCTTTAAAGACATTGGCCATACCCACATAATTCGCTTGATCTTCTTTCAAGAAATGGAATGATACATGTGGATTGTAATCTTTGATATCCTTCTCATATATGGTGACACTATTCCCACCACTAACGTTTTGTATATAGTTTTCACGCAGTAAGAAGATCGCCGAAGCCAAATGGAATTCCGCTTGGAACGTTGGTGGTTTGTAGTTATACTGAGTATATTCACTACCCTCTTCAATGATTGCTAAAAAGCCATTCTCATTAACGCCATAGACACTACCAAATAGTGGATAGTTCAACATGGTATCATGAGATGAAATCTCACGGTATTTATCTTGTGAATAATACCGCGCCACATACGTACTGTTTACTGGGGACGATTCGGTAAAACGAATCAATGCTCCATTCCCCGATGGGACAAACATATATCCCGGAATATCATCTTCATAAGAACTACCTAAGAATTCAAAGAAGGTAATTTTAGTGATTTTATTAACGCCATATTCATCCACCTTTTCTGTATCCATAAAGACGTCAAATCCATCCTCAAACAACTCGATGGAATACTCGAGATAGAATTCTTCTTCTTCAAAATCCACTTCAAAGTGAATCGTGTTTCCCGAAATGGTATAATCCACTTCCGGGTTTTCACTACTACGACGATGAAGTAACGAAGTCCCTTGAGGACGGTTTTCCTCATCGATGTAATCAATATAAATACTACTTAATATACGCCGACGCCAGGAACCAGATAGTTCATAATCATCAATATTGATAACGTCGGACGCCCAGACAAACCCGGTATCTTTATCAACGAATCGTACCGCAAGTCCATCAGGATTTAAGTACATTTCATAATTGTTGTTGTCCAATACCATGTCAAAATCATCCATGTTGACAACACCTTGTTCATACGGGGTATAATCTTCCAATTGGGTAAATAAGTTCGAATCAATCAGGGTTGTTCCCTGCTCTAAGAATGTGTACGGATCATCCGCAGCCGCTTCAACAGAGTTCGCGAAGAACAATAATACAACCATACCAAACGCGATCAATGTAACCATACGTTGTCGAATCATACGATAAACACCTCCCTAAAGATATCAAAGATGAACTCAAATAGTTGAGATAGTAAGATACTAACAATCAGATATAGAATAATCGCAATAATCATCACGAAGAATGTTAAGAAGATATTGACAAACAACTCACCGTATTTAAAGTTGTTCAATTCTTTGATCATCACGAGGAGCAAGACAATACTATACCCCATCATAATCAAGTTGGAGAACTGGAAGACAAAGGCTTCGTTATAGGTTAAAACATTACTTAAGATATCGATTGGTATTTTAAACAAGAAAATCGGTGTTAAAGCAAAGACAAATCCAATAAAGATATCACGATAGAATGCTTCTCCATTTTGAAGCGTACTTACCAAGTAGTTGGCAACACCAAACAACAGTACCGGCACACTCCATTTAAGAAGTTCATAACTAAACACCAAATCCGCAAACGTATTTTTGAATAAATATCCGCGAATATAATAGTTAGAAAGGATATTTAGTAAGATAAATATCACATACATACCAACCGCTGTACGAAGCCTATATCGCTGTTTATACTTAATGTGATAGACCGCTTCAATTGGATGTTTTAACACACTTAACTGCAACCGGAGTTCGTTGTATAATTCATACTGCAGTAGTTTTTCATGAAGTTCCTGTTTCCAGGCGACGTATCGATCTTTATATCTCGTTTTATCAAAGATACGAACGCCAGCATACAGTACAATAAAAGTTATCACAATCGGCATTATCCATGCTGAAATCCACGCATCACGAATCTCCCAATAAGCATTGGAATAGCCCTCTTTATTATTGGCAATGCGATAACTTTCTAATGATAATTCAAACTCTTCATTCCGTTCATAAATCTTACCTAAACGTGAATGCGCAATGGCGAACAATGAATTTTGACGTATGATTTCTTTGAATAGGATTTCCGACTGTTCGTACTGTCCGGTTTTATACATTTCAATTGCTGACAATACCAAATTCGCAAACTCGGTTTTACTAAAGACTTGAACATTATTGGCTTGGCCATCTAAGACCCACACATCACCACGATTATCCACCGCAACTCCAGTAGCCAGTTCAAATTCTCCATTACGGAGACTATTCACTTCTTGACGACCAAAGGTAAATAACAAGTTCCCAAAACTATCAAAGACGCTGATAACGGTGCGGACATCCTCACCGCTACTAACGGTATAGATGTTACCGTCGCCATCAATCGTAATGTCTTGATAGTTGGGATCCATAAATTGATATTCTGTTAATATATTGTTTCCTTCAATATTCAACTTTTTCAATGGTGTTACGTACTCATTCCGAGTAATCGTATACAGCAATCCTTTGGTATCAATTGCCATATTTGTTGCAGGTTTGGGTCGTAAAGATGCGAATTTTTCCCGTTGTTCCTCACTCATCAATGCACGATTGATTAAGAGTTGCAACGAAATCGTCACATCATTGATTCCAAAGTATCCCAAGAAATCCCCATTCGCATCCATCTGAATAATACCGTTGGATCCACCCTCAGTAATGACATAGATGTATCCCCGTTCATCAACGGCGACTTTATAGGGTTCGTACGGAGCTTCTAATTCGGTCCCAAACAATGGTTCATCAGGACGACCAATCGAGCGAACAAATTGGAGATCCGCATCAAAATGTAAGACGAGATCCGTCGCTGCATCAGCGATAAACAACTCCCCTTCATCGGTCAGGAAAATCCCCGTTGGTTCCGCGAGAAGTTCATGGGTTAGTTCCGAGTGTTCCCGGGTTTCTTGATTGTACATGTAAATCCGACCATTACCCGTATCGGCAATGTAGACAACATCATCTAAGATAAAGATATCTTGAGGGGCTGAAAATCCCTCATTTAAGATAAACGTTCCTTCATACGCTGTGGCCGTTCGAACCAAACTGGACTCGAGTCCAATTGTATAGGTTCGATACGGTATGTATTGAATCGGCGTATCTGCTTGAATGGCTCTGGGTGCTTGCAACAGAAGCAGAAACAATACAATCAGTAAACTACGACGTAAGAGGCGCATTATTTCAGACCTGAATGAGCCATTGTGTTCATGACTTTACTTTGCAAGAACATGAAAATCACAAGGTTCGGGACAAACATAATCAACGTTGCGGCAGCACCTAATCCCGCAGCAGCAACACTATTGCTAATGTTGGTGAGTGTTGACATGTAAAAGGCAAACGTTTGTTTTAATTCATCATTAACGTAAATCGTAGATGTAACGGTATTATTCCACGTTGCTTGGAAACTGAGTATCGCAATTGTCGCAACCGCAGGACGAACCAGTGGGAAAACGATTTTTGATAGGATGTATACGTCTCCAGCACCATCGACTTTGGCGGCATCAATCAGTTCATCCGGTACTTGATCAATAAACTGTTTTACCAAGAACAACCCAACCGGAATCGCAATCATCGGCAACACATGGGCAGCCATTGTATCAATAATTCCAATATTACTTATGACTAAGAAACGTGGAATCGTAACGGCAACAGCAACAAACATTAAGGCAATTTTGTTTACTTCAAAAATAAACTTCTGTCCCTTAAATGTTTTCTTGGATAATACGTATCCTGCCATGGTACTCAGTAAAACACTTAGTCCCACAACGAACAACGTCACGATGACACTGTTCATGAAGTACCGGGCAACTGGTAATCCATATTCGACAAAACTAAAGATATCCCGGAAGTTCTCAATGGTCGGACGACGAACAAAGAACCGTGGTGGGAATGCGAATAGTTCATCAATTGGTTTAAATGCAGTCGAGAAGATGTACACAATCGGTAGTGCCATAAAGACGGCAAATGGACCTAAGAATAAATAGAATTTTAACTGTGATTTATGAAATCTACGAGGATTAAAGTTGGTTCCTACAGACATATCAGCACCCCCTACTCATCTTCCTTGAGCAGTCGTTTAAAGACGCTCGAGAAGAAGAAAATTATTCCGAGTAAGATGACGGATAAAGCTGCAGAAACACCCATCTCCGAACGCATTAAACCATAATCCTCAATATGGTTTAGAATCAATTGTCCAGCGTTCTGTGGTGTCGGGTTCGCCCCGCTAAGGGCCACCCCAATCGCTCCCGCACTAAAGGTACCAACAATACTCATAACGGCACCAAACATCATTTGTTTTTTTATCGATGGAATCGTAATGTAGAAAATCTCTTGAAGGCGGCTTTTCATTCCATCAATATAGGCCGCTTCATACAGTTCTTTATTAACGGATAATAACCCTGCCAAAATCGCCAAGAATCCAACCCCCATACTACTCCATAACGATACAATAATCATAATCGTCATCAAGTATTCTGGAGATTGTAAGAACTGGACGGGTTCGTTTATTAGATTTAGTTGGAGTAACATCGAATTGATAAATCCACGTTCATCACCACTGAACATGATTTTCCACACAACGCTCATCGCAATACCGGCGGTCATCGACGGTGAGTAAATAATCAATGCGAGAACGGTTCGTGCTCGGTGCGTAATTTGACTAAGCATCCACGCTAAAACAAACGACAAGATGTATCCACCAGGTCCGACAATCACACTAAATAGTAATGTGTTTGGTAAGACGGTTTTCATGAAGATTTCATCTTCGGTTAGGATATAAATATAGTTATTAATCCCATTCCATGTCGGGAACTGAATCCCATTGAAATAGGTAAAACTTAATATAATTGCTAGAAATACGGGAATGACGATAAACGTCGTAAACAAGATGACATAAGGAGCAACAAAGATGTAAGTTGAACGGTCGTTTTTCTCGACAAAATTGATAATCTTTGTCGACATATCAGACATTGATTTCTTGGTCTTCAAAATCCATTCGCTCATATTATCACTCCTCTCTTTCTTGCCATGCTTTGACATCGTCAATGGTTGGAATAATGTACTCGTTTAGCACATTTCCATCCTCATCCATATAGCCAAATTCAGCATATTTACGTTCGAGTTCACGATTGATTAGGATGATCGCATCATCAATCGCGCTCCGGATATCGACTCCATCGAAGACGACGGTATTCCAGACATTCGACAACTCCCGTTCCATTTTGTATCCACCAGGAATCTTCGGCACTTCGTGGATATGTGTAAGTTGTTCGAGGATAATATTTAAGTGATCTTCATCCAGTGGTAGTTCTGCCAAGGCATTGATATTAGCACTATTCCACAAGAAGCCATCGCCAAAGGTGATTAAGAGATCGTTGGTGAACTTGGTTTGAATCTCCGTCGACATCCACCATTTGAGAAGTTCCCACGCTTCCTCTTGTTTCTCACTCTTTTCAAAGATGATACTCGATTGTGCTGTACCTGTCGTATCACGACGGATGGTAATCCCATCCTCTTGTAATACTCCAGGTGCCAAAGCAATATCCCACTTATTCGCAATTTCAGGAGCGGCAAACAATAACTGTACATACGTATTGAAATTGGCGACACCAATTGGAAGCAATCCTTCACGGAAGTGATTGTAGAAGTTCGGTGTTTGCAACGGTAAACTGTATACCGTATATAAATCAATCATCATTTCAATTCCTTGTAACGCTTCAGGGGTATCAATATTTGCGGCAAATCCATCCGGTGTATAATACGTTGCACCATATTGATAAATGAATGGAGATGTTGCGGCAAATCCTTTTAGGGCACTTTCCGCAGAAAGCGGTAAGTAGTAGTTCATACCGTAGCGTTGTAAGGTTGGTAGGATTTCTATGATTTCATCATACGTCTCAGGCACTTCAAGACCAAGGGTGTTAAAAATGTCTTCACGATAGAACGTCACCATAAAGTCTTGGGTTTCAGGAAGACCATACACCTTGTTATCATGAATCATATGAAGCATACTACCGGGCATGAAGTTATCGATGACTTCATAGAATTCATCAAACTGTCGCATATCGGCGGCTGCGCCACGTAGTCCAAGTTCATACGGTAACCATCCACTTACCCCAAGGGCTAAGTCGGGTTGGGTATTGGCCGCGTTAGCCAATATTAGTTTCCCTTCATTTGGCATAACACTATATCGTACTTTAATTCCGGTTTCCGGTGTAAAGTACGTATCCGTCATTTGTTGCATCATATTGATGTAGTACCGTGAACGGTTTACCCATACATCAATATCGTATTCGTCATCGACTTCAATATTCGCACTTTCCCGATACACTTGCATACTCGCAATCCATTCAACAAGGAAATTTGCCTGTTCTTTCGGTAATTTCGTATCCTCAGAATGAATGTAGAGGGCATCGAGTTGGAGCGGTTGAGTAATCATGTCCGTTGCCATTAATGAAAGGACTTGTGAAATCGAGTTCGACCCTTCATTTAATAATGTTAAATTATGGGGAATTTCATCCACATCTTTCAACAACTCATCTAATTTCTGTAAGACAATTTCATGTTGTTTGTGGAGTTGTGTTGATTTGCGGTTCACTGTTTTAAGCGTATCTAATGCATCTTCCATCGCCACAATATCACTGCGCCAAGATTGCAGTAGTTCGGTTGTTTGCGGAAGAAACTCCTCGATATTCCATTCACGATTCGTGTCGGTATCGCCACCAGTTAATCGTTTTATTTGCAATGCATAATCACTGATTTCATCAATGATTCGAAGCATATCGTTATAGGCATCGGCGTAGAGTCCGGCGGATGCCTCTAAGGTCATATAGTGGATCCCTTCTTCGAGATAGATATGGAAGGGATCGCCATTACCAAGGGTTTCTTGTTGCCAAGAAGTAGTGTAATCGAATTTATAATCTTGTAATTCTTGAAATGGAATGACACCGTCGATATAGACTGTTCGGAAGCTTGCTCGATTGGTAAAGGTGTCATTGGTATATTTTAAGGTTATGTTGTAATAACCAGTATTTTCAACCGTAAAGCCATAGGTAATTTGTTGTCCAGGATCCATAAAGGAAGCTCCTATGGTGTTTAAATAGTTTTGTTCCACATAAAAAGGTGTAACGGACGGTGATTTCTCAATGCTGGGTAAAATCGATACGTCGTTTTTATACGTATAGTTTTCAGCCTCAACAAAGAGCAACTCCTCACTCGTCATAACACCTGTGTGGTTTGCACTATATTCGTCATATGTTTGAAGATCAAACATCGGCACGATGTGGACATCTCCTAAAAGGATGTCGCCACTGCCTTTTTCAATGGTAATATCTTGGAGACCAGCGTCCAGTTCAAAGACTAATGGTTCGGCATCTAAGAACAACTGATCACGTAAATAAACGGTCTGCCAAATGTCTTCATTGATCTGGGGACTCAATACTTCATTATGGTAGCGATCGAATACATCATCAGTCGATTCACTCGCCCAAGTTGAAAAAAGGCGAATATTCTCCGCATCTTCATTGATGTACTCTCCGTTTACTGAAATGGATAAATCAATTGATTTTACACTATCGGTTAAGCTTAAATAATCCAGAGCAATGTAGTACAATCCATCACTTGGAATGTCTGCTTCATAGGTAAAATCTTCGTTATCGGTATCCCAACGATACACTGCTCCTTCATAACCTTTATTGTCCCCAGCTTCAGTCACACCATTATTATCAAAGTAATCTTCAACGTTCAGTGTAATGGTGTTTTCAGGTTGTGAAACTTCGTTAAATAAAGGATATGAGGGGTAAAATTCATTACCCCTCATACTATCATTATTCACATTTATAAATGTTGATATTATGAATACCAGAGCAAATATCGTGAGAAAAGATGAGATCGTTATAATCATTACTTTCCGTGTAATATTTGCATTCATATTCAGTATCCTCCGTACTGCGTATTAGTCTTCAAGCATTGATAATAATAATGCGTTGTATGCTTTGGCAAACTCGTAGTTGATTGCGGCTTCTAATTCAGGAGTCATGTAATCAGAATAAACGATTCGTCCTAATTGAGAATCCCAAATTAAGTCACCAATTGATAAGGTTGATCCTGGATCGTTATCTGGTCTTGAGATGGTTGCATCAATACCAGTATCATACCAGAAGCGTGCCCATAAGAATCCAGGGACAAATTTGTTTCCTTCGTTCAGAACGGTAACTTCACCTGTAGCAGCAGCTTCGAACCATTCTTGAACACCAGCAACTGGGTAATTTTCAAACCATTTGTCAACGATTGCTTGTGTCGAGTTTACTGGTAATCCAGCGATTGATAATGCACTTTCACCATTTTCGGTATCTGGTACAGTATTTTCAACGATGTCAAAGCGAGCGTTAATTCCATCAGCTCCAAAGCTTAACCATTTTGCAACTTCAAATGCACCTTCTAAGTTGTCGGTTGTTTTTGAAATCGTCATGAAGTCTTGAACACCAACAACGTTTCCACCTGGTAATCCAACAAACTGAAGATCGAATCCAGCATCATCGGCATTGTCTTGTAATGAAGTAGCCCATGTTCCATCCCAGTTGAATGCAGCAAGTCCGTTACGGAATGCGAATCCATCCCAGTTTGAACCGAATAATTGTTCACGTTCAGATGGTTGGTCTTCGAGTGGTCCCGTAGGAGCTGTGCTATATGCGCTAACAGACCATTGGTTGCTAACGATACTAGCAGCTTCGGCTAATGCATCTTTCATTACTTGGCTGTTTAGTAAGAATTCTTCACCATTGTAGACAAAGTGTCCAATTCCTAGTGGTGTTTCAGCTTCTTGGTCTAAAACAGCAGGTAACCAGTTAACGATGCTTGTTGGAATGGTGATACCTGCAGTAGATGTACCATCGGTACGTGTGGTATCAGTAGCAGCTTCAATTGCAGCAATCCATTCGTCATAGGTGTAATCTAAGGTTGTAAAGTCGGTTGTAATATTTGCATCATCAATTAAGTCTAAGTTCGCGAACATACCTAGGTAGTTTGTTGAACTTGGAATTGCAAATACTTTACCATTGTACGTAACGGCATCTCGTAAGTTTTGAGGAATGTCTGTCCATTCATCATCTGCTTCCGCAACGGATGTGATGTCACCAGCATAACCAGCAACGATAAAGTCTGGTACGTTACCAGATAATACTACGTCTGGGAAGTCTCCTGCAGCAGCACGTGTCGCTAAGAATTCATTGTAGTTTCCTTCGTACTCAACGATTTCGATTTCGTACATAGGATTTGTAGCATTGAACTCAGCAATTAAACGACGTGTTAAGTTGTTTGCTTCTGCTGTACCAACGTTCCAACCAGCGTAAGTAATTACAGTACGAGGCCCATACTCAACAGTTATGGTAACTTCAACTTCAACTTCGTTACCATCACTATCTGTTACTGTATAAGTTACTGTATACTCACCAACTGTGCTTGTATCAACGTCTCCTGTAACAACGATATCAGCTGTTAAATCGCCATCTTCAGCGTCTTCAGCTGTTACACCATCAAGTGCGTCGAATGTTGTGTCAATTTCAACTGTTTGATCAACAGCACCAGCAAATACTGGAACCCCTGATTCTTCCTCTTTACAAGCTGTTAGGCTAAACGCAAAAAGTCCAACCAAAGCAACAAGTAATAATTTTTTCATAATTCTCTCCTTATTTTTATTTTTTTTAAACGATTCATGAAATCGCTTACTTGATAAATTAATTGTATCACTATCTGTTTCTAATGTCAATAAAATATACGGATTAATATAAACGGTTCAATAATAATCAAACGGCTAAACTAAGCAGTCAAAACGTTTTCGACTATCAGCTGAGTAGATTAGGTGAAACGTTTCAACTGATTCAATATTCCACCCATATTTCGAACTTAATCAGAACATGTTTGTAGCGTATTAATAGTGAAATCGATACTTCGTTTTATTTCATTGAACGGGTTATTTGTAAGGAACTGATCCTGTTCAATAATGTAGTATTTTGTATTCTTTGAATACAGTGTTTCAATAATTGATTTGTAGTCCATATTTCCGTCACCGATTGAACAATACACGGGTTTCGTTATCCAATCATTAACTAATTGTACTCGCATATCTTTTAAATGAACGATATCAAAATTGGCGTGGTACTTCTGAATAAACTGTAGTGGATTGACACCAGCGGCTTGAAGCCAGTAGAAGTCGGGTAGAAACTGTACAACGCGTTGATCCATGTTTTGATACAAAATATCAAAAGGAATAAATGGTCCAAGTTGGACAAACTCAAATGAGTGATTATGGTAGGTTAGTTGAAGGCCTTGCTTCTGGAGTTTTGTTCCGAGAATGTTCATCTCGAAAATAAAATGTTGATAGTCTTTGACTTTATCACGAGCAAACTTCGATGGCAAAGCGCCAACACCTACATACGGAATGTTCATATCGTGATGAAACTGAACAATGTAATCAAATTCTTCTTGGAGTTGATTGTAATCAATGTGCGTTGCAATAATCTGAATACTATACTTGGGAAATAGTTCTTTGTACCAGGTAATCTTCTCATCGGTTAGTCGTCCAAAACCGGATAACTGGACATACTCACAGCCCATCGATTTTAGTTTTTGAAGGGTATCTTCCAGTGTTTCTTTGGTTTGAATGTAGTCGCGAAGGGAATATAATTGAACAGCTACATTCATTTTTTAAACTCGTTAGGATGTTTGTCTTTATATTTCGGAATATAGGCTTCACGACCGGTTTTAGTTAAATGGTTTTCACAATAATGTTTTAAATTTCCATTGGCATGGAAAGGTCCACCTTCTCCAAGGACTATCCATAATGGATCTTGTTTGATTTCCATTTTCAGCATTTGTTCGTCCACCCATTCAAATAAGGCACTTTCACATTCGAGTTTTACTTCGGGCTTCTCTTCGACAATGTTATGAACTAAATGTGGATCGTCTTTGATATTAAACAGCATATGTTTCGGGAAGAAGTGATAACCATCGTGATAGGTGCGTACATAGAGATAATCATCTTTACGGACACTGCGTTGACAAACGTGGGACATTTGCGACAAGAACAATTCCTTATGTCCGGATACTTTCCCTTCTAGTATCGTCTTAGCATAACTATTTCCATCCCAATATGTCGATGGTTTTGTATAATTAATCAGTTCGGAAATGGTTGGAACCAAGTCCAAGTTGTAATGGAATCCTGTATCCACGTGGTTTTTCATTCCACCTGGCCATTTGACAACCATTGGAATGCGACATGTAATATTGTCCGCGGTACCATGTTCGGCGTAGATTCCAAGTTCTCCCATATTTTCACCATGATCCGTGGAAATGATTATCGCAGTATCTTCGTAGAGACCTTTTTCTTTCAGAAGATCAATGATGCGCCCAACCGCTTGATCCGCGTAATGGATACCTAAATCGTAGCCGTCAAAGAGACGTTTCACATCATCCATAGTATCCAGTCTACCAGGTTGACGATAACGGAATCTCTCCGGTACTCGGTCGGAATACATCCCGATTTCTTGGGCACAATGTGGTCCTGCAAGTTTGAGGTGTTCTTCAAGAACATCGGCGGTTATCCATGAGGGGATGGGATCGTCTTCAAATGGATTTTTAACATCTTTGGGGACGCGATAGGGTGTGTGTGGATCCCAGAAATTAACATGTAAATACCAGTTATCTTCTTCGGCGTGATCTTCTAACCAACTCGTTGCGATAGGTAAGATTTCTTCAGCGGATTCATCACCGAATTTACCAGTATCGTAAATTTCATTGAAACCACAATAGTAATACCATGCGGAATGGCGAGAAGCAAATGGGGTGATTCCAACCGTATGGAATCCATGGGTTCGAAGCATTCCGAAAAGACTGTCGGTTTCAAATCGATGTTTGAAGCTACGTTTCGGGTCTAACTTTAATTGGGAAGCGATTCGACCGTGATTGGTGACCCCGGTATTAATCCCAAACTGGCCACTGAATAATGCGGTACGTGATGGTAAGCAGGGCGCATCTGAGGTGTAATAGTGTTCAAATCGAACCCCATCTTTTGCGATGGAATCAATGTTGGGTGTTGTGTTTCGGTGATACCCATAACATCCCAGATGATCGGCACGCATGGTATCAATATCAATATAGATAATCCTCATTGTTACTCTCCTTTCCGATGAAACTTAAGACGTTGTAATGCTCGTTGTACATAGTCGCTATTGGTTACAAGGGTGAGTACTGTTTGGTGTAGATAGTTATCTAGAGCAAGTAATGTTGGTCCCTTGTCAATTCCAATATAGCTATTGGAGTACCAAGGTTCCTCTTCAAAGTTAAACGAATCATATAATCCATATGGTCCCCACATCTTATTATCTAGCGCGAACTTTTGAAGTTGTTCAAGACTCTCTTTTGGGGTAAACATGATCGACGACAAACTAGCGTATGGCGCAACCGTACCATCGATCTTTGGCATATGATCCTTGACATGTTCGTTGCCCCATGGTGGTCCACCTACTACGCAGTACCCCCGTTTACAATGGGATGCGGTTAATCCCCAATACCCTTGTTTGAAGGTATTATATTGAGGGTTGTCGTTGCACCACTGTTTGTTTGCTAGGGTTGCGGCGATGCTATTGTTAAACCAGCTGAATCCTGATTCATCAACATACGTATCAAAATCAATAAACAAGTGACTGAACTGATGAACAAAGAGGGCATTATTGAAGCAATGAACATATGGTTTTCCTCTATAGGATCCAGTCGGACGATGAAAACTATCATAGAGTTTTTTAGCTAGTTTTGGGTCACAATCTTTTTGTCCGGCATATAGGATATACATCATTAATTGTTCGGCATAATGATCCCATGATGCTTTATTGAAGCCATCTTCGGTTTTATAACGTTCTTTTCCAAAGGCCATGCGGAATACTGGTTTGGTGTCGTGATCTTTTACCAAGTATTCCCAATCGGCTTCTTGGAGTAACTTATCGGAAATGCTTTCAACATCTTGCTTGAAATACTCTTTGACAGCAAGGACACCCATTAAGAAGATCGCTGTATCAATGGTGGAATATTCACTTGGTCGTCCTTTGTCTTTGCCCATCGTTTCGGCGGTGGACATGCGAATGAAATGCACATAAAATCCATGACTCTTGTCAATGTTGTGGAAGATTGATTCCAAGGAGGTGAGTACGCGGTGATATCCTTCTTCAAATGTGATATATCCTCGTTCTACACCAATAACGATAGCAGCTAAGCCGTATCCAACCGAAGCAATGCTGGATCGATCGGGATGTTTGTCGGTTCCGAGAATCAGTCCATACCCTTTACTCGAAGGATCGGTGTTGGTGTTGTCCCAGAAGAAATGGAAGGATCCCTTCATTTCCTGTTCGATTAATTGTTTTAGTTTTTCGTCCATGTGATGGTATGTACTCCTTTGGTGAGATGAATGATGTTGTTATTGATTGTGATAGTAGAAGAACTTGAAGGCGTATAATCTCCTTCAAAGGCTATTTTTTCATGATCATTTAAGGCGGTTAGTGTTACTGTTATTGAATCATCTGAAAGCTCTTTATGATGAATTTCACAAGTGGAATAGGTAATGGTGAAATCTTTGGCTATCGTCCAGTTTTCAGGAAGGATGAGACCTTTACGAAACGGTATTGTAAAGACATGATTATCAAAGATTCCGACCCCGTTTTGACGAATCGTTGTTGTTTTTTCAAACTCTTCAAAATTATGAATGAAGTAGAAGCGTCCTTGGGCAGATTCACGAATGACAATATTGATCCATTCATCAGTTTCAAAGGGAGCGTTAATATTGGACAACTCCAAAACGTCCTTGGTGATGTCGTCAATGTAATCCCAATCGGATTTGATCGCCATTCCAAAGAGGTTGATTTGACCTTTACCCACTGATTGAACAAATCCTGTGACTTGACTATGATCTTGATCGAGAGTCGCATATCCTTCTTGCACATCATACACTTCAGCCACATGACAGTTGACGGAATCTTCTTCTAAAATATGAACGCGCTGATAAGCACTATTCAATTTCGTAACGCCAATCGCATCCGCAAGAATGGTGCAAGGACGTTCCCGTAAATCTCTCTCGGGGAGTTTTGGATATAAGAAGAGGTGACCTCCTTCTTTCATGTATGTAACGAGCTTTTTCTGAACAGGCTTATCCATCCACAAAGTACTAAAAACAATCAATGTCGGATGGGAGGACACATCAATCGGAGTAGGATCTAATAAATCAATACTATCAAAGGAGATGTTGTTCATGGCGAGTGATTTACCAACGCCATTAAACAGATAGGTTTGTCGTTCTCGTGTCATCGTATTGGATTGGTGACGGGTATACGAATTGTTGTATTCGGTCATGAAGTAATCGGGATAGAAACCAAAGGTTGTTGATGTTTGATACGATGCATCAAGCAATGCTTCACCATATGTTTTTACAACATCAACTAAACGCTGAATTACGAAATAGTGTCGTCGTAATTCCCCATTCATTCCGATAGCTGCTTGCCAATCGTGACGCCGGGAAATCATCCCCATTTCATCAAAGTTTTCGCCACCGACAAACATATAGTAATTGATCGCATTCATCCCGTTTGATATCGCTAAGCGAGATTTTAAATCATGGGTTGTCGGTTGTAAACGGGGAACCCCGTTTTGAAAACCACCTTGAAATTCTGCACTGAATAGTGGTTGATTCTGCGGTTGAATCGCTGCCGTGAAACTATTGGCAATAATCACATCAAAAAAGTTCTCACTAACAATATTTCCAACATAATAATCTCCAGCCAAGATAACCTCAGGTATTGTTCTTGTTTCATAGAGTTGAGAGAGCCCGACAGGGTAGCGAAATCCCCTTTTTGCATAATCAATTTGGGAGAATCCATGAATATTAACTACTGGGGGAACGACGCTACCCCGCTCTCTAGAGAAGGAGATTAGTAGATTTAGATAATCTTTAATATAACCGCGGAAGAAGGTTTTATAGCATTGATTCAGTTGAATTGATTCTTCCTTTGTTGTTTGCTCTTGTTTATATGCACTTAGTAGTTGATCCCATGTTTCACAAGTTGATTTTTTAAGTAAAGACGGATTGTATGTTTCCAGATGACGAATAAAGTACGATAACGTCACATCACTGTAGTCTCCTTGTTGGGTAACCCAGTGAAACATCCCCACTTCATTATCGTATTGTGTCATAATGATTGGTCCACCGTTTTGGATTTCAAACGGAACCAAAACATCAAAGACATGGTTGTACCATTTCTGAACTTTTTCTAGATATGTCGGATGAAGATAACTGACAACGCTATTATTGTTGTGGTACTCACCATTTTCTTTTTGAGCGCGAATTTCTGGATAATTATTAAGTAACCATGCTGGTAAACCGGAGTTTACAGTTTCGGCCATGACGTACGGGCCAGGACGTACTAGTAAATACAATCCGGCATCTTGGACATATTGAATGAAACTAATCAAATCTTTCTCGGGACATGTCGATCCATCGAGATCCATCTGGCCTTCTTCAACTTCATGCCACATCCACGGGATGTAGGTACTAACCAAGTTAAAACCGGCATCCTTTATCTTTTTAATCCGATCCTTCCAGTCGTTTTTATGAACCCGGAAATAATGCAGTTCTCCACCCCATAGGAAGGGTTTATCTTGATTGATAATAAATCGCTTATTGTCATAGGTAATCATACGAATACCTCCTTATAGTAGTACATCTATCGAGTTAAGACTGATAGACGATATCGATTATTCGGGATGTTTCTAATGTATCAACACCGCGAACATAGTTTTTATTGTCATGAATAATGGCGTCATAGAACTGTCGAATAATATCAATGTGGCCACTACCGAAATACGATTTTACACCCTCGCGCGTCGTATTCTCAGCAACTTTCTCTAGTTCGTTATCGTTCATCTGATAGAGTGTTTCGCCAATTTGATAGAAATGCGCATGTTCAAAATGATATTCCAGTTGGACATCGGTACTCATCGCAAAACTATTGGTTGAGTTGAATAGACCTTTTGCCCCTGATGTAAAATCAAGGGTTAAGTAGGCATTGTCATCCACTTCAATGTAGGGATGATCAATGTTCATCCATGTTCCGTGGACGTGCTCTACCGTCCCGGCAATATGAATCATTAAATCCAAGGTATGAATCCCTTGATTAATTAACGACCCACCACCTTCTTCTTTCCACGTTCCCCGCCACAAAGCTTGGTTGTAGTATGTGGCATCGCGTAACCAGTGCACCATTCCTTTAATCCCAAGTAAGTTCCCATACGTCTTGTTCGTGACATAATCTTTGATCAATGCAGTGGTTTTATCGGTTCGATGTTGAAAACAAACACTGAGGTATTTGTTTTTACGATCAGCTAGTTCGACCAATTCTTTTGCATGTTTATGATAGATTGTAAATGGTTTTTCCACGAAGACATGTTTGTTTGCTTGTAGGGCTTTCTTGGTGATAGGGTAATGTTCATGATGTGGTGTTAGTACATGAATGACGTCAATCTTATCATCGCTAAGCATCGCTTCAAGGGTTTCATATACGTTGAAGTTATGTCCCTCTTGGTGCGATAATGCTTTCTCGTGATCAAGGTCATAAATCCCAACAATATGGGCATTTGTATATTGATTTATCGCTTCTACATGAAATGGATAAATCACGCCACAACCAACGATTCCGATTCCTAAACTCATGATTCATCCTCGATTCGCTGAATTAATTCTTTTAAGAATAAATCTTCATCCATTGATTCAATATGAACAACTTCATTGGTAAAGGCACTTAAATGGAACGCGTTACTAATCGTTAATCCGTTGATTCCTTCAACACCAGGAGCTAGTAAATCATTTCCATAGAGAATTGCCTCAATAAAGTTATTCAGGATTTCAATGTGTTGAACACCCCAGGGGTTCTCTTTGATGTCATAGGTAACTGTTTCAACGTTTGGTGCTTCAAATTTATTCTCATGATCGATACTGTCAAATTCAGACTCAAACGGTGTCAATTTATGAAATACAAGTTTCCCGTTTTCAATAATGATTTGGCCCCCATCGCCCACAATCTCGAAACGATTGGTACCGGGGTAATCATAGGTACTGGTTACAAATACACCACTAGCACCGTTTTCGTATTCAACATAAGCCGTAACATCATTTTCAACAGCTATCTGACGATGTGCACCAAACTTCATATAAGCTCGTACGGTTTTTGGCATACCACAAATCCACTGCCACAAATCCAATTGATGGGGATCTTGATTTAATAACACACCTCCACCCTCACCATTCCACGTTGCCCGCCAGCCACCACTTTTGTAGTACGATGAACTGCGATACCAATTGGTGATAATCCAGTTCGTCCGACGGATTTCACCAAGGGCACCACTTTGAACAAGTTCTCGCGCTTTCTGATAGATTGGATTTGTCCGTTGATTGTACATAATACCAAACACCAAACTTGATTGTTCGGCATACTCATTTAAATCTCGGACGTTTTTCGTAAACACACCAATTGGTTTTTCACTTAGTAGGTGTTTCCCTTTTTGCATTGCTTTTAAACCATATATTGGATGATCATAATGTGGTGTGGCAATGATGACTGCATCCAACGCTTCATCTTCAATGAACGCATCAAAATTGTCGTAAACCTTAACATTATGAAGTTCTCGTGCCCATGCTAATCGCTCGGGATTAATATCACAAACTGAATATAAATAGGCATCATCAACTTTCCCTTCATAAAGGGATTTTGCATGAAATGTTCCCATACTTCCAATTCCTACTACTCCGACTTTTACCATTGGTTTCCTCCTATTTAGTGAAACGTTTCACTAAGGGTTTAAAAAAATATACAAGCGTTTACATAGCTCAACTCTATAATACATAAGACCCCAGTAAAAGGCAACTATTATTACAAAAAAGAGTAAAAAAAGAACAATAATAATTACTTCATCATTGTTCGTAATGCTTCAAGAGATTCTTCGAAAGCTTTAAATGGAGTATACACGCTATTTAGTTTTTTTCTAGGTTCGTTTTCTAATAATTCAAGACCAGTAAATTCAACAAGATGTGGTTCGAGTGTCATAAATGAGACATCACCTTTGTATATACACTCTCTAACAATTTGTTGAACCTTTGCATCTCCGCTTCCAATGAGGACGTTAGAAGAGTCGACCGACAAAGCATCCTTCAAGTGAAGATATTTCACATACCGTTTAAGCATATCAAATGCGATGATTGGATCTTGTCCGACCTGAACGAAGTTCGCAGGATCAAAGATTAGTTGAAAATGAGGATTATCAATATTTTCCGCTAAATATAAACATTTCTCAGCAGTATCTCCAAAGATTGGTTTCTCGTTTTCATGCAATAAATAGATATCGGTGTTGTCGGTATAGGTTATGAGTTTATGAAGATACTCAAGCACCAGTTCTTTATCGGTATCAGAAGCATTATAATAACTAAATATACGAATATATTTTACCTTAAGAACCTGACATATTTGAATGAGGTTATCCATCTTATCAAACTGTTTTTGAACTGCTTCTTTATCATAAATGTCAACCTTTCCAATTGGAGAACCAATGGATGAAACACGAATATTGTATTGATCTAGAAGTGGTTTTATATAGGATTTCACTTCATCAATGGTGTAGTCGATAATATTCTTATCATTGACTAAACGCAGTGAAATATAGTCTATGCCAAGTTGCTGTAAAGCAATTAGTTGATCTTCAAAATTGGGGGTTATTTCATCTGCGAACGCAGAGATAGGTATTGGGGTCATACAATCACTCCAGTTAATCGATTCAGTTGTTATTCACTTGTCGCATTAGGATTCACATCAGTGAACCCCAATTCATCTAGTCCAGCTTGGACATATTCACTTTGCATAAAGGAATCCCACACAACTTCGGTATAATAGTTTCCAATCATGACAACGGTAATCCCTTTATCGATACCAAGAGAATCGGTCGCAAACCACGGATCATCTGGATTTTCAAGATTATAACCATCTTTGAAACCAAAAGTTCCCTTTAAGTCATCTAGTGTATCAAAGTAGAGTACGGCATCACTAACCAGCTCTGGAGCAAATGGTAAACTGCCGATTGCTCCAGCGACGGTGATTGTCCCGTCATTTACATGAGTCCAGTTTGGATTTCCAGATGGTGCAGCACCATAGAATCCACTGTATCCAGTTGGACCATCACCCGCTGTCATTCCCCAGGAGTTTTCACCAAAGGTTTTGAACGTTGAAGAATAATCAATTGCATACTCACGGTTCGCAAGGGTTGCAGCAACACTATTATCCCACCAGTTCACACCATCTTCATCCCATAAATTACGGAAATCAACAAACGCATGACTAAACTGATACGTAAATAAACTTCCAAACCAGCTGTGAATAAATTCATCGCCACCATAGCTTCCATATAGTCGATCTAACCGATCGTAAGCTTCTTTACCTACACGATAATCGGGATTTGGTGTACCTGCGGAGAGGACATATAGTATCAACTGTTCAGCGACATGGTTCCAGGATCCAAAGTGTTGTTCTTCGTCACGATCATAGCCCATATAGAATTTATTCGTGGTGTCATTATAGTACCAGGTCCAATCAACACCGGTATAGATATCATCTGCAACGGTTTTGACATCACCACCAAAGTATTCTCCTGCTGTTAAGGCACCACCTAAGAATAATCCGGTATCAATGATGCTTACTTCACTAGATCCATACCGAGTTCCACTCGCTTTGTCCCAAAAGTGATAGTAAAATCCATGAAATCGAACAAGTTCACTCATTGATTGTAATGTTTTTAATGCACGTTCCTGACCTTCTTCATAGGTAATGAAGCCCATTTCTACACCAATCGGAATTGCTGCTAAACCAAAACCGACACCTGCAATACTGGCGATTGATCCATTGGTTGGATACCGACTTGTTATCAACCCATAGCCATCACTTTCTTCATTGGTGTTTGCTAGTAACCAAAACATATTGAAACTTTTCTCGAGTTCCCATAATAGAATCTCCTCGGCAGCAAGTGGTGCATCTACACACTGGCCATCTTCTTCGATAAGGCCATCTTCGCAAGGTGCCAAATCGACAACACAAACGCCATTATCTTCAATGTATCCTTCATCACATTGTAATCCTTGCGGTCTACATGCGGCTAATCCAACAAGCATCAATACAATCAGTAATTTTTTCATGGATATCACTCCTATCTAGATATGTTTATTATAGGGGACATACTTATAAATGAAAAGTACAAAGTACAATATTTGATAGTTGTGTGTGTACACACAAAAAAAGGATGAGGCATCATCCTTTTATTCTAACTCAATATTTTGTAAGGTATCGCCGATGTCTGCGGTTGGGTTCAACCGAGCATCTAATTCCTTGTGCATTTTTTCCATCATTTCATTGTCAAGTGGGTAGTATTTCATCGCAATAACAGAAGCAAGATGTCCGAGTGCTGGGAAGGCGAAGTAGGTTATTAAGATTCCCCAGAATAGAAGTGGTGTCGGTTCGGTTTCGGTTAAACTGACAAATCCAAACGCAGCGAGTAATACCCCAGAGATCACACTACCTAAGGAACTAACCAACTTATCAATGAAGCTGAATGCCGTACCAATCATTCCTGGAATAAATTTCCCGGTATTGTAATTTTCATAATCGGCGGCATCGCCAATCATCGGAATAACATTTAGATCAGTACCACCCATGAAGTAACTATTAATACCAAGTACAAATACCAACATTAAGAAATTACTTGGAGCAAGTGCGACCAATCCAATTGCAATGAATCCCCAGATGAACGCACCCCATGATAGATGGGTAAAGGATGTTTTTCGTCCCCTTTTATGGGTATATGCAAGTACGCTAAATGTAGCAAGTAACATGAAGATAATCGTTGTTGGTGTAACCGTTGATTGCATTTCTGGATTTAAGACAACGTATGCATAGAAGAAGACAACCAATCCTTGGCCAATGGTTAAGGTTACTTTGTTTGTTGAAGCAGCGACCACAAGCATTTGCAATGCCTTGTTGTTTTTAAACATTTCAACATAGTCTTTTACTTTTGGTTTTTCAGTTGATGTTGCGACACTTAAATAGTTTTCAGGAACATCTTTTTTCCAAATTCCTACAAGTGCAAAGATCGTAAACAATAGTTGCAATCCAACCATAACAAGCGCAAGACTTTGCCAGTTCTCAGCAACATTCGTAAATCCTTCTGGTACTAAGATTGGGTAAAGAATCATACCGGTCATAAATACAATCATCGTAAACAGTCCACTGATTGCATTTAACGTCGTCCGTTGTTTTGGATCACTTGTTAATACGTTTTGTCCAGCTTTGGAAATGGATGTTTGGAACGTATACCCAATAACCCAAATTACGTATACACCAAGTAGTAAGAAGAAGTTCCCACCATCGGTTCCGGTTTTTAAGCCCCAAAACAATAGTAAGAACATGATATTCGATAGAATACTACCGGCAATCATCCACGGGCGGAAGCGCCCGAGTTTGGTATTGGTTTTATCCACCATAACCCCAATAATTGGATCGGTAATCGCATCAAAGATTCGGGTTCCCCCGGCTAAGAATCCTAAGGTAACAGTGGAGAATCCATATATATCCGCTCCGTATGCTAAAAACATACTACCACTGATCAAAACAAATAATGCATTGGTTGCTGCATTGTTTCCCGCAAATCCAAACAATTGCCAAAAACTAGCACGATTTTTCACTTTTATTGTTGTATCCATACTGTATCTCCTTATTTTTTATATTGTTGTAATGCTTTGTTTACTTGGATTAATAATGCGAGTGGCATCGAGTTCTTATCAAACTCATGAATCATCATCAGACTCATTCCTGCAGCCATTTCGAACATCGGATGTTTACGGAATTCACTAAAGTAGGTATCGAATATTTGTTCCGTGTCAGGATTATCCAGTAGTTCTTGAATCGTCATATTGACATTGTAGTACATTGGATCAATTTGTAGGATCTCGTCGTTATCAAGTTGATCGTCAAACCAGTTGTCGACATTTAAATTGAGAACCCCTTTGCCTTGATCGGCTTCCGGTACAGAGTACGATGGGTTAGGTTCATCCACAGTAATGAATACCGTTTCATCACATAACTCACCGGCACATACTGTAACGGTATTTTCACCCTCTTGTAAGGTTACATTTGCGGTGTAAATGACATCGTAATGATCCGTTGTTGGAACCTTTTGTCCATTGAGAAAGAATGTGATTTCATCAAGATTACTATAGGCTTTTAACGTTATATCTTTGTTGTGTCGTTCGACAAACCGTTTGGAATTAAGATGCACCATCGGTTCTTTGCTCCATTTGGCTTTGTAGTAGAAGAAGGCATCTTTGCGAATTGTACGATCGAAGTTGACAAGACCTTTGTTGTTTAATCCTTGAACGCCACCTTCATCACGGAAGTCTGCCGCAAAGGTAAACATGTTCCACACATAGGTTCCCCAGATATAGGGAGTATTGCTTAAAATATCATAAGCTTTTTCGTGCCATAAGGCATGGTATTCTTCTGTGTAATCTTTTACTTGAGGAGTATCGGAATGATACTTGATAATTCCTTCGACACCGTATTCACTAAGTCCAAGAGGACGCGTAGGATTTTTCTCACGATAGTCCGCTAGCCAGCCTTTAAAATCTTCGACCACACCACTATACCATCCGAAGTAGTGATTAAAGGCAACCACATCAGTGATTGTATTCATCGAATCGAGGGCTGGATGCATTGATACTTGGGCTTGGGTCGTTAAACGATAGGGATCGAGTGATTTTGTTAGATTGTGTAAGTTTGTCACAATTTCCTCAACATTATCCCGTTTTCCAACTGCGGTAATCTCGTTTTGAACGCCCCACATAACAATACTACTGTGGTTGTAGTTTTGTTTGACAAGTTCTTCCATTTGACTCATGGGATTGGATCCAGTATGATCTTCTTTTGAAGGACGGGTAATATATGGAATCTCCGCCCAGATAATCATTCCTTCTGTATCGCATAAATCGTAGAAATACTGTGCTTGTTGGTAATGAGCTAATCGGATTGAATTCGCTCCAATTTCTTTAATAAATGCCATATCTTCTTCATGCATTGCTTTAGTTAATGCATTTCCAACATCTTTGCGATCTTGGTGACGTGAGACCCCATTTAAACGAAGTAATTCTCCGTTTAAATAAAATGCATTTTCATCCATATGGAAGAAGCGGAATCCAGTTGGGATACGACGTTCATCAACGATGGTATTGTTCGCTATCAATGTAACAACGATTGTATATAAGTATGGGTCTTTCACACCGTTCCATAAATGGGGATTGTTTAACTGTAAGCGACTAGAAGTATGAACATGGTTTGATAGGTGGATTACCTCTTCTTGAGAGAGGACAACCGAATCATTGGCATCCAATACTTGAATCGACAACGACACATCTGTATCTTCTAGATCATTGTTCATATAGGTATCAATGGTGAAGTTTGCTTGTTTGTACGAGATATCTGTTTGTGATACATACACTCCAGGAGCTCCCTTATGGGTTAAATCAAATGCAATAGGTGCTGTATATACAAGATAACTATCTCGGTAAATTCCACCGTAGAAGGTAAAGTCTGCCATTAACGGCATCACATCTTCATGATGCGAGTTATCCACTGCAACTAACAGTTCATTGGTTCCTTCTATGGCACTATCGGTAATATCAAAACGGAAAGTAGAATATCCACCTTTATGAGTTCCCAGTTCAGTCCCGTTTAGATAGACTGTACCAATACTATTTACCCCTTCAAATTCAAGAAATACACGACCTTCATGAGAAGCCACTTCAATGTCTCGTTTATAAAAACAGGTTCCGCGGTAATAATCATTACCACCATCTTGGCCATCGAGGTTATTCCATGTATGGGGTACTTGTACGATCTCCCACTTTGCATTGGCATCGAAGCCATTATCTTTGGTGAAACTCCATTCACCGTTTAAACGTATTTTTTTCATTGTTATTGTCCTTTCACACACTTCTGATACTACCATAATAGTATAAATTTGTAAGCGAATTCATATCTCAGATTAATATAAAATAACAAATTCTTGATGTTATTTGCGAAAATATCTATAATAGAGATGGTGATGATATGGATCGAGATAGTTTTTACAATGTATTGTATAAGTTAATTAATATTCCGTTTTACGTGTTGGATGAAAACAAGGAATCCAGCTTATTCAGTGGGCTCAGTATTCCCGATAAACTCAATGAAGTTATCAAGAAGAATCGGATTCAAGTGATTCGTAGTATTGAAGCGGATACCGTATCCCGTTTAAAAGATGTGTCGAATCTTAGTTACATTGGATTCATGATTCAAGAAGATACTGTTGTTATTGGACCGTTCTTAGAACAGGAAACCGATCTGAACAATTTGACGGCATTAAAAAAGCGACTCCGGTTAATTCGCGAAGACGCTGTTATGTTAGATAGCATGTTTAATCAATTACGGGTGTTGGAATCTGTTGAGATTCACTTTATATTTCACCTAATTAAACGAATGTTTGGGACAGGTTTAGATCCCCTTCAGTTTAAGTTGCTTACTCCGGAACGAGTCAAAAACGCCCAACGTATTGATGTGGACAGCTTATTTCAAGAGTTCGAGTTCGTCAAACGGAACTATGAAATTGAGGATATGTTCATGTCGATTATTGAAACGGGTGACGTCACTAAAGCAAGAAACTTTCAAACCCATGAAATCATGTCCAACCTACCAGAACGGGCAATCAATGATACTTTGCGCAATACCAAAACCCGTCTGACAATCATGAATACCTTGTGTAACCGGGCGGCCATCCGCGGTGGTGTCGATGTCCAACTTGGTCATCAAATCTCGACAAACTTTGGGATTCAGATCGAATCGATGAAATCGAACTTCGACGCCAATAAGTTTATGCGCGACATCTTACTTACATACACCGAAGCCGTTGATCAATATGCGATACGCGATTACTCAAAATTAATCCGTAATGCCATCTTTTATATTAGACGTCACATTACCGGTAGCGTATCCTTGCACGACATTGCCGACTACTTGTATATTTCAAAAGAACATTTATCACGACAATTCAAACATGAAACGGGTTATACCGTTACCCGTTATATCAATCGAACCAAAGTCATTGAAGCAAAAAAGCTACTGAAACAACAAACCCATAGTGTCCTAGATATTGCCACCATCTTAGGATTTGCCAACTCGTCCCATTTCTCCAAAGTATTTAAAGATTATGAGGGCATTACCCCAAAACAATATCAAAATAGCGCACAATAAAAACTGCACCTACCAATTTATATCATTGATAGGTGCAGTTATTTTTCAGTTAAGTAAATTTGCATTACTTGAATACTTTAGTAATGCTTGATAGTAAAGAACTTAAAATGGAGTAGGTGGATTTTAAGGATTCTGTATACGCACTATATGCTGTATTCGCATAAGACGTACTAGAGACGTAATCCACATTATTGGAATAAAGATTATCAAAGTTGTTCATGCTAAAGTCCTCGCTTTCATGAGATTTGTTTCGATTGAAACACCCTCATTATACGCTTATGAAAACAAATGTAAACAGTAATGTACATGAACACGTTTTCAATTGATAATCAAAGCTTCCTTACATTGTTAAATCATACTTATTAGGTAATAAACTAGCCTTTTTGTACAATGTTTTCATAAAATGAAAGAGACTGAAAACAGGGAATAGAAACATCGTTAATAGGGGGTTAAACAGTTCATACAAGAATCGCGATTGAGCGACCGATTTGAACCGAATACGACGCCATAAATGATCCATTGAAATGCCCATACCGTTGGTCATTGTAATCATATTACATACTGCAACAATCAACTCTGCCTTTTCAAATCCATACTCGTCAACCAACCGATAAATTGCGTCATCTGTTGGATCTTCTTTCTGATCCGCAAAGTGTTGACCAAATAGAACAGCTACCGCATCTTCAACAGGGATATTACTGGTATCACCATTGAGGATTTCTTGTATTTGCTCTTTTGTCATGCCGCTTTGCAAGGCTATTTTGGTATGAACAAACGAACACATTTGACAGCCGTTTACTTCAGTAACGGCAAGCATGATTCGTTCTTTTAGTTTCTTGTTCATTAATCCTGTGCGTCGTTTTGAGCGCAGAAGGACAAATGATTTTGATGCACATACGATATTTTGTAGTTGTTCTTTGATTGAGAACACTCGTGATTGATGTGTCATGATATCACCTCGGTAATACCATATCATATTTTATGAAAAACTAGTTCCAATATGAAACTAATTCTAAATAAATACCCTTACATGAATTAAATTACAAATAAAAACACTTCAAGCGAAGTGTTATTTTCTTAAATCTTGTTTCGTTGGCATCACCGGGATCGCCCCTTTTTCTAAAACCACATGCTGACTCACTTTGTGAGCAAAGGATAATATAGCCTCATCTTGGACGTCTTCAAGGTTATTCAGGTTAATACCACGTGCTAAAAGTTGATATATGATGGCACCGATAAAGGAGTCTCCGGCACCTGTTGTATCCACAGGCTTGACTTTTTCACTCGGGACAAAGATGACGTTCTGTTTCGTATAGATACTGGCCCCATTGGACCCTTCTGTTAAAATAATAACTCGAACATTTCCTTTAAATAAGGATTGAATGGCATCGCTCTTGTTCTCGATTCCTGTTATAAACAATAATTCGTCATCACTGATTTTGAGGATATGAGCTTCTGGTATGAACTGATTAATGGTTTTCTTGTATGCGTCTTTATCCGGCCATAACGGAAAACGCAAATTCGGATCAAACGAGATGATCATATCGTGTTTCTGTGCATATTCAATTGCGGCTTTATGAGCTTTACGTACAGGATAATCAACAAGATCGACACTACAAAAATGAAGGACATCCCCTTTTTTGAAAATCGATTCATCGATGTCCTTGGGTTCCAACAGCATATCCGCTGAAGGATTGCGGTAGAAAGAGAAATCCCGTTCACCATCGTTTGTCAACGACACGAAGGCTAATGCCGTATTGGCTTTATCCGTTCGTTTGATGTGAGACGTATCAACGCCCACAGCGTTTAAACTTTCAATCAGATGATCACCAAATCCGTCTTTTCCTACTTTTGTCAGCATAATGGCACTACCACCCAAACGGGTAACACAAGCTGCGACGTTTGCGGGTGCTCCACCGGCAACACGTTCATAATTAACAACATCTTTGAGTTTGCGTCCTTTTTCTTTGGGAATAAAATCAATTAATAATTCGCCAATACTGATGAGCTTGTTCATCCAATCACCTCATTCTTATTGTACTATAAAAATCAAACAAAAACTCCCATTTTTTGGGAGTTTTATGGATTGTTATAAGATGTTTTCAATATCGGCTTTCATTTTCATTGGATTGACATTGGGCGCATAGCGTTTGACGACATTTCCCTTGCGATCAATCAAGAATTTGGTGAAGTTCCATTTGATTTTGGAACCCAGTAATCCTTTTCCTTCTTGTTTTAAGTAGGTATACAGGGGATTTTCATTTTCCCCGTTGACATCAATTTTCGCCAATACCGGAAAACTAACTCCATAATTCAACTTACAGAACGATTGGATTTCATCATTGGTTCCCGGTTCTTGATTCATAAATTGATTGCTTGGGAAACCTAGAATTTCAAAGCCTTTGTCATTGTATTCTTCATACAGAGCTTGTAGGTCTTCATATTGTGGTGTAAACCCACATTTACTAGCAACATTGACAATCACCAATACTTTGTCTTTGAATGTGCTTAAAGAAACTGTATTTCCAGCCGCATCTAATACGTCATAATCATAAATACTCATCGTATCACTCCTTTATGTTTAACACTATTATTATACCGAAAATCGGATAAGAAAACGAATCATATACTACTTTTTAGAATAGGAGAAGATCGTTGGTAGGAACGTTAAGGTCATCAGTACACTAATAATCATACCTACCCACATTAGAATCGAGACATTGGTGTGGATTGTCAGAGGAGATAACAGCATGACACTGAGCCCTAATGATATCCCTAGGGCATTGGCAATAACCGGTTTGGAGACGCCTTGATAAGCCAACTGTACACTTGTCGTTTTATCGTTATTTTCCTTACGATGCATCTTGTAGACACTACTAAAATGCACCGCATAATCAATCCCGACACCAATACTGATTGAGAAGATGATGACGGTTGTAATATTCAGAGGAATACCCGTCATCCCTAGGACGGCGTAGATACTTGCTACCGTAATTGAAATCGGGATAATACTGATAAATGCTACCATTACATCACGCAAACTTATGAGTAACATCACAAATACAACTGCAAGAGCAAGAACAATACTATTTCTCTGCATCGTCCCAATTGATACATTTAAGTCTTTTAGTAAATACTGTGTTCCCGTGATTGACACATCCATATCTTGATCATTGACAAGATTTTCGAGTTCAATCAACGTATCATTTGTCATATCGCTTGGGAACACCATCAATCGAAGTACATTATTTTCAGCATCGAACATATCATCAATTGGTACATCCGACGAGGATTTCATTAAGTCATAGACAAAGTTCAGCATGAAATCATTGGGAATGTCACCACCGACTTGTTGTTCAAACATGATTTGTAATAAACGGTACGGATTGATGACACGATTTACATTGGATGTTTCATCCAAGGCCGTAATCAACGCTTCCACTTCATTCATCGATTCAATACTTACTATATTATCGGATTTATAGATGATATATAACGGAATACTTCCCCCGTTTACCTCCTCTAATTTCGTCGCATTCTGTGCGACAACCGTTTGCTTCTTATATACGCTCAACATATCGAACTCATGATTGATTGAACTGGAGAATACAATACCAAGAGTAAGCAATATTAACACGATAACTACAGAAGGAATACCCCATAGTTTCTTAATATAATCGGCAAATGGAATATGAATCCGTGCTTGTTTTTTCGGTAGTACATTGAAATTATTGGATAGAATCAACGGTAACACATACCACGTCGCAACACCGGCGAGTAAGATTCCCAGTGAGGCAAATACCGCCAAATCAACTATACTTGACGTATCCATCGACAACAAACTTAAGAATCCCGCCATCGATGTTAAGGTGGTCACTATCATCGGGATTCCCGTTACTTTAAGCGCACTAGTCATCGCCTCTTTATGGTTTAATCCTTGTTTTCTAGATTCTTGGAAATGCGTCATAAAATGCAATCCGTCAGCCGATCCAATAACAATAATAAAGATCGGTACGACCGCCGTTAAAATCGAAACTTCATTTCCCATATAGCCAATAATACCAAATGTCCAAATCGATCCAATTGCTGCCGGAACAACACTGAGAATCGTTGGTAAGAGTGCACCAATTTGCCAGCGAAAAACCAGTAAAATCACAAGGATTGCAAGTGGTGGCAATATAAATAATATTTGGAGGATATAATCGACAATCTTCACCTGATTATAATCGTCTCCCGCTATATAGGTCGGAAGATCAAACGAGGCCAATTCCTCTTCAAGATAACTCACATCACTGCCACCAAAGTCATCACTTACAAAGACCGTAATCAAACCATAGTACGTGTCATCTTGGATCACGATTGGACTGAATTCTTCCATAAGCGTATACTGCGTCAGCAGTTGCTCAGGTGTAATTAAATCAAAGGGAATTTCCCCAGTAGGTGTTGCCACATCCATCGGGGCAGGTCCTTGGACATAATCCACATTGGACATTCCTTCAATCATTCCTTGGATATTACGAAGTTGGGACTTTGATGTGTCTCCAAAATCGTCCATTTCTACCAACACCATAATCTGATCAGTACTACCAAAGGTGTCGACCAATTCTTCAAGAGTGGTTTCATACTCGGAATCATTGGTTGTAAACAATGAAAAATCCGTATTTAAACGAACTTGAATAATCCCAATGATTGCGGCTATGTTAATCATAATAAATCCAATAATAAGTGCTTTTTTGTATTTAAAAATAAAGTCTACGTATCGTTTCATGATGTCACCTGCCTACTGTTTCATTATAGTCCTCATATAATATAAAGTAAATACAAAAAAACGATAGTTCAACTATCGTTTTTTACCTTTATTAGCTTGTTTGTTTTGCTTCTCATGACGATGTCTCAAATCATGGAGTATCTCTTCAGTATTATGTCCTAATCGGGTATAGGAAATCGTCATGACATAGGAATAGTACAGGAGGTATAGTGCTGATAAAACCAACACAATTATCTCAATAATGAACCCGTTAATAAAGACAATCAGTAAGGCTATCCCGAGATCTACTCCAATGACAAACCATTCACTTTTTAAGGCTTTGCTTTTCGATGTCATCGTAAAGACCAATTTCAAGATGACTCCGACAACTAGTGCAGCATAGACTATTAACAGATTGTCTACATTGACAATCCATAAAATAATCGCTGTCCACAAAGTCGTATACATCGCAGGAAAGTTCATAGCCAATGTCAGTAGTTGTTGGACTATGGTTTCAAAGAAATACGTCGAATTAAATTTCGTTTCATTCATTGTTATCACCTACTTATAGTATATCACCTTGATATAGGATTTGATAGAGTTCTGAACGGACTTTATCAAATGTAGTACGATCATTGACGTTTGACAGCATGATCAGTTGGTAACCATAATCGACAAATAAACTCGATATCGAACGAGCTCCCGGTCCACCACCGGTATGATAGTTATAGTTTACCGGAGGAGTTTCATTGGTATCAGAAGCTAAAAAGAAGCCATACCCATACGACACATATTCATTGATTGGTGTGTATTTAACAAACAACTTGTTAATCCACTCTTGTGGTAACAAGGTACAATCAAACAAGGATTGATTCCATTTGTGAAGGTCTAACACGGTAGAAAAGCATCCACCGCCACCCCCAGCTAGACGCATATCAATCGGCATCGCATCAACAATCTGTCCCTCGTTCACATCGTATGGAACTGCAAGATGATCAGAAGGATCATTATGATCAAAGTCGGTATCCTTCATATGGAGAGGTTCAAATAATGCATGTTTCAAATGCACATCAAAGGGTTCACCGCTGATGAGTTCAATTAATCGTGTTAATACCATATACCCAGAACCAGAATATTCATATGCTGTTCCTGGTTCAAAACTTAACCCTAACGGGAACACGACGTCATCGACAAATACTTCATAGAAATAATCCTTGGCAAAGTATGTACTATAGTCGGCAAATAATTCATATGGAGCAATTCCACTGGAATTGCACAACAACTGATGGATAGTAATCTTACTGCCATGTTGATAATGAGGGAAATACGTATCTAATGTATCATCCAATGAACATTTTCCCTGGTATGCCAACAGTAACATCGCTACCGCAGTAAACTGTTTCGATACCGATGCAATTCGAATTCTCGTATCCAGAGTCATCGGTATTTGATTCTCGATATCGCGGTAGCCATGTGCTGCCTTATCAATAATTTGTTCTCCCTTACTAAGGAGTACTTGTCCATTAAACGAATGGGTTTTTAAAATGTCTTTTAGTTGCATGTCATCACCTCACTATTCATTATAAAACCATCTGATTTGGTTTGCAATTTAAACTGATTTTTTCTTATCTTTGAAGCAACGTTGCTATGTTATCATTGAGATTTCTTGTTTTTTTTCGTTTCGCGGTATAATAGATGTATAGAAAAGCGAGGTGAGACGAATGAAACTGTATCTACAAAAAGCATATCAATTACTACGATTTAACATTCGTCCATTACTTGTCTTTGAAATCATCTACCGGTTACTAGGACTCGCAATTGTGTATCCGCTTGTTACTGGGATCTTATATCTATCCGTACGTTGGACCGGATTTGAGTATGTCGTTAATGCGGACTTCTTTGAGTATATTACAGACATTCGCACAATCCTTCTTGGCTTGTTTTTATTACTGGTATTTGGCATCTATGTTACCTATGAAGTCGTCGTTCTATCGATTGTCTTTCATGCCAGTCATCATCGCCAACCAGTGGGAATCCAGTCATTATTGATCGTATCGGGAAAACGATTATATCAGATGATTAAGTCGTATCATATCGTCATCATTACCTCCTCGATGATTTTCTTATTCTTAGTCGAGTTGTTTCATATTGTCGGGATTGCGAGTACGGTACAAATACCGGATTATATCGCTTCCGAGTTAGCCCGGTTTTCGTGGTTCCGCCCGGTTGCATTTTTCCTCATTGTGGGGTTGCTTGTATTGTTTATTGAAACGATCTTCTTTGAGCTTCAATGTACGATTGAAAAACCAACATTGAAAGAGAATTTTAATCACTCACGACGACTTTTAAAAGGCAATCGTTTGAAAATGGTAATCTCATTCTTTATTGTCAATGGAATCATCAATGTCTTAATCTATGCCCTCTACCTAATCATTATCGGGATTGTCGCCTTGTTTGTCCTACTATTCCGCGGAGAGTCTACCGTATATCCCATTATCTTGTCGATTATTTATAGCGTTTATCTGATTGTAGGGTTACTAGCAACCATCATTTTAATCCCAATTAACTTTGCCTGGATTAATGCATATTACTATAAACACAAGATCACAAAACACCTAGAACTCGTAGAGGATGTTCGGTATATCCGATCCAATCGTCCATTTCGTAGAACGGTATTTTATCGAATTATTTCCGGAGTAACGGTTCTTCTCGCGATTGGAACCATCATCTTTATTTCGTTCATCTCCAACAACCCAGCCAAGCTGGAGTTGTTAAATAATCCGGTTGTCGTATCCCATCGTGGTGGAGGTAATTTTGGACCAGAAAACACGATTGCAGGGATCCAGCAAGGACTTGATTTCGCAGCGGATGCAATTGAAATTGACGTTCGGTTTACCAAAGATGGTGTACCTGTCTTACTTCATGATGCGACCTTAACCAGAACCACAAACGATACCGCAAATACCAAGATCTCCGATCTTACGTATGAAGAACTGGCCCAATATGACGCCGGTTCGTGGTTCGATGAAGCGTTCGCTGGCGAACCGATCCCGACATTAGATGAAGCACTCCGTCAAATTAATTTTCAAG
Source organism: Candidatus Xianfuyuplasma coldseepsis (assembly GCF_014023125.1). Classification (GTDB taxonomy): domain Bacteria; phylum Bacillota_I; class Bacilli_A; order Izemoplasmatales; family Izemoplasmataceae; genus Xianfuyuplasma; species Xianfuyuplasma coldseepsis. Next base: position 1,010,987 of record NZ_CP048914.1, read on the forward strand.
CGACCATCTTCTTGGAACTAAAAGACTCGTATCAAGGGGGAGAAGAAATCATTGTCGAAATGCTCCAGGATCGATTTTTAGTTCGTAATGTTATCATACTCTCTTTTAATCAAGGACAGTTAGAGCGAATCAAAGCGTTAGATGATCGAATTGAAACACTCCTATTACTAAGTTCTTTTATTGGTGATATCTCCGTGATAGCAGGAAATGATCGCATTGATAACATCGGCTTTCGGTATGAACTTGCGCAAGGAAATGCCGATCGTATTCGGATTCTTCAACAAGCCGGTAAGGAAGTCTATATTTGGACCATTAATAACCAAGACGCAATATCGGAGATGAATTCTCTTAATGTTGACGGGATTATCACCGACTATCCCCTTCTAACACGGGAAGTTATTTATTCAGATTCCACAAAATCCGAATATCGTAAACTTCTAGAAACGATTTTTTCACGCGATATCCAATAACGAATGAAGAAGGAATCCTTATGGACAACAAACCCTTTATCACCATCCACCGTGGTGGTGGAAACGATGCGCCGGAAAACACACTATACGCCATTCGTCAAGGACTCAAATATCCTGTGGATGCGATTGAGTTTGACGTCCGTTTTACGAAGGATCACATTCCCGTTTTACTGCATGATGCCTCCTTGAAACGGACAACCACAGAACAAGATAAGCGCTACATCAAGGATGTGACACTAGAAGAAGCACGGACTTTTGATGCAACAAGTTGGTTTGATTCACGTATTCCCAAAGAACCAATCCCAACACTAGAAGAAGCGCTACAATTACTACAAGGCAAGAAACAAATCTTCATTGAAATCAAAGCGCATGATCCCTATATGGGACTTACGATAAAGCGACTCCTAGAAACCTATAACATGGTTGACGATGTCTTTATCTTATCCTTTTACAAAGATATATTATTGGACATAAAAGAACATATTCCAACCGTTCACTGTACTTTTATCTTCTCCAGATGGAGACAACCTTTTGCAGCCTTGCTCGATCCTCGTTTTGATAGTATTGGTCCCAAATATCGATACTTGTATCGTCATCCCAAACTTGTGAAGTTTCTAAAAGAACACAATAAACCGATCTATACATGGTCTGTCAATAAGATGCGACATATCAAGCGATTTATCAAGTGGAAGATTGAAGGGATTACCACCGACAAACCCACGCAACTATTACACTACATAGAAAAACAATCTACTCGCGAGTAGATTGTTTTCGTATTGGGCATACAAAAAGAGAGAAGCCCATATGGTTTTACACAACTTGTATTTTATCCTTCATTAATAAATTAATGTATGGTATAAATCCTTTTCTTTACTTTGGATAATCGATTTCCATCTATTGATTTCTCAATGATTTTCATCCGGATTATTGGTTCCATTTCGATCCAATTTTCTAATACATATTCAAGATTTTTATCGAGTTGTGCGTTCTTCTCTCCGTACAAATATTAAAGCACTTTAAAGAGCTATAGTCAATAGGAAATGACGATATACTTATCCACAAAGTTATCCACAATATCAAGGTCAGTATAAAAAAGGGCTTTATTGGTTGATATTGAACCCTAGCGGTTTTTCAGGTCGTGGAAAACTTTTTGATGAAGAAAGCGCTTGCGCAAAAGGTGGATGGATAACGAACTAATTTATGTTGAATAACCTACATCATAAATCTATTATTTCACATCAAAAATATGTATGACAACGCTTGTATTTCATAGTATTATAGTGATGTAAAATAGAACCTTATTTTTAGGAGGCCAGTTATGAAATTTAATCACGCAGCAACATATGATATTGTTGTTCCAACAAGTATGGGTGTCCGCTTAACACCACTGCATCGTCAAGTGGTTCATACGAGTACTCAATTTCAGCTACAAACAACATCCGCAGAAAGTAATGTGTTATCCTGTGGTGCATCACTTGGACTGAAGACAAAAGTCTTAACCGCATTTGTCAAAGACAGCCCGATTGCTCAGTTTATCAAAAACGATTTAATGCGCCGTCATATTGAATATGACGGGCAAGATAAACCACAAGAAGGACCATGGGGATATCGTCATCAGTTTAATATCGCTGACAGTGGCTATGGTCTTCGTGCACCACGCGTTCATAATGATCGTGCTGGAGAAGTGGGACGTACAATTCAATCCAGTGATTTTGATGTGGATCGATTGTTCCAAAAGGATGGGGTAAAATTAATCCATATCTCAGGATTAATCGCTGCCTTAAGTACAACGACATCGACTTTCTGTGTGGAACTGGCAAAGAAAGCCAAACAACACAACACACTAATCAGTTTTGATATTAACTATCGCGCATCGTTCTGGAAAGATCGGGAACAAGAACTGCGCAGCGTATTTCACGAAATCGCCTCATTGTCTGATATCTTAATTGGAAATGAAGAAGACTTCCAACTAGCACTTGGTGTACAAGGACCAGAATCCGGTGGCGAACATCTCGAAAACAAAGTTCAACAGTTTATAGATATGATTGAAACGATGAAAACATCATATCCAAACGCCCAGATGTTTGCAACAACACTACGTGAAGTTGTGAGTGCAAACGAGCATTTATGGGGATCCATTGTCCATGATGTTACCACATCATCCTGGGAAATCGTCAACCCGCGACCGATACAAGTGTTGGATCGCATCGGTGGTGGTGACGGCTTTGTCGGTGGATTGCTGTATGGGTTAATTAAGGGAATGTCCCTTGCGGATGCCTGTCACTTTGGTTGGGCAAACGGGGCCTTTACTGCAACCTTATTAGACGATTATTCAATGCCGTTATCCGAAGAACAAATATGGAGCGTGTACGAAGGTAATGCACGCGTAAGGAGATAGATACAATGACCTACAATATTGGAATGATTGGTCTTGCTGTCATGGGTGAAAATCTTGTATTAAACATGGAATCCAAAGGATTTCATGTTTGTGGTTATGACATCGATCAAGACCGTGTCAACGCATTTAAAAATGGCCGAGCAAAAGGTAAAAATATTGGTTTTGCAGATTCACTAAAAGATCTTATAAACCAACTTGAAACGCCGCGTAAAATCATGATGATGATTCGTGCTGGTAGTCCCGTCGATCAAGTGATTGATCAACTCCTACCATTACTCGATCAAGGAGATATCATCATTGACGGTGGAAATTCAAACTACCACGATACCTTACGCCGTTATGAACTTGTCACGAGCAAAGGCTTCTATTTCATTGGAAGTGGTGTTTCTGGGGGTGAAGAAGGGGCATTAAATGGACCATCACTAATGCCAGGAGGCTCTAAAGAGGCATGGGCTCATGTGGCTCCGATCTTTAAAGCAATCGCTGCCCGTACATCCGATGGAGACATCTGCACCGAATGGGTCGGACCTGGAGGGGCAGGACACTATGTAAAAATGGTACATAATGGAATTGAGTATGGTGACATCCAATTAATTACCGAAGTCTATCACATCATGCGCGATGGTTTACAAATGAGTCATGATGATATGGCCGATGTCTTTGATCGGTGGAATCAAGGGGTACTTGATAGCTATCTGATTGATATTACCAAAGATATTTTACGAAAGAAAGACGAAGATGGTAGTGTCCTTGTTGAAAAGATACTAGATACCGCAGGACAAAAAGGTACTGGTAAATGGACTGCAATCAGTTCTCTTGAAGAAGGTATCCCATTATCTCTGATCGGGGAAAGTGTATATGCACGTTTCTTATCCTCACAAAAATCAGAACGAATTGTAGCATCGAAAACCTATAATCGAACCATCAAACCGTTCAAGGTTAACAAAGAAGAGTTCTTACAACAATTACACGACGCCCTCTATGTCGCTAAAATCATTAGTTATGCCCAAGGATTTGCTTTACTAAAAGAAGCATCTAAAATAAATAAATGGAATCTAAACTACGGAGATATTGCCTTAATGTGGCGTGGCGGATGCATCATTCGTAGTCGTTTCTTAGGCAAAATCAATAAAGCATTTACCAATCAACCATCGCTGACAAATGTACTTCTAGATGGGTACTTCAAAGATGCTTTGGACAAACATATCAACAACTACCGCACCGTAGTAGCCAAAGGTATATTGCATGGTATTCCAATGCCATCACTCAGTGCCGGATTGGCCTACTTTGACGGATATACAACAGAGACCTTACCTGCGAATTTACTCCAAGCGATGCGCGATTATTTCGGGGCTCATACCTACGAGAGAATCGACAAACCACGAGGTGAATTCTTCCACACCAATTGGACTGGTACAGGTGGAACCACTTCATCAACCACATACAACGCATAGGAGGAAACCTCATGGATATTCGATATTATGGTAAAGAACAAGGGTTATCCGATACAGAAATCTTGAAAGGTATTCAAAAATCCCTTCAAGATTTGACTGTAAACCGTGTTCTAATTATTCCTCCCGATATTACCCGATTTCATTCCTATGCCGGTCGAATCACCAATATGTACTACCACGAGTTAAAAGACCTTTGTGAGATCGATATTTTACCGGCACTCGGTACCCATGTACCGATGCCAGATGATGAACTTGAAGAAATGTTTGGTGACATTCCTCTAGACAAATTCATCATCCATGACTGGCGCAATGACGTCGTAAAAATCGGTGAAGTCCCTGCGGACTATGTCAAGGATATTACCGGAGGCTATTGGGCCGAAAAAGTCACTTGTGAAATCAATAAGATTATTGTAGAAGGAGACTACGATTTAATTCTCTCCATCGGCCAAGTCGTTCCCCATGAAGTCATAGGAATGGCAAATCACTCCAAGAATCTACTCGTTGGTTGTGGTGGTAGAAACACCATCAACGAATCGCATATGATTGGGGCGGTCTACGGGATGGAACGGATGATGGGAAAAGATCATACTCCTGTTCGTAAGATTCTTGATTATGCCTTGGAACACTATCTAAACAACCTACCGATCGTCTTTGTTCTTACGGTTACCACAGCCGTTAAAAACGATGTCACCATTCACGGATTGTTCATTGGACCTAATCGTCCTACCTTTGAATCCGCGGTCGAGTTAGCTCAAAAGAAAAACATCGATTTCCTCGATCGTCCAATCAACAAATGTGTCGTCTATCTAGACCCCAAAGAATTCAAATCTACCTGGCTTGGAAACAAAGCCGTATACCGCACAAGAATGGCAATCAAAGACGGTGGCGAACTACTTATCTTAGCTCCCGGTGTCAAACGCTTTGGCGAAGATGATCGGATTGATGAATTGATTCGGACCTATGGTTATACGGGTCGTGATCAAGTCCTCAAGGACTTCCATAACAACAAGGATCTCCAAGACAATATGAGTGCTGCAGCCCATCTCATCCACGGCTCCAGTGATGGTCGCTTCACCATCACCTACGCCGTACAAGATATTACAAAAGAGGAGATTGAACAAGTACAATTCAATTATGCGAATTACCACGATGTCATTCAAACATACAACCCCGACACCTTAAACTATGGGTGGAATACTCTAGATAATGGAGAAGAGATTTTCTATATCCCCAACCCAGCTCTAGGGTTATGGATCGATAAAAATAAATTTTAAGACAAGAACGCAACTTATCTATGATACAATAAAACTAACATTTCATTTGTTAGTAGAAAGAAGGCACAAATGAAATTACCACAAATTCACGATTTACAAGGAAAAACAGTTGTTTTAACAGGAGGCGCAGGGGTCCTTGGGACAACCTTCGCAAGAGCACTTGCACAGGCCAATGCCAATGTGGCAATACTGGATTTAAATGAAACGGCAGCCACTGCTTTAGCAAGCGAAATTCAAGCGTTAGGCCAACACGCCATTGGCGTGAAATGTAACGTCTTAGACAAAACCAGTATTGAAGCAGCACGAGAGACAGTATTAAAGGCATACAAGAAAGTGGATATCTTAATCAATGGTGCCGGAGGCAATCATCCTAGTGGTACCACAGGACATGAGTTCTTTGATAAAGAGGATCTCAAGAACGACATCAAAACATTCTTTGATCTTGATCCCGACGGTATCCAATTTGTCTTTAACTTAAATTTCATTGGTACGTTACTACCAACCCAAGTCTTTGCCAAAGACTTACTCGATGGTGGTAACATTATCAACATCTCGAGCATGAATGCATTCACACCACTGACAAAGATACCAGCCTACAGTGGTGCCAAAGCAGCTATCAGCAACTTTACCCAGTGGCTTGCAGTTTACTTCAGTAAAGCCGGTATTCGTTGCAATGCGATTGCTCCTGGATTCTTCCTGACAAAACAAAACGAAGCGTTGTTACTGGACGAAAACAAACAATTCACACCACGAGCACAGAAGATCATTACCAATACGCCAATGGGACGTTTTGGTAATAGTGAAGAACTCGTTGGTGCGGTACTCTTTTTAATCAACAATGACGCAGCCAGTTTTATCAACGGTGTTGTCCTTCCTGTGGATGGTGGATTTAGTTCATATAGCGGGGTGTAATATATTTATGTTTGTAAACGACGATTTCCTGTTACAATCAGGGCTCGCCAAAGAGCTCTACAAAGAAATTAAAGACTTACCTATTATTGATTTTCACAACCACTTACCACCACGAGACATCTACAAAAACGATCCCTACACCAACATTGCGGATATGTGGTTGGCACATGATCACTACAAATGGCGCTTAATGCGCAACAGTGGTATCGATGAAGAATTTATTACCGGTGACGGTGATCCCAAAGATAAATTCTTTAGCTATGTTGCTTCGTTAGAGAGAGCCTATATGAATCCTCTACATCATTGGAGTCATATGGAGTTAAAAGAATACTTCAACATTACCGATGTCTTAACGACCGATAATGCGGAGGATATTTATCAACAAGCCAATGAGTTTCTAGAAAGTACAACCGTTGGTCCACGAGAACTCTTAGAACAAAAACAAGTCGAAGTTCTCTGCACCACCGATGATTTAAACGATGATTTGGAATTTCACAAGCTCATTCGTGACGATAAAACCTTTGACATTCAAGTCCTACCTACCTTCCGTCCCGATTCCTTGTTTATGTTTAATGATGCGTCTTTCTTTGATGTGATTACATTACTCGAAAAAAACACATCGATTACCATCAGTGGGATTACAACTTTAGCAACCGCGTTATCGAAACGCTTAGACTATTTCAATGTCAATGGCTGTAAAGTTGCCGATCACGGTCTCAGTGAACTCCACTATGTTCAAGTATCCAAATCCGATGCATCCAAAATCTTAAAGAAACGCTTAATGAAATACGAACTATCCCCCCTCGAAGTAGCCAAATTAACCAACTACTTACTCAAGTTTTTCATTAAGGAATATGCAATTCGCGATATGGTATGTCAAATTCACATTGGTGCACTACGTAATACCAATGAACGGATGTTTAAACAAGTCGGTAAAGACAGCGGATACGACAGTTTATCCGGAAGCAACTACATCAATGACTTAAATGAACTCCTAAACGAAATTCACAGTCATTACCCATTACCCAAAATGATTTTATTTAACTTGAACCCACGTGATAATGAAGCCCTTGCTTCATTATGTGGAAACTTCAGTTGCCAAACACCTGGTAAGGTTCAACTCGGTGCGGCTTGGTGGTTCAATGATCACTTAAGAGGCATCACCAATCAGCTTGCAACCTTTAGTGAGTATCTGAATCTAAGTACCTTTGTCGGTATGCTTACCGATTCTCGTAGTTTCTTATCGTTTGTCCGTCACGATTACTTCCGTCGAATTCTTTGTAATTTTGTCGTCGACAATGTTCAAAAAGGACTTATCCCTAACGACATGGAACATTTAAAACAATTGGTTCGTGATATTGCTTATTACAACAGTAAAAGTTATTTTAATTTATAAGATAGAAGTCTCACGTTTAACGTGAGACTTTCTTTTTATTTATAATCTAGTATAATATGAATATACGTAGATGAAGTAGGTGAATCAATGAATCCATTTCGAACAGAGGAATTACTCGAAAGCTACAATGGTATTGCATTAATGTTAGAAGATGATAAAATCGTGTATATTAATCATCAATTTTCAGAATTGCTGGGGTATACACAAAATGATGTCATTGATCTCCATGTAATTGAATTGATTAACCCGGATGATCGAGCGGAGTTTACCAATGGCGTATTTGTCAATCCCGGGGCCTCGGAAATGACGACTCAGATCTATCATAAGAATGGATCACATATGTATTTCACACTGAATGCATTTCAGTTCAAAAATACGTATGTCGTACTTGGTAAACGCCTGCGGCGTCAATACAAAAGCTTTGATTACGACATCACAAAAGAAGATATCATGCAATCGTATATTAATCATCAAATGGACGTGGATGACATATCCGAGATCGTTACAACACGCTTTGATGAACTTCGTTTTGCATTGGATAATTTACCGGTAGATTTTTGGATTAAAGACAAAGATCATCGGTATTTATTCATGAATGAAATCATGTTGAAACGGACAAAAATGGAACCAAACAGCTACTACCTTAAGAATGACTTCGATTTATTTGATCGGGACATTGCCAATGATTTCTTAAAGACCGATATGCAAGCAATCAAAACAAAAAAGAAAGTTCAATACATCTTTGAGTCCAAAACAAGTCGTTTTGTAAAATGGACGGAAGTATCGAAAGTTCCTATTTTCAATAAAGACGATAAATACATTGGTCTAATATCCTGTGCCATCGACATCTCCAGTATCAAAGGAAACGAAGCAGAACTAGCACAAGAAAATAAGGCACTTTTGGATATTTTACATAGTCAATATGATGTTGTAGTGTACATTAATAGCGATGGGTATATCGAACATCAGTTTAACCGATTGAATTTGGATTTTGAGCAACGACATTATCGTGAGTGTTTTAAAGAAAACACCATGTTATTGCGATATCTTGATGCAGGATTAAAAGGGATTGAAAGCAACTTTTTAGGAACCATAAAAGGAATAGCGGCAAACATTGTTGTAAAACCAGTATCTTTACCCGATGGACATCAACGATTGTTTCTATTCGGACGGGAACAACGTTCATAATGGATATTATTACGTTTCTATCATCAAATACGAATCATATTGTTCGAATCTGTGATATAGAGAACAATTCGATTTACTCCAATCCCAGCTATTCCATCGCTGAAATACCCTATGAGGAAGGGGTGTTTCCCTTCCATGATTGGACCATTACAAATACCATCCTCACCATCGATAACGTTCCGTATTTATTTTCTTCCATCCAAGAATTACAGACAACAACTTATTTGGCAACGTTAATGAATACCTTTCGAAACTTAGGTATCCCGATTGCCATCATCCATAACAAACAAGTGCTCTTTCGCAATGAAACATTAACAGCATTATTAAAAACTCCTGAAGAAGACTTAACGACTACACCGTGGCAAAAACTACAACAACCTTATAAGAGCCGTATCCAGCGACTACTAACGAAAGAGTCGTATAACTCAGCTGAAATTTACGTGGATATTAACCCCGACGAAACCCATTGGTTTATCATCAACAAAGCCGTATTGAAAATTGAGGGTGAAACCTACATCATTTTTGTCTTTCAACTGGCTGATGTAATGAAACAAAGAGAACTCGCATACAATCAACAGCAAGCATTCTTAACCAATGTATTCGAATCGATTTTTGAAGGGATCCTCGTTATTGATATTCATAACAATATAACCTTTATTAACCAAGAAGCTATCAAACTACTCGGCGTGACCAAACAAGTCGTTGGAACCAAGGTGACGGATGTCTTACGAATCTTTGGTGCCAATGGTAACCCATTTAACTATCTAATAATAGAAGAACTCAAATCCAACGAGTATGAACTGGAAACATTATCGGGAATGAACTACTATATCAATCTCCGCATTCGTGACATGGTTGATAAAAACAATGACAAGTTGGGTAAAATCATTTCCTTCTTTGAGATAGGTGAAGAGAAAAAACGGGAAAAGGAAATTCTCTATCTTACCTACCACGATACCATGACAGGACTACACAATCGAACCTTCTTTGAAGAACAACTGCGATTATTTGATACGCCGCGGAAACTACCATTATCGATCATCCTAGGTGATGTGAATGGTTTAAAATTAACCAATGATGTGTTCGGTCATGAAGCAGGTGATTTACTATTAAAACGGATCGCACGAATCATGAAAAGCACCTGTCGCCAAGAAGATGTGATCGCCCGTTGGGGTGGAGATGAGTTTATCATCCTCCTACCAAATACAAACGAAACGCAAGTTCATATCATTATGAATCGAATCATCGCTGAAATTGAACGGGTATACAAAGATCATGAAATCCAATCGATTCTTCCAAGCCTTTCCCTAGGATATGGTGTAAAAACGACTGAAACAGAAGATGTCTACCATATCATTAATATTGCCGAACAAAACATGTATAAACGAAAAATGCTGACAAACTCCAGCATCTATTCATCGATTATTACATCGATGACGCAATCCTTATTTGAGCGTTCCAGTGAAACCGAAGAACATGCGAATAGACTTCGTGATTACGCCCATAAAATCGCTCGAAAACTACAGGTAACTGAAGCCGATATTCAAGATTTAACACTTCTCGCAAAATTACATGATATCGGTAAAATCGGAATCCCAGATGAAATTTTAAACAAACCCACCTCCCTCACAAACGATGAATGGACCATTATGAAAAAACATCCTGAAATCGGATATCGTATTGCCAATTCAACATCCGAACTCAAAGGGGTTGCTACCTACATCCTATCCCACCATGAACGCTATGATGGTACGGGGTATCCAAAAGGTTTGCAAGGAGAAAACATCCCCCTATTATCTCGAATTATCAGCGTTGTTGATGCCTATGATGCGATGTTATATGATCGACCTTATCGAGCAGCTTTACCGCATCATAAGGTTATTGAAGAAATTCAAAACAACGCAGGAACTCAATTTGATCCCCTGATTGCTACAACGTTCTTACAAATAATCCGTGAAGAACAAGAAAAAGCACCCCAATAAGGAGTGCTTTATCTTTATCTATAATCTAAAAAATAAAAAGGAATCATGAAGGAAGCACCTGCTTCACCTCTACTGTAACATGCAATGTTACAAAATAAATCGATTGGAAATTAAGAAAAGTAAAAAAAGTAAAAAACGCTACATTTTTGTAGCGTTTTACTTATTCTATTACATGGACAACACGTGGTATTTCCGTAACATTACCCGCTTCATCCGTCAGAGTATAAATAATCGTATAACTACCAACAAAATCCGTAGAATAGCCAATAGGATACGTAACACTAATCTCTACATCACTATAATTGTCTACTGCATCAACACCAGGATCAACCCACTCATCACCTTTATGAATCGTGTCTACACCATAAAGAAGCATTCCTTCTGGAGCAACGTTATCAACAACAAACACCGCCCGTTGACATGTATAGTCATCGTATTCATAATCAATCATATACGTACCTATGGTATCTGTATCTACGGGATTATTGGTGATTACCATATCAAAGGATTCATCATTGATTGTAATGATACACCCTTCGGGGGTGTAATCCTCAAATACTGTGACCGTATCATGTCCCGGTTCTAGTGAGATACTCACCTCATCGGGGGTACATCCAACTAAGAATAGAAGAGGAAGGAGGAATAGTAGCTTTTTATACATAGTCTTCTCTCCTTTCAATCGCAATTTCCGTGGTGATATAGGTACCACCAGTGATATACACATAGATTGTTTTGTGATAGGTTGTACCATGTACATCTAAGCTATAATTTACTTCATAGATTCCGGGATTACTTCGAATGTCACTTGTATGTACGGTCATTTTCTCAGTACCTACCATACAGTCACCAAGCATTAAATCATCGATTGATGCCGCAGTGGTAACCATCGCATCACAAGTGATTTCAAGGTCTTGTTTTTCTAGTACACTTATTATTCTTGTTCGTACCGTTTCATTTCCGGATTCATCGGTAATGGTGTACGTAACAACATACTCACCAGGAGCCGATGTATCGACATCGCCATCGGTTTCTAATGTTGGTGATTCGGTGTAGTTATCACTATAGGATACCCCGCCATCTTCCCAAGTTTCTCCAACGTAGATGGTATCTAAACCATTATTGAGAGTCCCTTCTGGTGCAACGGTATCAACAACGTTTACCGTTCTTGTTACGATAGTTTGGTTATTACTTGAATCGGTTGCGGTGAAGGTAATGGTATACGTACCAACGGTGGATAAATCCAGTGATTCATCAATGGTATATGCAACGTCAGTATCGTAGTTGTCATGTAGTTCAAAACCAGCATCGGTATAACTGTCAAACACTTCAATCGTAACGTCGCTATCACCTGTTAATGTTAAAACAGGATTGGTTGTATCAACAACGTGGATTGTCCGAGTAATCGATGAGGAATTTCCATTCTCATCGGTTGCACGGTAAGTAATGGTGTATTCACCTAATACCGACAAGTCGAGATTTGAGTCGGTTAATATATTGACAAGGGGATCTAAATTATCAACCCCAGTAACGCCTTCATCAAGGTAATCACTAAAGACTTCAAGATGTAGTTCGTCGTCACCATTCATCGTTAAGACGGGTGCGGTTGTATCAATGACACGCACGGTTCTTGTGATGACGGTTTGATTAAGGGAAGAATCCTGTACGGTGTAGGTCACAATGTAATCACCTAAGACAGATGTATCCACGTTTTCCGTAATCGTCACAGAGGGATTGCTATCATAGTTATCCGTAATATTCACGCCTAAATCTTCATAGACAGAACCGGCTTCAATGATGGTTAACTCATAACCGTTTAGGGTGACTTCCGGTGATACATCATCGACAACTTCAACCGTTCTTGTTAATGTCTTAATAATCGTATTTTCATCGTCCAATAAGTCATAGGTAATCGTATAAGAACCAACGATATCGGTATCATAGGTACCAGTTACTTCCACATGGTATAGTTCCGTATTTAATCCATCGAGGATGTATCCAGGATCGGTGTAGGTTGTTCCAACGGGAATGCGATTATAGGCATTGCCACTGAGTTCAAAGTTTGGTAAAACAACGGTATCGATGTTCATTGTGAAGCCATAGAAATTATCAATTGTATCATCGGTATCAAACAACACTAAGAACTCTTCTTGGTGATAGGATTGATCGAAACTACGCATCTCTGTTCCAGTGAAACTTTCTGTCACTGTTCCATCAAACAAGTAGAGGTAATCAAAATATTCTTCTAATTTACTGGATGAATGAAACGAAATATTAAAGTCGTGATCCACACCAAAATCAAGATAGTAATACTGGGACATATAATTTCCATACGGATGGTGATTGCTCTCTATGGTTGAACTAAACTGATAGGTTTCAACTTGTGTGCTAAGTAAGACATCATCTTCAAAGATTCCTAAGGTTACAACATTGTTCATCGCATCAATTGAGATGCCATCAACAGGAACAAGCGGACTCGCTAGAGTTGGCGTGGTACCATCGGTTGTGTAACGTACTTCTTGGGTTTGTGGAATATTTTCAACGCCGATTCGATAATCCATTTCTTCGTTGTCCCAGAATTGGACATTGATGTTATCTAGTTCAAACGTTTCGGACATAATATAAGTTCGTATCGGGAATGATACATCAAATGTGATATAGCCATCTTGTTCAATGATATTATCAATCCGAATATTTAAGATGGTACCATCAGCACTAAAAAGAGGAATGGAGGTTCCTAATCCGATGGCGGAATAGATGTTATCGTTGGACAGGGCTGCGAGATCGATGTCACCATCAATATCGCCTTCCTCTTCTAAAATGATGGGTTCGATGACATCATCCAGTCCAGGACGGAATATAAAGACTTCATCGGATGGTTCACCATTATAGTAACTACCGTATTCGTTTCCATCGACATTCTGGTTGACTCGGTATACCAATAATCCTGAGTCGGGTAAATTGCTTTCATAGCGTCCGTCTTGAAGCCGATACTCCAGATAAATCCATTCGTTTTCAAATCCGGTATACAGCCGCATTAAATGTTCGCCTTCCCCGAGGGGATATAAGGTATACGTACCGGAATCACTAATCGTCTGTGTCTCATCGAGCCACAGACCATATTCTTCTTTCATATAACCGAGCATATGGGAGGGAATATCACCTTGATATTGCATTAACCCCCAGTATCCAACGGGTACGACATCTAAGTAATAGTAGTAGTGATATAAATCGGGTGCACCGAGTAAATGAAAGGTTTCATGGGCTAAAATACCCACCGTTACCTGGTAATCGTATGTTGTGGAATTCCCCAATAACTCAAATGTATAGTAATACGCATGTACACCGTTGATGGTTGGTGCACTTGCAGAAAAGTTCCCTTCTGAGCCAAAACTGTATAACTCCCACTTATGCGGCCACAACAAACTATTCCAACCATTGTCTTCCCCGGATACCATAAACGTAATGCTATCAATCATACCATCGTTATTGACATCGAGATTCACACTTTCATCAAACCAGTTTTCAGCATCGGCATAATCGACAGCTCGTTTGAGTAAGTTGTGCTCACGACTAGCTGATTCATTCTCCGAATAACCATCGGGATTGGTGGTTTCATCATAGGGTTCATAGTAGGACCGATCGTAGATATCGGTATAGTATAGGATTGTCCCGTTATCATTGGGGATAATACTATCGATTGTCAGTTGTCCATACGATGCTTCGAGGTAATAATCACGGAGGGATTCTACCCCTACCCCATTCAGCATTTCTTCGTAGTGATTATAGGTATAAGGTGCACTGTAGGTTTGTTCATCGTTAAAGCGTATAAAAATAACAACGTTATTGAAATGCGCTTGATTGGATAACGTTGCTGCAGAGAGAGTTGTAAACGATGATATCAGTAATAATAGTAATACTACATGCTTCCATAATTTCTTCATATGTACCGACCTCCAGTGTCCATATTATACCATTATTTTGTGTGAATCTTGTGAACTTTACATTTAAAATCACAAAAGATATATTGTATCGAAAGATAACGAATTTTGCGGTGAAGAGATTTGTAAAATGGAGTACATAAACTTTCATTATTGAAAAGTATCTACACTACTTGACAAATTCATCAATTAACTTTAAAATAAATTGAACGATTAAATTAGTTGAAAGATGTGAGATGATAGAATGAAGGACAGAATTTATTTAAAAACCGAAAAGGAACTAAAAACTGTCTATGATCCTTATCGCATGAAAATCATTGAAACCTATTTCAAGGAAAAAACACCACGGACCGCAACCCAAATTGCTGAGATTATTGGGGAACCTGCTGGCAAAGTTCATTATCATATTAATAAGTTAATTGGTATTGGTGTCTTAGAACTTGAGAAAACTAAGTTCATTAATGGTATCCAGGCAAAATACTATGGTCTAAAATATAGAAACATATTAGTCGATCCAGAGTTACGTAAGGGAAAATACTTTCGAGAAATTCGGGGAATGTCAAGAGCAACAAATTTTCGCGTTCATGTAGAATATTTCTCAGAGGATATTGCCAAAGCACATGAATTTACCTTTGCGAAAGAAGAATATGATCCGGGCTATGTATTATCCAACTATAAAAAACTATATATGACAAAGGATGAACGTGCTGATTTCCTCCACGACTTACACAATTTATTAGATCGGTACTCGAATGATCGAGAAGGTATGGATGTGTATACAACACTATTCTCTCTTGCTCGAATTGAATGATGTGTGAGTGTATTTACGATTGATCTTGTCTGATGACTGGTGTACGATAACAACTACTAACAAGAAGCTAGCAATAGGCTACCTTCTTGTTTTGTTTTATTTTGATAATAACCATCATAATTACGTAATGCCTAATTGAATAAGAAAATATCTTATAACTAGCGACTGACACTAATTACAATAATGATAACTAGTGTGAGTACTAGTTATCTTTTATTACAATAAAAAGGAGGAATATATGAAACGTTTAAGTTTATCGGTCGTATTCATCATAATGATTTTTCTATCTGGTTGTGAAACACTAGACAATATTGAAGTCAGTGATACATACACCATACAGTTTGATTCAAAGGGAGGTAGTTTTGTTGCGGCGATTGATGTATCGCTTGGCGATGACATCACATTTCCTAAGAACCCCACAAAAGAAGGGTTCACCTTTGAGGGATGGTATGTGGATGATGTGACATTTACGAATCCACTTACCGCGGATTTCACCGTGTTAGACGATTTAATCGTCTACGCGAAATGGGAAGAAACCGAATCATCCCTAGAACTACAGCTACAACACATCTATGAATTAGCTACGGATAACGGAATATTTGAGGGCACGTATGAAGAGTGGTTGGAAACCGTAAGAGGACCTCAGGGTGTACCGGGAGAAGATGGTGATAATGTTGTCATTGCTGTCAATGATGATCAGATACAATGGAAATACGATGAGGATTCTGCATGGGTTAATTTGATTTCCATTAGCGACCTTCAAGGGAACTCTGGTGTAGATGGGATTGGAATCCAAGCAACTACATTAGATGCTAGTGGTAATCTAATTATTACCTATACCGATGATTCAGAGGACAATCTCGGACCAATCGTCAGTGTCTTTCGCGTAAACTTCTATGATTTCAATAAACACATTTTAGATACCGCCTTGGTGGAATATGGTGGTAGTGCAACGACCATTGTCACACCGGTTCGAACGGGGTACACATTTACTGGTTGGTCACGTAATGATTACTCCAATGTGACGGCGGATATGAATGTGTTTGCCGAGTATGATGTGAACATCTATACCGTCACATTCAATTCTACAGGGGGATCAGAGGAAGCCCCGGTAACCGACATTGAATACGGTACGACATTGGCACTGCCAACCCCAACAAAAGAAGGGTATACCTTTACCGGTTGGTATCGCGGGTACTCGATCAATGCAACCCAGGTGTACAATAATGATCCTGTAAATGGAAACTGGACACTCTATGCACGTTGGGATGAAATACCACAGACTGTTGAACCACAAAATCAAGACCAAACCACACTTAAGATTATCTTAGATAGTGAAGAAGCGTTTTATGCGGCGTATTTTATCGAAGAAATGGATGGACATCCCTATGAGAGTCTCGATGTCGCTTACAAAATACTTTCTGTTGAAAACAGTGTAATTCAACAACTCAGCTCTTGGACATCATCTCAGGCATCTCAGATTGAAGTCTCATCAGAAGAAGTAACGGAGCAAACCATTACAACGGGGCTCGAAATTAGTATCAATACAACAATTGAAGCAAGTGCTCTTTTTGTAACAACTTCAGTTGAAATGGGTATTACAGCTAGTATTGAGTACTCGGTATCCAAAGCGAGAAGTACTGGCCAATCTGTCTCTTTCTCCTTGGATGATTATGAAGAAGGATTGGACTATGCGGTGTTCTTAACAGGTGATTATGATGTCTATCAAGTCTTCTCATACAACTATGAGACCAAACAAGTTACCGAGGCCATATTTGTCCGAATTACAAGCAGCCCAGTAATGACGGTATTATCCTCACCAAATGGAAGAATTGATACCAATATCAATATCGAAGATCATAAAATTGAGTTTGATAGAGGCATGTTCTTTGAACAAGGTGATGGTAGTTCCGAGGCTCCTTATCAAATATCTAGTGAGGCTGGAATATTTGCGATGATGCTCAATTCATCTGGTCATTACGAGTTGGTTAATGATATTCAATTAAATCGATATCAAGGAGCGAAAGGCGTATTCTCTGGAGTACTACATGGAAACGGCCATACCATTAGCGGATTAAACATCACAATTCCAGAAGGACGAAAAGATGTGGATGAGTTCTATGGTTTCTTTGGAAAACTCTCAGGAACTGTTGAAAATATCATATTTAGCGACTGTCATATTACACATACATATAGTTATGGTGCTCATGATGGAGATGGCTATATCTATGCTGGAATTGTGGCTGGATATGCGGATGCCCTGGCTTCATTTACAAACATTACGGTTATCGATTCATCGGTTAAAGCTTCTCGATATAAAAGTCACTTGGGTGGTATTGCTGGGCATGCAAATGGCACTGTTTCACTACTAGACATTCCATATTTTGCACCAACTCAAATTCCATTTACCAATGTTCAGGTCATCAATACGGACATTATTGGTTGCGGGATTGAAGGAGGAATCCTTGGATATGGTAATTATGTTACGATTGACAGTAGTTCTTTTAAAGGCCAAGAAGTAGATGGGGTACAACACTACGCAAAACTCAGTCATTATAGTACCGGAATCAAAGGATATGCAGGATGTATTGCCGGATTCTTAATTGATTCTACCGTTCAAAACAACCATGTTGAATACACAAATATTATCTACCTGAATTTTCACGATCAAGTATCCTCGGTGAAACATTTTGTTGGAAATATGGATTTATCATCATCAACAAATACATATGATCCAGAGACCGTTACGAACCCTATTACACCAGACACAACCCCATAAACATATATTGAAAATGCGATGTTCGATAGTATATCAAAAATGATGAATTAATTGCTACAAACCATACATTGCTTTAAATGAAACAGGCTATAAAGTTTTGAAATCATACAGATTTCAGTTCTTTATAGCCTTTTGGATTCAATACAGTATCTGTTTATTTCCAATTAATCACGAACATTCCGGATGATTTTGTGGGAGACTTCAAAGATGTCTTCTACTTCCTAGTAAAAGACATAGTCCTCATAATCAATGATTTACGTACCCACCGTATCAACATCTACTGGGATTATTGGTGATTATCATTTCAAAAGATTCATCATTAAATACTATGACTGTATCATGTCTGGTTTTGAATAGATGAAGAAGAAGGAAGAGTAGTTTTTTAAAACCACTATAATGTGTCAATCTTGTGAACGAACACGGTAATTTCTAAAAAAGAGTAAACGTACATAAGACCGGTTCAAAAAAAACCGGTCTTATGAATCCCTTATAGCTCCTTAACCCACATATGATTTCAGTTTCTCTTGAAACTCAATCAACAATTCGTAACTAATATGATGCTCCTTTTTATTTGCGATAAATCGACTTTGTTCAATGTCATCTATATGTTCTTGATACCAATGGACTAATCGATCAATAATGACTTGTATCATTTCAAGATCATTCGGAAGTTGTAGTTGTCGTAGTTGTTTTGTATAACTGCGAATGAAGTGTTCAATCGCATACTCGTTTATGGTTTCAATAATACCTTCAATTTCGAGTCGGTACTGATTCTTAAATGTCATGTTTTCCCCCTATTATAGATAATTACACTGTCAAAAGGTAGTGTTCATCTACGTTTTGATTTCGTTGTTACTGTGAATAAAAACTAGAAAAAGTTTTTAACACTAGATATTTGAGAAAGAAATGATAATAAGATTGTTTTATAATTATGTTTGTAAATATGATATAATTTTATTAGTAGTACTATTGATTTATTTAAGGGGATAACCATTTTATATCCTATCTTTGCATCGACGAGTTACAAGTTAAATAGACGTCTTGTAGGTTAGTTTATGGAGGTATCATATGAAGTGTATTAAGTGTGGAACGGAAAATATTGAATCAAATAAGTTCTGTTCAAACTGTGGGTCAAAGCTGGGAAAAATGGAATGTGCAAGTTGTCATAATTCACTAACGGTGGATGTTAAGTTTTGTGGTAATTGTGGCTCTGAGAATCCGTTTTATACACTACCAAAAATTGAAGACATGACCCCTCCAAGAGAAGCGAAAAAAGTAAGGGATCGTAATTTTTTAAGAACTATGAAGAAACACAAGCAGTTAATTCTGCTAATATTGATAGCTCTTTTATCTACGGTAGCCTTTGCATCCTCTTTTGGAGGTATAAGCAAGACTAATTATGGTGAGTGGGATTTTAGTGGTTCAGATGCTGAATTTGTTGATTTTTCATTTAATCAAAATGCTATTCAATTATATCGTGGTTATTTTTCAGCTGTTTTCCTATCGAGCCAAAATGAGATGAATGATTATCAATCAGAAATTGATGATAATTATTACGAATCACTGGATGATTTTGGTGATGTAATTAGTGCAAGAGAATTCCGCAAGTTATATTCAAATCTTGACTTGTTTGGATACAGTATGAGTAATTCGCTTAGTCTTGAAAATACGTTTACTAGTTCGATTGAGTATTTCATTGTTGTTGTTCTTTTAATAATAACTCAATTGTTAACTTTAATTATTATTGGTATAGCTGTAGTGAGATATTTGAACGGAAAAGACTTGATTGTATTGAGAAAACTATTTATAGTTGGATTCATAATTGGGTTAAATTTAGCGTTTTTCTTACCAAATATTATGTCTCAGACAAATGCTGGTGGCGGCTTAGTCACATACTTAATTTTTATGTTGCTTGGGTTTGTAGTCTTACATATTGTATTATTAAGAAATCGTCAACAAATACAAATTGTTAAATCTTTCAAGTATATTTTTGACATAGTACTTATTATTGTTATTTTTCTTATTGCATCTGGGAATTTAATTCGTGTTGGATATGAAGAATCTTCGACTAAAAAAATATGGGGTTCATTTCGAATTGAAGAACTAACAAACCTAATGAATGTATATGATCCTGATTTCGTTTACTCTACTGATTCAGATTATTATAACTGGTATTCAACTTACTTAGAGGATCCAGATTTAACATCATCAGACCAGAAAGAGCTCGCCAAATTAACAGACTATAGCTATTTATTTGCTTATAGGATATTTGATTCTAACGAAGGACAAGACATATTTATTGGAATAGCAATTTCCATTGGTATACTGGTAATGCTAGTCACAAGTAGTTTATTCTATACTGTGGTTGTTGCAACAACCAATAAAACATCAATAGTAAGTATTGGGCTTAGAATTACACTGGTTATACTCTTTATTACTTTATTGGTGTTATCAATTATTGCATCATCGATGATCAATACAACATTTGATAGGGTTGATGAACCATTTATTGCCAGAATGTCTATAGGGTTAATATTTGGTATAATACTGTCAATCATTAGTCTTATTCTATCTGCAATTACTCCTGGTTCAAGAAAGCATTTAGAAGTCTAAAAATAAGTTCTTTTAATAATTTGATTGTATTAAGTGCCCCGTTAATTCATAATGTCTACAAATATAAAAACGTATTACGACTTTTCTGTGTAATACGTTTTTTTAGTAATACATGATTAAATAAATTAGAATAAACTATCTAGTGGGATATTTAAGAACTGCTTGCGAAAGTTGAGAGATTAAATTACTATGTACTTCATCAGTAATTTCAAGTATTACCATTTTTTCACCTTTATCATAATGCCATAATGTTATATGCATTGATTTCATATTATTCTTATTTTGTTTGAGTTCAATTTTATATACTTGTTCGTTTGTAAATAGAGAAAAGGGTTGTTCTATTTTGAGCAGATTTAGAAATTTTTGTAGTTCACGTGTCTCGAGATTGGATCCTTCACTGTCAACTATAACAGTATTATCTTTTGGATTTATCAACTTATAGCGAGTTATTAACCAATTGTTGTCACTTGAATGGGCGTCGGGATTAAACGGGAACTCATACCCAATGATATCAAATTCTAAAATATAAGGCTTCGTAGGGAATCTCATTTATGTGTTCCTTGGTGAACAATAATGATGTTGTAGTTTTCACTATAAGAAGAGTATGTGTTCTTATGACAATTCGTAATATGATAGCTATCATCGAATGTTTCTAGTAATGCATTCGCAAGCTCTAAATCAGATAATTCTTCTTGTACTTCGATTACATATGTATCGTATGAAGGGAATGCATTCGTAAAGGATTCTAACGAGTCCACGGTAATTAAGGAACTGTTTCTGAATGGACTAGAATCCCATTCTTCTTTCGATTGAATACACACATTTAATCGTTTTGATGAAAGGACAAGATATTTCTCTGTAAAGTGTTCGTGTAAGATCGCTATGTCCTCCCAGTACAAACGAATAACACGATCACAGTATTGGAACTGATGGATATGTTTCAATTGAAAGAGAAACTGATTGTACTGGATATCAAGTACTTGATTGGCTTTAGGATAGATAACAATCATGTATCCTGGTTCACCATCAACATCATTGAATGTATTATACAACGTACGAAATAGTTGGTGATTATCATAGAATTCATCAATAGATACGGGGATGCCATCCATCATCGTATTAATTGATTTGTATTCTACGATACCATTTTTCGTATTATAGCCATTATATTTCTTCTCATGGATACTTTTAATCTCATGGTTTCGAGAAAACGAGGATTCCGCATACTTGACTTCAATCAATACTTTTTTATTATCCTTTGTTTTACAGTATACATCCACATGAGAATAATCAGGAAAGACTGTTTCAAACTGAATGGATTCTACCTTTTCATCTAGTTTAAGAGTAGAAGAGAGAAGGTACTCTTTATTTATATACGGTAAGAAGAAGTCAAATGTCAGTAGTTGTGAAGATTTGAGATTGTTAGGACTATGTAATTCTACAGTGCTAGGAATATACGTTTTAAACAACTCTCTGTTTTCGGGAAGGAGTGCTTCTTCAAATGGATAGCTAGTATCTAGAATATAGTTATGATATGGATGGGTTTTGTGATTGGGATATTGATAGGACAGATATCTTGAAAGGGATTGTTTCACAGTCTGATCAAATTGATGATAGAGATCATTGATGGATTCGGAGGTGTCATCTTGATAGACATTGTTCATCAATTCAAGTTCTTTAACAATCATCTCTTTTAGTGAAGCAGGTGAAAGAACTTTACAAGAGGAACCAAAGGATAGAATTCGTCGTTTTAGTTCGAAGAGATTATTGGCTGTAAAAGCAATATGTACATAATCGTTTATCTCATTGATCATCTCAATATTGGCCTCTAAGGTCTTTTTGACATATGGCAATAAAGATGTAGAGACTTGTAGTTCAACGGTATCAACGTTGTTGTTTAGATACACTCCAGCGCTATCGTTATAGCGTTGGAGTTGATTCTTATATTGGGGATTGTGAGTGAAGGTATTTTCTGTATAGTGGATGGATTTGATTTTTGTGATATCTAAAGGAACTATCTTTTGATTGTAGTGATTGTATATGAGTACATATGTCTTGAAGTACTTTGTGAATAACTCATACGGATCCACAGTCATTGTCGGAACGACCTTTACTGTCTTTTCATAGACTATTTGTATAGTTAGTTTTTTCTCAATAGCTTTGTTTAGTAGTGTGATGGTTTCAATCGATGATTGGGATAGATATTCATGATAAGGATTGGATAGCTCTAGCTGTTTAACCAATTGATGAAACATCTCTTGTAAGGAGATGTTGGTTTTGGAACCGATTAGATTTATAATGGTTTGTTGTTCTGGGGTTAGGTTTTTATATAACGGTAGAAGTAGATTCTTGTCCATTAACCGGATTCCACCATAGGGTCCACTTTTGTTTTCAATGTAGTATCCATTCATTTCCAGTTGTACACGGTAATTCCGGATTTGCTTATTGGACATTTCCAGTTCATCTTCTAGTTCTTTGTACTGAACATAATCACGATTATTCAGAATAATCAACATTTTTAACATATTGGCATATTTACCCATAGAATCACCTCTGTGTTCATAGTATATCATATTGTGGCAATATAGGGGCAGAATAAAAAAAGAGGTTAAAATATGACCTCTTTTACGATTTTATAATTAGTGAATAATGATTGAGTGTTCATGACAAAAATTGATATCTCTTGTTGCTGTAGGAATTTTTTCAGTATGGGGAAAGAGTTGATTTTTTCTAGGTCTCTATATGCCCTGGTATTTTTATAAATCATGATGGCTTTTCTTATAGGTTTTTCGTTAGGAATATTGAAATCAGCACGCAGGCGTATCTGATTTACTAAAGTTGCATAATTATTAATTTGAACTGCACATGATACTAGTGAGTCGCTTGGTCCTGATTTGCCATAACGCTTTGCCTTTGCTTCAACGAGATAAATAATATTTTTGTAATCTAATATCAGGTCAATATCGCCGATACCGAAGTTTTTATAGGACATCAAAGGAACCTCATAATCAATAACAATATAGTCGCCTTTAATTTGACTTTTATTAAATTTATTGAACATATCTCTAATCATGTGTTTTTCTTCTTCAAACTTCGATACAAATCTACCATATCCAGTTCGATTTGGATCTGGTTTTTGATCAGGATATTTGGAGGAATTTTCAATAATACCTTGATGATTCTTATTGTATGCAATAAGGTGCTCATTAACAAATTCTTTTATTGAACTAATGTCGGTATTACTAAACCAATTACTATACTTCAACAAATCTGATTCACTTAGACTCTTCTTTTTGTACATGAGTAAAAATTCAATGTCTGTTTTGTTCAACATAAATACCTCCAACAAGTTTAAGAACAATATATAAATAAATTTATTAAAACTTTTTAACAAGATAAACGTTAATTCGAATTTTAATGTTTCCTTCTTCATCTAATTTAACACTACTAACAAGACAGAAAACATAACCTTGATTTGAAGACATGAATTCATCAATCTTTTCTTCAACAGATTCAGATAGTCTGCCAACTTCTCTATAGTCTTTTGTATATAGCAAATAGCCATACTCAAAGTCTTCTTCAACTGTAAGTAGATCATTAACTTCAAGATCTTCTAGAGCATCAATCCGTGTATCACGTTCTTCTCTATCATAACTATTATTTATGGATGTCTTAATTTTTATTACAGCAGGATTGGTCTCGAGATCAATCTCTTTATAAAATGCTAAAGAGATTTCAATACGTTCATTTTCCTCATCAACTTTATTAACAATCATCGCTGGTTTGTACCCTTTCTGTTTGAAAAAGTACTTTTTAACCATATCTTTGATATTTCCTTTGTATAAATATCCTAGTAATTTATCTCCTTTAAAAACCTGCACAGCTTCAGGATCATATTCATTATCAAGCTCCTCATCGAGAGTTAAGTTTTCTGATTCACCTACTTGAATGGCTGAGAAGTTTTGAGGGAATGCCAGATTAACATTATAGGCCCATTTTAATATACAACCTTGTAAATATATAGGGAACTCCTCTTTGTAGTCGATATCTTGAGTTAGAAAACCAATATCACTAGAAGACTCTTCAACAGGATTATCACGTTTCTTTGTCCAATTATGCATTAATATTCCCAGTATAAAGGTTCCTAATATAAGCAAACTTAGAATACTGTTTAATACAGTTAGATTATTGTTTTCACTGGTTGTATAAAACACTACAATAGACAGCCCAAAAACAATCCAGGTGATAAGCTTTATTCGTTTTTGTATATGTTCTGGTTGTGATAAGAAGTATTTATTCATAGTATAATCCTTTCATATCAGGGGGCTAGTTTTTTCTTCCATTGTAATTATATCATGAGTTTTAATAATGATAAACTCCTTGATAAACATAGGTTTTTATATCTTTATATTGAATATATTTGGTGGTATTATAAAGTCGAGGAGGAGATTAGATGAAAAAAGTTTCTATGTGGCTTGGGGCGATTGCAGCAGTTTTTACAATACTTCTTGCTTTTGGAGTTTTTGGACCTCAGGAAGTAGTGATTGATGATGATCAATTTGATCTTTTACAAGATGACATATATGAGATACCAATACAGGATAATGCAAGTATTGACATTACAGAAGTAAACGTATATGAATATACAGAGTTTATGTGGGCAGGTGAAGCAGATGATCTAGGACTTGAAGGAGGTATAGGAAATTATTTCAAGTACTATGGAGATTATGAAATCCATATAGATGATATAAGCATAAGTACGGTAAACGAAATCCGTATAACCATCACAGGTTATCGAGGGAATGAACCTTATAAAGAGTTTTATCATACCTCAATAACTACAATTGAAACACTTGATTTGATAGGTGATTTTCCCAAAACATCTTTCGATGATTATGATTGTGAGGAAGCAAGAGTATTTGTATCTGTTACATACACGAATAATGACAATCAACTAGTTACAATCAATGAAGTGATGGTTGTCAATGTTGATGAGGATATATTTTAGTACAATAGAAAAAATTGGTAGTGTCCAATTGGATACTGCTTATTTTCTTCGTTTAAATTTGGCTTTAAATTTTAACCAATAATTATTGAAAGTTTTTTTTTGTCTTGTTCGATTGATAATACGTTGCTCCTGACGTGTTTGTTTTCGCTCTTTGGGATAGTTTTATCTTTTCTTGTTTCTTATGATCCTTTTCTGCCAGGAACCGGCCTTATAGTCTTAGATAAAAAACGGCGTCTTCACAGCGCGATTTTTTATTGAAATCCTAGAAGACATCGGTATCGTTTTTCAGTTCATCGATGTTGAATTCTTTCATCACAGTAAGGAAGTCTTTCAATTCTCTTTTTGTAAGACTGATGCCTTTAGCATATCTATCGTCCTTTTTGGAGAATCTCCTTATATCTAATTCAAGCAGATCACTCTTCTTGTGTTTCCAATTAACTAGTTGAACTCGTTTAACCCAACTGACACTTTGTGTGGGAATCTCAACCAAGATTTTGTACACAATGAAATATTCGTTTTCAAAAATACTATTACTGTTTAAAACATCGATGATATTTTCTTCATCCATTTTTTACATACTCCCTTCGGTCATTTCAAATATCTCGATCTTTTGTTCAGAAATGACTATATCACACCAATCTATCCACTTCTTAACTTGCTCTGCTCGTCGACCAGGTGTGGTACCATCCAAATTAAATAAACTAACTAAAAGTTCTTCAGTTCTTTTCATATTTCGATTTATAAAAAAATCATAAAATACTTGGTCCGATAGAATTAGATATACAAGTAATCTTAAAACATCTGAAAAATTTTGAGAGAATACCAATTCACCCAGCTCTGTCAATGCTCTATCTCGTTGTTTGAATAGACCAAGATATACTCCTGAAGAATAATAGTAATTTATTTGTCTATCTGATATATCAAGACTTATATTATTTAGCCTTTTCTCAAAAAAATTACCCATTAAGCCATCACCAAATTTGATAATCTTATAAATGTCATTAGCTTGAGGAAAAGTTAACTCTACTTTTGCATTTTTAGGCTTTATAAACATTTTGCCTTCTCCTTGATAAAATTGAAATTGTCAATTAAAATCTCTTCGGCTCTAATTCTAGAATCACCTTTAGAACTAATATTTCTCTGAACAGTAATATAAGAATCGTCATCAATATATTCTTTATACAAATCTTTTATTTTTTCAGTTGCTGAATTACTTAAGCAAGCATAAACACCCATATCTGTCAATTCATCAAAGAAATCTTTTAATCGTTCTTGATCGTAAACATCGAATTTTTTTGAAGTATAAGAAACAAAAGAAGAGGAGTTTTCTTTGTCATATGGGGGATCTAAATATACAACGTCTCCCGTTTTTAGATGCTTCTTGAGATGAGAGAAATCGCTATTACATATTGTGAACTTCAGTTTGAGAATATCGGATAATGTCTGGATATTTTTGAAATCATTGATTTTTGGATTTTCGTATCTCCCAATTGGAACATTGAACTGTCCCTTACTATTCACTCTATACAAACCGTTGTAGCAGGTTTTGTTTAAATATATTGTTCTTGCCGCGCGCTCATCACTTTTATGAATTTTCTTGTATTCAGAACTTCTGTCCCACTCGCGGATTTCATAATATTGATCCTTACTATGAGAAGATTTCAGTTTTTCAAGGTTTCCAATCAATGAAATAGGGTCATCTTTAATAACAGTGTATAAATTATACAATTCTTCATTCGTATCATTTATTACTATATGATCAAACATGTCCGCTACATGAAATGCAACCGAACCACTTCCGGCAAACAAGTCGAAAAATGTAGCATTCTGGGTATCAAGCTTCTCTAATCGGTTTTCAATTAGATTCAAAATAGATCGTTTTCCCCCCGCCCACTTCAGAACGGGTTTATACTTCATTGTCTTCTTCCTCAAGTTCTACCAAAAGCAACTCATCAATGATTAACATTTCTGAATTAATGTCAGTATTTAGAAAATCATGAATAGCAGAAGCAACATCATACGATTTATTTCCATATTTGTAGAACTCATCAAATGTTTTCTCAATACCGGAAATTAAGTAGCCGTAGAAGGTACTCACGTTAGTTAATTTTGGAAAAGAAACATTGTTTTGAGATGTTTTCTCAAATGCAATGTTGTTTATGACTTCGTCATATCCAAGAGCTTGGTTGTCCAATATTGTCAACAAGCCAAAATATGCATCAAAATCAGTTTCTGCTCTGTCGTATGTTGTACGTGAAAATGTATGCTCTTTGTTGTTGTTATCATTAGCATTTATAGGTAGTTTTTCACCGTGCAAGAATCCCATGAGAGATAGCAATAGCGCGAATTCATGAAAGTCAAGTTTGAACAATGTTTCTAGTCGATCATATTGTTCAATACAATATTGAATCTTAATATCTGCGGATTTATTTTTATATTCAGCCATTGTTTTCCTCCATTTCATGTATGAATTCGTCCAAACCTGTTAGTTCAAGTTCAGATGAAATTATTTGATTGTCAATTTTTTCAAGTGAATATGCTTTCCCAATGTTGTTTTTGATCCCTTCGTACATTTCATTTCTTAACTGACGTTTGAATGACAGGAAGACCAACTGAGATAACTTATTAAGGTTAAAGGTGCAAAGATTATTTATGTGAGTCTCATCAACATTGGATAAAGCGGCATCCATAATAACACCATAACTCTGTGATTTATCGATCCGTAGAGATAAGGTTTCTGCAGTCTCGATTAGTGATTTGATGAAAGATAACGAAATTACAACGCTTTGCCCTGTAGACATTATATCTGTGACATCCAGTGATATGGCGTTATCATATATTGATAAACTATATTTATCGTTGATTTCAACAGAATAATCACCTTGGATCACGTTTGATAAATTTCCATTGAAATGTTTGGAGAGGATGTTCCTTGCTTGTTGATCTTTGGCCGCCTTCATTTGGATTAATTTATCTTTGATTTTATTAATATCATCCATAGCAGCTTTCACTTTGACGTTCTTCTCTGATTTTCGAAGGACGGCATTCCGTTCGTTTTCTTTACGTTTAAAAGCTGTAGTATATTGTTTGGTTAATGTTTCATTTTGACCAAGTTTTTTTGTCAGTTCATCTTTTTCTTGTTCAAGGTCATCAATGTTGATTTGGGTTGATTCACCCATTTCTTGTTCTCTTTGTCTTACTTTTTCTTCTAGAACCTTTTTATTGTTTTCGGTTTTTCTCCGTATACCTTTTTGCTTTACGATTTCGAGTTTAAGGAGTTCTAATTCATCAAATTGTTCCTTGAAATTGACTGTCTGACGAAAGGTATCAGCAATTCTATTCAAATGATGCGCCGATTCCACTGGTAGAGCTGTAAGAAATAGTTCTTGTATACACTTTTCTTCATTTGAATGTTCAAGTATCTTTGTTCCGCAAACACACTCTTTTCGCTTAAGTATATCTGAAAGTGTATCCACATGAAGGTATTGGAAAAATCTTTGAGTACTATCCTTTTTCTCAATAAATTCATCATATTTTTTCTTTTGAGATAATAAGAGTTTGTTAATTATTGCTTTTCCAGAATGAAGTAAGTATTTTTCCCCTAGATTATTTAACTCTTTTTCAGTTGTTCTTAGATCACCTTCTAAGATTTCGAGTTTAGAAATATCTTTTTGGTGGTCCTCAATTTCTTTTTGAATGGCTCGATATTTCTTTTTCTCTACTTCTATTTCTTCTAGTCGGTCATCGATTTTAATTTTCTCTACTTCTAAAACTTCAAGTCTTGATTTATATTGTTTGTAGAGACGTTCAATTTCTCGCTCTTCTTTTGTCTTTGAATCAATCTTATTATTCAAAACTCCCAGTATAGAACGAGACTTCACTTCTGAGCCAACAAATTTTATAAGATAATCTAGTTTTTTGAGATCTAATATCCCCAAAATAGATTCTTTTAGTTCTTTCTTGAATTCATTAGACTCAATCCTTTTTTCCATTCTTTCACCATCAAACATAAACACATGTGATAATCCTGGAGGTAGTATTTGCCAGATACGAATTTCTGAAGAAGCTTTATCAAGTGATTTCAAACCCGAATCATCAGTTTGATACAATACTGTAAAACTCTCTTCACCAAATTTATTCATCTTGTTATTTTTCTTTTGATATACTTGTGAACGCCGTGCAATATAATCAATATCTTTGTGGATAAACGCTACTTCCACACCTAATTCAACGGTATCAAGTTGTTTTAACTCTTTCATCAGAGAATTGTTAAGCAGATCATCGGCTCTAGGCAATTTTAAATAATTGGCACTGCTGCCATAAAAACAGTATCTAAATGCTTGAACAAAAGTTGTTTTTCCTACACCATTTTTAGCGATGATTAAAGTCATTTTTTGACCTGAATCAGGCTGCGTGAAAGAAAACTCATGATCACCTTTGTATTGTCTGAAATTTTGTAATCTGATATACTTAAATATCATATTTAACCTCCACAATACTTATTAGTTTGTCTACGATGTCAGCATCGCTATACTGTAATTCCAAATAGAGTACCTCCTCAATTGCTGCAAGTAATTCATTCATTAACTTATCTAAATCGTCATTCATTTAGATTCCCCCTTTTCTCAAGATATGTGTCAAACAATCTAGAATACTTGCGAATTAAATCTTCTTTGTTCATAGCAATTTTCGAAAATTCGAAAACTCGTTCTAATTCTTTTCGATTTATACCTTCAAACCCCTGTTCAAAGTCTAGCACTACCATATCATATATTGAGGCGTGTGTTTTGTTCTTGTGGGTTCTCAAGAGACGACCTCTTCTTTGAATGAATTCTCTTGGATTAGTAGAAGAGGACAAAATGATCGCTCTTTCAATTTCAGGAATGTTTACTCCTTCATCTAAACATTTTATAGCTACAAGGGTTTTAAGAGTACCGGCCTGAAATAACTTGATCGAATCTTGCCGCTCTCTCCCTGATTCGGATTGTGTATATTGAGCACTTGGAATATCAAGATTTTTCAATGTAATATTAACTTCTTTTAGTTGCGTGATTGAATCGCTATAACTATCATCTTGGAATGACTTGTCATAACTTGTTGCTCCACAGTATATTAGTAAGTTTCTATTGCTCTCTAATTCTGGTAATAATGTTTTCAGTTTGTGCAGTTTTTCTACCGCACCATAAACTATTCTAGCTCTTTTAAAAAGTAACATTTCAAGAGCTTTGTCGTATGCATCTGATGGAGAATCAACATCGTGGCCTATTAGTTTAACTATTCTGTGAGTTAATTCTCGATATCGATCCTTTTCATCCAGATTCAATGAAACTTCTATTGGGTGATATGTATAACCTAGCAATTTTTCATCTGCAATGGCTTCCTGTAAACCATATTCATATATGATTCCTCCAAAATACTCAAGCAATCTATTCGTTTTAGATTCAGAAAAGAATAATTCAGGGGTAGCTGATAGTCCTAAAATTCTATCAGGTTTCGGTGCATTATGTAATTTCTTCTCAGTTCCAAAAGTATGACACTCATCTCCTACAAGTAAGTAGTCGTTATTTAATTTTTGTAATACTTTTTGAAATCTATCAGAGAAAAATGTGTCAATTGAACTAACAATATAATCATTTCCTGTTTCAGAAACATTATATATATCAACTATGTCGTTGAATTCCGGGAACCATTTTGAATTATCTGAGAAACATTGTAATACACTATATCCAAGATCTTTGATTTCTTGCGACCATTGGTATACTAATGTTTTATCAGGGACAACAATCAGAAAAATATTTTTCTCTCTTATTTCTTTTAATAAATGCATTAAGTATATTGCAGTTTTGGTTTTCCCTGCACCAGTGGCAAACTTGAATATTCCTTGATAACCATTTAACCATGCTTTGACTGCGGCTTTTTGATAATCGTATGGAGAAAAAGGTAGAAAATCTTGCGGTTTCGGATCTTCATCTATGGTAATTATTCCATAAAGATCATCGATTGATTCACCTGTTTCGAATTGTTTGAGAACATGTTTAGAGACTGACTCTTCAAGAGAATAAATATTCAAATTTTCATTGCGTTTATTCCAGTATTCATCAAAATCACTTTCATTTTGTTCACAAAATATTTCTTGCCCTTGAATCCAATTACAAAATACATGAAATGATTCATGGTTTTTTGTTACTGCTAATTTTGTTTCATTATTGGAACCCAGTATAGAAACTATATTTCCATTTGTATCTTTGAAAATCCCCACTTTCTCATGAAATAGACCTGGAATGTCTTTAGGTATTGCGACCTTAACTTCGAGATTCCCCTTTTCAATAAGCATAAGTAATAACTGAGATGATGCAATTGTGATTTTGTCACCAGATAAGAAATCGTGAAACTGTCGATCCATGACTCCCTTAATATAGTCTGAAATATTTAATGATTCTTTCATTGCTAGGTAGTCAGTTTCGGTTACAATAGGTGAAATCAACAATTTCATGTTTCCATCATTTGATACAAATGTCCTTAATGATCTTATGTATTCTATTAGAATTGAGGATGAAAAAAAACCCACAGCTCGTTTATACACCAGTGATGATTCTAGTACGGGTAAGTAAAAGTCATTCAATAACGAATCTTTTGAAGAATTATACTTAATTTTTAAAGAGAGTTCTCTTAAAATCACTATTATTCCCCCAATCGCTTACCTTAACAATTCCCAAGTGTAACCATACATAGAAAATCGTCTATTATTCTTCAACATAGTGTTGAACTCATCTGCATCAAACTTTATATATGGTTCTTTTTTTCTAAACCACAGTGAGATAGATCTGATACTTTTCCATATTTGAATTTCTTCACCTGTTTGAAAATCATACATATATATGAATGTGTTTGGACCTCTATATCTTGAATTAGACCAGTATAGATTCCCCGATTTGTTGTTCATTTGATTGTTATCTTTGTGTCTGACATATTTCAACTTGTCGGGGTTTTCGATAAAATTCACTGCAACCAAGCGGGATAGTGGTAAATTCTTCGATACTGAAAATTGTGTCAACGTAATGTAAGGTCTATCATTATAGATGATTTCAGACATTATATGACCCGTGTTTTTTACTTTAATTCTCCCATGTGATGATATTAAGTACTTGGTTTCATAACCTTTTAATTTTCTCCATATTTCTGTCATAAGATCCTCCAATAAAAATAAAACCAAAAACAGTTTACAAGTATTATTATGTAGAAACAGTTTTTGGTTTTATCACTCCCTAACAGACTCTACTATATTATAGCATAAACCCTTCGTATGCTGAAAATTTTTTTGTGCCAATACTGATAGGATATTGTATGTTAAGCACACATACAGCTTCTCTACTTACGGGTTTTGAAGTCCTCGTTAATACTTTTATTCCAGTCTTTCTCGATTTGGCCAGTTGAGCGGTACGATCTCATGACCTCGTCGATAGCTTCATAATTTTTACCAGTACCAACTTTGTCAGAATGAAACCGAACTGAGCGATCTCGACGAATTCCCAATTTACTTGCTTCTCCAATTGCATCAATATTTGCTCCCATGAAGATAAACTCCCATTTATATTTCTCTTGGACTTCCTCAATCATATTTTTGATATCTTGTCTAGTATAATGTACACTGGCATTTTCCATTCCGTCTGTAGTAATGACAAAGAGCACTTTGGACGGACGTTCCTCTCGAAGTGTGTCTGCATAGTCGTGACGAACTTTACGAATGGTTTTTCCCAGTGCATCTAGAAGAGCAGTAGTACCTCGAACGAAGTATTCTTTGTGTGTTAGGTTTCTAATTTCTTTTAAATCCACTTTGTCATGGATGACGTCTATCCGATCATCAAATAAAACCGTAGAAATATATGCATCTCCCTCCAGTTTCTTCTGTTTTTGTATCATCGAGTTAAACCCACCAATGGTGTCGTCTTCCAGCCCTCCCATTGAACCGCTTCTGTCTAAGATAAAAATAATTTGAGATAAGTTTTGATTCATAGTTGATTCCTCCTTTTTTATTTTTGATACCTAATTATCTCATGTTAAAAGAAGAAATACGTAGCCTCTCAGGCTACAAAAAAACACTACACATTTGTAGTGTTATTTGGATCCGAGAAGATCTTGATCTTCATCATAGAGATACTCGTTAATGACATCTATTCGATATATACCTTCACGAAT
Source organism: Candidatus Xianfuyuplasma coldseepsis (assembly GCF_014023125.1). GTDB lineage: Bacteria > Bacillota_I > Bacilli_A > Izemoplasmatales > Izemoplasmataceae > Xianfuyuplasma > Xianfuyuplasma coldseepsis. The sequence continues at coordinate 1,045,406 of NZ_CP048914.1, forward strand.
GAAGTAGCGCACAATTACATCGAACTTACGAGCTGGTGAGAAAGCCATGCCAGCTTTTCGCAGTAAGCTGTTTGTTTTGTTTAACGGAAGTTCAAGCGCAACACACAATGCTAAGATAATTTTTTTACTTGGGTTGTAGATTTTCCTATTCTTTATCTTATTGAAGGTTTCTTTTGTTACATTAGCTTTGTGATATACTTCAGGATCTGTCATACCACTCTCATCAATGTACTGAAACAATGTCTTACGGAAATCATCGTCTAGTTCTTCAAGTTCATGATCTAGTGATGGAGCAACACTCCGACGCATGATGGTGTCATGCATGATTTCTTCCTCAAACATGATGTGTGGTCTTCTATATAGTAAATGATGGAGATCTCTGGTGATGCGTTCTCTCTCCATCTGCATGGCAGTATAGTTGGTATCGATGCTTGTATAAATATTATCATATTGATTTTTTGCGATGTTGTACGATTCTTTATCAAACAGAACAAGATATACTGTCATGTCAGATGTTCTAGATGGATCATTGAGGAATAATCTGATAGCCCATTTAGCGACATCAAATGCGGTTAGTTTAGGTAATCCATTTTGGCCAGATGAGATTAATGGAAAGGCAATGGATTCGCAGTGCATTTCCTCAGCAAGTTTAAGCACATTCTGATAGGTACTGATTAGAGCTTGTTCTGTTTCTTTACCGTATCCTCTCCAATAGGGACCAACTGTATGAATCACATAGTCACATGGGAGATTATAGGAGAGCGTAAACTTTGCTTCACAAACTCTAATGTATCCTAGTTTTTGACGTGCAAAAACAAGCTCTTCTCCACCTTTGTCATATATTGCGAAATCAACACCGTGACCAAAAGCTGGTTCTGAACTTGTAGAATTGACAATGATATTAACATCCATATTTGTGATATCATTACGAACAAATAGTAATGGCATGAAAGACCCCCTAATAATTCGTTATATTTATCAGACTTACCTTACGAAATCTCGACCGGATATTTTCTTTAGTATTGTGTAATCTTTTCTAGAGTGACCTTATATGAGCCTACAAAAAAATTTTACACAATCATATTATATCACGAAATATTATAAATATCAGGTCTTATACCGATTCATAACAAATATCCATAAAGGGCTTTGTTGTGGTATGCATATCATTAGTTGCTATTACTTGTGATACGGCTCGTTGTAACGTTTTTAGTTGTAAAAAACTCATTAATAAGAATGTGAAATCAAATCAGATTTTTTAGCTAACTTCTTCTGTCATAAAGTAATCTAGGAATCCATCTAATTGCTTTCTTATAAACTCAAAAGAGACATTCAAGTCTAGTGTTTTAATGTAGAAATTGTTCCCTCCTATACAAAAGTCTGAGTCCGGTGTTATTGACTCTGTTGTTTTCGCATATAATAACATCCCAGCTACCTCACCAGCAAACTGTGAACTAGAATTTTTAACGTAACTAAAGATTTGATACAAGTTATTGGAGTGATATGTTTGGGAGTTGAAATGAGAGTTTGTGCTCATAGACTTGCTATAGTATTTGGTATCAATAATCAACATTCTATTTGAATTTTGTAGTGTAATATCAGTTCTCATCTCTGGTAAATACCTAATATCACTCTCTTCCGGAACATCCCATTTAATCTTGAAAGCTCCTGCCCTTAAAGATGAGTGATGATATTTATAATATTCCAACACAAAATGTTCGAACACAGAAGACATTCTTTGTTCATCAAGATAGTTGTTGAGTCTATATTCACCAGATTCTTCTGTCATTAATAAGTTATTTAAAATGAAGTATGAGATATTTAACAACAGCTTGTAGTGTTGATTGTTTCTATGAAACTTGATTTGATTCCACTTGATTTGCTTTACATCAATCTCATCAATTTCAGAGTAAAAAACAATGGCTTTTCGTAAAGAATCTCTATAGTTGTCATCAATGTCACCGTGTCGAAGCAATATCATAACAGTACTCTTGATGATTTGATTGTATATGTTATTAACCGTTAAAACGTCATACTCACAAGAAAGCAACTGTTTGTTGTTAATCTTATGACGAATCGTCTTACCTAAATCAATCTTCCCTTTTAAGGTTTTCAAAGACTCTTCTTTAACCAAATATTCCTGATATAGACCTTGCTTAAGCAACACAATAATTCCTTTGGATAGTATTGCTGAAAACAAGTTTTGAGTATTCTCAAAAGACTCTCCTGATAAGTCATCATAGTTTGTAGTCTTTAGGACTCGGAATGCATATGAAAGCATATGATAAATATTTTTTACTAAGATATTTTGATTTTTATTCATCAAAAACTCCTCTGAGTATGTTTTCCCACTTTCTGACTTTGGTATCATCATCAAACCAATATTCATTCAGCATAGGAATAATATCAAACTCAATTACTTGTCTCATCCATTCTTCTGTACAAATCTTTTGTCCACAGAAGAAGCTGTGTCCAACATTGAATCCTCTACCTAAAGATTTATCTTTAGTAATTTCTTGATTTAGTTCGGTAATTTTACCAATCAAATCATCAAAGGTTTCATTGTCTAAAGACTTCTGGTATCGCTTGAAACCATCAGAGTCAAATCCTGGAGACATCTCATAAAAACTAAATCTTCTTCTTAGTGCATAATCTATCATAGCCAAACTTCGATCCGCTGTATTCATCATTCCAATGAGGTGAACATTGGCAGGTACTGAAAAACTCATACCGTTATAGGCTAACGTAGCTTTACTATTACGGTAATCTTTTTCTATTAGCATAAGTAGTTCACCAAATATTTTACTCATGTTTCCACGATTTATTTCATCGATGATGAAGAAATAGGACTTATTCGGATTATTTGCAGCTTTCATACAGAATTTGTAGAAAATTCCGTTTACTAGCTCAAACCCTTCCCCCATTGGTTTATAACCCATAATAAAATCTTCATATGAGTAATTTTGATGAAATTGAATGAATTCGATTCTCGATACATCCTTTTGCTCCATCATTGCATACGCTAGTCTTTTTGCTATGAAAGTCTTACCTACTCCTGGTGCGCCTTGTAAAATAATGTTCAACTTATTCTTAAGTAGTTCTTTTAGAGCCAAAAATTGCTCTTTCGAAATGTAAACCTCATCTAAAAAATCCTCAGTGCCATAAGGTTCAATCTCATACAGCTGCTTTGGATTCACATCACGAATCATATCTAGAAGAAAATTGTATTCTCCTTCTGAAAGTTTGAAAAGACTTCCGTTAGGATTGGAGAAGTACTCCATGCCTTGAAGCTCACTCATGGATTTAATTAATGAGTAATCCAAAGGATTTTCTAGCCCTTCTATTTTCTCAAAGTGGAGATTTTCTTCGCTTGTACTGTCTGTTACTTTTAACAACGCGACGATTTGTTTTACCGGATTAGATTCATAACCGATTAGCATATCTCCTGGTTTTGCATCAACAAAATTCTGGTATATTCGTCGTTTATTTCCATTCTCATTTCTAGAAGTATAGAAGTGGCTTTCACCAACAGCAATATTTGAAAAACTCCAAACCTTTGGGCTGGCATTCAACCACCAATAATTGATATTCCCAGTTTCTTCAGAAGCTTGGACAAACAATTCTACATCTGATAAATCAACTTGATCTAAAGCATCGGATAACTCATCTCTTAGTTTCCAGACATATGTTCCTGCCTCTTCTTTAGATGCCTTTTTCCCAACATACAAAACTGGCCACCATCTTGAATTTTCTTCATTATCACTGATGACCTCACAGTTTGTTTCAGTTACAACTCTTTTCGAGAGTGCGGTTGATCCCATATTATAAAATCCAGGTGTCTCGCCATATTTTATGGACAACTGTTTACATGTTGCAATTCCACCATAATCTTTAAATCGCTTAATTATTTGCAAAGAAATATCATTAAAGACATCTGGGTTCTTTATTAAATCCACCCACTCTTCAACACTAATATTGGGAGTATAGTTGGCTGGGAACCATTCAGGTTCAACTTCATCAAGGTACCTAGCAGTGTAATGCTCAAAATCAATTATTAGAGTGTTTAGCTCTGGATCATCATAATGTTCTTCACTCATATGTTTTTCTAGGAGTGACTTCATCTCAAAATTATAGTTGATGTAGTCCTTTACTTCATCTAAGAAAGAATAACTATCAATTATAGCCGAGAGTTTTCCGCGTTTCGGCTTGAAGTTACTACCAATCTTTTTCGCAAATTTACCAATAAGTGAGTACTTATAAATGTAATATTTATCAGGAAATCTTAACCACAAATATGTTGAAATTACATTAGCATTTTGATAGTGGTTATTCCAATCATCATTGCTATATTGATTCTTCATATCATCTGCAGACTGCTTAAAATCTTGCACTCGTTCTAGCAAGTCTTTTGATTCGTCATACAAATTTAAAAACATTGATCGAACTTTCTCATCATCAAAATCAATTAGGACCTCTAACATTTTTCGAGGATAAAAATTCATGGACGCCAATAGGTTATTGGTCTTGCTTGTGGCTTCTAAAAACATCTCCTTAAAATCATGTGCATTAATATCCCAATTATTTTGAAAATGCTTTACCGCTTCCCACTTATATCCCTCTTTGACCCAGTGAGCGGAGTTGAAGCTATCTTTATAGGTATTCAAAATTTCTGCTAAGTTTTGTTCATTGTACATATTTGATCCCCTTTCGATTTGAAATATCTCTGTATTTATACTATTACTTCAGTTATCTATTATATCAAAAAAAAGCAACCCCATAAAGGATTACTTTAGTCTGACATAGTGCATATGGCTATTAGCTGTAATGGATATATTGTGACGTATTTGCTTTTATGAATATTGTTAACCTTTTCAAAAATGAAATAAATGTATTAATCTATATGATGGGAGTTCTCAAAATAGATCATTGGATAATTCTCTATAGAAGCACTGATAAAATCATAACCAATTAACTCATTCAGTAATCTTCTAAAGGGAAGTAAATAGTTTCTTCTTCTGGTGCATTCGTTATACGGGTATTATCAAATTGAATGGACTCATTCCATCCATCTAACATCATTATTATAAAATCTTTGTCCTCTTTTGGAACAGTGATGTTACTAAATCGACTGATAATATCAAAATCAAATGTAATTAGTTTAGTAAGGAATAACTCCTTTTTCCCATACCGAAAGGTGATACTTTTACTTCTCACAACCACTTCTATAAAATCTAGAGAATCAGATGATCTAAATCCATAGTTATCATATATGTATTTTATTCTTTTCATATGTCACCCACCTAATTGGAATTCTAGAGCAGAAAAAACGTGAGTTACGAATTTCCGTACGCTCGTTGTTGTTAATGCTAAAGGAACAAATAACTCGGTCAAGCTTATGATATACTAAATGTAAGGAGGTAATGCTATGAACTATTATGTTGTATTTCAAGGGAGTACGTATAAAGAGGAACATTCACAAGGAATATTATGGGCACCACAAACAGCAAAAAATGGCGGAAACCCACGTTTTCATTGGAAAACGATGCAAGGACTGAAGATCGGAGATATCGTTATATCTGTTGTAGACAATCAAGTCAGAGCAAGGGGGATTGTCAATTCACAAGTATATACAAAACATAAACCTTTTGATAATGACGCATGGAATCGTGAGGGATGGTTAGTCTATATAGATTATGAATTTTCAATCAACAAGATAAGAATCATGGACTATATCAATGAGATACGTCCGATGTTACCTCAGAAATATTCTCCGTTTAGACCAGACAATGGGTATGGTAATCAAGGATACTTATTCCACATTTCTGATGAACTTGGTGAATATCTTGATAGCCTTATAATTAATGATACTACTTTTACAACAAGTACTATTCTAGATATGACTCTAGATGAGTCCGAAATGATTCACGATATGATGGAAGAATCTGGTGTTGTTCAAGGCGAAGTAATCTTAATTGAAACAGACGTGCCAGAAGGAGTAACCCGACTAAAGACAAAGAAAACAAGGACACTTGCTAAGAAAACTGATTTTGTTATCAAGGCTAAACGAGATATTGCCGTTGGTTTACGTGGAGAAGAGCTTGTTGTATTTTACGAACAACAATGTTTGAATGATTTAGGACGGTATGATTTAGCGGACCAGGTGAAATGGGTTTCTCAAGATGCAGATGGTTATGGATATGATATCTTGTCCTTTGATGAACTTGGACAGGAAAAATATATTGAAGTTAAAACAACCACAATCTCAAACAAACACCAACCGTTTGATATCAGTGCAAATGAAGTACAGACATCAAAACTATATGGAGATCAATATTGGATATACCGAGTGTATGATGTTGAAGGAGGACAACCCTTGTTTTATCGAACCAATGGTGATATTGAAGAAGAATTTCAGTTAATCCCACAATCGTACAGGGCATATAAGAAATCATAATCTGGAAAATTAGCCTTGGATTATTCTGGAATTATTCTATCATGCATAAGAAAAAAAGGATGATTTCCGAGAATTTATGGTAGTATTAGAAGGGTGTTTTTGTCGGAAGAAGTACTAGCTTGAATATGAATATTAGTGATACTTAACATGATCCATTTAACAATATGATATTGGAAGTATTTGGGATTCGGTCTTGCTTTTATAATATTAGAGCAATTAATACCATTCCTGATTGTACTCCTTTAATAGAGTACACGATAAAGCAAAGAAATTGCTTGTGCAATGATATCATTAATAAAAATATTCAGCAAATACAATATTTTAACATTCTAATTCTTTGTGATACAATAGATAAAAAAGGGGGTATTTATGAATAAAACAGTATATTTATTGATGGTCGTTCTCGCTATCCTTATGAGTAGTTGTAGTTCATCAAACAATAGTAATGATGAAAGACTATCTGCTTATGAACAACTTAACACAGAAGAGCAACATTACTTTGACCTTTTTATTGTACATTTAACATCGTTTAAAAATCCATCTAGTGTTCGATTGGTTTCGCCTATTTCGTTTGGAAGAAATGATAATGATTTCTTATGGGCAGTTGTGTCTGCCGAGAACTCATTTGGTGGAACCGGTACAGAGTGTTACTCAATTTCGACTGATAATATCCACACGTTGGACGTATCCCCGGTAAGTGAGTGTACTATTCAAGATGATGATTTAAGTGTTGGTAAACTAAATGAAGCTCTAAAAGAATATTATTATGAACAAGGTTGGAACTAATTTTTTGCTGTTCTTTTATTAAGTTATTATTTAACTGTTTTTAATTCTATTCTTTAGTAATATGAATTAAAATCAAGAAATAATCAGAAATTATGATACGAAAAAGGTGTTTTGATGAATGATAATGTAAAACAACTATCTAGTAATGATGTAAAAAAAATACAAGAAATTGAAAATAACTTAAAAGTTTCATATAAAGTTGACTCAATTCTCTATATGATTTCAATTGTAATTGGTGTAATGGGCTTTATTCTTGGCTTCTACTTTGGTGGACAAGAAACGGAACTACAGTTTATGCCTCTTTTTATCACGTGGGTACTGACGGCACTAATTGTACTAGGTATTGTTATTATTAAAATCATAATCAAACTACTCGTCTCAATAATTCTAGTAAATCAACTGGGGTAATTATATCGATTTCAAAATTAAATTATAAACAATGTTCTATTTTTAGAAATTTAATTATTCTACTAACTAAAGATGTTTAAACTCTTTTAACATGGTATACAACAATACATGCGTTTTTGTAAGGAAAGGAGCTATTCCTAGCTTCTTTTTTTCTGATTTCATGACTAGTTTTCAAAATCCTGCGGTGGCAACGATTGATCTTGATATGATTACACTCTTACCTATACCACAATCAATGGTTATATTTAGAGACGATGTACTACAAGGTACCTATACTATTATCGACTCCGTTGTAACTGAATCGATGTTAGAAAGAGATTTCATCTTAACCATTACCTACAGTGATGGTTTTACAACCATGGATTTCATCATTGAGTTTTATGCAGATATCGAGCCAGTAACAAGTGACATTGGCTTCTATTTCTATGATGTAATCTAAACAATCAAAATACCAAAAACATTTCTAGAAAAACCCAAATCTAGAAATGTTTTTTTTTGTAATTATATTGAACTTCTAGGCATAATAATAATTACCACATTGAAGGACACTTTTGAATGGAGTATAATAAAGATGTTGGGAATTACATTTATTAGGGAGGTCTTTATGAAACGATTAAAAGACTACATACGATACAAATACGATCAATTTATATCGATGGGGACAATATCACTAATAATAGGACTGTTGTTTATCCTATTACTCATTATAGGAATCCTATCTATTATAATGATATTCATCTTCCCTGAATATCGATTCTTAGAAGTATTCTGGCTTACATTCTTACGGGCTTTAGACCCCGGTACCCTTGCGGGGGATGAAGGTACCTTTGGGTACGTAGTAGTCCTCGCAATTGCGACCTTTGTCGGAATCTTCATCTTTAGTATGTTTATCAGTTTTATCCTAAACGGCTTCCAAGAAAAACTCGAAACCTTACGTAAAGGACGAAGTACTGTCATTGAAAAGAACCATACCGTAATCCTGGGAAACTCCCCTAGTTTAAAAGTCGTTCTTTCCGAACTTGTCCTTGCGAACGAGAATCAAAAGAAAGGTGTCGTTGTCGTCTTATCCGAAGAAGACCCGCTTGAACTATCGCTAGTTGTTAAAGATTTCATCAAGGACTTTAAAACCACTAAAGTCATCTACCGTAAAGGATCGATCTTTAATGTAGATGATCTACAGATGTGCAGTATCAATGATGCAAGAAGCATCATTATGATTGAAAACGACATCACCAACATCAAAGCCCTTGTCGCTTTATCCTCAATGGATTATTTTAACAAAGGCAAAGGAAAAGTCGCTGCCTTATTCCGCAACAAAGACAACCTTAAAGTCGCTGAGAAACTCGTTGGTAATCTCGGGAACTTCATCTACGTCGAGGATGCGATTACCAAAATCATTGCCCAATCCTGTTTGCAAGCAGGACTATCGAATATCTATAGCGATCTCTTTGATTTTGCTGGGGATGAAATATACGTCAATCCTGGTACAGGATTAGTCGGACGAACCTATGTAGATGCCCAAAAATCCTTCTCTAAATCGATTCTAATTGGATTAATCCGTGACAACCAACCACTCATTAATCCACCCGGTAATGAAGTCATCCAACAAGGCGATCAAATCATCGTCATCAGTGAAGACGATGATACCGCCATCGTTGAACAAGTAGTACAAGATTATAATAAAGATCTCATCATCGACAAACCACGCGTATCCAACATTGAAGAAACCAACATCCTATTTATTGGATACAATCAAAAAGTAGCGTCAATCATTAAAGAGTTTGATCAATACGTCAAGCCGGGTTCCACGATTACAATTCTAACCAACTATGAACGGGGTACATCACGGATTAAGAAAATGGAAAGTTCCCTCAAGAACCTATCCATCCGCATTATCAATGAAGTCACCTTTGATCGTCAGATTATTGAAGATGTCGTTCAATATACCGATCGTTCGATTGTCATCTTCCAAAACGAAGAAGTACCACGCCAAGACAAAGACTCTCAGACATTACTTACATTATTACACTTACGTGATATTGAACGAGTATGTGATCGTGAATTTGACATCGTCACCGAAATCTTTGACGTCCGTAATACGGCCATCATCGAACTGGCAAAAGTTGATGACTTCCTCATCAGTGAACAACTAACTAGCCGGATGCTAACCCAAATCGCCGAGAATCCATATCTTGTCAGTATCTTAGAAATACTCTTAAATAAAAATGGAGTGGAAGTCTACTTAAAACCAGTAGAAGAGTATGTGGAAACAGAAGAACCCATCACCGGATATACACTAGTAGAAGCTTGTGCCAAAAAAGGTGAAACCTTCCTTGGCTTTAAAACCTATAGTCGTTCTGGACGAGAACGTCTATGCATGAACCCTCTAAAAACAAAAGAAGTAACCCTCTATCCTGGTGATAAAATGATCGTATTGTCGATTGATTAATACTTCATGTAACGATCTTAAGTCCGTGATTATGATTACGATAACTAGTAAACAGATGCAAACGCAAGTTTGCATCTGTTTTTATATTGAGAGAATATCAATGAAAGTTATCAGTATTTTTTTTCTTTGGAGTGGTAGTGTTTTGCAACAAATTGTACCCCCAATATAGATAACGAGACAACGACTTTTACATAGCGCTATCACCCAATTATGATATAATGAATGGTGAAAGGAAGTGCTTACATTTTAACAAGATACAAGGTAAGAATGTGCAAGAATTTGCACTTTACTTTGACATTCAAATCTTTTAAGATGGAAGCAAAGGTGATCAATATGTTGGATTACAAGGACAATTATTTATTGAAGTTATTGATACAGGCAAACTATGATTTACGTGTTGATGACATTCAAAAACTGTTGGGTGTCTCCAAGCGAAGTGCATACTATAGTATCGAAAAGATTGACGAATTTCTGACGACTCAAGGATTACCAAAACTGGTACACACAACCGACAAGGGAATCACGTTGAATCGAGAAACCAAAGATCGTTTTTCCAAAGACATCATGGACAGTATATCAGATGTCTATGTCTATACGCCAAACGAGCGTGTAGCCATTGAAATTCTCGTGATTTTATGTCGAGACACTGAGATTAATATTTCATTTTTAGAATCATTGTTTCATGTTAGTCGCAACACGATTATCAACGACCTAAAACAACTACGAAAAACACTGGGTGTATATAATCTATCCTTGGAGTATGATAATACACTAGGATACATAATTACCGGTTTAGAAACGCAGCGTCGCAGTGTCTTACATCATTATATATCACGATATGATTATGTTTTAAAAATGAAAATGTATCCCTTTTACAACGAGCAATCCTATGGAACAATCAAATCCATTATGCGTCAACTAGAGTTGGACTTGCATATCACGTATGTTCATACATCAATTGAAAACTTATCTGTTTTAATTAGTATCATTAAAGACAATCATTTTAATCCAGTAACCTTTCGCAATGAAGATGTCAAGCAAATCCAAGCATCGAATGAATATCAATTAACAAAGAAATACTTTGAAGGTGTTATACCCGAAGCAGAGTACCTGTATATTGCTATCCATTTAATGGGACTTCGCTTGCATGTGGCCGATGAATATATCACCTATGAAGACGAGTATATTAAAGAATTGGTCGCATTTCTAATTGATGAGTTTTCAAAAATTACATTAATTTATTTTGATGAGGATAACCAGCTATATAAGAGTCTATATTATCATATGAAGCAAACCATCAACAGATTAAAATATGGAATCATCTATCAAAATAAGTTAAAAGAAGAGATATTTGAATCGTATCCCCAAGTATCCCAAATCACCAAAACGGTTTGTGACAAGTTGGAAGAAAAAATCGGTTATCCGATTAATGATGATGACGTCAGTTTTATCGCAATGCATTTTGGAAGTTCACTGAAACGGCAACAGCGTCACATTCACAGCTTCTCAATTCTTCTTGTTTGTTTAAATGGTGTAGCATCATCCAAATTAATTCGTAAAGAGATTGAATTTATGTTTCCAAGCATCCATATCATTGATGCTGTTAGTCTCGATGATGTTGCAACATATCAAGATGATGTCGATTACATCGTATCGACGATACCAATACATAATAAGGCGATTTTAGACCGGGTGATTCAGGTCAACGGAATCTTGAATGACGTTGATAAAGATCACTTACGACAAATCTTTGGACGTCATATCACCGAACCAAACAAAAACTTAAGAGAACGCATTATGGCGAAGATTAAACCATATATAAAACCACACAAGATTGACATGGTTGAACGATTAATCGAGCGAGAAATCATCAATAAAGAACCATTGATCAACACGAATATAGAAAGGATGAGAAAACCGATGATGAAGGAGTTATTAACAGCCAAAACAATTATCCTTCAAGATCACGTGAAAACGTGGGAAGATGCGATTTGGCTGAGTGCTAAACCACTATTAGAGAGCAATAGTATTGAGGAACGATATGTTGAAAAAGTAATCGATAATGTCCATGAAATGGGACCATACATCGGCATCGCACCTGATGTTGCCATCTCACATGCACGTCCAGAAGATGGGGTACATCATCTTGGCATCTCTCTGTTGTTATTGCAACAACCAGTTTATCTTGCCAATCGTGATGATAAACCAGTACGAATTATGATTACTCTTGCTTCACCCGATAGTGAAATTCACCTTACTGCACTGCAACAACTTTCGGGGATGTTAATGGGTGGTTTAGATCAACTGCTTGCAGCAACATCAAAACAAGACATTCTTCAATTAGTAGATCAGTATTCAAAATAAAAAAAGGAGATTATTATGAAAAAAATTGTTTGTATTTGTGGAAACGGGCTAGGAAGTAGTTTTTTATTAGAAATGAATGTAAAAGCAGTATTAAAAGACATGGGTGTATCAGGAGTTGAAGTGGAACACTCCGATATGGGAAGTGCATATCAAGGTATGGCAGATGTGATTGTTTGCGCCGCAGATTTGGAAAACAATATTAAGCGTTTTGGTGAAACAATTTCATTAAAAAACATTATGGATAAAACAGAACTAAAAGAGAAAATTATCGCATTCATGAACAAGTAACGGCTTTTCCCAAGATCGATATCTTGGACAAAAAAAATATGTATAAAGGAGAGAAACATGAGTTCAGTTATTAGTTTTATTTCAGAATTACTCAGTAGTCCTCAAATCTTATTAGGACTCATCGTACTCGTTGGTTTGGCAGCACAACGCAAACCATTTAATGAAGTAGTACGAGGAACATTGAAAGCAATTTTAGGATTTGTAATTATTGGTGCAGGAGCCGGGATTTTAGTCGGATCATTAGACTATTTTGGTCAGTTATTTCAAGAAGCATTTAGCTTAACCGGTGTCGTACCAAATAACGAAGCCATTGTTGCAACTGCATTAGAAGACTATGCAACCTATACCGCAGGAATTATGATAATCGGTATGGCTGCAAACATCTTAATCGCACGCTTTTCTCGATTAAAATACATCTTCTTAACAGGACATCACACATTATTCATGGCAGCATTAATTGCCGTTGTATTAAAAGTTGCTGGTTTAGAAGGAGTACTTCTTTACGTACTTGGTGGAATGGCACTTGGATTAACAATGGTATTGTTCCCAGCGCTCGGACAACGGTACATGAAAGAAGTTACAGGGTCTGAAGACATTGCACTTGGACACTTCTCAACTGCAACGTACTTCTTAAGTGGATTAAGCGGTAAGCTGTTTGGTAAAGGTTCAAAATCAACAGAAGAAATGAACTTCCCACAATCCTTATCATTCTTGCGAGATTCAAGTGTAGCAATTGCTCTTACCATGTTGATAATGTATGTCATCACAACCTTATTCGCAGGGCCACAATTTGTTGCTGATGAACTTGGCGTAACAGACAACTATCTTGTCTTCGCATTCATTCAATCATTAACCTTCGCAGCAGGAGTCTACATTGTACTTCAAGGTGTCCGTATGGTTATATCAGAAATCGTCCCAGCATTCAAAGGGTGGTCTGACAAGATTGTCCCCGATGCAAAACCTGCATTGGACTGTCCAATCGTATTCCCATATGCACCAAATGCCGTGTTAATTGGATTCGTTGTATCCTTCATCGGTGGTATCATCGGAATGGGTATCTTAATCCTTGTTGGTGGGATCGTCATCCTTCCAGGAATTATCCCACACTTCTTCTTAGGAGCAACTGCTGGAGTATTTGGTAATGCTACAGGAGGACGCCGTGGAGCCGTTATTGGATCCTTTGTCAATGGTATTGCAATTTCATTCTTACCACTCCTCTTATTACCAATCTTAGGAGATTTAGGATTTGAAAATACAACCTTCGGAGATGCGGACTTTGTCGTCGTAGGATCCATCCTTGGTTTATTCGCTGGATGGGGTAAATGGGTATTAGCTGCATTGATTGGTGTACTCTTCGCCATTCCGTTTGTAGATGCAGTCCTCAACAAAGAAAAAACCGTATAATAATGAAGGGGAGAATTCTCCCCTTTATGATTCATATCAGAGCGATATTGAAAGGAGGATGAACATGAAAAGACAATATACTGTAATCGATGAAGCCGGGTTGCATGCTAGACCTGTCAGTCTCCTTGTTGCAAAAGCATCATCACATCCCAACGAGATAACAATGTGGTACAAGGACAAACCGTACACAATGAAGTCAATCCTAATGATTATGAGCCTTAGTGTCCAACAACACGATCAGTTCTCGATTGAGGTGCAAGGAGATAACGCCGAAGAGATCTTAGATTCTTTGGAAGCCATTTTAAAAGAAAACAAGCTTGCTTCATAGACAACATATACCAGTCGAATCGAATTATGATTATAGTAAATAGAAAGACGGACGTAATTGTCCGTCTTCATTTTTTATAGATATAATATTTGTTATACAAGAAAGCAAACGATAGATTGATAATCATTGTCATCCCAAGAACCAGATATTCGTTCCAACTGTTTTTTGTCAACACATCACCAAATATCGTTGATAGAGGAATAAAAAATACGTAAAATAGCATTAACTTCATCACCATAGTTCGAAACAATAAATCGGATTGAAATGTATATTTACGGTTCCAATACGTATTCCATATAACGAGGGAAATTATCGATGGAACATAAGCCAACCAGTATCCAAAATGAAACAGCTCGAACAACAGTACAAAAACAAGAAACTGAACAAGTCCAGCACTTGCAGAGAAGATAATAAATAGAAGAAGTTGTCGTCGTTGCTTCATAAAATCACCTGATATCATAGGTAGTATCTACGATGCTGAATCCTACTGGTACCATAGTATGATATACTTCAGCAACCATGTCCCTATTCTATCATTAATTATTTGAGATAACCAGATAATAATACCTTCAAAGCATGTTTGTCTTACTAAATTCACATCATCTTTGAAGGTATTATTGCCTTACTTAAATTACATCATCTTTTTTTTAATCCAATCATATCATCAGTAACCATCAGTTGTTCACAACAATAACTCGACGATTTCCTGTTGGATCCCACCGATAGTACGAATCTGCTGATGGAGTTGATATTGCCCATGTCGTAACATTAGGCACGTCTACATAGCCTAAGACAGGAACAATTAAATCCAATCTTCCTGTTGCAACATAGCGATAATAACTATGTACGGTAGATCCATTGTATGCTGTATAGTCGCTGTATGTGACCTGATAATCAACATAATAGTCACCTTCGTTTCCATCTGAGTTGCTCACGGCCCATTCGGAACCCGATGTATATCCTACCGTTTTAAAATAATCGCCTGCATAACTAGTTACCTTGTAGTAATATGCATTATCGGTATTACGAACATCATATTTATCTGGGTAGTTATATCGGTATAGCGTTGTATCTCCGATGTAAGAATAGCCATATTTATACTCGTAGCGATCGTAGTTATTGTCCTTGCCTACATCACTACTGGAACCTTCATCGAAGTATCGACAGAAGACACTACCGATTTTTTCATCAATATAGTTCCAATCACCACCGAAGCTCGTATCGTTTTGGTACTTTTGGAAACATACTTTGTCGTATAACTCGTACTTTTTGTAACTATAATGATATTCTCTAGTTGTTTCGTAATATGTCTTACGATACGTTGAGTCTGTTACTACTTTCGTCGTGTGGGGACTACTGAAATAGGTAGCTCCTAGACTGGTAATGTATGTATAACTGACATCTACGGGTTCATAGTGTTGGTATTGATATTCATTCTCTACATAAAACGATACTGGATTATTGGTTGATTCCTCATACTCATTGTTAGTAGATACCCGTAAATACCGTGATGCGTTATCGGTATAATTCATTTGCATCGGACGATCGATATGTCGGAGTTGAGATGCATATCGAATCGAATCATACAATTCATTTTCAGTGATGTATCGGATATTTCCTGTGGCCTTGAATGTGTGATAGGAGTAACTGCTTCCATCACAGTCATTGTATAAGTTACTGGCCGGTATGGTACCATTACAAACTACTTGTTCGGTTCTGGGATCAAAGTTTGACTCATATAATTTATCTGTCTCACTGTGAGTAAATAACAAACCGAATGTTTTTGAAGTAATGAGGATTTCTCGTGCGCGTTCCGGTGTTAATGGATTCCAGTTTTCATCCAACCTTGGGACTTCGATATGATTTAGCATAAGGTAATCAATACGAATGTTTTTGCCCCAATTATCGACACTAGGAACAAATAACTGCTCAATCTCAGTTAAGTTTTCAACAATTTCATTGCAATACTGATAGAGATACAGTTCATTGATAGCGTTTAATAACTCATAAATGAACTCGAATGTAACAACGATTGGTCCTATCACAGGCAATGCCTTAAGGGTATCAATAATAACACCAGTTGCAAGATCAAGAGCGATATCTGTCACGTGTTCAGCAAACGACGATTGCATATATTGAACTGCAGCAGCAAATATATCCTCTTCATTAAATACCCAACCAACACTCCACATATCTTCGGAATAAGATTGTAAGAACACCTCACAGATATCTTCGGCAAACTCACCAACATGATCTTCAAAATAATCACAGGTTTTATCCTCAACAGCACCCACTAGGTATTGGGCAACCCCTTCAACATTACCATTTGCAAAGAAATCATATAACATATTTGCGCCACCATTGATTGGATCAGATACGTTTTCTGGCAAATATGCTGTAGCTGCGTTAATCAGACTTTCAGCCATCGCATCTTGATGATCTTTACCCTCATCTTGAACCAGTTCCATATAATAACTTAAGATTAACTTAACTTGACTATATATTTCTGGATCAAAACGGATAATTTGCGACTTATAGTACCCATAATACTGGCCATTATAAGTAACCGTAGGCAAATAGTCATAAACGGTAGCTGAATGAACATTGTTATATCCAGGTACCATATCATTTAAGTACCCGTTAATAAAATCATACTCCCATTCAACGGCTGCATAAGTGCCATTCACAACAGAAGCATCGTTGATATCGACAGATGGTGAGGTATCACCACCCATACACATTTCTGGATCAAAGTAACACTCATCTACAATTGCTTGGACATCACGTGGTTTACTGAAGCTAAGGGCAATAACTGTCAGTAATAAAATCATACAAATTCGTTTCATATTTCACTTCCCTTTCATAGTTTTATAATTAAACTATATCACATCATTTGACGTAAGAAAAAGACCATATATGAACCAATGTTTAATTGATTTTGCCCTATAAACGCTGCTACAAAAGTACACTTCACCCGTTCTTCATCATGGTTTCTAATGTCTAGATTCGAGATGTAATACTTGTTGAATCAACGTGTTTTTATATATTCTCTTACATAACTATAATCGGTATAAAACGATGACAAATTTTTGGAAAGATATACTTTTTTATGATAAATATTATCGACGTTTGTAGACTGTAGTTTTAGACAATCATCCAGTCGTTTAAAATGCCTTTAAATCATCGTTTTTTCGAAACTTAAATCACTTACAAAAAGAACACGTTCATGATCAACGTGTTCTTTTTTTCTAGTCTTGGATAATCCATTGATAGATTTGTATAAGGTTATTGATAAATAGATTCGCTTTATCCACGTTTGATGCTTCTGAGGATACATTCGAATAGAAGTGGATGACGTTGTTTGTTCCTGCTTCATAGTTTCCTTCCAACTCCAGTTCAATGTAGTATTGGAAACCATAATTCTCATCGACATAGTAGGTGTAATAATACGAGTAATCTGGACCAATCGTAATCGAACGATCGTAGTAGCGATACCCACCATCAACGATGGTATCGGTATCAATTGTGTAGGTGAATTCTTGTGTAACTAAATTGAAAGTATAGGTATATCCGGAAGATTCTTCCATCGTACACAGGTTGTCACTGCATGTATACCCCATATCATTTAAACGTTCTAGAATGGTCGTCTCTTGATCAGGATCATCGGGATCGGTTACGGTTGCATCTTCGATCCATTTCGCATAGATAGTTGTATCAACATCGGGAGCTTCAACTGTGACATAAGACGTGCCAGATGAAATGATATCTACTGGAATAGTACACTCTTCATCCATGTACCATCCGCCAAATCTATATCCCGTTTTACTGGGATTATATACCGTAATATCATCCCCAGGATTCGCTTGGAACGTACCCCAGTCCCGTACTGGATTTTCCGAATAATCAAACATACCCGCATACCCACGCGCTGTCGATCCACCAAAGGTTTCAAACTCGACAAACACCATATTTGGTGCTTCGGTAAATAACGCATGTAGTACTAAATCTTCTCCCAAGGGTTGAGGGAAGTATACATACTCGCGGTAGATATTATAATTGTCCCCATAGACATGGGTGTACCACCAATTAAAGATGTATCCATCGCGCTCAACGATCGGTAAATAATAGCTCTCGCCAATGTCAAAGAATAATTCTTCAATGATAATGTCCGAATATACTAAATAGACCGCAGTGAAATTAGGATCAAATTCCCATTGCGCATAAATCGTCATATTCTCATCTTCATCGGTATCAAAATGGTATTCATTTTGATAGGCGGGATCATTGTACCAACCAAGAAAGTTATGACCTTTTTTAATCGGTGTAGATGGCTCTAAGACGGGATACCCTTTCACCCGTAATTGGGAATCAATTAACGATCCACCATCGGTTTCAAAGGATACCGTATAGAAGTAATCAGCGATTGTTTCATAGCGCTCATAGAGTGTCATATGATTTGCAGGGAGCGGCTCTGATTCATCAAACTCCTCGGTAAAGGATGCATCTTTATACCATCCGATAAACACATATCCCGTTCGTTCTTCCGCATCTGGCAACGTCATCGTATCACCTACTTCAAACAAATACGATGTCTCCACATCCATGGTTGTAATCAAGTTCAAGGCATAGGTATCATTCTTCTCCCATACACCCTCAAGCGTCACATCCTCTTCGGGAAATGTGGTTTCAATATATAACGTTGTATCTCCTTGGATTTTCCACCCAAGGAAATCATAAAATAGATCGGAGAGTCCACTCGGTAATGTTAAGGGGTCTCCAGGCAATCCTATTAATTGAACGGGGGTGTCCCCGTACTCCGATTCAAACGTAATAATCACTGAATCTTCAGTGACTTCGGTCCATTTGGCATACAGTATAAGATCACTGGTAATCATCATTGTTGATTGAAACGCCGTAGTAAATGATGCATCTTGATACCATCCTGAAAAGACATACCCGTCTTTCTCAGGAGTCGGAGGATTAATCGGATCCCCTTTTTCAATTGTGATGGCGGAAATTGTCGTCCCACCGTTACTTACATATGATACGGTGACATACTCCGTTGTCACCGTTGGATTTTTGTCGTCGTCATTGTTGGTTGGATCCAAACTACCAGTATTCCCACATCCGACCAAACCAAGTAATAAATATAATACAATCAAACCCTTGCTGTGTTTCATATTCCTCTTCCTTTCCTTTGTATCACTAGTTCTAGTTTATCAAAAAAACGCAGCCTTCAACAGTGAAAACTGCGTTTAATCGTGTTTTTTCTAACTTATTGTTTTTTTAATACGGCAAATACGGACGGACAACCATCATAACCGTGTTTTTCAATATACTGTTTCACTTGTTCTTTTTCTTTTATGAACTCTTCTTGATGGTCTTCGGGTACCCGAGACATCACGCGTTCCAAGATATTGTATATGTAATCTAGTTCTTCTTTCGAGTTCTCCTTATGACGTGGTACATCTAATATCCATTCTTGATCAATGGATAGACCTTCTTGAGAACCTAAGATGTCGATAATCTCTTGTTCGGTAAAGGTCTCGTAATGGGTATCACCACTTAGACGATCAATCCGTGCTGCGAAGTGATGCATCAATTTATGCGACTGTTGCATCTCACTTAATTGGTCTTTAATCATCTCTTGAATCAGAATGTATCCATCTTCTTTAAGTACTCGTTTCATCGCTTGAAACATCTGTGGGATATTGGATAAATGATGCAAACTATTCGATAAACACACGACATCAAAGTGATTGTCAGGGAACGTCATATCATAGGCATCCATCTCGATAAAGGACACCTTATCATTAGGTGTATGTTTCGTTGCCATCTCAATTAACCGTGCACTCGTATCAATCCCAATAAACGATTCATACTCCTCATACATACTCGTTATTTGATGGATAAAATTACCCGTCCCTGTACCAATGTCTAAAAACGTCTTTTTCTGTGTTGACTCTAAGAATTCTTTTAATCGGTTCATACTAATCTCCTAGTCTTGTTATACCTGTATCATATCAAGTTATACAATATTCTACAATGTACACTTTATCGCTAGATGTCATTTCTTATATTTGATTTTACCAATCAGTGATACAATAGAGGTAAGGAGGGATTTATATGTTTAAACCAAAACTCGACACCAAGCAAAAAGAACTCTTAATGGAACTACTAAAACTCATGGCCGAAGCCGATGGCACCTTAACCGAAGAAGAACTCATTCAAATCGGTAAAATCCGCAAATATTATAAGATGCAAGAATACGATGAAAAGAATTACACCAAAGACAACATTCGCTTCTTCTTAGAACAACAAAAAGAAGAAGACGTCTTAAACATTCTTACCCATGCGATATTACTCGCGCTAGAAGATGAAGTCTTTAGTCCTGAAGAACAAGACGTCATTCAATCCTACTTCGATCTACTCTCCTTAGAGAGTGCCGGTAAGATGCAGAAGTTCATCCATAAATACGGCAATCAAGCCTTTGATGTTCGCGAGCTCATCACCCCCGAACAAACCAAAGAAGAAGTCTTAGAAGAATCAATGGAACTTCTAGAAGAATACAGTGATTCCGATATCGAAGATGTCGATGAACATAAACTGATGAAGATGAACAAAGGTCCCGTCAAAAAAATCTGGGACCAAGTACTGATTTTATGGGATACCGCCCGTGATCCCAAAACCAGTACCGCCATTAAAGCCCTAGGTATTGGGGCTTTAATCTATCTAATCAGTCCGATTGATGCGATACCCGACATGATTCCGATGTTAGGACTAACGGACGATGTCGCTGTGATTGCCTACGCAGTATCACAACTAAATAAAGTATCGAAAAAGAAATAAAGGTTGAAAAAGACATATCAAACGATATGTCTTTTTTTGTATGGTTATTCTTATTACTCGAAATAACTTGGATTCCACGTTAAATAAAAATCAGTGTCAAAATTGAAGTCACTCATGGAATCATCTAGTGTTTGTAACATATCATTGTTGATTGATGCTATTAAGTCTGTATAATCTGCGTATGCAAGGAAACTAAATGATAGACTACTGTCTGATAAAGACCAGACTTCTTCGGTTATACCATGTTCATGCGCATTAGTAGAACTAAATACATCATTTTGAAAGGAGAATAAACCTTCCGCAAACTCATCAACAACTACTTCATCTTTATACAGTTGAATGATATTTTCCAGTTCAACACTTTCCCAACCATCGATATACTTAATATTGTGCTTAATGTGCAAATACTCGGGATTATAGTGCCTATAGTCCTCCACGTGAATAACCAAATTGTCATTGTCATAAAACTCCAAATGATAATCTTCTGGTATGTTAGTATCCTTTGGAATAGAACCTGAAAATGCATATTCTTCCACAGGATCATACATATCATAACTATATGTGTTACTAAAGTAATTGTTCACGTAGTTCATAAAGTAACCAGTCGAAGCATTATAGTGCTCATAAATTGTCACATTGTCATTATGATAGTTAATTTCCTCATAGAAATACTCCCCAGTATCTGATAAGTGATAGCGACGCAATACATCATCGCCTTCTCCCGTCAAAATAAATCGTCCAACACAATCTGCGTAGCGCACATTGTTTTCTGTATATAGATGAAATAGTTGAGCAATGCTTCCGCGCTCACTCACAGTATATGCACCAAATAGAATTCCTTCATCTCCCTTACGAAAGAAGAAATCATTGGTTGCACGTTCACTAGATATGGAATAGTATTTTGATTCTTTCATATCTTCAATATTTTGAGTCTCCGCTTTGAACCAATATATACCAGAACGGATGGTTCGATAAACCAACATTCGGTTAGGGTGATATTTAGAACTATTATTATATTGTGTGATAAAATCGTCTTTATTATATTCTACATTGAGTTCCTGAAATGAAATTGGTTCATATGTAGCATCTTCAAAATCTCCAAATGCCTCAAAATATTCATCAAGCTCTGTCATAACATCTTCATAGGAATCCTCGGTTTCATCTATAAATCCTTCCATTTCAACAAAATCTGTCCCTTTACATGCACTTAATGTAGATAAGAATCCAAGTAGTACGATAACCAGTATTTTCTTCATCCAATCTCCTCCTATTTTAATAAAATACAAACACAACAACGTGTGGTTGATGTGTTTGTATCGATTCTCCCTCACTATCGTTAGTACAATTATATCATGATGCATCACCTTCTTACAAACACAAAAAAGAACAAGTATTCTCGATTTAATTGTGCTATACTATTTGTGTATTATAGGAATAGATTGACACAAAAGTCAATCTAAAACAGGGAGGAACTAATGAGTAAAAAGGGTATTTTAGTTATTGTATTTGCACTATTATTTGTACTATCATCTTGTCAAAGCGATGAAAAGAAATTTGATGAAGCCATTGAAAACACCGAGAATCTCACGAGTGCACGCGTTGATTTCTCGATGGATAACGTCCCAATATTTGGCTCGATAGCCGGTTATATGCTGTATAGCGGTGACCAGTATTATACATCTTTCTTTGGAGAACAATCCTATGAACTCGAGATTGATGGCGTAACCTATGAACTCGTGGAGTTTGATGATGTATATTATGCGAAAGAAGTTGAAGAGGATATCGAAGATATACTGGGAGAAGAGGATGACTTCACATCGATGTATGAAGATTTCAATAGTGAAAACTTCGTACTTGGTGATGACGGATACTATGTTTCTACAGAATCCTACGATGACATGACGGACATTAAAGTAAAAATTGAAGACGGTTATATCATTGAAATAATGGCTACTGTCGATTCCGAAGGATTTGTGATGGATTTAACGATGGAACTCTCTGGATTTAATGAAACAACCATTGATTTTCCAGAATATGAAATGATGAATGATCACATACTGGTGATTTCTTCACTTGTTGATGAAGGATATGAGTATCAATCATCCGATGTACTGATCCGATTTGAATCATGGAATGAGGACATCGATTACTGGATTGGAGCTGATCATTTCGAAATTGATGGTGGGTGGAATGACGCCGTTATCTTCTATCCCGAAACACAAACGGTTGAAGTAAATGAACTACCTGCTGTATCACTTGAACTGTACTTAACAGAAGAAGTAAATCCAATTGTCGAACAAGTCATATTCGATTTACTTACGGATTACTACAATACGTTAGATTAGGAATACAACTTCATTCAAAAAAAACTCTCAACTTTATTGAGAGTTTTTTGTATATATTGTTTATGAAATTATTCAATTATATTTCCATCGACATCATAATATGTTTCTTCACCATTAATCGATATTGAATGAAGGTAGGAATCAATTGATCCATCCTCGTTGTAGTAGATCTCAAACGTTGTCTGTATATCATCGATATAGATATACGTTTCACTATGATGATAGTTCACCTGACCATTGCTGTAATATTCCTCATCGGTAGTTGTTTCACTTATACCATAAACTTCATGATGGATACTATATAGTGTTTTATTCCCATCCTCATCATATTCAGTAAATTCCAATTGTTCTGAATCGTGAGTAAACTCTTCTATTGTAATAGCCATAACTTCACCGGATTCATAATAGGTCTCTATCGTAGTTGATTCTACACCATATAGATAGGTGACTATTGCCGTTGTTAGGAGATTGTCTTCACTGTCATAATACTCATCTAGGGCGATTAACTCATTCCCATCATAATAGGTACGTTCTTGATACATACGAGTACCACTCTCTTCGGTTATATCGTATGTAATCGTTGTGATATGCTCTGTATCATTTAGTAATTCATTTAGGGATTGTTTCTCAACAGTTTGAATGTCCGCTTGATTAGGAATCTCGAATTCAATGGGTATTGTCGGCATCGCACCAATATAATTTTCAAACGCTGGAATTCGATTTAGTTCATGATCTAGAACGGATACATCATCCGTTGTAATGAACGTTGCTAAGTCGTTCAAGGTACCAGTAAAGGATGAAAAATTTATATTAAGGCTCTCTGAACTTGTATCAGTAATAATGTGCATTGATATGGCGTTTGTCGTTTCAGCATTGTACGTATCAAAATGCAGTGAGTTTCCAGTGGTTGTATCAATAAATACGGCAATAATCTCTGTGGATTCTCGGTACGAGAAGGTATCATCAAGTTCGTTTTCTTCAAAATCAAATTGACGATTGCTTGACACGACAATGACGAAGAAATCATCATACATATCAATTATTACATTTGGTGGAAACTGTGTCTCATCATTTAGCAAGGTCTCTTCTAGATTGGATACTTGAGGTAATTGCATATTGTTTAAATATAGTTTTTGAAGCCCTAAATCAATTGTGAATGTTAGTTTCTGATCGGTGTTAATTTCATACAAGTACTGATCAACACCTGTTTTATAGATGATAAACCGTTCATCATCAACAATGAAATATTGTTTAAAATCTTGATTTAGTGTTGCTAAATCTAGATATTTTGCATATTCACTCAATGCATGATATTCATTTGATTGAAATACTTCAAGATTTACGATTAAATGGATATTGGGAATGCGTTCCAAGGCGTATGGTACAAGTTCATTTGACATAACTGAATTACCTTGTATATAGCTGCCTAAAAAATCCATAATCTCTTGCATCTCTATGGAGGTCATCGTCCCTCCAGTAATACCCCGAAGCGCTAACTCTTCTTCAATTGCCTCATCGATAATTACATAACATTCGGGGTCCCCTTTACATTGATCAATGGCATCTTTGATTTGATCATTGGAACAACTACTAAGTAACAGTAGTAGACTAAATACTATTAGAATATACTTTTTGATAAGAATCATCCTTTCTTATTGTTGCCGAATATGACAAGATTCCAAATGATCATCTACCATACCAATGGCTTGCATATAGGCGTACATGATCGTGGAACCAACAAATGTCATTCCTCGTTTTTTTAGTTCTTTCGATAAGGCATCCGAGATTGGTGTAGTGACGGGTACGGTTTTAAATGAGGTATGGTGATTGATGATTGGTTTATAATCGACATACGACCATAGGAACTTGTCAAAACTACCATACTCTTCTTGAATCTTGAGAAACGCAATGGCGTTCTTTCGTGCACTATAGATTTTCAGTTTATTACGGATGATATTGGGGTTCTCCCGTAAGGCCTCTAACTCGTCGTCTGTCATCTTTGATACAAGAAGTGGATCAAAACCTTTAAAGGCCTCGCGATAACCTTCTCGTTTCTTCAAGACTGTATACCAGTTTAATCCCGCTTGAGCGCCTTCTAAAATCAAGAATTCAAACAAGACACGGTCATCATGAACGGGGATACCCCACTCTTCATCATGATACTTGGCATATAACTCTTGACCCTCTTTGTTGCCAAAACAACGTGTTTTTCCATCGTTCATTATTCACCCTCCGTATAGTCAAAATAACCAGTGAACGTAATCGTCTGTGAGTACGCTATGACTTCCTCATCATCCACGATATGATAAAACTCAAACGTAAGTGTGATGCTTTCTTCATGATCAATGTACATTTCATCCTTCATTTCAAAATAGTGGTGTTCGTCATATCCACCATATTGTGGGAAATCGATAATCCGCAAGTTATAGTAGGGATCATTGGAACGAATCATAAAATGAATTTCTAATCCACTTGTACGTTGGTAAGTACAATAATTGGGGTTTGTTTGACAAACCCAATCACTATCTAAATCAAGTTCATTTCCAGTAATAATCTCAAACGTACTATCATCATAATTATCCCAATCACGATACGTTCGATAGCCAATAAGATAGGTTCTTTCCAAGGTTGTTCGTTCAAAAATAATATAATCACTAGCATCGATTTGATTGGTTAGGGTTATCGTTGTGTCATCAAATACGACATCGTATATGGGTGGATCGAGACGATCCAACTCAAACGTGAGGGTTGGTGTGGTAACACCATAGGCATCCACGGTATTGTTAATCTTCATATAACACGATTGATACATATACTCACTTAACTCATTCTCGTTAAACAAGGTGCATTTTGAATAGCTATAATCATCAATAATCAACTGTAAAGACGGAAGTTTCTCATTGAATCCAGACCCGCGTTCAATCTCTTGATAGTCCCCATTTAAGTACGTATCTAGATCGATCTGATTGATTTCCAGTTTACGAAATGCGTTATAACTATAGATGATTGAATCAGGCTTATTTTCTTCCTTAATGGTATATTTTACCATTTCTTTGAATCCAAGCGTTGTCTGAGTATCTTCAAGGCCGAATTTAATATATCGATAGGTGTCCGTTTCACCTCGAAGATAGATTTTATTATTTGTCGTTATTGGGTCGCCATAGAAGTATGGCACAATCCCAACATTATAAAATTCTCCGGTAAATCGAATATAGATTTCATCCTCTTCTAAGTCCGGTGCGGTAAATGGAATATAATCAATCGTAAAATCCTCGATTTCGGTCCAGACTTCTTCCCCATCCACAATCGCTTCTAAATACTCATAGGTTAAGTCGGTAAATACATCATCTGCATAAGTTTCAGGAGAATCCACCATTTTTTCATATTCGGTGGCGATGACATCCTTATTGATTAGTGCATATTCACCGTAGAAAATAAACTCATTGTATGCTGTACCATTTTCAAGTGCTGCTGTTGTTGTGGCTCCCGAACTGTAATCTTTGAAACCACCATCTTCGGTATAAGCGATGATCCGATTATCATCGGCAGGAAAGTTGGGGTCGTAAATACTTAACTCGTATTGATTGACATTATAGGCAATCTTATGAACACTCAACGCATGGCCACTGATATATTTCTTATTGTCGTCTACTTCAAAAATACCGATGTATTGTGGGCGTTGCGTCACCTTTAATGCATATACAAAGGATAGAAACACGGTATCGTCCTCGACGGCAATCCATTTGTCCCAAAACTCATCGTTATACTCCCAATCCATGGATTCTTGAATGACCCCGGCAAAACGGTATGGAGCTTGATCATCTGTCCAAAAGGTTGGTGTGTCATTGTCATACAAGCCATATAAGGCATCCTTATCTTGCGCCACTTTTCTCTCGCTATAATACCAAATAGACGACATTACCGTTCCGGCACATTGGCCAAACGGAGCTACTTTAGAGCCATAATTCGAGAAGTGCCATCCATCAACACTAGGAACAAACCCACTATCATAAAAACTGGGATTATAAAAGATTTCTTCAAACAAATCACTCATTGAGATCTTCGATACGACAACGCTACTGAAATGGATGGTTTGAATCACAATTTCCGTATTGGATAATGAAATCGTCGGTATCGCTTCATATGTATCCGACTCGGGATCATAGAAAAATGCCATGGCAAATTCCTCTTCTGTATTGATATCAATCGGAATTGAGACATCAAGCGGTTCTTCCGCAATCGTATGATCATTGTCCACCGTTATAAGTGGGGTAATTGCTTCGAACCCATCTACCGGAGTAACGTCCGTAAAAGGTTCTGTCGTTATTGAAAACGAAACCTCCTTGGAATAGGAATTCTCGGGAATCTTGATGGAGAAACCGTTGATTGGACTATCATCATCAAGCAACAGTATTTCACCTTCATCAATCGACAATGTCGTCCCATTATTCTCACTATTATCGTTTGTTGCAACATCTAAGAACTGTGTCATTTGGGACGTGATGTCATCATGAAAAAAAATCAATCCAGTAATCACGACAATACCAATTGACATATAGGTAATAATAGCTATTCTAATTTTGCTCATCTCAAAAACACCCCACTATTTGTGAAATTGTTGTATATATAAATATTGTAATAGGTAATTATTGATTATTTATTCTGCGAAAGCGTCTGTTGCGTCTGTGGAATACGTTATAAATGCAGTATTTCCTTCCCAATAAACAAGCATGTCAGTTGTTGAAGCAGCATTGACAAATGTCGTACAATCATCATTGCTTTCAAACTCGATAATTTCCAACCACCCTTGGGTTTCATTGACATATCCAATGTATAAATCAGTCACAGTAACATCAATTTCATAGGTAGTATTAATCGCATTGGTGTTATAGTATTCAATGGCATCTTGATCACGTTGTTCAAATACATATCCAACACCTTCCAACGTTGTTTTGATATCGGTCACATAATTGGTGTCTTGAACTCGACCACCGTCTTTACTACCGTCATCATCCGTTGTACACGCACTAAGAATTAAAACAAATGCAAATAATAATATCAATTTTTTCATGAAAAAAATCCTCCTTTTTAGTATAGAAGGATCCCTGAGTATTCCCACATCCATCGCATCCTCCTTTCTTAATTATAATGGATTTTAATTCAGAAGTCTAAATAAAATCTATTTTTGAAAAGAGGTTCAGTAGTTTTTCGGGATTTCCCTACCCTTAAGAGATGGACAAGTGCTATAATAAAGTCACATATATGTGACCTTATCCACAAGAAGTATCCATTTAGGAGGATCCCTATGGACTATCTGATGATTGCCATTTGTAGTTATTTATTAGGTTCGATAAACTTTTCGATTGTGATTACTAGAATCTTAAAAGGGATTGATATTCGTGACGTCAATTCCCACAATCCTGGAGCCAGTAACGCCACCTTAACGCTTGGGATAAAATGGGGCGTCGTCATCTTCTTTTTGGATGTCTTAAAAGGATTTATCCCCGTGTTCATTATCCGACTAGTATTCCCAGAAAACGACATTCTCTGGTTTGTCGCGGGATTTTTCGCGCTTATCGGACACGCCTTCCCCATCTACTATAAGTTTAAGGGAGGCAAAGGAACCAGCACCTACATGGGTGTCGTCTTTGGCGCGTATCCACTAGTGGGATTGATTCTATTTGTCGTGTTAGTGGCAGCAACCACATTATCGGATTATATCGTCGTCGGAACGGTCTTCTTAATTGTTCCTCCACCGATTTATATGATTGTTACTGGCCAGTTTCACTGGATCAGTATTGCCTTATTATCACTATTTGCCATAATTAATCTTCTCAAGCATTCGAATAACTTTATAGCTTTATTCAAAGGCGAGGAGAAGAAAGTATTCGCATCTCTCAAAAAAAAGACCTAGACTAGGTCTTTATTTTTTTGGAAACGAGTAAGAATGATATCTTTGTAACGTAAAACGCCATAACTAACAATCACAATATTATGGATGGCCATGTATAGTAGACCCAAGTACACAACCCCGAATCCTACAATATCCCAAGATATCAATAAAGCATTGACGATGATGTGTTGTACCAGGGCAAATATAACCCAAGTTTCACGTATGTCTTTGTATAGAATAATCAGATTAATCACCAAGGAACTCCCTACTATAATATAACCAAGCAAAGGAGAAATCTCACCGACAACATGGTTATACAAGGCGATGGTAAAAAACAGACCCATTGTAAGAACAATATGAACGACATTAACTACCAGTAGTACATTCTTATGATCGTAATAATCTTGACAAATAAAAGGCTGTGTTAATAGAGAATACGGAATCAATTGTGCTAAAAGGATGAAAATGAATAGAATCGGAATCATCGCAAACATCAAGACATTCCCACCGGTAAAATAACTGATAACTGCATAATACAAAAACAATCCCACAATACTTAACGTGCTTCGTGACATATCAACAATCCCCTTTTATAGTGTGTTTTCGATTACTTCACGAACAAGCAATCCTACTTGTCGTGAGGATAACTCTTTATATTGTTCATATGGAATCGGTGGATGAATCACAAGATCTAAATGTTTCTTCATCGGCCATTTTTTCTTGTAGTATCTTGGTTCTTTTACAATCGTTATAGGAACAATCGGCACTTTACTTTCTAGAGCGACTTTGAATGCGCCACTACGAAACTTCCTCAAAACACCAATCTCACGATTGACACCACCTTCGGGAAATATCACCATCGTCGATCCATGTTGGACGCGTTCGACAACTTTTGAAACAGCCTCACTACCTTGTCGTGCACTTTCCCGATTCAACATGACACAACCGATCGACTCCGCCCACCGACCAATGGATAAATAGGACCGGACTTCTTGTTTCGCGAGGAACGCGACAGGATATTCAGGCAAGGTGCACATTAACGCCGAAATATCTAGTTCTGATGTATGATTCGCATAGATTAAGAAGCCAGGATCTTTCGGTAGATTCTCTTTACCAATAACGGTTGCTTTCACACGGAATAAATGGAGGGGAACTTGGACAATCGCTTTTCCAAAGAAATGTTTCACTTTTGATGTTGTGGGGTAGCGTTTGGCAATCAACAAATACGTCACTTCCAGCCAAATAATCGCAGCAATTAATGCCACAACAAAAGCAATCACAAAACTGATGATAATCACAAACGGATTATCAACTACTTGATCAACACGATAATCAAACAGATAAATCGTGCCACCGATTGTCGCAAAGTAGACAAGAAGAATGTATGTTGTCAACATGGTTTCACCACCTAATTTCGTCCATTTAATTATATCATATTTTTAAAGCTCTATCCCAAATATTATCATCCTTTTCTCCAACGAAGAAAGAATCGATACCATGAGAATTCAGAATGGAGTATAATAAAAGTAAGTGAGGTGATGTTAATTATGATTGATAAACCCTTTATCAAAAATCTTGGAATATTAAGCGAATCCCAACAACAATCGATTCACAAACAGAATATCATCGTTGTTGGTTGTGGTGGAATTGGTGGCTATGTCGCTACTCAACTCGTTCGTCTGGGCGTATCGAAAATAATTCTTGTTGATTTTGATACCTTTGATAGAACCAATTTAAACCGGCAACTATATGCAACAAAACATACCATCGGACAGTTAAAAGTGGATGTTCTTGCCAACGAGTTACACAACATTCATCCCGCGGTAACAATCACAACGTACAATCAATCTATTGAGGATGTATCACCACAACAATTACAAGGTGCAACCTACCTTGTTGACGGTGTTGACACACCACAAACAAAAGTGTATCTCAATCAACTTGCCACAACATTAGACATCCCACTCGTTCATGGAGCGTGTGCTGGGTGGTATGCACAAGTTGGAATCATCGAGCCAGGGTGCATGCTTCTACAAGAAGTCTATCAAACCCAAACAAGTGGTATCGAACAAACACTACAAAACGCGGCATTTGTACCCGCTTTAACCGCTTCTTATATGGTTTCTGAATGGCTAAAACATCTCATCAACGATACCTCAAAGACCACGAATCAACTGCTTCTCATTGATTGTAAAAATAATACGATTGATTATTCAGGAAGACGTGATTTTGATGATTGATGTATGCTTCTATAATCTACTGCGATCGAAGTATCGAATTACCGAACTACAAGTACAAGCAGGAACCATTCACGAGATTATTAATGAGATTATTAAACAACATCCAGAAATTCAAAAAGACGATTTCAAGATGGCCATTGTATTCTATCATGGTAAGCCGATTCATTCTTCTGGATTTCATACCGAAATACCCGATAACGAACGAATTATCTTTACCCATTTTGTTGGTGGTGGATAACAATCAAGACTACAGTTTTGTAGTCTTTTTGAGTACCATAATAAAATAATAAACGAAATCCCTTTACTTATTTATCAAATGTGGTATAGTTAATTGCTTCTTCAAAAAGGAGGAATTATTATCCAATACAATAATCAGAAAATAGAACAAGCATTAACCGAAATGGGATTTGACGAGTTTACTCCCATTCAAACACAAACAATCCCACTTATTCAAGAAGGTCATGACGTGATTGGCCATTCTCAAACAGGAACAGGAAAAACCGCAGCATTTGCGATTCCAATGTTGGAACAACTGGATTTTGAATCGGACAAGATTCAAGCAATTATCCTTTGTCCAACCCGTGAACTTGCCGTCCAAGTAAAAGGTGAAATCGATCGCATCGGAACCTATTTCCCTCATCTCAAGACCCTTGCCGTATACGGCGGAGAGTCGATTCATAAACAAATTCAAGGATTAAAACATAAACCACAAATCATCGTTGGCACACCAGGTCGCACAATTGATCATATCAACCGGAAATTAATCCGCCTGGGACATGTCAAATACTTTGTTTTAGACGAAGCTGATGAAATGTTAAAAATGGGATTCATCGAAGACATCGAAACCATCTTAGAAGCAACCAACAAAGACAAACAGATGGTCATGTTTTCCGCTACCATGGCCAAACCAATCATTCGTATTACGAAACGCTATATGAACAACCCCAAACTCATCAGTGTCATCACGGATGAAGAAACAAACAAAGATATTACACAGTATTACTATCAAGTACAGGACAAAAACAAAGTCGAAGCCATCGGTCGCTTATTACACGTATACAATCCCAAACTTACCTTAATCTTTTGTAATACCAAACGCAAAGTCGATACGGTAACTCGGGAACTCACCAAAAAAGGATACAACGTCGACAAAATCCATGGCGACCTCCAACAAACGGCACGCCTACATGTCCTTGATAAATTCCATACCGGTGTATTAGATTTACTTGTCGCAACCGATGTTGCAGCAAGGGGATTAGATATCAAGAACGTTGAAGCTGTTATCAACTACGATGTTCCTGAAAAAGCGGAGTTTTACGTTCATCGAATCGGTCGTACGGGCCGCATTGGCAATAAAGGATACTCCTTTACCCTCGTATCCCGCAAGGATCTTGGAAACCTAGAGGAAATCTTTACCTTTACCAAATCAACAATCAAGAAACGAAACATCCCCACACCGGAAAAAGTCATCTCGGTTCGCCAACAAAAACAAGCCGAAGAAGTGCATGACATCATCACCAATATCAATACCAATCCGCATTTTGATCTAGCTAGCCAATTGCTGAATGAAAATGATGCCACCGATGTTGTCCAAGCACTGTTACATAAACTAAGTAAGAACGATTCATCCAATAAGGTTAATGGCGACATTAACGAATCATTTCAAAAAGGACATAAGAATAAATCATCGGATAAAGGACAAATGACACGATATCATTTGAATGTTGGGAAAGTTCAAGGGGTAACCCCAAAATCACTATCACAACTCATCATGAAGAAAACCAAACTACACAATTCCCAAATCGATCAAATTTACGTCACAAGAACATCCGCGTTCTTTTCGACAAAATCGTCAAAGATGAATCAAGTCATGAAAAATCTATCCAACATAACCGTTGGCGGGAAACGTACCTCAATCCGCCTTGCAAAAGAACAACAATAACAAAAAAAACGAATTCAAACATGAAATAGTAAGATGTTAGTAGACACATAAAAAACACGTGTATTACTAACATCTTTTTGTATGCTTTTGTATCTACATGGCAGTATCTTGTAGTGGGTATTACAAATGGATCAAAGATGAACTATACAAGGATTTGATTTATACAATGCAAATGATATCCATAATACAATAGAAGAGTTCTTCTATCATTGTAACTATGAAAGGGTGGCATATAGCCAAGAATGCAAAACCCCAATCCAAGTTAGACTTGAACTGGGGTTCAATTAATGGTCTTTTTTGTGTCTATGAACTCTTGATAATTTCGAAATGTGTTGAATGTCTTATGTCTTATTCATTTATATAAAACTCTAATCCATATTCACCCAATTCATCAAGAATAGCATCATCCCACTTCTCAGATAACTGATCGTACAAACCACCTATATCAGAGAATGTTGCAATGAAGTTGTTGGCTTGATTTAACAAGATTGTATTGCCTTCTTGAACTGCCATACCAATTGCAGCTGATAAGAATGCATCCCATACAATAATGGTGTCATCAGGATTCGCATTGTGTCCATTAACGATTGGATTTGCGCTCATAATTAAGACATCCGCTGTCCCTTGTACTACAGACTCAATCGCGGTAGATAAATCTGTTGTTTCCGTTACATTTTTTCCGTACGACTCTGGGATTGTTACGGATACTTGCGAAGCGATTCCGACAAAGTTAACATCTTCAATTGCTACTATATCTTCTATGGTTGAAGAGGATGTAATCCCGTTCGTAGTAGCAAAGTCCTTATTCACAAGAGAGATTAGCTTGAAGTAGAAGTACGGATCACTAAAATCAACAAGTTCTTCACGTGATTCCGTAATGCTCATTGAGGCAATTATGATATCAATATCTCCAGAATTAACAGCAGCAATTAAACTACCAAAGTCCATATTGACAATCTCAATTTGACGACCGATATATTCACCAAACGCGTATGCTATATCTACACTAATACCTTCAGGAACTTGATTTAAAGTAACGGTTTCAAATGGTGGATACCGGAGATCCATTCCCACCTTTAAGGCTTCTGAACAAGTATATTTAGCTTGTAGTGTTGTGTCTTCTACAAGAGTTAAACTTGTGATCGTTTCCTCGTCAAGAATCCATCCATCGAATGTACAACCAGACTGAACAGGATTATCGGGAAATACAATCTCAGTTCCTTGTTCCAGTGTTTGTGTGTCAATGACAGTCTCGTCAACATTTACAAACGTAACCACATGGTAAACAACATTCGCTACCCATTTTGCGTGAAGTGTAAGATCTCCTACCACAGCATTGGAGAAATCATAAGAGCTGTTTAATGTGGAATCCGTAAACCACCCTTCAAATGTGTACCCCTCTTTCTGTGGTACAGTTGGTTCAGCTACAGACCGTCCATCTGTGACAGAAATAGGACCAATGTCTGTACCTCCATCCGTTTCGAAGGTAACTGTAAATTCTATAGGTTCAACCTCTGGAGTAGAACACCCTACGAATAAAAAAACTAGTAAAACAATTCCTAACATGCTAAAAATTTTCATCATAATCCTTCCTTTCTACATACATTATTCTGGTATAAGAATCTCGCGTACTTCATCCCACGGACTAATATCGAGGGGATTCATTGTATCATTTTGTAGTGTTTCATCAAAGAAATCCACCATCATTGTTTCTAGAATTGTATTTAAATATCGTCCATCCACATCGCCGGTAAAACCAATCACTCCAGTCAAAGGGGAATACATGTATACCATTGAGAAATCATAATGGGTTGTGCCATCTACTTGGTAGAGGATTGAGGATGGACTATTGTCAATCAATGTATAGAGTTGTTCATTGTTATAACTCTCTTCCCATGCCCCACTACGGACAAACACAGAAGGAATATCCAAACCTTGTTCCAATAACGTTTCATCAATCGATTCGACCCAAGCGTCTAATCCAAAGACCGCATCAATGCGATCATCCTTAAGCGCGGCTGCGACATCGCCACCACCACCGGTGGAATGCCCAACAACACCAATGCTATCTACATCAAGAACCCCAGTAAACATCGAATCTATTGTACCGTCTTGTAAATCTTCCAAGTAATTGAGTGTCGTAATCACATCATCGCCATAGGTATTCACTAGCGTATTCGCATACTCTAAAAAGTCGGGTGTTGTATTACGCAGCGGTAAGGCTTCTAAATTAAGGGGAGCAACGGTCCCATCAAAGACGGTCGCAACTGTTCCATAGGTATGATCAATACTGACGACAATGTATCCATGACTTGCCAGTTCTTCCGCAAAGTCGTTATGAAGATTACGGAATCCCCGCCATCCATGGGAAATAATAATTACCGGATAACTGGTTTCACTGGTATTGATTGCGGCATCCTTATACGAATGCGATAAGATACTCGTCGTATGATCAAGGACAAATGCCGGTAATCCCGTATCTACTGCAAGAGCACGGGCAACCACGCGTCCATCCTCCAACCACGGAACTTGCTCATAGCCATCCGTGGTTTCCGCAGGATACCACAGTTGGATTTTTATTGTTCTTGTATCAACGTCCCCATTATACAGTTCTTCACGGCTGTGATCGTTGACGGTATATGAGGTGGTTCCGATATCATAGATTCCTGTAGGTTCCGGCAAGTCATATACCGGAAAGACATACAGGGCAACACTCGATAGAAGAAATAAGACCACTGACAACGTCAGAAGAGTTCCTCTTACCCACCGTTTTAATCCATACCGTGTTTGAATGTACAGTATGAACCCCACAAGTAGAACTCCACCATAAAACGGATATACTTGCCACTTGACACTCTCGATGAATCCCTGTAGCACAATCAAAAGTGCAACCACACTTCCGACAATACTTAAGAAGAACAACGATGGTTGTTTTTTTATAAATAAGAGGCCAATAAGACCCATTGATACGACAATCAATATACCATCAAATACACTCATATAGGTACCTCCATATGTACAATATCACACTTGTAATTGTACCATATTGATCTGGTTGTTAGTCTAGGTGATACTCCCCAAGATAGGGAGCTAACCGAAATTGAATATAGAGAAACCAGCCAATCAATCCCACATGCAATACATCATTCGCACTGAACCAGATTCCCGTATTGGTATACAGTGTTTCGGTAAATCCGGGAAGATAGTACGCGTAATATAACACATTCACAATCAGGAATAATATCCACAAGATAATAAACCGTTTATTACGTTCATCTTTTTGTACTCTAAACTGCCGAATATTAAGGACAAAGAAAAAGACAAATAAAGGCATAAAGAAGATGGTGAATAACTCATATGAGATTAAGAAGTATATCTCAAATATCGATCCCATTAATAATAGTATTGTATAGACA
The DNA here is from genome assembly GCF_014023125.1 of Candidatus Xianfuyuplasma coldseepsis. GTDB lineage: Bacteria > Bacillota_I > Bacilli_A > Izemoplasmatales > Izemoplasmataceae > Xianfuyuplasma > Xianfuyuplasma coldseepsis. The sequence continues at coordinate 1,082,572 of NZ_CP048914.1, forward strand.
ACAAGTAATCCCTTCGCATACCTTTTTAGATACGATTTTAGTGGTCCTTTAGTAAAATCCTCGGCAAATGCCAACGCCATCACCGCGATACTGATTGCGGTGACAAATAAATACGCCAGTTCAAACCAACTGGTAAATTCACAAACGGGCTGTCCACTACATTTTAATTCATACCCAAAACCTTGATACGAGGTACCAGCAAGAAGTGTACCCACACCCCAAAAGAGAAAACTAATTCCCCATAAGGTTTTGTGTTGACGAAGTAATAAATATCCTAGTACAAGTATTTGAATTCCCAGAAGGTATACGATAATCGTCGAACTTGGAACAATAATAATCCAGCGATTAAAGATGGTTATCGTTGGTTTAGATTCAAGATACAATTGTGGTGTGATGTCATCAAACATCAAGATTCCATGGGGCATAAACACATACAACATTGCGAGCACAACGAGTATTAAAACGGAATAGATAAGGAATCGTTTCATATACAAAATCCTCCTTATAATCTAGGTATAGTATACCATAAAAAAGAGAGACTTTTATGTCTCTCTTTTGGTATTATTCAGTTGTAAACGGAATGATATCATAATCCGTATCCACAATGGTATACTGTTCTGTCACATCGATGAACTCATCAACCGAAATTGTGAGATCGATCGCATCGTTATTTAGAATATCAAACGTTAGTGTAATAATAACCGTTGTGTCTTCGATGGGGTTAATTGCATCGACATAATTAAATGTCAGAATCCCATCTACCGCATCATTGACAACATTCTCTAAACCATTGGTGTAACTCGTTAGGTCAAGTTTTGTGTGATCATAACCGATTTCCATTTCATATCCAACAAATCGTACGGCACCATCAATGATAATATCAACGACTAACGTCTCCGTATCCATCGAGGCAATGTTTGCCCAAATGACATTGTCTTCAGTATAATGAATATCCGAAGCCCACCGGGCATAGATATCAAAATCATAATTGGGCATCACCGCTAATTCAAGTGGTACAGTAAGTGCTTCATCAGTATACCAATCGATAAAGAGATGGTCTGTGTATGTTGGAAGTGGAATTTCAACAATGCTGTCGCCTGTTTGAAACATTACATCATACGAGGCTTCGCCGTTTTCGGGATGAATCGTAATCGTATGCGATTCCCCTTCCCATACAGCATAGAGGGTAATACTTGACGATGATATCGTTGTGAAATTAAGATTAAACAACGAGTCATCATCCTCGGTTAAGGACCATCCAAGGAAGGTATATCCTTCTTTGACAGGAGTAGGCAACGTTAGTGAAATATCGGTTTTTGAGATTTCCATCGGTTGGACTACGTTCCCACCAAGGGTATCAAAGTAGACGATTAATGTGGTATCTTCTTCCTCGCCACCCTCAGGGTTTAACAAGAAACAGGAGGAAAGAAACAATACCAAAAGCATCGTTATTGATAATAGACTGATTCGCTTAAACATATCAAACCACATCCTTTGTAGTAGTCTTTGAAGGAACCATTATTGTGGTTCTAGAGTAGTAATTAGCCCAGCAATATAGAGTTGAATCTGAGCGGCATCAGTTAAATCCAATACATCATCATGATTGATATCAGCCAAGGCTTGTTTGGTTTCTGACAAGGTGATTAACCCTTCCATATGAAGTTGGATTAACGCGACATCGGAGATGGTAACCATCTCATTGAAATCAACATCACCATATTGTCCAACCCGAACTCCTGGAAAATCAAAAAGTACGTCGTCAATCACTGCTAGATTATTCTCTGAATCGAGGGTAATGAACTCATGATAATACGATACACTTTCACTAATAACACCATAATCCCCACTGGTTATTCCTTGATTTGCTGTGAAGTATAACGTAAATAGTACGACCTCACCGTTTAGTTTCGTATTGATATCGACGTAGTTAATGAGGAGTTCACCACTCGTTGTGGAATTGATGGTTACCGCACCACCTAGTGCGGTAGAACCAACAATATTATCGAAGGTAAACATCGTGTCATCATACACAAGCATCGTTTGAAACCCGATGAGATCTGTTGCTTCCGATACCAAAATATCCATACCAAAGGTCATTTCTGGAGCAATGATCATGTCTCGTGAACTGTGAACCGTAATCGTTGATGTCTCAGCATGTACAGGGGCTGTTGAAAATATGGCTATCATCAATAGTGTAAAAACACTAATGAACACTTGTAGTTTTTTCATATAGACCTCCTTATATAAGTTGAGGTCATATTATAACCACTTCCATCCTAGATAGTATCCATCAATATGAAGAACAACATATGCATCGGACCCAGTATAGTTACCAGCCCATGTTACAGCATATACTTCCATTTGATCAATTGGAGCACCAGTGTTTACAGCGATTTCAGCTAATGTGCTATATCCCATACTACTTAGGTATGCATTTCCAGCAATGGCGGCATCATCAGCTAATAGTCCATCAACACTTCCTAATGGGTATCCAGAGTGTGCTTGTATTGCTGATTCTGCATCGGTGAAGAGTGGATAAATACCGGCATCATATACTCTATATTCACCATTTAATTCTTGAACAACCATTAAGAAAGTTTCACCATTATCAGAGACAATAATCTCGGCATATAATCCATCCAAACCGTTTGCTACTTGGAGATTTGCTAGGGTATCGCCTAAGACATATTGAGCAATGTTGGTTCCATCACTTCTTGTAGCGACAACCATACCTTCCATATCCATGTACGCGTCAATTAGTTCTGTCGTACTATCAAATACATATTGGATAATACCATCACGAACGTAGACACGACGCTGTAATGCTTGAGACAATGCGTTGAACGACCAAATTTCATGAACCAAGGTTCCATCAACATTGTGATAGGATACTTCAATGTTTGGTGTGTGGGTATCCATACCCCAGTTTAAGGTAAATCCAGAGACATTATCATCTTGATATACTTCCAAGAAACCAGGAGCATCTATTAAGGAACCACTAATTCCACCAATACCTAAATCACTATTGGCAACCATCATGTAATCATAGTAGTTACTTGGGAATTCGGTATCATGAACATCAATGATTACTTGAATGTAATTGGTATCATCAACGAACAAACTTTCATACTGCTGTTTTAAGCTTGTTGCCGCAGCTTGAGCAGTGGTATTACCACTGGATGCATATCGTAGTTCTAATACAATTTGGGTGTATGCTTCTGGAGTACCAGGAGTATAGTAGCCATCAGAAATCCCTTGATTTACCGCAGCAATAAAGTAATCATATGCCATCATTGCATCATATCCATAAGTTCCCATTCCAAAGTCATCCAAGATTGCTTGTCCAGCAACGGATCCCCGTACGGAAATTCCACCTTCGGCATCAATGAAGTAATAGTCTGTAAACAAGGCATAGGCTGGTAAGTACGTCAGGGCATCTGTCACTGCCAACTGATAACGATCAATACCATAATACAGTGCCTTCCGCATATCAACATATTGTAATAATGGTTCCGGTATGAATTCATTATTAATTCCCGTATTTGGATACTGAGCAATGTAGGCATCCCGATTTTCTTCGGTACCAAAGGCGTTGATCATCAACCGCCATGTGGTTGTACCTGGAACCACTGATATACGAGGATCATTCACAAAATCATTTACTCGAGTACTTGGCACGCGAGCGGTATCCAATCGACCTGCTAAGAACTCTTCAAATACTTGATCATCCGCTTCAATATAGCGATATTGAATACCAGTGAAATGATACAACTCTTCATGGGCATATAATGGGTTCTTTGCAAAGAATAAGAATTGTCCTTGAGTCCGTTCATCTACGGTATATGGACCACTATATGCAACATTTTCAAGTGATGAACCATATGTATTTTCTCCCAAGTATTCATACAACTCTTGATTGATAGGACTCCATCCTTGGTTTGTTGTCATATACTTGATATCAAACATAGATTTTTCGAAGTCGAATTCTAAACGAATGGTATTGTTATCAATGGCTTTTAAACCAACATCAGTCCATGTTTTGGTACCATCAATATATTCTTGAGCATTCTTAATACCGTTCGTAATAAAATCTCCACCACCAGCAGTCGCACGGAACCATTGATTATCGAGTGCTGTTTGCCATGTCCAGATGTAATCATTGGCATCAAGAACATCATGCCCTGCAGGTAATAAACTCGTATCAAACGTTGGATAGTAGTTCCAGACTAAGTCCGTACGAAGCGGAATATCCCATGTGGTTGCATAGACTTTTCCATTGATAATTTGGGGATCAACAGCTACCGGATTATTGGCGGCTAAATCGGGATTGATCTCAAAGTTTGATACGTCATTCCCAAAATAGAATTTGTAGAGCTTACCTGTAAACAATTCAATAATATCCATAGAAGCTGAATCGTCAACAATGTATGGATTATATTCCGTAGGATAATACGAAAAATGATCGCGCCATGTGTACTCTCCAGGATTACCATATACCGCATCATACATATAGACGGTTGAATCATCTGCAGTTAATGAAGAGTATTCCTCACCAAACTGTAAGACACCATTGTATTCAGGAGAAAATAACGCAGTCCGATCCGAAAACATAACCCGTGAGGCCGATGTATATAGTGGGACACCACCGGACATTGTATCAAGCAGATACCGTTCTGCCGCGGCGAATAGAATAGCCTTGTCTTCGGTATCTATTTGTGTTAAGTCATAGACGCCATTGGCGTAGTTATAAGTAATGTTTACCTGACCATCCGGTTCTAACGTCGAAATAATACCCGCAACATAAAGCTGCACTTTTGCAACATCAATAACCGACACAAAACCATCTTGATTGACATCGGCAAAGTATGCTTCCCAGGTTTCCAAACTCGTCAACTCAGCAATGTACAATTGCATAATTGCCGCATCGGTAATATTTACCGTACCATCTAAATTAGCATCCCCAATATACCCACGTTTCACTTGATCAAAATTAAATGTGACAACATCCACAGGAATAACATTATAGAGTTCATCAATCGTTATAAATTGATGCATATACGCTGGATCTTCCGTGACGACATCCACATCTTCGTATAGAATTGTACTGCTTGCGTGGAAGGTTACTGTGAAGAGAACTTGAGATCCATTCAGTGGTTGTAGCACATCCACATAGTTTAAAACCAGTTCTCCAGGAATCGTATCGTTGATTGTCATCGGATTCCCTAAACTTGATGAATCCTCAACGGAAACCAGTGTAAACTTAGATGTATCGTAGAGTAGTTTGGTTTGAAACCCAACCAAATCCACGGCGTTATCCGCAACAATATCAATACTAAAATCAGAATCCGGCGTTATGTATTCAAGTTCAGTACTTGTAATCATTAACCCGTTTCCTTCGGCGGCTATATCACGCAATGTTACAAATGATACAAAGCCAACCACTAGAAGCATTACAACAGCTACACTTTTCTTAAGCATAATCATTTCCCTTTCTTTTTCCTCTTTATTTTGTAATTCATTTTCTCCAATAAAAAAACAGCACAAACCAGTTTGAAAAAACATGTTTGTGCTGTATCCTGTTGTGTTAAAAGAAGAGTTCCCATATTCCCACAGTATGACAGTCCCCAAATCCATGCTCTTCCAACTTCTATATTGTACTCTAAATATACCATATTTAGAAACGATTGTAAATAAGTTTAAAGCCCTATAAATCAGTATAGGAAATCAGTTGTACTGCGTTTTGAACGTCCTGAATCACACGTTTATCACAGAGCATTTCTCGTTCTAAATCACGTGGTACTGTTAGCGATGAGTTGTGCAACACAACCCCATCAACATATCCCGGATGAACGACAAACAATCCGTAGTCTTCTTGAGAACTGTTGATAAAATTAAGGAGTTCCTGCTTAGGATTATATCCATCTCTCATGGGATTCATCGATACGACAACATCATGATTCTTGATTCGGATTGTTGTATCGTGAATTGGAAATGGTGAGAAGAGAATGTCATATTTTTTACTAAGTTCTTTCATTACATATACAAGGTTCTTTGGATACACCGCATGACTTTCAATATAGTTTGGCTTTCGCCCTGTAATCGCGATAAATTCCTCATATTGTGCTTGCACCTCCAAAGCCATCTCTTTACGCTTAGAGGTATCAAATGCACGAGTTCGATAGGCTTTAGAGCAAATAAATAATCCGTTTTGATCTACTAGACTGGGAATCAACGATGGATCTGTGAGAGGTGTTCCCACGGTAATATTTACGTGTAAACCTAGACAAACATCCTCGTTTTTAATGAGCTCATATCCGTCTTTTGATGACGGTACATTTACCATTAGTCCAACATTTTTCACTAGACCACATTTCACAGACTCAGCAATCCCTTGATTAATCCCAGGACTATATCCAAGATCATCCGCACGTAATAATAAATACTTCATCAGTAATCTACCCCACACGCGTAAACTGCTTCAGATTCTCATCGTTGTCAAACTGTTGAATCTCAAAACGATGCCCTTCCTTATCTTCAAAAAAGAACGAGTGAAGAGGTATCTGTTTCATGTATTGAATCTCTGTACAATTTTCGACATTTAACTGTTGTATACGGTTGTACTCCTCTTGTAGTGTTGCTGTATTTAAACTGATGAGCGTACTTCCCGCATCATTATGGTGGACTTGCTTTTGTACGATCCCTATATAGGAGGTCGAACTGATTTGATAGACCCTCGCAAACCCTTGATCCATAACAAGTTGTACCTCAAGTACATCTTCCATAAACATAGTTCCATACGCAAAATTATCATAATACAAAAATACAATACTCGACGGATATCGGTACATATCATCACCCCATTAACTATTCTATCTCAAGTATATCATAATCATATTTTGTATCGATAGAACAATTTCATTGTATACTATAGGTAGAGGTGATGACAATGGCTCTATATGAAACCATACCCTACAATGTAATTCGCAAAGACGGACCGATTGAAATCCGTGAATACAACGATTATCTACTAGCTAGTACAAAAACACAACTGAACAATCGTATGGACAGTGGGTTTAACAACGTCTTTAACTATATCTCCGGACAAAACACGGCAAAAGAGAAAATATCAATGACGACTCCCGTTGTTTCGTATCAAGAAGAGGACAATCTAGTAACTGGATTCTATGTTCCATCCAAATACAATAAAGAATCGGTTCCAAAACCCGCATCAACCAACGTGTTCATCAATGAACAAGAATCGTCTCTATACGGCGTCATTCGTTTTCGCGGCGCATGGACAGATCACAATTTCTCGAAACAAGAAGAAACGCTACGAACATACCTAACGAATAATAACTATACGATTACATCGCAACGATTAATCTTTCGTTACACACCACCATTTGTTCCTGGAGTGTTGCGTCGCAATGAAATAGCATTTAAGATTTCAAAATAAAAACGGATTCCAGAGAATCCGTTTTGTTTTACCATAACCAATTGTAAATGAGATAGGTTAAGACACCCATTGTCGTACTTAAGAAGGAACCCCATGCGAGGTCAACCACTGTGACTAAGATGGGCCATTCTTTTAATGTTGCTAAATTGGTTAAATCGTAGGTTGCATAGGTAACAAATCCAAAGAGTAATCCACTAACGATGATACGGGAAAGACTCTGTGCTTCAATACCTGGGGCAACGACAAAGTATACGACTCCAACAATGAAAATTAGATAAAAGATTAAAGCAGCGATTAAGTTGGGGGACTCCGCCATTAAGTGGCCGATTTGGGCCCGGTAAAATTTCGGTGCGACCAACCCTAACCAAATTGCGTCAATGACTAAAAAGACAATGAATGCAATAATGTACATTTTTACATATTCCATAGAATACCTCCTATTGTTACTATAGTTCTATTATATCAGGATATCAATATTTCCATACAATTTTCGCGTTTATTCGTTGATGATTGACATCAGTAATTCAGGATAGTCGGTAATGATGCCATCGGCTCCTTGATCGATTAAATAGCGCATAGTTTCTTCATCATTAATTGTCCAGTAATGCATTGCCATGTTGTGGCGATGAGCGGTTTGAATCAAGAGGCTTGTAGTTAAGTTTAATTCATTGATTACCGGTAGAGTGAACGACGTTGGCAACTGCAATGCTGCGTAGGATTCTGGGGTATAGAAAGTACTCGTAAATGAGTAACTCTTTAGAATCACTTCTTGGGCTTCATCATGGGATGTAGACAAGGTAATTTCCGGATAGGTGGATGCGATATAGGAACTGATGTCATGGAACGACGTTGCCACTAATGTTTCTGCAAATAAATCATACTCATCGAGTAATTGATACAGTGCGTCTGCCGTCTCTAGACGTGGTGCATCCGCATCAGCTTTAATTTCAATATTGTATAAAACGGTATCACCGAATGTATCAAACAACTCTTCTAAGGTTGTTAAGTAGACTTTCTCCGTAACCCATTCACTATGATTTAAATCACGATAGGGATAATCGCCATCATCTGTTTGATAGTTGTATGCGAAATTACAATTATCATATAGGTATTGATAGGTTTCATCCCAGATCACCGTATCGCAATTACTATATTGACGAATGTTTCCCGTCTCATTTTCACCATGACGTAATACAAGGATCCCGTCACTCGTCATTTGAAGGTCCATCTCCAGGACATCGACACCCAAATTATAACTATATTCAAAAGCCTTCATCGTATTATCGGGATAGACGCCTTTACCCCCGGCATGAGCCATCACAAGAACCTTACCTTCATTGGCTTCTTTACGCCAAACATTGGTCTCTTTGTAGTCTGGTTTCGGAAGACTAAACAACACAATAAACAAAATTAGTATTCCTAAAAACACCAAGCGTACTACTTTTAGAACTTTCATGTTACCACCTCATATATGTAGCATTATTGTATCATACATATGAAAAATGTAATAACAAAAGCCACCGTAAATATCGGTGGCTTTACAGGTTATTTCATTTTGTTTTTAAAGACTTTTAGTTGTTCTTTGTTCTTGTTGATTTGAAGCGAGATGTCATCTTCATTTGGTGTGGTAATCTCAATAATTGGATGGAGTACTTTCCAGTGTAATTGTACCTTGATGTGGTGGGATACAGTACCCAATTTATTCACACTGAACTCATTTTTGTGGTTGTGTAAGAAGTAGATGGTATCCTCTTTTACCGTTACAATCTTTAGGCGCTTGTTGCCGTAAAATAGATTGGCCGCAATTGCATTCTGTTCTGCACCACGATGAACCGGAAAACCAGCAAACCATATCTTCTCATCATCCAGTAGATCATTGTTTCTCAAATACGATTCCAATTCTTTCATGTCTTGTTTGGTGTGGGGTATCATACGAATTTTTTCCATAGGTATCCTCCTTTTTCAATACTTTATTATACCATATTTGAATTGATGATATAATACATATATGGAGATGATAGTCATGATTGATCCGTATTCAAAGATAACCACCATTGATATGTGGAGTGATCCATATATCTCCAAACAAATGCTGAAACATCATTTGTCATTTGACAATTATATTGCTTCTCGTCGGTATCAAACGATTAAGAAAACCGTTGAGTTCATTCACTCATACATCGCACCACGTCAACGTTTATGTGACTTTGGGTGTGGTCCAGGACTGTATACAAATGTACTCCAACAAAAAGGACACAGAGTCTATGGTGTCGACATCTCAACTACCTCACTCGACTATGCGAAATCACACAATAAACATGTCACATACAAACAACTCAACTACATTACCGATACCTTGAATCAACCACTGGATGTGGCGATGATGATTTGGTGTGATTTTGGCGCAATGGCTCCCGAGGCACGATCGCAATTCTTGCGAAACCTACATCAAACACTCGTTCCAGGAGGGCTATTTTTCTTTGACGTGTTTAGTGAGAAACGATTTCAAACACTAGAAGAGTCGTATACATCGAAAGAAGAAATCGATGGCTTCTTCATGGAAGGGCCGGTTTCGATTGAATCACGAATGGTTTTGTATCCGGAACTAGGACTATCCCTGTCCTATGATAAGGCGGTAGGACAGAAAATAATTGAACTCTTTAATTGGGATAAACACTATACGATTGAAGAATTAGAGATTCTGCTACACGATTACAACTTTGAACTAGTGGACTACTTCTCTGATACCACCGGACAAACTGATTTTACCGACAATGAACTCTATTTTGTTGTCGCAAAAAGGATATGAGAATTCCATCTTACATGTGTTATAATGATATTTGACATTACGAAAATAATGGAGTGGATAACATGAAAAAATTACGATATATTGGACTTGTATTACTGTTGATCTTAGGACTCAGTGCGTGCAATGATCCGGAACAAGAGGAAACCATCCGTCAAGCCATTGCGGCACTAGACGCAGCACGAGAACGGATTGCTGAGTTGGAAACACGCAATGCCGAATTGGTAACCCAAGTGGAAGGCTTGATTGAAACGATAGAGAACGACACGTGTGCCGAGGATTATTCCGAAGCATTAGCCAGTTTACGTGATAAAACAAACGAACTCTCGACATTACAAGGTATTGTCGCCCTTAAGGATTTTGAGATTACATCCAAAAATGCGGAGTTAGAAGCCATTAATGCATTGTATGATCAAGTATCGGCATCGTACGTAACGTTGGCCGAAACCTATAATGAATTGAATGATGACTATACCTTGTTATTATTCCAGTATGTGCAACTAGGGCATGAATACGAAGATATACTACCACCGACATTTATCCACATAGATGGAATGGGCAATGAAACGGAACTTCCCTTCTATATTCTATTTGAATATGAAGGAGTCGATACCGTTGATTTTCAAATCGCCTATTTATCAAATGATTCATCTCCTGCGAATGCCCACTATTTACAAACAGCTTATGTTCAAATCAATAAAACAGACGGTTCCCTTGCAACCATATCCTTTGATGAGGATTTAGAGGGTCATACTCCAGGTAACTGGGCGGATTACGATCCGATCCCAGATGGTGCAACATACAGTCAAATTGAAGCGGAATTTATACCGTGGTTGATTGGTAGAACAAGTGCGGATTTAGATGGTATCTCGGTCTTTACAAATAGTAACTATCACGGTATAGAAAACACCGTAGCCATTAACGACCAAACACTAATTGATACCTTTGCTGGTAGTAGTGTATCCACAAATAATATGATTCGCGTGATGAAAGAACTGTTGGTTTATTACGAAACTCAGTACACACCAGAATAAAAAACACCTCGAGGTGTTTTTTTATTTATAATGTTCTTTAAACAATGTGCTATAATATAATAAGAAATACAATATTATAAGGGGGATAATATGAAACGAATTATGCTAGTAATTGTATTCGGAGTACTCACGTTATTAGTCGCATGTGAAACCATTACTCCATCAGTTACTGAAACAGTTACCATCACCTATGAAACAAACGGTGGTACCTTAGGAAGCGATGCTACTTTGGAAGTAGACAAAGGGACTGCAATTAGTGAACCAACCGTTACCAAAGAAGGACATACTTTACTGGGATGGTACAGTGATTCGACATTTAATGTCGCATATGATTTTGCGCAAGGGGTTCAAGGAAATATTACCATCTATGCCAAATGGCAACCGCTTGAACTGGTTGTTACGTATTATACGGATGCAGAGTATGACACGATTATTACGTCGTACGGAGAGTCCTTTCCAACCACAGATGATCCTGTCGTCGAAGGATACCACTTTGATGGCTGGTACAGCGATCAAGAATTAACCACACCATTTGAATTTACATCTGCAGTTGTCACGGACAACACAACATTGTATGGTAAGTTTACCATTGAAGAATATACCCTAACAATTATTAACATGGGCAATATTGTCAGTGAGACTACGTATACATATGGAGAACTTGTCGATATTCCCACAGATTTCACGATGGAAGGTTATATATTTAATGGTGTCTATGAGGAAGAACAATTTATCAACCAAGTCATCTCGAATTTTGCCATGCCAGCGGATAATGTAACACTATACATTGAAATGGAAGAATTTAGTCAAGTTCTTACAATATATTTAGTACCATTTCGTCCAGGAGAGGAACTTCTTGACATTTCTGAAGACTTAAAAACACTCATGTTGGCAGCTCTTGAGGATGCTGGTTCGTCCTATACTGATATTGAGTTCTATGTAGGGTCTACCTACGAAACCGTAGGTGAAGCATTATTAGTAGGAATTGCTGATGTCGCCTATTTACCTGCCACAACATATGTTATGTACCATGATGTTGAATCCAGTCCGATTGAACCATTGGTTGCATTGACACGTATTGGATTGAATAAAGACTATGACGACGCGAATCTGTGGAATGATGGCATGCCGACGACGTCGGACTCTCAAGTTCAGGTTCCATATTACCGATCTCTAATTATTGCCGGACCAAGTGCTGCAGGACAAGCAGTTGCTGCCAAAGTCAATAGCGGTGCACCACTTGTTTGGGACGATGTCAAAGACTTAAACTGGTGTGTACGTAGTGTTACCTCAAGCAGTGGATATGTCTATCCCAATATGTGGCTCAATACGAAATTTGGTAAAACCTATGATGATATAACCGGTTACGTTACAACAACTGCCGGATATGGAAACAGTATGAGTAGTTTAGCAGCCGAAATCTGTGACGTTGCAACATTCTACGCCGATGCACGTCGCGATTATGCAGACGAATGGGAAACCGATTATGGTAAAACCGATATTTGGACAGAAACCAACGTGATTGGTGTCAGTGCCCCAATTATGAATGATGTAATTGCCTATAATGCAGACAATCTTGATACCACAATTATCGAGATATTGGAAGAGTTCTTTGTGACTCTAGGGGATGACCCCATGTATTGGCAATTATCTGGATTATTCTATAACGATGGATTTATACTTATTGATGATACGGACTATGATCCAGTCCGAGAAGCATTGGAGTTCTATGGATATTAAAAAAGACCAGCAATGGTCTTTTTTTATCGGTATGAGAGGTCTAAATGGTCTTCTTCCATATAGGTTGCATAAATACCTAAATCACTCGCGGGCATAATATCTGGGACTTGCTCGGTCCAACTCGCAAACTTCAATTCATTTCGTTCAGGTGGGATAGGATACGTGACAAAACTCAAATCCTGCCCATATTCGACAACGTAGAATTTTAAGAGATTATTCCGATCATCATAGAAGCGAATAAAGTATTTATTAACGTTCCACTTTGCATACACCGTCACATTGTCTTCCATGCGATCAAAGAAGTTAAACCGTGTTGTATAATCTTCATCAACATACCAACGATCAAAAGTATACCCAATGCGATAGGGATCTTTTGGTATCTCAGGTAATTCCCCTTCTTCGACTTCAATGGCAGCGACTTCTGAACCGCCTTTACTATCAAATGTTACCGTGTAAAAGGTCCCGCTTGGAACACAAGAAGCGAGAAATAGTACCATGCTAGAAACAATAATGAGCATGAATTTTTTCATAAGGACCCTCCTTACTGCGTTAGGATATCATTAAACCTACTTCGATATTGTCGTACTCCAAAGGAACCACAATATCGCCTTCTGGATTAATGAATCCCCACAACCCATCTTGAGCGACAGGTATTAAACCAAATATGGTAATTGTATATGCGTTGTCATAGGTAATGTCATTGATATAATCGCCATTGCGATTGACAAAACGATAGGTAATGTCTTCACCATCGGTAAGTTGAACACGATATATGCCATAATCTAAATTGGAACCAGGAATCACTATTCCATCGCCATCATAGAGGATGCTTTCATTCATATCCATAAAACCTTGAGTATCATTTTCTTCATCGATGAAGAATGCTAAATCATCGTAAATATAGTTGATTTGCAGATCGCTGCTTAGGACTTGATTGCCTTGATTGTCATAGACATAATAGGTATTATTATTGAAAATTACATAATATTCCCCGCGACTATCAGCACGGTAGATTTCTTGTCCGAAAAATTCAAACACAGTCGTACCATCGTTTTTAATTAGCGAGACCAAACTGCCATTGAAGTAATGGGCATATCCAGCTTCACTAAAGTTTAATGGTAAAGCGTAATTAGGTTCCAGCACTTGATTCCCATAGAAATCCAAATATCCAAATTTCAGCCCTTCTTGGAATAACACGAGGTTTCCATGTGTGGCAAAGGATAGAAACTCATATTGAAACGGAATCACAATGTTTCCAGCGGTGTCAATCGCACCATATAGATACTGATCACCAATCGTTTTAGAAGCGATGGCAATATCACCGTTGTATGCGGTAATGTATTGATACTCCATTGGAATAACTAAATTTCCGGAAGTATCATAGACACCAAACGACCCATCTTTTGTAGCAACAATACGCTCACTACTAGGGTGTCCCATATTTACGTGATCAAAGGTTATGATCGTACTTCCATCGCGATCGATGAATCCGAGTTTCCCATCACTATTGGTGACACGGGCAACTCCATATTCACGGAAGTAAGCTTGGCCACTCATGTACTGGGGGCTGATGAGAACAATACCATCTAAATTGGCAAACCCGATGAGGTTGTTTGCTGTATAGGAGAAGATGGTAGAAATGGATGTTTCTTCGGTCGCAGAAGGACAATCAAAGGTACTGTATCCATTGAGTGATGCATCATCAATTCGATTCACTAGTTCACCTTGGTAATCCAATATATCAATATGCTCGTCTTGGGCAAGATAATAAGTCCCACAGCGACGAATGTCGTCGTATTGCAAAGACACAATTGTTTCACCTTGCTGGTTGATTAAACCGATTTGATCATCTTTCTCAACAATGATTAGTAAATCCGATATATCAAGGGTATTATCCACTTGTTGTTTATTCGGTTTACAAGCCACTAGTGTGACTACTAATAAACCGATGATTAGGTATCGTAAAGCTTTCATGAAACGCCCTCCCTAAGAAGTGTATACAATAATTATATCATAATTATTTCGCTTTATCTCATCGAAGCAAAAAACGTTTTTATATTGGGTAAATATCGCTTATTTAAAAACATCAAAAAATGCGATATATGGGTACCATTGTAAGCGTTTTTATGGTATTCTATTTAAGGAAAAACACAAGATGATAAACAAAGGAGCTTACAAATGAAAAACATCCATGTAGTAATCTGGGGATTTGGCGCCATGGGTAAAGGAATGGCGGACATGTTATTAACGAAAAAAGGTGTTGAAATTACCGGTGTATGTGATCGTAATCCTGCGATTATAAATACCAGTATCTTTTCCCTATTAGAAGAACCCAAACGTAACCATCCGGATGTCATCATCACCGATGATATTACGACCTTATTAGATAAAGAGATCTGCGATATCGTATTACTTGCAACCGATAGTTTTACCAAAAATGCATTTCCGAAAATGAAACAAGTATTAGAAGCGGGAATCAACTGCATCTCCACAGCCGAAGAAATGGCGTATCCAAAAGCACAGGAACCAGAACTAGCGAAGGAGTTGGATGCGATTGCCAAAGCCCATAACGTAACATTGTTGGGTACCGGAATCAATCCGGGATTCATTATGGATTTACTCGTTATTGCATTAAGTGGTACAATGAAACGTGTAGACCACATTGAAGCCAACCGTGTTAATAGCCTCAGTCCGTTCGGTCCGGCGGTTATGGAAGAACAAGGAGTGGGTATTACACTGGAAGAATTTCATCAGGGTGTTGACAGCAAAACCCTTGCAGGACATGTTGGATTTGCCGAAAGCATTCAAATGATAGCAGATGCACTTGGAGTACCGCTAACTCGCTTCGAACAACAAATGAAACCAATCGTTACAACCGTAGACCGTAAGAGTCCTTATGGTGAAGCGAAAAAAGGACATGTAGCCGGTGTTAATATGACGGGACAAGGATATGTCGGTAATGACGTCTTTATCGATATGAAACACCCACAGCAAATCGAACCCGAAATGGAAGGAACCCATACCGGTGATTACATTACTATAAAGGGTGTACCGGAAATCAACATGGGAATCCAACCGGAAATTGACGGGGGTATTGGTACCATTGCTATGTGTGTCAATATGATACCCCACGTTCTAAACAGTAAACCAGGATTGAAAACAATGATTGATCTCCCGGTTCCCCGCGCTATATTAGGAGATATGAGAGATCTTATTGATTCATAATAAATACATTTCATAGGGGTGAAGAAATGGCTGAAACAAAAAAAACCACAACAAGTAGTACCAAAAAATCAACAACGACAAAGAAACCAAGTACACAAAAAAAATCAACATCCACAAAAAAATCGACAACAAGTACAAAAAAACCGAGTACGAGAAAGAAATCAACTTCTTCAAGTACATCAAAAACAACGCGTACAAAAAAGCCAAAAGCTGAAACAGGTCGCATTAAAGACAAGTCCGAATTAACAACCTTAGAGACCTTAGAAGCTCAAGTTGAAGGTAAGGTAATACGTGAACGACAACCACTTGGGAAACTATTTTATCTGATCTTTAGTATCGTATTCTATGCGGTTGCCTATTTTTATATCAACACAACCGTATATGCGGGTAGTGATTGGATTGAAACGGCAATCTTTGCCTTTGCTGCATTGTTTATTGCCTTTGTATTGATGCTATTTAATGTGCATATGTTGGTCTTTTACTTCTTTGTATTACCATTTAGACGTCTCTTTAAACAGGCGAAAATGGAAGCCCATAAAGAAATCTTCTTTAGTGTTGGAAAAAACAAAGTCCAAACAACATTCAACAAATACAAATCCATCTTTACATTGGTCTTGTATTTCTTATTTGGTGGACTCCTAGTTGTTGCCTCAGTACTATCAAGCATTCAAGATGGAGACGCCATTCTTCAAATTGTCTACAGTGCCTTTATCATCTTGATTATTTACCTAGTTGTGATTAACTCGTGGCAATTCTTATTCAATATCATCCCTAGTATCTTAGAAAAAAGCATTGATGCCAAAAACGGCTATGTATTAACACTAAGCGCCGCTGTTATGGTGATCTATATCGTCTTTATCATCTTTGACATCACCTATTTAGCAGAGATTATGATCTTTGTTCTAATCATTGGATTTATTGCCTTATTAGGAGTGAATCTCAATATGATTGTCGGCGAAATAAATATCTTCCAAAACCTTCGGGGACGTAAAAGCAAAGCCGTTACCCGCGTCGTCTTTATCGTCTTCTTCGGATTCCATATTTATGTTGTATTATATGCTAGTGTTGTTGCCTATAGTATTTATAACTGGCAACCCGATGCTTATAATTTTACCGAAGTCCATTACGACATTACCGTCGATGATGAAATCTATTCCAGTGGAACCCTTGTCGAACAAGTCTATGATATGAATGGCGATCCTGTCAATCAAGTCTATGATATGAATGGCGATCCCCTAACCATGGGAATCGATGAGAATGGGAATACCCTCACCATCTATGATGAACAAGGAAACATGTTATGGGATTTCTATGATTCATCCGGTGGTAATCTGTTCAACTTTACCGATACCAATGGTAACTTCATCAATAACCCGTTCTTCTATGAAGGGCGTCTAGCGATAATCGATACCAAAGTTGAACGCCTTCATACCTATGGCGACTTCCTTTATTGGACTGTTATTAGTGTCTCAACCATCGGTTATGGCGACATCGCTCCGTCCACCGAATATCCGATTGCTCAGGCTTGGGGAGGATTCCTAGGGATCTACGGGTTAACATTCTTTGCCTTAAGTATTTCATTTGTATCAAACATCGCCATGGAAGGAATCAATTCTGTACGAGAGGAATCACGAAAACATGATTGATAAAGGAACCTATGTACGCATTAGGCAGACCGTGCTACAACCACAAGAACGCTCAACCCATCTTCCCGAAGAAACCACCAAAGTCCCCTTTAAGATTTGGGTAAAAGGATATCTTCAAGAAGATGCGGATTTATTTGATATTGTTACCATTAAAACGCCCTTAGGACATACGTTCACAGGTCGTTTAAAAGAAGCAAATCCACCATATCGTCATACGTATGGTGATTTTGTTCCTGAGATATTAAAAGTTCGTGAAATCATCCATACGGATCTGTGGGGTGATTCTCATGAATAACACCTATGATGAATTAATGAAGCGTCGCAATGACATTATGAAAGCCAGTGTCGGTATTGATTATAACGACTACGAACAAGAAGGGATTGCCTTTGACTATGAAGCAATGATGCGTGATCAAGGCTATGACATTGCAACGATTCAAAAAATTCAACAGGAACACATGGTTGGCAACACACCGTTAGTCGAGTTGAAAAACATTACAAAGTATGCTCGTAAATACGCCAAACCAGGATATGGTGCCCGTATTTTTTTGAAGGATGAAGCCGCCAATTTAAGCGGTAGCTTTAAGGCACGTCGTGCCGCATTAGCGATTCACCAAGCAAAAAAACTAGGATACAAAGGTGTTATTGCTGCGACAAGTGGAAACTACGGTGCCGCCGTAGCTGCATTGGCAGCCAAAGAAGGACTCCATTGCATCATTATCCAAGAAGCGTTTGATTCCAAGAATATGGCTCAACCAGAAATCCTTGAGAAAGCACGAAAATGTGAAGCCTTTGGAGCAGAAGTGATCCAATGCTCCGTCGGTCCGGAACTCTTTTATATGTTCTTAAAGTTATTGGATGAAACAGGATATTTTAATGCATCACTCTATTCTCCGTATGGCGTTAATGGAATTGAAACATTGGGTGTTGAAATTGCATCTGAAATCAAAGAACAAGTCGGTAAATACCCCGAAGCTGTTGTTGTCACTAATGCTGGTGGTGGAAATCTTACCGGTACCGCACGAGGCCTTAAAAAGGCCGGCGCAACATCTACTAAAGTAATCGGGGCAAGTGTGAACTTGTACGGTCTACATATGGCCAGTGATTATGATTTTAATCGAAAATCATTTACCACAGGACACACCGGTTTTGGAATCCCATTTGCAACCTATCCAGATCGTAGCGATGTACCACGTAGTGCTGCTCGCCCGTTGCGTTATATGGACCGCTATGTCATGGTTAATCAAGGCACCGTATTCTTTTTAACAGAGGCGTTAGCCCAATTAGAAGGTATGGAACGAGGACCTGCTGGAAACACATCCCTAGCAGCTGCATTTTGCCTTGCACAGGAAATGAAAGAGGATGAAATCATTGTGGTTCAAGAAACCGAATATACCGGAGCTGGAAAACACATTCTACCACAATTATCATTTGCGAAGAAAAATGGTATTGAGATCCTGTTTGGAGATCCAACTAAAGAAATCCCTGGGACCAATATTATCTTTCCAAAGGATGGTTCGTTCATTCGTTATCAAGAAATTCGATTAGAAGACTTACATAAAACCTATTTAAAACGTTACAAAGATCAATCATTGAGCGAATTAGAACTGCAATATCTAGCAGATGAACTACGCTTAGATATCACACAAATACAAACATTACTACAATAGGAGGTGCAGTATGAAAGAACGTATCGATGACTTTGAGACAAGACGTGAACATTTAAAACACATGTCCGATCAAGAACTCAAACAATACTTCTTACAACTCGCAGATAAAATTGTCGATCCCCTACTGGATTTGGCATATAAAAACACGTCCAAATCGATTGAACGAAGTATCCTACTTCGGATGGGATTCAATAGTTTAGAAGCGAAGACAATCGTTGACATTTTACATGAAAATAACCTGCTACGAAAAGGTAGTGGTCAATGCGTATATTTAGTATCAAAGAAGTTCAATGTTACTATTAGAAAAGCAGGAGAATTCATTGAAAATAATAAGGGAATTGAGTTCCTTTTGTCCCATTTTGAGGTGACATCATGAACTTAAAACCGAATGAAAAGCTAAATATTCATGAAATCTTGAAGGATTTACGGCACTATCAACCACAAAAACGTGGATGGGTATGGCGCGACCAAACACCACAACAAATTCGAGACTTTACTTATGTCCAAGCAAGCCCATCGCTTCAAAATTATGTACCTTTACCCAGTGCGAGACATCTCGGAAATATCGATCCACAACCATCCGAAGTTATCACAACAGAAATAGCATCTGGACGATTTGAAGATGACATTCGTCGGATGCGTATGGCTGCCTATCATGGTGCTGATCACATTATGGTAATCCGTACTGCAGGGCAATCACACTTCGATGGGTTACTCGAAGGTACACCACAAGGTATTGGTGGTATTCCAATAACAAGAAAACAAGTTAGAGCCCAGCGCAGAGCATTAGATATCATCGAGGAGGAAGTCGGAAGACCGATAAACTATCATAGTTATGTGTCTGGTGTAGCAGGACCTGAAATCGCTTTGTTATTTGCTGAAGAGGGTGTAAATGGTGCTCATCAAGACCCTCAATATAACATATTATACCGCAATATCAACATGGTACGTAGTTTTGTTGATGCTGCAGAGAGCAAACAGATTATGGCTTACGCCTCGATGGCTCAAATCGATGGGGCGCATAACGCAAATGCAACTGCAAGAGATGCTTGGAAAGTCATGCCTGAATTATTAGTGCAGCATATCATTAATTCTAAATTCAGTGAAAAAGTTGGAATTAAAAAAGAGAATATTTGTCTCTCGACCGTACCTCCGGCAGCATCCCCAACACCGGATTTAAAATTGAATCTACCATATGCCGTTGCACTTAGAGAATTTTTAGGGGATTACAAGATGCGAGCACAGATGAATACCAAATATATGGATTCATCGACACGTGAAGCAACCGTAACTCATGTTTTGAACTTGTTAATTACTCGATTGACAAGCGCAGATATCCAATCTACAATCACCCCGGATGAAGGACGTAATGTTCCGTGGCATATTTACAACATCGAAGCACTCGATACCGCCAAACAAGCCCTCATTGGAATGGATGATTTACTAAGTATGGTCAATCTTAAAAATGACGGTTACTTACAAGATAAAAAACGTGAGATTCAAGAGCGCGCCATCCTGATGATGGAAGAGATTATTGAGATGGGAGGATACTTCAATGCTGTAGAAGCTGGTATGTTTGTTGATAGTGGTGAATATCCCCAACGCAATGGTGATGGAATCTCTCGTGAAATCAATGGTGGGGTAGGTAACGGTACTGTTATTGAACGGGATCAAGACTATATGGCACCTGTGACTGCACATTATGGATACAATAATATTGCGCAGTATGATAAAAATGCAATTGATGATCCCAGTTCTTTAATTGACGGATGCACCTTGGAACATCCAGAAATGATCCAATTTATTGATGAACTAGATGAAACAGACAATGTCTATCTACGCCTTGAGAAGAGTGAAAAATACCGTACTGGAGGTCTTTTACGACCTGAAGTACAGTGGTTGGGTGATGGTACAGTTACCGTGGATTTATTCTTTGCAACCGATGAACGAACAGCCGAGGCTGCTGCACTTGTAACAGGTGAAAAGATGAACTTAACCGATGTTGAGGTAATCCATAAAGAAGTTCTGCATCCTTCAGAAGGTACCCGAATCCAGATTAAGGGAACATTTAATGTTGATATTAAAATAGACGAACTCGAATTACCGGAAGTCGTTGAAGCACATTCTGAAGAGGATATTATACAGTATATCAAAGATCATCCTATCAACGTTGTTGCTGGTACAGCTGGTAATGATGAACACAGTGTGGGTATTCGAGAAGTACTCGATATTAAACATGGTGGCATCGAAAAATACGGGATGAAGTACACTTATTTAGGAACTAGTGTACCAATCGAAAAATTTGTCGACGCTGCGATTGAAACACGTTCTCAAGTCATTATGATGTCCACCATTATATCGCATGATGATGTCCATTATAAAAATATGAAAAAACTGCATAACTACGCTGTTGAAAAGGGTGTACGTGATCAGTTAATCTTAATCGCAGGAGGGACTCAGGTAACTCCTGAAATTGCACGAAACAGTCATATGGACCAAGGATTTGGTCGTGGCACAAAAGGTATTCATATAGCAAGTTTTATCATTAATAAACACAAGGATATGATGAATGAAGATTGATGTTTTAGTTGCTGAAATCGGTTCAACAACTACCATCGTGAATGCCTTTAATATCCACCAATCAAACCCTAGCTTTTTAGGACGTGGTGTTGCCAACACCACAGTCGCCTCAGATGTTACGATCGGTCTTAATTTAGCCATCAAAAACCTACAAAATAACCTTCACACAGACAGTATCGAATACAGTGAAATGTTTGCAACAAGTAGTGCTGCTGGAGGACTAAAAGTAACCGTCCATGGACTGGTTTACGAAATGACGGTTAGAGCCTCCAAAGAAGCTGCTTTAAACGCAGGAGCAAACATTCATTTAGTAACAGCTGGAAAGGTTAAACATCGTGATTTAAAGCGGATTAAAAACATTCAACCAAACATCATTATTGTCGCTGGAGGGACCGATTATGGAGAGTATGAAACAGCACTCTATAACATTGAGAAAATCCTCCACTTGAATCTTGATATTCCAATCATTTATGCTGGAAATATTGATAATCATCATGACATTAAAGAGTTTTTTGCTAAGCATCATAAACAAGATCTCCTTAAAATTGTCGAAAATGTATATCCACGAGTTGATTATTTGAATATCTTACCGCTTCGAAAAGTCATTTACCAAACATTTGAAGAAAATATTATTCATGCACCAGGAATGAATCACATCCATGACATGGTTAATCAAAATATCATGCCTACTCCAGGTAGTGTAATGGAAGCGACAATGATGCTCTATGAACACTTAGGTAATGTCATGACAATCGATGTTGGTGGGGCTACCACTGACATCCATTCTGTCGCAGAACCAAGCGATGAATACAAAGAATATCAAGAGGGTGAGCCGCGCTCAAAACGTACTGTTGAAGGTGATTTAGGAGTATTTATTAATCACAAAAATGTCGTTCGACTCTTTGAAGATAACACATTAAGTATTGCATCCGGACTATCAGAAGATACACTAAATAAACTACTAGAAAACTATACATATATCCCCACAACGAAAGATCAAAAGACACTTGTTTACCAACTAACAAAAAAGTGTACTGAACTAGCGCTAGACCGCCATGTTGGTGATTTAAGACGAGTATTTACAAGCTCGGGTCAAAAGATTATACCAGAAGGAAAAGACCTAACCAAAGTTCAATTTGTTATCTTAACTGGAGGGGCATTGGTAAACTTAAGTCATACCGAAAAGATCATAGATGAGTATATTCGAACGAATCACCGAAAACTACTCCCAAACAAGAATGTAACGATTCTAAAAGACCATGATTACATCATGGCATCGTTAGGAGTACTTTCATTGAAATATCCAGAGAAAAGTGTACGACTACTTAGAAAAACGTTAAGAATTGAGTGATATTCATGTATCCAAGTATTATCATTGATTTAAAAAAGTTCCGAAAAAATGTACAAGTTTTACGTGATCAATGTCATAAAAGAGATGTAAAAATGATGGCAGTGACCAAGGTTTTTTGTGCTGACCACAAACTCGTAAAAATTCTTAATGAAGAAAAAGTAGACTATATCGCTGACTCAAGAATTCAAAATTTAAAAGAGATTTCAACTGATATTCCCAAGGTTTTATTGCGGATTCCAAGTCACGGAGAAATCGAAGATGTGATTCAATATTCAGATATTTCTTTGAACTCTGAGCTATCAACAATTGAGTTATTAAACTCAGAATCACATAAATATGGTACAAAACATGGTATTATACTAATGATTGACCTGGGTGATTTAAGAGAAGGTATTTTCGATGAAAATGAGGTATATAATGTAGTTAAACGTGTATTAGAACTACCTCATATTGAACTACGGGGTATCGGAACTAACCTCACTTGCTATGGTGGTGTCATACCATCGATTGATAACATGAATCAGCTTCTTAAATACAAACAAAATATTGAAGAAAAATTCGATATTTCACTCGAAATTGTAAGTGGAGGAAACTCTTCAAGTATCGATATGCTACTAGAGGATAAGATACCATCAGGAATTAACAACCTTAGATTAGGAGAAAGCCTTGTATTAGGACGAGAAACAGCATATGGAAATTATATTGATGGCACCTACAATGATGTATTCTGTCTCGAAGCTGATATCATTGAGCTTAAGGTTAAACCTACCGTTCCGATAGGTCAGATAGGTATGGACGCCTTCGGAAAGGTACCAACATTTGAGGATAAAGGTAATCGACTTAGAGCTATCTTAGCGGTAGGTAAACAGGATGTAGATCATCGTGAACTGATACCGTTTGATACTATCAAACCGATAGGGTCTAGTAGTGATCATATCATTGTTGATGCTACTGAAGGGCATAATATATACGAAGTTGGTGGCATGATGCTATTTCGATTGACCTATAGTTCAATATTAAGCTTAATGACATCAAAATACGTGACGAGGTACTATGATGAATAGATATCGTGAAACGTATGCTGAGATTAATTTAAAGCACTTATACCACAACTTAAAATCGATCCAAAAAATAGTACATCCAAAAACAGTGATCCCAGTAGTTAAGGCTGATGCGTATGGTCATGGCGCAGTAGAGGTTGTACGGTACTTGATTGATAAAGGTATTGACTACTTTGCGGTAAGTCTCTTAGAAGAAGCCCTTGAACTGAGAAGAGTTTACCCTAATATTGAACTACTTTGCATGGGTATTATTGAAAACGAAGGCTTACTCATTGCAAGTGAGAATAACATTACTGTTACAATGAGTAATTTCAATCAACTCCAAAATTGTCCAAAATTGTCAAAAACTCTAAAAATTCATCTCAAAGTTGACACTGGTATGAATCGACTTGGATTTAAGTCGGATCATGATATTAAAGAAGTAATTGATGAAATTCAAAAAAATGAAAAATTTTTCCTTGAAGGAATTTTCACTCATTTTAGCACTGCTGATGAAAATATTTCATACTATAAAAAACAGTTGAATAGATTTGATGATATTTTCACGAATTTAAATTTCAAGTTCAAAATGATTCATGTTTCAAATTCGAGTTCTCAAATTCAATTTGAGAAGGATCTACCATGGACTACCCATACCCGACTCGGAATTAGCTTATATGGTTTAACTTATATCGACCATATCAAATTTTTAAAGAACACATTTACCCTAAAAACTAAAATCAGTCAACTAAATAGACTGACCGCTGGTGAGTTTGTTGGTTATGGTGCAAGTTATGAATCTAGTGGTCAAGAAATTATTGCCGTCTTACCAATCGGATATGCTGATGGGTTTATCCGAAAGAATACGGGTGGTTTTGTTGAGATAAATCACAAACGTTATCCTATTGTTGGACGGATTTGTATGGACATGACTTTTGTTAAAGTTGACGAGTCTGTACAACTACACGATGAGGTTATTTTGTTCGGTGGTTTAATTTCAATTGATGAGGTTGCTGATCGATTGGATACAATTAATTATGAAGTCATTTGTCAGATATCAAAACGTGTACCACGTATATATAAAAAATAGAGAGGAAGTGACGTATGAAACTACAAGTATTTTCAGAAATAGGACGTTTAAAAACAGTTCTATTACACAGGCCGGGGAAGGAACTAGAAAATCTGACTCCTGATTTACTCGAGAAGTTACTGTTTGATGATATTCCGTATTTAAAGGTAGCTCAAGAAGAACACGATGCCTTTGCACAAACATTGCGTGATAACGGTGTTGAAGTATTGTATATCAAGGATTTGGTTATTGAAGCATTGGATAATCATCCAGAAGTACGCCAGCACTTTATTAATCAATTTATCGAGGAATCCAATATCCTATCAAATACCGTAAAAAATGGTATTTATAAGTACTTAATTAAAATGGATAACTATGAGTTGGTCTCAACAATGATCGAAGGAATTCGCACTCATGATATTGAAGTTGATACTAGTTTTTCCATTTTGGATATGTTGGAAAGTGAGTATCCCTTCTATGCCGATCCTCTCCCGAATTTATTGTTCCAACGAGATCCTTTTGCAACCATTGGGAACGGGCTTGCTATCAATAACATGATGACCGATGCTCGGACAAGGGAAACCCTCTTTAGCGAGTATATTTTTGCCTATCATCCTCGTTTTGAAAATGCTACAATCCCCTGTTATAAGAAGAGAACTACGAGGTGGAAAAGCGAAGGGGGAGATGTCTTAGTTCTAAGTCCATCCACCCTGGCTATCGGTATTAGTAAACGAACCGATCCTCGGGCCATTGAATCACTGGCTCGCGAGTTGTTTCATAAAGATGCGTCGTTTACGACAATCTTGGCATTTAACATACCGAAATCTCGGGCGTTCATGCACCTTGATACCGTGTTTACCCAAGTCGATCATGGTACGTTTACCATTCACCCCGGGATTATGAAAGAGTTAACCATTTTTGAAATCACGAAGAACGGGAAGAAAGACATCCGTGTCGAAAAAGTCGTCACAACCTTGGAACATATATTGGAAAAACACTTACAGCGACCGATAAAACTAATCAATATTGGTGGAAACGATTTGATTACCGCAGGACGCGAACAATGGAATGATGGTGCCAACACACTCGCCATCGCACCGGGTGTTGTTATTGTTTATTCACGAAATCACGTAACCAATGAACTTCTTCGTAAAGAAGGGATTAAAGTACTAGAAATTCCATCCAGTGAATTATCACGAGGAAGAGGGGGACCTCGCTGTATGTCCATGCCCCTCTTCCGTGAAGAAATAAAAGAATAAGGAGACTCCTATGAACTTACAACATCGTAATTTTATTACACTACTTGATTTCACTACAAAAGAAATTGAGTATCTTTTAGAATTATCAGCTACCTTAAAACAAGAAAAATACGACGGAATCGAACACAAAGTACTACCTAACAAAAACGTTGTATTACTCTTCCAAAAAGACTCCACAAGAACACGTTGTGCCTTTGAAGTTGGGGCATTAGACCTTGGCATGGGTGTCACCTACTTAGGACCAAACGGAAGTCAAATGAACAAAAAAGAATCCGTCAAAGATACCGCCCGAGTGCTGGGACGGATGTACGATGGAATAGAATTTCGTGGGTACAAACAAGAACACGTTGAACTCCTTGGTGAACACGCTGGGGTACCGGTTTGGAATGGATTAACCGATCAATACCATCCCACTCAAATCCTCGCTGATTTCTTAACCATCCAAGAACATTTTGGACGTCTACAAGGAATCAAATTCGCCTACGTCGGTGACTCGCGCAACAACATGGGAAACAGTTTAATGATTGGGTCGGCAAAAATGGGGCTTCACTTTACTGGGGTTGCACCAAAAGAACTATGGCCTGAACAAGCGCTAATTGATCAATGTCTAGAAATTGCCAAAGATACCGGCGCAACAATCACCTTCACCGAAGATAAAATGGAAGGAACCAAAGATGTTGATGTCATCTACACCGATGTCTGGGTATCGATGGGTGAACCCAAAGAAGTATGGAATGAACGAATCGCTCAACTATCGCCCTATCAAGTGGATATGAGCACCTTGAAAAACGCATCGGATAAGGCCATTTTTATGCACTGTCTTCCCGCATTCCACGGTAAAGACACCGATGTTGGTGCCCAAATCGCCAGTGACTTTGGAGACGTATATCCAACCGTGAAAAACGGTGAAATGGAAGTCACCGATGAAGTGATTGAATCCCCACAATCCGTCGTTTTCCAAGAAGCCGAAAACCGGATGCATACGATTAAAGCTGTGATGCTTGCTACCTTGCGTGATCACCATGAGTAGATACGTTGTTAGTCTGGGTGGTAATGCATTAGGTAAAAACGCCGAAGAACAAAAACAACTTCTAAGGCAAGTCGCAAAACCGATTGTCGAATTAATCAAAGCTGGACACGAAGTCGTCATTGCCCATGGCAATGGACCACAAGTAGGGATGATTAATCTCGCCTTTAGCGAAAGTTCCTCAACCCCCAACATGCCCTTCCCCGAATGTGGGGCAATGAGCCAAGGTTATATTGGCTTTCACATGCAAAATGCGATTGGGAACGAACTACACAAACAAGGAATTGAACAATCTATTGCGGCACTTGTTACGCAAGTAATCGTTGATAAAGACGATGAAGCATTTGATAACCCCCGTAAACCCATCGGTAGTTTTTATACCAAAGAAAAAGCTGATCAACTATCGGAAACCATGGGCTATACGATGGTTGAAGATGCTGGTCGGGGATATCGACGCGTTGTCCCAAGTCCCATGCCGATTGACGTCAAGGAAAAGGAAATGGTAAAAACCTTACTCCATGATGGACACATCGTCATTACCGTCGGTGGAGGAGGCATCCCTGTTATCAAACAAGATGGATTACTCCACGGTGTTGCTGCTGTTATTGATAAAGATAATGCTAGTGAGAAACTTGCGGAACTTATTGATGCCGATTACCTTGTAATCTTGACTGCTGTTGACAATGTCTACATCCATTTTGGAACAGAGAAACAAGAAGCCCTTCATCACGTTACAACGACACGTCTACAAAAACTGATCGAAGAAGGGCATTTCGCACCGGGTAGTATGCTACCAAAAATCAAAGCGACAACGCGCTTTACTTCGAGTGGTAAAACCGCAATCATCGCATCTTTGAACAATGCGAAAGAAGCCTTCGAATTGAAGGCAGGAACAATTATCACACAATAACAAAATCCCTTTAATTAGGGATTTTTTAATTACACAAAATACTTTTGTCATATCGCATGATTTTTAGTATAATATGGTTATGTTAGGGAGAGGGCACACCTGACACGTGTGCCTTTCATTTATAATACTAGGAGTGTGGACATGATGAAATGGATGAAAGTACTAATTATGGTTGTCGCAGTGTTATTATTACAAGCCTGTGACAAAGAAGTTGTTTGTGAAGATAATACCTACTATAAAGAAGGGGACCGCTGTATTCGTAAAGCACTCAATACAGTGGACTTTGTTGTACCCGAAGGAATGGATGAAATCGAATCGGTGGATTTGTATGAAGGGTTCTTCCTAAATCTACCTGAAGTCGATGTCGATTTCGAGTATGGATGGTTTACCAATGATTCCTATACAACCCCGTTTGATGCGAACAAAGGCGTGATCCGTGATATGACGCTGTATTTACATATGGAAGGATCGTATACCTATAACTTCTATGTCGGAACTGAAGATGAGGAAGATAATCTTGTAATGTCTTTGCCATATTATAGTTTGCCTAGTGATGATGAAGTCTATGATGTGGACATCGAAGGATATGACTTTGTCGGATGGTATACCGACCCGGAGAGAACGATAGAATATACAGGAAATACCGATTTATTTGATGAGAACTTTGAATTGAATCTATACGGATTATTTGAAATATCTACCTTTACGGTAACGTTTGTCGTACCGGAAGTCATGTATGATTTGGATCCAATTGAGGTACAGTATCAAGATAGCTTTAATAAACCTATTCTCGATATTGAACGTAACCACACTTGGTATACCGATGATACCTATGAAACGGTGTATAATTTTAATACGCCAGTAACGAAAGATACAAGTATTTATCTCGTCTTAGAAGACGTTGAATTTTACATTGCATATCACTATGGCAGCTCGATTTTAGAATATCAGCAGTTTGAGGAAATCGAGGATATCACAAGTCATCCTGAACCGGAACGCAGTGGTTTGGTGTTTGTGGGATGGTACATGGATAACGCATTGACAATTCCGTTAGAAGAAGGAGAACTTGTCAAGGACGAACTTCATCCGGTAATCCATTTGTATGCATTGTTTCAGATTAAACAATTCCGGATTACCTATATGATTAATGATGAGATCTTTGCGTATCGAGATTATTACCAAAATGATGTCATCAATCCATATCTCCCGTCAACCACATATCAGTTTGATGGTTGGTACAACGATGCAGAATTAACGCAACGTTTTACCGATATTATGATGCCTGGAGAAGATATTACTGTTTACGGAACGATGGATTACGAGGTAACGGACTTTGATTCACTAACGGAGCTTAAAGCGAATGTGGCAGGAACGGAAGTTGTTCGTGTAGAAGGAACCGTTATCGCTTATGCGCAGAATATGATTTATGTTTCCGATGGGACAACCGTAATGTCTGTTCCAATCTATGATCGCATGTTTTATGATTTTCCAAAAGGAATGACAATCTCGTTGATTGGGCAAGTTCAGATTTGGAATGGAACACTCGATATGCATCAAGTACTCAGTGCCCTTGAAGTGGGTATGAATGATGAGTTTGAGTGGCCAGTTGTGGAATCCTCGGTTGCAGAGTTGTTGCCGGTTCATATAGACACTATAGTTGCATCACGCTACTATATAACTGGAATATTACAGAAACACGATAATGAGTTATCATTGTTTGATGGCGAGTATGTTATTAAATTTTATCATCCGATGGATGCAACAGCGCGATCAATATTAAGTCAGTATGTTGATCAAACAGTAACGTTGAATCTCTACTATTTTGATCTACAAATTTTTGATGGTGAACTCATCAATGCGATATTTGGCTTTGATGGCACAGCCGATGATATTACCGTGCACGATATGTCCGAACAGACGTATACCGTGGATTTTGTTGTACCCGATACCATGGATCCAATTGATCCGATGATAGTAACACACGGTGAATACATCAACTTGCCGGTAATCGATACAGAGTCCCGCTATGGATGGTTTATTAACGATAGTTTGATTACCGCGTTTGATGACAGTTTTCCGATTGTTGGCGATTTGACACTGTATTATTCCGTATTACCAGATCCGATTCAAATTACCTATGTTCTCGATGGTCAAGTAACGCAAGTTATCGAGTACTTCCCCGGGGAAGACTTGGATTTGTATGAACCGACGCTATCGTATATGGAAGAGTTAGATGGATGGTACACGGATGTTGAAATGACAACACCCTATACTGGAACATTTGTTCCTTATGATTCACTCACCCTTTACGGCCAGATTACACTGCCAACGCCTAAAGCTCATTTTACTTCCATTCAAGGTTTTCGCAGTTCGATCTATAATTACAGTGATTATATTAGTTTTGAAGGCATCGTTGTCTATAATGACATCGAGTTAATGTTTGTTACTGATGGTGATGTCAATGTGCTTGTTACATCTAATACATTGGACGCATTTACCGTAGAAGCTGGAGACCGTGTCATTGTATATGGGAATATGCTAGTTAATTATAGTCACACCGAATTTCATACGTATGGAGTTGACGTAGTATCGAGTGACAATGCGATTCCTTTGCAACCGATTGAAATGACATTTGAAGAGTTTATCGCCGCTGATACTAGTCGCCTTGAGATGCAGCTGTTTTCGATAACCGATACCATCATTGGAGGAGAGTATCCACGCTTTTTATCCGACGATTCTCTCCATGTCATGATTTTCCATGCGTACTCAGCCCAAGCGCAGGCAATCTCGGCACAGATGTCTGAACTAAATGGCCAAATTGTAACAGTGACGTTAATTTTTCTCGGCGATTACGGTCGTGAGATTGTTAATTATGACGCAATTCCGATTGCGATTGGTGACGTGATTGAACCAGAAATCATCGAAGTCACCTATATTGTTGACGATGAGATTGTCCATGTCGATGAGTTTTATGTTGACGAATATATGAATTTATATGAACCCCCAAATGCACTGGATATGTTTGATGGATGGTATACCGATGCCACCCTCGAGACCCCTTATGAAGAGGTGTATGCTCCAGATGAGGACATTACCCTGTATGGGACAAATGATCTTCCCGAGCCAGTTGTTTATTTTACCTCAATCCAAGATTATTTCGATTCAGAGTATACTGAAGAGGATTATGTTAGTATCGAATTGATTGTAACCTTAATTGATAGATATAATGTCATCGCAACCGATGGTGTCGATCAATTGGTTATCCAGAAAAGCCCACTTGATTATGACGATGTCGTTGTTGGCGATAAAATTGAAGTTCATGGTACCATCAACGGTTCTGAGCTTCCTTTTGCATATATGTTTACGTACTACTATGAAATCCTTAGTAATGATAACCCCAATCCATTAGTATCCGCAGACGTAACGTATACCGAGTTTGTGGATGAAACAAATGGTTATACGACACAATACCTGCAATATTTTACAATAACCGATGTGATCCATGCGGCCGATGAAAACAATTATCGACCCTATTTTGGTAACACAGACGAATTTGGAAGCGTTATGCGATTACACGTACCCAGCGGAGAGGATGATACCCTAATTCATACATTGAATGCACTCGACGGACAATACGTTACCATTGAGGTGCTATATGTATCCTTCTACAATTATACTGGTACTCCAGAATATACGGCGATCATCGTCTCCGATGAGATTACCATTACCCCTGATATGACAACGATAACTTATGTCATAAATGGAGAGGTTGTCAAAGAAATGAAAGATGTTCCTGGGAATCTCTTTACCGCCTATACACCATGGGTATCCGAAGCAAGTACCTTTGATGGATGGTATACGGATGAAGCCTTGACCGAGCGCTATTATGGACTGAATGTACCGGAAGACGATATCACGCTATATGGATCGCTTGATGATCCTGAACCAATTGCTGGATTTAGTTCATTAGACGATTTTAATCTATCCGGTTTAACCGATGAAGACTTCGTTACCTTTGAAGGAATAGTGACCGTAAGCTCTGATGGAATCGTCTTTATTTCCGATGGCACGAATCATATTAGTGTCACGATGCAAACTGAGGATAACCTCCTTGAACAAGGTGCACAAGTCGTATTATATGGATATGTCAATGTTTATGAGAATCACACAATTATTACCGCCTTGTTCTATGATATTCTGTCCTATGACAATGACATCCCGATTACACCAACCGTAACAAGTCTTGATGATTTTATCGCCCTAGGATATGAAGGAACAGAGATGTTCTATGAAGTGTATACGATTACCGGAACCATTCATGCCAGTGATGACATGGTCCCCGATCCTCATTTTGGATCAATCGAGGACGGATACGTTATGCGTATCACCGCTGGGGAGTTCGAGGAAGTTCTTGATGCGCTTGACGGAAATACGGTAACCGTAACGATCATATACACTGGTCGTAATCAGGCCGATATCGATTATTACTATGCAATCTTATGGTCCATTGACGCGGTTGTCTGGAACTAAGGAGGAGTTGTATGAAACACCTACTACGAATAACCGTGGCACTGTCCATCCTATTTGGACTCAGTGCCTGTAAAGCTGAAATCGACTGTGACGATGGCTATCGCCTAGAAGGCAAACGTTGCGTGTTGATTGATGATCAGCAATTAACCTACACCATCTCCTTTGTCCTACCAGAAGAACTCGATCCGATTGCGGATGTGATTGTCGACAAAGGCGATACACTAACCTTACCATTTATCGAAGTTGGTGATGACTATACGTGGTATACCGATGCAGAAATGACAACTGAGTTCGATCCAGCGACGGAAATTCATCAAGATCGCACTTTATATTTGGATGTTGATTTTACCTACTTCACCGTCCTGATTGTGGATCCCGATGATGTCGTTGAAGAAATATCGATTGATGTCATTATTGGACAAACGGTGTCCTTACCTGAAGTAAACACGGAATATGAGTATGCGTGGTATACCGATTCCTCCTATGAAACGGAGTTTGATCCCGAGACCCCAATTAACCGTGATACAACGCTCCACTTGCGACTTGTAAAAACATATACAGTTTCCATTGTGGACCCCGATGGGGTTGTCATTGAAGACAAAGTTACTGCAGATGCATTTCAACCAGTAACGTTACCTGTTGTATTCACACTATATGACTACGAGTGGTATACCGATGATACATATGAAACCGTATTCAATCCGGAAACAATTATTGATCAAAATATGACACTATATGTACGAGTAATCTATCCGGTTTATACAATCACTTTTGTCGTTCCAAATGATATGGATCCAATTGATCCAATCACGGTACTACTGGGAGAAACCATTCCCCTCCCAACCATTGATACCAATCGAGAATACGGCTGGTATACCAATACCAACTACACCTTTGAATACAACAACTCGATACCGGTTACCCAAGATTTAACATTATATTTCTATCAAGAATCCGAAACAGTGAATATCACCTATATCATCAATGGTAATGTTGAAGCTATCGTTGAGTATATTCCAGGTAACTTAATCGATATCTACACCCCTTTTGTATTGGAAGGCTTTGAGTTTGACGGTTGGTATTTGGAAGAAACACAGGACACAAAATTCTATGATTTATATGTTCCTCAAGAGAATATAACCTTGTATGGAACAATGATTTATCCCGAACTGGAAGGAACGTTCACATCGATACAAGATGTACTAGAAGCCTCGTTAGGAGAGGATCCATTCATTTCAGTAGAAGGTATTGTATACTACTCAGAACTATCAAGTGTATACATTACCGACGGAATCAATTTTGTCGAGGTCGCACTTCCTTCATCAATAGACAATACAATAGTTGTTGGCGATCGGATTCAATGTATTGGATATTTTCATAATGTCTTCAACATAAAGTATATGAACATCGTTGAATACACAATTATTGAACACAATCAAGAACTTCCTTATACAACTCAGGAAATGACATTTACCGAGTTTACTGAAACCGCACTAGGATCCAATGATTTAGTGAATGCTGTCATAGAAATTACCGATGTGTTGCACGTAGAAAACGAACCGATTTTAACAGCATATTTCGGACCACTCGAAGACGGTTCTACAATCACATTCTATACCGCATATGCGGATCAACAAGACATGATAGAAGGTCGCGACGGACAGACGGTAACAATTACATTTATTTATACAGGATACCGTGATTCAAATGGAGTCATCCATTATGGTGCTGTACCGATAACTGTAGAAGAAATTCAGGGATTATAGAAAAAGTGGTCAATAATAAAAATTTATTGACCACTTTACATAATATTGACGACTCATCTATACTTGTAGTATAATTTGTATATACAAATGAGGTGAGTAGTATGGATGGATACGTTCAAGAAACATTATTCTTTGCAGCTAGTAAATTGCATCGGAATATTAATCGAATAGCAGAACAAGTATTTAAACCAACGGGATTACCCCCTTCACATGGGATGATTATGTTATTTTTAGATGAATGGAAAGAACTGTCACCTGGTGATTTATCTGAGTCACTCGATTTCAATCCGTCTACGGTCACGCGATTTCTGGATAAATTGGAAAAAATGAAATACGTAAAGAGGCGTAAAGATAGCCGTTATTCATATGTCTCACTGACTCAAAAAGGTGTTCAAAAAATTCCTGAAATTAAAGGTGTTTTTGAAGAACTCGAATATACGTTGAATCGAATGATCACATCAAAAATTAGTCATAAGCAGCAACCAATCATCCGTGATATGGCGGATCGTATTGTGGAAAAAACAAGGAAAGGACAATAGTAAGAGATGAAAAAAGCTCAAATTTTATTGATTTTAGTATTAGTAGTAATGTTTTCAGCATGTAATAAGGAGAATAACGATGTGGATAAAACATCAAAATCAACATCTTGTGAAACAGATCCATTCTCAGAAGCTTGTTTATCGAGTGATTTAGTTGGATTGGAGAGTTACAATGAGTTTACACGATTTGGTTTAACACCGGAATATGTAGAGCAGTTAAAAGTACCAGATTCTAACGATGATATAGGGGATAGAAACACGATTATTTATGCTTCGAATGATGAGCTTGTATACTATAATCGTGATCAAATTTTCTATCGTGTGATCGGTGAAACGGTCGAGGAATATACAATCAATTATAACAATTATACCCCTGGAGTAATGGGATATAATCCTATCGACCATATCGTGTATTTAACGACACCACTACCGGTATTATATGGTACGGAACACTTCAAAAATGCGATTGAATATGACTTTGATGATGATTCGCACCCAGAAACAGGTGAATATGTTATCGGTCAGACAGTTAAGGTGATTGCGAATACTAATAATGGATTGGTTATGGAGTATCAAGATGATTATTATGTATATAATGGTCAATTTGAGTTATCTACTACTTATAGCGAAGGAGACGCATATTTCGTGGGTGCAAACCATTTCTATCAGCGTCCAGGAGAAGGCTATTTTCTCTTTGTTGAAGAAGGATTGACTAGTTGTAATCTTTGGCTCCATGATGGTGATGATGTTGTTACTACTATAGACCTTGAACATGGTTGTAGTTATGGACAACATATCACCACAAATGAGTATGGAGTTTTCTTTCTAGTTGGTGAGGAATATGGGGATCAATTTCTATACCGGTTTGACGGTGGTAGTTTATCCGCAGAGCATCTTGAACTTTATGACGCAAATGAACCAATTGAATATCTGTATTCTGTTGGTGATTATTATGGATTTTATGAGCTTCGATTAAGAGATCATTATATTACTTGTTTTGATGATGAGTTCCGAATTGATCATGCTGTCCCTGATTGTGGTTCTGAAAATGCAATGGGTGATAGTTTTTATGCGACGCATACAAAAGGAACCAGTCTTGATATTGTCGTCTATGACTTGAATAACACGGAAATCAATCGCATTGAAAATGACAATTACTTGGCAATACCTTTTCATGACTTCTTGAGTGTCCGAAAAGGATACAGTGGAAACCTATATAACTACGATATTTATTGGAAAGGTACGGACCTTGTACTTGAAGATATTCCCAGTTTTGTTGCACTTGATAGTACGAGAGGTCTTTATATGGAACTGAACAGTGATACAGATTTTAATGTGGTTTATAAAGATTTTTCGACAAACGAATCCATCATTCTCCAGTCCCTTACCGCAGGTCCAAATATCTACGAAAGCATTTATTGTGCTGCTGGACGAGGAAATACGTTTTATATACATGATATTGCAACCAATATGTTCCATGTATATGATATCGATGGAACATCGATTGAATCCTTCACGTACTTAGGAACCTACCGTAGTGAGATGTTAAATGCGAGTTTCATATTGGAACGGGATAATGGCGAAGTTGTACAATACCGATTGAATTAAGAAACAAGGCATCGCTTAGGCGATGCTTTTTAATTATAAACTTTCTTGATGAAAACATTATCTTGTTGCAGTTAATTACTATGTGTGATATAGTAATGTAAGATTACTGCACGGATTTCGTGTAGAAAGAAGGTACTCTATGAAGTCATTACGTATCGGCGATAAAATCGCTCGCTTACCAATTATTCAAGGGGGAATGGGGATTGGAGTTAGTTTACATCGTTTAGCTAGTGCGGTTGCAAATGAAGGTGGGATAGGTGTAATTAGTGCTGCTGGAGTTGGCTTTTATGGGGAGAAGACTGGGGATTTTGAACAAGATAATATTACTACTTTAAAAGCTCAAATTACCCAGGCAAAAGAAGAATCTAATGGCTTGATTGGTGTCAATATTATGGTCGCCCTAACATCTTTTGAAGCATTATCAAAAGCGGCAATGGAAGCCAATGTAGATTTCATATTTGCCGGTGCGGGATTACCGTTACGATTGCCTGAATTTCGTCCCGCAAATACGACAACAAAATTGGTTCCAATTATCTCATCTGGTCGTGCTGCGAAACTTCTTTGCAAGCATTGGATCAAAAAATACAATTATGTTCCCGATGCCTTTGTTGTCGAAGGTCCAGAAGCTGGTGGACATTTGGGATTTAAAGCCAATCAACTAGGTGATGCAGCGTACTCATTAGAGGTCTTATTACCACAGGTATTAGAGGCTATAGAACCGTTTGAAAAAGAACACAATACGACCATCCCGATTATCGTTGGTGGTGGTATTTATACAGGACAAGATATTCGTCGTTTTCTGGATTTAGGAGCTAGTGGTGTTCAAATGGCAACCCGTTTTGTACCAACCTACGAATGTGATGCCAGTGATGCGTTTAAACAAACCTATGTGGATGCGAAGAAAGAAGATATCGTCTACATCAAGAGTCCAGTAGGATTACCGGGGCGAGCGATCAGGAATCCGTACTTAGAAGAGGTCGAACAAGGATTAAAACATCCTTTTACGTGTCCTTATGATTGCATTATTACATGTAAGAAAGAAGAAGCACCCTACTGTATTACACTCGCCTTAATCAATGCGCAAAAGGGGAAACTCCATAATGGATTCGCCTTTGCGGGAAGCAATGCGTATAAGACGACAAAGATATCGTCCATCAAAGATGTGTTTCGAGCAATCAAACAAGAATTCAAATCAAAATAAAAGCCCAGAATTGGGCTTTTTTATTCGATTATAGTAATCGTCCACCGATTGTAATCGATTAATCCTTCTCGCTTCATTTGAGATAGTTCTCGGGATAATGACGGACGCTTCACATGCATCTTCTTCGCTAGTTCTTCTTTCGTCATTGGAAGTTGAATTTTGTTGGTTCCTTGACGTTGTTGTTCAAGGGTTAGATAATGTAGAATCTTGTCCCGCAATGTATCTTGAGATAAGAGCTTTGTTTCAAGACTATAGGTGTATGCTTTCTGACTAATCAAGGTCAAGAGGTTCTTGCGGAATATAGCATCATCGTGTAGGTACTGATCAACCAGTTCGTAGGGAATAGTGGCTATGGTAGCTGGTGTAACCGTTACAAGGTTTCCAGGATACATATGATCCTTTGTACCATACAAGAGTACATCACCTACCATCATTCCTTCATGTAGGGTCTGAAGGTGAATCGATGTCCCGCTGGCATTGTACGATGTGATCCCAATCGTACCTTCTAACACAATCGCAATATATGTACAAGTAGTACCTTCTAATTCGATCGTATATTTGGTTGGATACTGTTTGATTTGAATCGGTGATGTATCGATTGAGGTGTTATGAAATAATTCGGTTTGATGGAGTAACATGAGAATTCCTCATTTCGTAACATTTGTTACAATCATTGTAGCATGAATGGATCCAAAAGAAAATGTCCGAAAAAAAGTTTAAAATTTTTTTACACAAAATATCGCGCTATTTAGGGGTTGTTTTACCCCTTATATTATATAGAAAAAAAATTTCCAAAAAAATTTGATAAAGTCCTTGCATTAGCGATTTGTTTTTGCTATTATGTTCAAGACTCGCGCCCGAGTCAGGCTACGAAGTGGGAGGTTGCTGACACACCCGAAGACGTTGTCTTGGGAGTCAGGTAATTCACACCGAGCAAGTCTATATAGCAATATAGGCGAAAGGAGGAAATTTAATGGCAAATCAAAAAATCCGTATCCGATTGAAATCTTATGATCATAGATTATTAGACCAATCGGCGCAAAAAATTGTGAACACCGCGAAAAAAACAGGAGCGAAAATCAGTGGTCCTGTCCCGCTACCCACAGAAAAAG
This sequence comes from Candidatus Xianfuyuplasma coldseepsis, assembly GCF_014023125.1. GTDB lineage: Bacteria > Bacillota_I > Bacilli_A > Izemoplasmatales > Izemoplasmataceae > Xianfuyuplasma > Xianfuyuplasma coldseepsis. The sequence continues at coordinate 1,122,141 of NZ_CP048914.1, forward strand.
AAATTTTCACAATTTTGCGTTCTGTTCACGTTAACAAAAAATCTCGTGAGCAATTTGAGCGTCGTACGCACAAACGGTTGATCGACATCATGGATCCAACCCCAGCGACAATCGACAGCTTAATGCACTTGGATTTACCATCTGGTGTAGACATCGTATTAAAATAATGCACTACCAATCAAACCAAAAAAATAATATAGGAGGTTACTCATGGCCAAAGGTATCTTAGGAACAAAAGTTGGAATGACTCAAGTCTTCAATGAAGATGGAAAATTAGTACCTGTTACTGTTGTTAGTTGTGAACCAAACGTTGTTCTTCAAAAGAAAACTATGGAAAATGATGGATATGAAAGTATCCAATTAGGCTACAAAGACAAACGAGTGAAATTAGCAAACAAGCCCGAACTTGGACATTTTGCGAAATCGAACTCAAATCCTAAGCGCTACTTGCAAGAAGTTCGTGGACCAGAGCTCTATAACTTCGAAGTAGGTCAGGAGATCACAGTCAAAATATTCACAGAAGGTGAAGTCGTTGACGTTACTGGAACATCCAAAGGGAAAGGATTCGCTGGTAGCATCAAACGTCATAATCAGCATCGTGGGCCAATGGGACACGGTTCTCATTACCACAGAGGTCCTGGATCAATGGGTCCCATCGATCCCAACCATGTACGCCCTGGTAAAAACTTACCTGGACACATGGGACATGAAACTGTCACCATTCAAAATCTAGAAATCGTTAAAGTGGACGTTGAACGAAACGTATTACTTATTAAAGGTTCTGTACCCGGTCCGAAAAAAGGCTTGGTATACGTGAAACATGCCGTCAAAAGTGGAGCGATTGAACCGCTGAATCCTACAGATTTCATCACTGTAGAAGAAACTCAAGAAACTGAAGCTTCTGCGGAAGCTCAGGAATAGTCTGAGAGGAGGATATAAGATGGCAAAAGTTACATTATTCAATCAGACAGGCGAAAACGTAGGAGATATCGAACTCAATGATGCAGTATTCGGTATTGAACCTAACGAACAAGCCGTATATGACGTTGTAAAGGCCCAACGCGCAGCCATGAGACAAGGTACACACAGTACCAAAAATCGTAGCGCTGTACGCGGTGGTGGACGGAAACCTTGGCGTCAAAAAGGAACCGGTCGTGCCCGCGTCGGTACCAACCGAAGTCCATTATGGACAGGTGGGGGAATCGTCTTCGGACCAAGTCCTCGCAAGTACATCTTAAAAGTAAACAAAAAAGTACGCCGCTTAGCATTAAAAAGCGTATTGTCCAGCAAACTACAAGAAGAGAACTTCAAAGTACTGGATCAGTTAACATTGGAACAAATAAAAACCAAAGATATGGTGAACGTACTGAATAACTTAAAGGTAGAAGGTAAAGTTGCATTTGTCTTAGATAAACCAAATACAACCCTTGCCCTTGCTGCACGTAATATCCCAGGAGTTACCGTAACAACTGTGGATCACGTGAGCGTCTATGAGTTATTGAACGTAAAAACCGTCGTCTTAACTGCTGATGCAGTCAAGAAATATGAGGAGGTGCTTGGATAATGTTATCAAGTGAAATTATCTTAAGACCGATCATCACGGAAAAATCAATGCTACTTGCTGAACAAGAAAACAAATACACATTCAGCGTTGACAAACGTGCAAACAAAATTCAGATCAAAAAAGCGATTGAAGAACTCTTCAACGTTACCGTAGTAAAAGTTAATACCATGAAAACTACTCCAAAGAAAAAACGAGTAGGACAATACACAGGTTTCAAACCCGCTGTCGCAAAAGCTGTTGTTACACTAGCTGAAGGCAGTAAAATTGAAATCTTTAATGCGTAATAAAAGGAGGTTACTGTTATGGCTTTAAAGAAATATAAAGCAATGACGAATGGACAACGTCACATGACCAGCTTGGATTATTCCGAACTCACTACGGATAAACCGGAAAAATCCTTAGTTGTAAACATCAACAAGCATTCTGGACGTAACAACCAAGGTAAAATTACTGTACGCCATCAAGGTGGCGGATACAAGAAAAAATACCGTATCATTGACTTTAAACGAAATAAAGACACGATTCCTGGTAAAGTTGCTACCATCGAATACGATCCAAACCGTAATGCATTTATCGCATTAATTCATTACGTGGACGGAGAAAAACGTTACATCATCGCTCCCAAAGGTCTACAAGTAGGAATGATGATTGAAAGCGGCGAAGCTGCTGATATCAAAGTTGGAAACGCACTGCCTGTACGAAATATTCCAGTCGGTACCGTTATCCATAACATCGAATTAAAACCTGGTAAAGGTGGCCAATTAGTACGCGCCGCTGGAACCAGCGCTCAAATCTTAGGTCGTGAAGATCGTTATGTACTTGTTCGCTTAACCAGTGGTGAAGTACGTCGCATCTTAGGAACCTGCCGCGCAACCATTGGTGAAGTTGGAAACGCAGATTACAACTTAATCAACGTTGGTAAAGCCGGTAAAACAAGACATATGGGAATTCGCCCTACCGTTCGTGGTAGTGTTATGAACCCTGTCGATCACCCTCATGGTGGTGGAGAAGGACGTCAACCAATCGGTAAAAAAGGTCCTGTAACTCCTTGGGGTAAACCAGCTCTTGGTTTAAAAACTAGAAAACGAAACAAAGCTAGCAATAAATACATTGTTAGACGTCGTAACAAGTAGAGAGGAGGAACTCAAATGTCACGTTCCGTTAAGAAAGGTCCATTCGTGGACGACCACTTATACAACAAAGTGGAAGCACTTAATAAAGAAGGCAAAAAACGCGTTATCCAAACGTGGTCACGTCGTTCCACCATCTTCCCTGAATTTATCGGGCATACGATTGCTGTTTACAACGGTAAAGAGCACATCCCTGTATACGTTCAAGAAGATATGGTTGGGCACAAATTAGGAGAGTTCGCTCCTACAAGATCCAACCGTGGACACGAAAAAGATAAGAAAGCAAGCAGAAAGTAGAGGAGACAAACTATGGAAGCAAAAGCACAAGCAAAAATGGTCCGAATCTCTTCTCGTAAAGTCAAGTTGGTTATCGATTTAGTACGCGGTAAAAACGTTGGAGAAGCGATCGCAATCTTACGCTTAACACCAAAAGCTGCAAGTCCCGTTGTTGAAAAGTTAATTCGTAGTGCTGTTGCGAATGCCGAACACAACTACAACATGGACACCGAAGCACTTTATGTAAAAGAAATTTTTGTAGGCGAAGGTCCTACATTGAAACGATTTAGACCACGCGCTCAAGGTAGAGCGTCGGCAATCATGAAACGAACCAGCCACATCACAGCAGTCGTGGCTGAGAGAGAATAGGAGGCACATCACATGGGTCAAAAAGTTAGTCCAGTAGGACTCCGAATTGGAATCATCAAAGACTGGGATGCTCGTTGGTATGCTGATAAAAATGATGTTGCTGATCTACTTCATGAAGATTTAAACATCCGTTCGTTATTAGAAGACTTTTACCAAAACGCAGCGGTTTCTAAAATTGAAATCGAACGTAGTAAAGGTCGCGTACTAATCTCCGTACACACCGCAAAACCAGGTATGGTATTCGGACGCGAAAGCAAAATTAAAAATGAAGTCGTTAACAAATTGCAACAATTAACTGGTAAAGAAGTATACTTAAACATCGTCGAAATTAAAAAACCAGATTTAGACGCCAAATTAGTCGCCGAAAACATCGCGCGTCAATTGGAAAGTCGTGCATCATTCCGCCGCGTTCAAAAAATGGCAATTCAACGTGCTATGAGAGCCGGAGCAAAAGGATGCAAAACCTTAGTATCAGGACGCTTAGGTGGTGCTGAGATGGCACGTAGCGAAGGATATAGTGAAGGAAATGTTCCATTACATACCTTGCGCGCAGACATCGATTACGCCGCTACAGAAGCCGATACTACATACGGTAAACTTGGAATTAAAGTATGGATTTACAAAGGTGAAATCCTTCCAGAGAAAAAACGGGGAGGTAGACAATAATGTTAACACCGAAACGTACCAAATATCGTCGTCCTCATCGCGTTAGTTATGAGGGAAAAGCCAAAGGTGGAACCGAAATTAACTTTGGAGATTTCGGATTAATGTCCTCCCAAGGTGCTTGGATCACCAACCGCCAAATTGAAGCAGCTCGGATTGCCATGACACGTTATATGAAACGTCAAGGGAAAGTATGGATTCGCATCTTCCCTCACATGGCAAAAACCGCAAAACCGCTCGAAGTACGGATGGGATCTGGGAAAGGTGCTCCTGACGGATTTGTTGCCGTTGTTAAAGAGGGTACCATTATGTTTGAAGTCGGTGGCGTCAATGAAGCAGTTGCACGTGAAGCATTGCGTTTAGCATCTCACAAATTGCCTGTCACAACGAAATTTGTAAAACGAGAAAGTGGTGATTCTAATGAAAGCTAGCGAAATTAGAACTTGGGACACTACGAAAATTAATGATGAAATTACCGAACTCAAAAAAGAATTGTTCGACCTTCGTTTCCAACAAGCAACCGGACAATTGGAAAACACCGCTCGTGTCGGTAAAGTAAAAAAAGCGATTGCGCGCATGAAAACTGTGCTCAACGAGCGTAACGAGTAGAGGAAAGAGGAGATCATTATGGAACGTAATAAACGAAGAGTATTAACTGGAGAAGTCGTATCCAATGCCACGGATAAAACCATCTCTGTATTAGTTACAACATATCGTAAACACCCATTATATGGTAAACGAGTCATTCAAACCAAAAAATTCGCTGCACACGATGAACAAAATCAAGCGAATGTTGGTGACGTAGTAAAAATTATGGAGACTCGCCCATTATCCAAATCAAAACGATTCCGTTTACTCGAAATCGTCGAGACCAAAGCTTAATCGGTGAGTAGAAGGAGGAACTAAGTTATGATTCAACAAGAATCGAGAATGAAAGTAGCTGACAACTCCGGTGCTCGCGAAGTCTTAACCATTAAGGTTTTGGGAGGATCCAAGCGTAAATACGCTTCGGTTGGAGATGTCGTTACCGTTACAGTGAAAGCTGCGACTCCTGGTGGCCAAGTGAAAAAAGGAGACGTATTACAAGCTGTAATCGTTCGTACAAAAAAACCAATCCGTCGTAAAGATGGAAGCTATATTAAATTTGATGACAATGCTGCTGTATTAATCCGCGATGATAAAAGCCCTCGTGGAACCCGTATTTTCGGCCCAGTAGCACGTGAGTTACGCGAAGCAGGATACATGAAAATCGTTTCGCTTGCTCCCGAAGTATTATAGAGTAGGAGGAACCGAAGATGAAAATCAAAAAAGGCGATACAGTCAAAGTCATCAGCGGTGCAAACCTTGGGAAAGAAGGAACAGTCTTAAAAGTCTATCCGAAAACCAACAAGGTCATCGTTGAAGGCGTAAACAAAATCAAAAAACATGCGAAACCTACTCAATCGAACCCCGATGGTGGAATCATGGAATACGAAGCACCAATCCATGCATCCAACGTCATGATCGTGGAGAAAAAACTCGGTACTACACGTATTGGTTATAAAACCATTACCGAAACCGTGAAAAAGAAAGACATAACACGAAAAGTTCGTTATTCGAAAAAATCTGGTGAGGTATTAGACTAATCAGAAAGGAGGAAATAGCATGAACCGTTTACGTGAAAAATATGACGAATCAATCCGTCCAATATTGATGGATAAATTCAACTATAACACAGTAATGGCCACCCCAAAAGTATTAAAGATCGTTGTTAATATGGGAGTAGGAGACGCCATTACAAACAGCAAGGCATTAGACGATGCCGTTGCAGAATTAACACTAGTAACAGGTCAAAAACCTGTCATCACTAAAGCGAAAAAATCGATTTCAAACTTTAAATTAAGAGAGGGTATGCCAATCGGTTGTAAAGTAACGTTACGAGGAGAAAGAATGTATGACTTTCTCGATAAACTCGTGAACATTGCTCTTCCTCGCGTTCGCGACTTCCAAGGTGTTTCCAAAACCGCATTTGACGGACGTGGAAACTACACCCTAGGTGTCAAAGAACAATTAATTTTCCCTGAAATCAACTACGACAAAATCAACCGTGTACGCGGGATGGATATTGTCATCGTAACATCGGCAAATACAGACGTTGAAGCACTGGAATTATTGACGCAGCTCGGTATGCCGTTTCGTAAATAAGGAGGCTAATTATGGCAAAAACATCAATGAAAATTAAAGCACATCGTCCCGCTAAATTTTCTAGCCGGGAATACACAAGATGTGAGCGTTGTGGTCGTCCACACGCAGTATATAGAAAATTCAAACTATGCCGTATTTGTTTCCGCGAATTAGCGTACAAAGGACAAATACCTGGCGTCAAAAAAGCTAGTTGGTAAAAGAAGGAGGCAACTAATATGGTAATGACAGATCCTATTGCAGATATGTTGACACGTATCCGAAATGCCAACCAAATGAAACATGAAACAGTGGATATCCCTGCGTCGAAACTGAAAAAAGAAATTTTAGAAGTATTAAAAGCCGAAGGATACATCATTGGTTACAAAATCATTAAAGGTGATGTGCAAAACACGCTACGTGTAAACTTAAAATATCTGAACAACGACCGCGTTGTTAAAGGACTAAAAAGAATTTCTAAGCCTGGGCTTAGAGTCTATGCAAAAACAAACGAACTACCCAAAGTATTAAATGGACTAGGAATTGCTGTGGTTTCGACCTCTCGAGGTATCATGACCGACCGTGAAGCGCGTAAGCAAAAAATCGGCGGCGAAATCTTGGCATACGTATGGTAGAGGTGTAATTATGAGTCGAATTGGAAAAAAACCGATTACTCTACCTCAAGGTGTAGAAGTAACTATAGACAACCATACTGTAACCGTAAAAGGTCCAAAAGGGACATTAGAAGGTACGTTCAACAATGAACTTGCGATCTCCGTCGACAACAACGAGTTACTCGTTGAACGTCCAAACGACAGCAAATTCATGAGAAGTATCCATGGAACCACACGCGCGTTAATCAATAATATGATTACCGGTGTTAGTGATGGCTTCAAAAAACAATTAAAAATGATCGGTGTTGGGTATCGTGCCCAATTACAAGGAAACAAGTTGGTAATACTTGCTGGATACTCGAATCCAGTGGAAATGGATATTCCGGAAGGAATCACCGTTGACGTTCCGAAAAACACCGACATCATCGTGAGTGGAATTGACAAACAATTAGTTGGAGAATTCTCTGCCAACGTTCGCAAAGTTCGTCCCCCAGAACCCTATCTTGGAAAAGGGATTCGCTATGTGGATGAATATGTACGTCGTAAAGAAGGAAAAACTGCTAAATAGTAGGTAGGAGTGATAATTATGATTAAAACAAAATCAAGAAATTTATTGCGAAAAAAACGTCACTTACGTATTCGCAAACGCTTAGTCGGTACTCCAGCAAAACCTCGTTTAAATGTCTTCCGTAGTAATAAAAACATCTACGTACAAATCATTGACGATGTCAACGGAGTAACCTTGGTGAGCGCATCATCAAACGAAAAAGATTCCACAATCACAAACGGTGGCAACATAGAAGCTGCGAAAGCAGTCGGAACATTAATTGCACAACGTGCACTCAAAAATAACATCAATACTGTCGTGTTTGACCGTAGTGGGTATTTATACCACGGACGTGTTAAAGCATTGGCGGACGCAGCTCGTGCAGCTGGGCTAGTATTTTAGGAGGGCCCCAAATGGACAATAATAATCGTAAAAGACGTCAACGTCGTCCTCGCCGTAAACGCGAACCAAAGCTTTACGAAGAGCGCGTTGTCAATATTAACCGGGTAACAAAAGTTGTAAAAGGTGGACGCCGTTTCCGCTTTAGCGCACTTGTCGTTATCGGGGACAAAAAAGGTAAAGTTGGATTTGGTACCGGGAAAGCCCAAGAAGTACCAGATGCCATCAAAAAAGCAATTGAAGACGCCAAACGTAATTTAGTCAAAGTGCCAATGTACAACTCCACCATCCCCCATCAAGTTGTTGGGAAATTCGGTGCTGGAGAAGTATTCTTAAAACCTGCCATCGGTGGGACCGGAGTTATCGCCGGTGGACCTGTTCGTGCCGTACTCGAATTGGCTGGAGTTGAAGACATCTTAAGTAAATCTTTAGGTTCCAACACCCCAATCAACGTCGTCCGCGCAACCTTCGATGCTATCAACACGCTTCGTAGCGCTGAACAAGTCGCTCGCACCCGCGGGTTAAGTGTAGAGGAGATCTTAAACTAATGGCTCAACTACAAATAAAATTGGTGAAAAGCACCATTGCTGGAACACCAAACCAAAAGAAAACAGCCATCGCACTTGGCTTAACCAAATTACAAAAAACCGTCGTCAAAACCGATACTCCAACTATTAGAGGGATGATCAACGTGATCAACCACCTAGTAGAAGTAAAAGAGTTATAGGAGGTATACCAGATGAACTTATCAAACTTGAAACCAACTCCTGGCTCTACACATGCTAAAAAACGTTTGGGTAGAGGTCCCGGGAGCGGTACCGGTAAAACCGCAGGAAAAGGACACAAAGGACAAAACGCCCGTAGTGGTGGAGGAACACGTCCTGGATTTGAAGGGGGACAAACACCACTCTTCAAACGTCTACCAAAGCGTGGATTTACCAATCATTTTAGAACCGAATACGCTTGCGTTAACGTAAGTGAATTAAACCGTTACGAAGAAGGTACTGTCGTTACCAAAGACATGCTTTTACAAGACAAATTAATCCGCAAACAATTAGACGGATTAAAAATCTTAGGTAATGGTGAATTAACGGTGAAATTAACTGTGCAAGCAGACAAATTTACCAAATCTGCTGCCGCTAAAATAGAAGCAGTTGGTGGAACCCCAGAGGTGATTTAACATGGAGAATATAGTTGCCGCACTTAAGAATAAAGATGTCATGAAGAAAATTGGATTTACCTTCTTAGTCTTTTTAATCTACAAACTTGCAACTTATATCACCATCCCGTTAATCAACCAAGACATCATCCAATCCTTCTTTGATTCTGCAGACAGTGGATTCTTAGGTATTGCTAACGCATTTACCGGGAACGCCCTGAAAAACTACAGTATCATCGCCCTAGGAATTGGTCCCTACATCACCGCTTCAATCATCACTCAATTATTACAAATGGACATCATTCCATTATTAAAAGAGTGGCAAGAAGAAGGCGAAACAGGGAAACAAAAAATTAATCAATTAAACCGTTATTTAGCCATTGGTTTGGCATTCATCCAAGCCTTAGCAATGACGTATGGTTTCCGTTTAACTGGAAACGCCATCTTCGATATTGGTGTTACAAACGTTAACTTCGTAACCTACACCTACTTAGCAATCGTCATGACCGCAGGGACCGCATTCTTACTCTGGTTAAGTGATCAAATCACACTTTACGGAGTCGGAAATGGAACCAGCATGATCATCGTCGCAGGGATCGTATCCACGATGCCACTGATGATCACGAGTATGATTGAAGGTTATTTAGTCGAAAGTGTACGGACCACCGAAAGCATCTTAATCTTTACGCTCGTGATGGTATTATACATTGCCGTCATCTTCTTCGTAACGGTCATGCAAAGTGCGTTTCGTAAAATACCGATTCAATATTCCAACCGTCCTGCCAGTGCTCGATTCCAAGGAAAAAGTGATTCTCACATTCCATTAAAAATCAACTCTGCAGGTGTTATCCCTGTTATCTTCGCGGTAACGATTCTATCGATCCCAACGACAATCTTAAGCTTCGTTGGTGCCTTAGATGGAACCTTATTTGGACGCTGGTTAACCGAAATGTTTACCTACCAACAACCGTTAGGATATGCGGTTTACGTAATTCTAATTTACGTCTTCGCATTCTTCTATAGTTTCGTTCAAATCAACCCCGAAAAAATGGCAGACAACTTACAAAAACAACATGCATACATCCCTGGTGTACGTCCTGGTACAGAAACCGAAAACTACATCAGTAAGACGTTATTCAGAATCACCATTATTGGTGCAACCTACCTCGTATTAGTCGCGTCCTTACCAATCTTCGTAGCGATGATCTTTGATCTTCCTGCATACGTTCAAATTGGTGGAACCAGCTTACTGATCGTTGTAGGTGTGGCGATTGAAACCACTAAACAAATCAAAACCCAAACCCAAGAACAAAATTACTCGGGATTCATCAAATAAGAGGTTCGTTTTGAAAATCTTAGTGATGGGTCCTCCGGGTGCCGGGAAAGGCAGTCAATCGTCTAGAATCGTCAAACGCTATAACATGCCATCCATCTCCACCGGACAAATGTTCCGTGACGCCTACAACAAAGGCGAGAAAATTGGAGTAGAAGCCATGAAATTTATCAAAAAAGGTGAACTCGTCTCCGACGACATCACCAACGAAATTGTACGATTGCGACTCTCCGAAGAAGATGCGGAAACAAACTTCTTACTCGATGGGTACCCTCGTACCGTAAACCAAGCAATTGCGCTTGACAAGATGTTAGAAGGAATGGGATCGAAACTCGATGCCGTCATCAACATCCTGTCCAGTCACGATGTACTGTTTGAACGTATGGAACAACGCCGAGTTTGTAAACAATGTGGCGCAACGTACCACCTAAAATTCATGAAACCACAAGAAGATGGAGTCTGCGACATATGTGGTGGCGAACTCTATCAACGACCCGATGATACCCATGAATCAGTGGAGCGTCGTCTGGAAATCTACGAAAGTAAAACAAAGCCGTTATTAGACTACTATGATGACAAAAACATCTTATATAACGTCAATGGGATGCAAGAATTTGATAAAGTCACCGACGACATCATTCTTGTATTAGACACCATTTATGATTAGTATTAAATCCAACCGTGAAATTGACTTGATGAAAAAAGCGGGGCATATCGTCGCGCTTGCCCATCAAGAAGTTGCCAAACACATTAAACCTGGCGTAACAACCTACGAACTCGACCAAATTGTCGAACGCGTAATCCGAGATCATGGAGCCACCCCATCCTTTAAAGGATACGGCGGGTTCCCTGGAAGTGCCTGTACTTCGATTAATGAACAAGTTGTACACGGTATCCCCAGCGAAACAGTGGTTTTACAAGACGGTGATATCATCGCTGTCGACATCGGTGCCAACTACAAAGGTTATCATGGCGATTCCGCTTGGACATACGCCGTGGGTACCGTTAGTGACGATGTCTTACAACTGATGAACGTCACCGAAGAATCCTTATACAAAGGATTGGAACAAGCCACCGCTGGTAATCGCATCTCGGACATCTCCCATGCCGTCCAAACGCATGCGGAACAATACGGCTACGGTGTCGTCCGCGAATTCGTCGGACATGGAGTCGGTAAACAACTCCATGAAGACCCGCAAATTCCCAACTTTGGCAAACCCCATAAAGGGCCACGCCTCAAAGCCGGAATGACCTTAGCCATTGAACCGATGATCAACATGGGCCGCAGAGAAGTTCGCGTACTAGAAGATAACTGGACGGCAGTCACCATTGATAAGATGCCAAGTGCTCATTATGAACACACCATCTTAGTCACTGACGGTGCGCCTGTCATCCTAACAACACTCGCTAAAGGAGGAATCTAAATGGCGAAAGAAGACAAACTTGAATTAGAAGGTAAAGTCGTTGAAGCTTTGCCAAACACCGAATTTATCGTCGAATTAAAAAACGGACATCGTGTACTTGCTCACGTTTCTGGTAAAATCCGTATGTATTACATTCGCATTCTACCAGGTGATCGCGTAACGGTGGAACTATCGCCGTACGACCTAACACGTGGGCGAATCACCTATCGTCATAAATAAGAATTTGGACATGGTCCAAAGGAGGAAAAAAATGAAAGTAAGACCAAGTGTGAAAAAAATGTGTGATAAATGCAAAATCATCAAACGCAACGGAAAAGTGATGGTTATCTGCGAAAATCCACGTCACAAACAAAGACAAGGTTAATTAGGAGGAGACATATATGGCTCGTATATCTGGTGTCGATATTCCTCGTGACAAACGCGTTGTGATTTCATTAACATACGTATTTGGAATTGGAAAATCGACTGCACAAGAAATCTTAGCAGCAGCGGACGTATCAGAAGATACGCGCGTCAAAGATCTTACAGAAGATGAACTTGGACGCATCCGCAGTGAAGTTGCAAAAGTAAAAACCGAAGGTGATCTTCGTCGTGAAGTCATGATGAATATCAAACGCCTTCAAGAAATTGGAAGCTATCGAGGAATGCGTCATCGTCGAGGATTACCCGTACGCGGACAAAATACAAGAAATAACGCTCGTACTCGTAAAGGTCCTCGTAGAACCGTAGCGAACAAGAAAAAATAAAGGAGGAAGTTAAACATGGCAAAAAGAGTACCTAGAAAACGTCGTGTGAAAAAGAATATTCCTTCCGGAGTAGCTCACATTCATTCGACTTTCAATAACACAATTATTACCATCACCGACCCTAATGGAAACGCCATTGCCTGGAGCAGTGCCGGAGCATTAGGATACAAAGGTAGCCGTAAATCAACACCATTTGCTGCCCAATTAGCAAGTGAAGCTTGCGCCAAAGCAGCGATGGATCACGGTGTCCAAAAAGTAGAAGTATCCGTCAAAGGTCCAGGACCTGGACGAGAAGCAGCAATCCGCTCATTACAAACTGCCGGATTAGAAATTACTGCGATCAAAGACGTAACACCGATTCCGCATAACGGTTGTCGTCCACCAAAACGACCACACAAATAAACGATAAGGGAGGTTGTTCATTTGAAAGATTTGAAATTCGAAAAACCAAATACTCAAATTGAAGTATTAAATGAAACCAATACATACGGGAAATTTATCGTCAGCCCACTCGAGCGAGGATATGGAATCACGTTAGGAAACTCCTTACGCCGTATCTTACTCAGCAGTTTACCAGGCTGTGCCATCGTCAATTGCGAAATTGATGGTGTCCAACATGAATTCTCCAGTATGGATGGTGTTGTAGAAGACGTAACCGGTATCGTTTTAAACTTAAAAGAAGTGGTCTTAACCATTGATAGTGACGATCCCAATGTTGAAAAACGTTTAGAAATCTATGTCGAAGGACCTCAAGTAGTTACAGCAAAAGACATTATCAGTGATAACGACGTCAACATCATCAACGAAGACCAACACATCTGTACGGTAAATTCGGGAACATTCCGAATGATCATGACCGCACGCAAAGGTGTTGGATACGTGAATGCGGATGATAACAAAGAATTCATTACCAATCGTTCCAATATCGGAATCATTCCGATCGACAGTATTTACACCCCTGTAAATCGCGTTAACTACGACGTCGGCCCTGCATCCTCTGGAAACAGTGGCCAAGACAAGTTAACCCTAGAAATTTGGACCAACGGTAGTGTCAACCCGCAAGAAGCCATTGCCATCGCATCAAAAATGATGATTGAACACTTAAAAGTAATGGTGGAACTAAGCGAAAAAGTCAAAGAAGAAGAATTCATGATCGAACGAGAGGACGAACAAAACTCTCAAATCTTAGAAATGCAAATAGAAGACCTAGATCTTTCCGTACGTTCCTACAACTGTTTGAAACGTGCTGGAATTAATACCGTCGAAGAACTCACTCAAAAAACAGAAGAAGACATGATGAAAGTTCGTAACCTCGGTAAAAAATCACTCAAAGAAGTGAAACAAAAACTAGATGAACTTGGTCTTGGACTTGCAAGACACTAATAGGAGGTAATTTTTTATGGCAGGATACCGTAAATTAAACCGTCGTAGTGACCAACGTAAAGCAATGCTTCGGGACTTAGTAACCCAACTAATCATCCACGAAAAAATTCAAACAACGGAAATGAAAGCCAAAGAGCTTCAAAAACTCGTTGAACGCATGGTTACTTTAGGTAAAAAAGGTACACTCGCAGCCCGCCGTCAAGCAGCGCAAACAGTTCGCTTCTTAGACGCTGGCAACGATCAAAACGCAGTTCAAAAATTATTCAGTGATATCGCCCCTCGTTTTGAAACACGTAACGGTGGATACACACGAATCTTAAAACTCGGACCACGCCGTGGGGATGCAACCCCAATGGCTATCATTGAGTTTGTTGAATAACACATAAAACAGGTTGGAAAACCTGTTTTTTATTGGTATACTACTAGTAACTGGAAGGTGATATGTATGAAAGATCGTTGGTTATTAATGTCGGAAAAAGGACGCGGCATTGTGATTACTGTAGGTACATTCGTACTTGTTATTACCTTCTCGGTCTGGTTTGCCTCAGACATCTATCCTATTCCGGCAGAAGCACTTTGGTTTTTGTCCTATGTCCCCATCGTTCTCAATACACTACCGATTTGGACATTTACGCTACTTATCATCGGTGGGATCTTGTATTTTCGTTTTAACAATCAATACGGCCTCGGCTTAATGATTGGGATCTTGTATGCTCTAGTAGGGGGAATCGCACTTCTGATCGCTATTGAATTTATTCTATTCATTTTGGGATTTATCCTATTCTTTATCTTCAGTTAAAGGAGACTTGATATGTCAAATAAAACTAAGGGAATCATTATTCCCCCACTCGTTACCATTCTTATCATTGTTCTTGGAATTGTGGTTGGTGTGATTGTCGCATCCACATCCACGGATGGCTGGGCTGCCCTCGGTGCTATACTTATGGTATTCTGGTTCTTGGGATTAACAATCATTGTGATTTACGTTGTAGGGTTTGTTCTCTACTACAAGAAGAAATCCGATTGGGGACTGGGACTCCTTATCGGAATGACGGGAACCCTAGGATTCTTTGGGATTGCTGGTATTTTAATCAGCTTATACAATGCCATAATCAATCTTCCCAAGTAATACGATCAAACACTCTTCGGAGTGTTTTTTTCATCGATGTATTGATGCTATAAGCGGCAATACATATAAAAAAATTATAACTTTACTTGTGCCATTGCAGGCATCTTGTATAATAGATGCAGGAGCTGATAATATGGACAAAACAATTCAAGAAAAAATCCAATCCTGTAGTGGCAATGATGGTTGTGCACCGGATTTGAATGATGGAAAAGCCATCGTTGATAAAGTACGTCAAGTAGGCGTCGGAAATGGGTATCTAGAAACACCACATCAAGTGGACTGTAGTTGCGGAGAAACATTCACGATGGTTCAATTTGAGACATCCTGTCCTTCCTGCGACATGACCTATGGTGTTACACCATGTAGTTCGCATGATCCATCCAGTATCAAAGCAGCAGGAATCAAGTATTAGTAACACTCGCTCAGAGTGTTATTTTTTTTTAGATTCTTTGTATCAAGAGTAGTATAATGAGAGTAAGTACGATGTTTTAATCCCGACAAGGAGGATGGATTATGAGCGTTATAGAACTAAAGAATGTGACCAAAACCTTTGGTGATGTTGTCGCCATGGATGAGGTTAGTTTTACTGTAGAAGAAGGGACTGTATATGGATTTATCGGACCCAATGGAGCCGGTAAAACAACCACTATACGTGTCATTCTAGGGGTCTTAAAAGCGGATCAAGGTGACACTACTGTATTTGGGAAACACGCCTGGGAAGATGCGGTAACGATTCACAAGAACATCGCTTATGTTCCAGGAGAAGTAAACTTGTGGCCCAACTTAACCGGTGGTGAAGTCATTGATTTCTTTGCCAAGTTAAAAGGTGGGATTTCCGAAGAAAAACGAGATGAACTCTATCATAAGTTTGATCTGGATCCGACCAAGAAATGCCGGACGTATTCGAAAGGAAATCGTCAAAAAGTAGCGTTAGTTGCAGCCCTTGCGAGTGATGCGGATGTCTTTATTTTGGATGAACCGACAAGTGGACTCGACCCATTGATGGAACGTGTCTTTCAAGAATACGTTACGGAACTCAAAAAACAGAAGAAAACCATTTTCTTATCGAGTCATATTCTCAGTGAAGTCGAAAAACTATGTGACGTGATTTCGATTATCCGTGAAGGTCAGATCGTCCAAACAGGTACATTGGATGAAATGCGGCATTTAACACGGAATTTTATTACTGCAGAAACCAGTAAACCAATCACGGACTTGGCAAAACAAGATGGTGTTTATAATGTTCAAACGGAGGGTTCGACAACCTCATTTGAACTGGATTCATCCAAATTTGGCGATGTCTTGAAGTACATAAGTAGCTATGATGTCATCAAACTCGATAGTCGTCCACCAACGTTAGAAGACTTATTTATGCGTCACTACGAGAAGTAGGTGAGGACGATGAGAAAACAATATTTTGCGAATGTGTGGGATCTAACGTTGTTTATTCTCAAACGGGATAAATGGCGGATATCAATCTGGATCTTATCCTTGGTATTTTTTGATACGATAGTCGCGGTCCAAATCACCAACATGTATCCAACCCAAGTCGAACGGGACTCCTTTAAAATCATTATGGAAAACCCAGCGATGGTCGCAATGTTTGGAGAAGGATACGGGATCGATAACTATACGCAAGGAGCCTTTTGGGCCCATATGATGTATTTATGGGTCGGATTATTTGTCGCGATTATGGCGATTATGTTGGTGGCCAAACATCTTCGTAATGAGGAAGAAGAAGGGCGATATGAATTAATCCGTTCCTTCCCAGTTGGTCGTGATGCCTACCTCTTATCAACGATGATTGTCATGTTAATGACGTTTCTTGTCCTCGGTGTATTGATGGGTGGTTTCCTATCGCTATTAGGACTTGAAGACATTGGTTTCATTGGATCGATGAACTATGGACTAGGACTCGGGTTGATTGGGTTCTTCTTTGCTGCCGTCAGTGCCGTCATTGCACAACTCTATCAAAGTAACCGTTCAGTGATGAGCACCAGTTTCATGACGTTGTTTGTTCTCTACATCATCTTTTCGATTGGTGCCGCTTCGAGTGAAGCATTGATGTGGCTATCTCCATTTAAATGGTTGGTTCATTCGCAACCGTTTGTCAATAACTTAGTATGGCCGTTACTGGTACTATTTGTCACTTCATTGGGCTTAATTTATCTTGCGCTCTATCTCAGTAGTATTCGCGATATGGATGCTGGATTCTTCCAATCAAAACGAGGAAAACAAACCATCGCATCCTACGCCAATGGACCATTTGGATTTTATCTTCGTCTTGGGAAAACACAATTGATTATTTGGGCCTTAGGAATGTTCGTTTTAGGGGCCAGTTATGGATCGATATTTGGGGACTTAGAAGCCTATCTTGCCAACAATCAGTTCTTTGAAGATATTCTCCCTGAAATACCAGGGGTTCCACTAGCGGTTCAATTTATGGGCTTTATCATGGTTGTTCTCGGGATGGTTTCGATCATACCGGCAATCATGGGTATGAATAAACTCGCCCAGGAAGAACGGAAGAACCGTTCCGACATCCTGATGTCCCATGCGGTATCGAGATGGAGCATTGTCAGTAGTCATTTTCTCCTAGCGACAATCACCGGAGTTGTGATGCTCTTTATGAGTGCTGTTGGAATGTACATTGCATCCAGCCCAATGATGGATGATCCAATTGCCTTTTCGACCTTCTTAGGTGCGATTATGGTCTATGTTCCAACGATGGTACTGATGCTCGGGTTCTCCTTGCTAATCATTGGATTCACAGCCAATAAAACCTGGATTATTTGGATTTTTATGGGGTATAGTTTCTTTGTCTCTTATCTAGGACAATTATTGGATTTAGCGGATTTCTTAGAGAAACTTACCCCCTTTGGATACATCCCCAAACTACCAGTTGATGATATGAACTGGGGAACCCAGGGTATTATCTTGATTCTCGGTTTACTAATCGCCTATATTGGATATAACCGATATACTACACGTGATATCAATGGTTAAAAAGCCTGACTATTCAGGCTTTTTTTTGATATGACAATTTTATTTTTTTTGTTTATTGTGCAATACACAGTTATCAATTAAGATAGAGGTAATAGGAAAGAGGGTGGCTGTATGTTTAAGCACAATTACATTAAAGATAAGAACTTTTTACTCTATTTCTTCGGCGTATTGGTATCCGGCGCTGGAAGCCGTATATATGGTTTTGGAATCTCATTATACTTACTCGATCTAACCGGGCTTGCAACATCGATGTCCACCTATATTTCAATCTGGACGTTCATCGTCTTTATCGTCTCACCAGTAGCCGCAACATTTACCGATCGGTGGCAGAATAAAGTTCGGGTATTATACCTCACCGATTATGGACGAGGTATTGTCTATACATTGATTGGAATCGGGGTCTATTATTTTGATCAACAAGGTAACACCGACATGGTTCTTGTGACGATTTATTCATTGTTGGCGTTGATTGCCGTGCAAACCGCATTCTTCTCCCCCGCATCCTCAGCGTTATTACCCCAAGTCGTGCATGCCGATGAGTTGGTGTCTGCAAGTTCGTTATTTCAAATGACACGAAGTATCCAAAATATCATTGGTCTTGCTTTTGGAGCTGTCCTATATGTTCAGTTTGGAATAGTCATTTTAATCTTCATCAATGCGATTAGTTTTATCCTATCCGCATTCTCAGAGATGTTTATTCGGTATGATGTTGCCAAGAATCAAGATCGTTTGGATGCGACCGCTTATCAAGAAATTGAAGTCAATGGCAACAAAACCAAACACTATGCGAAACAGGTCTTTACCGATTTAAAAGAAGCGACGATTTATATCTTCAAAGAAGCGAAGCCGATTGCAGCAATTGTTTATATCATCGTGATTAGTTTAGCGTTAGTCGAACCATGGTTTAGTATTGGTGTTCCATACTTAATTAAAGAGTATCTTGGGTTCGTTCAGTACACCGCCGATTATATCTTAGCAACGATTAAATTAGCTGAAGCCATCGGCTTAATCTCCATGAGCTTAATCGTCGCCGTCATCGCCTCGAAGTTTACGATTCACCAGCTGCTCAAATTTGGTGGGGCAGCGTACGTTGTGATATCGACCCTATACATAATCCTTATCCGTATCTATGATGTCGCCATCATTGAAGAGCAATTGTTCATAATCCTATTTATTTCTCTGAATTTTATTGCCGGGTTGGTAAGTGCGAGTTTCAATGCCCCACTGAATGCAGCAATTAGTCGTTACATCGATCCCAATAAACTAGGAAAAGTCGTGACGTTAATGGATTCCTTTGGCGGAATCTTATTCCCCTTTGCCGCACTCATTGCTGGACCAATCATCGATCATTTCTCCGTGTACTATGTGGGAGTCGCGATGGTGGTTGGAATTATCATCATGTCAATTATCATTTTCAACAACAAATACATAAGAGAATTACAATAAAGAAAACAAGACAATCAATGGGTTGTCTTGTTTTTTTACGATTCCAACTGTTATAGCGTGCTTTTTACAATTGTTTTTGATATAATCGTACTGTTAATGGAGTTGATTGTATGAACATCATTGAGATCAAAGATTTATCGTTTTCTTATGTGACTGATAAACCGGTTCTAACCGATATTAATGTATCGATTAAACAAGGCGAATGGATTACCATTTTAGGTCATAATGGAAGCGGTAAATCCACCCTAAGTAAACTCATTATTGGATTATTAAAAGCGAAAACAGGAACCGTCACCGTCGATGGATTAGAATTGACAGAAGAAACGGTGTATCAGATTCGCGAAAAAATCGGTATTGTCTTTCAAAACCCCGACAATCAGTTTGTTGGTGTCACGGTTGAAGATGATATCGCTTTTGGGATGGAAAACCTCTGTTTTGAACGGGACGAAATGAAACGTCGGATTGATGAGTATGCGACTAAAGTACACATGGAAGAATACTTAAAAAAAGAACCACATAACCTATCCGGTGGCCAAAAACAACGGGTTGCCATAGCGGGTATTTTAGCCATGAATACCGACATCATCATTTTTGATGAAGCAACGAGTATGCTCGATCCTAAAGGTCGCGATCAAATCATTGAATACATCAAAGATATCAATCAAGCTGGAGTTACCGTTATATCGATTACCCATGATATGAAAGAAGCGATCTATGCGGATCGTATTGTTGTCATGAAAGAAGGACGGATCTTAAAGGTTGGACCAACCGAAGAGATTCTAAATGATAAAGAAACCTTGAACGCATCGAACTTGGAGTTGTTACTGCCCTTAAAACTTCTCTATAAACTCGATGAGCTAGATATTGATCATCCCAAGTTAAAGGATTACTTATGGCAATTAAGTTTGAACAAGTAGGTTATCATTACCGTGGGGCAGACGGTAGTATCTTTGAAGCGATTAAAGAGATCAACTTAGAGATTGATGAAACCGGTGAATTTATCACCTTAATTGGTGAAACCGGTAGTGGAAAAAGCACCCTGGTCCAACACATGAATGCGTTGATTCGACCCAGTGTCGGTGAAGTGACGGTGTACGGGGTAAAAATTTACAAAGATGTGAAAAAGAAAGATAAAAATGTGAAGTTAAATCCACTCCGTCAAAAGGTCGGATTGGTGTTCCAGTTCCCCGAGTATCAATTATTTGAGGAAACGGTACAGCGCGATATCATCTTCGGACCAAAGAACTTTGGGGTCTCCGAGGAAGAATCGATCAAACGAGCGCACAAAGTCATAAAAGATGTGGGACTTGATCCCTCGTACTTATCACGGAGTCCGTTTAACTTATCGGGGGGCGAAAAGAAACGCGTTAGTATCGCTGGTATTTTGGCGATGGAACCGGATATTTTAGTCTTAGATGAACCAACCAGTGGTCTCGATCCCAAAGGTCGGGACGACTTACTAGAACTGTTCCAAACGATTCACAAAGAGTTGAACAAAACCGTATTGATTATCACTCATGATATGAATACGGTGTATAAGTACGCATCTCGCGTGCTGGTGATGAATCAAGGACACTTGGTGTATGATGGGGACCCTGTCACCTTATTTAGCCAAGGGGATTTGGAAGCATGGAATCTTGATAAACCCGATTTACTCGAGCTGTGTCAACAATTAGAAACCCTACTGGATATCACAATAGATCCCCTTCCGAAGTCCGTGGACGACCTCGCCTTGATGATCAAGGGGGTGCCCCATGAATAATATTATTATCGGGCAATACGTGCCCGGAAGTAGTTTTCTCTATAAAATGGATCCCCGCAGTAAAATCATCGCCCTGTTCTTATTGATGATTTCAACGTTTATTCTGACCGATGTACTTCATATATTAATTATGCTTGCGTTAATCTTGGTGTTATTATGGTTTGGTGGTATTCCGATTGGACGAATTGTTCGTGGATTGCGACCGATTATGATCCTCTTAACCTTTACGTTTGTATTTCAAATCCTGTTTGTGAAAACCGGTACCCTGCTAACCAGTATTCAACTTACCTTCTCGTTATTCAATATTCTGATTATGGCAGGACTGATTGTTCTGTATGCAATCACCAAGAAGTATATTCGATATCGTGTGTTATACTTCATTGCTTTCTTTGCGTTGATAATTGCCTTCTTAGCGAATTTTAGTTTGGGACAGGTATTCTCCACTCCAATCATCAATGTCTATACAGATGGTATAAAAGGTGCCTTTTTCATTATGATTCGCTTGGTAATCATTGTCACCTTATCCACAATTCTAACGTTAACGACAAAACCAACCGATTTAACCCTCGGTCTAGAACAATTATTAAAACCCCTAAGCATCATAAAAATCAGTGCTGAAGAGATTGCCTTAATCATCTCTATCGCTTTACGATACATCCCGACATTACTTGACGAGGCCAATAAAATCATGTTGGCGCAAGCCAGTCGTGGCGTTGATTTTAGCGAAGGTAAATTAAAAGATAAAATCATGCAGATCATCAGTCTCTTAGTGCCGATGTTCATCATTAGCTTCAAACGTTCCGATGAACTAGCGAATGCGATGGAAGCTCGGAATTTTGTTCCCGGTAAGAAACGGACAAGACTCCATGTCTTACGATGGTCCTTCATGGACAGTGTTGTCATCGCCACCTCCTCGGCATTCATCATCGCATCTATCTTGATTGTGACGGTTTTCTCATGATTGAACGATTTCTAAACGCCTGGGAGACATCGCATCAAGACATCTTAGAATCCCTATTTTCAGACCATTTATTTGGGGCCCGGTTTGCTTCAGAAGACGTGTTTTATGATAAGGCATCGTGCATTGAATATATGATGAAACACCCGATAAAACGAACGATACTAACAACGCAATCATCCGGTACAACAGTGTTGTATGAAATGCAAGAAGATAATAAGGTGATTGTTGGTAAAATGGTCATCGATCATAACCACATCGTCAAACTCTATGAAACCGTCAAACAAAACACCATTCGCATCAAAGCGGTTTGTAGTTACGACGGTAGTGACTTCCTTGGCTATCAACGTCAAGCCACAGGACAAACGATTCAAGGTACGATTGAAATGGCTCTATATCAAGGATTAAACCTACAAGAACCACCGACGATTCACGCCAGTGGCCGAACCGATAAAGCAGTCCATGCGAAGCATCAGGTATTTCACACCGATATCAATACAAACATACCGGTATCGAAAATGGCTCGATTAATCAATAGCTATCTTCCCGATAGTATCCACATACACCAACTAGAAGAAGTACCTCAAACGTTCCACAGTCGTTTTGATGTCCTTCAGAAAACCTATCAATATCGTATCAATACAAAAACCTACAATCCGATTCAACGGAACTACGAGTGGTTTGTAAACAACCTCGATCCAGTGCGATTGCAATCCATTTTAAATGAAATCAAGGGAACTCATGATTTCCAAAGTTTCACGACATCGACGGATCAATCAACTATACGAACGATATCCGACGTAGTGGTTGAACCAAACGATTCTCATATAGTGATTACGATTACTGGGGATGGATTCTTACGTTATATGGTGCGGTATATTGTGTATGCTGCAGTATCGATAACGCAAAACAAACTACCCTATACCATGACCGAATTAGTAAACCGAAAAGATCCGAATCTGTTAAAAGAAATGGCTCCAGCATCGGGACTCTATCTCGACCATATTATGTATTAGGAGGTTGCTATGACATATCAAGAACTCCTGTTTGATGAAGATCAAATATTACATCTATACAATGCGAATCACTGGACGGCATATACAAAGGATAAAGATACCTTATTCAAGGGAATCATTCAGTCCCTTGATACGCTTGCCTGTTACGACAATGATCAACTCGTTGGATTGATCCGAACCGTTGGTGACGGTCACACAATGGTGTATATCCTCGATATTTTGGTTCATCCCGATTATCACCGTCAAGGTATCGGACGAACGTTAATCAATAAAATACTAACAAAATATACCCATGTTCGTCAGATTCATCTGGCAACCGATAATACACCCGAGCAACAAGCATTTTACGAAGCCGTTGGATTTCAGCAATATGGCGATGCAGGGCTTGTTGGTTATAAACGGAAATAAACAAAGATGTTCCACCGTTGGAACATCTTTTTTTATGATTTATGACATTTTTGTAAATATTGTTACTTTGAAAAACGAACTACTAGGAGTATCCTATAAGTGAAGAGAGAAGGTGAATTCCATGAAACGTTGGATTATAACGATTTCTTTCGTACTTGTATTAATCATCCATTCCATCGAACCCGTCGTTCATGCAGCGACTGTTTTAGGTATTGGTCGCTCGTATGGATTCGCCCCAGCTACTCCCCACGGTGGCGGACAACCAATCGTATCATTTGGCTCTCACAGTTATCCGATTGTTGAATTTATGATGATGATTGTGATGTTTTGTTGTATTACTTTTGCTACCGTTGCAAGTAGTTTTCACATCCATCGGTATTATTTATTGAAAAATATTAAACGGATGAATCTACAACCCTATCTTCGTGTCACTAAGATTGGTTCAGCAATTTTAGTTGCTTCGTTATTCTTAGCCTTTCTAATTATATATTCACTTTGGTATGTTGTGATTGTCGGATTGATTACTCAAGCAATTGGGTTAGCGTACTACATATGGAAGAACAATCAACAAGGACATCCCATTGATAATCATGATATCCACCGGGCGTTCATAGTGAGTGCATCAACGATATCCTTAGTATTAATGCTGTTCTTAAAATAGAAAAAAATCACTATTCAACTAGTGATTTTTAATTAGTGTGGAAAGAGATAGTCGTGCAACTCATGTTCAAATTTCATGTTTCGATGTACGTTAATGAAGTCGCGTCCGTAGTTGCAGTAGTGTTCTTCAAATTCGATTGTTTGTTCATCTTGGTGAACATCAACTACATAGAATAAATGAAATTCGTCGCGGTCGGTATACATCACTTCAACACGCATCGTGTGGTCGTCTTCGTATTCAATCTTCAAACGTTCTAGTTCTCCTTCGAAACAATCTTTTGTAATTGCGGCTAATGCACTGTATTTTTTCATAAAAAAAGCCCCCTATATCTTGGCAACAGTAAGGCGGGTTTGGAGAATCCAAGCGGGTCTTAACATGTGTCATATCTAGTATTAATTATATGCCGATTCTATTTTTTTTCAAGGTTCGATTTAATCTTTTTTCATATTTATTCAATATGTGATACAATACAAACATCAAAAGGTTGAAGGTGATAACATGATTGTGAAGCACATCCAAGAAAAAATTAAAACCGAAGCGTTTGATGCGCTCTTACTCACAGGACTTGAAAATCCAGCAGCAAAGAAAAATCTTCAGTATGTAACCAATTATACGGGTTCGTACGGGTTTGCGATTATTGGTGAAGACTACAAGTACTTCATCAGTGATTTTCGCTATCGTGATCAAGTAGCAGAGGAAGTACCCGATTTTACGTTTGTCGAGATTACCGGGGCATTTTTAGATGCTTTAAAAGAGGTTATTCAAAAAGAAAGTATCACGTCACTCGGATTTGATAAGCGCATTCGATATAGCGAATATGAACTGTATCAGACATTGGGGGTAACCCTTCATCCATTAAACAATTTTATGGAATCCTTCCGCGTATCGAAAACACCGGAGGAAGTTGCGAAGATTAAAAAGGCTTGTGAGATTACTGATCAAGCACTTGCGGACATTCTTCAGGAATTAAAAGTTGGCATGATTGAAAAAGACGTCGAGATCAAATTGAAAAACCGGATGATTGAACTCGGTGCGGAAGTTACCTGGGATCGATTTATTGTTGCCAGTGGTGCCCGTGGAGCAATGCCACATGGTATGGCGAGTGATAAACGCATTGAAAAAGGCGATCTCGTTACCTTTGATATCGGCTGTGCCTACGAAGGGTATTATTCCGATCTAACCAGAACGGTAGCAATGGGTAAACCATCGTCGAAAATGAAAGAATTATACGAGATTGTCAAAGAAGCACAACGCCGTGGCGTTGCGGCTGCCAAAGCCGGGATGACGGGAAAAGAACTCGATGCTGTCTGTCGTGATTATATCACCGAACGTGGGTATGGCGAGTACTTTAAACACGGTACGGGCCATGGTCTAGGAATGGATGTTCATGAGGCACCTCGTGTATCATATGCGTATGATAAACCACTTGAAGTTGGAGCATGTGTCACGATTGAACCAGGAATCTACATCAGTGGACTTGGTGGCGTTCGGATTGAAGATGATGTCATCTTAACCGAAGATGGATGTATCGTTCTAAACGAGTTCCCGAAAGAACTTTTAATCATCGAATAAGTAATAGGACGAGAAATCGTCCTATTTTTGGAAGAAGGTGAACAATGGATACATGGCTCTATGTAAGTTTAATTGCCCTCACGGCAGGGTTTGTCAAAGGCGTTAGTGGGTTTGGGAGTAGTTTGGTATCCATTCCCCTTTTGGCCCTCGTGTTTGGTGTAGATTATATCAAAGAGATTGTTGTTGTAATGGTGACATTTAACTTAATATTAAACAGCATGTTACTGGTGGCTCACAAAGGATTTCGTATAGATAGTCTTCGTAACGTGTGGTTGATTCCCCTGTTTGGGATCCTCTTTACCATTGTTGGCATTGAAATCTTTATTGCAGTTTCCGATACCACCATCAAGACGATAGCAGGAATTATGATTTTAGTTTCGATGGGGATTAAAATTCTTCAGTATTCTCCCTATTCGATTACATTGCCAGAAACCAATCTATTCAAGATTATTGTTGGATCTCTAAGTGGAATTGGGAATGGGATTGCCTCGATTGATGGACCGCCTGTAGTCTTTTACTTAAGTAGTATACATGCGGAAAAAGTATATTTTAAAAATGTCCTCGCAGCTCATTTTCTTGTGATGGGCATCGCCGCTGTGTTCTATCATATTAGCATTGGGTCGTATACAATGGACATTGTAAGTATTTTACTTGTGATGATTGTCGGAACAGCAATTGGTGCTTTTGTCGGAATCAAGATTAGTAAAAACTGGCAGCAACACATCTTTGATTATGTGGTGATTGTAATTTTGTTTGCTCTAGGAATGTATTTCTTACTATGGTAACAAAAAAAGACCTAAAATTTAGGTCTTTTGTTTTGAAGTTGTTATTGAACTTCTGTGACTAATTGTCCAAATGCAGCTTGTGCTAATTGGAAATAATCTGGGAAGTCGGAGTTGGTTGCTCCAGCAACAGTATCAGCAACTTGCCAGTAGGTGTCTTCAACACCATCTACAGTAGTATCTACTTGGGTAAAGGCTAACGTATCGAATGCTGCTCCATATTCTTCTAAGAATGCTTCTAATGCATCGATGTTCGCTTGCCAACCAAGACGACCTCCTCCAGCTTGCCAGTAATCTGGATTACCATCTTTAAATTGTCCTGAAGTAACTGCCATTGGTGACGCATCATCAAATGATGTCATTAATTTGAATCCACCGTTTTCTAATGCATCGTAGTATGCTTTCATATTGGCATCATTACGAATAATGTGCATTTCTAAATTTTTAACGTCCCAACGTCCTGTTAATACAGCACCTGTTTCATCAGCTTCAGAATATACGAGTAGACCAGCTTCGGTTTCGAGCGCTTTGTATAATGTATCATTGTACATGATATATAGTGCATAGCTACTGGTTCCAATTGTTAATGTATTGGTTTCATCCCACTCAGCATCATCCAAGGATACAGCTGCAAGAGTATGTGGTAAGAACGCTTCGTTGATTTCTACATCAAGAACGCCATCGGTAACGACGATGGTTACTTGGCCGACATATCCACCGTGTGTGAATCCATACGCTTCGACACTTTGGTCGACATATCCAACCATTTGTCCATTTAACTCATTTTGAAGCTCCGCTTTTTCGCCTTCTAAAGTATTTACTTCAATCTCTAAATCAGCGACTTGATCAGTTAATGCATCATAGTCTTCTTGACTAACACCAGAACAAGCGGATAACGTCAAGACGATTCCTAAAACTAAAACCCGTGTTACATTTTTCAACATTTCATTTCCTCCTAATATTATAAATAATGGTTCGCGATATTGTAACAAATATCAAATATAGTTTCAATACGATTAGTTTATTTTCTAAACAAACTAGTTTTATTATAAAACCATAAAAGTGGGGGATTTTGTCTTTGTAAGTAGAAGAATCAAGGATTAAGCTTAGTAGAATTTTCTAAATAACGAACATATCGTTAATGGCCAAACGAGGCCCTTATTTATAATTGAATACAAAAAAGAGTTTGCTTATCGTCTGATATAGCAAACTCTTTAATTAAAATTGTAAATAATATTACCGAGCTTTCTTAATCCGTTTAATCGCTTGGTTGGATGCGAGTTTCCCTGTTAAGATTGCAATCGGTAAACCTGCGGGAGAATAGGTCCATTGTCCCGATTGGAAAATATCTTTGAATGGTGTTTTAACCGATTGGGCAATTTTTATTAGTTCATCGACGGCAGGCATGTGGCTATTGGTGAAAGCCCATCCGGTGATGGCACCATCGATGTTGCCGGTACGGCTTTGTAGGGTGAGTGGCGTCGAACTAAAACGATCAATAATCTGATCTTGTAATCCAGGGAAAATCGTATTGGATAACACCTGAATAGTGATATCTTCCATCACGGTTTTAAATTCGTTGTACCATCCCATGTCTTGAATCTTTTTCGTGATGTCATAACTGAATAAGGTACTAACGATTAATCCCGATTTCCCCTCGGGTGCCATGTCGGGATCGCGTAATACCGGAATCGAGATTTCATAGGTTGTATTCTCGTAATGACGAATCACCCAGTCTTTGATCGTTTCTTTATCGTTGGATAATAAGACCTTTTCCTCTTCTTGGAAGATATCATATAAACCATCTAGTTTTGGCGTATAGAAGAAGTGGGCGGTACATTTGTCATCGTAATACTCGGGTGGTAAATCAACCGAGAAGTAGGTGGTTGCGACGCTATCGCCACCACGTAATCCTTGGAGAGATTGTTTTTTGTCGAGTACTTTTTGTTTTTGCTTGATACGGGGTAAATGAGAGATATCAACGACGTCGTAGAAGGTCGTTAAGTTGGCACTCCATATGAGTGATTTATAGGAGTACTGTTCCCCCGATTCGTCGGTGACAATTTTCTTCACGGGATCAATCGAGGTAATTTTGGTGTTGGTTTGAATCGTACCACCGGTTTCATTGATGTAGTCTTCGATGGTGTGGACAAGCGTTCCGGTTCCGCCTTTGGGGTAGCGGTAATCAAGATATAGACTGAAATAGCTAAGCGCAAAGAAGGCGGGAGTTTGCTTGAAGAAGTGTTGGGCAATCACATCATTTAACGCTTGATTATTGGTTAATGTCCGCAAATAGTCTTCGACGGGGATACTGAGCTTTTGAACTTTACGGAAGGTAAAGAGATAATCAAACATCCAGGGAATGACTTTGGTGACGAAATACTTACCATCCTTGATTGGATCAAGGAAAATGGGATTGTCGATACCGTATAGAATTCGCATGTAATCCATGATTTTATCGATTTGAGCAATGATCGTGTCAATGTCGTCTTTGTTGTTGGGGAATTTGGACTTTAAGACCTCACCATAGGCTAAAACGGCACTGCGATCTTGGACTTGAATCACGGTATCTTCAATACCGAGAGAGACGGTACTATCAAGAAATTCGACTTCGAGTCCTAGGGATTTCAACATCGGAAGTACAATCCCAGAATTTTCAATTGCTCGGATTCCACCATCAAAGGTGAACCCTTTATAGGTAAAGGTACTGACTAAACCACCGACTTTATCGGATTGTTCACAGAGGAGAGTATTGTAGCCTTGTTTGTTTAAAAAGGCGGTAGCGGTTAAGCCGCTGATTCCTCCGCCGACGACAATGGCATCATAGGATTTCATGGTGTCACCTCATTTGTTAGTTGTATACTTAGTTCATATATTTTCTTACCAAGATCGCGGTTACGCGCATGCTTGGCGGGAATTTCTTCATTGGTAAGGTTGAAAAAGCGACCAGATACCGTTTCTAATTCAGGAGCGGTACCGAGATAGTATAATGCGTTTCCAGATACT
Source organism: Candidatus Xianfuyuplasma coldseepsis (assembly GCF_014023125.1). Classification (GTDB taxonomy): domain Bacteria; phylum Bacillota_I; class Bacilli_A; order Izemoplasmatales; family Izemoplasmataceae; genus Xianfuyuplasma; species Xianfuyuplasma coldseepsis. The sequence continues at coordinate 1,151,654 of NZ_CP048914.1, forward strand.
TTCGGATCTTTCAAGAAGGGTTGGGTGAATAGCGTATTAAAGATACGGTATAGTAGCCCGTTATTGGATCCGATTTTGGATTTGACGGCACCGGGATGCATCGCATTGATGGTGACGTTGGTTCCATGTAGTTGATCAGCTAGTTCCCATACTGTTAGTAATTGAGCAGTTTTGGATGCACCATACCCGCGGAGACCAGTGTACAACCGTTTGTGCCAATCGACGTCATGGATTCGTAGTCCATTGAAGCGATGACCTTCGGAGTTTACTTGAATGATGCGCCCGTGTTCTTGTTTGATCAGTTTGGGAATAAGTAATTGCGTGAATAAGAACGGTCCTAAATGATTAACAGCAAAGACCATCTCGCGTCCTTCTTTGGTATAGCGTTTCTTTGTTGAATGCATGCCAACACTATTGATGATAACATCAATGGTGTCATAGGTAGCTAGAATTTCATGTGCAGCATGACGGACACTATTCATATCACTAAAGTCGGCAATAATGATGTCAATTGTACCAGCTGTATCTTGTAATAATTCGGTTTTAATCGTTTCCGCTTTGTCTTGATTACGTACGACCATAACGATATGGGCGTGTCCTTCAAGATATCGTTTTGTGGCAGCAAGTCCAACACCGGAGGTGGCTCCGGAGATGATGACGGTTTTCCCATTCATATCGACGGTACTTTGTTTCTGAGGCATCCTTGAAACTGGGATGAAATTGAGTTCTTCAGGCCATTTCATATCCGTCACCTCTTACCCAAAGAAGGTCCGCATAAACCAACGGTAGATGCGTCTCCATACGGGAACGTTGTCAAAGATGTCGCCCCATAAGTCGTAGTAGTCACGTTGTTCAATAATCCGTCCGTCTTCATGCAGTGTTAAACGTGTTGTACCGTACATTCTCGTTTTCGGAGAACGGCGAAACGACATCGTCATGATCCATTCCATGAGGATGACGTTGTCGTTCTTATTGATGTTTAACAGGTCCATTTCGAGGGATTTGGTTCGTTTTGTTAGACGATTGCACATCTTTTCAAAATTGTCGAATCCTTCGACAACTTGAATTGAGTCTTGAAAGCGAATGTCTTCGTGGTAAAAAGGAAAGATGTGGGACCAATCTGGCTTGCCATCTTTGTTATAGGTTTTCGACCAGTATTCTTTAATGGTTGCTTCGGTTAATGTGGGAATGTCGTTCATGGTTCACCTCGTTAGGAAATGTGGGAGGATATATCGTGTAGGGTATCGTTTTTAGCCTTGGTACCAGGAATGATACTACAGCAGTGGACAGCTTTATGGAATACATGTAGATTGATGTCTTGATGGAGATATTCGTATTTCAATACATCGGGAAACAATAGATCGTGGGTTCCCGCGTATATGTGTAGTGGTTGTGGCAACTCGTTCTCTTCATATAAAGGTGATGCGATCGGGTCTTTTGGACGATTCAGCGCATAATCGTTACCGCACTTTTGTAAGCCTTTAACCGAAAGAATGGGATCTTTCTTAATCAAATATTCAATGCCTTCGTTGGTCGTACTAACATCCAACCAAGGAGATAGTAAGAAGAGTTCCTTGATGGTGTTGTGGGGCATTTGATGAGCTACACTGAGGGCGAGACCGCCACCGGCGCTATCGCCACTAAGGTAGATTGATTGAATCTTATTTGTAGTCATCAACTCATGAATGCATTCAATGGTTTTAGGGACGGTAACATCCACAGTACCTTCTGGTAGTAGTGGATAATCAATGATGTGTACAGTTGCATTACTTTTGTTGGCCAAGTCACGAGCAAAATCAAAGTGCATCTTCATCATTTGATTTTTATAGGCACCCCCATGAAGATAAATGACATGGTGGTTGGAAGTTTTGTTAAAGGAGTAGACATCAAGTCCACCATACGTACTTTTCACCGTATCATTTGGTTGGGAAATGGGAAGTGTATTTGGTTTACGAATGGAACGATCGAGTAATGTTGATCGCATAATAAATTTTGAGATTACCAATAACCATCGTACCATTGAATTGGATGGATGGGATTTATGGACAATATTCATAAGGCACCTCCTCTTGATTATTATATCACACTTACCCCACAAGTTAAGGTAGATGATACTGAGAAATTTGTTGATGATACCGTAAATCAAGCAATAAAAATAATAGGACTCGATGTGAGTCCTATTTTTGATCTTGTTGTTGGATGTATTCGGTGAAAATATCTAGTGTTGCTTGCACGGCTTCGATTTCAATCGCATCCACCGTATCATGAGGTGTGTGATAGACACTGGCGCGTTCATTGTTGTTCCACGGCATTGCCATTAAGGTTGTTGCTTTGACACCGACTTTCGCGAGTTCAGCGGCATCCGTTCCACCAGTTAAAAAGGCGATGGGTTGATGTTTAGCTGGATAGCCTTTTTGCGTCGCAATGGTAACGAGATCCTTCGCAAGTTCGGTGGATAACTCCACACTGCCGTTGATGTCACTGGTTAAGAAGAATACGTCTTTTAGGTAATAGGGACAATCGACATTTAGTAAGGTTGTATCGAGTTCTTGAAACTCTTGCTTGTGAGTTTTTGCATACGCTCGAGCCCCACGTAAACCTTCTTCCTCGGCATCGAAACTGGCCATAATTATCCGCGTATGTTGCAGTGGATTATTTTTAAAGTATTGTCCTAGTTCGAGTGTCATCGTACTTGCAATTAAGTTATCTCCAGCTCCAGGAGTTCCGTTTTTGGACGCAAAGAACCACATTTGTCCCGTTAACAAGAATCCTGCGGTTACGATGATTGTTAGTACGAGCTCTACTGTTGGAAGATCGACGATGACATTGAAGACTCCTACAAGTAACATGAGCACAATTAATCCTATCCCTCCGGTAACTCGAAGATTGTATAATTTGGGTTGATGGATAAAGAAGTTAAAGATCCGTGCACTGTCGTGGTGGCCACTGACAATGATTTGTCGTTTAACGTCTTGCTCTGGTTCAATCGTTCCAATCACATTACATCCGGTTTTCTTGGGATAGAAACGATCGAGTAACGGTTTATATAAAAAGAACTGTAGGACCAGAATTAGCAAACCTAAAACAAGAAGAATGACAGTTACAAGTGGTTGATTTAACCACAATAAAACTCCTCCAGCTAAATATAACACAACTAGGATGCGAATCCATCCTAAGAAGGCTCCTTGATAGAGGAAGAAGTGTTCTTTTTCAACCTTATCAGTCACAGCTTCCATCTTTGATGCAATCGCATCAGCCGCATTTAAACAGGCGGACGTTCCCGCAAGGCGGGGACCAAATTCATCAATGATGGTTTGAGTGTTCTTTAAGGCATTGTTAGCCATTGATTGTAGTGGTTTCATACGATCACCTCTTATATGGTTTATGATAAAGGGACATAATTGTCACTGTTCGTTTACATTCATATTGAGTATAATAAATATGGTTATGTAGGGATAACCGCGGATAGGAAGGAAATGGAAAAAGGAATCGATGGATTCCTTTTTTATTTTGCTTGGATTTCTCGCTGTTGTTGTTTGAGTCGTTTGTTCATGATGAAGCGTTTGAAGAATCCCGTTAAGAACAGGATAATGATATTGATTAATACGATACTGGCACCTGGTGGAACACTCAGTTCATAGGATATCCAGGATCCGAGTAATACCGATAACTCACTAAAGAGAATCGCGATTGTGATGGTATTACGGAAACTTTTACCGACTTTCATTGCAGCAGCGACAGGAATAATCATCAATGATGATACAAGCAATACCCCAACAGTAACAATCGATAATGAAACAACAAGTGCTAAGACCAATGTCGACATGAATTGGAATCGATTGATTTTAATGCCAACGAGTTTGGCGTACGCTTCATCAAACGATACCAAGACGATTTGTTTATAGAATAGAACAATCATTAAGATGACGGTTACAGCAACGACTAAGATTAGGGCTAAGTAATCACGACCTACGGTAAGCAAACTACCGAATAAGAAATTATAGATGGAGGAGTTCCATCCACCCGCAAGACTGATGAACAAGGCACTCAGTGCGGTCCCTAAACTCATAACAATCGGCATCGATATTTCTTTATAGTTGACATAGTATCCCCGTAAGATCTCAATGATAAAAGCTCCGATAACGGCAGCAATAACAGCAAGGTATAAGGGGTCCCCAATAAAGACAAGACCTAGGGTGTTGATTAAGAACAAACCAATCGATAAACCAGCTAAGCTAAAGTGGCTTAAGGTATCGGCGATAAACGATAGACGACGGATAACAACAAACGACCCGATAAGCGGAGTGATGAATCCTAGAATCAACCCGGCGAAGAGAGAATATTGGAGGAACTCATAACGGAAGAGATCAAGGATAAAGGAGCCTTCGCTAGCTAACAGCATCATTCGTCTTCCCCTCGCTCAACTTCTCTAAATACCCCTTCACCATTGTGAATCGATAAGACATGGGATAGATTGGCTTTCGATTCATGAATGTTGTGGGTAATTAGGATAATCGTTATTCCTCCGGCATTGAGTTCGTTGACTAATTTATAGAATGCTTCGACATTCTTTCTATCGACACCAACGGTCGGTTCATCCAAGATTAACATCTTGGGATCGTTCATTAAACTGCGAACGATAAAGACGCGTTGTAATTGGCCACCTGAAAGGTTATTGATGTTTTCGTTTTGGAGTTCTAAAATCCCGCTTTTATCGAGTAATTCTAAGAGTTTGTCTTCACTGATATCACGGACGTTGGACGCACTTAAAATCTCGTTGACAGTAATTGGAAATTCGTAGTTGAAATCGTCAAATTTCTGCGGGACGTAACCAATGTTGATGAAGTTGGTAAAAAGCGATACATCGATATCGTCTAAGAAAATTTGTCCTGGTGCGACTTTGTTAATTCCTAGGATGCATTTAATCAAGGTTGATTTACCGGCACCGTTGTTTCCAATAACCGCTAAAAAATCCCCAGAATTAATCTTCAAGGAGATGTCTTTTAATACGGTCCGATAGTCGTAACCAAAGGTTAAATTTTGAATTAGTAATCGCACAAGTCCACAACCTCTTTCTAAATTTCTCTATTCTCATTATATCATAGATTAACCGTATTAATAATGATTTAATGTTTAAAATTCCGGCAAAATATGCGATAATATGATAAGTAGTAAAGGAGTGTTCATTGTGGCAGGAAAATTTATCACATTTGAAGGACCAGAAGGGTCCGGAAAAACATCCGTCATCAAAGCCGTACGAGATTTTCTCGTATCCGAAGGTTATGACATAGTAACAACAAGAGAACCCGGTGGAACAAAAATAGCTGAGGATATCAGAGACATCATTTTAAGTAAAGAGAATACGGAAATGAATGCCCATACTGAAGCCTTGTTATATGCCGCTTCTCGTAGTCAACATTTCACCGAAGTCGTGGTTCCCGCATTAGAGAAAGGACAAATCGTCATCTGTGATCGCTTTATTGATTCGAGTTTAGCTTATCAAGGATATGCCCGTAATCTAGGCATTGACGAAGTATTCGAAATCAATCGTTTCGGTATCGGAAACAAACTTCCCGACGTAACGATTTTTATTGATGTTCCCCCCAAAGTTGGACTCAAACGCGTCTTTGACAACACCGGTCGTAAAGTCGATCGCTTGGATTTGGAATCCGTTGAGTTTCATGAGAAAGTCTATCAAGGCTATCTCTTATTAGCTGATAAATTCAAAGATCGCTTTGTTGTTGTCGACGGTACCAACGACGTCGAAACCGTCGTTGAAGATACGATTCAAATATTAAAAACATACTTATAAATAAACTAGGTGAGACCCATGGCTTTTGATACCATCAAACAATCGCAACCCCATGTCGTGCAATTACTTGAAAACAGTCTAAAAAAAGACCGTCTTTCGCATGCGTATTTGTTTGAGGGGGAACCCGGTACGAAAAAGTTTGCAACAGCAATCTATTTCGCCCAGATGTTACTCTGTAAGAGTGAGGACAACAAACCATGTCAAACCTGTAGTAACTGTCGTCGGATTAAACAAGGGATTCATCCCAATGTTTACATTGTTGAACCCATCAAAAACACGATCCGGAAACAACAGATTCAAGACCTACAAGAAGAGTTTTCCAAAACCAGTATTGAACCCGGTAAGAAAATCTACATCATCAAAGACATAGATACGATCAATCAAAGCGCAGCGAATTCACTTCTTAAATTTTTAGAAGAACCTTTCCCAGGAATTCATGCTATCTTAACCACCAACAATATTAGTCGGATGCTGCCGACGATTGTATCGCGGAGCCAAGTCGTTCAATTCTCATCGCTCAGTAACGATATCATCGCTCAAGAACTCGAAGACGCGGGATACGATTACGATACAGCGCGAATTCTATCACATTTAAGCAATAGTGTTGAAGACGGAATTGCCCTCGCATCGACCGAGTATTTCCTCGATATTGTCGATGCGGTAAAAGAAATTTATAAACGAATGTCGATGCCGCATTCATCACTCGTGCTTTACTTTAATGAAAATCATAGTATAATATACCAAGATAAAGAGATTAGCGTGCTCTTTTTAGCCTGTATGACGTTATATCAAAAAGATCTGATTCATTTCCAAGAAGGAGATCGCGCTCACATTGTGTTCTTACAAGAGGAAGAACACATTGCCCAAATTGCCAATCAAAAATCAAAACAACGCCTGATTAAAGAATTGGAAAGTATGTTGGCCTTACAATCACGAATCAACTCCTACATCAACGAACGCCTCGCATACGACAATCTACTACTCGAACTAGAAAGAAGGTAATACCATGGCCAATACCGTTGTAGGTATCCGTTTTAAAACGGCTGGTAAAAAATATTATTTTGATCCCAAAGACTTAGATATTCATTTCGGTGATAAAGTTGTCGTGGAAACGATCCGAGGCTATGAACTTGGCGAAGTCATTGAAGATATCAAAACCGTCGAAGACAAAGAAATTATCTCCGCATTAAAGCCAGTCTTACGTAAAGCAACCGACGAAGACTTAAAGAATCATGAAAAGAATCTTGAAACGATTCCCGAAGACTTGAAAATTATCGCCGAAGCCATTAAAAAGAATGAGCTTGACATGAAATTACTCGGTGCGGAATACACGTTAGACCGCTCGAAACTCATCATCTATTTCAACGCCGATGGACGCGTTGATTTTCGTGAACTCGTCAAGGATCTAGCCAATGCATTCCGCCTGCGGATTGAACTACGTCAAGTCGGTACTCGCGATGGTGCGAAGTTTCTCGGAGGAATTGGTCCTTGTGGGTATTTACTCTGTTGTAATACGTTCTTAGGGGACTTTGAAACCGTCAGTATCCGCATGGCGAAAAATCAAAACCTATCACTAAATCCAGCTAATATTTCCGGCTTGTGCGGAAAATTACTCTGCTGCATCAAATACGAAAATGACACCTATACCGAACACCGTCAAGAACTACCCAAAGTTGGTAGCCATGTCAAAACCAAAGACAACGAACGCTGTAAAGTCATCGGTGTCAACATCATCGAAAAAACGGTCCGTGTTGTCACGGAAGAAGATGGTGTCAAAACGTTTAAAGTGGAAGACCTAAAACATATCGAGCAATACGATAAACAAAAAAAGAAAGACAATAGTGGCGAATAAATGGATGAAGTGATTCATGACCTTCTAGGGTATGATGGCATCAAAATCATCCAACGTCCCGATATGTTCAACTTCAGTTTGGATTCCACCCTTCTTGCCGATTTTGTCACCCCGCTTAAAACGACAAAACAGATCATTGATTTAGGAACTGGGAACGCACCCGTTCCCCTTTTTCTATCATTGAAAACGAAGGCACAAATCATCGGTATCGAAATCCAAGAAGAAGTGTATGATCTCGCCAAGCGAAGCGTTGAACTAAACAACCTACAAGATCAAATCACCATCTTACAGAAAGACATCAACAACATTCACAAAGAATTTGAAAATGGGGCATTTGACATCGTTACTTGTAATCCCCCGTTCTTCAAATACAAAGAAACATCCAATATTAACGACAGTGACTATAAAACCATTGCCCGTCATGAAGTCTTAATCACCTTAGAACAAATCATCAAAGAAGCAAAGAGACTCTTACGGACCAAAGGTAGTTTATACATGGTTCACCGAACCGAACGATTCATCGATATTATTGAAGCCTTGCGTGCTCAACAGTTCTCGTTAAAACGGGTCCGCTTTGTCTATCCCAAACAGGGACAACCATCAAACATGGTGTTGATTGAGGCGTCCAATAATGGCAATACGGCCCTCACGTTACTCGAGCCACTCTATGTTCATAATGCAGATGGCTATACCGATGAAATCAATCGTATCTTTGGCTATGGAAAGGAGTGATGGGATGAACCGACAAAAAAGCTTTGTAGATTCCAAACCAACTCTATTTCTCGTCGCCACGCCGATTGGAAACATGGAAGACATCACCTTTCGTGCCGTAAAAACACTGCAAGAAGTCGATGTCATCTTCTGTGAAGATACCCGTGTATCGGGGAAATTACTCCATCGATATGAGATTAAAAAACCACTCAAATCCTACCATGATTTCAATAAAGAAGTCGGTAGTAAAGAGATTTTAAACCACCTTCAAGGAGGAGACAACGTCGCGCTCATCAGCGACGCTGGCATGCCTCTAATCAGTGATCCGGGATACTACGTCATCCAAGATGTGATTCACGAAGGATACCACGTGGTATCGATTCCCGGAGTCAGTGCGGTCCTTACCGCAATCAGTGTCAGTGGACTGGTCCCGCATCCGTTCTTGTTTTATGGGTTCTTAGATAGTAAATCTACCAAGAGAAAACAAGAATTACAACAACTAAAGCACTATCCCGAAACCCTCGTCTTTTATGAATCCCCGCATCGGATTCATAAAACAATCAAGGATCTCTATGAAGTGTTTGGGGAACGGAAACTTACCCTTGCTAGGGAACTCACGAAAAAGTTCGAAGAAGTGATTCGGGGAACCACCAAAGACATGCAAGAGATTGACGATATCAAAGGGGAAATGGTGTTGGTTGTCGAGGGATATCAACCCTCAACTGAACAACCAACTACGACCATCCTAGAAGATGTCCAAACCTATATCAAAAACGGTCTTTCTAGTAAAGACGCAATCAAAAAAGTGGCCAAAGAGCGCAATGTACCAAAAAACGATGTGTATATGGCCTACCATCAAGAGTCGTAAAGGAGTGATACTATGGCTCAAAAAACCTTTTACATAACAACCCCAATTTATTACCCGAGTGGAAAACTTCACATCGGGAACTCTTTCACAACCGTATTTTGTGATTCGATTATGCGGTATAAGAAATTACGGGGATACGATACCTACTATTTAACCGGTATGGATGAACATGGACAAAAAGTAGAGACGGTGGCCAAAGAGCTTGGACGCAGTCCCCAAGAACACGTGGATCTCATTGCCCATGACACCAAAAAACTTTGGGAACTGCTCGATATCGAATATGATGATTTTATTCGTACGACACAGCCACGTCATGAGAAAGTTGTCGAAGAAATCTTCGAACAACTCTTAGGACAAGACGACATCTACTTGGGCCACTATGAAGGACATTACTGTATCTATGACGAAAGTTTCTTCACTGAAACCCAATTAGAAGATGGAAACATCTGTCCCGACTGTGGTCGTCCGACAAAACTCGTCAAAGAAGAATCGTATTTCTTACGGTTATCCAAATACGAAGACTGGTTACTTCAATTTATCGAAGAAAACCCTGACTTCATTACGCCTGAAACAAGAAAAAATGAAGTTGTATCGTTCATCAAAAATGGTCTTCAAGACTTAAGTGTATCCCGCACCAGTTTTGACTGGGGCGTCAATGTCAAATCCAATCCGAAACACGTTGTCTACGTCTGGGTCGATGCCCTAAGCAACTACATCACCGCCCTAGGTTATGGTAGTAAGGATACCACCTTATATGATAAGTATTGGAAGGGTGACGAAGTCCTACATGTTGTCGGTAAAGACATCTTACGTTTCCATGCGATTTACTGGCCAATTATGCTCCATGCGATTGGCGTACCTGTAAACTTTAAATTATATGCCCATGGTTGGTATTTAATGAAAGATGGTAAAATGAGTAAATCCAAAGGGAAAGTCGTCTATCCCGATGACTTAGTCCCTCATTATGGACTAGACGCGATGCGTTATTTCTTACTCAAAGAAATCCCCTATAGTGGTGACGGCGTCTTTACTCCAGAAGATTTCATCGCCCGGATCAACTATGATCTAGCTAATGACTTTGGGAATTTACTTAACCGAACCATCAACATGATCAATAAATACTTCAATTCAAAACTAACCAAACCAGAAAAATCCTACTTCCCATTTGATGAGGAGTTAAAAGATACCTTGCAAGCATCAATTGATTCCTATAAAGAAGATATGGACGAATGGAAAGTATCGAGTGCGATTCAGCACATCTGGACAACAATCTCAAGAAGTAACAAATACATTGATGAAACGATGCCTTGGGTCCTCGCAAAAGACCATGACAAACAAGCAGAACTCAACAGTGTTTTATACAACCTCGTCGAAGCATTACGTCACATTGGTATTTTACTAAAACCGATCCTTATCAATGCCTCACAAGGACTCTTTGAACAGTTAAACATCCCATCAACTCTACAAACCTGGGATTCACTAGATTTTGGATTACTAAAAGAGATCCACGTAACCGACAAACCACAAGCCTTATTCCCGCGGTTGGATAAGAAAAAAGAAGAAGCCTTCATCACCGAGTTACTAAATCCGGTGAAGAAGGAAGAACCAAAAGAAGAAAACTTCATTACAATCGACGACTTCACAAAGCTTGAACTCGTCGTTGGTGAAGTCCAATCCTGTAAAGCTCATCCAAACGCAGACAAGCTTTTAGTATCACAAGTGGACACAGGAGACCGCGTAAGACAAATCGTCTCTGGTGTATCAAAATACTACACCCCAGAAGAAATGGTTGGTAAAAAACTCGTTGTTATCAAAAACCTAAAACCAGTCACTCTCCGCGGTGAATTAAGCGAAGGTATGGTTCTAGCAGGAAGTAACAAAAAAGCCCTACAATTAGTAGAACTAGATCAATTAAAACCAGGAGATAAAGTATCGTAAAAGTAGCCTAATTGGCTGCTTTTTTTGATACACCAAAGGACACCCGTTTGCCATGTAACCACAAAGTCGTATATATATACAGAGAAAATCATCACGTTTTTGCTGTGAATTAATACTTTTTGACATGGCTATTTGCTGTTTATTTAGAATGCGTTATAATATAACTAATAGTATATGTAGGAGGGACCTATGGCACATAATACCAGCAGAGGTGGATATGATAAATTAGTAGAGCGTTTAAACAAATTTCCACAAGGTGTTCCACCATCTGACACGTTATTTCAGATTTTACGGTTATTGTTTTCCGAAGAAGAAGCAAAATTGGTTTCATTGTTACCCATTAAACCATTCAGTGTGAAAACAGCCGCAAAAGCGTGGAAAAAACCACAAGATGAAACGAAAGAAATATTGGATGAGTTAGCTTCTCGAGCATTGTTAGTTGATTTAGAACGAGACGGAAAGACGACATATACCTTACCGCCCCCTATGGCAGGATTTTTTGAATTTAGTATGATGCGTATTGGTGGGAAGATTGATCAAAAAGTTCTTGCGGAACTGTTTTATCAATACATGAATGTAGAAGATGATTTTATCATAGCATTGATGTCGTATGAAACGCCAATTGGAAGAACTTTTGTTCAAGAGGAACAAATCAAAGAAACCAGTGTGGAAGTCCTTGGCTATGAACGTGCAACCGAAGTTATCAAAACCGCATCTCATATCGGTATTGGTACTTGCTACTGTAGACATAAAATGGAGCACGTGGGCAAAAACTGTGACGCACCAATGGAGATTTGCATGACATTTAACGGCACCGCTTCATCCCTTATTAAGCATGGATATGCAAAGGAAGTTGATGCAGAGGAATGTTTGAGATTATTGGATGTCGCAAAAGAACACAATCTTGTTCAATTTGGAGACAATGTCCAACAAGAGGTTGCGTTTATCTGTAATTGTTGTGGGTGTTGTTGTGAAGCGTTAGTGGGTGCTAGAAAGCGAATCCCTTCCCAAGCAATTGCTACTTCGAATTTCATCTGTGACATTATCACAGAACACTGTACAGGTTGTATGAAGTGTGTGGATGTTTGTCCTGTAGAGGCACTACGTATGGTATCAAAAAATGACCCTCACAAACCAAAAGCAAAAGTAGCAGTCTTGACAGAAGAGTATTGCATTGGTTGTGGTGTTTGTAAAAATGTATGTAATTTTGATGCTATTGAAATGTTACCTAGAGACAAGCGAGTCTTAACACCGGTTAATATGGCACATAGAGTAGTACTAGAAGCAATTGAAAAGAATAAGCTACAAAACTTGTTCTTTGATAATCAAGCACATTTTTCACACAGAGCAATGGCCTCAATTCTAGGTGTAATCTTAAAACTATCACCCATCAAGCAACTATTGGCTTCTGAACAGGTGAAATCAAAATACTTGGTAAAATTAATTGAGCGCAATAATCAAAAGATAATTAACTCTCATGTTAAAAACTAATATTTCCTTCTTTTAGAATTAACAACAACGAGCCGTATCACAAATGACCTAGAAGAATACGGAATATAGCATATTTGGTACTTTCCTCACAAGAAAGTGCCTTTTTAATTGCAATATGTTAAAATGGATAAAAGGTGTGATAGAATGAACAACCAAGAACAGGTTACTAAATATTATGATAGATTCAGTAAGATTTATAATTTAATCTCTTCAAAAAGGTATTACCATAAAATAAGGCAATTTGCTATTAATCAATTAGATATTCAAAAAGGCGATATAATACTCAATGTACCGTGTGGTACAGGAGTAAACTTTTCATATTTCAATAATTACTTGCAAAACTCAGGTAAAGTTATCGGAATTGATTTATCGGATGGTATGATTAGAAAGGCAAAAAAAATGATACATAAAAAGGAATATACCAATTTCGAGATTATCAAGAAAGACGTAACTACTTTGAATGAAAGTTGGAGAAAATCTATTCTAAACAACGAGAAGTTTGATCTGATTCTTTGTGATCTAGGTTTGTCAGGATTTCCAAGTTGGAAAAGTGTTATAAAAAACCTGTACTCATTATTGAAAGAAGATGGAAAACTTGTAATTTTCGATTTTTATATTGAAGAAGACACTTTTAGATCAAAATACATTAAGTTTTTTGGTAAGGGTGAAGTGAATAGAAATATCCCAGAATATGTATCGTCTACATATAGTGATGTTACAATTAATCAATCCTTTAAAAAAGGTGACATGTTTGTTGCTACAATTATAAAAACTACTTAGTTATAAATAACTAACTGGAGGAAAGAAAGATGCTTATAAAAATTTATACAATTATAGTAATAACACTGTTCTATTTGATTTATTTTGGGAAGATGTTCATTCAAAGTAGAAAAGGTATTAAAACCAACCAACTTGGTAAATATAAGCATAACAAGAGAGTTGTGTTCCAAGAAATAGTTTTAAGAATTATAACCACTACAATTGTTATTGTACAAGTAATTTCTATTATACTAAATTGGTCTTTATTAAATACCACATATAGGTATGTAGGCCTTGTAATTGGAACATTAGGAGTTATTGTGTTTTTTATCTCAATTGTTACTATGAGAGACAGCTGGAGAGCTGGATTAACCGATGATAAAACTGAACTAATCACCAAAGGGATATACGGCTTTAGTAGAAATCCAGCATTTTTAGGTTTTGACTTAGTTTATGTTGGAGTATTATTATCATATTTTTCTTACTTTCTTTTGATAGTGAGTGTAATTGCTATAGTCTCTTTACACCTTCAAATACTAACTGAGGAAAAAACACTACCTTCAGTCTTTGGCGAAGATTACAAACAGTATTTTCTCAATGTTAGAAGGTACTTTGGAAAAAAGAAAACAGGAATGTAAAGCCTATTTTTAATATTTCATTCTATGGTATAATTATATTATGAATGGAGTGATTACTATGAATGAATGGATCTTTAATAATCCAATATTAGCTGCACTACTGGGAACTATGTTTACTTGGGGTGTTACAGCCCTTGGATCATCATTAGTATTCCCGTTTAAAAACGTTCCTAAGAAGGTTTTTAATGGGATGTTAGGTTTTAGTGCTGGTGTTATGATAGCTGCATCATTCTGGAGCTTATTAAATCCTGGAATAGGATTAGCAGAAGAGTTACAAGTGAACTATGCGCAAGGGACTTTTCAGTATATACTCTTTACACCATGGTTACAGGCTGTGTTAGGATTTCTTTCAGGAGGGTTATTCATTCTTTTGATTGATAAATATCTTCCACATGAACATATTGAATCTCATCATAAGGAAGGTTTGCCTTCATCATGGAGAAGAAGTGTACTCTTGGTATTAGCAATAACTCTTCATAATATTCCTGAGGGGTTGGCAGTTGGTGTAGCGTTTGGGTATGCAGCAAGTGCATTTGGGACCTCAACAGCAGCGTCTGCTGCTATTGGTGGAGCTGTTGCCTTAGGAATTGGAATAGGTCTTCAAAACTTTCCGGAAGGAGCAGCAGTATCAATTCCATTACGTCGCGAAGGAATGTCTAGAAGAAGAGCTTTCGCAATAGGGCAATTTAGTGGTATGGTAGAGCCAATCGCAGGAGTTATTGGTGCTTTTCTCGCAATCTCTATGAGACAGATATTACCATTCAGTTTGTGTTTCGCGGCTGGGGCAATGATTTATGTTGTAGTTGAAGAATTGATTCCAGAATCTCAAATGTTAAAAACAACGAAAATCGCCACCATAGGCGCAATGATTGGGTTTTCAGTTATGATGATGTTGGATGTAGCTTTAGGATAGAACATCGTAAAATAAAAATACCCTTTTCATATAAAATGAAGGGTATTTTTTAATTGAGTTATTATTATGCATTCACAAATGATTAGTTTTCAAAGCTAAGTGTTATTAATTAACAGTACTAAATTTTAACATCTCAAAGATACTTTTATCAATTAAATAGTAGTAAGTGACACCATCAATCTTTTTCTCTGAAATTAGTTTTTCTTCTTTTAATAACTTAATTCGATTCTCTATTCTTGACGTTTTTACTTTGATTTGATTATAAAGATTATCTGCTGATTTCTCTCCACTAGAAAGAAAGTCTAGAATACTGTAAATTACTATATCTGAACAAAGTTCAAAAATACGATTTGAGTGATTAGTTTTTTGGTTAGACTTATTATTGAATTCTTTTGAGTAAATGATACGTAAACTATTTATTACAGCAATTAGTGAAACTCCCACATCGGCGAATATAGCTGCCAACATAGAACTGAGCCCAAATGCCGCTAGGGAAACTACAAAGAATTTTAGTCCAATTGTTAACGCAATATTCTGATAAACTATTCTTTTAGTCTTTAGAGATATTTTTCTAGCCAAGGGTATTTTTGTAAGGTCATTATTCATAATTATTATATCAGCAACATCAATAGCTATTTCGCTACCTTGTCCCATTGCTACTCCAATATCTGCATTTTTTAATAGTGGAGCATCATTTATTCCATCACCAACGAACATCTTGTATTGATCACTTTGAATATTATTGTATTCTTCAATTTTTTGTTCAGGTAGAAGTCCACTTTTGAAGTTGATTCCTAATTCATTGGCTATTTTACTTGCAATGTATTTATTGTCACCTGTCAACATTGTGATATCTATACCTTTTAAGCTATCGATTGCTACTTTTGCTGTTTCGTGTATTTCATCTTCTATAACTACTTGTCCAACGAACTCATTTTCAATAGCTACAAGAACTGATGTTGTATCTTCGTTCAGGTTAGTATAGATAATATCATTTTCATTCATCAATTGTCTGTTACCTACTAAAACAATCTTTCCTTCAATGATACCAGATATACCTTTTCCGCTAATTTCCTTTACATCTTTTACTTCATATAATGGTCCTTTATAGTATTCAACTATAGAACTAGCAATTGGATGGTTACTAAATGCTTCAATTGATGCTGCAAGCTTCAACGTTTCATCATTTGAATAACTAGAAACTGTAAAATTACCTTTTGTTAGAGTACCTGTTTTATCTATAGCAATATTGTCAATATTTGCCAACATATCTAAATATGTACTACCTTTAAATAAGATTCCATTTCTAGCAGAAGCACCAATTCCAGAGAAATAAGTTAAAGGAATACTTAATACTAATGCGCACGGACAACTGATAACTAAAAAGATTGCAGCTCTATACAAGTACACTTCCATACCGGAAGGATTTATCAATGTAGGGATGGTAAACATTAGAAGCGCTAAAACTGCTACAGTTGGTGTGTATATTTTTGCAAACTTAGTAATGAAATTTTCAGGTGTTGCTTTATTATTTGTTGAGTTTTCAATTAAATCAATGATTTTTGCAACTGTAGAATCTTTATACATTTTAGTTGCCTTAACCTTGATTACTGAACCTACATTGATATTACCACTTAGGATTTCATCTCCTTTGTTTACTATTGTCAATTTCGACTCACCAGTTAATGCGGAGGTATTAATTGATGTATTTCCATCGATTACAATACCGTCTACTGGGATTTTTTCACCATTCTTAACAAGCAATACATCATCGATACTAATTTCTTCCGGAGTTTTTATGATCGTTTCACCATTTATTAAAACATTTGCATATTCTATTTTCAGATCAACAAGCCCTTTTATTTCACCACGGCTTTTTTTAACTGCTCTGTTTTGCAAAAATTCTCCAAATGTGTAGAATAATACAACCAATACTGCTTCATTAAATTCACCAAGTAACATCGCAACAACTGTTGCAACAATCATTAAGGTGTTTTCATTGAAGAAGTCTTTTCTGTAAAGACCTTTGAATGTCTTTATAAGAATGTTTTTACTAATTAGTATATATCCAATCCATCTTAATGCAATCGAGATATTAATATTCATTTTATTTTCAAATAAGAATGCTGTTGAGGTTATGACTATTCCTAAAAGAAAAGCATTTATGATTATTCTTTTCTTCATCTTTGTTGACTCACTATTAGGCAAATGCGTATCTACTCCTGTTTCAATAGAATCTACGATTTTTTTAATTTCAATAAGTGCTTCATTCTCATTATATTTATCTGTCACATCTAACAACATGGTTTGTGTGTTGAAATTAAATGAAGCATTGTCAATATATGAAAGACTTTTAAGTTCGGTTTCGATTTTACTTGTACAACTTGTGCACATTAGGTTTTCCATAATTATCTTTTTTATCATTGTATTTACCTCTTTTCGTTAATTGATTAGAATTGCTTATATGAGTGTTTGCTCATATATAATGATTCTAACTCTCAAATGTGTCGGAAATGTGTTAAACACATATTTGTAAGTATTTATTCATGGAAACTGGAGTAGAAGTTTGAAATCTCTACTGTACCGATATAGAACTCAGTTATTATACCATTCTCTACAACCATCAAAGTTGGAGTTGAAGTTAATTCCTCACCAAAAGGTAAAATTAGGATGTCCTTGGACCCCTTAATTCTAGTTGCATCCATCATATATACAGGTAAATCATCTTCATACTGCTTAAAAAAGCTTAAAGAGGATGTTTTGATGTTCTGACATGCTCCACAACTTTCTGAGTAAAAGTATAGAAGAAATTTTTGATCATCTATTGAATAAATGTCATCATAATTGTTTATTTCATCAAAACTTGAGTACTTTAGTTCTTCTGATGAAGCTTCAAATACAATTATCAATACAATTAAAGTAAGGAAAATCGTACCGAATCCAATCAGGACATTTCTGAAAAAATGATCCGATTTTCTATGTTTTTTCCTAGACATATTCTTTACCTTTGACTTTGATACTTTCTAACAAATAAGTATTGATACCAGACTCAATCGAGTCTACAATTTTTTTTATTTCCAATAATGACTCATTGGAGTTGAAGTCATTGGTGACTGTGATTTCCATAATTTGAGAATTGAAATCAAAAAGTGCAGCACTCACATACTTTAGATTCTTCAGTTCGTTGATTATTTTGTTTGTACAACCATTACATGCAAGATTTTCCATAGCAATTCTTTTTTTTAACATGATACACCTCTTTCTATTTTTGTGTTATAATTTTATATGAATATCCGTTCATACATTGGTATTTTATATCTCAAATGTGTTGGAAATGTGTTTGTATTATAATTTAGGAGGTAAAGTTATGAAGATTATGATTTTAGAAGATAACATCGAAATAAATAGAATTCTAAGTGAGTCGTTTCAAAATGAAGGTTATGAGGTAGCATCATTTTATAATGCCTTTGATGCTATTGAAGCATTCAAACATGATAAATTTCATTGTGTGTTAACAGATTTGATGCTTCCTATAATGAGTGGTGAGCAATTTATAAAAAAAATAAGAGTTGATTACTATGGACTAATTATTGCTATTACAGCAAAGGTAAATGATTCTGACAAGTTAAAGGTGCTTGAACTTGGTGCCGATGATTATATAACTAAGCCTTTTAACAAAAGAGAGGTGTTATTAAAAGTTAATAACTATATAAAAAAGATCACAAGAAGCAATCACACTACCTCTTTAAATGGAGGGGAGTTTATTTATGATTTTCACAATAATAACTTGAGAATTAATAAGAATGAAATCATCTTAACTAGTATAGAATATTTAACATTGGGTGAGTTAGTTAAGTCTTTAAACAAAATTATTACAAGAGAATCCATTCTACAAAATATCTATTACGACGATGTTGATGTTTTTGACAGAGTGATTGATGGACACATAAAAAAACTTCGAAAAAAAATCAAAGAACATACAGCAACAGAATACATTAAAACTGTTTATGGTATGGGTTATAAATTAGTTGGTGTAGTTGATGAATAGTTTATATAAATTGTCTAGAAAAAGAGTTCTAATTTTAATTGGTTCATTTCTTTTCCTTGTTTTATTCGGTGTTTCTTCGGTAGCTTATTTAGTTAATCAATATTACCGAGAACAGTTAGTTGAAATTGAAAATGAACGTTTTGTTGAATTTTTTGAACACGATTTCAAGTTTTCAGGTGAAGAAAGTGCGATTGATTTAGCGAAACACTATGCACATGTAAACAACCTTCAACTTATAATAACTGATGATAGTGATAGTATTATCTATGAAACTGAAAAACCCGTTGAAGAGTTTTCCATTTATAGCATTGAAGTCAATGAAAGCCTATATAGTATAAAAATTGATTATTCTAATAGTAGGATTTTGCTTGTAAGGGATAAAGAAATTATGATTATGTACTACATTATAATATCCGTATATACCATAACAATTGTTTACATTGTTATATCTAGGAGATTAAAAAACAAAAGAATACTATCGGATTTAGGACAAATAGAATATTTGATATCTAATAAACAACGAATGAAAAACTCTTTTCATTATGAAGAACTAGCTAGATTGTTTGATACTTTTAATGAGTTTTCATCAAAATTAGATCTATTACAGGAGAAGAGAAAAGATGGATTTAATGCTTTAGCTCATGATCTCAAAACTCCGATAACTATTTTGCTAAATCATCTTGAGGGCATTACAGAAACCGATGAGTTATTCAAAAATAAAGAGGCCATTTTAGAATCTTTAAGAAATCTTAGTTCAACTGCTAGTGATTTAGTAAGTGAGAATTTCCAAGGTATAAGTACTAGATTTAATATTTCTAAAGCTCTAAAGAAGGAGTTGCCAAAGTACACATCATCGTTCGCTTCTAGGAACATGAAAATTAAAGATTATATACTAGATGATTTGTATGTAGAATGGAATAGAACAGATTTCTCAAGAGTTTTAGGTAATCTACTCACAAATGCATTCTACTATAGTGATAAAGATACAGAAGTGACTGTACAGTTGATTAACGGAAGTGAAACATACTCTCTTGTTGTTATAAATTACGGTGAGTTAATTAATGATGAGAATTTGGAAAGGATTTTCGAAAAGAATGTTAGGATTTCTGAAGAAGGTGACGACACAGGAAACGGAATAGGATTATATATCACAAAACTATTAGTCCAAGAGGCTGGTGGAACTATAAAAGCTACTAGTTCTCAGGAGTTCAATAGATTTGAAATAACCCTCCCAAAGTGGATAGAAGATTAAGTGTTTTCGATAAGCTTTGAGTTACATTGTATAATGTATCCGTTAAGAATCGAGTCTAACAAAAAAAAGCGAAGTTTGATTTTCACAAACATACACTTTTTTATTTACCATAATTGTCATAATAATTTTGAATTTCTACAGTACCAACTAGAAATTGAGTAATTATTCCATTTTCTACCACCATGAGAGTAGGTGTTGAGCTTAGACTTTCACCAAATGGTAAGTTTAAACTATCTTTTGATCCTCTTATTCTGTCAGCATCTAACATGTATACGGGTAACTCGTCTTTGTTTTCGTCAAAGAAGTTTAGTGAAGTAGCCTTAATCTGTTGACAATATGGGCAACTATCTGAATAGTAATATAGTAAATATTTCTGATCACTGATATTTTTTACTTCTTCATATGATGATACATTCTCAAAATCCTTATATTTTAGTTCATCTGAAGTTATATTGTAAATAATTAACATACCTATTAATATTACAAACATTGAACCAAAAATAATAAGTACATTTCTAATGAAGTTGTCTTTACTACGTCTTTTTCGTTTTTTTGCCATTAAAATCTCCTATCTTAAGTACTAAATAATGGTTATTTTTCTAATCATAAGTATTAGATATCATGAACACTAATTAATATTTAACTTATTTTTCTTTTCTACTACTGATATTGCCTGTTTAATCTCATTTAAAACATATTGCTCTGCATCACTTAAAGAGTATTCAAGTGCATCAAAAGCTTCATAGTTCATAATTCCAACTGATATTCTTTTGCCTTTATTAATAGTTATCCTACATGGGAGCAAAAATTTGGAGTTAGCTTTAGTATTTAATACAGCATAAGCGTATGATGGATTACATACTTCCATTACAATTAATTCATCACTATATGGCAAATTATTTGCCCTTAATTTATCTGAAAGGTTAAATTCTGCGAGTATTGTGAAATTCGCAGATGTAATTGTATTTCTTACTAATTCTAATGTTTCTTCTAGAGTATAGTCTGATTCAATTTTATAGAACAGTTTCATTTTATTCCTCCTTTTCAAATTAATCATAGACTATAAATGTTAAAGAAATATTAAGATTGCGAAATAGTAAAAAGAGTGTTCACATTTTCTTAATATTGTTATGGTATCCTATTGAAAAAAGTAAATGAGGTGCTGTAAATGAGAAGTATAACACATAAAATTTCTATACCAAGTATTGTTAAGATAGAAAAAGGTTCATTTGATTTAATTGGGGATATATTAATTGATGACAATATAGAAAGAGTCATCATAATAATAGATCAAAACATGCATAATATATTGTCAGAACGGATTGATAAGCAGTTTAAGAAAATCAAAATAGAATTTAGTTTCCTAATTGTGGATACTAATCTTTCACTTAGAAAGTTAAGTAAGACTGCATATAATTTAGATAATAAGACTCAATTATTGTTAGGTATTGGTGGAGGTAGCATTATTGATAGAACAAAGTACATTAGCTATTTAAGAAAAATACCTTGGATTAGTATTCCCACATCACCTTCTAACGATGGGATTTCATCACCTCTTTCATCCTTATATATAGATAATAAAAGAGTAAGTGTTCCAGCTAAAATGCCATATGGAATAATTATAGATACAAATATTATTATGAACAGTCCTTATCATATGATAATGTCCGGTATTGGAGATAGTGTGTCTAATATAACAGCTGTATATGATATGGAGTTAGAAAGTAAACACACCAGAAATCAAAAAGATGATTTCTCAGTTATTTTTTCACTTCAGAGCATCAGTTCCTTAATGGGTCTACCTATTATGAATGTAAGAAGCGAAAAATTTATCGAGAGTCTTTTAACCTCCTTGGTAATGAGTGGAATTGCAATGGAAATGTCAGGAACGTCTAAACCTTCAAGTGGATCAGAACATTTAATCAGTCATGCAATTGATCAAGTACTAGAAATAAATAACTATCCACATGGTATTCAAGTTGGACTTTCAACGTATATTGTAAGCCGTGTTCAAGAAAACTGTAGTAAGGAAATTAACATGTTTTTCACTAAGACCGGATTTTGGGAGTATGTTGAAGAATTGAAAATAAAGAAATCAGTTATAGTTGAAGCCATAAAATTGGCACCTTTCATAAAGGAGAATAGATATACTATTTTAAGTAATCAAGAGTACATTGATAAGGCGATTAGAATTCTTGATGAAGATGAATATCTAAAAAGAGTACTTTTTTGATCACTTCATAATTCCTTAACATTTAAAGTATATTCTATAAACACCCCCCCTCGTACGGGGTGCATAAATTGATATTAAAGGAGATTTAAAATGAAAAAAACAGACAACACATTAGATTTTAAGATAGATGGTATGACTTGTAGTACTTGTGCAAATACTGTTGAGAAAAAGTTAGATTCTTTAGAAGGTGTCTCAATAGCGAATGTCAATATTGCTACTGAAAAAGGGCATGTTGTTTTTGATTCTACTAAGATAGACGAATCTAAAATTTATGCTGCAGTTTCAGAAGCTGGATACAAGGCTGTTATAAATAAAGAGTCTAGTATAGAAAAGGTAACTATGAGAGTTGATAACATGACATGTTCATCTTGTGCTATCAGCATAGAAAAAATACTTGATACACTTGAAGGAGTCGTTTCTGCAAATGTAAACTTCGCTGTAGAAAAAGTAACAATAGAGTACGATAAAAATCAATTAAGATTAGTTGATATTCAAAACAAAGTATCTGAAATTGGTTATGAGATTAAGTTGGAGAGCACGAATGAAGATGTAGATGAAGATGAAATCAAGATAAAAAAAGCCGCAAAAAAAATGTGGATATCAATTGGTTTATCTACATTAATTATGATAATCATGGTGGTTCACATGTTTATTACACCAGTCCCTGGTTATCTCGCAATTACAGCAATATTAGGAATACCAATTATATTTGGTACAGGATTACACGTACATAAAGGAAGTTTCAAAGCACTAAGAAACTGGAATCCTAATATGGACGTATTAGTAACGTTGGGATCATTACCTCCTTATCTAATTGGACTACTTGGTTTCTTTATACCCGTTACAACATTTATTGAAATGGCAACAACAATCATGACTTTTCACCTTATTGGTAAATATTTAGAAATTCGTGCAAAAGGTAGAGCATCACAGGCTATTAAGAAATTATTAGAAATGGGTGCGAAAACAGCAAAAGTAATTATTGATGGCAAAGAAGTAGAAATGCCAGTATCAGATTTACAAGTTGGAGATATAATGGTTGTTAGACCTGGAGAAAAAGTACCTACTGATGGGATTATCATAGAAGGAAAAGGACTTCTTGATGAGTCGATGGCAACAGGAGAATCAATGCCTGTTAAAAGAGTAGTTGGGGATGAACTGATAGGGGCAACTATCAATAAACAAGGACTATTAAAAGTAGAAGTATCAAAAATTGGTAAAGATACATTTTTGTCTCAAGTTGTAAAAATGATGGAAGAGTGTCAAGGGTCAAAAGTACCTATTCAAGAGTTTGCAGATAGAATAACTGGATATTTTGTACCAGCTATTATGATTATTACTCTGTTAACTTTTATCTCATTTAATTTATTTCCTGGATTCCATCTAGGTATTGTTGAATGGGGAGCAAGATTCTTACCTTGGGTTAATCCTGATTTATCTCCTCTCACATTATCATTTATTACTGCAACAGCAGTATTGGTAATCTCGTGTCCATGTGCATTAGGTCTTGGTACACCTACAGCATTGATGGTAGGTAGTGGAATGGGTGCAGAAAAAGGAATTTTAATTCGTAATGGTGAAGCTATCCAAACATTTAAGAGTGTTACAGCTGTAGCCTTTGATAAAACTGGAACAATTACGAAAGGGAAACCTGAAGTAACTGACATCATCTCATATAATAACACTTCAAATTCGGACATTTTATTCTATTCTGCCTCAGTTGAACATGGTTCAGAACATCCATTATCAAATGCAATCGTAGAAAAAGCCGAGATAGAAGGTATTAAAATTGATAATGTGAAAGACTTTGAAGTAATCGTAGGAATGGGTGTAAAAGGTACCGTTAAAAAACAAAATGTACTAATTGGTAATCGTAAACTTATGACTACAAATGACATCGAGTACTCTACAATTGAAAGTGATTTAATAAAGCTAGAAGAAGAAGCTAAAACAGCTATGATTATGGCACTTGAGAATAAGATAGTTGCAGTAATTGCAGTAGCCGATCCGATTAAAGAAGAATCTGCTCAGGCAATTGAGTTGCTAACAAAAATGGGCTTAACAACAGTTATGATAACAGGAGATAATAAAAGAACTGCAAATGCAATTGGACGTAAAGTAGGAATCACTCATGTGGTTGCTGAAGTGTTGCCAGATGGTAAAGTTGATGAAGTTAAACGTCTTCAAGAGAAGTTTGGTACAGTTGCAATGGTCGGTGATGGAATCAATGATGCGCCAGCTTTAAAACAAGCTAACGTTGGAATTGCAATTGGAACTGGAACTGATATCGCTATAGAGGCAGCTGACGTAACACTTGTCAGAGGAGAACTAACTGGAATTGTTTCGGCAATAAGATTATCAAGAGCTATCTTTAGAAAGATTAAAGAAAACTACTTCTGGGCATGGATTTATAATGCGGTATTTATTCCAATAGCAGTTATAGGGTTACTACATCCGCTTATCGGTGCAGCAGCGATGGCCATGAGTTCACTAAATGTAGTATATAACTCATTAAGATTGAAAAAACAAGATATAGAACCTAAATTAGTTACAAGATCAGTTTAAATTATATATATTAAAGGAGAAAAATATGAAAAAAGAATTACATATTGAAGGTATGACTTGCAAACATTGCTCTATGAAGGTTGAAAATAAACTTTTAGAGATTTGTGGTGTTTCAAGTGTTGAAGTAAATGTAGATTCAAAGACAGCAATAGTTCAGTTGAATCATGAAGTTAGTGACTTGACATTTGAAGAGAGTATTGGATCTATTGGTTATACTCTTTTAGAAATCAAAAAATAAGTCATTATAAAATTACAGTTTAAAGGAGTAACAATATGGATAATAAGACAATAAATATTTTAAAAACTTCCCGAGGTCAAATTGATGCAGTTATTAGAATGGCTGAAGAAGGTAGATATTGTGTCGATATATTGAACCAGATTTTAGCTACACAGGCTTTGCTAAAGAAGGCAAACTTGAAAATCTTAGAAGATCATATTAGAGGATGTGTGAAAAACTCATTTGAAAATGGTGATTCTAATAGTAAAATTGACGAAGTAATTGAAATTATTGATACGTACTTGAAATGACTATAGTTTTGAGTTAAATAGAAGATAGGTTGATTTGACCTATCTTCTTAATTCATATAGACTAGTTACATTTTGTTATATGTTATAATAAGAATGTCTAGAATAAATTAGATGTAGTTTAACAAGATGGTTGAAAGAGGTGTAAAAATGAGAAATATATTAGTACTAGAAGATAACAAGGATATAAATAAGGTGATTACAAACCTATTGACGAAAGCGGGTTATAAAGTGTTCTCGACTTTTAATGCTTTTGATGCCCTTGAAGTTTTTAAGCAAAACAAAATCGAATGTATTTTAACAGACTTAATGTTACCAATAATGTCTGGTGAGGAGTTTATACAGGAAATTCGTAAAGAATCTAATGTTCATATAATCATTATTTCAGCTAAAACAACCAACCCTGATAAACTTGAAGGACTAAAAAAAGGTGCAGATGATTATTTGTTTAAGCCATTCTTAGAAGATGAAGTATTAATTAAGATTGAGAATCTGTTTATTAAAAAAGACTATCAGGAAAACATTAAAACTTTTAATGATAAAGAAGTGGTATTTGTGGAAGGAAAACCAGAATTAGTACTATCTAATAAAGTAGTTTCATTAACTACTGTAGAGTATCAAATGGTTCGATTACTTATTCAAGAAAATAACAAAGTCATAACTAGAGATCAATTCATGGATGTTTTATATGCATTTGGTGATGAAGTGTTTGATAGAGTAATCGATGTTCATATAAGAAACATACGCAAGAAAATCAAGAAGGTCTATAATAAAGAGATTATCAAGACAGTCTATGGATTAGGGTATTCATTCATAGGTGATTTGGATGAATAAATCTCTTAACAAGAAATTCAAAAAGAATGTATTAGTTTTGTCAATTATAATTACAATTGTATTCTTGGTAATAAATATTTCTTTATACATTATTAACAATAACTATCTTGTGAATAAAGTAGAAGAAGAGAACGCTGCATTCTTGCAAATAACAACACATATCATTAATGAGAATGAAGTTGAAGTGGCACTAGAGTATATCGAACATTACACACATATTCACAAAGTGCATATAGAAGTCATGGATGAAAACGAAAATATGCTTTACTCATCTGATGTTGCTCATCTATATTCAAGTCAGTACAACATTGAAACGACAAAAGGATTGTTTACGGTATTTATCGATAATACTGATAGTGTTACAGTGAGTACGATTGAAACCAATACAATATACATAAATGTATCACTATTGATTATTTATCTATTTTCAATAGTTATTCTATTGAGAAATAACAGACTAACTACCAAAGAGATAAATCAAGATATAGGAAATGTATTAAAACTTATTGATAGTGAAAAATTTGATGAAAGCAACTTTAATCATACAGAATTCGAGCATATTCATACAGTTATCACCACCTACCTTGAAAATATTGATTTGTTAACCGAACAGAAATCAATGAATATGAAAGGGTTAGCTCATGATATAAAGACCCCATTAACTTTAATATACTCGTATTTTGAAAAGGTACTTAAAAAACAAACATTAAATGAAAAAGAGGCAAAGACATCCTTTGAAGCAGCTGTAAGAATCAATGATCTCTTAAATGATATTATTGAGGATAATAAGCGACAAAGCTCAAAAGAAATAGAGCTTTCAGCTATATTAAATAATAAGATTGAAGAGTATGCCCCTATCTTTAAGAATAAAGGAATTTCAATTGTCAAAAATATTGAAGAGAGTATAACTTTTAGATGGAGTGAGAAAGATTTTGTAAGGGTGATTGATAATTTGATTTCAAATGCATACTATTATTCTAAAGATTCATCTGTATTTGAAGTGAATGTCAAGAATGAAGAACGAGTTCTAATCGAATTCATTTCTACTCCAATAAATATTAATGACATTGAAAAAGATAAGATTTTCAATAAGGGGTTCCGTGGATCATTAAGTTTTGACAATAATAGTTATGGAAAAGGATATGGTTTATATTTGTGTAGATTATTATTAAGCTCAATTGGCGGCTCAGTTAGTATAGATTTAATAAATGAAAATGTGAAGTTTACAATTATTTTGTAATCTTCACATTTCTTTAATATTTATTGTATACAATCTAAGTGGGTGGTAAAAATGAAAAAGAAAAAAGGACTAATTTATGTTTTATTAAGTATTTCAATTGGATATCTATTTTATAATTATTTATTTACAGATTATGGTTTCGGAATGATGAATCATCATTACGGATATTACGATGATTATTCAAGGATCACGTACTATTTAAATAGTAGTTTGGTATTTATATCATATACAATTATAATTGTTTCGACATTAATCTTGATAACTAGTAAAACAGAATCCAAGGATTATTCTATGACTTTCCTTGATGAACGACTTTCAAAAGGTGAAATCTCTGTTGATGAATACCGAAAAATAAAAGGAGTTATCAACAAAAAATGATTGGTATTGCCTTATTAGTAGGTATAGTTTTAATATTTGTAGTTGCAACATTCTTGAATGGAAGAACAGAGGTTCCTGAAGAATGTCGTGAACTAGCAGATGAGTGTGTATCATGTCATGGTCATAGCATAGGAGAGTAGGTGAAATTATGATGATTTTATGGTTTGTAATTATAGGAGCTTTGGTTTATTTTCTAGTAAAAGGTGACTTTAGTTTGGGTTCAATACAAGGTCGAAGTGCTGACAGTCATCTAGATGAAAGACTTGCTAAAGGTGAAATTAGTATCGAAGAATATCAAGAATTAAAAACTACCCTGAAGGAGAAAAGATAATGAATATAATCAAGATAGGTTTAGTATTATTAACAGGAGCAGGTTTCGGGTTTGGAGTAGATAAACTTGCTGACACAGAAATGTTCCCGAAAGACTATGATGGTTATGGGCACATGGAAGATGATGGTTATTATGGACACATGGGTGGAGGATGCCATGGTGATGGTGATTTCTTAGAGCACATGTTAGATGAGCTTTCTGATGAAGAATTATTATTAGTTCAAGGAAAAATTGATGAATTACTTATAGAGTATTCAATTACACTTGAAGAGCTTAATGATAATTATGAAGTTAGATATGATTTCATGAATGATTTGATGGATTTTCTAGAAGAAAATGAAATAGATTATCACAACCATGGTGGTAATCACGATCATGACGATCACGATGATGAAGATGATTGGCATGGTGGAATGGGAATGCATTAAAGGTTTGTTAACTCAAACCTTTTTTTCTTTCTACATATTTCCTTAACATTTGAGTAGTATATTTGTATATGATAGGAGGAATAATATGAAAAAAATAATATTGATTGTAACAGTATTACTTGTAACATTAACACTGAGTGCATGTTCAAGTAACAATGATCTAGCAAGTGTAGGATTAGAAGGTATGAGTGGTAAAGAGATATTGATGGGTGTAGCTGATGGAAGTATCGAAGTAGAAGGATTTGGATTATCAGTTTATGATGATGAGCTAGTAGTAATTTTGGATGATACAAGAATATCAGTTGATATGCCTGAAGATGAGTTTTATCTTTCAGTTGCACCATTTATTGACACGACACATGAATGTGCATTTCATAGCGCTACAGGTTGTAGAGGCGAAATGAAACAAGAAGAGTTTCATGTAGAATTTATTGATTTAGATGGCAACATCATTGTATCAGAGAGTATGATGTCGATGAGTAATGGTTTTATTGATTTGTGGTTACCAAGAGACTTAGAAGGAACATTGACAATTACACAAGGTGATTTAACTGCAGTTAAATTAATTTCAACAGAAGCAGGAGAACCAACTTGTGAGACAACAATGCAATTGACATGATCAAACTTATAGTAACGAACATGTCATGCGGACACTGTCAACTTAAAATTAATGCAGAGTTAGAAGCAAACAACTATAAAGTAGTAAAAATAGATATGAGTAAAAATTCAGTACTTATTAATACAAGTAGTGATCAAGTAAACAAAATAAAAAGAATTCTAGATAGTATTAATTATGTAGTAGATAATGAGACACCTGTATTAGATATTGAAGAACATACAATATGGGATGACAAACTAGATGATGACTTAAACTATGAAACATTTACAACATACTTATTTAATAATGAAATAAGTATAATTGGATTTAATGATGAAGATTTCGGAGTTATTATATTGTGTACTGTAACTCAGTTACATGATGCAGTTGAATATATTAACCAAATGTAATATAAAATGATAACATTATATTTACTGGATGCTTTCTCTTCTCCCTTACACACTTCCCCTAAATTTTCATCCAGTAAAGTGTTATCTATAATAAAAGGAGAAAACAATGGAAAAAGAAGTATTATGCTGTTGCCACAATGTAACACTTGAAGATGTAAAAGAGCAGATAATCTTAGGTGTTGATAATTTTGAAGACCTGCAAGAAATAACAAAAATCGGGACGGATTGTCCACCTTGTAAAGAAAAAAATGAGAAACTATTTAAAATATTGTTAGAAGAAGAAATTAAAGGGTAAATTCTTTTTGAAATTCACAAAAAAAGTGTTTGCTTTTTTATAGATTAACACGTAAAGACAGACAAAATATCTGTCTTTTTTTAGTATCTTCATAATTACTTAATATTATTATTAGACAATGTAGATATAAGGAGTTGATATTATGAAATTTCTACAAAAAATAAGTGTATATATGTTATTGATTACAGGGTTATATGTCTTTTTGTTCTTGTTAGATGAGAGTAAGGTTGACAAATATATGAATGTAATTAATACTAAAAAATTAAAATTACAAAATCAATAATTGAAGATTAATCTTTTTGGAGGAGAAAACATGAAAAAAATGGATCAACACAATCATATGAATCATGAAAGCCATATGGATCACAATCATAAGGATCACAATCATTCAGGTCATGATCACTCACATATGTTAATTGAATATAAAAACAAATTTATTATAAGCATGTTGGTGACAATACCTATTCTTATATTGTCTCCAATGATACAAGACTTTTTGGGATTTGAGTTATCATTCATTGGTGATAGTTACATACTATTTGCACTGTCAACATTTGTGTTTATTTATGGTGGTAAACCATTCTTATTAGGTTCAGTAGATGAGGTTAAGAAAAGAAACTTAGGTATGATGACCCTGATCGCTTTGGCAATTATAGTTGCATATCTGTATAGCGCATTGACAATATTTGTCTTAGAAGGAAGTAATTTCTTTTGGGAACTAGCAACTTTGATAGATATTATGTTGATAGGTCACTATATTGAAATGAAATCTGTCATGAGCGCATCAAACGCTCTTGAGAAACTAGTTAAATTGATACCTAGTGAAGCCCATCTAATTGTCTCAAATGGGAATGTTAAAACCATTAGAACTGATGAAGTTCAAAAAGGCGATAAACTATTAATTAAACCAGGTGAAAAAATACCAGTTGATTGTGCTATCTTAAGTGGTGAATCAACAGTTGATGAATCAATGTTAACTGGGGAATCTGTTCCAGTAACGAAGAAAAAAGGCGATTTATTAATAGGTGGAGCGATTAATGGATCTGGGAGTTTAACTGTTCAAGTACAAAAAATTGGTAAAGATAGTTATATATATCAGGTTATTGATTTAGTTAAAGAAGCTCAAGAATCAAAGTCTAGAACACAAGACCTATCTAACAGAGCAGCCAAGTTACTATTTTACGTTGCAGTAAGTGTTGGTGTAATTACATTCATTATATGGATTATTATAGGAAAAGATGTTTCTTATGCATTGGAAAGAATGGTTACAGTTATGGTAATCGCGTGTCCTCACGCACTAGGATTAGCTGCACCATTGGTAGTTGCTAGATCAACAGCAATTTCTGCTCAAAACGGATTACTAATTCGTAATCGTGCTAATTTTGAAGAAGCCAGAAATCTTGAAGCGATTGTTTTTGATAAAACAGGAACACTAACAAAAGGTGCCTTTATAGTGACAGATATTGTCCTAGCAAAAGGCCATACAGAAGAAGAACTATTAAAATATGCTGCTTCATTGGAATCTCAATCTAGTCATCCGCTTGCTATTGGCTTATTAAAAAGTGCAAAAGATAAAAACACAAAAATCATTAAGCCTACTAAATTTGAATCACTTACTGGTAAAGGTATTACTGGTATAGTCGAGAATAATCAAGTTCATGTTATAAGTCCAGGTTATATGGAAGATGAAAAGATAAAGTATCCCGTAGACAAGTATAAAAAACTTTCAAACGAAGGTAAGACTATTTCATTTGTATTGGTAAATAATGAGCTTATTGGATTCTATGCTTTGGCTGATGAAGTTAGAGAAAGTGCAAAAAGTGCTGTTAAGAAATTAAAGGAAATGAACATCAAAACTATAATGCTTACAGGAGACAACAAACAGGTTGCAAATTGGGTAGCAAATCAACTTGGACTTGATGAAGTATACGCAGAAGTACTACCACATGAAAAAGCAGAGATTATAAAAGAACTTAAAACTAGATATAAAAAAGTAGCCATGACAGGTGATGGGATTAATGATGCCCCTGCATTAGTTACTGCTGATTTAGGAATTGCAATTGGAGCAGGAACAGATGTGGCAATAGAATCTGCAGATGTAATTCTTGTGAGAAGTGATCCAGAAGATGTTGTATCAATTATTAGTTTATCTAGATCGACATATCGAAAAATGAAACAAAATCTTTGGTGGGCTGCAGGTTACAACATTGTAACTATTCCATTGGCTGCAGGAGTTTTATACTCGATTGGTATTGTGCTAAGTCCAGCAATGGGTGCAGTTTTAATGTCATTGAGTACAGTTATAGTGGCAATAAATGCAAGACTATTTAAAGGATAGTAAAAAATACAGAAATTAAAAAGGAGAATAAAATATGCTAACTACATACAAAGCAAAAGCAATAAAATCACCGGAAGGCTTACAGGTAGAAGCTGAATCAAGGAACTTTAAAATCAGTATTGATGAACCTAAAAGTTTAGGAGGAATGGATACTTCGATGAGTCCAGTAGAAGTGTTACTTTGTGCACTTGGGGGATGTCAGGCTATTGTAGCGACTGCATTTGCAGCTAGTCACAACGTAACTTTCGAAGATTTCTTTGTTGAAATTGAAGGAGATATTGATTTAGATGGATTTTTAGGAAAAGCGGATGTTAGACCTGGATTCCAAGAAGTACGATACACAATGCATTTCAAGACAAACGAACCAAGAGAAAAAATGGAAAAATTTGTTGAATTTATGGAGCGAACTTGTCCAGTTGGAGATTCAATAGAGAATGAAATAAGACTTGTAAACGCTGGTATAGTGATAATATAGGTATCATTAAATGAAGATGATAGTTAAGCATAATCATCTTTTTTTATGAAATACTCAATACATTAGAAGGAGTTGGTTTTATGAAGTTGATAAAGTTTAGTACAGTAATAGTAATAACGCTATTTGGAGCATATTACTCATTAAATTACATAAAAGATAATGTTTTATTGGAAAATGAAACTGCAACGAAGTATTCATCTGGCGAAGCAATAGACTATCAAATAACGTTTGAGAATATGATCTTAAATGATGAAGATTATTGGATATTTGAAATGAAATTTGATACACATACACTTGAATTAGAAGACCTTGTATTTATTGAAGATATTGAAGTATATTTCTCAGATAAACTTATTTCAAACAAGCATACGATATTACAAAAGAATGGAACAGGACATCATATATCATATAGCCTAAAAATTAGGAAAGAAGATATTGATGTTCAAGAAACGGATATTGCATCTATAACAATTAAGTTCGATTTTGAGAATGAAGAGGCAAAAGAGTTTCTTTGGAATTTAAATAATTATGATTGGTATCTAGAAGAATGATGATGTCTGTTAAAAAAAATAAACATTATATATATGGAGGTATAGGATCTTTTATGATGCTGATTCTCTATATCGGTATCATGTTAATATTTAATCCATTATATTATGTAATTGATGATTTTATTTCTAAGTTTATTTGGTTTTCTCTACTAATTATAATTTTTGGAGTTCAGATTGGATTAATTACTTTTGTTAGAGGTATAAATAATAAAAGGAAGATGACTAAAGGACAAACCGCATTATCAGGTGGGATAAGTACAACATCCATGCTGGCTTGTTGCATCCATCATGTCACAGAATTCATACCACTGATTGGAATCTCTGCATTTACAATATTCTTGGTTGAATTTCAGGTGTTCTTTCTAATCGTAGGTATACTATTTGGAATTCTATCGATTATAAATATTCTGATTCATATAAAAAAACATAAAGTGTACGAAACTCCTTCGACATTTGAGTTTCTTAAAGATATTAGTTTATTAAAAATTAGAAAAATTTATGTTTGGACTTCAATACTAGCGAGTTCAGGTTATGGACTATATTTGCTAATTAATATTCTTATTCTAGGAGGTGATTTATGATGAGTTGTTGTAGTGGGAATAGTAAAGAATCAATGAGTAAAGTGGATCTTAATCATAGTAACGAGTCTAGAAAAAGTTTTAGTGTAGGAAAATCATTAGTTGTATTTTTACACTTATCTATCCTAGCAATTTTAATTCTAGGTGACGAGATAGGATTCTTGGAAGATAATCTACAATATTTTATATTAGGTTATGTATTACTATTTGTTTCTATTATAGTTATAGGAAATCGGAAAAGGAGTGATATTTAATGCATATTTATGACCCTCTGCCCAATGTGTTCTTTGAGATTGGTCCTATTGTATGGTACATGTACAGTGTGATGATAATGCTTGGTATTGTGGTGGCTGTTACGCTTGGTATTCGTGAAGGAAAGAAGTTAGGTATAAAATCACATACAATAATTGATGGTTTACTAATAATATTACCAATAAGTATTATAGGGACTAGATTATGGTACGTTATTTTCGAGTGGGAAAGATATCGTTTTGATATTATAAAGATAATCACAATTCAAGATGGTGGATTAGCTATTCATGGAGGAATATTTACAGCCTTTATTGCAACTTATATTTACACCAAGTACAAAAACATCGATGTATTTAAAGTGTTTGATATAATGGCACCAGGTTTTATTATTGCACAAGCATTCGGAAGATGGGGGAACTTTTTTAATCAAGAGGCTCACGGAGGGGTCATTGGTGGATTAATGAACGAAGAACCTCTACTAACTTTAGATGAGCAAAGAGAGTTTCTAAGTAACACATTGAAGTTACCTAAATTTGTAGTAGATAATATGTATTTATATGGTCCTGATGGACTAAATTATTATCATCCAACTTTTTTATATGAGTCACTTTGGAATATTTTTGGTTTCATAATGATTGTAATCCTGAGAAGAACAAAATTCATTCGTTCAGGAGATTTAGTTGCGATTTATGCTATATGGTATTCTATAGGAAGATTTGTTATAGAAGGAATGAGAACAGATAGCTTATATATTGGAAATACAGGATTAAGAACTGCACAGATTGTATCAATAGCATTGATTGTTTTAGGCGTTGGGTATCTGTTGATAACTAGATTCACTTTGAAAAGACCTTTGTATATTGATGTAGTAAATCAGAAGAAAATTTCCATAGAAGAATAAGAACAAATATTTTTTTCAATAAATAAATATAAAATGACGTATTAAAACGATAAGATCACTCCCTGATGGAGAATGTTAAGCGCTCTGGTATATGGCGTTATATAGTAATATTACACTCAGTTTTGGCCCCGGCTGAGTAACTAGGGGCCATTTTCGTACTAATAGTATCTTATATATAGCAAATACAATATAAAATTATATATATAGTATATAAAGGTTGAAATCCATGGATATATTATGATTTCTCGGTATATTATATAGAATAAAAATATATTATAGTTATGTCCATAAAGAAATAAACACAAGATCAATAACTTCGGTTATTGGTCTTTTTCTATGCAAAGAGAGGAGAATCTATGGAAAAGAAAAAGTACTATCCCCAAAAGAAAAAGAGTAATTATCCAAAGAATCAAAGTATCACAAAACCCCTTGCTTTTGATAATCGAATTAGATATCAAAAGGGACATCAGAATCAACTGTTAAATGCATCTAGAAGGACAGAAACCTATACCAAGGATAAAACCGTGATTGTCACAGAAAGTGTTAATGTGGTTGATTTTAACAGTGATAACTTTGAATATGCATTTGGTGGGAAACAAGTAAAGAGAAATCAATATGACAGGAGGAAACAATAAGTATGTTAAATCAATGTATTTTAGTCGGAAGAGTTGTCCAAATCAAAGAGGAGAATAAGACAACCATTCTAACCTTAAGAATTGCACGCAACTATAAGGATCCAGATACTGAAGAATATGAAGTAGACAACCTTGATGTGCAACTATCGGAGCATTTGAGTGCAACGGCAAAAGAGTATTTGAGTGAGGAATCCACCGTTGGAGTAAAAGCCAGAATTGCATCCGAAAAGAGAATCGTTGCAAATGATGAGATAACGTTGCATACCATC
Source organism: Candidatus Xianfuyuplasma coldseepsis (assembly GCF_014023125.1). Classification (GTDB taxonomy): domain Bacteria; phylum Bacillota_I; class Bacilli_A; order Izemoplasmatales; family Izemoplasmataceae; genus Xianfuyuplasma; species Xianfuyuplasma coldseepsis. The sequence goes on from NZ_CP048914.1 coordinate 1,187,772, forward strand.
ATTGCAGAGAAGTTAACCTTCATCAATACCAAGAAAAGTGAAAATTGATGGTAAACCCACATTATGTGGAAATGGACGTCATCGAGGACGTCTACTTTTACAACCTCAAAACTAGTAAATCACCACTTTTAACTCATTATTATGAGAAAACTGACTTATGGACACTACTATATTCAAGTTTACAGGATGAGTTCCTCATAAAACTGATGCTTTTTAATCTATCATTCAACATTGCACCGGTTCATACATTTATTACGTACTACAAAGAAGAGCTGGAAAAACTAGTATTAAATCGATTTGACAAGCAATGCATCGGGTACCACGTAGGATTTATCCTTGCAACTCTTGGATATAAGAAAACAAGACAAATCTACAGAAAGGATGCAATCATTAAGTATGCTGGATTCTACGAACTAGACTCTTGAACAGTTGCACAGACAAAACAATGGAAGTAATCATGGAGATTGTTGAGACCTATCTCAAGTTCAAAGGTACCAAGAGAGTATCAATAGATACCGTTACATCACCAGAAAAAGGTGCACACATCTTTACACAAATGTTTGGGGATAATAGTCAGGAATGTTTAGGTATTATCTGTTTAGATACCAAAGGAAGACCTACACATTACTCCACTATCTATAAAGGTACTACCAATCATATTGTGATTTCTCCCAAAGACATTATGAAGGTTGCGTTACTCAGTAATGCAACTTCAATTATCTTAGGACACAATCATCCTAGTAATGACTTAACACCATCACCACATGACATAGAAACAACACGGAACATAAAGAAAGCCTGTTCTCAGTTAGATATTCAACTTGTAGATCATCTAATCATCAATTCAAAAGGTGAATACTACTCTATTAGAGAACATATACCAAAGGAGTTTAGTGCATACTAAATCTTCTTTTTGTAAGAATTATAATATGGTATAATTAGCACTAAGGATGTGGTAACATGCATGATTATATAAATCGAATAAAACAAATTACTAAATCGTCTGAAATAAAACAGTATGGCTCAAACTATTCAGGTGAAATCAAGTATATATGTAAAAGTGAAGATAAGATACAATTATTCCGATTGATTCAAGATAAACCAGATCGAGGAATTTCATCAATGCACACGTGTGAAAAACAAGAATTAATTAAGAAGGTCTTGATTAAGTGTGATGAGCTCGCTCTCAAAGTCCCTAAGTATATTGCAAATGGTAGATTTGATGAAAAGTGTTACAGAATAACCAGCTTTATCGGTGGTTCTACAGTGGATGAAATTGCATCAAAACTATCTTATGAAGATCAATATACTGTTGGCTTGAAGTTGGGAATACTACTGAGGAAGCTTCACTCTTTGAAAGAATTAAAACTTGATTATGATGCTGGTAATGAACTGCAAAACAAGTACCTAGTTAGAATGAATGAATACCACCTAAAATCACAAGAGTTAGGATACTCGTTACCTGAAAAATATGAGAAAACCGCCACTCAATATATAGAAGATTACAAACACTTAATTTCACAGAATACAACAATCATTCATAATGACGTCCATTTATCAAATGTTATGATAGAGAATGGAGTATTCAATGGTCTCATTGATTTCAGCGAATTATCATATGGTAATGCATATTTGGATTTTAAGTTCCTATTCTTAGATTCAATCATTGAAGTACCACACTTTTGTTCAGGTGTTGTTGATGGATATTTTGAGAATAAGATACCGAACGATTTTTGGAAATCAATCAAATTATTCATGTATCTCTACTTACTATCATCCAATCCAATTGCTAAACCAGATGTGTATACTTTGGAAGAAATGAAAGATGACATTGAATTTATGATGTCAGTACATAATGCATACGGTGATTTACTAGTGCCGAAATGGTATGTAAGCAGAAGTCTAGAAAGATTGGTTCAATTACAAGAAATTATAAATGGGAATATTTCAACCTTTGAAGAGTTGACAAAAGGTTTCTCATTGGATCAGAAATATGTTGTTAATAATAAGTTTGTTGTTAGAGTTTTCCCCCGTGATAAATACGAACAATTCAAAGAAGTGTTTCGGGTTCAAAAGGAATTTAACAAAGTAGCTTTGTGTCAAAAACCAATTAAACTTATTAAAGATCAAAACTATGGATATTATATAACAGAATATATAGATGGAGAGAATGGGCTTGAAGTAATAGAAAGTTACTCTAAGAGAAGACAATATGAACTTGGTATTATTGCTGCAAAGGAGATTGTAAAGTTCCATAAAGCATATCCACTTCCAGAATTTGATATGAAACAACATTTAAATACTTACATGAATGCAAAAATTAAAGCAGCACTAGAAAATAATGTTAAGAAGTTATTGCCTGAAATAGATGATATTATAACTGTAGTTAAATCTAATATACATCATCTATATTCATTATTGGGTGTTCAAACACATGCGGATTATCACCTGTTTAATATGATATTTAAAGAAGGTGAGTATAAAGGAGTCATTGATTTTGAGCGTGTACGCCCAGGATCTTTATTAACTGATTTTAGGAATAACACCCCGCATAATGCCAAGATTAGTCCATATTTTGCATCAGGTTATATAGACGGATACTTAGATGAAATTCCTGTTGAAGATTTTTTCCTGAAATATAATATCTATGATTTACTATTAACCATTGCAGCTATTCCTTGGGTGCAGAAGTTTGATCCAGACAATATAGATAAAAGTGTAAAAATAATTAAAGAGATATTCAGTATTAAGGACGATTTATATAGAAGTCCTGGATGGTATATTGGTAAATATTAGGGAGGGTCATTATGTTAGAAATTAGAGTCAACAGTTCAGCATTTAATCAAGAAGTTAGGAAAAAGATTGCATCAAGAGCACTTATTCTTAAGGGAAATGAAGTAGCTATATTATATTCGAAGAAATACAATGCGTACATAACTCCAGGTGGTGGGGTAGAAGAAAATGAGACATTAGAACAAGCCTGCATTAGAGAAGCAAAGGAAGAAGCAGGTTTGATTGTGAAACCAATTGAACAAATTGCAGTTTTAGATTGCAATTATCCTAAAATTAGGATTATTCATAACTATTTTGTTTGTGAGTTAATTAAGGAAGTTGATGACACAAATAGAACAGATCACGAAATAGATCAAGACTTGGAATTGAGATGGCTATCTTTGGAGGGTTTGAAACAAGCATATGCTACACATACAGAAAACTATAAATACGATACTTGGATGCAAAGAGAATTTATCGTTATTCCAGAGTTGAGAAAGTATTTGAAATAAGAGGGGGAGTTGGTATGAAAAAAGCACCTATATTAGAAACCAGAGGATTAAATGAAACTGGTGTAATAAGTCCGAACATTATTCTAGATGACTGTGAAAAGCTACCAGAGCACATTGATACAGCAGTTATGCTATTTGATGGACATCCAGATGAAGATTTACTTAAAGATGCAAAACCTTTATTTAGATTTGTTGGAGCTTCATATAGATTGCAACAATACTTATATAAAGACTCAATAGTATTGTCATATGCACCATTGGGTAGTGCTGCTGCGGGTGGCTTGCTTGAAGAGTTAATAGCAATAGGTATTAAAAAAGTTATAGCTTGTGGAAGTAGTGGGCTAATAGGTGAATTTGATCCTAAGAAAGTTATATTAGTATCAAAAGCAATTAGAGATGAAGGATTGTCATATCATTATATGGAACCTTCAGTATATGTAGAAACAAACAAAGAACTAAATGTTTTAGTAGAAAAAGAACTTAAAGCAATGAATATAGATTTTAAAGAGGACATAGTTTGGACAACAGATGCTTTCTATAGAGAAACGAAATCTCGAATAGAGATTAGAAAACAACAAGGTGCAGTTGCTGTTGAAATGGAATGTGCTGGAATGGCTGCTGTTGCAAAATTTAGAGACATACAATTCTCACAAATATTGTACTTCTCGGATATTGTTAAACAAGATACATGGAGTGGTTTCTTAGTTGAAAGAAGAAAGATTAAAGATATAGTGAATAAGATTGCAGTTGATATTGCAATGAAAATTGCTATATAGCAATTAAAAGAAGTATGCAAGTGGGGTGGTTCAATGAAAAATCATATTATTATTAGAAAAGCAACAATTGATGATGCTGAAGGAAAAGGATATGTTCACTATCATTCATGGAATGAGGCTTATACAGGTTTGATTGATCAAAACTATTTAGATTCAAGAACACTTACAAATTGTGTAGAAACAGCTAGGAAATATCCTCAGAACACGTATGTCGCCCTTTTCGATGATAAGATAGTTGGATTTGCATGTTACTTAAAATGTAGAGACGATGATCTTGAAGATACAGGCGAGATAAATGCAATATATGTACTTAAAAAGTATTATGGATTAGGCATTGGGAAGCAACTTATGAACATGTGTTTCAAAGAACTCAGAGAGTATTCAAATATTTCGTTATGGGTTTTAAAGACGAATAGTCATGCTATTAAATTTTATGAACATATAGGATTTGAAAAGGACGGAAAAGAAAAAACTGTCAACTTAAACAATGGATCAAGTATTGTTGAAATAAGAATGACATTAGACATAGCCGGTTTGAAAATTGGGGAATCATATGAAATATAGTCTAAGAAAAGCTTCAATAGAAGATAAAAAATGCATATACGATCTTAAGAAAAACTCCAACTACAAGTATGTTGATGAAATATGGGGGTGGGACGAAACATATCAAATAAATGATTTTAATGATTCATTTATTATCGAAGAATTAACTGTTATAGAAAATGAAGGGAATGTTATAGGGTTTTATCAATTATCTGTTCATCCTGATAAAATCAATCTTACAGAAATACATATTAAACCCGAGTTTCGAGGGCGTGGTATCGGTTCAGAATTGATTAATGCGTTTATCACTGGTGCTAGAAATCAACGTAAACGATTAACATTAGGTAGTTTTAAGTCGAACACAAGAGCTACTGAGTTGTATCATAGATTAGGTTTTACAATTTTCGATGAAACTGCTACACACTATATGATGGAAATCAAATAACTACAAGTCTAGATTAATTAATTTCTAGGCTTTTTAATTTGCTTGTTGTCTATTTCTTAGTCTTCTATGGAACACCTAACAGTCCATTATTAAAAATTAATGATGGAAGGTGTATCACATGGAAAATCTTAGAAATAATAAAATACTAGAACTGTTATATCAGTTACTAGTAATGAAATTAGAAAAAGAAAGAGAGGAGAAAACCAATGAACAAAATCAATAAGAAAATCGCAATCTATATTAGAGTAAGTTCCGATAAACAATTAAAACAAGGTTTCTCCTTTGAAGATCAAGAAGAGAAACTTATCGAAGAAGTCAAACGAGAAAAACAAGAATATATTGTATATCGAGATGGTGGAATTTCTGGAACAAAAATTGATAATAGACAAGGTTTGATTCGTCTGATGAAGGATGTAGAACTTGGCCTTATTTCAAAAGTATATGTGACGAAATTATCGAGATTAGCTCGAAACGCAAGAGACTTACTAAACATTGTATATGACCTAAAAAGACAAGATGTTTCCTTTCGAGCAATCAATGATAATATTGACACTTCAACCCCAATGGGAAAAGCAATGATTACTCTGATGGGTCTATTTGCTGAAATGGAACGAGATATCATTATTGAGCAAACCCGTGCTGGTGCTGAACGTCGTGCCAAAGAAGGTAAGATGTACGGTTCAGGACCCATCTTTGGTTATGATAGAGTACTTGATGAAACTTCTGAGAAGAAAACTATGAAGATTGTTATTAACGAACAAGAAGGTGAAGTTGTTAGAACGATATTTGAGATGTACCTGGGTGGATATGGATACAAAGCCATTACCAACAAGTTAAATAAGGCAGGAGTTCGAACCAAAAAAAATAAACTCTTCGCAATCAATACAATCAAGACCATTTTGGATAATCCACTATATGCTGGATATATTAGATATGGGAAATATAAAGACTGGAATATTAAACGTAGAAAAGGATTATCCACAGAGCATATAATAGTCGAAGGGAACCACGATGCAATCGTTACAAAAGAAGATTGGGACCAAGTTCAAGAGAAAATGAAACAGAATCAACGACGAAAAGCACCGGTTGGAAAATACATTCTTGCTGGTGTTCTTGCATGTCCTGAATGTGGTAGCAAAATGACAGGTTCAAAAACAAAATACAAGACCAAAAATGGTCCTGTAGAAAGACTATATTATAGCTGCTCACAATTTCACAATAAGGGTTTGACCGCATGTCATGCGAATGGTATCAGAGTAGACTTAATTGATCCTATCGCCATTAAGAAAATAGCAAAGAAATTGAACTCACCTGAACTAGTAGAGACCCTATATAATTACATCACTGAAAATACCATCGATGAAAATAGTGCTGATGGTAAAAGACGCATCTTAGAGATTGAAATTGAAAAGCGTTCTCGACTGAAATCTGAGGTATTGTCAATGCATCGAGAAGGATTAATTACTGCTTCTGAGCTTAAGGAAGAACTTGAAAAAATCAAAGATAGAACAGAGGAGTACCAACACCTGATGTCTGAACTTATTGAGGGTACTGATGATATAAAATCACAGTCACTTCTTATCACGAAACAGGATGTTGAATCGTTCTTATCAGATATCTCATCAATCCTAAAAACTAAGGTTGAATCTGAGAGACTCAAAGTCAAAGAACTGATCCGTCTTATAGTGAGTCGTATTGACATTACCAACAAGTCTACCGCACAGATGGACATCCAATTAAGCTATGACGAGATGCTGTATGGTATTCTTAATCGACCTACTCAAACAAAGTAAGGAACCAATGGTGTATTGATTTGTTCGGAGGACCATAGACTTCTATGGTTCTTTGAACAGGTACATACCATGAATCAAAAGAAGTAGTTATGATAGACTGTAAAAGGGTTATGCACATGTGTAAAATGATTTTACAAATGTGGTAACTAGTTAATGTGTAAAATGATATTACATACTGAAAAAATAGAACTGTAAACTCGCTTTACACCACAAATAATTCTGAGTGATTCCTCTAAGTGTAAACTGATTTTACATTTAAGGATATTCTTGTAAGACGAAAACTTTGCCAACGCTTCAAAGTTGTAGACTCGATTGTATAAGGTGATTGAAATAATAGTTGGGAATCATACATCCTACTTCACAGAATCAGAATTTAAAGCTCTGTCATTAGCTTCAGTTTCAAATCATTCACATCGAATATGACTCTTATCTAGGGAGGGCCTTTTAAGATAGAAAATGCCATGATTAGAGTATGGTATAATTATAGTAACAATAGATTTTTATCGGGGGTAAAACTTATGAAGAAGTTTGATTTGAGGAAAGTATTTTTTCAATCTGGATATTCAATAACTGACATTGCCGATGAGCTTGATGTGAAAAGACCAACAGTATACAATAATATGAAAGAGTTTGAAGAAAAACTATCATGCAAAAACAAAGAGCTCATGATGCTTTTTTGTAGATTTACTTATTATGACCGTTTCACCAAAGGTTTGGTTCAAGATCAGATTGATATGGTTAAAAATGTGATGAGAAGAATTGAGTATATTTATGATGAGAATTCACGAGTGAAGGGTAATGAGTTATATCGAGAATTTGTCAGAGTAATTGATGATGCAAATCAAGAAGAATCTGAAAAAGATGATGTTATACACGAATCGAGTATTGAGAACAATGAATCTGTAGTCTGGGGAAATCTAGTTTGCAATAAATGTGATGCAAATGGTACCCTAATTTATGATGAGAGAAAGGATCATATTTTTTGTCAGTATTGTATGAATGAGTCCCAACCTGAAGAGTATGGAATTACTCCTGGTGGAAAGTATTTTATAAAAGATAAAAAATACGAAGACAAAGTTTTATCAAATGATAATGACATACAGGGAAACCAAAATGAGTATGTTATAAATAGATCCAACTATGTCCAGATGGGGGATTTTATTGAAGGTGAAATAATTGGTAGTACAAAACACGGTGTTCTCGTTTTGTTTAATGACAACCATAAAGGGTTTATGAAAATAAGTGATCTGCCAGAGTGGCTCAAAAGTAAAATTGATCTTGTTGGATGGAAAATTATAGCGGAAATTGTACGTAAAGATGGAAAAAACCATAATTTGAAATACGTAGCTAATAGAACATGGAAATGATTTGAATAAATTTCTATCTTAGATAGAAAGAAGAATGTAGTGTACAAATAACTTGACATCACTCTATTTCTGAACTAAACTATAGGTGCAATCAAGTATTGCAAAAAAGTGAATAAAAGACATAACACAAACCATTTCATCGAAAACAACTAGTTTTTGAACGGTTTGTGTTTTTTTGTCTCAAAACAGAGCTGGAACTGTAACAGCACAAAACTTATTGGTTTAGAGTCACAACAATAATACTTCTCCTATAGACCAAAATAAAACTTAAGGAGAAAATATAATGAAAAAAATGGAAGATTTAACAAAGCAAGAGCTGCATGAATTACTATACAAACAATTGTACGTTGTATTCAATCTGTGGCATGATGGTGATTATTGGTGTTTTAGAACTTGTTTGCCAGGAGCCTACAACAAAACGGAAGCAAGAAACAAAGCTACGAAGTATTTTAGAAAGATAGGGCAACCTATGAAGTATGGCTGTGTTATTGGGCCTATTGATTTAGGAATGCTACCTTGGAGTTTTCGGGAGTATGACATTGAACAGGATTCAAGATTGGATGGATACGTTTATAATGAGTGGTTAAACTTTATACTCCAGGAAGATCAAGAAAACTGGGGACCATATGACATATTAGATTACTTTAAGAAGTATTGGTTTCTTTGCTTAGGGCTATGATGTAAATATGAGAAGATATTATCCCGTATTCATTCTCACCAAAATAAAATCACAATTATATTACAGCGCAGTATTTCCACATACTGACAGAATAATCAAAGCTAAAATCAGTACAAGAAAGTTTTTTAGTAGCCGAAATGTAAAAGTAATCGATTTAAAAGGTTCAGAAATGGAAATCGATCTCTCCCAATTGCCTAGAAAAGTTAGAAGATATGATATTACCGAAGAACGTGGTTTTAGAGGGAAAGTTTACAAGCATCTGATACCATATGATAACTTCGAACGAAAATCCACCGTAGAGATATTGGATGAACTACTATCTGATTGGATTGGGAGCCTAGACAAACTTTGAACACAAGATTGAAGAGTGATTTTTTCACTCTTTTTCTTTATGCTAAGATTTGACAAGAAAAATAAATAGGTTTAAAATAAAACTATAGGAAACTACAATTGTTGCATCTTCTCCTTGATGCAGGCAACCATATTTCATGCGATAGAGGTTAGCCAATGTTACAATACTGCCCTGTAGGCATTTTCCTATAAGAATATTGGAATATTAGATAGTGTTTCTCAAAGATTCAAGAGGATAACGCAGTGGCGCCCTATTTGATGATTGAGACCATGATTATGAATTGTGGATGTGATGGATCGCAAATTGCTATCCGACTAGACAAATTGTCTAGCTGAATAACGCATGAGTTAAAAGCACGACTATACTGATATCAATGAAAAGAAGCACGAGTTGCTCTTTTGATTGATGTTATGTATGGTCGTTTTTGTTTCTATATATTCAATACACATAAGAAGGGATGATTTTATGAGTTATTTATTTTTCGACATCGAGGCAGCAAATAGACATGATAAGACTGCAAAGATTTATTCATTTGGATATGTACTAACAGATAAGCACTTCAATATTATTGAACAGAGGGAGATTATCATTAATCCAGATGCTGAGTACTATTTTCGAAAGGATGGAGTACATCAAAAAATACCCTGCCCTATTGATGCCGAGTTAATGGCAAAAGCGGAATTGTTTCCACATCACTATGATGAAATTAAACGATTGGTGTCATCAAATGTATGCATTGGCTATGATACAGCGAATGATGCATTTATGCTTCATGAAAGTTGTAAACGATATGATTTGGCATCATATGATTTCCGATTCTATGATCTAAGAGAGATTTCAGATACATTACTTGGTAAAAGAATTTCAGGACTAAGTAAACTTGCTGAACATCTAGATTATATAAACGAGAATCCCCATAATGGGTTATCAGATGCTGTTACTACATTTGAAGTTTGTAAAAAACTACTCAGTGAAACCAAGTATGCTTTAGACTACCTGAGATTCAAATCTAAGATATTTATGTATCATGCTAGGAATTATAAAGTCTACAAAATGGAGAATGGGAAAGAAAGGTATGTCAATAAACGGATATTTGATGATATGAGGATTAAGGATGATCCAAAACAGAATGGGAATTTACATCAGACTTTCAAGAATGATGGTATTCATAACAATCAATTAGGAGAGGAGTTGAAGAAATGGCTAAAAGAGGCGGAGTATCAGGACACACACATACGCAACAACAATTAGATGACTATGCAAATCAAAATAACCCTAATAATGACGCTTATCAAGATGATTTGGATAACCATGCTGATCAATTGAACCCTAACAACGATGAATACAAAGGCGAAGAAAAAGATGATAAGTAGGTCCTAATATGGACTTACTTATTTCTTTATAAAATGGTATAATTTGATTAGAGTGTTTTATAAAGAAATTTTGAATATAGGAGATGGGGTATGAAAGTTAATTTACAAAAAGCAGTTAATGTTCTTTCTAATAGGAAGATTAATTTCTTGCAACCATTATATGAAACAATAGTAAACTCAATTGAGGCTGGAGCATCAGATATTAAGGTGATATTTGATATCGAAAAAACATTGGATCATACACCTAATTTGGTAAATAGTTATACTGTTATCGATAATGGAGAAGGATTTACGCAGAAAAACAGAGATGCATTTTTAGAGCTTTGGACTAATAATAAGATTAAGTTAGGTGCAAAGGGAAGTGGAAGGTTTACTTGGCTGAATATTTTTAAACATGTAGAAATTGAAAGTATGGTTGCATCTGAGGGCTGTAAAGTTAATATTCCTTTCAACATTAATTTTGATGATAGCGATTTGAATGTGGAGGATCTTTCAATTGAAGAATCGAAGACGGTTGTAAGACTATATGACATTGTAGAGAGAAAGAGGGATATTCGAGTAGAAGCGAATGCTGAACTGATTAAGAAAGCGATTATTGATCACCTTTTATTGAAATTAGTTTTACTAAAAGAAGAGGGGAGACATTATGTAATAAATCTGCATTTAGACGATGAAGAACTAAGCATAAGTCCAAATGATATCCCCGATCTCAAAGAATCTGATTTTACCGTTGATAGCGATATTACCAACGAAGTTTTTGATTTTCAAATGCATTATGAGTTTTTTGATGATCAAAAATCAGAAATTAAAGCATTCTATTGTGCGAATTTTAGAACCGTTAAGGAGATAAATTTATCATATTTAGGTATTAATGGGTCTTTTCCAAATAACTCTTCATTAACATTACTAGTTACATCAGAGTATTTTGATGAGAGAGACGATGATAGTAGGAATGAACTACCTGGGTTAAAAGGGTTAAAAGATCCTAACTTGGATAATCCGGTCACTTTGAAGATGATTAATACTGATCTTAAGGATCAACTCCGTCATATAATATTTCAAGAGTACCCAGAACTAATTGAAGCAACCAAAAGGGAATTAGAAAAAGCAAGAGATGAAGCACCACACTTGGCAATATATTTTGAAACTGAAGACGACATCATCGGTGATAAAGATGTTATTATTAAGAACGCTAGAAAGAAATTTGAAAACAGCAAAAGCGAAACTCGAATGAAATTCCAGAAGATTCTAAAGAAAAACAATGTTCCGACTGATAATTTTATTGAGGCAATTAATGAAGTTAGTACAGTTGCAGCTGCTGAATTAGCTGAATATATTTTATATAGAGACCAAATTACAGATGCTTTAGAGAAATCTTTAAGTGATGAAAGCAAGAATGAATCTTTTATCCACAATCTGTTTATGCCGATGAAAACTGATTCGTTTAGAGGTGATGATAGCTATCTTCAAAGTAACTTATGGTTATTAGATGACAAGTTTATGACATATTACTATGCAGCAAGCGATAAGACTGTTAACCAAATAAAGAATGAACTAGGTATTGAAACAACTGTTAAAGCTGACCATAGACGGAGACCTGACTTAACTGTATATTAT